>NZ_JAAMQM010000002.1 GCF_013523055.1 Pseudomonas capeferrum | reverse complement strand
CCTTGGAGGCGAAGGTGCCCTGGGCATGGCCGGTCAGCGCGGCCAGCATCTGGCCGGTCTGGTTGTTGTCACTGTCGATGGCCTGCTTGCCAAGGATCACCAGCTGCGGCTGCTCCTTGTCGACCACTGCCTTGAGCAGCTTGGCCACGGCCAGGGAGCTCAGCTCCTCGGCGGCCTCGATCAGGATGGCACGGTCGGCGCCGAGGGCCAGCGCGGTGCGCAGTTGCTCCTGGGCGGCGGTCGGGCCGATGGAGACGGCGATGATCTCGGTCGCCACGCCTTTCTCCTTCAGGCGCACGGCTTCTTCCACGGCGATTTCGCAGAAGGGGTTCATGGACATCTTGACGTTTGCAAGGTCGACGCCGGAGCTGTCCGCCTTGACGCGAACCTTGACGTTGTAGTCGACCACTCGTTTGACAGCTACAAGAACCTTCATGGATTCCTCGTTACTCTCCGGTGAAAAGAATGTCGCCTGGGGGCGTCCCGGCGATTGCGCGTGGGTACAAGGGCACCTCTGAAAAACGAACGGTGCGGAAAAAAACAAATGACCAACCAGTCATCTCTGGACCAAGCGAGCAAAACCCACGGGTCATTTCCTGTCGTGACGTGTAAACTTCACTACAAAAGTGGATTCCAGCTTGAATCCACAGCTCCACACCTGGCTTTTAGAGGTGCACCTGCGCCCGACGATCAGCCTACGGCGAGCGTAAAACCGCTCGTATCTTGACCGTAACACCCCAGGCGGTCAATACGGCAAATCCGCCAGCCTCAAGCCGCGCTTCAGTGATTTTACTGGGCTTCGGCAAATTCAAACAAACGTTTGTATTGGACCCGCCAAGTGGTGTAGATATAATGCGCGTCCAAGCCAAAGCGGTGTAGTGCGTTATTCAGAAAGCTACAGCCCATGCAGCTGTACATCAGCGCGCGACATCCATCAGACCAGCAACAGCGATGAGCCTTGAGTAGGAGAGAATCTGTGGAACGCGAATACATGGAATTCGACGTGGTCATTGTCGGCGCAGGGCCGGCAGGCCTGTCCGCCGCCTGCCGCCTGAAGCAGAAGGCCGCCGAAGCCGGTAGCGAGATCAGCGTCTGCGTGGTCGAGAAAGGCTCCGAGGTTGGTGCGCATATCCTCTCTGGCGCCGTGTTCGAGCCGCGCGCTCTCGCCGAGCTGTTCCCCGACTGGAAGGAACTGGGCGCGCCGCTCAACACCGAGGTCAAGCGCGACGACATCTACGTCCTCAAGGACGAAAACAGCTCGGTCAAGGTACCCGACCTGTTCGTGCCCAAGACCATGCACAACCAGGGCAACTACATCATTTCCCTCGGCAACCTGTGCCGCTGGCTGGCCCAGCAGGCGGAAAACCTTGGCGTCGAGGTCTACCCTGGCTTCGCCGCCCAGGAAGCGCTGTTCGATGAAAACGGCGTGGTCCGCGGGATCATCACGGGTGATCTGGGTGTAGACCGCGAAGGCCAGTCCAAGGACGGCCTCTATACCCCCGGCATGGAACTGCGCGCCAAGTACACACTGTTCGCCGAAGGCTGCCGTGGCCATATCGGCAAGCAACTGATCAAGCGCTTCAACCTGGACAGCGAGTCCGACGTCCAGCATTACGGCATCGGTATCAAGGAAATCTGGGAAATCGATCCGAGCAAGCACGAACAGGGGCTGGTCGTGCACACCGCCGGCTGGCCATTGGACGTGGTCGGCACCGAGAACATGGGGGGCTCGTTCTTCTACCACCTGGAAAACAATCAGGTGGTAGTCGGCCTGATCGTCGACCTTTCCTATGCCAACCCGCACCTCTCGCCGTTCGACGAATTCCAGCGACTCAAGCATCACCCGGTATTCAAGCAATACCTGGAAGGCGGCAAGCGTATAAGCTACGGCGCCCGCGCCATTACCAAGGGCGGTATCAACTCGCTGCCGAAAATGGTCTTCAACGGCGGCGCCCTGATCGGCTGCGACCTGGGCACCATGAACTTTTCCAAGATCAAGGGCAGCCACACGGCCATGAAGTCCGGCATGCTGGCCGCCGAAGCCGTGGCCGACGCGTTGCTCGGCGGCAGCGAAGGTGGCGATCAGCTCAACGGGTATGTCGATACCTTCAAGGCCAGCTGGCTGCACGATGAACTGTTCGCCAGCCGCAACTTCGGCCCGGCCATGCACAAGTTCGGGCCGCTGTTCGGCGCGGCGTTCAACTACATCGACCAGAACTGGTTCAGCGGCAAGCTGCCGTTCACCCTACGTGACACCAAGCCCGACTATGCCTGCATGAAGCTGGCCGCCGACGCGAAGAAGATCGTCTACCCCAAACCGGACGGCAAGCTCAGCTTCGACAAGCTCAGCTCGGTATTCCTTTCCAGCACCAACCATGAAGAGGAACAACCCTGCCACCTGCGCCTGACCGACCCGAATATCCCGATCGGTACCAACCTTCCGCTGTACGACGAACCGGCCCAGCGTTATTGCCCGGCGGGCGTCTACGAGGTGGTGACCCAGGAAGATGGCGCCAAGCGCTTCCAGATCAACGCGCAGAACTGCGTGCATTGCAAGACGTGCGACATCAAGGACCCTTCCCAGAACATCACCTGGGTCACCCCTGAAGGCGCTGGCGGGCCGAACTACCCGAACATGTAAGCTGCAAGCTTTGTCTCGCTGCATGAAAAAGCCCCTGACCGCTAGGTTCAGGGGCTTTTTCATGCACAAGGCCTACTTGTCGCCACAGACGAGCGGCATGCCCTCGCAGCCGAATGCCAGGACTTCACGGCGTTCGAAATACAGTGCCGTCAACAACCCCACCACCCCCATCACGGCGCAGAAGCCGACGCATACCCATGGGCTCCACGGCATCAGCGCGATCAACGCCAGCGGTGTGGTACTGGCCCACAGGGCGTAGGCGACATTGTAGGTGAAGGAAATACCCGACACCCGAATCGCTGCAGGGAACAGACCGACCATTACCGAAGGGACAACGCCCACCACGCCGCAGGACAGTCCGGCGAGCGCATAGGCGAGCCCGGTCCAGCCCCACCCACCCACCAGGCTGGCATAAAGCGCGCCTATCCCGAGGGGCAGCAACAGACTGTAGATCATCAGGGCTCGCCAGGCGCCGATGCGATCGACCAGCAGCCCGGCCAAGACACAACCGATGTTCAGGAAGACGATACCCACGCTGCTGAGGGCAAAGGTCTGTCCTGCCGGCATACCGAAGCGTTGCTGCATCACGGTAGGCGTGATCACCACCAGTACCACCACGGCCGAGGTCAATACGCAGGTCAGCAGCGCGGCGGGGATCAGCGCGCGACGATGATCGGACAGTACGCTGCGCAGCGGAAAGGCCACCGGTGTTTCACGTCGGTCCTTCAAGGCCAGGAACACCGGGGTCTCGCTCAGCCAACGGCGCAACCAGACACCGATGACCCCGAATACGCCGCCCAGGAGGAAAGGATAGCGCCAGGCAAACGCGAGGATTTCTTCTGTTGTGAAGACTCGCGCGAGCAGGGTCGCCGTCAGAGCTCCGAGCAGGTAGCCGAAGGTCAGACCCGCTTGCAGGAAGCCCAACGCATAACCACGGCGCCCGGGTGGCGCGTGCTCTGCGACGAATGTCCAGGCGCTGGGCACCTCTCCCCCGACGGCCGCGCCTTGCAGGATCCGCAAGGCCAGCAGGAGCAAGGGCGCCGCATAGCCGATATCGGCATAGGTAGGCATTACACCGATCAACAGGCACGGCAGCGCCATCATCAGGATGCTCAAGCTGAACACCCGCTTGCGACCCAAGTGATCGGCGAAATGCGCCATGAGGATGCCGCCCAAGGGGCGCGCCAGGTAACCGGTGACAAAGATGCCGAAGCTCTGCAGCAAGCGCAGCCACTCGGGCATTTCCGGCGGGAAGAACAATTGACTCAGGGTCAGGGCGAAGAACACGAAGATGATGAAATCGTAGATTTCCAGCGCGCCGCCCAGCGCCGCCAGGCCCAGGGTCTTGTGGTCACCGCGACCCAGCCTTGGCTGGCGAGCGGTTTCGGTGGCAGTCATGGCAAGTTCCGCGAGTTGGCAAAGCGCAAGAGGATAGCAAATGCTTGCGCCGCCGGCCGAGCGAGATTCAGGCGGGTCGACCGAACACCGAGTGGGTGAAGTCCGTCCTCGGCCTTGAATGCCTCGTATCCTTGGATAGCCCCGCAGGCAGCGAGACCTCCCCTACCTTGACAGCCGAGTCGATGATCGACATGAAGGCTTCGAGCGCCTCGGTGTCCGGCATTTTCGGCAGGCTGATACTCACCGCCCGACGCTCCGTCTGCGGCACGGCGGGTACCTTGAGGTGCGCGCAGTGATACAGGAGCGCATGCTGGATATGCGGGCTGACCCTGCAAAAACGGGCCAGGTCGACCCCCATGGCGCCGGCCAGATCGATATTGGCCACCAGCAGGTTGAACGGCTGCAGGGCACTCTGCACCAAGCGTTGCAGGTCCTCGAAATTCTCTACCGGGGCGACCCGGTAATACCCAAGGCTGTTGAGCATCTTCTCCAATTGCAGACGTTGGCCGAGTTGCTCGTCAGCAATGAGGATCCGCATGGATTTGTTGGGCATGGTCGGAACCTGGACGATAGGGTTGGAGGGAGCTCCTCGACCCTGCCGCACCGGTCCCGACTCCTGATGGGGTCTAACGGCTGGCAGGGGATCTTGGTTGATACTCGACTGGAAAGTGCCATAAATCAACAGACTTCATCATCTGCAAGCATAGCTGTAACAATTTGTATAAAAATACCTCAGCGGTATAGGTCCAAGCCACGCGAACGCCCTTGTAGAGCGTCTGTTCCGGTTGGCACTTGCAACCACACACGCAGGCCGTCGGCCTGGCTGTCGAAGCGCAGACTACCGGCGCAGCGCTGCACGATCGCCTGGACAATCGCCAGCCCAAGTCCGCAGCCGCCGCTCTGGCTGTGACGCCAGAAACGCTCGGTCAGGTGCCCCAGGTCTTCGGCGGCGATACCTGGGCCATGATCACGCACGAGAAAACCGACTTGCCCCTGCTCTTCCATGCGTACTTCCAGCTCGACGGGCCCATCAGCACCGCCGTGACGCAGGGCGTTGTCCAGGAGATTGCGCAAGGCAGCGACGGCCAAGGGCGCCGGCATGCCGAGGTAGATCCTGGCCGCGTCGTCCGGCAGACGCAGGGTGATGCGTCGATTGTCACCGCCTCCGGCATCCTGCACGGCCTGCAAGGCAATCTGTTCGGCGCTGCACCGTACACCGTCATCGAACGACAGGCTGCCTTCGACCCGCGCCAGCATCAGCAGCTGCTCCAAGGTACGGTGCAGACGGTCGGCGCCCTCCTCCGCGCATTCGAGCGCCCGCTCGCGAACGGTGCCGTCGGTCATGCGCGCTACCTGCAAGTGGGTCTTGATGGCCGTGAGCGGGCTACGCAGTTCATGGGCCGCATCGTCGGTCAGGCGTCGCTCGCGCTCAAGGGTCTGGGCAATGCGCAGGAACAGCTGGTTCTGGGTTTCCAACAGGGGCTGCAGCTCGCTCGGCATGCCAGTCACCTGCAAGGGTTCCACGCTGTCGGCGCGTCGTCGGCGCAGCGCATCGCGCATGCGGTTCAGCGGCTCGAGCCCTTTGCCGACCCCGACCCACAGCAGCGCCAGGCTGCCTAGCAGGGCCATCAGCACAGGCGCCGAGGCGGCCAGGAGAATGGAACGGTTGAGGGCCTCGCGTTCCAGATGGCGGTCGGCCGTGGTGATGCGAACGTCGCCGCGGACAAAGGTGAAGGTCCGCCATAGGTCCTCATCGATGGTCTGGTCACGAAAGCCACTGTGCTGGTCATCGAGCGCGCCGTCGTGCGTGTGGTTGCTGGCCAGGATCTCCCCGCGCAGGGAGCTGACTTGGCAGGCCATGCCGTCCGGCACGCTGAGTTGGTCGGCTGCGAAATGCGCGCCCTCGCCCTTGGCCGTCAATGGCTGCGGCAACTGTTCGATCAGCCCCGCGACCATGCGCGCCGAGGCGACCAGGCGCTGATCCAGGGAAAACATCATTTGTTGGCGCAGATCGCGCAGCATCCAGGCGGCGGCCAGCGCCCAGATGATCACGAAGGCACTGCCCAGGATCAGGCTCAGGCGTACACGCAGGCTCAAGGTCGAGTCTCCTCAGGCGCCTGAGCGGGACCCAGGCGATAGCCCAGGCCGCGCACCGTCTCGACGATGCCGTTGCCCAGCTTGCGCCGCAGATGATGGATGTGCACGTTGAGCGCGTTGCTCTCGACTTCGTCGTTGAAGCCGTAGACGCAATCCTTGAGCTGTTCGCTGGACAGCACCCGTCCGCGATTCTGCAACAGTGCCTGGAGCAAGGCCTGCTCGCGACGCGACAAGTCCACCGCTTGCCCGGCAAGCCGCGCCTCGCAGCTGCTGGGGTCATATTGCAGCGGGCCGTGCTCGATCACATTGACCGCGCGCCCTGCAACCCGCCGCAACAGGGTATGCAGCCGGGCCGCCAGCTCGCGCAGGTCGAAGGGCTTGAGCAGGTAATCGTCGGCCCCGGCTTGCAGGCCCTCGACCCGGTCGGTCACCGCATCGCGGGCGGTGAGCACCAGCACCGGCAGCGTTTCACCCTGCTGGCGCAGACGCCGCAGCAGCTTCAGGCCATCTTCGTCAGGCAGCCCCAGATCCAGGATCATCACGTCGAACCGGGCCGCCTTGAGCAATGCCCGCGCCGCCGAAGCGCTGGCCACCCGGTCCACGGTCAGGCCCTGCGCGGTCAGGCCAGCGCTGATGCCACTGGCAATCAGGTCATCATCCTCGCAGAGCAGTACGTGCATGGGGGTCTCCAATGGCAAAGCGGTATTGCACAGGGCGGCGATTAAGCGAGGATTATGCCGGGTAAGGACAGTTGGGTGGCATTCCACCGACCATCGCGACGGCGTTTAACTTTCGGTTAATCGACCGCCACCAGCATAAGCCGCCTATCGCATCACCAAGGCAACGACATGCGCGCCCTACTGCTGCTCCTGAGCATCCTCCTGGTCGGTCCGCTCCAGGCCAACCCTTTCGCGGCCCAGCCCGACTTCCTGCCGGTCGACAAAGCCTTCGTGCTGACCCACGACCGTCTGCCGAGCGGCGAGATGCGTCTGCACTTCCAGATCCAGCAAGGCTACTACCTCTACCAGAAACGTTTGAAACTGGACGGACTGTCGGCCGGACAGCAACCGCCGCTGCCACCGGCACTCGACCATCACGATGACTATTTCGGCGACAGCCTCATCTACCGTGACCAACTGGAGCTGCTCGTGCCAGCCGATGCCACGGGCCAGCTGCGCGTCGGTTGGCAGGGCTGTGCCGATGCAGGGCTGTGTTACCCGCCGCAGACTCGCGTGATAGAGCTTGGCGGGAATGCCCTCCCCACCACGGTCCAGGCCGACGACCAGGCACTGGCCAGCGGCCTGCAACAACGCAGCCTGGCCTGGAGCCTGCCGGCATTCTTCGGCCTGGGGCTGCTGCTCGCGTTCACCCCTTGCTCGCTGCCGATGCTGCCGATCCTGGCCGGGCTGGTACTGGGCAATGGTGCCAGTGCTCGTCGCGGGTGGCTCCTGGCAGGCGTCTATGTCCTGAGCATGGCGCTGGTGTACGCCGCGCTCGGCGTTGTCGCGGCTCTGCTGGGGGCGAGCTTGCAGGCCTGGCTCCAGCAACCCTGGCTACTGGGCAGCCTGGCGGGGCTCTTCGTACTGCTTGCCTTGCCCATGTTCGGCGCATTCGAGCTGCAACTGCCGGTGGCCCTGCGCGACCGCCTGGACCGCGCCGGTCAAGGCACGCGAGGTGGCAATCTCTATGGCGCCGCACTGCTCGGGGCACTGTCCGGCCTGTTGATGGGGCCGTGCATGACCGCGCCGCTGGCCGGTGCGCTGTTGTACATCGCGCAGAGCGGCGATGTATTGCAGGGCGGGCTGGTGCTGTTCAGCCTGGGGCTCGGCATGGGCGTGCCCTTGCTCTTGCTGGTGACCTTGGGCAATCGCTACCTGCCGCGCCCCGGCGCGTGGATGAATCGGGTCAAGGGTGTGTTCGGCTTCGTCTTTCTGGGCATGGCGCTCTATACCCTGCGGGGGCTACTGGCACCGTCGTTGCTGCTGGCGTCGTGTGGCGCCTGGCTGATTGCCCTGGGCTGGAGCGCCTGGCCAGCCCTGGAACGCGTACCCGCCTTGCGCGTGGTCACGCTACTGGGTGCCTTGTGGGGAAGCCTGCTGCTGGTCGGCGCCGCCGCCGGTGGCAGCGACCTGTGGCAACCGCTGCGGCCCTTTACCAATGTACAGGCTGGAGCCGTTCAGTCTTCCGCTAGCACCCAACGGTTCACCACGCTCGATACGCCAGAGGCTCTGCGGCAGGAACTCCAGAAGGCACAGGCCCGTGGCCAATGGGTGCTGCTCGACTATTCCGCCGACTGGTGCGTGTCGTGCAAGGTCATGGACAAGCAGGTATTCGCCCGTGACGATGTACAGGCCAGCCTCGCCGATGTACGTCTGCTGCGCCTGGATGTCACTGCCGACACCCCGGCCAGCCGGGCACTGCTGCGCCGCTATCAGGTACCGGGCCCGCCCAGCCTGATCTGGATCGGCCCGGAAGGCGAAGAGCGCCGTGCCCGTCGGATTACCGGCGAGATCGACGCCCCGGGCTTTCTGCGACACTGGGCACTGACACGGAGCCAAGGCTGATGCTGACGTTCACGCTGGGACCATTGACGCTGGCGCTCAACCATCTCCTGTTACTGGGTGCCTTGGCCATTGCCAGCCTGGTGGGCTGGCGGGTCGCGCGTCGAGGCGGACAGAACCCGGAGTCCGCGCTGTTCAACCTGTTCCTGCTGGGCCTGCTCTGCGCGCGCCTGGGCTTCGTGGCGCAGTACTGGCCGATGTATCGCGGTGATCCGCTGCAGATCATCGATATCCGTGACGGAGGCTTCCAGGGCTACACCGGGCTGCTAGGCATAGTACTGGGCGCCCTGTGGCAGGGTTGGCGGCAGCCAGGATTGCGTCGCCCGCTGGGTTGGGGCCTGTGCAGCGGCGCGCTGTTCTGGGTACTGGCAAGCCTGGCCTCGCACCTGTACAACCAGGGTACGCAGCTACCGGCCCTGACCTTGCGCAGTGCCGAAGACCGGCCCGTGGCCCTGGCCGAGTTTCGTGGACGTGCGCTGGTCATCAATATCTGGGCCACCTGGTGTCCTCCGTGTCGCCGCGAAATGCCGATCCTGCAGGCGGCCCAGCATGAGTTTCCCGGCGTGACCTTCCTGTTCGTCAATCAAGGCGAAACCCCACAGACGGTCACTACCTTCCTGGCCACCACCGGCCTCAACCTGTCTCACGTGCTCTTCGATGGCAGCGGCCAGCTCTCTCGACAGGTAGGCTCCATGGCGCTGCCCACCACCCTGTTCTACAACGCCGACGGCATGCTGATCGGCAGTCACCTGGGCGAGCTGTCCCGGGCCAGCCTGCACCACGCCCTGGCGCCCTTGGCCGACGCCCAACCGCCCGCCACTGTCTTGCAAGGAAAATGAAATGCGCTTCGACACCTTTCTACCCCTGACCTTCGCCCTGCTGGCGTGCGCTTCCCTGCAGGCTGAAGAACTGCCTGAGCCGATCAAGCAATTGCAGGCCAAGGGCGCCGTGATCAAAGGCAGCTTCGATGCCCCGGACGGTTTGCGTGGCTATGCCGCCGAATACCGGAACAATGCCCTGGCCTTGTACCTGACCGCCAATGGCAAGCATGTCCTGGTCGGCAACCTGTTCGACGCGCAGGGCCAGGACCTCAGCGCGGCGCCCTTGCAAAAACTGGTCTATGGCCCGATGAGCAAGGCGATCTGGGCGAAGATGGAGAAAAGTGCCTGGATTGCCGATGGCAAGCCCGACGCACCCCGCACGGTCTACCTGTTCAGCGACCCCAACTGCCCTTATTGCAACCTGTTCTGGCAACAGGCCCGGTCTTGGGTAACCTCAGGCAAGGTCCAGCTGCGTCATATCATGGTCGGCATCATCCGTCAGGATAGCCCCGCCAAATCCGCCGCGCTGTTGGCCAGCCAGGACCCGAGCAAGGCCTTGCAAGCGCACGAAAGCGCCGGCAAGGCCAGTACTCTAAAGCCCTTGGACAAGATCCCCGATAGCGTGCAGAAACAGCTCGACGATAACCTTGCACTGATGGAAGAACTTGGTCTGTCCGCTACTCCGACCATCTTCTACCAGGATGAAAATGGCCACTTGCAAACCCAACAAGGCGCCCCGCGTCCCGAGATGCTCGAACAGATTCTGGGTAAACGCTGAAACGGCCAACGTGCCACCGCTGCGTGACACGTTGGCACCCCGCGTATTCGAGATTACCGACCGCAAGCGAAGCCCTAAACAGCCCGCAACGCCGAAGGCATCGCGGATTCGGCCCGCAGTGAACGCTGGCCGATAGTTGCGATCGCCACCAGCGCCAACCCAGCGACAATGGCTACGCCAAATCCGGCTCGTGCACCCAAGGTGTCTATCACCAGACCCGCGCACGCTCCGCCCAAGGCGATCCCAATGCCAATTCCGGTGGACATCCAGGTCAGCCCTTCCGTCAGTTCTGCCGCTGGGACGATATGTGTCCCCAGGTTCATGACGATGGCTATCGTCGGCGCAAAGGACATGCCCGCGACAAAAATCATTCCCGTCATGATGTAGACGTTCGCAGAGAACATGGGCAATACCGCTGTCACCGCCAACAGGATCAGCGCAATCAGAAACTGTCTTTCGATGGGCGCGGTGATGGTCAACGCGCCGAAGACCAGGCCGGCGCTCACCGAGCCCAGCGCGTAGGCCGCCAGAATCCAACTGGCCGTCGTCGGCGAGCCCTCGGCGGTGGCGAACGCCACGACAGCCACGTCGACCGCTCCACCGATGAGCCCCATCGCCACCATCGCCATGACCAGAACGCGCAGACCGGGCAGGCGCATGGCCGAGCCCGTGGCCGTCGTCGTGCGGGCAACGACTTCGGGTTCCGTCTGCCGTTGCAGAACGAAGACAGTCACGCCGACCGTCAACAGCGCCACGGCCGCCAGCGGTCCGGCTTCAGCGAAGCAGTTCATGCTCAGGGCGATCGCCAAGGGCGGCCCGGCGATGTAGGCCAGTTCCGCCAGAACCGTATCCAGGGTGATGGCGGCATGCAGCAGTGGCTTGCCGCGGAAAATCTTCGCCCAGCGCGCCCTGGCCATGACGGACATGCTTGGCATCGTCCCGGCCAGGGCGGCGAGGATGAACAGCAGCGCGGATGGCGCCTGCACATGGGCGGCGGCCAGGAGCGTCAGGAGCATGGCGACACTGAAGGCGCTGACGATCGGCAGCACCCGACTCTGCCCATGTCGGTCGACAAGTCTCGATATCCGCGGCCCGACAAACGCAGTCGCCAGTGTGTAGGTACCCGCGATCGCGCCAGCCAGCCAATAGCCAGCGCTCTGTTGAACCAGCATGGTCAGCAGGCCGATACCGATCATCGTCTGAGGCAGGCGGACGATAGTGGCTGTCATTAGCAGCCCCTTGACATTAGGGGTCAGCAGTATTTCGCGATAGGCGTTGGCCATGCCGCCTCTGTCATGGTCGGTTTGAGTGATAGCTGAAAAAGCCATGGACAGCGCGTGGTCGCTGTCGGACAGACACTTCGACAGGTTAAAACAAGCGCCGCTTGCGCGGCGCTCTATCCAGGTCGAAGCAACGAACGCTTATCCAATCGATTTCAACTAAATGCTGTCGAAAGACAAGTCAAACCATAACAGTCCTCTTGCTAAGAGGACATCATTCAACAGCCGACTTTTTTCGTCAGAGGCTGCCCTGGGTCAACCCATGAACTTCATGCTTCGAAACGGCGACTTCAGCCTGTCCTTCGCCTACCCAGGCTCACCGCCAAGTTGGCAAGCTGGTGTTGCTTGATCTATTCCAGCAACCCGACATCGGAGTTAAAACTTGGTGGGCCATGCCTTGGTTGTAACCCACTACCGTAGATTCTGAAAACCGAGACATAACGACACCTTCCGAATATGGAGTCTGCTGACGGAATACGGAAAAGGCACAACCCAGGCGACATGGAGTATTTTCCATAAAATGAAGTGAGTGGCGTGGGCTACCTCATGGCGACGAGTCTCTAACTTTCGAATGCCGCTGTCATCTTGCAAAAATGCCAGGGAGACATCGGTCAATGTGCCGGTGCTTGTCTTTACTAGTTGTTGGCGAACGCTTACTTTCGAATTTCAACCAACGCCGAGCACAAAGACTGAAGCGCGGCTTGGCCGTGCAGGCGGCGACCCTGGGCACAGGCCTTTGGCAATGGGCTGCGTCCGGGATCCCGGGCGCAAGTGGGCCCGATGGGCCCTTTGCCGGCGGACTGGCGTGTCAAAGCCCTTCCAGTGCCGCCATCAGATCACTCAAGCGATCCACCTTGTCCTCGCTCAGCGCGCCAGCACGCAGCCCCTGCACATACCCAGCCAGCTCCTCTACCGTGCTGCACTCGAACATCGCCCGAAGCGGTACGTTCAATTGCAACCGCTTCTGCACGCGCGAAGCGATCTGGGTCGCCAGCAACGAGTGGCCGCCCAGCTCGAAGAAGTTGTCTCGTACCCCCACCCGCTCGGCCTTGAGCACCTCGCTCCAGATCCCGGCCAGGGTTTCTTCCAGCTCGTTGCGTGGCGCAAGGTAACCCTGACTGTGCTGAGCGCCGATATCGATCGTCGGCAAGGCATTGCGGTCAAGCTTGCCATTGGCGTTGTGCGGCAACTGTTCGAGCCACGCCCAATGCAACGGCACCATGTACTCGGGCAAATCGGCACGCAAACGCTGCTTGACCTGGTCGAGCCGTTCAGCGCTGGCCGTCACACCTTCATGAGCTACCAGATAGCCCACCAGGTACTTGCCATTGACGCCGTCCTGCACGCCCACGGCCGCATCGCGTACCTCAGGCAGCTCGTGCAGACGGGCTTCGATCTCGCCCAGCTCGATCCGGTAACCACGGATCTTCACCTGGTGGTCGATGCGCCCGACGTATTCCAGCACGCCGTCGGAACGCCGCCGAGCCAGGTCGCCGGTGCGGTACAGGCGCTCGCCCGCCGCGCCGAAAGGGTGCGCGATGAAGGCCATGGCCGTCCGTACGGGGTCACCGACGTAGCCTCGACCAACGCCCGTGCCGGCGACACAGAGCTCGCCCACCGCGCCCACCGGCACCAGGGCCTGGTCTTCTCCGAGCAGGTACAGGCGGTTGTTGTCCGTGGGCGTACCGATAGGCAGGTAGCTGCCTTGGGTAGCCGCCAAGTCGACGCGGAAGAAGGCCACGTCGTCCGAGCATTCGGCCGGTCCGTAGGCGTTGACCAGGCCGACCTGCGGATAGCGCTGCAGCCACTGGGCAGCCAGCTCCGGCGGCATGGCCTCGCCGGTCGGCAGCATCCAGCGCAACCCTTGCAAGGGTCGATGATCGTTGGCCAGCATGCCTTGGATCAGCGAAGGCACGCTTTCCAGCACCGTGATGCCCGTCGCCTGGACATGTTCCAGCAGGCCTTGCGGATCATGCGCGAGGGCGTTCGGCACGATCCGCACCTGAGCACCGAACAGCGGCGCCGCGAGAAATTGCCAGACCGAGATGTCGAAGCTTTGCGAAGCGGTCTGGGCGATCACGTCGCGCTCGTCCAGTTGCAGGTAGGGAACCTTGCTCAGCTGGTTGTTGAGCATGCCTCGCTGCTCGACCATCACGCCCTTGGGCTCGCCCGTGGAACCGGAGGTATAGATCACATAGGCAAGGTTGTCCGGCCCGCTGTGGATACCTGGGTCGTGGCTGGCGATAGCGCTCGCCTGGATCTCTTCCCACACCAGCAGTCGCGGCCGTGCCACGCCACCGAACCCATCCAGGAGTTGGCGAGCCTGCTCGGCGCAGGCCGCGCTGCACACCAGCACCGGCGTGCGGCTGAGCTCGACGATACGCTGCAGGCGCGCCGAGGGCAGGCCTGGGTCCAGCGGCAGATAGCCGGCACCGGCCTTGAAGCTGCCGACGATCATGCCCAGCAACGGCAGGCCACGGTCGGCCAGCAGGGCTACCGGCTGGTCGATGGCGACGCCGCTGGCGACCAGGGCATGGCCCAGACGGTTGGCTGCCAGGTTCAGCTCGGCATAATCGCAGGAGGCCTCCAGGCAACGAGCCACGATGCGCCGGGGGTGCGCGGCGACCTGTGCCTCGAACAGCGCGACATAGCTTTGCTCCAGCGCATAGGCGTGATCGGTGCGGTTGCAGTCCTCGAGCAGGAAACGTCGCTCTGCCTCGCCCAGCAATGGCAACGCGTCCACCTCCCCTTCGAAGCCGTCCACCAGCGCCAGCAGCAGGCGCTTGAACTCGGCCAGCAGGCGTTCGACCGTCGGAGTATCGAAATAGCGCTGGTCGAACGACAGGTGCAGGCCCAGCTCGTCACCTGGATAGCACACCGCCGTCAGCGGGAAGTTGGTGTGGGTACGGCCCGAGTCGGAGCTGGCGTTCAAGTGCTGGGCCTGGTCGAGCACGGCGGTTTCCACCGGCGCGTTCTCGAACACGAACAGGCTGTCGAACAGCGGCTGGCCCTTGGGCAGTTCGCTGCACTCCTGGATCGCCACCAAGGGCAGGTATTCGTACTCGCGCAGCTCCATGTTGCGCTCCAGCAGGCCCTGCAGCCACTGGCGCACGCTACGGCGCTGGCCCGGCTCGGGCAGCCGCACGCGCAAGGCGATACTGTTGATGAACAGGCCGACGGTGCGCTGCATCTGCGGCATGCTCACCGGACGTCCGGCCACGGTCACGCCGAAGGTTACGTCACGCTCACCGCTGTAGCGCGCCAGCACCAGGGCCCAGGCCGCCTGGGCAAAGGTATTGATGGTCAGCTGGTGGGCCTGGGCCAGTTCGCGCAGGCGCACGCCATCGCTCGCCTCCAGGCGGGTGTGGCAATCGCCGACCCGCATGCCGTCTCCGGCATGGTCGTTGCGCAGCGGGCGGTCGCTGGGGATCGCCGTGGCGCGTTCGAAGCCGGCCAGGTTGGCTTGCCACCACTGGCGCGCCTCCTGCAGATCCTGGCGTTGCAGCCAGCCGATGTAGTCGCGGTAACGCGGCGGGACCGGCAGTTGGGCCTGGCGACCTTCGCCCAGGGCCTGATAGATCTCGAAGAAGTCGTTCATCAACAACGAGCGGCACCAGGCATCGATGAGGATGTGGTGGTTGCTCATCATGAACCAGTAGCGCTCGTCGTCGACGCGTACCAGGCGCAGATGGAACGGCGCCTCGCGCAGCAGCTCGAAGCCGGCCTCGCGTTCCTGCTTGTGCAGGGCTTGCAGGCGCTCCTCCTGGACAGCCTCGTCGAGTCCGCGCCAGTCCTGGTAGTCGACCGGCGTGTTGCCCGGCTTGTGGATGATCTGCAGCATCGCTTCGCCGGCGTTCCAGCTGAACGAGGCGCGCAGGGCCTCGTGGCGTGCCACCACGGCCTGCCAGGCCTGAGCGAAGCGTTGCGGGTCGAGCGCGCTGTCGATGCGGTAGCGGTCCTGCATGTAGTAGATGCCGGTGCCCGGCTCCAGCAGGGTATGCAGCAACAGGCCCTCCTGCATCGGCGTCAGCGGGTAGACGTCTTCGATCTCGGTGGCCGGAATCGGCAGCGCGTCGATCTGCTCCTGGCTCAGATGGGCCAGCGGGAAGTCCGATGGCGTGAAGCTGCCGACGCCGTCCGCCAGGCAGTGGCCGACCAGGGCTAGCAGCTCCTGGCGATAGGCTTCGGCCAGTTGCGCGATGGTCTGCTCGGCGAAACGCTCGGTGCTGTAGGTCCAGCGCAATTGCAGGGCACCCCCGTACACCTGGCCGTCGACGCTGAGCCAGTTCGGCAGCGGCGCATCGAGGTCATGGGCCAGACCCGTCGGCGCGTCGATTGGCTGGAACAGCGCGGCGGCATCGAACTGCTGATCGAACTGGCCCAGGTAGTTGAAGGTGATGCGCGCCTGCGGCAGCGCCGCCATGCGCTCGCGCCCGGCAGCGTCGGCGAGGTAGCGCAGCACGCCATGGCCCTGGCCTTTATGGGGCACCTGGCGCAACTGTTCCTTGATGCGCTTGATCGATGTGGCGCGCGCGGCATCGCCCTCGCCTGCCTGCGGGTTCAGGCGCAGCGGGTAGGCATTGGTGAACCAGCCGACACTGCGGGTCAGGTCCATGTCCTCGAACAACCCGTCGCGGCCATGGCCTTCGAGCTGTACCAGCACCTCGTCGTCACCCGTCCAGCGGCACAGAGTACGTGCCAGGGCTGTCAGCAACAGGTCGTTGACCTGGGTGTGATAGGCCGCCGGCGCCTGCTGCAGCAACCGACGGGTCTGCTCCGCGTCCAGGCCGATGGCCAGGGTCTGGGCATGACGATGCAGGTTGCCGCCCTGGGGATGATCGCAAGGCAACTCATGGCGCGCCGTGCCAAGCTGGTCCTGCCACCAGTCCAACTCGTCGCGCAGCGAGTCGCTGCCGCCGTAGCTGGCCAGGCGCGCGGCCCAGTCGGCCATGGCGTGGGTCTTGCCCGCCAGCGGCTGGCCACGGTACAGCGCCTGCAGGTCTTCGAGCAGCACGCGCCAGGACACGCCGTCGACCACCAGGTGGTGGATCGCCAGCAACAGGCGTTGCGCGCCCTGCGGGTCGCTGACCAGCAAGGCACGCAACAGCGGTCCCTCTGCAAGGTCGAGGCTGCGCTGCACGTCGGTGTAGAGCATCTGGCAATCGGTGAAGTCGGCCACCGTGGCGGTCCACAGCAGCTGTTCGCCCGCCGGCTGGGCGTACTCGCCCTGCCAATGACCCTCGACCTGAGTAAAGCGCAGACGCAGGCTGTCGTGGTGTGTCACCAGCCCGGCCAGGGCCTGCCCCAGGGTGGCGCTGTCCAGTGGCTGCCGCGGCTCCAGCAGCACTGCCTGGTTCCAATGCTGGGGCTGGACCATGTCACTGTCGAAGAACCAGTGCTGGATAGGGGTCATGCTGGCGCGGCCTTGGCGCTGGCCTTGCTCGATGGTGTTCGGTGCCTCGCTAGGGCTGACCACCGCGGCCAGGGTCTGGATGGTCTGGTGCTGGAACAAATCGCGCGGGCTGAACTGCAGGCCCAGCTGGCGCGCGCGGCTGACCACCTGGATCGACAGAATCGAGTCGCCGCCCAGCTCGAAGAAGTTGTCCTGCATGCCTACGCGAGAAACGTTGAGCACATCGCGCCAGACTTGCGCCAGTTGTTCTTCCAGCGGGGTCGTCGGGGCCTGGTAATGCTGGCGGCCCTGTTCGAGATCAGGTGCCGCCAGCGCGCGGCGGTCGAGCTTGCCGTTGCCCATCAGCGGCAGGCTGTCGAGCAACACCAGGTGCGCCGGTACCATATAGTCCGGCAGGTGTTGGCGGGCATCGGCCTTGACCGCTTCGCGCAACCGGGCCTGCGCCTCGCTGTCGGCGCTGGCCTGCTTGCACACCAGGTACCCGACCAACTGCTTGCCGCCGGGCAGGTCGATAGCCAGGACCACGGCCTCGTCGACATCGGCATGCGCCTGCAAGCGGCTCTCGATTTCGCCAAGCTCGATACGGAAGCCGCGGATCTTCACCTGCTGGTCGGCACGCCCGACATACTCCACCAGGCCGTCGGCGCGCAGGCGCACCAGGTCGCCGGTGCGGTACAGGCGCCCGCCGTCATGGCTGAACGGGTCGGCGACGAAGCGCTCGGCGCTCAGGCTTGGGCGGTCGTGATAGCCCTGGGCCAAGCCGGCGCCACCGATGTACAGCTCGCCGATGCCTCCCTGAGGCAGCAGCGCCAGGTGCTCGTCGAGAATGTACGCAGTGCGGGCGCCGATCACGCGGCCGATCGGCACGCTGCCGGCATCGGCCGGCAAGCTGTCCGGCGCCAGGCTGGCCAATGGCATGACCACGGTTTCCGTCGGGCCGTAGGCGTTGAAGAACTGCTGCGGGACGAAGGCCTGGCGAATGCGCTGCAGGTGCTCGCCGGTCAGCGCTTCGCCGCCGGTGATCACCAGACGCACGGGCAAACGCTCGCCTCGCTCGGCCAGATACTGGGCCAGCTGGCTGCCGTAGCTCGGAGTGAAACCGAGAATGCTCACCTGCTGCTCGCGCACCAGTCGGCAGATCTCCTCGGCGCCCCATTGTCCCTGGCCGCGCAGTACCACACGAGCACCGCACAGCAGTGGCACGAGCAGGCGCTCGCTGGCGGCGTCGAAGTTGATGGAATAGAAGTGCAGCTCGCAGTCGTCGCTGCGCATGCCGAAGGCATCGATCACCGCCTGGCAGTGCATGGCGATCTCACCGTGGCTGACCGCCACGCCCTTGGGCTTGCCGGTGGAGCCGGAGGTATAGATCAGGTAAGCCTGGTGCTGCGGCAGGTTGAGGTTGTCCAGCGGCGCGGCGCTGTAGGCCGACAGCCTGTCGGCATCGTCCTCCAGGTTCCAGCACGCCACCCCGGCGGGCAACTCACCCAGGCTTTCGAGCAAGGCGCGCTGGCTCAGCAGCAAGCCGACGCGGCTGTCTTCGATCATGTAGCGCAGCCGGTCCAGCGGGTATTCAGGGTCCAGCGGCACGTAGGCACCGCCGGCCTTGAGGATGGCCAGCAGGCCGATGACCATCTCCAGCGAGCGTTCCAGGGCCAGGCCTACGCGCACTTGCGGGCCGACACCCCGTTCACGCAGGGCACGAGCCAGGCGATTGGTCTGACGGTCGAGCTCGGCATAGGTCAGGTGCTGGCCACCGAAGGTCAGCGCGCCGGCCTGGGGCGTGCGCGCGGCCTGGGCGGCGAGCAGCCCATGGACGGTCTGGTCGAGGGCGAAATCGCGCTCGCCTTGCAGTTGTCCGATCAGCGCCTGCCGCTCGGCGTCGGCGAGCATTGGCAGCTCGCACAGACGTTGTCGCGGATCGTCCACGAGACCGGCCAGCAACCGCTGCCAATGCTCGGCCATGCGCGCGATCCGCGGTTCGTCGAACAAGTCGCGGCTGTAGGTCAGGCAGCACCCCAGGCGTCCATCCAGGTCGGTCACTTCCAGGTACAGGTCGAACTTGGTCGCGCTGGCGTCGTTGACCAGGTAGTCCACCCGCATGCCAACCAACTCGCGGCTCTGCTGGAAAGCCCAGCGCTGGACATTGCACATCACCTGGAACAGTGGGTTGTAGGCACTGCTGCGCGGCGGTTGCAGCGCCTCGACCAGTTGCTCGAACGGCAGGTCCTGATGGGACTGTCCCTCGATCACCCGTTGGCGGACCTGATCGAGCAGCTCGTCGGCGCTCATGTTTCCATCGAGCAGGCAGCGCAACACCTGGGTGTTGAGAAACGCACCGAACAAGCCTTCGCTTTCGGGGCGAATGCGGTTGGCCATCGGCGCGCCGATGCGCAGGTCGGACTGCCCGCTGTAACGGTGCAGCAAGGTGGCCAAGGTCGCGGTCATGGTCATGAACAGGGTCAGGCCACGCTGGCCATTGAAGGCACGTACACGGTCCGCCAATGCCGGCTCGAGGTCAAAGCGATAGAGCGCGCCAGCATGGCTTTGCACGGCGGGGCGAGGCCGATCCGCCGGAAGCTCGAGGACGGGATGCTCGTCGCCCAGGCGGGCTTTCCAATAGGCCAGTTGTCGCTCGCCCTCGCCGCCTTCCAGCCACTGCCGCTGCCAGACGCTGTAGTCCAGGTACTGCACGGGTAGTGGCGCCAGTGGCGACTCACGGTCATCGACGAAGGCTTCGTAGAGTTCGCCCAGCTCGCGGGCGAAGATATCCATCGCCCAGCCTTCGGTGACGATATGGTGCAGGGTCAGGACGAAGTAGTGCTCGCGTTCTTCGGTCTTGACCAGGCATGCGCGCAGCAAGGGCCCCTGCTCCAGGTCGAACGGCTGGTGCGCCTGTTCATCGGCGATGGCCTGCAGGTGCGCCTGGCGGCGCTCCTCGGGTTGAGCGCTGAGGTCCTGCCACCGCAGGCTCAGGGTGCTGTCGGCGGCCACGCATTGATACGGCACGCCATCGATGCCGGGGAACGTGGTGCGCAGGGTTTCGTGACGCATGACCAAGGCCTGCAGGGCGCGCTCGAAAGCGTCCACATGCAGCGTGCCGCGCAAACGTGCCATGCCGCCGACGTTATAGGCCGGGCTGTCGGGCTCCATCTGCCAGAGGAACCACATGCGCTGCTGGGAATAGGACAGCGGTACTGCCTGACGCCGATCCACCCGCTCGATCACGCCTTGCAGATTGTGTTCACCTGCTTCGCGGATACGCTCGATCTCGGCACAGAAATCGCCCAGCTCGCTGGACTCGAACAACGCCTTGAGCGGCAGCTCGACGTCGCAGGCCTGGCGAGCCCGGGAAACGATCTGGGTGGCGAGCAACGAATGCCCGCCCAGGGCGAAGAAGTCGTCCTGCAAACCGATCCGCGACAGGCCCAGGACTTCCCGCCAGATGGCCGCGACCTGGCGCTGCAACGGGCTGTGCGGCTCGACGTGTTCGCGCTGTTGCCAGATGGGCGCCGGCAATGCCTTGCGATCGACCTTGCCGTTGGGTCCCAACGGCATCCGTTCCAGCTGCATCAGTTGGGTCGGCACCATGTAGGCGGGCAGGCGTTCGCCGAGGGCGGCGAGCAATGCGTCACGCCGGGCATCGCCGCTGTAGTAGCCGACCAATCGGGCACCGACAGTGTCTTCGTGGACCAGCACCACTGCCTGGTCCACGCCGGGCTGGGCCAGCAGACTGGCCTGCACTTCCTGCGGTTCGACGCGGAAGCCGCGCACCTTGACCTGTTGGTCGAGCCGTCCGAGGTATTCCAGGGCCTCGACCTGTACCCACCAACGCACGCGGTCGCCGCTGCGGTACAGCCGCTGTCCGTCGCCGTCGGCCTGGGGCACGAAGCGCTCGGCCGTCAGTCCCGGGCGGCCCAAGTAACCACGGGCCAGGCCCGCACCGCCCAGGTAGAGTTCGCCTGGCACGCCTGGCGCGCTGAGCTGCAACTCCTCGTCCAGCACCTGGCACAGAACGTTGCCCAGCGGCCGCCCGATGGGCGAACGCTCGGCATCGCTGGCCTGGCAGTGCCAATGGGTAACGTTGATGGCCGTCTCGGTCGGACCATAGCGGTTATGCAACTGCACCTGGGGCAGCACATGCAGGAGCCGATCGCGCAGACTCGCCGACAGCGCCTCGCCACCCGAGAATACGCGACGCAGGGAACCGCACGCCGCGGCCAGAGGTTCCTGGACGAACACCTGAAGCAGCGGGGGCACAAAGTGCAGCGTGGTCACGCCGTGCGCCTGAACCAGCTCGGCGATGCGCCGAGGATCACGGTGCTCGCCAGGCCCGGCAAGGACCAGGGTGCAACCAGTGAGCAACGGCCAGAAGCATTCCCACACCGAGACGTCGAAGCTGATCGGCGCCTTCTGCAGCAGCACGTCACTGTCATCGAGTGCGTAGGTGTTCTGCATCCAGTGCAGACGCTCGGCCAGGGCCGCGTGGGTATTGCCCACACCCTTGGGTTGCCCGGTGGAGCCGGAGGTGTAGATCACGTAGGCCAGGTTGTCGCCGCTCAGATGCAGGCCTGGCGCATGGCTGGGCCAGCTGTCGAGCTTGAGCTGATCCAGGACGATGGCACTGACGCCTTCGACCTGCGGCAAGCGCTGCAGGATCTCGCCCTGGCCCAGCAGCAGGCTCGCGCCACAGTCGGCCAGCATGTAGGCCAGGCGCTCGGCGGGATAGTCCACATCCAGCGGGACATAGGCACCGCCGGCCTTGAGGATGGCCAGCAGGCCGACCAGCAATTGCGGCGAACGCTCCACCGCGATGGCGACGCGGGTTTCCGGACCCACGCCTTTGTCGCGCAGATAATGCGCCAGGCGGTTGGCCTGCTGGTGCAGGCCGGCGTAGTCGAGGCTGCCGCCATCCCAGGCCAGCGCGGTACGTTGTGGCGTGACTCGCGCCTGTTCATTGAGCTGCTCGATGACCAGTTGCCGGACGGGTGCCGCCGGCGTCTGCCCCCAGCCGAGCAATCGTTCGCGACACGCGTCATCGATCAGCTGGATGTCGCCAAGCGCCCGTCGCGGGTTGGCGCCGACATGCTCGAGTACGGTCAGTACATGCCTGGCCAGGCGTTCGATGGTGCTGGCTTCGAAGAGCTCGGCCGCGTAGTCGAACGCCAGACTCAAGCGGCCCTGTTGGTCTTCTTCGCTATGCAGTTGCAGGTCGAACTTGGCCTCCCGGCTGTGCCACGGCAGTTCTTCGGCCAGTAGGCCAGGCAAACGTCGCAAGGCCGACAGGTCACGTTGCTGATGGTTGAACATGACCTGGAACAGGCCCTGCTCACGCGCGTCCGGCAATGCTTCGAGCAGTTGCTCGAACGGCAGGTCCTGATGCGCCTGGGCCTCGATCGACGCCTGGCGAACCTGGGCCAGGAGCCGCTCGAATGGCTGCCTGCCGTCCAGGTGGGCACGCATGACCTGGGTGTTGATGAAGAAACCGACCATGCCCTGAGTTTCCAGGCGTGGACGGTTGGCGTTGGGCACGCCGACACGGATATCGCCTTGCCCGGTATACCGGTGCAGGAGCGTTTGCCAGGCGGCCAGCAGGATCATGTACAGGCTCGCCTGCTGCTCGCGGGCCAAGGTACGCAAGGCATCGGCGAGCGTGGTCGGCACCTTGACGGTCAGGCGCGCGGCGCGCCGGGTGCGCTGGCTGGAGCGCGGGTGATCGGTACACAGGTCGAGTACCGGCAGATCGCCGCCCAGTTGCGTTAGCCAGTACGCCAGTTGCCGGGCGGATTCACCCTCGGCCAGCCATTGCCGCTGCCAGTTGCCATAATCGGCGTAGCCGAGCGTCAACGGCGCCAGTTCGGCACTCTGGCCTTGGCAATGCGCGGCATACAGGCGCGCGAACTCGTCCAGCAGGATATTCATCGACCAGCCATCGGCGACAATATGATGCAGGGTCACCCAGACCTGATGGACATCGTCCTCTAGACGCGCCAGGGTGACCCGCAGCAATGGCCCCTGCCGCAGGTCGAACGGCTGTTGTGCTTCCTGTTCGCGGCGCGCGGCGACCTGGCTGGCGTCCAGCCCTTCCAGGTCGAGTCGATGCAGATCCAGTACAGCCTTGTCCAGGATGTGCTGGCGTGCCCGGCCATCCTCCTCGCTGAACACCGTGCGCAGCGATTCATGTCGCTCCACCAGCGCCTGGAAACTCGCCGCCAGCGCCGCTTCGTCCAGGTCACCGCGCAAGTGCAGGCCGGCCGGAATGTTATAGGCCGCGCTTTGCGGCTCGAGTTGCCACAACAGCCACAGGCGATTTTGCGCCAGCGATTGCGGCAGAGCCTGCTCGCGGCCCATTCCATCGATTCGGCCCATGGCGGTGCCACCCTGAGCCTGCGATGCCGCCACGACAGCGCTGTAGCGTTCCAGGGTCGGCGCTTCGAAAAGCGTCCGCAGGTTGAGCGCCAGGCCCAGCTCATCCGCCAGTCTCGCGGTAACCTGGGCAGCGGCGATCGAGTTGCCGCCCAGCAGGAAGAAGTGATCGTCCGCGCTCACGTTGTCGACCTGAAGCTGCTCACGCCAGATCGCCGCGATACGGGCTTGCAGTCCATCACCAGCTGCCGGCGCCGCCTTTTCCCGATCTTGCTCATCGGGGAACCGCGCGTAGCACTCCAGGCTGCCATCGGCCATGCGCAAGCGGCATGCCGAGCGCTGCAGCTTGCCGCTGGAGGTTTTCGGCAAGGCGCCGGGATGAAGCAACAGGACCACGGCCGGGGCCTGCCGGCAGGCATCGGCAACGACTTGACGAAGGGTCTTGATCAGGGCCGCCGGCTCGATGGCCTTCTGTACGTTGCGGCCGATCTCTACCGCAATGCCAATCCCCTCCTCGCCCTTGTCATCCACGGCGAACACGGCGACGCGGCCCTTGCGCAATACCGCGACCTCGCGCTCCAGGGTTTTCTCCAGGTCCTGGGGGTAGAGGTTCTGGCCGCGCACGATGAGCATGTCCTTGAGCCGCCCGGTGACGAACAGCTCGCTGTCGCGCAGGAAGCCCAGGTCGCCGGTGCGCAGCCAGGTACGGCCGTCCTTTTCGACGAAAGTCCGTGCGGTGGCTTCAGGGTTGCGCCAGTAGCCCAAGGCGATACTCGGCCCCGCGGCCCAGATCTCGCCTACCTGGTCATCGCCCACCACACATTGGCTCACAGGGTCCACGACCCGCACGGCATGCGCCGGCTGGCTGTAGCCACAGCTCATCAGCACGCTACCTTGCCCAGGCTCGGCTCGATTGGCCGCGAGCGCCTGTGCATCGAGCGCCAGCGCCCGGATGCCGTGGCTTCGGCGGCTACCACTGACGAACAGCGTGGCTTCGGCCAGGCCATAGCTGGCGAAGAAGCTGCTGGCATCGAAGCCCGCGCTCTGAAACTTGGCCGCAAAAGCCTCGAGGCTGTCCTGGCGAATGGGTTCGGAGCCGGAATAAGCCACGCGCCAACGACTCAGGTCGAGCTCGGCCATGGCGGCCTCGCTGACCCGCTCGTTGCAGAGACGGTAGGCGAAATCAGGCCCACCGCTGATGGTGCCGCCGTACTCGCTGATCGCCTGCAACCAGCGCAGTGGCCGCGCCAGGAAGTAGCCGGGCGACATCAACACGCAGGGCACACCGCTGAAGATCGGCTGCAGCAACCCGCCGATCAGGCCCATGTCGTGGTACAGCGGCAGCCAGCTGACGATGACATCGTCCGGGTTCACATCGATGCCGAAGCCATGACGGATCAGCTGTTCGTTGGCGACCAGATTGCCATGGCTGACTTGCACGCCCTTGGGCAGCGCCGTGGAGCCAGAGGTGTACTGCAGGAAGGCGATGTCGGCGCTCGTCAGCGACGGCTCGCGCCATGCCTGCGCGGTGGCGGGGTCCAGACGATCGACAGCCAGCAGCGTCGGAGTGTCGTGCGTCGTCAGGGCCTGCAAGCTGTCGCATAGCGCTTCGACGGTCAGCAGCAGCCGTGGCTCGGCGTCGTCGATGATCGACCACAGCCGCTCCTGGTGATGACGGCGAGCCGACTCCGGAGGATAGGCCGGTACCGCGATGACCCCCGCATACAGGCAGCCGAAGAAGGCCGCGACATAGTCCGGCCCGCTGGGGAACAGCAGCACGGCGCGATCGCCGAACGCGCTGCGCGCCTGCAGCGCGGCAGCGATGGTGCGTGCGCGCTGGTCGAGCTCCCGGTAGCTGAGCACTGCCTGCTCGCCTGGATCGTCGGCCAGAAAGCGCAAGGCGATCCGGTCCGGCGTTCGTGCGGCGCACTGCACCAGGGCCTGGACCAGCGTAAGCGGGAGTTCGAAGGCGTCCGTCATGGGGTTTCCTGCCAGTGTCTGGGTGATTCGGCCCGGTGTGCAGCGCGCCAGTCAGGGGCGGCAGGCAATACTCGGCGGCCGGTATGTACACACAGGGACGGATGGCAAACGCAGATAATTAATCGCGAGGAAGTGGCGCGGAGGGCGAGTGCTCGCGGTCCGGCGTGACGCATTTCACAGTGATGGCTTATGCCTGAAGAGAATTGAAACCTATTTGTTTTCGCATTTGACAATAATTATCATTGCGAATAGCTTGTCGCACGGCGTAGGAAGCGTCCTACTTGGCGGCGCTCCTTTTCCTTCCAGAGCCTAGGTGATTTCCATGACGGAACAGCTATCCACAAGTAAGTGCGATTCACCCCTGCTGCAAGCGTTCGTCGACAATCGTTGCATCCTGGTCAAGATTGCGGCGCGCATCACGGGTTGTCGCTCCCGCGCGGAGGACGTCGTGCAGGACGCCTTCTTCCGGCTTGCCAATGCGCCGCAGATCACATCCTCCTTCAAGGCCCAGCTCAGCTACCTGTTTCAGATCGTGCGTAACCTGGCCATCGATCATTACCGCAAGCAGACCATGGAGATGAGGTACTCGGGGAGCGAGGAAGAGGGTTTGAACGTGGTTGTTCCGAATGCTTCGCCCGAGGCGACCCATATCAACCGCGCGGCGCTCAATTCGATCGCCGATGCGCTGGACGAGTTGCCGCAGCGGACACGGTATGCGTTCGAAATGTATCGGGTGCATGGAGTGCCGCAGAAGGATATTGCCAAGGAGTTGGGGGTTTCGCCGACCTTGGTGAATTTCATGATTCGGGATGCATTGATTCATTGCCGGAAGTCGAGTGTTCACCACGTCTAAGAGCGCGAAGCGCTGAAGTCGCTCTTGCCGTTGCCGTTGCCGTTGCTTTGCTTGATCTTGATCTACCGCCCCCTCCATGACACCTCCGTTCGGCCTGCTGGAATGGGGCGGTAGATCAAAAGCGAAAGCAAAAGCCAGCCAAGCAACGGCAACAAGTCATGGAAATATCCGTTTGCGCTAACACCCTGAAACCAAAGGATGCCAGGCTCGCTCACATTGACTACGCTCTAGCGAATCTTGCAAGGGAGCCACCTATGCCCCACTGGCTGGTGATCGATCTGGAAGCCACCACCGACGACGGCGGCTGGCCCATCACGGACATGGAAATCATTGAAATCGGCGCCAGCTTGGTGACCCGCGATGGACGTGAAGTGGATCACTTCCAACGCCTGGTTCGCCCACGGCGTCGCCCTCAACTGACACCGTTCTGTCGCGAGCTGACCCATATCACCCAGGCAAACGTCGACAGCGCCGCCACTTTCCCGGTGATCTGGGAGCAATTCGAACGCTGGATCAACCATCACCAAGGCCACCTGCATGCCTGGGTCAGCTGGGGCGACTACGACCGCAAACAACTCTTGCAGGAATGGCACGCACACACTATCCATAGCCTGCTGGCCGAAATCCCTCATATCAACCTCAAGCAACGCTTTGCCAAAGCACGCCACTTGCAACGCCCAACCGGCCTGAACGGTGCCCTGCAACTGGCCGGAATGCAGTTCGTCGGCCAGCAGCACCGCGCTCTGGAGGACGCTCGCAATACGGCTCGCCTGCTACCGCTGAGCCTGCCGGCCAACGGGTCGTGAGGATCACTGCAAAGCAGATGACGACGCCAGGCGCCTTGGGCATACTGGCCAACCCTTTTTCCATCTGAAACTTCAGGAGTCGCCCATGTTCAAGGTCAACGAGTACTTCGATGGCACGGTCAAGTCGATTGCCTTCACCGGCGACCAGGGTCAAGCCACCGTCGGCGTCATGGCACCGGGCGAATATGAGTTCGGGACCGACAAGCGCGAAGTGATGCACGTGGTATCCGGCGCCATGAGCGTCAAGCTGCCAGGCAGCGAAAACTGGGAAACCTTCTCCACCGGCAGCAAGTTCAATGTTCCGGCACAGAGCAAGTTCCAGCTGAAACTGACCGTCGATACCGCTTACCTGTGCGAATACCACGACTGAATCGCGACATCGCGACATCGGCACGAGCGCCAGACCGGCGCTCCTGCACTTCTTGTAGACCTGCTATCTGACAATGCTCGACAGCGACTTGTCGAACCCCGTTGGCTGCGCGGCTGACGTTGCCGTCGGAGCAACGCGGTCCCGGTGGCGAGCGGGCTTGCCCCGCGATAGGCCATCAGTTTCACAGAAGATTCCAGAGATCAAAGGCTAAGCTTCAGCATTCGAAAATTGGCATAAAAACTCCGCCACTCGCTGCGCCGCCGTCTGCAAATGCTCTTCATGAGTATGGCCCGAGGCTTTGAGCGGCTTGAGGTCATGATCCGCCGCCTGCAGCCAGCAGAGCTGGATCGATGGCGAAAGACAGTAGCCTTGTACCGTCTCGCGATTGCCCAAGGCATCGCGCTCGCCCTGGACGACCAGGCTCGGCGTACTCAAAAGCGCCAGGTGCTCGACTCGAGGCTTCTCCGGCTTGCCGGCCGCATAGAAGGGATATCCCAGACACACCAATGCCTGTGCCCCTAGCTCGTCGGCGACAAGGCTGGCCATGCGTCCCCCCATGGACTTGCCACCGATAGCCAAGCGGCCAGCGACCAAGGGTCGCACCTGTCGATACACCGCCCGCCAACTGTCGAGCAGGACCGCTTGCGGGTTGGGTGGCCGTCTGCCGCCCGTTGACCGGCGTTGGGCCATGTAGGGAAATTCGAACCGCACCACGCCTATCCCTAGTTTCGCAAGCCTTTGCGCCATGCTTTCCATGAAGTCGCTGTCCATCGGCGCGCCCGCCCCATGGGCCAGGATCAGGCATGCCGCGCTGCCGTCTTCCCCCCGGATTTGCGGAGGATTGCAGCGTAAACCCGGGACTTTTCCTAACCGTGCCCATTGATCCTCGTCAATACCCTTGACCTGCCCATTACTCATGCTTGCCTCGCTTGAAAGTCTGCCTATAACCGTGGATGGGAACCCATACATGAACACAACCAGCAGTACCGCCTATAACTACAAGGTGGTCCGCCAATTCGCCATCATGACGGTGGTGTGGGGAATCGTCGGGATGGGGCTCGGCGTTTTCATCGCCGCGCAACTCGTCTGGCCTTCGCTGAATTTCGACCTGCCGTGGACCAGTTTCGGTCGCCTGCGACCGCTGCACACCAACGCCGTCATCTTCGCGTTCGGCGGCTGCGCGCTATTCGCCACCTCCTATTATTCGGTCCAGCGCACCTGCCAGACCACCCTGTTCGCACCGGCACTGGCCGCGTTCACCTTCTGGGGTTGGCAACTGGTGATCCTGCTGGCGGCGATCACCTTGCCACTGGGCTATACCAGCTCCAAGGAATACGCCGAACTGGAATGGCCCATCGATATCCTGATCACCATCGTCTGGGTGTCCTATGCGGTGGTGTTCTTCGGTACCTTGGCCAAGCGCAACACCAAGCACATCTATGTGGGCAACTGGTTCTTCGGCGCCTTCATCCTGACCGTGGCCATGCTGCATGTGGTCAACAACCTGGAACTGCCGGTCAGCCTGACCAAATCCTATTCGATCTATGCCGGCGCCACCGATGCCATGGTGCAGTGGTGGTACGGGCACAACGCCGTGGGCTTCTTCCTGACGGCCGGTTTCCTGGGGATGATGTACTACTACGTGCCCAAGCAGGCGGAGCGGCCGGTCTATTCCTATCGGCTGTCGATCGTCCACTTCTGGGCCTTGATCACCCTGTACATCTGGGCAGGTCCTCACCACTTGCACTACACCGCGCTGCCCGATTGGGCGCAGTCGCTGGGCATGGTCATGTCGCTGATCCTGCTGGCGCCAAGCTGGGGCGGCATGATCAACGGCATGATGACCCTGTCGGGCGCCTGGCACAAACTGCGCAGCGATCCGATCCTGCGGTTCCTGGTCGTGTCCCTGGCGTTCTACGGGATGTCCACGTTCGAAGGGCCGATGATGGCGATCAAGACGGTCAACGCCCTGTCGCACTATACGGACTGGACCATCGGCCACGTCCATGCCGGCGCCCTGGGCTGGGTGGCGATGATCTCGATCGGCGCGCTGTACCACACCATTCCGAAGGTCTTCGGCAAGGAAAAGATGCACAGCATCGGGCTGATCAACGCGCACTTCTGGCTGGCGACCATAGGCACCGTGCTGTACATCGCTTCCATGTGGGTCAACGGCATCACCCAAGGCCTGATGTGGCGAGCGGTCAACGCCGACGGGACCCTCACCTACTCCTTCGTTGAAACCCTGGTGGCCAGCCACCCCGGCTTCATCGTGCGCTTCCTCGGCGGAGCGATCTTCTTCAGCGGCATGCTGCTGATGGCCTGGAACACCTGGCGCACCGTGCGCGGCCCAGCCGTCGCCGCCGCGCCCGCGCACGCCCTGCCGGCTTGAGGAGAGCTGCCTGATGAAACATGAAGTCATCGAGAAAAACGTCGGCCTTCTGGCCCTGCTGATGGTCCTGGCGGTGAGCATCGGCGGCTTGACGCAGATCGTCCCGCTGTTCTTCCAGGACGTGACCAATACCCCTGTCGAGGGGATGAAGCCCTACACCGCGCTGCAACTGGAAGGTCGCGACATCTATATCCGCGAAGGCTGCGTCGGTTGCCATTCGCAGATGATCCGCCCGTTCCGTGCCGAAACCGAGCGTTATGGACATTACTCCGTCGCCGGCGAAAGCGTCTGGGACCATCCGTTCCTGTGGGGCTCCAAGCGCACCGGTCCGGACCTCGCCCGAGTGGGCGCTCGCTATTCGGACGACTGGCACCGCGCTCACCTGTACAACCCGCGCAACGTGGTGCCCGAGTCGAAGATGCCTGCCTATCCCTGGCTGGTCGCCGCGCAGGTCGACAACAGTCACACCGACACCAAGATGCGCACCTTGCGCCAGCTCGGCGTGCCCTATACCGACGAGGACATCGCCGGGGCCCGGGAAGCGGTCAAGGGCAAGAGCGAGATGGACGCCCTGGTCGCCTACCTGCAGGTCCTGGGTACCGCCATCAGGAACAAGAGGTAAGCATGATGGAATTCTCACTCGATATCGGCCAGGTCCGTGGCCTGGGCACCCTGGTGGTGATGATCGCTTTCATCGGGCTGTGCCTGTGGGTGTTCAGCCGACGCCGCGACCGTGATTTCGCCGAAGCACGCCTGTTGCCGTTCGACGATGACCGCCTGCCTGTCACGGAGCAGGATCCCGCCATGAGGAGTACCCGGCAATGACCACCTTCTGGAGTACATATATCAGCGTGCTGACGCTCGGCAGCCTGATCGGCCTGACCTGGTTGCTGTTCAGCACGCGCAAGGGCCAGAGCAGCGGTACCTCCGACCAGACCATGGGTCACAGCTTCGATGGCATCGAGGAATACGACAACCCTTTGCCAAAATGGTGGTTCTGGCTGTTCGTCGGGACCTTGGTATTCGCCGTGGGCTACCTGATCCTTTATCCAGGCCTGGGGAACTGGAAAGGCATCCTGCCAGGCTACGAGAATGGCTGGACCGGCGCCAACGAATGGCAGAAGGAAATGGACAAGGCCGAGGCACGCTTCGGTCCGATCTTCGCCAAGTATGCCGCCATGCCCGTGGAAGAGGTGGCCAAGGATCCGCAGGCGCTGCAGATGGGCAGTCGCCTGTTCGCCTCCAACTGCTCGGTCTGTCACGGCTCGGATGCCAAGGGCGCCTATGGCTTCCCCAACCTGACCGACCAGGACTGGCGCTGGGGCGGCGAACCGGAGACCATCAAGGCGTCGATCATGAACGGCCGCCATGGCGTCATGCCTGCATGGGCCGAGATCATCGGGGAAAAAGGCGTGGCCGACGTGGCCGGGTTCGTACTGACCAATCTCGACGGTCGCACCCTGCCGCAAGACAGCAAGGCCGACATCGCCAACGGTCAGCGGATATTCGCCGCCAACTGCGCGGTCTGCCATGGCCCCGAGGGCAAGGGCACCCCGGCCATGGGCGCGCCGGACCTGACTCATCCGCGCGCGTTCATCTATGGCTCGAGCTTCGCCCAGCTGCAGCAGACGATCCGCTATGGTCGTCAGGGGCAGATGCCGGCCCAGCAGGATATCCAGGGCAACGACAAGGTCCATCTGCTGGCCGCCTATGTCTACAGCCTGTCGCAAGGACCTGAAGCAGGTGCCGATCAGACAGTGTCAGCTCAGTAGACCCCCTGACCTTGCGCAGGCTGGCTGCGCAAGGTCCGCATGCTGATCGCTTCCCCAGCAACCCTTAGCACAGCGCTCCAGCGGCATCCGTCATCGCCGTGCCCGATGCCGGTCGGCTAAGGAGAACTAGCGATTTCACATGCTGGAGCTTGTATGGCAGCTCTAGAGCTTTCATGAGGCTGACGGCCTGTCGCGGGACAAGCCCACTCGCCACTGGTGCGCGGTGTAGCTGATACACATCCCCCAGTGGCGAGCGGGCTTGCCCCGCGACAGGCCGTCAGCTTCACAGAAGATTCCAAAAGCCGAAGGCTAGCCTCCAGCATGTGAATCGAATATTTTTCTTAACTGAACCGCAGTGTCGTCGTGCCCGCCTTCCGCCTTCGAATACAACTAAGCTGGGGCCACAACCACCCGCGCTTGACGTTGATGGCTGCGGTACCGCCTAGACAAACGCAAGCCATGACTTTGGCACCGGTTCGCTACCGCTTTAGGAGGAGAACCGCTCGTCGCCTACCCGTAAAAAAGCCTGACCGTTCGGACAGAAAAATGTAAAAAATGGTACACATAACAATTATTTATTTGTGTACAATCATCAGCACCCTGAAGCCACGGGACGGTGGCACGAAGGGTCTGGACACGGGTCGGCGCCAGGACCCTCGCGTTGCCTTAACCCTAGCGGTTATAGATACTTGCGCCGATTTCCAACTAACAAGAACACCAAAACCGTGGAACCTTGGCATGAGCACAGCAATCAGTCCGACTGCTTATAACTATAAGGTCGTCCGCCAGTTCGCCATCATGACGGTGGTCTGGGGGATCGTGGGCATGGGGCTCGGGGTGTTCATCGCCTCGCAACTGGTATGGCCAGAGCTCAACTTCGACCTGCCCTGGGCGAGCTTCGGCCGTCTGCGACCCCTGCATACCAACCTGGTGATCTTTGCCTTCGGTGGCTGCGCCTTGTTCGGCACCTCCTACTACGTCGTGCAGCGCACCTGCCAGACACGGCTGATCTCCGATGGCATGGCGGCCTTCTCGTTCTGGGGTTGGCAAGCGGTGATCGTCGGCGCGCTGATCACCCTGCCGATGGGCTACACCACCACCAAGGAATATGCCGAGCTGGAATGGCCGATCGCGATCCTGCTGACGGTTGTCTGGGTGACCTACGCCGTGGTGTTCTTCGGCACGATCGTCAAGCGCAAGACCAAGCACATCTATGTCGGCAACTGGTTCTACGGCGCTTTCATCGTGGTCACGGCCATGCTGCACATCGTCAACCATATCTCGTTGCCGGTCAGCCTGTTCAAGTCCTACTCGGCTTATGCCGGGGCGACGGATGCAATGATCCAGTGGTGGTATGGCCACAACGCCGTGGGCTTCTTCCTGACCACGGGCTTCCTCGGCATGATGTACTACTTCGTGCCCAAGCAGGCCGAGCGCCCGATCTATTCCTATCGGCTGTCGATCGTGCACTTCTGGGCACTGATCACCCTGTACATCTGGGCCGGACCGCACCATTTGCACTACACCGCCCTGCCCGACTGGGCCCAGTCCCTGGGCATGGTGATGTCGATCATCCTCCTGGCCCCAAGCTGGGGCGGCATGATCAACGGCATGATGACTCTGTCCGGTGCCTGGCACAAACTGCGCACCGACCCGATCCTGCGCTTCCTCGTGGTCTCGCTGGCCTTCTACGGCATGTCGACGTTCGAAGGCCCGATGATGGCGATCAAGACAGTCAATGCCTTGTCCCACTACACCGACTGGACCATCGGCCACGTCCATGCCGGCGCCCTGGGCTGGGTGGCGATGATCTCCATCGGCGCGGTCTATCACATGATTCCCCGCCTCTACGGGCGCGCCCAGATGCACAGCATCGGCCTGATCAACGCGCACTTCTGGCTGGCGACCATCGGCACCGTGCTGTACATCGCCTCGATGTGGGTCAACGGCATCACCCAAGGCCTGATGTGGCGCGCGATCAACGACGACGGCACCCTCACCTATTCCTTCGTCGAAGCGCTGCAGGCCAGCCACCCCGGCTTCATCGTTCGCGCCATCGGCGGCGCGTTCTTCGCCTCGGGGATGCTGCTGATGGCCTACAACGTCCTGCGCACCGTACGCGCCGCCCAGCCGCACGAAGCGGAAGACGCCGCCAAGATCGTCGTTGCAGGAGCCCACTGATGAAGCACGAAGCAGTCGAGAAGAACATTGGCCTGTTGGCCTTCTTCATGGTCATCGCCGTGAGCATCGGCGGGCTGACGCAGATCGTCCCGCTGTTTTTCCAGGACGTGACCAACAAGCCTGTCGAAGGCATGAAGCCGCGCACGGCACTGGAACTCGAAGGACGCGACATCTATATCCGCGAAGGCTGCGTCAGCTGCCACTCGCAGATGATCCGCCCGTTCCGCGCCGAGACCGAACGCTACGGTCATTACTCGGTCGCCGGCGAGAGCGTCTGGGACCACCCTTTCCTCTGGGGCTCCAAGCGCACGGGTCCCGACCTGGCACGTGTCGGTGGTCGCTACTCCGATGATTGGCACCGCGCCCATTTGTACAACCCACGCAATGTCGTGCCGGAGTCGAAGATGCCGTCATACCCGTGGTTGGTGGAAAACACCCTCGACGGCCAGGACACCGCGAAGAAGATGGAGGTCCTGCGCACCCTGGGCGTGCCCTATACCGACCAGGACATTGCCGGCGCCCGCGAGGCGGTCAATGGCAAGACCGAAATGGACGCGCTGGTGGCCTACCTGCAAGGCCTCGGCACCCTTATCAAGAGCAAACGGTGACGCTGATGGATATCGGGATGATTCGCGGCCTGGGTACCGTCATCGTGCTGGTGGCCTTCGTGGGCCTGGCCTTGTGGGTGTTCGGTTCCGGCCGCAAGAAAGACTTCGACGAAGCGACCATGCTGCCCTTCGCGGACGATCCCGAAGCCAGACAGCACGTCGAGCAAGCGCAAGCGCGCGGTTCTAGGAGTGACAAAGAATGACGACATTCTGGAGTCTGTACGTTACCGTCCTGACCCTGGGGACCATCTTCGCCCTCACCTGGCTGCTGTTGTCGACCCGCAAGGGCCAGCGCAGCGATGTCACCGACGAGACCGTCGGGCATGCCTTCGACGGGATCGAGGAGTACGACAACCCATTGCCCAGATGGTGGTTCTGGCTGTTCGTGGGCACCATCGTCTTCGCCTTGGGCTACCTGGTCCTCTACCCCGGCCTCGGCAACTGGAAAGGCGTGCTGCCGGGCTATCAGGACAGCGAGGAGTTCGCCAACGGCCAGGCAGGGTGGACCGGCGTGCATGAGTGGGAAAAGGAAATGGCCAAGGCCAACGCGCGATTCGGCCCGATCTTCGCCAAGTTCGCCGCCATGCCGATCGAGGAAGTGGCCAAGGACCCGCAGGCCCTTAAGATGGGCGCTCGGCTGTTCGCTTCCAACTGCTCGGTGTGCCACGGCTCCGATGCCAAGGGCGCCTATGGCTTCCCCAACCTGACCGACCGCGATTGGCGCTGGGGCGGCGAGCCGGAAACCATCAAGACTTCGATCATGAACGGTCGCCACGGTGTCATGCCGGCCTGGGCCGAAGTGATCGGCGAGCAGGGCGTGGCCGATGTCGCGGCATTCGTGCTGACCCGGCTCGATGGACGCGCCTTGCCGGAAAACATCAAGGCCGATGCCGTCAATGGGCAGAAGATCTTCGCCACCAGCTGCGTGGCCTGTCATGGCCCCGAGGGCAAGGGGACGCCGGCCATGGGGGCGCCCGACCTGACCCATCCGCGGGCGTTCATCTACGGTTCGAGCTTCGCGCAGTTGCAGCAGACCATCCGTTACGGCCGCCAGGGCCAGATGCCGGCACAGGAGCAACTGCAGGGCAACGACAAGGTTCACCTGCTTGCAGCCTATGTCTACAGCCTGTCGCAACAGGAACCGGAACAGGAGCCCGAAGCACCGGAACCGGAACGCACGGCCCAGGTCGAGTAGGCTGCCGGGAACGCCCGGCCAGTGATCCTGCAAGGGCGTTTGCGCTCGCTGTGCCACGGCGCCAGCGAGTAGCCGAAAGGGGCTTGGCCGGGAGTCCGAAGCCTTATTCCCCTGGCGAAAACGGACAAGTCTGATCTGGGTCAATTGACAGCCGCCAATACACCATAAATACCTGGAACCCAACGCGACCAAAGGTCGCAGTGGGCTCTGCGCAGGCCGGCATGGCGTATCATGCCCCGGAGCGCCAACGCTTACGACCGCGACTGGCATGCACTGGTCGCGGCACCCTTCCACTGCCGTGGGACTCGATGATGAGCAAGCAGATTCCGGTACACGATGTCACCCCACCCGCCGACAAGGGGAAGGACCTCGACCTCTATGCCTCCCGGGAGAAAATCTACACCCGCGCCTTTACCGGCGTCTTCCGCAGGCTGCGCATGGTCGCAGGAGGCGTGCTCTTCCTGCTGTATTTCGGCACGGTGTGGTTGAACTGGGGCGGTCATCAGGCCGTGTGGTGGAACCTGCCGGAGCGCAAGTTCTACATCTTCGGCACGACCATCTGGCCACAGGACTTCATCCTGCTTTCCGGAATCCTTATCGTCGCGGCGTTCGGCCTGTTCTTCATCACCGTCTTCGCGGGCCGTGTCTGGTGCGGTTACACCTGCCCGCAAAGTGTCTGGACCTGGATTTTCATGTGGTGCGAAAAGGTCACCGAAGGCGATCGGAACCAGCGCATGAAGCTCGATCGCTCGCCGATGACCGCCAACAAGCTCCTGCGCAAGACGGCCAAGCACAGCTTGTGGCTGGTGATCGGCTTCGTTACCGGGCTGACTTTCGTCGGCTACTTTTCCCCGATCCGCGAGCTGATGGGCGAGCTCTTTACCGGGCAGGCCAGTGGCTGGGCGTATTTCTGGGTCGGCTTCTTTACGCTCGCCACCTATGGCAACGCGGGCTGGCTGCGCGAGCAAGTATGCGTGTACATGTGCCCCTATGCGCGCTTCCAGAGCGTGATGTTCGATAAGGACACCCTGATCGTCTCTTATGACCCGCGCCGCGGCGAAACCCGTGGCCCGCGCAAGAAAGACGTGGACTACCGGGCCAAAGGCCTGGGTGACTGCATCGACTGCACCATGTGCGTACAGGTCTGCCCCACCGGCATCGATATCCGCGACGGCCTGCAGGTCGAATGCATCGGCTGCGCGGCGTGCATCGACGCCTGCGACAACATCATGGACAAGATGAACTACCCCCGGGGCCTGATCAGCTATACCACCGAACACAACCTGTCCGGCCAGAAGACCCACCTGGCACGCCCCAGGCTGATCGGCTACGCCGCGGTCCTGCTGTTGATGATCGGGCTGTTGACCAGCGCTTTCGTCACCCGTTCGCTGGTCGGCTTCGACGTCAGCAAGGACCGAGTACTGTACCGCGAGAATGCCGATGGCCGGATCGAGAACGTCTATAGCCTCAAGGTCATGAACAAGGACCAGCGGGACCACGTCTACGTGCTCGATGCAGCGGGGCTGCCGGGTCTGCAGCTCGAAGCCGAGCGCGAGATCCGCGTCGGTGCCGGTGATATCGTCAGCCTGCCGGTACGGCTGTCGATGGCCCCCGAGCAGTTGCCGTCGAGCACCAACGACATCACCTTCACCCTCAAGGACGCTGACGACCGCGCCACCGAGGTCAACGCCCGGAGCCGCTTCATCGGCCCGCAAATCCGCTAAGAGAACTCAGCCATGCCTTCCGCCACTGCCGCCAGCCCCTGGTACAAGCATCTCTGGCCCTGGATCATCATCGGCATCCTGGCCACGTCCGTGTGTCTGAGCCTGACGATGGTCGGCATTGCCGTGAACAACCCGGACAACCTTGTGAACGACAACTACTACGAGGCCGGCAAGGGCATCAACCGCTCCCTGGATCGCGAGCTGCTGGCCCGCGACCTCGGCCTCAAGGCCAGCCTGCGGCTGGACGAGCTGACCGGTGAAGTCGATCTGCGCCTGAGTGGCGACAGTCAGCCGCAGACCTTGGAGCTGAACCTGATTTCGCCGACCCAACCGGAGAAAGACCGCAGGGTCGTGCTGACCCATGGGGAGGCCGGGCGTTACGTAGGTCAGCTGGAAGATCGTATCGATGGACGGCGTTTCGTGGAGTTGCTGGGGAGCCATGAGGGACGTACGTGGCGGTTGTTCGAGGAAGAGAACGTCGAGCATGGCGCTACCCTGCAACTGGGTGATGAAGCGCTGCAGGGTGCGGAGCGGCAGGCGCGGTGAGCATGGGGGACATTGTGTCGGGTAGGCGTGTTGCTGGCGTGGCCTTCGGACCTTGTGTAGCCGCTACTTGCGAGGCGGTCGTTCCATTAGTATTGGCAGGCGAGTCCTTCGGCCTCGCCTGCCAATAAAAACCGTCGATGCACACACGCCAGTCGCGCAAACGCAGGCCGTCACCACTGCACCTTACCGCGCAGCGCGTACTCGACCGTGGGCATTCCGGCTACATATCTCAACCGCAACCCGTCCATGCACCGCTACCCCACGGCAGCCCCAACCGGCCCCCTGCCCTCATGACCACTCCAACCCCCTGCTACCACTGCGCCCTCCCGGTCCCCGCCGGCAGCCATTTCTGCGCCATGGTCCTGGGACAGGACCGGCAATTCTGCTGCCCCGGCTGTCAGGCGGTCGCAGAGGCCATAGTCGCTGGCCACCTGGAGCACTACTACCAGCACCGCAGCGAAGCCAGCGCCAATCCCGCCGCCTTGCCCAGGCAGGTCCAGGATGAACTCGCGCTTTATGACCGCAGCGATGTGCAGGAAACCTTCGTACACCATGACGGCGAGCTGGCGCAGGCCACGCTGATGGTCGAGGGCATCAGTTGCGCGGCGTGCGGCTGGCTGATCGAGAAGCACCTGAGCAATCTGTCGGGGATCAGCGAGGCCCGCCTCAACCTGTCCAACCACCGCCTGCACCTCCACTGGGCAGACGCTCGTCTCTCGCTATCGCGGGTCCTGTCCGAGCTACGCCAGATCGGCTACGCCGCCCATCCCTACCAGGCCGACCAGGCCGCCGAGCAACTGGCGCGAGAAAACCGTAGCGCCCTGCGGCGGCTCGGCGTGGCGGGACTTCTGTGGTTCCAGGCGATGATGGCAACCATGGCCACCTGGCCGGAATTCAACATGGACCTGAGCCCGGCGTTGCATACCATCCTGCGCTGGGTTGCGCTGTTCCTGACCACTCCTATCGTGTTCTATAGCTGCGCGCCCTTCTTCAAAGGCGCCGCGCGCGACCTGCGCACCCGTCACCTGACCATGGATGTCTCGGTATCGCTGGCCATTGCCCTGGCCTACGGCGCAGGTATCTGGACCGCCGTCACGGGCAGCGGCGAGCTGTATTTCGACACCGTGGGCATGTTCGCCCTGTTCCTGCTGACCGGCCGCTATCTCGAGCGCCGCGCCCGCGAACGCACCGCGATCGCCACCGCGCAACTGGTCAATCTGCTGCCGGCCTCATGCCTACGCCTGGACAGCGCCGGACAGAGCGAACGCATCCTCTTGTCGGAACTGGCGTGCGGGGATCGCGTACTGGTGCCGCCAGGGGCTGTTATCCCGGCCGATGGGCGGATCGTCGAGGGCCGCTCCAGCGTTGACGAATCGCTGCTGACGGGTGAATACCTGCCCCAGGCGCGCAGTGTCGGCGATACCGTCACCGGCGGCACCTTGAACGTGGAAAGCGTATTGGCCGTAGAGATACGGGCACTGGGCCCGGACTCGCGACTCTCGGTCATCGTCCGCCTGCTGGAGCGGGCGCAATCGGAAAAGCCCCGCCTGGCGCGGATCGCCGATCACGCGTCGCAGTGGTTTCTGCTGTTCAGCCTGGTCGCGGCGGCGGGAATCGGCCTGCTTTGGTGGCAGCTCGATGCCGCGCGGGCCTTCTGGATCGTCCTGGCGATGCTGGTGGCCACCTGTCCTTGCGCGCTGTCGCTCGCCACGCCAACGGCGCTGACGGCTGCCACTGGCACCTTGCACGGCCTCGGCTTGCTGCTGACCCGAGGCCACGTGCTGGAAGGCCTGAACCAGATCGACACGGTGATCTTCGACAAGACCGGCACCCTGACCGAAGGCCGTCTGGTCCTGCGCGACATCCGTCCCCTGGCAGCAATGACCGACCAGCAGTGCCTGGCGCTCGCCGCCGCGCTGGAAAATCGCTCCGAGCACCCCATCGCACGTGCGTTCGGCCAGGCTGCCATCGCCGCCGAAGACGTCGTCACACAGCCCGGCCTGGGCCTGGAGGGTCGTGTCGGCGGCCAGGTGCTGCGCATCGGCGAGGCAGCCTTCGTCTGTGCCTTGAGCGACACTCCGGTCCCGCCCGCGCCGGAGCGGACAGGCCAGTGGCTGCTGCTCGGCGATGGCAACGGCCCGCTGGCCTGGTTCAGCCTCGACGACCGCCTGCGCGACGATGCCCACGGCCTGCTTGCCACTTGCAAGGCGCTGGGCTGGCGGACGCTGCTGCTGTCCGGCGACAGCTCGCCCATGGTGAGCCAGGTAGCCGAAGAACTGGGTATCGACCAGGCCGTCGGCGGCCTGCGCCCGGATGACAAGCTGGCCCGCCTGAAAGCCTTGCAACAGGAAGGCCGCAAGGTGCTGATGCTGGGTGATGGGGTCAACGACGTACCGGTGCTCGCCGCCGCGGACATCAGCATCGCCATGGGGTCGGCCACCGACCTGGCCAAGACCAGCGCCGATGCCGTGCTGCTTTGCAACCGTCTGCAGGCCTTGGTGCAAGCGTTCGCGCTGGCCCGGCGGACACGGCGGATCATCATTGAAAACCTGCTCTGGGCAACCCTGTACAATGGCCTCATGCTGCCGTTTGCCGCCATGGGTTGGATCACTCCGGTCTGGGCGGCGATCGGCATGTCGGTCAGCTCGCTGGTAGTGGTCCTCAATGCCTTGCGCCTGACCCGAACACCCCGCGCGACAACCACTGCCGATGCCGCCCACCCCGTCACGGCCTGAACAGGAGCCGCCATGCCCGCACTCTACGTCATGATCCCGGCCGCACTGCTGATCGTCGGCGTCGCGGTCTACATCTTCTTCTGGGCGGTCGACAGCGGTCAGTACGATGACCTCGACGGCCCGGCCCATAGCATCCTCTTCGATGACCAGGATCCTAAGCACCAGGCCGCGGTACAACCTGCCGAGGATCCCGTCGAGCGAAAAGGCAAGACACCGCGTGACTGACCTCTTGCCTTTGCTGGGTTCGGCCCTGATCCTCGGCCTGCTCGGTGGCGGCCATTGCCTGGGCATGTGTGGCGGGCTCATGGGCGCCCTGACCTTGGCCATTCCCGCTGAACATCGCGGTCGGCGGCTGCGTTTGCTGCTGGCCTACAACCTGGGGCGCGTGCTCAGTTACGCCACCGCCGGCCTGCTCCTCGGCCTGGCCGGCTGGGTTCTGGCCAGCAGCCCAGTGGCCCAGGGCCTGCGTGTAATGGCGGCCTTGTTGTTGATCACCATGGGCTTGTACCTGGCGGGCTGGTGGAGTGGCCTGACGCGGATCGAGCGCATTGGCCGAGGTCTGTGGCGGCATCTGCAGCCGCTGGCCACGCGCCTGTTGCCGGTCTCCAGCCTGCCGCGCGCCTTGCTGCTTGGCGGGCTATGGGGGTGGCTACCGTGCGGGCTGGTCTACAGTACCCTGCTATGGGCCGCCAGCCAGGGCAACGCAGGTCACAGCGCGGCCTTGATGCTCGCCTTCGGGCTCGGAACCTGTCCGGTACTGCTGGCCACGGGCCTGGCCGCCGAGCGAATCGTCGCCCTGCTGCGTCGACGCGGCGTGCGCATGGCCGGTGGCGTGCTGGTGATCCTGTTCGGGCTCTGGACTCTGCCGGGCCCGCACCAGCATTGGTTGATGGGTCACTGATCCGCACTTGATTCATGTCAACACCGTCAGGCCGCACGCTCCCTAGACTCGCAAGACCGCTGCCTTCCGGAACCATCCTCATGCTCGACGACCTTCGCTGGGATTCCGACCTGATCCGCCGCTACGATCTGGCCGGGCCTCGCTATACGTCCTACCCGACCGCCGTGCAACTGCATGACGAGGTGGGCTCTTTCGAACTGCTTCACGCGTTGCGCGAAAGTCGTCGGGCGGCGCGCCCCTTGTCGCTGTACGTGCATGTGCCGTTCTGCGCCAACATCTGCTACTACTGCGCCTGCAACAAGGTCATCACCAAGGATCGCGCCCGCGCCCAACCCTATCTGCAGCGCCTCGAGCAGGAGATACAGTCGATCGCCTGTCATCTCGAGCCCAGGCAGCGTGTCGAACAGCTGCATTTCGGCGGCGGCACCCCTACTTTCCTCAGCCATGTCGAATTGCGTGGTCTCATGGCGCAACTGCGCGCGCATTTCAACTTGCTGGATGACGATTCCGGCGATTACGGCATCGAGATCGACCCGCGCGAGGCCGACTGGTCGACCATGGGCTTGCTGCGGGAGCTGGGTTTCAATCGGGTCAGCCTTGGCGTCCAGGACCTGGACCCGGTGGTCCAGCGAGCCGTCAACCGCCTGCAGAGCCTGGAGCAGACCCGCACCTTGATCGAGGCCGCGCGTACCTTGCAGTTCCGCTCCGTCAACCTGGACCTGATCTACGGGTTGCCCAAACAGACTCCTGAAGGTTTTGCGCGCACGGTCGATGAAGTGATCCGCCTGCAGCCGGACCGCCTGTCGGTATTCAACTATGCTCACCTGCCAGAGCGCTTCATGCCGCAGCGGCGCATCGACAGCAACGACCTGCCTGCGCCGGCGGCCAAGCTCGAGATGCTGCAAGGCACCATCGAGCAACTGACCCGCGCCGGCTATCGCTATATCGGCATGGACCACTTCGCGCTACCGGATGACGAACTCGCCATCGCGCAGGAAGAAGGCACGCTGCAGCGCAACTTCCAAGGCTATACCACGCATGGCCATTGCGACCTCATCGGCCTGGGCGTCTCGTCGATCAGCCAGATCGGCGATCTTTATTGCCAGAACACCAGTGACCTCAACGTCTACCTGGAATGCCTGTCCAACGGACAGCTGGCTACCCATAGAGGCCTGCTATGCAACCTGGATGACCGCCTGCGTCGCACCGTGATCCAGCAGTTGATCTGCCACTTCGAGCTGGACTTTGCACGGATCGAACAGGCTTTCACCGTGGATTTCCGCGCCTACTTCAAGGAGCAGTGGCCTCGGTTGCAGACATTGCACAGGGATGGACTGATCAGTCTGGACGCCAATGGCATCAAGGTGCTGCCGGCTGGTCGCCTGCTGGTGCGTTCGGTGTGCATGGTGTTCGATGCCTATCTGGCCCGGCAGGACGCTCAGCGATTCTCGCGGGTCATCTGAAGGTCGCCGGCCTCTCGCTTTCGTGCTTCATCCCTACGCATCACCTGCACCAGCGCAATCGCGCTGGCGCGTTGCCATCCCGCACACCACACAGGCGCGCTGGCCTAGTCCCCTTGCCGTGAGTTACCCTTACGGCTTATGTGTGCTTTCCCACAAGGATCGAAAGAAATGTCCGAGCCAGTCAAACTGCGCCCTCATGCCCAGGCCCACTGCAAGGATTGCAGCCTGGCGCCCCTGTGCCTCCCTCTGTCGCTCAACCTCGAGGATATGGACGCACTGGACGACATCGTCAAGCGCGGTCGCCCGCTGAAAAAGGGCGAGTTCCTGTTCCGCCAAGGCGATGATTTCGGCTCGGTCTACGCGGTACGTTCCGGCGCCCTGAAGACCTTCAGCCTCAGCGACAGCGGCGAAGAGCAGATCACCGGCTTCCACCTGCCCAGCGAACTGGTCGGCCTCTCCGGCATGGACACCGAGGCTTACCCTGTGTCGGCCCAGGCGCAGGAAACCACCTCGGTCTGCGAAATCCCGTTCGAACGGCTGGACGAGTTGTCGGTGCAACTCCCGCAACTGCGACGCCAGTTGATGCGAGTGATGAGCCGGGAGATCCGCGACGATCAACAGATGATGTTGCTGTTGTCCAAGAAAACCGCCGACGAGCGCATCGCGACCTTCCTGGTCAACCTGTCGGCCCGCTTCCGAGCGCGTGGCTACTCGGCCAATCAGTTCCGCTTGAGCATGTCCCGCAACGAGATCGGCAATTACCTGGGCCTCGCGGTAGAAACTGTCTCGCGGGTGTTCACACGCTTCCAGCAAAACGGCCTGCTCAAGGCTGAAGGCAAGGAAGTGCATATCCTCGACCCGATTCAGCTATGCGCGCTGGCCGGCGGCTCGATGGAAGTCTGATCCTGGCATGGAGCAGGTATACTGACGCATTCGTTTCCAGGATGCCTGCCACATGCTCAGCGACACCTTCGACCTCAAGGCCTTGATTCGCCCGGTTCCCGATTTCCCCAAGCCCGGCGTGATCTTCCGCGACATTACCCCGTTGTTCCAGTCGCCGCGCGGCTTGCGCTACGTCGCCGATCGGTTCATCGAGCGTTATGTCGAGGCCGAGTTCAGCCATATCGGTGCGATGGATGCGCGCGGCTTCCTGATCGGTTCGATCATTGCCCACCAGTTGAACAAACCGCTGATTCTGTTCCGCAAGCAGGGCAAGCTGCCTGCCGACGTGCTGAGCGAGGGTTACCAGACCGAGTACGGCGAAGCCTTCCTGGAAGTGCATGCCGACAGCCTGTGCGAGGGCGATTCGGTGTTGCTGTTCGATGACCTGATCGCTACCGGTGGCACCTTGCTGGCCGCCGCCAACCTGATTCGGCGCACCGGCGCCCAGGCCTTCGAGGCCGCGGCGATCATCGATCTGCCCGAGCTGGACGGCTCTCGTCGGCTACAAGCCGCGGGCGTGCCGACCTTCTGCCTGACCGAGTTTTCCCTGAACGAGTACTGATTGCCGTGCAACGGGCCGCTTGCGATCAAAGCGTGATCGGCCTACGCCCCGCGAAGGAGTGCGCCAGGGTTCCGCCGTCGACCAGTTCCAACTCGCCGCCCAGAGGCACGCCATGGGCGATACGCGAGGCAGTCAGGCCCTTGTCGGCCAGCAATTGGGCGATGTAGTGCGCCGTCGCCTCGCCTTCCACTGTCGGATTGGTCGCCAGGATCACCTCGGTGAATGACCCCTGCTCGTCGATCCTTGCCATCAACTGCGGAATGCCGATCGCATCGGGGCCCAGGCCATCCAGGGGCGACAGATGCCCCTTGAGCACGAAGTAGCGGCCACGATAACCGGTCTGCTCTACCGCATACACGTCCATCGGCCCCTCCACCACGCAGAGCAAGGTGTCGTCGCGACGTGGGTCGGCGCATTGCGGGCAGAGCTCCTGCTCGGTCAGGGTGCGACACTGACGGCAGTGCCCGACGCCTTCCATGGCCTGGCTCAGCGCCTGAGCCAACCGCACTCCGCCGCTGCGGTCACGCTCGAGCAGTTGCAGGGCCATGCGTTGGGCGGTTTTCTGACCGACCCCAGGCAGGGTGCGCAGGGCGTCGATCAGTTGGCGGATGAGGGGACTGAAGCTCATGTAGTGGACCTGCCAGTTGAACGGGTGGTATTAAAACGACGATGGGAGCAACGACCTCGTGGCCGTTGCTCCCATGCGAAAGTGCGATACGGACGCCTTAGAACGGCATCTTGAAACCTGGCGGCAACTGCATGCCGGCGGTCATGTTGCCCATCTTGTCCTGGCTGTTCTGCTCGACCTTGCGTACCGCGTCGTTGACGGCGGCGGCGATCAGGTCCTCGAGCACTTCCTTGTCTTCCTGCATCAGACTGTCGTCGAGGCTGATACGCTTGACGTCGTGACGACCGGTCATCACCACACTGACAAGACCCGCGCCAGCTTGGCCGGTCACTTCCGCGCTGGCCAGCTCTTCCTGCATCTTGGCCATTTTTTCCTGCATCTGCTGGGCCTGCTTCATCAGGCCGGCCATGCCACCTTTCATCATGGGGAATACCTCGGTTGTGTCATGTGATACGGCCTGGCGCAGGCCGGGCCGTATGGTTATCCGTTCAATTGCCCTGACTGGCCAGGGCGTCGACAGGTGCAATAGTATCCTGCCGCACAGTGGCGCCAAACTGGCGAATCATCTGCTGGATAAGTGGATCGCTCTCGATCGACTCCTCGGCTTCGCGCTGACGCTCGGCACGCTTGCGAGCGGCGGCCTGGGCGGGCGTTTCCTGTTCCGGGCGCACCAGTTCGATATTCAAGGTCAAGGTACGACCCAGATGCTGGTTCAACGCATCGTTCAGGCGTCGTTGCTGGGTCGAGTTGAACAATGCACCCTGCGCCGGATCCAGGTGCAACAGCCAAGTATCTCCTTCGGCGGCCATCAGCGTACTGTTCGCGGCGATGTTGCCTGTCATACCTGAGATGGGCAACTGCGGGAATAATTCCAGCCATTGCAGTGCCAGGCCGGTCGCCGGTCGTGCCGCGGGCTGCGGCTCGGGCACCACGGCGGGTTCGGCCTCGTGGACGTGCTCGGCGAGTTCGTCCAGGTAGCTGAACGCGGCGGGATCGGCCTCTGGCGCATAGTAATCCTCATCGGGCGGCGGCTCGTCGTCGCGTTCCATGCCGGCCGGATCATAGGACGATGGGTCGAAGGGCGGCGCATCGTCAGCGGGACGGCTCGCTTCACGCGCAGCCGCGACCTGGGGTGGCTGTGCTGGCTCCGCCACTGCCTCGACGGGCGCGATGGGCTCGTTCCAGGGTAGATCGACATCGTCGGCCACGGATGCCACCGCTTCGGGCCCGGGACGCGCGGGCACGGACTCGGCGGGCTGAGCGGCGATTGGCAAGGAGGCAGGCACCACAGCCTCGACAACCTTCGCCTGCGCCGGCATTGGCGCGGATGCAGGCGCGGCAACGGGCGCCACCGCAGCCTCGACAGCTGCCACCGGCTTCGCGGAATCAGCTGTGGCCTGGCTGATCCCCACCGGCTTTAGTACCGGCCTCGGCGCATCGTCGGTATCTGCGGGACGGAAGGCCAGCATGCGCAGCATGACCATTTCGAACCCGCCGCGCGGATCAGGCGCAAGCGGCAGGTCACGTCGGCCGATCAGGACCATCTGGTAATAGAACTGCACATCCTCGGCAGGCAGCGCCGAGGCCAGCGCCAACACACGGTCGCGATCGCCTTGGCCATTGTCCACCGCCTCCGGCAAGGCCTGGGCGATGGCCACACGGTGCAGCACGTTGAGCATCTCGGCCAGCACGCCATTCCAGTCCGGCCCTTGCTCGGCCAGACCGCGCACGGCCTCCAGCAAGGCCCGGGCATCGCCTTCGAGCAGCGCCTGGAGCACGCCGTAGACCTGGCCATGGTCCAGGGTCCCCAACATCGCCCGCACATCGGCGGCCAGGACCTTGCCTTCCCCGAAGGCAATGGCTTGGTCGGTAAGGCTCATGGCATCGCGCATGGAACCGTCGGCCGCGCGCCCCAGCAACCACAGGGCATCTTCCTCGAACGGCACGTTCTCGGCGCCCAGCACGTGGCCCAGGTGCTCGACCACCCGCTCCGGCGTCATGTTCTTCAGCGAGAACTGCAGGCAACGCGAAAGGATGGTGGCGGGCAGCTTCTGCGGATCGGTGGTGGCCAGGATGAACTTGACGTAGGGCGGCGGCTCCTCCAGCGTCTTGAGCAAGGCGTTGAACGAGTGCGTGGAGAGCATGTGCACTTCGTCGATCAGGTAGACCTTGAAGCGCCCACGGCTCGGCGCGTACTGCACGTTGTCGAGGAGCTCGCGGGTATCCTCGACCTTGGTGCGGCTGGCGGCGTCGATCTCGATCAGGTCGACGAAACGACCTTCGTCGATCTCGCGACACACCGAGCATTCGCCGCATGGCGTCGAGGTGATGCCGGTTTCGCAATTCAGGCACTTGGCGATGATGCGGGCAATGGTGGTCTTGCCGACGCCACGCGTCCCCGTGAATAGATAGGCATGATGCAGGCGCTGGTTGTCCAGGGCATTGATCAAGGCTTTGAGCACATGCGTCTGGCCGACCATTTCGCGGAACGAGCGAGGACGCCATTTACGTGCAAGAACCTGATAACTCATGGAAAACCGTCGCGACCTGAACATGCGGAAGATCGCTAATCCTAGCGGAGCGGGGGCAAAATTGCACTCGATCTCGTCTACGCTATGGCCAGACAGACCATTGGTAACGATCAAGGAGGATGGAGCGTGTGGCGATTGTTGGCCATGATGCTGCTGTGGGCAAGCCACAGCCTTGCGGACGAGCCGGTGTTGCGCTTTGCCGTCGCGGAAAGCTGGAGCATGCCGCTGATGCGCACCGAAGGCGAGCTGCCGGTGGAAGGCATCCTCTTCGACCTGATGCAGGCCATCGCCCGCGAGACCGGCATGCGTCCTGAATACCACCTGATGGCCCGCCTTCGTCTGCAACAGGCCCTGGAGGAAGGCGATATCGACGTACGGTGCCACGTTGCCGCCGACTGGCTCGATGACCGCCCTCGCAACTACCTGTGGAGCGTGCCTCTGATCCACCAGCGTGACTTTCTGGTCGGCCTGCCCGAAGACAGCGGACCTGAGCGTCCCGAAGACCTGTCGTCGCAATCCATTGGTACCGTGCTGGGCTACCAATACCCTACCCTCGCCGCCCTGTTCGATCGCGGCCAACTGCAACGCGAAGACAGCCGCAACCAGCTTCTGGTGCTGCAGAAACTGCACGCCGGGCGTTATCGCCATGCCCTGAGTAATCATTTGTCGCTGGACTGGTTCAACCGTCAGTTGCCACCCGCCCAACGCCTGCGTGCGCTTGCCGTGTACAAAGAACAGGACCTGGGCTGCATGGTGCGCGACGATCCGACGGTGCCTACCCAGCGAGTCTTGCGCGCGCTGGCGCGAATCAAGGCATCGGGCGAGATCGAGCGGAGCGTGGCGCGGTATACGGACAGTCTATAGTCCGGCTAGGATTTGGGTGGAATACCGTAGTAAACGAAATCATCGAAGTCTTCATGACGGTAAGTGTCGTGTCGCTCATAGTAATTGTAAATAACTGACAACTTCTGTTCCACGCCAGTAGGTTCACTATCATGGAGCACTTTGCACCCCTGCATGATCAGCAATGAACCTTTCCTGGCGTAAATCTTCTTCAGCTCCAGCCAAGATTCTTTTTTGCCCGGATGAGATCGGACAATCTGGGCTCTGAGCGGTGCTTCAGCATTGGTGATTAAGAACAGTAAACCGTAATGCCATTGGTATCACAATGCAGCGTGCCCCTCCAGGCGGATAGGCTTTAATATTGACATCAGAGGTTGGACAGGGAGAAACGACAGCATCAATATGGGTAACGAGACCCACCAAGGGCACCAATGAATGATAGACGGCAGTTAGTTCAGGAAGGTGCCACCTCTCATCCTTGCCTTTAAAAATAAAGTGACTGTACTTTCCGCCCAGATCAGAAACAGAGCTGACCCTACCCCTTCGTGCTCCACATGCATAACTTTTCGCTCATCAATCACCTGATTAATTCGCCGGGCAAGCCCATCACACAGTCCATCAGGAATCAAATCAGGCATGACCGTCATTAAATCATAGAAATATTCGCGCCGATGAGCATGAATATCGAACATAGTCATCTCACCATAGCTTTTTTTAAAATACTTAGCCCCTAAACTATCACGCTCAGCGACAGGTCCTCTTGAGCAAATAAGCCAAGCTTGTCGCATTGAGAAAAACACCGCGTCCTACAAGCACAAGCCCTAACGCAAAGATCCGATGCAACGGGAGCACGTCGTCGAAAAATAGTACAGATGCCAACATTCCCGATACCGGCACAAGCAGAGACAAAGGTGCGACTGAAGTGGCCGGGTATTTTTTCATGAGATTGTTCCAGATGGCGTAACCCGCCATAGTCGTCACGTAGCTCTGAAATAAAATGGATATACCCGCTTGCCAGGTCAAGCCATCCATCAGCAACTTAAAAGACTGCACTCCTTTTACTGATCTTATCAGCAAGACCATTGCCGGCACAGCGAACAGGCTTGTCCAGATCATGAATACAAGCATGGCTTTCGGCTGCTTCACTTTTACCAGGAGATTAAACATGACCAAGACAGGGCCGCGAGCAATACCAAGCCCACTCCCACCAAGGTTGAGGAATTTCAGAAAACACTAGCATCATGACCAGCCCAAAAGAGGCTATAACATCCCTAAGGCATGCACTTTGTTTATCGCTTCCGCCAATATCAGAGCACTCAAAATAATGGTGAAAAATGCACTGAACTGTAAAAATATCGACGACATGCCTGGCGAAAGCCCCTGGGCCATAGCAAAATTCACGAGCCACTACAGGCCAGACCCAAAAAGTGTGCCATATAGAGCAAGTACACCATATGAAATGCCTTGGGGACTTTACAAAAAACACTAAAGGAACCGCACAAAACATGAACCTGAGCAAGGTCATAAGATAAGGATCAAGCGAGTGCAAGCCCCATTCGATCACTGAAAAATTGCCCCCATACCACCGTGACAAGTACGCCTAGAAAGAGATCCCGCCTAGCCATCCGCATTGACATTACCCTTTTAATTTTTTTTGCAAAAAACAATAGCAGAACAAATAAACCCTTGACGCGGGAAACCACCCTGCCTGTTGTAGGAAACTTTTTGGATTTTGTACGAAAATTCGGCACTAGTAGGATCGGCACTAATGATGGTGGCAGGCCCGCACAGCAGGACACTCCGAACTCTCCAGCGCAGAGTGGTAACTGATCAAGAACTGGTTTTCTCAGAGCAAACAATAGGCCGCTCCCCGCAGCAATGATCGTCTGGTGCTCCATATGAACTTATGAACTCTGTGCTCCGGGGCTGCCTGGCATGATCTGCCGGAGCGCTTTAGGCCATGGCCGAGCCTTAGGAGCTGCTGGACTACGCCTTGGAATGGAGCCAAGGGCGCGTCTGCCGGCTGGGCACAGTGACGGCACTGACCACATCGGCATTTTCCCTGAAGTCGCACTCGACGCAGGCGAAATGCAACTATCTACCCCTTACCCTGAGGGCCGAAGCTTTCCACGCGCATCCCAATAACACAAAACAGCCATGAAACAGGCAACCATTTGTCTGAAATCTAAAAGCAAATGCTAAATATTTCTATTTACACTTTTTTCACAATTGACTAGCCTTTCCTCCGCACTGATGGCCCGGTGCTCTCACCCATAAACGGACTTTCTTCTTCCTATCCTGACACCGCCCCAGTCGAGGCGCGGGTCCGCTTGGGCGTTGCCCGAGGACTATCCGAGCATGAACCGTTTTTCGATGCGCCCGCTGGGGCTGTGGATTTCGCTGGCCAGCCTGAGCTCGCTGGCCACCGCCGCCGAAGTGGTAGAGCTTGGCGCGAGCCAGGTGACCGCCGAGGCTGACACACTCGCCGGCCAGGCCACTACCGAAGGCACTCGCTCCTACACCACGGGCGCGATGAGCACCTCTACCGGCCTGCCGCTGTCGATTCGCGAGACGCCGCAGTCGGTAAGCGTGATCACTCGGCAGCGCATCGAAGACCAAGGCATGAACAGCCTCGACGACGTGGTGAAATACGCGCCGGGCGTCACCCTGCGCAAGTTCGGCTCGGACCGTCGTGAATTCCTGGCACGTGGCTTTCGAATCGACAACATCATGTACGACGGCTTGTCCACCACTGCGGGGACCTTCACGCTCGATACGCTCGCGTCAGCGGACCTGGCCATCTATGACCGCGTCGAAGTGGTTCGTGGCGCGACCGGTCTCATGACCGGGGCAGGCGACCCGTCCGCGACCCTGAACCTGGTGCGCAAGCGCCCCACGGCCACACCTCAGCTCAGCATCACCACCAGCGCGGGCAGCTGGGACCGGTACCGAACCGAGGTCGACGCTTCCAACAAGCTCAACGAAAGCGGCACATTGCGTGGTCGGGTGGTAGCGGCCTACGAGGACAACAACAGTTTCGTCGACGTACGTGAAACCAAACGCCAGACTTTCTACGGCATCCTGGAAGCCGATCTGAGCGATTCCACCACCTTCACCATCGGCGCTTCCAAGCAGCGTGAAGACAAGAAATCCGACTGGGGCAGCCTGCCGAGCGGGCCGAACGGCGAAAATCTGGGGCTGTCCCGCTCGACCTTCTACGGTGGCGACTGGGCCTATTGGGATCAGGACAACTACACGCTGTTCTCCGATATCACCCACAAGTTCGACAACGGCTGGACAGGCAAGGTGGCCGTGCAGAAGATCTGGGGAGAATCCGATACATTCTCCAACTATCTGACCTCGGTGGCTCCCGATTACAGCTACAGCTCGGTGTCCGACCTGGGCACGGCTTCAGGCCACTACCTGACCGACGACGACATGCTCAATATCGACGCCTCGCTGGGCGGCTCTTTCCAGCTGCTGGGTCGTGATCATGAATTCATGGCCGGGGTCAGCCGTCGCCAGGAGAAATACGATCAGCGGGGAGGCTGGTGGGCGGGTACGCCAGTCGACATCTATGATTTCGACCCTGGCAGCGTGGCCAAGCCATCCATTACCGATCGCAATGCCTATGCCAGCCACAATGTCACCACCGAAGAAGCCGCCTATGCAGTGGCCCGCTTCAATCCGATCGATCCTTTGCACGTGATCATCGGCGGACGGGTCAGCTGGTGGGATTATGACAACAAGCTGACAGACAGCGATTACAAGGCCACGCGGGAATTCACGCCTTACGCCGGCATCATCTATGACCTGAACGATACCTACTCGGCGTATGCCAGCTACACCGAGATCTTCAAGCCGCAAAGCAACCAGGACGTCGGTGGCTCGGTACTGGAGCCGATGACCGGCGATAGCTACGAGATCGGTCTCAAAGGCGAATACCTTGACGGGGCTTTGAATGCCTCGGTGGCACTGTTCGAGATGACCCAGGAAAACCGCGCCTACGCTGTCGCCAACCAGCCGGCCAGTTGCGCCAGCCAGGGCCGCACCTGCTACGAGGCCGCCGGCGAAGTTCGCAGCCGCGGTATCGACACCGAGCTGAGCGGAGCGCTGACTCCGAACTGGAACTTCTCCGCGGCGTATACCTACGTCATGAGCGAATACGTCAAGGACACCACCTACGAAGGCAAACGCTTCGGCCCCGATCAGCCCAAGCACCTGTTCAAGGCCGCCACCAGCTACAACCTCACCGGCGACCTGAGCAAATGGCGGGTCGGCGCGGATGTCTTCGCCCAGAGCGAAACCTACAACCGCGTGGGCACGGGCCATGCCGAGCAGGACAGCTACGCCGTGGTGGGCCTGATGGCCGGCTACCGCTTCGACGAGCACTGGGATGGCCGCGTCAACCTCAACAACGTCTTCGACGAGAAGTACTGGCAGGGCATCCCGAATGGCACCGGCACGGGCGTCTATGGCGACCCACGCAACGTGATGTTCAGCTTGAAGTGGACTCTGTAAGCGTCACACCGCAACACTGAGAGCAACACCGTACTACGCCAGCTCACGAGCTGGCGTAGTTCATCGTGCGGCCATGCATATCCATGCGACCAGGAACAACCCGATCCCGAACACGGCATGGGTAGCCAGGCTGCGCAGACAGTTGCGCACGGGTGCTGGCGTCCTGCTCGCGAAAAATCCCGCGCCCATGGCGGGTTGCATCACGCACAGCGGGACCAGCACCGAACACAGGCCGAATGCCAGCGCCGGCCCGAGCGTCGGCACCAGCCGCCAGCGTTCTCCCACCATGCCCAGCAGCAACGCGGCGAATGCCACGCCTATCACGTAGTGCATCAACCAACCCCAGGCACGCTCGTTGGCCACCGGTTGCGCCTGCGTGATCGCCTCATGGCTTAGCTGCCCGCGCACAAGGTGCCCGACCCAGCGGCCCAGCATGGCATAGTCCAGGGTGCGGACGCCGAGCCGCTTGAGCAGCAGCGTCCAAGCATCCATGAATAACGTGGCGCCCACACCCATGGTCAGACTGGTGGAAATCAGAGTGGTGGTCATCATGATCGAAGCCCCTTGCGCATTGACGGAATTGAACTTGCCACGCAGCATGAAGGTTGAAGTCAACTTCAAGTCAAGGGGATCGAAATGGACATCGCCGACGTAGCCAGGCGCACCGGAATACCGGCTTCGACGCTGCGTTATTACGAAAAGAGAGGCCTGATCCGCTCACTGGCGTCCCCAGGGCAAAGACGCCAGTTCGCCGCGGATATCACCGACCGACTGGCCCTGATAGCCTTGGGGCAGTCCGCGGGGTTCTCACTGGACGAGGTCGAAGAGATGCTCGGCCAGTCGAAGATCGACCGCCAGCGTCTCGTCGACAAGGCCAGCGAGTTGGAAGCACGGGCCAGGCGGCTGATGGCCTTGGGCAAGGGACTTCGTCATGCCGCCGAGTGCCCCGCCGAGGAGCATCTGGCATGCCCGACCTTCCAGCGGCTGCTCAAGGCATCGACCGGGGCGACGCGGACTAAAAAACGTCGCCCGTGTGTTGGCGCGGTGGGCAGGCCCTGATGTCGGCCACTCGAGGAACGATTCAACTTCAGTGCCATGCTATTTGCTTCTCAAATCTTCTGTGGGGCATACGGCCTCGTCGCGGGGCAAGCCCGCTCACCACCAGTGCGCGATGCAGCCGAGCCTAACGTCGACGCCCACGATCGGTGACAGGCACGACTCATTCCCGGTGGTGAGCGGGCTTGCCCCGCGACGAGGCCGTATGCCCCACAGAAGATTTGAAAAGCCGGAACATAAGTCCCAGCTTTTGAAAACCCAATTTTATTTCTTAACTGATTGAAACTACCCCACCCTGGGCGGGATGGCTTGTGGTTTCAATGCCAGGGGAGCCTTTGGGCCGCGATCGCAGACGGTCTGGCGGCCCGGTAGGCCGACTTCTCCCCTGCGGGACTGCATCGCTCAGGAGACTCAGTACCCATGCAGTTCGCGATGGTTGCCGCCGTGGTAGTCGATCCACTCTTGCAGGTCATAGGGCAGATAGAGGGTATGCCTGGCGCGCGAAATGGCGATGTAGACCGCACAGATCCGGTGATCGAATTCGTAGACATCCTTGAACGGCACCGTGGTCAGCAGCCCTGGCGTCAGCAGGACCTGGTCGAACTCCCACCCCCCCGCCTCTTCCGCCATCAGCAACAGGCAGCTCGAGGCGCGTTTGCCGGTCATCCGATCCAAGGCCGTGACGTCGGCTACAGTGAAGCCTTGCTCCAGCTCCCCCTGCAACCAAAGGAAAGACTCGTCGAACCGGCTGGCCTCGGACACCTGTCGCCAATCCGTCAGTTCGGCGAACCAGGGATGCAGCTCATCATCCCCCTCAGCGCCATAGACATCCGGCCTGAAACGCCTGACGGCGCTTTTCATGAACCGCTTCATGTCGTCTTCCGCCGCCTTGTCCAGGAAACCGAAACCGCAGTTGTTGCGCGACAGCTCCACGGCCCATTTCATGCTGTCCCAACGCGAGCCGGTCAGCACCACGCACCCCTCGGGTGGCGTGAATCGTTCAGGATAGGTTTCGATACTCACATCGGCATCGCGAGCGCCCTCGAAAGGTATCCTGGGCTTTTCGGAGTGCAGCGTGATCAGCGGGTTGACCAATTCCTCCACCTTGCGCCCCGAGCGTACCGAATAGCTGACGTCGTTCTGCCGAACCTGCCGCTGGCGCCGGACTACCGGGCCGCTGGCTTTCTGGTATTCGTCGCCGAGGGTGATCAGCACCTGCCGGCCACGCTCGATGATCTGCAACAACGGCGGTGGCAAGTCCTGGCTTTCGTCGACGATCACGTGCGTAAACCGCGACGGGACCCGGCAGCCGGCCAGGCTTGCAAGCTTGACCACCAGCAACGCCTCGAACCCGGTCCGGCCGGACCACTGCGGGTTGGCATCCAGCCAGGTCCAGACCCGACTGGAATACTCCAGCAATACCCGCTCTTCCACCGCGGACAACGGCTGTCGGAAAATTGGAAGATGATCCTTGGACAAGGTCCGCTCCCACGAATCGCAGTAGCGGGCCAGTGCCGTCAGACAGATGTCCAGTGTCTGTACCTGGCTGTACCCGCGAAAGCCGAAGATCGACAGTTCTTCGGACACTGCCGACTTGGTGGCAAGCCGGGGCGAGCCCTTGTCGAATCGCTTGCCCGGCCCACCGCGAGGTCCGGCAAGCACCGCCTGGGCGAACGCCTGAAAGCTCAGACCGGGAATCTTCGCGGAGCCGCCAAGGCGTCGCCGCAGGGCTTCGAGCTTGCCGTCGGTACGCGCCAGCGCCAGCGTGCGCCCCGGCTGCAGGCATTCCATCAAGGCCCCGAGCAGGTGACTCTTGCCAACGCCCGCGTAGCCCTGGACATGCAGGTGCTCGTCCAGGTTCGCCCGGAAGGTTCGTACCAGCCTGTCCTGGGCCGAGCTCAGCCAGCGCTCCGACCTGCGCGCCGTGATCATCCGCTTGTTGAAGGGATTATGCCGTTCATGGTGGCGAACCTTGTAACCCAGGTCCCATCCGCCATCGGCCAGCAGATACTCACGTGCCTTGACCTCGTCCGCGTCGAGCAGGCGCAGGTTCATGCCCTTCAGCAAGCCCAGGCCGAAGTAGAGCTTGCGCTGATCGAACAGGCGCCGCGCTTCGGACAGCAAGCCAGTGCCGCCTGGGCCCGCAGGATCGACGCCCCACGCCAGCAGTTTTCCCAGGATTTTTTCGGCGCCGCCCGCGGTAATACCCTTGTCACCCGACTGGGCCAGGTGCTGGATGACCATCACCGCAGCCAGTTCCGCATCGCTCAGCGCGTCAAGACCCGCCACGCCTTCGCTTTCGAGCAGCTGCTGGCAGCACTCTGGCGTGATGGGCAGATACACGGGATTGGAAAAGTCATAATGTTCCGGCTGCATGGGGTCTCGTGTCTCAGGCGGCTATCGTCCTGGCGTCAGGTCTGGTCAGGGTCTTCATGATCTAGACGCTTCGACGCCAAGGTCGATAGCAGTGTTCTCGATGCGAGCTGATCGACGACAGTTTGCGCGGCATTGCTGCGCAGCGGCTTCTTGCGCGCATCCTTGAGCAGACGCGCCTCGATCAAACGGCGGCGTACGACATCGGCAGGCAGACCCAGGCACTTGCTCAGGTCAGCGACGATCCTGACGGAGGTCTCGATATTGTAGGGCTCGTCATTCACATAGATGACACCATGCCCATGCCACTTCACATCATACACCTCGAGCAGCGGCAGCAGATGTCGCGCAAGCGTCTCGTCCGACACCTCATACGGCCGCTCGTGACCGGCCTCCATCCTGGCCACGCCCTCTTCAGGGGTTTCTGGCCCCGTGGCATCACTCATCCGCTTCATCTTTCACATCCAGTTCGAAACGATATTCGCCCAGCGTCCCGGACATATGTCCCGCATGATCTCCCGGACGGCCCATGACGCTGTCATCTTGCTCGAGCTTTCCATCAAGCTCGTGGATAGCCAGCGCCAGCAGCTTGCGAAGATCGCCGACGCTCTTTGCCGACAGGCTCAGTCGAAGCTCGCACTGCTGGCGAACCGGATTCGAGGTCGTTCTGTCAATGCCGTGCCCGGACGCCTGGCATGCTACAGCTTCGACGAGGCCGAGTGGCGAGGATGGCGCGCTATCAGCCTCCCCTTCAGGATCGTTGATCACTCCGATGCTTCTTGCCGCATGGAGAATCTGCTCGTGCTCTTCGTCCATGAGATCCAGCACTCTGGACAGCTCGAGAGTTCTCTCGGGACTGGCCTGCATCTGGTCCTTGATGGCCAGGCGCCGGGCCTGCCAGTCGCGAAGCCTGCCTTTGGTCAAGGGATCTACTTCATCCACGATCGGCACTCCTGACGCGCTTCAGATAACAAGGTGACGAGTAAGCACCAGGATTTTCACAGGTTCAAGGGTTGCGAGAGACGGAAGGTTCGCAGGTGGATTTCGAGAAGTAAACACGAGGCAGGTCGAGGTGCGCACAGGATTGCAGATCGGATCGTCACCATGAGCCGCCGGCATCAGTCACGAAATCCGATGGATGTCCATGATGGAATACCTGTGCAACTGTCATAGGGTGAGCGTGTAGCCAGGAAGGCCTTGAGATTTCAAGAGCCTGAAATGGAGGCAGCCCCATCAGCCACACCCCGGCACACGATGTCACCGCTACGGCTGCTCCCTTCCAGGCCTGACCGGGTTGACGGTTGATCGTTGCGGGGGGACCGATGGGGCCACCACTACGCTGCTCATTCAGTGATGAGCCGCGCCATTGTACCGGTCTGGGGCGAACTTACAACCTCTGCCGCAAAGAAAAAACCATCATTTCTCAATGACTTGTCTTTTCTCCCACTCACACGGCGATGTCGTGCTCGGCCAGGAAGGCGACGAATGCCTCCTCGTCCAGCACCTTGATACCCAACTCGGCGGCCTTGGTCAGCTTGGAGCCTGCGCCGGGCCCGGCGACCACGCAATGAGTCTTGCCGGAAACCGAACCCGATACCTTGGCGCCCAGGCTTTCCAGATGGTCCTTGGCGATGTCGCGACTCATGCGCTCCAGGCTGCCGGTCAGGACCCAGCTCTGCCCCGCCAGCGGCAGGCCTTCGGTCGTCTTCTTCTCGCTGGCCCAATGCATGCCGAACTCCAGGAGCTGCGCTTCGATGTCCCGCGCCAGCTTCTGGTTGGTCTCGCTTCTGAAAAACTCACGCACGGACTCCGCCTGCCTGCTGCTCAGGGCCTGGCGCAAATCGATGCCGTCGGCTTCGATGATCTTGTCCAGACTGCCCAGGCGGGCGACCAGTTTGTCGGCTCCAGTGGGGCCGACGGAGGCGATATCGAGCTTGGCGATCATGCCGGCCAGCGTGGCGCTAGCGGCGAACTCGGCGCCGAGCTCGCCCTGGTCCTGCAACTGCATGCCGCAGTCGAGCAACTGCTGGATGACATTACGGTTGTGCTCGTCTTCGAAGAAGTTGTGGATCTCGTGGGCGACCTCCAGGCCGATATCGGGCAGATAGGTCAACACCTGTGGCAACGCTGCCTGGACCCGCTCGAGGCTGCCCAGCGATCGGGCGAGGACCTTGGCGGTCTCCTCGCCCACGTCGGGAATGCCAAGGGCGTAGATGAAACGCGCCAGGCTCGGACGCTTGCTCCGCTCGATGGCGGCCAGCAGCTTGTTGCTGGACACTTGCGCGAAGCCCTCCAGCGCGACGACCTGGTCGAAGGTCAAGCGGTAGAGGTCCGCGGGCGAGCGGATCAGGCCCTGATCGACCAGTTGCTCCACGCTTTTCTCACCCAGGCCGTCGATGTCCATGGCGCGACGGGATACATAGTGGATGATCGCTTGCTTCAGTTGCGCAGCGCAGGCCAGGCGACCCACGCAACGGTAAACGGCGCCTTCGCTGGTGGTTTCCCGCCCCTTGCTGCGCTTGACCAGCTGGGTGCGCTCGACCTGCGAACCGCAAACCGGGCACTCGGTGGGTACGGGCACGGGGCGGACGCTTTCGGGGCGACGCTCGAGCACCACCTGCATGACTTGCGGGATAACGTCGCCGGCGCGGCGGATGATCACGGTATCGCCGATCATCAGGCCCAGCCGTGACACTTCATCCATGTTGTGCAGAGTCGCGTTGGACACGGTCACGCCCGCGACCTTCACGGGCTTCAGACGCGCCACGGGCGTGACGGCACCGGTACGGCCCACCTGGAATTCCACATCCAGCACTTCGGTCAGTTCTTCCATGGCCGGGAACTTGTGGGCGATCGCCCAGCGCGGCTCGCGGGAACGAAAGCCCAGCTCGCGCTGCGAAGCCAGGCTGTTGACCTTGAATACAACACCGTCGATTTCGTAGGGCAGCTCGTTGCGGCGCGCGCCGATGTCGCGGTAATAGTCCAGGCATTGCTCGATGCCGGCCGCGTGCTTGAGTTCGCGGCTGACCGGCATGCCCCACGCCTTGAGCCGCTCCAGGATACCGATATGGCTGTCGGCCACGGGCTCGGACACCTGGCCCAGGCCGTAGCAGCAGAACTCCAGTGGACGGCTGGCGGTGATCTTCGAGTCCAGCTGGCGCAAGCTGCCCGCGGCGGCGTTGCGCGGGTTGGCGAAGGTCTTGCCACCGGCCTCGGCCTGGGTGGCGTTGAGGCGCTCGAACCCGGCCTTGCTCATGTAGACCTCGCCGCGCACTTCGAGCACGGCCGGCCAGCCGCTGCCCCGCAGCTTCAGCGGGATGTTGCGCACGGTGCGCACGTTGGTGCTGATGTCTTCACCGGTGGTGCCGTCGCCACGCGTGGCGCCCTGGACCAACTGCCCGTCACGGTACAGCAGGCTGACCGCCAGACCATCGAGCTTGGGCTCGCAGCTGTAATCCACGGCCTCCCCTGGCTGGTCCAGTCCCTCGACCACGCGCCGACCGAACTCACGCAGGTCGCCCTCTTCGAACGCGTTGCCAAGGCTGAGCATGGGGATCTCGTGACGCACTTGGGAGAACGCCGCCAAGGCCATGCCGCCGACCCGCTGCGTGGGTGAATCGGCACTGACCAGGTCCGGGTGCTCGGCCTCCAACGCCTTGAGCTCGTTGAAAAGACGATCGTACTCGGCATCGGGGACACTCGGCTCGTCCAGCACGTAGTAGCGATAGTTGTGCCGATCGAGTTCGGCACGCAGTTCAAGGATTCGGGATTCGGCGCTCATGTTCATCGTCTCTTGCAATGCAAAAGAGCAGCCGGGGCTGCTCTCTGCTGGACTCTTGATTCGGGTCTGCGCTGGCTGGCCAACGCGAGAGCGATCCGCTCTCGCACGGAGGCCTCAGCGTTTTTGCGTCAGGGCGCGGCGTTCGAACTCGACGATACGCTGACGGTAATGCTCGATCGTCTGCGCAGTCAGCACGCTGCGCTGGTCGTCCTTCAGCTCGCCATCGAGTTCATGGGCCAGCTTGCGGGCGGCCGCGACCATCACGTCGAAAGCCTGCTTCGGGTGACGAGGCCCTGGCAGACCCAGGAAGAAGCTCACGGCACGCGTGCTGAAGTGGTCGATGTCGTCCAGGTCGAAGATACCAGGCTTCACGGCGTTGGCCATGGAGAACAGCACCTCGCCATGACCGGCCATGCTTTCATGCCGATGGAAGATGTCCATTTCACCGAAACGCAGGCCGCTTTCGAGGATGTTCTGCAGCAAGGCAGGGCCTTTGAAGCCACCTTCATCACGCGAAATGACACTGATCACCAGCACCTCTTCCACCGGCGGCAGGTCCTTGTTGGCGGCGCCGTTGGCAGAGAACCCGGCATCGCGACCATCATCGGCGTAATCGTCGTCGCCCTCGGCGAACAGCTCGGCATCGCGAGAACCGGCGGTCAGGCCCACGTCTGCCTGCTGCGGCTCGGGAGCTCGCTTGTTACGTTTGAATACCTTGGACGGCTTGACCTCGCGCTCACGCGTCGGCGCGCTGACCGAGGGCAGGTCGCCTTCGTCCAGCTCCGGTTCCTTGTGCGTATCCAGTACCCGGGGCGGACCCAGGACCTCGGCATTGCCTTCTTCTTCCGGCTGATTGGAGAAACTGCGATCCAGGCGGAACTTCAACTTGCCCTTGCCGCCACGCATGCGGCGCCAGCCGTCAAAAAGAATACCGGCAATGACAATGATGCCGATGACGATCAGCCACTCGCGCAGACCGATTTCCATGTAATCCCGTGCCTCTGTAAAAAAATATGCTGGAAAACAAGGCTTCAAAGCCCTTTAACACGTGGCGCCAACCCTATGTTCTGACAGGCGTTTTACCCACGCAGAAAACATGTGACATTAAGCTAGCACGACCAAAGCCAACTTTACACCGTCTGTCGCATTCGACAGGGTATTTCGCTGCCGATCAGGTCCTTTTCAGGCGCTCCGGCCCCTTGGCCAGTCAGGCATCGACCATCGCCAACGCCTCTTCGACATCAACTGCAACAAGACGTGAACACCCTGGCTCGTGCATCGTCACTCCCATCAGCTGATCGGCCATCTCCATGGCGATCTTGTTGTGGGTGATGTAGATGAACTGTACGGTCTCGCTCATTTCCTTCACCAGCCTCGCATAGCGACCGACGTTGGCATCGTCCAGCGGCGCGTCGACCTCGTCGAGCATGCAGAACGGTGCCGGATTCAGCTTGAAGATCGCGAATACCAGAGCCAGTGCGGTCAATGCTTTCTCGCCGCCGGACAGCAAATGGATGGTGCTGTTTTTCTTGCCCGGAGGACGCGCCATGATTGTCACCCCAGTATCGAGTAAATCTTCGCCCGTCAGTTCCAGGTAAGCACTGCCGCCACCGAAAACTTTTGGAAAAAGGGCCTGCAAACCCGCATTTATCTGATCAAAGGTATCCTTGAAGCGATTGCGGGTTTCCTTGTCGATCTTGCGAATGACGTTTTCAAGAGTTTCCAGCGCCTCTACCAGGTCGGCGTCCTGCGCATCCAGATAGCGCTTGCGTTCGGACTGCTGCTGGTATTCCTCGATGGCGGCCAGGTTGATCGCGCCCAGGCGCTGGATCCGTCCTTCGACCTGCTCCAGTGCCTGCTCGGTATCTTCTTCGTTGGCCTCGGGCTCGAGCGTGTCGAGCACCCCTTGCAGATCGTAGCCGTCGGCCAGCAACTGCTCCTGGAGCGTCTTGCGACGGACGTCCAGGCCCTGGCACTCCAGTCGCAGCTGCTCCAGTTGACCGCGCAGGAGCAGGGATTGCTGTTCTGCCTGGGTGCGACGCTTCTCGGCCTCGCGCAGCTCGCGGTCGGCCTCGTCCATGTGCAAGCGGGCCTGGCGCATTTCTTCATCGACGCTCATACGGCGCTCGAGCAGCTCCTCCAGGTTGAGACGCCACTCTTCCAACGGCGCCTCACCCTCTTCCAGATTCAAGCTCAGTTGCTCCTGGCGCTCGGAAAGACGGGCGGCCTGCAACTCCAGGCGCTCCAGGGCCAGACGGGTCGACTCGTGCTGGGCGCGCAACGAGCCCAGGCGCACGGCCAATTGATGCGCATGATCCTTGGCCTGCCGCGCTTCCTGGCGAATGCGATCGAGGCCTTCGCGCAGAATGTCGCGCCGGGCCAGCAATTGCTCGCGCTGCTCGGTATCCTGGGCCATCAGTTCGAGCGACTCTTGCAGCAGCAGGCGTGACTCGCCCAGCTGCTCGGTTTCGACGGCTCGCTGCTCCTGCAGCTCGGCCAATTCTTCCTCCAGACGCCGACGACGTAGTTCCAGTTGCTCGGCACGGGCACGCCCGGCCGAGAGTCGCGCCTTCAGCTCGCCCTGTTGGCGGTTCTCTTCCTGAGTGCGGCGGCGTAGCTGCTCGCGTTGTTCTTCCAGATCGCGCTGTCGATCTCGCAAACCCTGCAATTGCTGGTCGAGCTGTTCGAGCCGTGCTTCCTGCTCTCCCTGTTGCAAGGTCAGGCTCTCGATCTCCTGACCTCGGGCCAGCATGCCACCCTGGGACTCATTGCCACGGCTGATCCGCAGGAAATGTCGGCCCACCCAGTAGCCGTCACGACTGACCAGACTCTGGCCGTCCGCCAGATCTGCGCGCAGGGCCAGGGCCTGCTCGAGGCTTTCGACGGGTCTGACCTTGCCAAGCCAGGGGCTCAAATCGATTCGGCTCTCGATCCTGTCCAGCAGACTGCCCGGCTGACCGACGCCCGTCCCGGCCGTTTCCAGCAGACGGATATCACCCTGGCCGAGGCTGGCGAAATCCAGCGTGGCAAGGTCGTCCACCAGCACCGCCTGCAGATCGGCGCCAAGCACGGTTTCCACCGCCAGCTCCCAGCCCGGCTCGACGCGCAGGCCTTGCGCCAGACGTGGCCGTTGTTCCAGGCCTTGCTCACGCAGCCAGCCGGCCGTCTCGCCGCCAGGCTCCAGCGCGGCCTGCTGCAGTGCCTCCAGCGAGGCCAGGCGACCACCCAGGCGTTGCAGCTCGCCCTGCAGTCGCTGCTGGGTTTGCGTGGTTTGCTGCAGGTGTTCACGCACGCCTTCGACCTGGTCGATGACTTGCTGCTCCTGTATCTGCAGGTCATCGAGCAGCAGCTCGCTACTGGCGACCTGCTCGGCGAGGTCGAGCATGGCGGCATCCTGGGGATCCGCGCCCAGCTGGTCGAGTTCCTCGCCCAGTTTGCGCTGGCGCTCGAATACGCGCTCCAGGCCTTTTTCCAGCTGTTGCAGGCGTGCCTGCTGGACTTCGGCCTGACGCCGCGGCTCGGCGGATCGCGTGTTGAAGGTGTCCCACTGTTCTTGCCAGCCGTGCATGCCGAGCTCGGCTTCCTCGAGGGTAGCGGCGGCCTCCTCGGCGGCTTCGAGGGTAATGTCCTGCTCGGGCTCGAGCATCTCCAGCTCTTCGCTCAGGGTCGCCAGCAGCGCGCTGTCGTGACCCAGGTGCGATTCGGTTTCAAGACGCGTGCGTTCGGCCTCCTTGAGATCGTCCTGCAGCTGTCTCAGGCGCTGCTGACCATGCTGGATGCTTTGCTCGACCCGCGCGATATCGCCGGCTACCGAGTAGAAGCGTCCCTGGACCTGATTGAAGCGCTCGGAGAGATCATGGTGACCATCGCGCAGGCGCTCGATGCTGGCATCGGCATTGCGCTGCTCGGCCACCAGAGCCTCGAACGCCACTTCCTGGTCACCGATCACCAGTTCCCGCTGGCGAACCCGCTCATCCAGCGCACGCCAGCGCAAGGCAGACAGGCCAGCCTTGAGTTGACGCTCCTGGGCCTTGTACTCACGGTACTTCTCGGCAGCCTGGGCCTGCCGGTGCAGGCGCTCGAGCTGACGTTCCAGTTCTTCACGCAGGTCGGTCAGGCGCGCCAGGTTCTCCTGGGTGCGGCGGATACGGTTCTCGGTCTCGCGGCGACGCTCCTTGTACTTGGAGATCCCGGCCGCCTCCTCGATGAAGTTGCGCAGCTCTTCGGGCTTGGCTTCGATCAGCTTGGAGATCATGCCCTGCTCGATGATCGAATAGCTGCGCGGGCCAAGGCCGGTACCGAGGAAGATGTCGGTAATGTCCTTGCGTCGGCACTTGGTGCCATTAAGGTAATAGGTGTTCTGCGCCTCGCGGGTGACCTTGCGACGGATGGAGATTTCGGCATAGGCCGCGTATTCGCCGACCAAGGTCCCGTCGCTGTTATCGAACACCAGTTCGATACTGGCCTGGCTGACCGGCTTGCGGCTGGTAGAGCCATTGAAGATGACGTCGGTCATGGACTCGCCGCGCAGGTTCTTGGCGGAGCTTTCACCCATCACCCAGCGCACCGCATCGATGATGTTGGACTTGCCGCAGCCATTGGGCCCGACTACCGCCGCCATGTTGCTGGGGAAGTTGACCGTGGTTGGATCGACGAAGGACTTGAAACCCGCCAGGCGGATGCATTTGAGGCGCATGGTCAGCCCTTGGCCAGTGCGGCCAGCACCAGTTCGCAACTGCGTTGGCAATAAGCGGCGAGAACTTCTCGAATTCGTCCATGATCACGCGCCACCACGGCTTCGAGCAGGCAGGCGAACAGGTCCAGGTAATCGGTCATGCTCGTCTGACGTTGATCGAGAGCCAGATAGTAGGCACGGCTCATGGCCGGCTGCAGGTTTTCCACGGTCTCCTGCAGATACGGGTTGTCGGCGAACGGATAGGCGGCTCGCATCACGGCAAAGCTATCGGCGACGAAGGCCTCGATGTCCTGACGCTCGTAGGCGTCGCGCAGACGTCGCTGGATGGCAATGAAAGGCTGCAGGTCGGCCTCGCTGCGCCAATGGCTGGCGACCGCGTTGCCGAGAAGGATGTAGAACTCGCCCATCAGGGTGCACAGGCTGCGGACATTGCGCTCGTCAAGGTAGGTCACATGGGCGCCACGGCGCGGCAGGATCGTCACCAGATGCCGACGCTCGAGAATGAGCAAGGCCTCGCGCACCGAGCCTCGACTGACATTCAGGGCCTGGGTGACCTTCTGCTCCTGGATACGCTCGCCGGGCGCGAGCTCGCCACGGATGATCCGCTCGGCCAGATGATGGGCGATCTGCTCGGAGAGGCTATCCGGCGCCTTGAACGTCATGGTTTTCCTTCGAAATCGTCAGGTTGTGCGCAAGCGCGGGATTGTAGCGCACTTGCCTGGCCGCCGCGCAAAGGGCAATCGCGCTTTAGCGGATGACACCGCCGACGCAGGGCGGCGCGATCTATGCTTGTAAAGCGGGCCGTTGAGCATCGAAAACCAGGCAACCCACTTTTCTTGACCTTTAAGTCAGAAAATTATTGACCGCGAGGTCGAGCGTTGCTTAGAGTCGGCTCAACAACAATAAACCCATCGTGAGGCCTTCCCGTGATCCAGTTTCTTGTCAATCAGGAGCTGCGCAGTGAGCATGCCCTGGACCCGAACATGACGGTGCTGCAATACCTGCGCGAGCATCTTGGCAAACCCGGCACCAAGGAAGGCTGCGCCAGCGGCGATTGCGGGGCCTGCACGGTGGTCGTGGGCGAGCGGGTCACCGACCAACAGGGCCAGGAGAGCCTTCGCTATCGCAGCATCAACTCCTGCCTGACCTTCGTCTGCAGCCTGCATGGCAAGCAATTGATCAGCGTCGAGGGCCTCAAGCATCAGGGCCAGCTGCACAGCGTCCAGCAGGCGATGGCCGACTGCCACGGTTCACAGTGCGGGTTCTGTACGTCTGGCTTCGTCATGTCGCTGTTCGCGCTGCAAAAGAACAGCGATGGCCCCGACCTGCATCAGGCCCAGGAAGCGCTGGCCGGCAACCTCTGCCGCTGTACCGGTTACCGGCCGATCCTCGACGCCGCGCGACAGAGCTGTCGCCAGCCATGCCGCGACCAGTTCGACGAGCAACAAGCGCAAATCATCGCGCGCCTGAAGGCTATAGCACCCCAGCAGACCGGCGAGCTGAACAGCGGCGACAAACGCTGCCTGGTACCGCTCACCCTCGACGATCTCGCCGAATTGTACGAAGCGCACCCCGAGGCTCGACTGCTGGCTGGCGGTACCGACCTGGCCCTGGAAGTCACGCAACAGCACAAGACCCTGCCGGTAATGATTCATGTCAGCCAGGTTGCGGAACTGAAGCGCGTCGACAGGACCGACACCCACCTGGAGATCGGCGCGGCCACGCCGCTGACCGATTGCTACGCCGCCTTGAACGAGCAATATCCGGACTTCGGCGCGTTGCTGCACCGTTTTGCCTCACTGCAGATCCGCAATCAGGGCACGCTCGGCGGCAATATCGGCAATGCCTCGCCCATCGGGGACTCCCCGCCCCTGCTGATCGCCCTGGATGCCTGTATCGTCCTGCGCCAGGGCGAGCGCCAGCGCATATTGGCACTGGAAGACTATTTCATCGATTACCGCATCACTGCGCGCCAGGAGGGCGAATTCATCGAGAAGGTCCTCGTGCCGCTCGCCAACGATGCCTGGACCTTCCGCGCCTACAAGGTTTCCAAGCGCCTGGATGACGACATCTCGGCCGTCTGCGCGGCCTTCAACCTGCGTATCGAAGACGGGACTGTCAGCGGTGCGCGCGTTGCCTTTGGCGGCATGGCGGCCATTGCCAAGCGCGCTCGTCATTGCGAAGATGCCCTGCTCGGCAAGCCCTGGAACGCGGCCACCCTGGAGCAGGCCTGCGAGGCGCTGGCCGAGGACTTCACCCCGCTGTCGGATTTCCGCGCCAGCAAGGAGTACCGCTTGCTGACCGCACAGAACCTGCTGCGCAAGTACTTCATCGAACTGCAAACACCGCACATCGAGACCCGGGTGACCGCTTATGTCTGACCATCACGTTGCCAAGAGCCAGGCCGAGATGGCCGAACTGTTCCGCCAGGACCTGACCACCGGCGTGGGCCGCAGCCTCAAACACGACAGCGCCGACAAGCACGTCAGTGGCGAGGCGGTGTACATCGATGATCGCCTGGAGTTTCCCAACCAGCTGCACGTCTATGCGCGGCTCTCGGACCGTGCCCATGCCCGCATAGTGAGCGTGGACACAGGGCCGTGCTACGCCATCCCGGGCGTGCGCATCGTCATCACCCACCACGACATTCCCGGGCTCAAGGACATCGGCCCACTGCTGCCCGGCGACCCCTTGCTGGCCATAGACAAGGTCGAGTTCGTCGGCCAGCCGGTACTTGCCGTCGCCGCCTGTGACCTGGAGACCGCGCGCACCGCCGCCATGGCGGCAATCATCGAGTACGAAGACCTCGAGCCGGTCCTGGATGTGGTTCAGGCGCTGCGTGACAAGCACTTTGTCCTGGACAGCCATACCCATCGACGAGGCGATTCGGCGACCGCGCTGACCAGCGCCCCGCATCGCCTGCAAGGTTCCCTGCACATCGGCGGGCAGGAGCATTTCTACCTGGAAACCCAGATTTCCTCGGTGATGCCGACAGAGGACGGCGGCATGATCGTCTACTGTTCGACGCAGAACCCTACCGAGGTGCAGAAGCTCGTCGCCGAAGTACTCGACGTGCCGATGAACAAGATCGTCGTCGACATGCGCCGCATGGGCGGCGGCTTCGGCGGCAAGGAAACCCAGGCCGCCAGTCCTGCCTGCCTGTGCGCCGTGGTCGCCCGCCTGACTGGTCAGCCGGCCAAGATGCGCCTGCCGCGGGTGGAAGACATGCTGATGACCGGCAAGCGCCACCCCTTCTATATCGAGTACGACGTCGGCTTTGATGATCGCGGACGCTTGCACGGCATCAATTTCGACCTCGCCGGCAACTGTGGCTGCTCGCCGGATTTGTCGGCCTCCATCGTCGACCGCGCCATGTTCCACGCCGACAACGCCTACTACCTGGGCGATGCCACGATCCACGGACATCGCTGCAAGACCAACACTGCGTCCAATACGGCCTACCGCGGCTTTGGCGGGCCACAGGGCATGGTTGCCATCGAGGAGGTGATGGATCATATCGCCCGCCACTTGGCGCTCGACCCGCTCGCGGTACGCAAGGTCAACTATTACGGCAAGACCGAACGCAACGTCACCCACTATCACCAGACCGTCGAGCACAACATGCTCGAAGAGATGACCGCCGAGCTGGAAGCCAGCAGCGACTACGCCGAGCGCCGCGAATCCATCCGTCGCTTCAACGCAGGCAGCCCGGTCCTGAAAAAGGGGCTGGCGCTGACGCCCGTCAAGTTCGGGATCTCCTTCACCGCCAGCTTCCTCAACCAGGCGGGCGCCCTGATTCATATCTATACCGACGGCAGCATTCATCTCAACCACGGTGGCACCGAAATGGGCCAGGGCTTGAACACCAAGGTGGCGCAAGTGGTGGCCGAAGTGTTCCAGGTCGACTTCCGGCGTATCCAGATCACCGCCACCAATACCGACAAGGTGCCCAACACCTCGCCGACCGCTGCCTCGAGTGGCGCCGACCTGAACGGCAAGGCCGCGCAGAACGCCGCCGAGATTCTCAAGCGGCGCCTGGTCGAATTTGCCGCGCGGCATTACAGGATCACCGAGGAGGACGTGGAGTTTCGCAATGGCCATGTGCGCCTGCGCGAAGAGATCATCAGTTTCGAGGCCTTGGTCCAGCAGGCGTATTTCGGCCAGGTCTCACTGTCGAGCACCGGTTTCTACCGCACGCCGAAGATCTACTACGACCGCTCCCTGGCGCGCGGTCGGCCGTTCTATTACTTTGCCTTCGGCGCCGCCTGCGTCGAGGTGATCATCGATACCCTGACCGGCGAGTACAAGATGCTGCGTACCGACATCCTGCATGACGTCGGTGCATCGCTGAATCCGGCGATCGATATCGGTCAGGTCGAGGGCGGCTTCATCCAGGGCATGGGTTGGCTGACCACCGAAGAACTGGTGTGGAACGCCAAGGGCAGGCTGATGACCAACAGCCCGGCCGGCTACAAGATCCCGGCGGTCGCGGACATGCCCCTGGACCTGCGCGTGAAACTGGTGGAAAACCGCAAGAACCCGGAAGACACGGTATTCCATTCCAAGGCCGTGGGCGAGCCGCCCTTCATGCTTGGCATCGCCGCGTGGTGCGCCATCAAGGATGCCGTCGCCAGCCTGGCGGACTACCGTGTGCAGCCCAGGATCGACGCCCCCGCCACGCCGGAGCGGGTGCTCTGGGGCTGCGAGCAGATGCGCCAGGCCCAGGCCGTCCGACCGCCTGCGCTCGACATGGAAACCGTGCCGCAATGAGCTCGCTTGCCCGCGCTGCATTCGAGAGAGGATAGAACGCCATGCACCAGTGGATAAACGCCCTCGCCGACCTCCAGGTTCGTGGCGAGCCCAGCATCCTGGTGACCATCATCGAGGAACGTGGCTCGACGCCGCGCAATGCCGGCTCCAAGATGGTGGTCACCGCCGCCCAGCTGTTCGACACCATCGGTGGCGGTCACCTGGAATACAAGGCCCTGCATATCGCCCGGCAGATGCTCGCCGAGCGCAGCACCATGCCTCACCTGGAACGCTTCAGCCTGGGTGCCAGCCTGGGCCAGTGCTGCGGGGGTGTCACCGTGTTGCTGTTCGAACCGATGGGCGCCGTACAAGCGCAGATCGCCGTGTTTGGCGCGGGCCATGTAGGCCGGGCCCTGGTCCCCTTGCTCGCCGCGCTGCCCTGCCGGGTACGCTGGATCGATTCGCGCGAACAGGAGTTCCCCGAGTCCCTGCCCAGCGGTGTGGTCAAGGTGATCAGCGAGGAACCGGTCGACGAAGTCAGCGAATTGCCGCCGGGCAGCTACTGCATCGTCATGACGCATAATCATGCGCTCGATCTGGAACTGTCCGCCGCCATTCTCAAGCGCAACGATTTCACCTGGTTCGGCCTTATCGGCTCGCAGACCAAGCGGGCCAAATTCGAGCACCGCCTGCGCGACCGTGGCTTCGGCGATGCCCTGCTGCAGCGCATGCGTTGCCCGATGGGCCTGGCCGAGGTCAAGGGCAAGCTGCCCATCGAAATCGCCGTGTCCATCGCCGCGGAAATCATAGCCACCTACAACGCCTGCTTCGGCCAGCATGACGCTGGCGCCAACGCAGGCCCCATTGCCCAGCTGCTGCCGCCTTCGCGTCGCAGCCAGGCCAGCTGAAGAGATCCTTCATGAGCGTAAACCAGACCCGCAAGGCCTATCGCGCCGCCATCCTGCACAGCATCGCCGACCCGGCCGAGGTCGGCATCGAAGCTTCTTGCGAATACTTCGAAGACGGCCTGCTGGTGATCGACGACGGTCGCATCAGCGCGGTTGGCCACGCCAGCGAGCTGCTGCCGACCCTGGATGCCGACATCGAGGTAGTCCACCACCAGGATGCCCTGATCACCCCGGGTTTCATCGATACCCATATCCACTTCCCCCAGACAGGCATGATCGGCTCCTACGGCGAGCAACTGCTGGACTGGCTGGACACCTACACCTTCCCCTGCGAGAAACAGTTCGCCGACAAGGCCCACGCCGACAAGGTCGCGAAGATCTTCGTCGAGGAGCTGCTGCGTAACGGCACCACGACTGCCCTGGTGTTCGGCAGCGTGCATCCCGAGTCGGTCAATGCCTTGTTCGAAGAAGCGCAGCGGCTGGACCTGCGCATGATCGCCGGCAAGGTGATGATGGATCGCAACGCGCCGGATTACCTGACCGACACCGCTGAGTCCAGCTATACCGAGAGCAAGATGCTGATCGAGCGCTGGCACGGCAAGGGTCGCCTGCACTATGCGGTCACCCCGCGGTTCGCGCCGACCAGCACGCCCGAGCAGTTGGCCTTGGCCGGACAATTGCTCAAGGAGCACCCCGGGGTATACCTGCATACCCACTTGAGCGAGAACCTCAAGGAGATCGACTGGGTCAAGGCGCTATTCCCCGAGCGCAAAGGCTACCTGGATGTCTATGACCATTTCGAGCTGCTTGGCGAGCGCTCGGTATTCGCCCATGGCGTGCACCTGTGCGACGAGGAATGCCAGCGGCTGGGCGAGACCGGCTCGGCGGTGGCGTTCTGCCCGACGTCCAACCTGTTCCTCGGCAGCGGCCTGTTCAATCTCCCGCAGGCCGAGCGCTTCAAGGTCAATGTCGGCCTGGGTACCGACGTGGGAGCCGGGACCAGCTTCTCGTTGCTCAACACCTTGAACGAAGCCTACAAGGTCATGCAGCTTCAGGGCGCTCGCCTGCACCCCTTAAAGTCCTTCTACCTGGCCACGCTCGGTGGCGCCCGCGCCCTGCGCCTGGAGGATCGCATCGGCAGCCTGCGACCTGGCAACGACGCCGACTTCGTGGTGCTCGACTACAAGGCGACGCCACTGCTGGACTATCGCCTGCAGCAGTCGAAGAGTATCGAGGAAACCTTGTTCGTGCTGACCACCCTGGGCGATGACCGGACGGTGCGGGAAACGTACGCGGCGGGGCATTGCGTGCATAAGCGCGATCGATAGCGATCGACTGAAGCATGGGGCGGCGCCTTGACCTGGCACGCCCCTGCCAGGTCTCGTCAAATCAGGCGGTTGCGGCATTGTGCTTCGAAGCCGCAGTCGACCCAGGGCCAGACCGTGGCTTGAACGGGGTTCAACCCTTGGCCGGGACCCTTTTCTTGCTCTGCAGCAAGTGCGAGAACACGGCATGCAGGTCGTCGGAAGCACCCTCTTCGTCGAGGTTCAGCTTGCTGTCGATGTGGTCCATGTGGTGCATCATCAGGCTCACTGCTTGCTCGGCGTCGCGGGCTTCGATGGCATCGATCAGTTGCATGTGCTCATCGTAGGAGCAGTGGGAGCGGTTACCGCTCTCGTACTGGGCGATGATCAACGAAGTCTGCGAGACCAGGCTGCGCTGGAAGCTGACCAATGGCGCATTGCCCGCCGCTTCCGCCAGCTTGAGGTGAAACTCGCCGGACAGGCGTATGCCGGCGCCGCGGTCGCCGCGCGAAAAGCTGTCACGCTCCTCACGGACCATCTGGCGCAACAGGCCGAGCTGCTCGGCCGTGGCGTGCTGGACCGCCAGCTCGGTGATGGCGCGCTCCACCATGCGCCTGGAGAAGAATACCTGGCGCGCCTCTTCCACCGTAGGGCTGGCCACCACCGCTCCGCGATTGGGTCGCAGCAGGACGACGCTCTCATGAGCCAGGCGCGATAGGGCACGACGAATGATGGTGCGGCTGACCCCGAAGATCTCACCCAACGCTTCCTCGCTCAATTTGGTCCCCGGCGCCAGGCGCTGTTCGAGAATCGCCTCGAAGATATGCGCGTAGACGATGTCGTCCTGGGTACCACTGCGCCCGGCCTTGCCGGTGCGTGCAGGTTTCTTCAGAGGTTGCAGCTGTTCGTTCATGGGCACTCGTGCACGGGGATCCGCCGTTCGAGCCTCGACTGTAATGCGTGTCGGAGGGGGGATGGCAAGTCCTGGTAAGAAATAAAGGTCAAGGTATGCAGCCATTGTACACAGGGATAACCGTTTCTGCAGGTAGCGTTTTCGGCATATAGCCTTCGTGCGGATCTGGATGCGAACAATAGATAAAACATTATTTGCATTCTTTGTACACAACAGCATAATCCAGCGAGCGACTTCCTGACTTTTTAGTCAACAAAATGGTCGGTGGTCTGCCCCCTCGCGGAGCTCCCAAGTGCATAGCGCAGGAGACAGCTCCGAACAACAAGAACGACTTGAGGAGTAATCGCTGTGGAAAGCCGCAAATCCGAAGCCCCCGGGCTGGATATCGCTCCCCCGCTCGACACGAGCTGGCTGGAGCGGATCTTCAAACTCAAGCGACACGGCAGTACCGTCAAGACCGAAGTGATAGCCGGGGTGACCACCTTCATCACCATGGCCTACATCATCTTCGTCAATCCCAACATCATGGCCGACGCGGGGATCGATCATGGCGCGGCGTTCGTCGCCACTTGCATCTCCGCGGCGCTGGGTTGCCTGTTGATGGGCCTGTACGCCAACTGGCCGGTGGGCCTGGCGCCAGGCATGGGCCTGAACGCCTTCTTCACCTACACCGTGGTCGGCACCATGGGCTACACCTGGGAAGCGGCGCTGGGCGCGGTGTTCGTGTCCGGGGTGCTGTTCATGTTCCTGACACTGTCCCGCGTGCGCGAGTGGCTGCTCAACAGCATACCCATCAGCCTGCGACACGCCATGGGCGCTGGCGTCGGGCTGTTTCTCGGCCTGATTGGGCTGAAGACCGCAGGCATAGTCGTCGACAGCCCCGCCACCCTGATCAAGCTCGGCTCCCTGCACGAGCCTGGTCCGCTGCTGGCGGCCATCTGCTTCCTGATGATCGCCGTGCTCAGCTATCACCGGGTGTTCGGTGCCATCCTCATCAGCATCATCGTCGTGACCCTGGCCGGCTGGGGCCTGGGCATGGTGGAGTACGGGGGGGTATTTTCGCTGCCACCGAGCCTGGCGCCGACCTGGATGGCCATGGATGTGGCCGGCGTGTTCAACATCAGCATGATCAGCGTGGTGCTGGCCTTCCTCTTCGTGCACATGTTCGACACCGCCGGCACGCTGATGGGCGTGGCGCAGCGCGCCAATCTGGTGAGCGCCGACGGACGCATCGAGAACCTGTCGCGCGCGCTCAAGGCCGACAGCGCTTCCAGCGTATTCGGCGCGGCCGTGGGTGTGCCGCCGGTCACGAGCTACGTGGAAAGCGCCGCTGGGGTCGCTGCCGGGGGCCGCACCGGGCTGACTGCCGTGGTGGTCGGACTGCTGTTCGTCGCCGCGATGTTCTTCGCGCCGCTGGCCGGGATGATTCCCGCCTATGCGACGGCCGGTGCGCTGATCTATGTGGCGATGCTGATGATGGGCAGCATGGCGCATATCCACTGGGACGACGCGACTGACAGTATTCCGGCGATTCTCACGGTGATCATGATGCCGCTGACGTTCTCGGTCGCCGATGGGATTGCCTTGGGCTTCATCAGTTACGTGGTGCTCAAGGCGGGTACCGGACGCTGGCGCGAAGTCACGGCCAGCCTGTGGGTGCTGTGCGTGATCTTCATCGCGAAGTTCGTGTTCCTGTAAGCAAGCCGGAACGTGGTCGCAGGTAGTCGAGAGCGCCTCGACGGATTGTGACCACCGCCTCCCCTGTCTCCGCCAAGGCGAATGGGTCTGCCTGGGTGGGTTGCTACATGAACTGCCCCCCAAATTCTGGGCACCCGCCCATGACTTGCAGGTCAACTTAGCCAGCTCACACCGGGCCAGGCTGACCTGTAATTAATGGACAAGTGACCAACCTAGGGGCAGTCCATATTGTAGAGACTGCAAAGCCCCACCAACCAACCGATATCGATATTCGGGGCCGCCCCTGCCCCAGATTTCGCAGGCGAAAAAAAGCCCGCCAGTGTGAGCGGGCAAGGACCTACGAAGATTCTTCTAGCGACCAACTAGCTTCCGCGATAGGTCGAGTAACTGTAAGGCGAGATCAACAACGGCACATGGTAGTGATCCTGCCCGGCATCGATGCCGAAGCGCAGCACCACCACATCGAGGAACGCCTGATCAGGCAATTGCACGCCACGGGCGCGGTAGTAGTCACCAGCGCTGAACTGCAGCTGGTACACCCCGCTGCGGTAGTCGTCACCCTGCAGCAGCGGCGAGTCGACGCGGCCATCGCTGTTGGTCAGGGTAGTGTGCACCAGCTCCAGCTGCTGGCCTTCTACACGGTAGAGCTCGACCTTGATCGAGCTGCCTGGGCAGCCGTGGGCGGCATCCAGTACGTGCGTGGTCAATCGTCCCATTGCTTGTAGCCTCTTGTTCGATCGGTGGGCAGAAAATACACGTCAGGCATCACCACAGGGCACGCGGCGAAGGCCAATAGCACTATTAAGACATTTTATCCTTAAATTGTACACAATTTTCAGCGACATCTTCGCTCAGCCCCTCCCTACCTACCTTAAGTCGAAAAGTCAGGCTTCACAGCGTGGCCAGCATTCTTTACTGACCAATCAGGCAAGTTTTTTGCAACCTCATCCTGACGCACCGGATGAAAGAAATGCAAAAAAACAGGCTTACAAAAAGTTTCACAAGTTGTATACAATCAATCCATCCGGTGCACGCGATACCCATCTGGGACGGTCACCACCCGCACTAACGCACAAGAAGGAAGACTGCAGTGAGCGCTGACTACCCTCGCGATCTGATCGGTTACGGCAACACCCCACCTCATCCGCGCTGGCCAGGAAACGCCCGCATCGCCTTGTCCTTCGTGCTCAACTACGAGGAAGGCGGCGAGCGCAGCATCCTGCATGGTGACAAGGAGTCCGAGTCCTTCCTGTCGGAAATGGTTGCCGCGCAGCCGTTGCAGGGCGTGCGCTGCATGAGCATGGAGTCGCTTTACGAATACGGCAGCCGCGCTGGCGTCTGGCGCCTGCTCAAGCTGTTCAAGGACAGCGGCGTGCCGCTGACCATCTTCGCCGTGGCCATGGCTGCCCAGCGCCACCCCGACGTGATCCGCGCCATGGTCGAGGCCGGTCACGAGATCTGTAGCCACGGCTACCGCTGGATCGATTACCAGTACATGGACGAAGCCCAGGAACGCGAGCATATGCTCGAGGCCATCCGCATCCTGACCGAAATCACCGGCGAGCGTCCGTTGGGCTGGTACACCGGCCGCAACAGCGTGAACACCCGTCGCCTGGTGATGGAAGAAGGCGGTTTCCTCTATGACAGCGACACCTACGACGACGACCTGCCCTACTGGGAACGCAACAACCCGACCGACAAGCCGCACCTGGTGATCCCCTACACCCTGGACACCAACGACATGCGCTTTACCCAGGTGCAAGGGTTCAACTGCGGCGAGCAATTCTTCCAGTACCTCAAGGACGCCTTCGACGTGCTCTACGAAGAAGGCGCCGAGGCGCCGAAGATGCTTTCCATCGGCCTGCACTGCCGTCTGATTGGTCGTCCGGCGCGCCTGGCCGCGCTCAAGCGCTTCATCGAGTACGCCAAGAGTCACGATCAGGTCTGGTTCGCCCGTCGCGTCGACATCGCCCGCCACTGGCATGCCACTCACCCCTACAAGAACGAGAACGCCTGATGACAGCCTTCAAGACCCTCAAACCTTCGACCCTGGACCGGGCCACCTTCGTCAGGACCTTCGGTGATATCTACGAGCATTCCTCGTGGGTGGCCGAAAAGGCTTTCGACCTGGGCCAACTGCATGAACTGGATGAAGTCGAGGCGCTGCAGCAGCGCATGAGCGACATTCTGCTCAGCGCCGGCCATGCCGAGCAACTGGCCTTGATCAACGCCCACCCGGACCTGGCAGGCAAGGCGGCCATCCAGGGCGAGCTGACCCAGTCCAGCACCGACGAGCAGGCGGGCGCGGGGATCCATCAGTGCACGGCCGAGGAATTCGCCCGTTTCACGGCGCTTAACGATGCCTACAAGGCCAAGTTCCAATTCCCGTTCATCATGGCCGTCAAGGGCAGCAATCGTCACCAGATCCTTGCCGCGTTCGAAAAACGCATCCACAACGACGTCGATGCCGAGTTCAAGGAAGCCCTGGCCCAGATCAACCTGATAGCCCTGTTCCGCCTGCTGCAACTGTGAGGGCCACCTGCCCCTCGCGACCGTTTCCCCACACCTAGAACAAAGAGAAAAACCGCATGCGCACACTCGTGATTGAGCCCCTGAGCAAAGAAGCCTTCGCCCCCTTCGGTGACGTGATTGAAACCGATGGCAGCGATCACTTCATGATCAACAACGGCTCGACCATGCGTTTCCACAAGCTCGCCACGGTCGAGACCGCCGAGCCCGAGGACAAGGCGATCATCAGCATCTTCCGCGCCGACGCGCTGGAGATGCCTCTGACCGTTCGCATGCTTGAACGCCATCCGCTGGGCAGCCAGGCTTTCATCCCGCTGCTCGGCAACCCCTTTCTGATCGTGGTCGCGCCCGTTGGCGATGCACCTGTATCAGGCTTGGTCCGCGCCTTCCGCAGTAATGGCAGGCAGGGCATCAATTACCATCGCGGCGTCTGGCACCATCCGGTGCTGACGATCGAAAAGCGGGATGACTTCCTGGTGGTTGATCGCAGTGGTTCCGGCAACAACTGCGATGAGCATTTTTTCAATGAGGATGCACGACTGATCCTCGACCCCCACCAATAAGAGAAGGCCTGAGTGCCCGGCTACAGGGCGCCAGGGAAGAGGTAAAGACTGTGGAAGCACATCTGTTGGAATGGCTGAACCTGAGCGTGCGCTGGGTTCACTTGATCACTGGCGTGGCCTGGATCGGCGCGTCGTTCTACTTCGTCTGGCTGGAGAACAACCTCAACCGGGCCAACCCGGGTGATGGCTTGTCCGGCGATCTCTGGGCGATCCATGGTGGGGGTATCTATCACCTGGAGAAATACAAGCTCGCGCCGCCGAAGATGCCGGACAACCTGCACTGGTTCAAATGGGAAGCCTATTTCACCTGGATGTCGGGCGTAGCCCTGCTGTGCGTGGTGTTCTACTGGAACCCCGTCCTGTATCTGCTGGCACCCGGCAGCAGCCTGAGCGGCCCGGAAGGCGTAGCCATCGGGATCGGCTCGCTGATCGCGGGCTGGTTCATCTATGACCTGCTCTGTGACTCGCCGCTCGGCAAGCGCCCTATCCTGCTCGGCGGCGTCCTGTTCGTACTGATCATCGCCGCCTGCTATGGCTTCAGTCAGATATTCAGCGGTCGTGGCGCCTATCTGCACACCGGTGCGATCATGGGCACCATCATGGTCGGCAACGTCTTCCGCATCATCATGCCGGCGCAGCGCCAGCTGGTTGCCGCCATCGAGAAGAACGTCACCCCGGACCCGCTCCTGCCCGCCAAGGGATTGCTGCGTTCGCGCCACAATAACTATTTCACTCTGCCAGTGCTGTTCATCATGATCAGCAACCACTTCCCAAGCACCTACGGCAGCCAATACAACTGGCTGATCCTGGCGGGCATCGCCGTGGCAGCCGTGCTGATCCGTCACTACTTCAACACTCGCCATGACAGCGCCAAGTACGCCTGGACCTTGCCAGTCGGCGCCCTGGCGATGATCTGCCTGGCCTATGTGACCGGTCCCAAGCCGATGTCGACCGCCCCTGAGCAGGCGGCCGCGCAGAGCCAGTACCAGCCACTGCCGGAAACCGCGCAAGGTGGGAAGACGGCTGCCGAGCGTCGCGCCGAGCAAGCCGCCCAGGCAACCCAGGCGCCCGCGACCGAGGCGCAAGCGGCTAGCACGACCACATCGGATGCGGACTTCGAGAAGATCCACAGCGTTATTCAGGAACGCTGCACGGTGTGCCATTCGTCCACGCCGACCAGCCCACTGTTCAGCGCGGCACCGGGTGGCGTGATGTTCGACACTCCGCAGCAGATCCAGGCGCAAGCAGCGCGGATCCAGGCCCAGGCGGTAGCGAGCCAGATCATGCCACTGGGCAACATCACGCAGATGACACAGCAGGAGCGTGAGTTGGTCGGCGCCTGGATTGCCAAAGGTGCGCCAACCCACTGATCGTCACGCGTTTCCAAGCTCCACGCCACCTGTAATACGTAGCAAGTAGCGAGCCGAGGGCTTCAGGCAACAGACCCGCTTCATGAAGCGGGCCGCCTGGGGCCGGGTGCTTGTCTCATCCGAGAATAAAAACAAAACTCGAGGTGCTGCATGTCCGAGTCACCCAAGGCGTACATCCCCGTTGCGCCACCACGACAGCCATTGCCGCTGTTTCAACTGATCCTGGTGGGCCTGCAACACGTATTGCTGATGTATGGGGGTGCGATCGCCGTACCGCTGATCATCGGTCAGGCTGCCGGTTTGTCCCGCGAGGAAGTCGCCTTTCTGATCAATGCCGACCTGCTGGTCGCCGGCGTGGCCACCATCGTCCAGTCCCTGGGCATCGGCCCGGTCGGCATCCGCATGCCGGTGATGATGGGCGCCAGTTTCGCGGCGGTAGGCAGCATGGTAGCCATGGCCGGCATGCCGGGCGTGGGCTTGCAGGGCATCTTCGGAGCGACCATCGCGGCGGGCTTCTTCGGCCTGCTGATCGCCCCGTTCATGTCCAAGGTCGTGCGTTTCTTCCCACCCCTGGTTACCGGTACGGTGATCACCTCGATCGGGTTGTCCTTGTTCCCGGTCGCGGTCAACTGGGCCGGCGGTGGCCAAGAGGCAGGCACCTTCGGTTCGCCGATCTACCTGATGGTGGCCGCGCTGGTGCTGGCGGTGATCCTGCTGATCAATCGATTCATGCGCGGGTTCTGGGTCAATGTCTCGGTGCTGGTGGGCATGGGGCTGGGCTATATCCTGGCTGGCGCCATCGGCATGGTCGACCTGTCCGGCCTGGACGAAGCGCCCTGGCTGCAGGTCGTGACACCGCTGCACTTCGGCATGCCGACCTTCAGCCTGGCACCGGTCCTGTCCATGTGCCTGGTTGTGGTGATCATCTTCGTCGAATCGACCGGAATGTTCCTCGCCTTGGGCAAGGTCACCGATCGCGAGGTAACGCCAGGCATGTTGCGTCGCGGCCTGATGTGCGATGCAGGTGCCTCGTTCGTGGCCGGGTTCTTCAATACCTTCACCCACTCCTCATTCGCGCAGAACATCGGCCTGGTGCAGATGACCGGCGTGCGCTGCCGCTATGTCACCGTGGTTGCAGGCGGTCTCCTGATCGCCCTGAGCCTGCTGCCCAAGGCGGCATTCCTGATCGCCTCGATTCCACCGGCCGTCCTCGGTGGCGCATCCATCGCCATGTTCGGGATGGTCACGGCGACAGGCATCAAGATCCTTCAGGAGGCCGACATCTCCGACCGACGCAACCAGCTGCTGGTCGCCGTCAGTGTCGGCATGGGCCTGATCCCGGTGGTCCGTCCGGAGTTCTTCGCCCAGATGCCGCAATGGATGGAGCCGATTACCCACAGCGGCATCGCCATGGCCACGATCAGTGCGTTGGTCTTGAACGTGCTGTTCAACATCCTGGGTGGCGCCGACCGCGCCGCACACAACGACACGGCACACCAGCACTGACCCAGGGGGCGGGGCGCGCGCCGCCCTTCCTTCTCGCATCACCGTTTATCCGTCGGCTTGCACATGCTCGCTGTCCGGGACATTGCGCGCCGGAAAAAAGCCAACAAGAACAATAACCGGGAACCACGACATGAAACGCATCGCTTCGTCACTGTTGTTGGGAACAAGCCTGCTGGCCACCCTTCCAGCCAGCGCAGGAGATCTGCTGCTCTGGCAGGGCAACAGCCTGACCTATCTCTACGGCAAGGACTTCAAGATCAACCCGTCGATCCAGCAGACCGTGACCTTCGAGCACGCCGACAAATGGAAGTATGGAGACAACTTCCTGTTCATCGACAAGATCTTCTACACGGTCAGGCCGATGGCAGCAAAGGGGCCACTACCTATTACGGTGAATTCAGCCCTCGCTTGTCGCTGGGAAAGATATTCGATCGTTCGTTTGCGTTCGGGCCAATCAAGGACGTATTGCTGGCGATGACCTACGAATCGGGCGAAGGTGACAACGAGGCTTATCTGATCGGTCCGGGCTTCGACCTTGCCATCCCCGGCTTCAATTACTTCACGCTCAATTTCTATCAGCGCAATACCGAAGGCAGCCGCCCCGGAGACAGGGTATGGCAGATCACACCGGCCTTCTCCTACACCATTCCAGTTGGCCGATCCGACATCCTCATCGATGGCTACATGGACTGGGTGGTAGATAACGACGAGTCTCGCCGTGGCACCTACCACGCGAATCTGCATTTCAATCCGCAGGTCAAGTATGATCTGGGCAAGGCGTTGAACATTGGCGCCAAACAACTTTATGTCGGTATCGAATACAGCTACTGGAAGGATAAATACGGCATAGACAGCCATGGCAATCTCGACAGCAACCAGAGCGTTACCAGCGCCTTGGTGAAGCTGCAATTCTGAAAACTGACCAAATGCACAGTTTTTAATCACAGCGCTCCATGAAGGAGCACTTGAGGCTTGGCGCGCAAGCCAGTAATCTGCGCGCCCCCTTGCTCAGGGTAGGATGAACCTGCCCGCGTTTACTGACCGCTCAGTCAATGAATTCGGGCGGTTGGCGAACCTGTTGCCAGTCTGAAATACCCATTCGATCTGTTCAGGACGACGTCGAGCAGGACCGTTGTGCCCTTTTCCCAAAGTTGGCGCAGCACTTGCCACACATGTGTGGGCAATCGATAAAAACTGACCTAAAAGACAAGAACGGCGCCTTCACGAGCGCTGACAACAGCCACAACAAGGGAGCGACGACGCGATGCGTATTACTCACAGCCTGATACTTGCCGGCGGCCTGCTGGTTACCGGTAGCAGCCTTGCAGAAGGTTTGCTGCAATGGCAGAGCAACAGCATCACCTATCTGTACGGGAAGGACTTTACGGTCAACCCGCAGATCCAGCAGACCTTTACTTTCGAGCATGCCGACGCCTGGAAGTACGGTGACAACTTCATCTTCTTCGACCGTATCTTCTACAACGGCCAGAAGGATGCCAGCGCCGGGCCCAACACCTATTACGGCGAGATCAGCCCGCGTCTGTCTTTCGGCAAGATTTTCGACCAGAAGATCGAGTTCGGGCCGGTCAAGGATGTACTGCTGGCCATGACCTACGAGTTCGGCGAAGGCGACAACGAATCCTACCTGATCGGTCCTGGCTTCGACCTGGACGTTCCGGGCTTCGATTATTTCCAGCTGAACTTCTACAAGCGCTTCACCGACGGTAGCCGACCAGGCGACAACGTCTGGCAGATCACCCCGGCGTGGGGGTACACCCTGCCCGTTGGCAGTTCCGACATTCTCATCGACGGCTTCATTGACTGGGTGGTGGACAACGACGAGAACCGCCGCGGCACCTACCATGCGAACCTGCACTTCAACCCGCAGATCAAGTACGACCTGGGCAAGGCGTTGAAGCTGGGCGAAAAGCAACTGTACGTGGGTATCGAGTACGACTACTGGACGAACAAGTACGGCATCAAGGACACCGCCGACTTCGACACCGACCAGAACACCGCGAGCCTGTTGGTCAAAGTGCACTTCTGATCGTCGGGCGCCGGCACCAGGGCAGCTACCCGCCGCCCTGGTGCCAGCAGGTCCCTAGCGCGCCGGTCGCATTGCTCGCCATAGCTTGCCGGCCACCCCCACCACCGCCAGTACCAACGCCCCGGCGATCACCCCGACGGCGCCATTGAACAGCGCTGCGGTCAGCGCACCGCCACGCCCGGCGCTGAATGCCTCGATGGCGTGATGCAGCGGCTCGATGCCATGCACCAGGATCCCGCCGCCGACCAGGAACATCGCCGCAGTGCCGATCACCGACAGGCTCTTCATCATGTAGGGCGCTGTCTTCAGGATGCCGTTACCGACCGCCTGTGCCGCGCCAGAGGCTTTTTTCGTCATCCACAGCCCCAGGTCGTCGAGCTTGACGATCCCCGCGACCAGCCCGTAGACGCCGATGGTCATGATGATTGCGATGCCCGACAACACGACGATCTGCTGGGTCAGCGGCGCGTCGGCCACGGTACCCAGGGTGATCGCGATGATTTCCGCGGAGAGGATGAAATCGGTGCGCACGGCGCCCTTGATCTTGGTCTTCTCGAACGCCACCAGATCGACACTCGGATCAGCCACCGCTTGCGCGCGCGCCGCGTGCTCGGCCTGGTCCTCGGATTTGTCGTGGAAAAACTTGTGGGCCAGTTTCTCGAAGCCCTCGAAACACAGGTACGCGCCGCCGATCATCAGCAACGGGGTGACCGCCCAGGGAATGAACGCACTGATCAGCAATGCCGTGGGCACCAGGATCAATTTGTTCAGGAAAGAGCCCTTGGCCACGGCCCAGACCACGGGAATCTCCCGCTCCGCGCTTACCCCCGTGACCTGCTGCGCATTGAGGGCCAAGTCATCGCCCAGAACACCGGCGGTCTTTTTCGCCGCGATCTTGGTCATCACCGAGACGTCGTCGAGCACGGTGGCGATGTCATCGATCAGTACCAACAGACTGCTTGCTGCCATGATCATCCATTTCCGATAGGTCTCAAGCCACCCAGTCTAGCCGAAAGTCGCCGCCTTGAGCGCTCCTCGAAGCCGGTGCTACCATGCGCGACTACCCTGCCAGGCCACTGGGTCGAGCATGCCGCGTCCCCAGGCCAGACACGAGGAACCGTGCCACCATGAGCAGTATTCGCGAGCGCAACAAGGAACTGATCCTGCGCGCGGCCAGCGAGGAATTCGCCGACAAGGGCTTCGCCGCCGCCAAGACCAGCGACATCGCCGCCAAGGCCGGATTGCCCAAGCCGAATGTCTACTACTACTTCAAGTCCAAGGACAACCTCTATCGCGAAGTGCTCGAGAGCATCATCGAGCCCATCATGCAGGCCTCCACGCCCTTCAACGCCGACGGCGATCCCCGGGAAGTGCTGAGTGCCTATATTCGTTCGAAAATTCGCATATCGCGTGACCTGCCCTTTGCATCCAAGGTATTTGCCAGCGAGATCATGCATGGCGCGCCGCACCTGAGCGTCAGCCAGGTGGAACAACTCAACGTGCAGGCGCGGCACAATATCGAGTGCATCCAGCGTTGGATCGATCGCCGACAGATCGCCCCGCTCGATCCGCACCACCTGATGTTCAGCATCTGGGCCGCGACCCAGACCTATGCCGACTTCGACTGGCAGATTTCCGTGGTGACCGGCAAGCAGAAACTCGATGATGAGGATTACGAGAAGGCTGCCGAGACCATCATCAGGCTGGTACTCAAGGGTTGCGAGCCGGACGCTTGAGTTCCCACATCTACCGGGGCGAATGAACGCGCGTATTGCCAGGCGAGTCCTGCGGCCTCGATCGCGGGGCAAGCCCGCTCGCCACCGGTAGCTGTGTGCGTTCACAGCGATATGGTGATGCTGATGGAACGGTCCGGTGGCGAGCGGGCTTGCCCCGCGATCGAGACCGCAGGACTCGCCTGGCAATGAAAACAGTCAAATCAGCTGGCTAGATAGGGATACGCTGAGCCCATTACCCACAGTCAGCCTCAGGCCGCCACCCCCGCATCAGCCGTCAACCCCACCTCCTCGATGGCACTGATCGCACACTGCTCGTCGATATCCGACGTATCGCCACTGATACCAATCGCCCCCAGCACCCCTCCCGCCTGATCGCGCACCAGCACACCACCCGGCGCCGGGACCACCGCCCCCTGCCCCAAGCCGTTCAACGCCGCGAAAAACGCGGGACGTTGCTGGGCATCCAGCGCCAGCAGGCGCGAGCCCTTGCCCAAGGCAATCGCGCCCCATGCCTTGCCCATCGCCACCTGCGGGCGTAGCAGGCTTGCACCGTCCTCGCGCTGCAAGGCCAGCAAATGTCCCCCGGCATCCAGCACCGCCACGGTAAGCGGCGCGGCGTTGATCTTGCGGCCTGCAGCCAGCGCTCCGTTTACCAGGCTCAAGGCCATCTTCAGGTTCAAAACGTTCATGGAGTGATCCTTTTGTTGTTATGCGAAGTTTCGGGTACCGCAAGAATAGAACACAACAAATACTATTTTTGTATACAATATTTGAGAATAATCGCTTGGCATCCGACGAAAAGCCCAAAATTCGGCATCCAAAAGCAGAGCAATCTGTACGATGAAAAGGCATTGACCTAGTCGACCCAGGATGAATACACTCTGTGGAAAGCAAGGTTGTATACAATTACAAAATCGATGAGGCACAACCCATGAGCAAAATGAGAGCAATCGATGCGGCCGTTCTGGTCATGCGCCGCGAAGGCGTAGATACCGCGTTCGGCATTCCGGGGGCTGCCATCAACCCGCTGTATTCGGCCCTGAAGAAGGTCGGCGGCATCGATCATGTACTCGCTCGTCACGTCGAAGGCGCCTCGCACATGGCCGAGGGCTATACCCGCGCCAACGCCGGCAACATCGGCGTCTGCATCGGCACCTCCGGCCCTGCCGGTACCGACATGGTCACCGGCCTGTACAGCGCCGCGGCCGACTCCATCCCCATCCTCTGCATCACTGGCCAAGCCCCTCGCGCTCGCCTGCACAAGGAAGACTTCCAGGCCGTCGACATCACCAGCATCGTCAAGCCCGTGACCAAATGGGCCACCACCGTGCTGGAGCCAGGCCAGGTACCCTACGCGTTCCAGAAAGCCTTCTTCGAAATGCGCAGCGGCCGTCCCGGCCCCGTCCTGATCGACCTGCCGTTCGACGTGCAGATGGCCGAGATCGAGTTCGACATCGACGCCTATCAGCCATTGCCCTTGCACAAGCCTGCGGCCAACCGCGTCCAGGCCGAAAAGGCCCTGGCCATGCTCAACGACGCGGAGCGCCCCCTGCTGGTCGCTGGCGGCGGCATCATCAACGCCGATGCCAGCGCCCTTCTGGTGGAGTTCGCCGAGCTGACCGGTGTGCCGGTCATTCCGACCTTGATGGGCTGGGGTACCATTCCTGACGACCACCCGCTGATGGTCGGCATGGTCGGTCTGCAGACATCGCACCGCTACGGCAACGCCACGCTGCTCAAGTCCGACCTGGTGTTCGGCATCGGCAACCGTTGGGCCAACCGTCACACCGGTTCCGTCGATGTGTACACCGAAGGCCGTCGCTTCATCCATGTCGACATCGAGCCTACCCAGATCGGTCGCGTGTTCAACCCTGACCTGGGCATCGTTTCCGACGCCGGCGCCGCGCTGCAGGTATTCCTCGAAGTGGCGCGCGAGTGGAAGGCGGATGGTCGCCTCAAGGATCGCAGCGCCTGGCTGGAAGACTGCCAGCAGCGCAAGGCCAGCCTGCATCGCAAGACCCACTTCGACAATGTCCCGGTCAAGCCGCAGCGCGTCTACGAAGAAATGAACCAGGTGTTCGGCAAGGACACTTGCTACGTCAGCACCATCGGCCTGTCGCAGATCGCCGGTGCGCAGTTCCTGCACGTCTACCAGCCGCGTCACTGGATCAACTGCGGCCAGGCCGGCCCGCTGGGCTGGACCATTCCCGCGGCCCTGGGCGTGGTCAAGGCCGACCCGAAACGCAAGGTGGTCGCACTGTCGGGTGACTACGACTTCCAGTTCATGATCGAAGAGCTGGCGGTCGGCGCGCAGTTCAACCTGCCGTACGTCCACGTGCTGGTGAACAACGCCTATCTGGGCCTGATCCGTCAGGCGCAGCGTGGCTTCGAGATGGATTACTGTGTACAACTGGCATTCGAGAACATCAACTCGACCGAAGCCCAAGGCTACGGTGTCGACCACGTCGCGGTCGTCGAAGGCCTGGGTTGCAAGGCCCTGCGCGTATTCGAACCAGGCGATATCGCCCCTGCCCTGCTCAAGGCCCAGAAGATGGCCGAGGAGTTCCGCGTGCCGGTAGTGGTCGAGGTGATTCTCGAGCGCGTGACCAACATTTCCATGGGCACCGAGATCAACGCGGTCAACGAATTCGAAGACCTGGCCCTGGTGGGTAACGACGCACCTACCGCCATCTCGCTGCTCGACTGATCGCTCAGCCCCCACGGCATGCCTTGGGGGCCCTTATTCGCAAGGAGCCAACCATGCCTCGCTTCGCTGCCAACCTGTCCATGCTGTTCACCGAGCAGGGTTTTCTGGCCCGCTTCAAGGCGGCCGCCGATGCCGGTTTCAGTGGCGTCGAATACCTCTTCCCGTACGATTTCAGCTCGGCCGAAATCAAGCAGCAGCTCGACGCTCACGGTCTGACCCAGGTGTTGTTCAACCTGCCTGCAGGCGATTGGGCCAAGGGTGAACGCGGGATCGCCTGCCATCCCGACCGGGTCGAGGATTTCCGCGCCGGTGTCGACCTGGCGATCGACTACGCCAAGGTGCTGGGCAATACCCAGATCAACTGCCTGGCCGGCATCCGCCCGCAGGGCCTGGACTGTGCCACCGTGCGCAAGACCTTCGTCGAGAACCTCAGGTACGCCGCCGAGAAGTTGCAGGCCGCCGGTATCAAGCTGGTCATGGAAATGATCAACACCCGCGATATCCCGGGCTTCTATCTGAACACCACCCAGCAGGCCCTGGAAATCCAGGCCGAGGTCGGCAGCGCCAACCTGTTCCTGCAGTACGACATCTACCACATGCAGATCATGGAAGGTGACCTGGCGCGCACCATCGAAGCCAACCTGAAACTGATCAACCACATCCAGCTGGCCGACAACCCTGGCCGCAACGAGCCAGGTACCGGTGAGATCAACTACCGCTTCCTGTTCGAGCACCTGGACCGTATCGGTTATCAGGGCTGGGTAGGCGCGGAGTACAAGCCGCTGACCACCACCGAGGCGGGCCTGGGCTGGCTGAAGACCCATAACGCGATCTAAAAAGCTAAAACACTGAACCTGTGGGAGCGGCGGTTCGCCGCTACGACTTGTCCCGCGAATGCGATGGCGACTTCACTGCCGTCTTCGCGGGACAAGCCCGCTCTCCCAAAGTCTGCGAACGCATAATAAAGAGGCACATTCTCATGGCTAAAATCGGATTCATCGGCACCGGCATCATGGGTCGCCCAATGGCGCAAAACCTGCAAAAGGCAGGTCACTCGCTGTTCCTCTCCTCCCACCACGACGCAGCCCCGGCCGACCTGATCGCCGCCGGCGCCGTCGCCTTGGCCAATCCCAAGGAAGTGGCCCAGGAAGCTGAATTCATCATCGTCATGGTCCCCGATACCCCACAGGTCGAAGCCGTCCTGTTCGGTGAGAACGGCGTCGCCCAGGGCATCGGCCCGAACAAGGTGGTGATCGACATGAGCTCGATTTCGCCCACCGCTACCAAGACGTTCGCCGAAAAGGTCAACGCCACTGGCGCCAGCTACCTGGACGCTCCGGTATCCGGCGGTGAAGTCGGCGCCAAGGCCGCGACCCTGAGCATCATGGTCGGCGGCTGCCCGAAAGCCTTCGAGCGCGTTCTGCCCCTGTTCCAGACCATGGGCAAGAACATCACCCACGTGGGTGGCAACGGTGATGGCCAAACCGCCAAGGTCGCCAACCAGATCATCGTCGCCCTGAACATCCAGGCCGTGGGCGAAGCACTGCTGTTCGCCGCGAAGAACGGCGCCGATCCGGCCAAGGTGCGTGAAGCGCTGATGGGCGGCTTCGCGTCCTCGAAGATCCTCGAAGTGCATGCCGAGCGCATGATCAAAGGCACCTTCGACCCAGGTTTTCGCATCAACCTCCACCAGAAGGATCTGAACCTGGCCTTGCAAGGCGCCAAGGAGCTGGGCATCAACCTGCCCAACACCTCCAACGCCCAGCAGGTCTTCAGCACCTGCGTGGCTCTGGGCGGCGGTAACTGGGACCACTCGGCGCTGATCAAGGGCCTGGAGCACATGGCCAACTTCTCGATCCGCGACGACAAGTAACCCGCGGTAATCTTCACTGGCCTCTTCGCGGGTAACTCGCATCGGCGGACCGCCGCTCCTACAAGGACCGCACCGAACCCAGTGGGTGCGGCGGTTCGCCGATGCGAGTTACCCGCGAAGAAGCCAGCCCCGATAAACCTGCGACCACAGGTCAGTCGGTGGCAACGCGCAACACCGCCCCTGGTTCAGCCTGCACGGAGGCAGTTCCGGGGGCGTTTTCGATTCTGCAGAACAATAATGATCTGGGAGCCTGCCATGTCGGTCGATCCGCAACAATTACTCCGCGAGCTGTTCGACACAGCCATCGCCGCCGCCCACCCCCGCCAAGTTCTCGAACCTCACCTGCCCGCGGATCGTAGCGGCCGGGTGATCGTCATCGGTGCCGGCAAGGCCGCCGCGGCCATGGCCGAAGTAGTCGAAAAAAGCTGGCTGGGCGAAGTGTCCGGCCTGGTCGTGACCCGCTACGGTCACGGCGCCAACTGCCAGAAGATCGAGGTGGTCGAAGCCGCCCACCCGGTCCCCGATGCCGCCGGCCTGGCGGTGGCCAAGCGTGTGCTGGAGCTGGTCAGCAACCTGTCTGAAGACGACCGGGTGATCTTCCTGCTGTCCGGCGGCGGCTCTGCCCTGCTCGCCCTGCCCGCCGCGGGCCTGACCCTGGCCGACAAGCAACAGATCAACAAAGCGTTGCTCAAGTCCGGCGCAACCATCGGCGAGATGAACTGCGTGCGCAAGCACCTCTCGGCGATCAAGGGCGGTCGCCTGGCCAAGGCCTGTTGGCCGGCCAGCGTCTATACCTATGCCATCTCCGACGTGCCGGGCGACCTGGCCACGGTCATCGCCTCCGGGCCGACCGTGGCCGACCCCAGCACCTCGGCCGATGCCCTGGCGATCCTCAAGCGCTACGGCATCGAGGCGCCCAAGTCCGTCATCGACTGGCTCAACGACCCGGCGTCCGAAACCGTCAAGGCCGATGACCCGGCCCTGGCGCGCAGCCACTTCCAACTGATCGCCCGACCACAACAGTCGCTGGAAGCCGCCGCCGTGAAAGCGCGTCAGGCCGGCTTCAGCCCGCTGATCCTCGGCGACCTGGAAGGCGAGTCGCGGGAAGTGGCCAAGGTACACGCTGGCATCACCCGGCAGATCGTCCAGCATGGGCAGCCGCTGGCCGCGCCCTGCGTGATCCTTTCCGGCGGCGAGACCACCGTCACCGTGCGCGGCAACGGCCGTGGCGGACGCAACGCCGAGTTTCTGCTCAGCCTCACCGAAAGCCTCAAAGGCTTGCCTGGGGTGTACGCCCTGGCCGGTGATACCGACGGCATCGATGGCTCGGAAGAGAACGCCGGCGCCCTCATGACGCCCGCCAGCTACGCGCGCGCCCAGGCCCTGGGCCTGTCGGCGGCCGACGAGCTGGACAACAACAATGGGTACGGCTACTTCGCCGCCCTCGATGCGCTGATCGTCACCGAACCGACCCGCACCAACGTGAACGATTTCCGCGCCATCCTGATCCTCGAGACTTCGCCATCATGACGCCTGACAAGAAAGTCAAAATCCTCGCCACACTAGGCCCTGCCATCGAAGGCATCGACGACATCCGCCAACTGGTCGAAGCCGGGGTGAATATCTTCCGCCTCAACTTCAGCCACGGCGAACATGCCGACCATGCCCTGCGCTACCAGTGGATTCGCGAGGTGGAAAGCCAGCTCAATTTCCCGCTGGGTATCCTCATGGATCTGCAGGGGCCGAAACTGCGCGTTGGCCGCTTTGCCGAAGGCAAGGTCCAACTGCAACGCGGTCAGGCCCTGCGCCTGGACCTCGATGCCACCCCTGGCGACAGCCACCGGGTCAACCTGCCGCATCCGGAAATCATCGCCGCGCTCGAGCCAGGCATGGACCTGCTGCTCGACGACGGCAAGCTGCGGCTGCGGGTGACCGCCAAGCACAGCGACGCCATCGACACCGAGGTGCTGGCCGGCGGCGAGTTGTCGGACCGCAAGGGCGTCAACGTACCCCAAGCCGTGCTCGACCTCAGCCCGCTGACCCCCAAGGACCGACGCGACCTGGCCTTCGGCCTGGAGCTGGGTGTGGACTGGGTGGCACTGTCGTTCGTCCAGCGCCCCGAGGACATCGCCGAGGCGCGCCAGCTGATCGGCGACCGCGCCTACCTGATGGCCAAGATCGAAAAGCCGTCCGCCGTGGTCCAGCTGCAGGCCATCGCCGAAGCGTCCGATGCGATCATGGTGGCGCGTGGCGATCTGGGCGTGGAAGTGCCGGCCGAAAGCGTCCCGCATATCCAGAAGCAGATCATCAGCACCTGCCGCCAGCTGGGCAAGCCGGTGGTGGTGGCCACGCAGATGCTTGAGTCGATGCGCTTCTCGCCAGCGCCGACCCGCGCCGAAGTCACCGACGTGGCCAATGCGGTGGCAGAGGGTGCCGATGCGGTGATGTTGTCGGCGGAGACCGCTTCGGGCGACTACCCGCTCGAAGCCGTGCAGATGATGAGCAAGATCATTCGCCAAGTTGAAAACGGTCCCGACTACCAGGCCCAGCTCGACGTCGGCCGACCCAAGGCCGAAGCTACCGTATCGGACGCCATCAGCTGCGCGATCCGTCGCATCAGCGGCATCCTGCCGGTAGCGGTACTGGTCAACTACAGCGAGTCCGGCGCCTCGACCCTGCGTGCCGCGCGCGAGCGTCCACGGGTACCGATCCTCAACCTGACCCCCAACCTGTCCACCGCCCGCCGCCTGAGCGTGGCCTGGGGCGTGCACTCGGTGGTCAACGATCGCCTGCGCCAGGTCGACGAGATCTGCTCGACAGCGCTGGAGATTGCCCAGGCGCAAGGCATGGCCAGCCGTGGAGATACCTTGCTGATCACCGCCGGCGTGCCTTTCGGCAAACCAGGGACGACTAATACGCTGCGCATCGAGACTTTGATCTAAGGCCAGGGCTGCAGTGCAGCCCTTCCGGCTTACGCCGCAAAGGGAGAGCAAAGCCCAATGCAGTCAGCTAAGGGAAATCATCAAATTCGGTTCAAGGGTGATGTTCGGCCTCCGAATCTTCAGTGAAGCTACCGGCCTATCGCGGGACAAGCCCGCTCGCCACTGGTACGCGGTTCTCGGTGGCGAGCGGGCTTGTCCCGCGATAGGCCGGTAGCTTCACTGAAGATTCCAGAAGCCGAAGCTGAGCACCGGCATTGAAGCGACTGCTTTCCTTGACTGACTGACATTAGGCAAAGCTCTCCCTTTGCACAAAGAACTGCGGAAAACGAGGCCCGAAGAGGCCCATCGCCCACCTCAACCCTACTGACTGCCCATGTACACCAAAAATTTCGTCAACCCGTGCCCCGACTGGGCCACGGCGCTGCTCAACGGCTTCAGCCAGGTGCTGCTGCTGCGCAACCCCTTGTGCGGCCTGTGCTGCCTGCTGGCCATCCTGCTGACCGCCCCTGATCTGGTCGGTGGCGCTCTGCTCGGCGCCCTGGCCGGCCTGCTCACCGCCCAGCGTCGCAACTACGACCGCGCCGATCGACAGGCCGGCCTGTACAGCTACAACGGTGTACTGATCGGCATCTTGATCAGTGCCGTGCTGCCGTGGTCGGCGATCATTGCGCCGCTGATCATCGCGGCGGGTGGACTCTCCAGCATCATCACCCATCAGTGGCGCAAGCGCGGCGGCAAACTGTTGGTCGCCTATACCGCGCCTTTCGTGCTGCTAGGTTGGGGCATCCTGATGGTTGCGCAGCCCCCGCTGGCGGGTGTTGTCGAAGCCGATCCACTCCATGCCCTGTTGCGCGGCGTAGGTCAGATTTTCCTGCTGGACAAGCCGCTGGCTGGTCTGTTGATCGTAATGGGCATGTGTCTCGCCAACCCTTATGCGGCTCTTTGGGCCGTGATCGCATCGTCCATTGGCGCAGCCGTGGCATTGCTTGCCGATCAGGGGCAAGCGGCATGGATGGGGCTGTACGGTTTCAATGCAGCGCTGGCGGCGCTGGCCTTCAGTCGTCAGGGCGAGCGCCCATGGGTAACGATGCTGGCCGTGATCCTGGCGCTATTACTGCAAGCGCTGTGCAACGCCCTGTCAATCACCGCGCTTACCGCTCCCTTCGTCGCAGCCTGCTGGCTGATGCATCTAGGCAGTCACTTTGGACAAGTACGCCAACGGCGCGCGTCCCGTCAGATGCATGGATGACCCTGGACCAAATCCCTTCAACGCTTCCAGACTGACACCATTGCCGATTGATGCTGCTACAAGGCTCTCCTGCTGGTCATTGCCGCCAGCTTGGTGACGGTTCTGCAACTTACTGGTCCGCCAGCATGAGCTTCATACCTTCAGGTTTCTCAGAAAGTGTGGAGCCCAAGCGTCGACTCACCCGGCAAAGTCAGCGCTGGCGAAAATGTCAGTCGGCGAAGTCGTGCGATCCTGGTTGCGCAACCGCCCGCCGCACTTCTAGGCTGTATGCCTACTCTTCAGGAAGTCGCCTCATCCATGGACATACCGCAAACTTGGCGCGAGCGGCTTTACGTCATCGTCTTCCAGTCCGACACCGTCGCCGGCCGACGCTTTGACAAGACCCTCCTGCTGATCATCCTCGCCAGCCTCGTGACAGTCATTCTCGACAGCATCGACGAGGTGCACCAAAGCTATGCCGGGCTGCTCGCCGCGATCGAGTGGGGTTTCACGGCGATCTTTCTGGTCGAATACCTGACGCGCCTGTACTGCTCGCCCAAACCGCTGCGCTATGCCTTCAGCTTCTACGGCCTGGTCGATCTCCTGGCCATCGTGCCGGGAATCATCGCCCTCTACTACAGTGACGCCCAATACCTGCTGATCATCCGGGTCATCCGCATGCTGCGGATCTTCCGCGTGCTCAAGCTCAGTCCGTACCTCAGCCAAGCCAATTACCTGCTGGCGGCCTTGCGCGGCAGCAAGCAGAAAATCATCGTCTTTCTGGTCAGCGTCTCCACCCTGGTCACGGTGTTCGGCACGCTGATGTATGTCATCGAGGGTCCGGCACACGGCTTCACCAGCATCCCCAAGGGCATCTATTGGGCCATCGTCACCCTGACCACCGTAGGCTTCGGCGATATCGTGCCCACCACGCCCCTGGGCCAGGTCCTTTCCTCGCTGGTAATGATCACCGGTTATTCGATCATCGCCGTGCCCACCGGGATCTTCACCGCCGAACTGGCCAACGCCATGCGCGGCGAACAGCTGCAACATGATTGTCCGACCTGCGCCAAGATGAGCCATGAACACAACGCGGCCTTCTGCTCGCGATGCGGCAGCCAGCTGTTCCAGAAAACCGAATAAGCAAAGTCCCTTTGGGTCTTTAACCCGCTCATGAGGCAACGCTATAGTCGCCGGCACACTGCCAATACTTCCACTCGAACAAGGAATGCTCCGTGAAAAAACTCTTCAGCGCCTCGCTGCTCGCCGCGGGCCTTGCCCTGGGCAACCTGGCCCATGCCGCGCCACCATTGCTGAACGTGTCGTACGACGTGATGCGGGATTTCTACAAGGACTACAACACGGCCTTCCAGAAACACTGGGAAGCCGAACACCAGGAAAAGGTCAGCCTGCAGATGTCCTTCGGCGGCTCGAGCAAGCAGGCGCGGGCCGTGATCGATGGCCTGCCGGCCGATGTCATCACCATGAACATGGCGACCGACATCAATGCCTTGGTCGACAATGGCAAGCTGGTGCCGCAGGACTGGGTCTCGCGCCTGCCCAATAACAGCGCGCCGTTCACCTCCGCCACCGTGTTCATCGTGCGCAAGAACAACCCCAAGGCCCTGAAGGACTGGCCGGACCTGCTCAAGGACGGTGTACAGGTCATCGTGCCCAACCCCAAGACGTCCGGTAACGGCCGGTACACCTATCTTTCCGCCTGGGGCTATGTGCTGAAGAACGGCGGGGACGAGAACAAGGCCAGGGACTTCGTCGGCAAGCTGTTCAAGCAGGCGCCCGTGCTGGACACCGGCGGACGCGCCGCCACCACGACCTTCATGACCAACCAGATTGGTGACGTGCTGGTGACCTTCGAGAACGAGGCCGAGATGATCGCCCGCGAATTCGGTCGTGACCAGTTCGAAGTGGTCTACCCCAGCGTTTCCGCCGAAGCCGAGCCACCGGTGAGCGTCGTCGACAAGGTCGTGGACAAGAAAGGTACCCGCGCCGTAGCCGAGGAATACCTCAAGTACCTGTGGTCGCCGGCCGCCCAGGAAATCGCCGCGCAGAACTACCTGCGTCCGCGCGATGCCACGGTGCTGGCGAAATACACCGACAGGTTCCCGAAAGTCGACTTCCTCTCCGTGGAGAAGACCTTCGGTGACTGGCGCACCGTGCAGAAGACCCACTTCAACGACGGTGGCGTGTTCGACCAGATCTACAGCGGCCAGTAACGCCTCCTCCTCCCTGGCAGCCTGCCCGCTTCACGGACAACGTGAGCGGGTCTGGCTCGCGGCGTTTTCCACGCCTTATCGAACTTCTCGTCTGCGACGCTATCAGTTTCCTGAGTAACCCTTTCCGCTCGCTCGGCCCAAGGAGTGCTCCTGTGCTGCGTCATTTCTACCTGCTTCTGCTTGGCACTTTGCTGAGTACCCAGCTCCTGGCCGCAGAGCCAGCGCCCGCCGAAGAACCTCCCGCCGAGCCCGAAGCCGTGCTCCAGGGCGGACTCCTGGGCGCGCTGGCCGACAGCCTGGACAGCGCCGCCAAGGACATGGACCTGGACGAACACCTGGTCGATGCCTGGCGAGTACGCTCCGATCGGGCCGCCAAGGAAATGGAGCGCCTGGTCACTCGTCACTCCAACGATGATTCGCTGCAGATGGCGGGTGACTTTCTGGTTCTGACCCTGGCGTGGGCCGGCTGCTTTACCCTCCTGACCCTGCTGGGGCGCTGGGGCGGTCACCGGGCCGGGCAATCGCAATGGCTACGTCCGCGCAAACGGCTGCGCAGCATGCTTAGCTACCTGCTGCCGTATACGCTGCCCGCCCTGGCGAGCCTGCCGCTGACGGTGTATGTCAGCCGTTTCCTCGACCCCTCCGTGGCGCGGGCCTTGGGCATGAGCCTGGCCTACGCCACCAGCAGCGGGCTGTTCTCGACGTCGATCATCCTGTGCCTGATCACCTTGTTCGATGTCGACCACAAGCGCGCAGCCGTCGCTGCGATTCGCCGTCTGGCCCCACGCCCGCTGTTCATGATCGGCTTTCTGGCGGCCTGGAGCGATGCCCTGACCAGCCCGCAGATCGCGCGCCAGCTGGGGGGCAATATCACCAGCAGTATCGCCGTGGTCACCGGCCTGCTCGCGATCTTCATCTTTGCCAGCCAGGTGATTCGCCTGCGTCGACCGGTGGCTCATCTGATCCGCAACCGTTCGCTGCAGGATCGCCAGCAGCACCGAGCGGTACAGGAGACGCTGCGGGTCTTCTCGAACATCTGGTACCTGCCGATCCTGCTGATGATCCTGGTGTCGGCGATCCACCTGATCGGCGCCGGCGAGGAAAGCCAGCGGGCCTTGCAGAATGCCCTGCTGACGACTGTCCTGCTGGTCGGAACACTGTTCCTGAGCACTACGCTGCAGCACCTGTTCAGTGTCAAAGGGGAAAACACGCCGGAGCGGGTTCGCCCTTACAAGGAGCTGCTACGAAGCCTGGCCCACGCGCTCCTGCGTATCGCCATGGCCGTGGCGTTCATCGAGCTGCTCGGCCGTATCTGGGGCTTCTCGGTGATCGACTTCGCCCTGCGCAACTCCCTGGGCCGTGCGATCAGCGACTCTCTCAGCAGCATCGGCCTGATCCTGCTGGTCACCTGGCTGCTCTGGGTGGTGCTCGACACGGCGATCCAGGAAGCACTGAAGCCGGCCGTCGGTCGCCGTTCCACCCGCCAGCCCAGCATACGCGTACGCACCATCCTGCCCATGCTGCGTAATGCCATCAAGATCATCCTTGTAGTGATCTGTACTATCACCACCATGGCCAACCTGGGCATCAACGTGGCTCCGCTGCTGGCGGGTGCCGGGGTGGTCGGCCTGGCCATAGGCTTCGGCTCGCAGCAACTGGTGCAGGACGTGATCACCGGGCTGTTCATCCTCATCGAGGACACCATTGCCATCGGCGACTGGGTAGTGCTCGACTCGGGGCATGCCGGTACGGTGGAGAGCCTGACCATCCGCACGTTGCGGCTGCGCGATGGCAAGGGCTTCGTGCATTCGGTGCCGTTCGGCCAGATCAAGGCCGTCACGAACCAGTCGCGGCAGTTCGCCTACGCCTTCTTCTCGGTGCAGTTCACCTACGACAGTGATGTGGATGCCGCGCTGGGGCTGATCCATGAGGTCGGCCAGTCGATCAGCGAGGACTCGCTGCTGCGGATCAACCTGCAAGGGCCGCTGCAGGTGTTCGGCGTCGACCGCATGGACCTTAACGGGTTCGTTCTCACCGCGCAGTTCCGGACGATTTCCGGTGGCCAGTATGCGGTGAGTCGAGCGTTCAACGAGCGGCTGAAGAAGCGCGTCGACCAGACCGACAACGTTGGTTTTGCGCAGGTCTACCCGATGCCGTTGGCATTGCGCGAGCAGCCGGCGTGACTGGAAGAGTGCTCGTGCAGGTCTCTACGGAGAAAACATGTGCCCGTGCGTCCAAGTACGACGCTGACCTGTGTAGGAGGAGCTGGCTTGCCCTGCGATCGAGTCCGTCAGGGCTCGCCTGGTAATGCTAGGGCTTCCCTCACCCTGATGGTTGTGGGTACGCGAATTGTCTGCATCCGGAGCATCTGGGGAGCGATCTCTATTACCAGGCGAGCCCTGACGGGCTCGATCGCAGGGCAAGCCAGCTTCTACACGGGTCAGCGTCTATGGGGCTAAAACGCCGGGCTCTTTCGTGGAGACCCTGCAGAGCCTCCCCGACACCCTAATTGCTGAACACCAACGCCTTCAGCCCCCCGGCCGGATCGCTATCCGGAAACTCCGGCGGGTTCTCCAGCCGTTCCACGAACCGCAACCCTGACGCGTGTTCCGCCATGCCTTCGATCAAGAAGTCAGGCCCTATGGCCGGATCGTTGACGCAGGCCAGAACCGTTCCTCCTGCCGTCAACAGTTCAGGCAAGCGACGCAAGATCCTGGCGTAGTCCTGGGTCAGGGCAAAACTGCCGCGCTGAAAGGTCGGGGGATCGATGATGATCAGGTCATACGGCCCGTATTTGCGCACCTTGCCCCATGATTTGAACAACTCGTGTCCCAGGAAGGCGACCCGCCCCAGATCATGATCATTGAGTCGGTGGTTGTCGCGCCCTCGGCTGAGCGCCGCCTTGGCCATGTCCAGGTTGACCACCTGCTCGGCGCCACCGGCAATCGCCGCCACGGAAAACCCGCAGGTATAGGCGAACAGGTTGAGCACGCGCTTGCCTGCGGCCTGTTCGCGTACCCAGCGACGCCCGTAGCGCATGTCCAGGAACAGCCCGGTGTTCTGCTTGAATCCCAGGTCGAGCTGGTAGCGCAGACCGTCCTCGTCGATCATCCGCTGTTGCGTCGGCTCGCCGAGCAACCAGTGACCGGGGCTTTCCGGCAGGTAACGGTGCTGGATGAGAATGGCCTGACCGGTCCATTGAGGTTTTGCCGCAAGACGCTCGAGCATGGCCTCGAGTTCGGCCAACTGACCCGCTGGCGGCTCGCGAAACAGCGCCACCAGCAGCACCCCCTGCAGCCAGTCGACGGTGATCTGCTCCAGCCCCGGCCAGCAGCGACCGCGACCATGAAACAGGCGGCGGGTTTCCTGCGGGGCGGGGTCGAGGGCAGTGAGCAGATGCTGTTCGAGAGTCTGGATTGGCGAAGTCATGGCGGGTCGCAAGCAAGTAAAAGGGCCAATTCTACCCTTGCGGGCCTCTTCGCGGGTAAACCCGCTCCCACAATGACAGCATGATCTTGAAAATGACACTGACAGGATGAGCTGAAAATGACACTGGCAGCATGAGCTTGAAATGACACTGACAGTATGAGCTTGAAATGACACTGGCAGCATGAGCTTGAAAATGACACTGACAGTATGAGCTTGAAAATGACACTGACAGCATGAGCTTGAAAATGACACTGACAGCATGAGCTTGAAAATGACACTGGCAGCATAAGCTTGAAAATGACACTGACAGTATGAGCTTGAAAATGACACTGGCAGTATGAGCTTGAAATGACACTGGCAGCATGAGCTTGAAAATGACACTGGCAGTATGAGCTTGAAATGACACTGGCAGCATGAGCTTGAAAATGACACTGACAGTCTGAGCTTGAAAATGACACTGGCAGCATGAGCTTGAAAATGACACTGGCAGTCTGAGCTTGAAAATGACACTAGCAGTATGAGCTTGAAAATGACACTGACAGTCTGAGCTTGAAAATGACACTGACAGCATGAGCTTGAAAATGACACTGGCAGTATGAGATTGAAAATGACACTGGCAGTATGAGCTTGAAAATGACACTGACAGTCTGAGCTTGAAAATAACACAGACAGTCTGAGCTTGAAAATGACACTGGCAGTATGAGCTTGAAAATGACACTGACAGCATGAGCTTGAAAATGACACTGACAGCATGAGCTTGAAAATGACACTGGCAGCATAAGCTTGAAAATGATACTGGCAGTCTGAGCTTGAAAATGACACTGACAGCATGAGCTTGAAAATGACACTGGCAGTATGAGCTTGAAAATGACACTGGCAGTCTAAGCTTGAAAATGACACTGACAGCATGAGCCTGAAAATGACACTGGCAGTCTGAGCTTGAAAATGACACTGGCAGCATGAGCTTGAAAATGACGCTGGCAGCATGAGCTTGAAAATGACGCTGGCAGCATGAGCTTGAAAATGACGCTATACCTGTGGGAGCGGGTTTACCCGCGAAGAGGCCCGTGAAATCACCTCATTCCTTGACTGCGACCCGCGCCGAACGGAACCACCAACCCTGCTGCATCCCCGCCGCCGCCACTAGAATCAGCGCCACGCCCAACCATTGCAGAGGCGCCAGACGGTGCCCAAACGCCACCCAGTCGACCAGGATCGCGGCAATCGGGTAGACGAACGACAGCGCACCAGTCAGTGCCGTGGGCAACCGCTGGATAGCGCTGTAAAGCAAGACGTACATGAGCCCGGTATGCACCATGCCAAGGGTCAGCAAGCTGGCCAGCGCTCCAGTTTCCTTGGGCAGCCCTTCGACATTGGCCCAAGGCGCCAGCAGCAGGATCCCGGTGCACACCTGGATCAAGGCGATCAAGTGCGGTGGCGTCCCGCTCAGGCGCTTGATGATCAGCGCCGCCACGGCATACAACAAAGCCGCACCCAGCGCCAGCGCGATCCCGAGCAGGTATTCGCTGCCACTGCCTTGGTCGCTGCCATGGGCGCTGACGATGGCCAGCATCCCTGCGAAGGCCAGGCTCAGCCAGAACAGCTTCGGCACGGTGATCTTCTCGCCCAGGAACACAGCCGCGAGACCTACCAGCATGAACGGCTGGACGTTGTACACCGCGGTGCCAATGGCAATGGATGCCCGTGAATAGGAAGCGAACAGCAACACCCAGTTGCCCACGATGGCCACGCCGCTCACCACCGCCAACAGAAACGCCGTACGCCCTATCACATGCGGCTTCAGGAAGCCCAAGGCAGCGCATACCACCAACAGCGTCGCGGCGCCGAACACGCAACGCCAGAACACCACATCCAGAACAGGCTGTCCCGAGACCAGCACGAACCAGCCTATGGTCCCGGAAATCAACATGGCTGCGATCATTTCAGTCGAGCCACGGCGTATTGAATTGTCCATCTTTCACCTCCCTCGAAGATGGCGTCAGTATGACGAAGCAGACAAGGCGCCATCCAGCGGATAAGAAAGGCAGAACGCAACCAAGGCCTTTATTATCAAGGCAGATTCCCGAAATTACCTGACGAGAGCATCATGACCGACGCCATCGACCAGCTGTTGATCAATGCCCTGATGGAAGACTCACGGCGCTCGCTCAAGGCGCTGGCGCAGATCAGCGGCCTGTCCGCGCCGAGTGTCAGCGAGCGATTGCGCCGCCTGGAGGAACGAGGGGTGTTGCGCGGTTACATCGTCGATATCGACCCACGCTGCTTCGGTTACCAGCTGCAAGCCATCGTGCGCATCCGGCCGTTGCCTGGCCAGCTGCAGGAGGTAGAGCGGCAGATAATCGCGACACCGGAGTTCACCGAGTGCGACAAGGTGACAGGAGAAGACTGCTTCATCGCCCGCCTGCACGTACGTTCAATGGAACAGCTCGATATCCTGCTGGACAAGATCAACGTCATGGCAGAGACCAACACCTCCATCATCAAAAAGACATCGGTAAGGCGTCGGCTTCCTCCGATGAATCAAGTCTGATTAAATTCTGTACACACAAATGTAACCTTAGGTGCCATTTTTGTGTGCACTTTTCAAATCGATGCACCGCTTGGTTACACCTAAGACTTTGATTAAGTTGACCAATCGATCAGCAAGGAAAGCCTGAAAAATTTTAAACCTGTCCGACCTGTCAATTTAAAAATATTTGATTTCATACGCTTATCTAAGAAATTAGAGGAATAGAAAATTTTCTGATCGCCTCTTTCGCCGTTTCATGGCATGGATCTAGCTTCACTGCGTTCATGTTTTGTATACAAGTTTTGCAAAACATAAATACACAATAACCGCACGCCTGTTTCTGCAGGCCGTAGCGCCCAGAACCCAGTGATGCCAACGCCTGCACCGACGAGATGGCGAGCCCGTGCGCAAGCCCGCTCATCGCAGTCCATACGCATCAGGAGCCTGCCGGAATGAGTACCAGCCTCAACCTTGCCCCTGAAGTTCCCGTTGCCAGCACCCCCTCCTCCACTCTGGACACCCAGCCTTCACCCTGTGTATTGAGCCCGCGCCTGCACAATCGCGACCTTGCTCCTACCCGACTGGAAGGCCGCCGTTGGGGCCGCTACAGCATCTTCGCGCTATGGACCAACGACGTGCACAACATCGCCAATTACTCCTTCGCCATGGGCTTGTTCGCCTTGGGGCTGGGAGGCTGGCAGATCCTGATGTCGCTGGCGATCGGCGCGGCGCTGGTGTACTTCTTCATGAACCTGTCCGGCTACATGGGGCACAAGACCGGCGTACCCTTTCCGGTCATCAGTCGTATCGCCTTCGGTATCCACGGCGCGCAGATTCCAGCCCTGATCCGTGCGGTGATCGCCATTGCCTGGTTCGGCATCCAGACCTATCTGGCATCGGTGGTACTGCGCGTACTCCTGACCGCCGCCTGGCCACAACTGGCCGCCTACGACCACGACAGCCTGCTCGGTCTGTCGAGCCTGGGCTGGGTCTCGTTCGTGGCGATCTGGCTGGTGCAGCTGGTGATCCTGGCCTATGGCATGGAGATGGTCCGCCGCTACGAGGCTTTTGCCGGCCCCGTAATCCTGCTCACCGTCTCGAGCCTGGCCGCATGGATGTACTTCCAGGCCGATGCTCGCATTGCCTGGTCGGTCAGCGAACCCCTGGTCGGATACGAGATGTGGCGCAACATCTTTGCCGGCGGCGCCTTGTGGCTGGCTATCTACGGCACCCTGGTGCTGAATTTCTGCGACTTCGCCCGTTCCTCCCCCTGCCGCAAGACCATTCGGGTCGGCAACTTCTGGGGTCTGCCGGTCAACATCCTGGTGTTCGCCATGATCACCGTGGTGCTCTGCGGAGCGCAGTTCCAGATCAACGGCCAGATCATCGACAGCCCTACGCAGATCATCGCCAGCATCCCCAGCACCCCCTTCCTTGTCCTGGGTTGCCTGGCCTTCCTCATCGTCACCGTGGCGGTGAACATCATGGCCAACTTCGTCGCGCCGGCCTTCGTGCTCAGCAACCTGGCGCCACGCCACCTGAACTTCCGTCGGGCCGGCCTGATCAGCGCCACCCTGGCCGTGCTGATCCTGCCTTGGAACCTCTACAACAGCCCGTTGGTGATCGTCTACTTCCTGTCGGGCCTCGGCGCGTTGCTGGGCCCGCTGTACGGGGTGATCATGGCCGACTACTGGTTGCTGCGCAAAGGTCAGATCAATGTGCCCGAGCTCTACAGCGAAGACCCCGAGGGCGCCTATTACTACAACCGAGGCATCAACCTGCGCGCCGTGGCAGCGTTCTTGCCGGCCGCCCTGCTGGCCATCGTCCTGGCCCTGATACCGCACTTCCACAGCGTCGCGCCGTTTTCCTGGCTGATCGGCGCAGGCATCGCAGCCGCCGTCTACCTGCTGATCGCGCCGCGTCAGCGTACCTTCATCGATGTCAGCGGCGAGTGCATCGCCGTCGACCATAGCAGCCACTGATTACGGAGCGTTCATGCGTATTCTTGTCGTCAACGTCAACACCACCGAAGCCATTACCGAGGCCATCGCCGAACAGGCGCGCAGCGTTGCCGCACCCGGTACGGAGATCGTCGGCCTCACGCCCTGGTTCGGTGCCGAATCGGTCGAAGGCAATTTCGAGAGCTACCTGGCCGCCATCGCCGTGATGGATCGCGTGATGTCCTACGACCAGCCCTTCGATGCGGTGATCCAGGCCGGCTACGGCGAGCATGGCCGCGAAGGTTTGCAGGAGCTTCTGCAGGTGCCAGTGGTGGACATCACCGACGCAGCCGCGAGTACAGCCATGTACCTGGGCCACGCCTATTCGGTGGTCACCACCCTGGACCGCACCGTGCCGCTGATCGAGGATCGTCTCAAGCTATCGGGCTTGTACGACCGCTGCGCGTCGGTGCGCGCCAGCGGCCTGGCGGTCCTCGAACTGGAGGAAGATCCGCGGCGTGCCGTCGAGGCCATTGTCGATCAGGCGGAGCGAGCCGTCAGGGAGGACAAGGCCGAAGTGATTTGCCTGGGTTGCGGCGGCATGGCGGGGCTGGACGAACAGATCCGTCAGCGCACCGGTGTGCCGGTGGTCGATGGCGTAAGCGCCGCGGTGACGGTCGCCGAATCGCTGGTACGGCTGGGGCTGGCGACGTCCAAGGTACGCACCTATGCCGCGCCGCGGGCGAAGAAAGTGCTTGGCTGGCCCTTGCGTCCAAGTCGCTAGGGCCGCCGGTAACGGCAACCTGGGAGCGAGCGCGGGGGCTCAGGTCGGACAGGCGTGCTCGCCGCCATCGAGGCCTTGCCGAACGTTGCGGCTGAGCAGGCTGGCCTTGCCATCGCGCCAGGTCAGGGTCAGCACGTAGAGCGAGTCGAAGTCGCTGCCATTCCAGTCGTCGGTGATGACCTGCTTCTCGCCCAGCGCCTTGCCGGCCACCGCGTTGATCAAGTCTGGCAGGTAGCCGTGGGACCAGGCGGTATAGACCGTGGCGTTACGGTATTTGTCCTTCAGCAGCTCCTCGGCCAGATCCTCGTAGTCGTTTGCGCCAAAATCGATGTTGACGGGCAGGCCCTGGCTGATGGCACTCGGACTGATGGTCATCAGCGGACGAATATAGCTGTAGCTATTGTCCTGGCTACCTTCCTCGACATGCCGCGATGGGTTGGCGGCGAAGACATAATCGGCATTGCCGAATTTCTCGGGCAGAATCGTCGCCAGGTCTATCGCCCTGTTCAGGCCCTGGCAGTTGAGTTGGCCAAGGCCTTCACCCGGCTTTTCGGCGTGCCGCAGGAAGACCAGCGTCTGAGTGCCATCCACGGGCGCCGCGCGGCTTTCGAGGACCTGCATGGCCAGCGGAGCGAGCGCGCACGCAGCCAGGGTACCCAGGAGCCAGGGACGATGGCGGCGAATGAACAGAGGCATTTTCATGGCGGTGGACTCATGCGGCAATTGAAGTTCAGGCTGACCTGAAAACCCCGCGGCTGGGGGCCGCGAGGCATCGATGTAAGGCGCCGCGTCCGCTGCAGCGCGCGGGTGTTCGAGTCCGATCGACCCACGAAGTTCCTTCCTGGCTCTCTTCCTTGAGCCCGATTGAATCTAGTCGTGCCGTGTTACCAAATTAAGGCAGTCCCAAGGCCAATGCCAGTCAGCCAAGGGAAGTATCGAATTTCAGAGACTGAAGCCTGTTCATCAGCCCTCGAACTCAGGGTGAAACCTGGGGCCTCGTCGCGGGGCAAGCCCGCTCACCACTGGTACATGCCGTGACGAGGCCGCTCCACTGGCGAGCGGGCTTGCCCCGCGACGAGGCCCCAGGCTCGGTAGAAAACCGCAACCCCCAAAGACCGGCTTCCGCACACCGCTGATCCTACAGGGACCATTCAATCCTCCCGCGTCAGCACTTCCAGCAATTCGATCTCGAACGTCAGGTCGGCATTCGCGGGGATACGCCCCATCGTGCGTTCGCCGTACCCCAGGTGCGCGGGCACCAGCAGCTTGCGCTTGCCGCCCACTTTCATCCCAAGGATGCCCTGGTCCCAGCCCTTGATCACCCGCCCCGTTCCTATCACGCACTGGAAGGGCTTGCCTCGCGACCACGAGGAGTCGAATTCGCTGCCGTCGTCCAGCCAGCCGGTGTACTGGGTGGTGATCAGCGCGCCCTTGACCGCGGTCTTGCCGTCGCCTTTCTGGATATCGATGATCTGCAGGTCTTTACTCATGCCTGGGGGTTCCTGAACGGTTGCCAAAAGCGCCCTTTTCTCAGGAATGAGCGGCCGTGGCAAGTCTGCGTGAAGGCCATGCTCATCTTACCGGCGTCAGCACAGGCTCGCCTGCGAAGAAGGCCTGCAGGTTGCGCAGCACCAAGGTCACGGTATCGCGCGCGGCCTCCGGGGATTGGCCTGCGACGTGGGGCGTCAGCACAGTGTTGTTCAAGGCCTTGAGTGTGTCGGGCACGTTGGGCTCGTCATCGAAGACATCCAGCGCGGCGCCCGCGAGAGTGCCTCGCTGCAAGGCCAGGACGAGTGCCGCGCTATCCACCACGCTGGCACGCGCGATGTTGACCAGATAACCCTTAGCGCCCAAGGCCTGCAATACCTCGGCATCGACCAGATGGCGCGTATCGGCACCCCCCGGGGTGGCGACCACCAGGATATCCACCGCCTCGGCAAGGCGCAGGGGGCTGTCGTACCAGGTATAGGCCACGCCCTCGCGAGGGGTTCGGCTGTGGTAGCTGATCGGCATGTCGAAACCCAGGGCCGCGCGCTTGGCAATGGCTTGGCCGACGGCGCCAAGACCGAGAATGCCCAGCCGCTTGCCAGATACGGACGGGCTGATGACACGGTTCCACTCTCCCCACCGCATGCTGGCATCGGCGCGAGGGATGTCGCGCAGCAATGCCAGCAGCATGGCCATGGCATGGTCGGCCACGGCGGTGGCATTGGCGCCCGCGCCATTGGTAACCATGATGCCTTTGGCCGCGGCGGCCGCCAGGTCGACCTGCTCGTAGCCAGCGCCGATGACGCAAATGATGCGCAGACTGGGTAACGCGCCGATCTCGGCGGCCGTGAGCCCGAGCGGACCACGGGTCAATACCGCGTCGATCCGCTCGGCCTCACGCTCGATGGCCTGCGCACGCAGGGCCTGCGACTGAGCGCGGACCAGGCGGTAACCCGCCTGTTCCAGCAACGGCAGGTAGTCGTCTACGGTTTCCACCAGTACCAGGACTGTCTTGTTCATGCCACCTCCGGCTCCATGCGAAGGGGCATTATGCGCGGCTCGGCTATTGCGCAAAAGCCCGGCCGAGACCGCCAGGGACGCCGCTGCTGTCGGTTTCCTGCCAAGGACCGTCCGGGCTCACCGACCAACTCCAGCCGTTGGCCCAGCGATAGTAGGTACGCTGGCGATAGAACGTATTGGTCTGCTTCTCCAGCACATAGACCCCCAGGCGCGGATCCCAATGGCTGGCCCCGCCTGGTGGCGGCGCGAAGCTGGCGGAGGTGCGCGGCATGGGCTTGGGCGTGACAGCCGGTTTGGCGGGCGGTTTAGGCTTGCTGCTGGGCAGCGGCTTGACCACCGGCCCTGATGGCGGGGTGGTCTCCAGAGGGGGCTGTGGTTGCTCGACCGGCTGCTGCACCGTACACGCACTCAGCCCCAATGCAAGGGTGATCAGGGTCAGGCGGAGGGTGCTGTTCATGGTCGGTTCTCTCGGGAATCAGGTCGGTCAATGGTCAAGTGCTGAAGCGTCTGCGTGCGGATCGCCAACGGCGTGCCGTGGCCGATCCATTCGCCTTGGGTCGGCTGGCCGGCACGGGAAACGCGTGCAACCAGTTGGACTTGCGGGAAGTCGGACAGTTTCATCTGCGCCATCATGGCATCGGCGTCGCTCAACTCGACTTCGATCGGCAATTGCGCCACGGTCACGCGCTTGGCGGCCAGCGGCATGGGCGGGCCATTGACGGCACGCGCGAAGATGAACACCGTGTCGCCAGGCTCGACCTTGCCCTCGAGCGCGGCAGCCAGCTCGACCCGTACCTTGAGCCTGACTTGTTCGACGACCTTGCCAGCGGTCGCGTCCAGCCTTTGCGCGGCGCGGTCGATGCCGCCCTGCAAGGCGGCTCGCGAGGCGTCGCCTTCGGGCAACTGGGCCAGCAGGCGCGTCCAATAGTCGATAGCCTCCTGATAACGCTCGCCTTCGAACGCGGCGATGCCCAGCAAGCCCAGGCTGGTTACCTCTTTGGGGTCGGCTTGCAAGGCTTCGTCGGTAAGCGCCTGTACCTGCGGGTTCCAGCGTTTGTCATTGGCGAAGTACAGCGCCTGGGCCCACTGCCCGAGCAGCGCGGGCTCTCGACCGGAAAGCGCCGCGGCGCGCTCGAACGCCTTGGCCGCGTCCTGGGGACGCTGCTCGGACATATAGGCGCGGCCCAGGAAGTACAGGCCTTCGGCCGATTCAGGCTGGGCCTGCACGACCTGCTCCAGGCGATGCGTCAGGTCTTGCAGGTTCTTCGGGGCTTCGGCGAACTCGCGAGTCAGTTCGACCTTGTCGGCAGCGCCGAAATGCAGGTACAGACCCAGACCGAGGATCGGCACCAGCACCGCCGCCAGGAGCGGCAGCGCCTTGCCAAGGGTTTCCGGACGTGGCGCTTCGACGCTCTCGGTATCGGCGAGCAGCTCCCGGGCAGCTTCGTCGCGCCCCTTGGCCAATTGCTCGGCGTCCAGCGCGCCCGCCTGCTGTTGCGCGGTCAATTCGCCTACCCGCTCCTGATAAAGCGCGACGTTGAGGGCGGTACGGTCCTCTTCCATCTGCTGGCGACGGCCACGCAGCACGGGCACCAGCAGGAACCCGAGCGCCATCAGCAACATCAGGCCGGCACCCAGCCAAAGATCAATCATGATTCTGTTCCCTGTCCAGCAGCTTGGCGAGACGCTCGCGTTCTTCGACCGACAACCTGTCGTCATCCCCGACCGCCTGGCCGCGACGGCGCCGGACGATCACGGCCAGGACCACGAAGCCCCCGGCCAGGAGCACGCCAGGACCGAACCAGAGCAGCCAGGTGCGTCCATTCAGAGCAGGTTTGTAGCGCACGAAATCGCCATAGCGGTCGACCATGAAGTCGATGATTTGCTGGTTGCTCTTGCCCTCGCCCAGCATGCGGAAGATTTCCCGACGCAGGTCGGCGGCGATCGGCGCATTCGAATCGGCGATGTCCTGGTTCTGGCACTTGGGGCAGCGCAGTTCCTTGGTCAGTTCGCGGTAGCGCTCACGCTCCGCCTCGTCCGCGAACTGGTAGGTATCGATGGCTGCCTGGGCCAGGTTGCCGATACCCAGCCCGAGCACCAGGGCTGCCAGCCAGCGCTTCATGGGCGGGCCTCGTCGACCAGCCCCTGGTACAAGGGCGCCAGCTGCTCGCGCCAGACCGTCGCGTCGACGACGCCCACATGCCTGTAGCGAATCACCCCTTGGGCGTCGATCAGGAAAGTCTCCGGCGCGCCATAAACCCCCAGGTCCAGGCCCAAGGTGCCCTGCTCGTCGCGGATGCCCAGTTGATAGGGATTGTGAAACTCCGCCAGCCACTTCAGCGCGGCGGCATTGTCATCCTTGTAGTTGATGCCGTGGATCACCACGCCCTGCTCCGCTAGCTGGTTCAGGTAGGGATGCTCGACCTTGCACGAAGGACACCAGGTGCCCCACACATTGACCAGCGCCGGTCGACCAAGCAGATCGGCCCGGGATAGCGTGCGCTCGCCTTGCACCGATGCCAACGAAAACGCCGGGAACGGCTTGCCGATCATCGCCGACGGCAGCTCGTCAGGCTTGAGGAACAGCCCTTTGTAAAGAACCACCGCCAGCAGCAGAAACACCATCAGCGGCACTACCATGATCCAACGCTTCATGCAGTTGCTCCAGACATGCCCAGGACATCACGTACCCGGGCCTTGACCTTGACGCGATAGCGCCGGTCGAATGCCGCGAGAAACCCGCCCAGCCCGGTCAGCAGACCGCCCAGCCAGATCCAGCGGACATAGGGTTTGACATGCACACGCACCGCCCAGGCGCCATTTTCCAGCGGCTCGCCCAGGGCAACGTAGAGGTCGCGGGTGAAACCTGCATCGATACCGGCCTCGGTCATCATCGATTGCTGCACCGTGTACAGACGTTTTTCCGGGTGCAGCACACTGATTTCACGCCCGTCGCGAATCACACGCACGGTACCTTTGTCGGAAATGAAGTTGGGCCCCTCGTAATGCTTCGCGCCGTCGAACCGGAAGTGATAGCCGCCCAACTCGACCGTATCGCCCGGCGCCATGCGCAGATCGCGCTCGGCGCTGTTGTTGCTCGACAGCACCACGCCCAGGGCGCACACCGCCAGGCCCAGGTGCGCCACCTGCATGCCCCAGTAACTGCGGCTCAGACCTCGCAGTCCTTTGGCTAGCCCCTTGTGACGAGTCTTGTCGACGATATCGCGCGCACCGCCCAGCACGACCCACGCGGCCAGGGCGAAAGTGGTCAGGATCGGCCAATCGAAGTCATCGACGATCAGGCCCGCCAACGGCGCCAGGATCGCGCTGCCCACCAGCACCGGGGTCAGCATGCTGGCCAGCCAGGCTCGTGGGGTGTCTTTCCAGCGCACCACCACACCGATACCGAGCACCAGCATCAGCAGCGCCATGAGCGGCAGGAAAAGCGCGTCGAAGTAGGGCGGGCCAACCGACAGCTTGGCCCCGGTCAGGGCATCGAGCACCAACGGATAGAGGGTGCCGAGCAGGATCATCGAAGCGGCCACCACCAGGACCAGATTGTTGGCCAGCAGCAGCGTCTCACGGGACCACAGCGCGAAGCCCACCTGACTCTTGACCACGGGCGCGCGCAGGGCGAACAGGGTCAGCGAGCCGCCGACCACGAACAGCAGGAAGATCAGGATGAACACGCCACGCGAGGGATCGGCGGCAAAGGCATGCACCGAAGTGAGCACGCCCGAGCGCACCAGGAAGGTACCCAGCAGGCTGAGGGAAAATGCGGCGATGGCCAGCAGCACCGTCCAGCTCTTGAAGACCCCGCGCTTTTCCGTCACCGCCAGCGAATGGATCAGCGCGGTACCCACCAGCCAGGGCATGAACGAGGCATTTTCCACCGGATCCCAGAACCACCAGCCGCCCCAGCCCAGCTCGTAGTAGGCCCACCAGGAGCCCAGGGTGATACCGACCCCGAGGAATGCCCAGGCGACGATGGTCCAGGGTCTCGACCAGCGGGCCCAGGCGGCGTCCAGGCGGCCGCCGAGCAAGGCCGCGATGGCGAATGCAAAGGCCACCGAAAACCCCACATAGCCCATGTATAACATGGGTGGATGGACGATCAGGCCGAAGTCCTGCAACAGCGGATTGAGGTCGCGGCCATTGGCGGGCACCTGGGGCAGCAGACGCTGGAACGGGTTGGAGGTGATGATCAGGAAGGACAGGAAACCCACGCTGATCATCCCCATGACCGCCAGGACTCGCGCCAGCATCACCTGCGGCAGCTGGCGGGAGAACACCGAGACGGCGAAGGTCCAGCCGCCCAGGATCATCGCCCAGAGCAGCAGCGAGCCCTCATGCGCGCCCCACACCGCACTGAACTTGTAGTACCACGGCAAGGCGCTGTTGGAGTTGCTGGCCACATAGGCGACCGAGAAATTGTCGGTGAGGAAGGCATGGGCGAGGCAGCCGAAGGCGAAAGCCAGGAAGGCGAACTGCCCCCACGCGGCCGGACGCGCCAGCCCCATCCACAGGCTGTCTCCACGCCAGGCGCCGATCAAGGGCAAGGTGGCCTGGACGGTGGCGAAGCAAATGGCCAGGATCATCGCCAACTGGCCGAGCTCGGGTACTACCAGCGCGGCATTCATGGTTGCCGCTCCTGGCCGCTGGCGGCCTGACCACTCTCCTTCAGGGCCTTGGTGACCTCGGGCGGCATGTATTTCTCATCGTGCTTGGCCAGCACCTCGTCGGCTACCACCTCTCCCGCGGCATTGAGCTTGCCGAGGGCGACGATGCCCTGCCCTTCGCGGAACAGGTCGGGAAGAATACCGCGGTAGGTGATCGGGACCGATTTGTTGAAGTCTGTGACCACGAAGCGCACGTCGAGCGAGTCGCCGGACCGTCGCACGGACCCCTTCTCGACCATGCCACCGGCGCGGATGCGGGTATCCAGAGGCGCCTCGCCGTTGGCGATCTGGGTCGGGGTGTAGAACAGGTTGATGTTCTGCTGCAGGGCGCTGAGCGCGAGGCCAAGCGCGATACCGACCCCGACCAGCAGGGCAACGATGAGCAAAAGACGTTTCTTGCGCTGCGGGTTCACTGGTTCTTCTCCCGGCGCAGACGTCGCGCCTCTTCTTGCAGGTAGCGACGGCGCGCCAGGAGTGGCGCGGCGACATTGATCGCCAGTACCGCCAGGCAGATACCATACGCCGACCAGACGTACAGGCCGTGATGGCCCATCGCAAGGAAATCACTGAACGAGGCGAAGCTCATCGTGTCGTCTCCCGACCCAGGCAGTTCAACACTTCATCCCTGACCCAACTGGCGCGCGCCTCGCGCTTGAGCACTTCGAGGCGCATGCGCAGCAACAGCACAGCGCCGAAGAAGCAGTAGAAGCCCAATGCCGTGAGCAACAAGGGCAGCCACATTTCCGCCGGCATGGCCGGCTTCTCAGTGAGGGTGAAAGTGGCGCCCTGGTGCAAGGTGTTCCACCACTCCACCGAATACTTGATGATCGGGATATTCACCACGCCGACGATCGCCAGGACCGCGCAGGCCTTGCCGGCGCTGTCACGATTGCTGATCGCCTGGCCGAGCGCAATGATGCCGAAGTACAGGAAAAGGAGGATGAGCATGGACGTCAGTCGGGCATCCCACACCCACCAGCTGCCCCAGGTCGGCTTGCCCCAGATGGCGCCGGTGAGCAGCGCCACGGCAGTCATCCAGGCGCCAATGGGCGCAGCGCACTGCAAGGCCACGTCGGCGATCTTCATCTTCCACACCAGCCCGACCACGCCCACCACCGCCAGCATCACGTAGCAGGACTGCGCCAGCATGGCCGCCGGCACATGGATATAGATGATCCGGAAGCTGTTGCCCTGCTGGTAGTCCTGTGGCGCGAAGGCCAGGCCCCAGGTCATGCCCACCAGGAGCAACGCCACGGCGCAGAGGGTCAGCCACGGCAACAGGCGGCCACTGATGGCATAAAACCATTTGGGTGAACCCAGCTTGTGGAACCACGTCCAGCTTATTTTCATCACGGTGCATCCAAGGGTCTTTGCTGGGCTTAGCGCCCAGACCTCGTTATTCGCCGACGCTGATCTTCAGGCCGGCCGCTATTGCAAAGGGTGCCAGGGTTACAGCCAGGGCGGCGAGGCTGGCGAGCCAGAGCAGATGGCCGGTCGCCGGCATCGATTGCAACGCCGCCTGCAAGGCCCCACTGCCCAGAATCAAGACAGGGATATACAACGGCAGGATCAACAGCGCCAGCAATAGCCCTCCGCGCTTGAGGCCTACGGTAAGGGCCGCGCCTACTGCGCCCAGCAGACTGAGAACAGGAGTGCCAAGCAACAGCGAGCCCAGGAGGACCGGCAGGCAGGCCGAAGGCAGACCGAGCATCAGCGCAAGCAATGGTGCCAACAATACCAGTGCCAGGCCCGAAAAGATCCAGTGCGCCAGGACCTTGGCCAATACCAGCAGCGGCAAGGGGTAGGACGACAGCAGCCACTGCTCCAGCGAGCCATCCTCGAAATCGCTGCGAAACAGCCCGTCGAGCGACAGCAGCACCGCCAGCAGCGCAGCGACCCAGACCAGGCCCGGTGATAAGGTTTGCAACAATTGCGACTCGGGGCCTACGGCCAACGGAAACATGGCCACGACGATGGCGAAGAATACCAGCGGGTTGGCGAGTTCGGCGGGGCGTCGAAACAACAGCCGAGCTTCGCGTTTCAACAGCAGGGCGAAAACACTCATGCGGCCCATTGCCCCAGATTCAGTTCACGATAGCCGGTCGGCTTGCGCTGGAGGCTGTGGTGAGTGGTCAGGACCACCGTCCCGCCGCCTTCGCAGTGCGCCGCCAGGTGAGCTTCCAGCTGCGCCACACCCTCCTTGTCGAGCGCCGTGAACGGTTCGTCGAGGATCCACAGCGGCGGGCTGTCGAGGTACAACCGAGCCAGGGCGACACGACGCTGCTGGCCCGCCGAAAGCGTATGACAGGGGACATCCTCGAAGCCCCGCAGCCCCACGGCGGCCAGGGCGCCGTCGATCGCCTCGAGGGTGGCGGGCCGGTGCAGGGCGCACAACCACGACAGATTCTCCTGAGCGGTCAGCAGGTCCTTGATCCCGGCGGCATGGCCGATCCACAGCAACAGGGCGGCCAGGACCTGGCGCTGCTCCGCCAACGGACGTTCATCGAGCAGGAGCTGCCCGGCGGTTGGCTGCATCAATCCGGCCAGGAGCCGTAGCAGGCTGGTCTTGCCGCTGCCATTGGGGCCGCTGACCTGCAGCATGTCGCCAGGGTGCAATTGCAAGTCCAGATGCTCGAACAACATGCGCCAGTCGCGCTCGCAGGCCAGGCCCACGGCTTGGAGATGAAAGGTCACGGTTTCGCCTTATGCGGTAGCGGTCTCAAGTCGCCTTCCAACCTGCCGTTATACTGGCAATGACGGACAGCCCGGTGGGTGCCAGGTCGCTTGGCCGGAGGGACGGCCGGCATTATACATACGATGTCCCATTGCCAAGAATGCTGGCTCCATAGGTTGTATACAATCATGACCGAAATCAATAGTCTTGGCGCGCAAGCGGCGGTCAATCCGCAAGCGGGCAAGGCTGCCATGACCGGCGAGCTGCTGCGCCTGCTGCAACCGCAGTCCGGGTTGCTACCCGCGGGTGAAAGCGCCAGGGCCGAGGTCATGTCTCTGCGCCAAGTAGGTCAGGATTTCCAGATGGTCCTGCGTCTGACCTTGGCCAATGGTGCCCAGGCCCAGGTGCAGACCAGCGGCAATCAGCCGTTGCTCCAAGGTAGCCAATTGCTCGTCAGCCAGCCGCTGGACAGCTCCAATCTGCTGATCCAGCAGGTCGCCAACCGCCGCGACGTTGCGCTGTCCCGCCTGGACACCAGCCAGCTCCCGATAGGCACGTTATTGCAAGGCAAGGTCATGACCAGCCAACCCTTGCCAGGAAGCCCCGGAGAACCAACGACCTTTCGCGCCCTGGTAAGCCTGCTCAACAGCGCCCAGGCCGGCGCCACGCTTAGCATCGATAGTCCGCGCTCCTTGCCGGTGGGCAGCCTGCTCACTGCCTTGGTACAAGGCGATCAGTCGTTGCGTTTCGTGCCGTTGAGCGGACGTCAGGATCAACTCGCAATCGCGCAGCAACTGCTGGCCCAGCAAGGTCGCCAGGCGTCCCTGCCCGGGCTGCTGGCCGCCTTGCAGCAGATACAGGACAACGGCGCCTCCCACGGCTCGCTGCGCGCCAGCGCCGAGCAACTGTTGGCTGGCTTGCCGGATGCTCGCCAGCTCAGCGATGCCAAGGGCCTGGCGCAGGCTTTGGGCAACAGCGGGGCTTTCTTCGAGGCCAAGCTGCTGGGAGGACTGCCCGGCGGCATGGGCAGCGACTTCAAGGCGCAACTCGGGCGCCTGGCGGCGCAGCTGCTACCCGGTGTACCGAGCAATTCCATGCTCGCCTCGGCGGCGACCGCTGGTACCTTGGCCCAGGCGCTGCCTGGCTTCGTGCGCCATGCCCTGGGCATGCTCGGACAGGTCGGGCCTCGGCCACCGCCAGGGAGTTTCCCCCTACCCTCGCGTCTATTGCAGAGCCTGGAAGGCGAAGACGACCTGCAACACTTGCTGCGTCTTGCGGCCGCGGCAATTTCTCGTCTGCAAAGTCATCAGCTGGCTAGCTTGCAACAAACCGGCACCGCCGAGAACGGCAACGTGCAAACCACCTGGCAGACGGAGATCCCCGTACGCCAAGGTCCGGATTTCGTGCCGCTGCAGGTCAAGCTGCAACGCGAGGAGACGCCGCGTCAGCAGGAGGACTCGCAGCGCGACTCGCGTGATCCGCTCACGGCCCTGTGGCGTATCGAGTTGGCCTTCGACCTGCCGCCGATCGGCCCGCTGCAGGTCCAGGCGCAACTCATCCAAGGCAAGCTGTCCGGCCAGTTGTGGGCCGAGCGACCGTCCACCGCGCAGTTGATCGACAGCCACCTAGGGGAGCTGCGCAAACGCCTGCTGTCGCGCGGCCTTGATGTCGGCGATCTGGCCTGCCATGCCGGCACGCCACCGCAAGGGCCGACGACACGACTGGAGCAACGCTGGGTGGATGAAACCGCATGACCGACAAGCACAGCCGACAAGCCATTGCCTTGAGTTACGACGGGCTGGACGCGCCTACCGTCAGTGCCAAGGGCGAAGACACCCTGGCCGAAGCCATCCTGGCCCTGGCCCGCGAGCACGAAGTCCCGATCTACGAGAACGCCGAGCTGGTGCGGTTGCTGGCACGACTGGAGTTGGGCGAGCAGATCCCCGAAGCGCTTTACCTGACCATCGCCGAGATCATTGCCTTTGCCTGGCAACTGCGCGGCAAGGTTCCGGACGGCTTCGTCGACAGCACGCCTGGCGAGCGCGATGTGACGCCGTCGGCCCCTCGGTTGCCATTCGACAAGAGCAATATCTAACGCATTCCCGATGTCGAGGCGGCCGACCCTGTGTCTTTTCCAGACACGGAGTGCGACACATGACCCTACCTGCCCCGAACCCGCACCTGATCCGCGAGGCCCTGAAGGATTTCCCCAGACCCGACACGCAGGCCCAAGCGTTGCTCGAAGACTGGTTGCGTCAACGCAACGTGACGCTCAACCCACGAGACATCGATGTGGTAACCCTTCATTACCAGTCCGAGGTACTGGGCGAAGGACGCAGCCATTACCGTGAAAACGCGGTCGTCACCCAAAAAATGAACCTGGTGGAAGCTCTGCTCGGCAATTGGCAAGGCGAGCCGGCTTCGGGCTATGGTGGGTTTCATTTCGGCGATTGGGCAGGACTTGCACCCACGCAGGCCGTGCGCCTGGTCAACCGACTAGAGCCCGCCGACGCATCGTCGAACGCCTCGCCCTACCTGACCTTCAATGGCCTGTATCGACGCGTGCAGCCTGTGGAATACGGCCCTGCTACCCGACTGGACATTCGCGCCGAAGAGTTCCAGGGGTTCATCTGGGGCCTGCACTTCCATCACCAGTTCAAACAGGCCCTGGACACCTATTGGCAGAACGGTCTGGCCCAGTATCAACGAGCTCTGAAGATCGGGTTCATCGCCGCCTGCAACAAACAAGTACGTGAAGGTAGTCTGTCCGACCAGGGACGTCGCATTGCCTGGCTGGCCGCAGGGCTCATCCCTGACGGCGAACGATGGGTGAAGGCTTCGTCGTTGAATGTCTATGGCTATACCACGACCTCGATCCTGTGCCTGAAGCGCGTGGGTAGCGATTACCTCCTGCTCTACATTCCCGGCAACGCTTCACCGATACACGAGTTCGCCAACGAGTCGGACATGAAACACTGGTTCGCCGTGCAGTGCCAGGACCCCGCGCGACGCGATGCCTTGCTGCAGCATTTCACGCCAGGCGACCGACCCGACGGGCTGGACTACAGCGGCGCACGTACCGCCCTCACCGGCCTGGGCCTGTTCCCCAAGCCCCACCGGTTTTCCGTTCAGCACGAAGGCTTCGCCACCAGCGGTGTCTGGGACCCGAAATTCATTGTCAATTACAAAGCGGACGAATACAGCCCTGCGATCACGGACGACCTTTTCGAATACCTTGCCCTGCGTCACAAGCAGCGCTCCTATGAGGATGCCGACGGTCAGATCGTCACCAACCACCACATCGACAAGCTGAAATGGAGCAGCTATCTCACCGTGGCCACCGGCATCCTGCTGCCGCTGGTGGTGGCGGTGCCCGAACTTACGCCGTTGCTGGTCATCGGTGGCCTTGCCCAATTCAGCCTGGGGCTCGATCAAGCCATAAACGGTCGGTCCCTCGAGGAGAAAGCCCAAAGCCTGGAGATGCAGACGTTCGGCCTGCTGAACGCTATTCCGGTGGCGGGTACTGCGGCACGCGAATCGTTCTCTGTATTTTGCTACCGCAAGCCTGGTTTTTTCACCCCGCTCAAGCTGCGCGAGTTCCTGGAGGGCCCGTCCGCGGGCACGGTGCCGATAACGGATATCGAACTGCTACCCGCACAGGCTGCATTTCGGGATGACCAGCAGCTGTCTTCCGACCTGACATCGCTGGTCGTCAGAATCGACGAGAACCTGCTGCATCGCTTCGCTGCCTGGTTCACGGATGAGGCCGGCCTGGTCAGCGAATGGGTCGAATACGAGATGGGTAGCGACAGTTTCATCAAGCTCAAGGATGTAAAACTCGAAGATCCAACCCGCTGGATCGTCAACCCAGGCAATACGACCAGCCTCACCAGGCTGGAGGACAGCACGCGGACGGTGACGGACGAACAACGAATGGCAACCTTGCGTGCAATCGGCATCCAGGTCGAACTGCCAATCGACTTTGCCTTCTACAGTGCCTTGGCGCGTACGCCGATTCCGAGGATCATCTCCAACCTGTGGGTAGGCAATCTGAACATCGATGAAGAATTCCTCGAGGCGCTCGAGCACAATGCCCGGGCGCTGGAACAGACCGACTACCAGTATCAGCTGTTCCTGTCACGTCAGGACCCCAGCGTCTACCAGCGCAACCTGAGCGTGCTTCGCGCGCGCGCGCCCCGGCTGACCGTTCTGCCTTTGGAAGACGAGGCCTTCTATCAGGATTTTGCCCAATCCCCTTACTTTGCCCAGTATCAGGCCGCCCTGGTGGGCGACGGCGGTCGAGGCACCCATTTCGCGTCAGCCTCCGACATCCTCCGCTATCGACTGCTCAATCACTTCGGCGGCCTCTATCTGGATGCCGACGATCGACTGCTCTTGAGCACCTCGCCCGGTTCGAGCGTACCGCCCCTGGCCAGACGCGAGCTGTCCACCACGGCCGATGGACTGGTACTGGCACCGCCGGTATCGAACGATCAGATGGGCATGTATATCAAGTTCAACAGCAGCAGCATCGGCAGCCATCCGGACAACCCAACCCTGGATGCCATTTCCGAAGAAATCCGTAATCGCTACAGGCTCGATCCAGGGTTCTACGCGGCCCGGGACGACCTCGACGGTAACCCCGTCAAGCATGACGCGTATGCCCGACGCCTCAATCAGCTGACCGGCCCGGGCATGCTCAATGACGTGATCGACCGGCGCCTGCCCTGGCTGCGACAACTGCGCGAGGTCTGCAATCTGTTGGTCTGCCCTCTGCATGACGTGCACAGCGTCATCAACCTGCGCATGTTCATCCAGACCCTGCGCGAGCATGTACCGTTGGATCAGGTGGCAAAGATGGGCCAGGCGCACAGTTGGCTACGCAACTGAAGACCATTTGCACATGGCGTGCGGGTGTTGCTCTATGTACCGCTCGCGCTCGTATCTGCTTGGGACTCTCCTTGCTCCTTGACTGCACAGAGTGCCTGCTATGCCCACTTTTACGTCAATGCATCTGGCGTCCGCTTTGTGCTGGACCATCTCGCTCACTTCCCGCGATTACTGGAAACACCTGGACGGCCATCGTCTGTCTGCCAAGATCGCTTTCATCACCGCCTGCAACAAACAGGTCATCGAAGGCAGTCTCAGCGACACAGGACGACAACCGGCCTGACAGGGCGCCGGCCTGATCACACGTCGCCAGGGAGCCGTGCCCCAATGTCAAAGGGCGACCGTACGGTCGCCCTTTCTCATTCAGCGCGATGCAACTTGCTCATCAACTGCGCTTCGGCTCGGGTCAGGCCGCAGGACTGGGCCAGCTCCTCGGCACTAGCGCCCATGCTCACCAGCTTCGCCGCCTGGTTGAACGTCAGCGTCTTGGGGTCGCGCTGCTCGATCTGCTGGATCTTTTCCGGCAAGGGCTCGACCAGAATCCGCAGCTCATGCAAGGCCTCGCCCATGCGCACCGTACCGTTCTGGTAATCGTCCAGGCGCTTGGCCAGGTCCTTTATGCGGCGGTCACGCAGCGCGTCGCCTACTGCCTGCTGCTCGGTCAGCTCGCGTTGACGCTTGCTGTAGTTGAGGAAGAACCACAGGCTCAACGCCCAGAGCAACGCCAGGAAGATGACTGCAACCTCGAAGATCAACTCAGATGTTCTCCAGCTCGTACCACTCTTCCTCGGACATCATCTTGTCCAGCTCCACCAGGATCAGCAGCTCGCCGTTCTTGTTGCAGACGCCCTGGATGAACTTGGCCGACTCCTCGTTGCCGACGTTCGGCGCGGTCTCGATCTCCGACTGGCGCAGGTAGACCACCTCGGCCACGCTGTCGACCATGATCCCCACCACCTGTTTGTCGGCCTCGATGATGACGATGCGCGTGTTGTCGGTGACCTCGGTGGGCATCAAGCCGAAACGCTGACGGGTATCGATGACCGTGACCACGTTACCACGCAGGTTGATGATACCCAGCACATAGCTCGGCGCACCCGGTACTGGCGCGATTTCGGTATAGCGCAGCACTTCCTGCACCTGCATCACATTGATGCCATAGGACTCGTTGTCCAGGCGGAAGGTTACCCACTGCAGGACCGGATCTTCGGAACCCTGTGCAGACGATTTCTTCATTCCCCTACCCTCAAAATCCGCGCTTGGCGGTGTATTCGGCTTATTGATGTTTAACGTGCATCTGCTTGACGGCACCACTGGCGATCAGTTCGGCCAGTTCGGCGACATCGAGCAGCGCGCACATGTGTTCGATCACGGTGCCGGCCAGCCAGGGCCGTTGGCCACGCTGGCTGCGCCACTTGATCTCGTCCGGGTCCAGGCGTAGCGAACGGCTGACCTGATGCACCGCCAGCCCCCACTCATATCCTTGTACCGAAATCACGTACTGCAGGCCCTGCCGAAAATCCTCGCGATAACGATCCGGCATGACCCAGCGCGCGGTATCGAGGACCTTCAGGTTACCGGCCTGGCAGGTCAGGATGCCCAAAAACCAGTCCGGCTGACCGAACAGAGGCGTCAAGTCCTGGCCGGCCAGGGGGTAAATCGAACCGAGGCACACCAGGGGCACGGCCAGGGTCAGGCCGGCGACATCGAACAGCAGGCACTCGAAGGGTTCTGCCGCCCAGGCCGGACGCCCATCGGGGGTCGCCGGCAACAGAGGCCCGTTAGGCACGGCGGGTCTATGCACTTCGGCCAAAGGCTCGACGGGTATCGACTTCTCGACATCGACCAGCACCGGGATGCTCGCCTCGGCAACCACTTCGCTATCGACCACCGCGACCACTGGGTCGGCCACGGGCAGGATACTGGGTAGCAGGACGGGCGAAGGCTCGGCGAACGCTGCCACCTGAGGCGCAGGGGCCTGCTCGCGTCGAGCGTCACGGACCTGCTCCTCCAGTACGGCGGCCTGGAATTCGTCAGGCGCAGCCGCTTCGACCGACAGCTCCGGCAGCATTTCGACGACCGGCTTGTCCAGGGGCGCCTCGAACGTCTCGGTCGCCTCCTGCAACAGGCCATCAAGATAGGACTGTAGGGCCATCTGCGGGCGAAGCGCGGTCTGCTGCGGTCGAGTCATCAGGCCACCTGCAATGTAGAACGATAGGTCAACAGGTGCTTGAGCAGCGCCCTGTAGGCCGTGATGCCACGGCTCTTGGCGTCGAACTGCGAAGGCGTGACTCCGGCACGGCTGGCGTCACGCAAACGGGTATCGACCGGGATGTAGCCTTGCCAGACATGTTCGGCAAAGCCGTCGCGCAGCACCTTGAGGGTACCCAGCGATGCCTGGGTACGCCGATCGAACAGCGTCGGCACGATCTGGTAGGGCAAGGCCTGCTTGCGCGAACGGTTGATCATGGCCAGGGTACTGACCATGCGTTCCAGGCCCTTGACCGCCAGGAACTCGGTCTGCACCGGAATCACCAACTGCTGACTGGCAGCCAGGGCATTGACCATCAACACGCCCAGCAACGGCGGGCTGTCGATCAAGGCAAAGTCGAAATCCTGCCAGAGCTGCGCCAGACTCTTGGCGATCACCAGGCCCAAGCCATTCTGTCCGGGCGACTGACGCTCCAACACGGCCAGCGCGGTGCTCGATGGCAACAGGGAGATGCGCTGGTCGCTGGTCGGCAGCAGCAACTGACCCGGCAAGCCATCCGGCACCGCGCCCTTGTGCACGAACAGGTCGTAGCAGCTGTGCTCCAAAGTATCCGGGTCATGCCCGAAGTAACTGGTCATGGACCCGTGCGGATCGAGGTCGACCACGACCACGCGCTTGCCCGCCTCGGCCAGCAACCCGGCCAGGGCGATAGTCGTGGTGGTCTTGCCTACGCCACCTTTCTGATTGGCTACTGCCCAGACTCTCATCGTGCGTTGCTTCCTCCCAGGATGGCCGCCTGCCCTGCCGGGAACGGTTAAAAGGTCGGTGACGGAGAATTGACGGGATTACCCGCCCCTGCCGGTATTGCCGAACCCGGTGCAGTTTGTGTGCCAGCCCGGCGCAATGCCGCATCGGGTCGAGCATTAGCCGTACCGCTACCGGTCAGACTGCGCCGTACCTCGAGGTTACGCGAGATCACCAGGACCACCCGGCGGTTGCGCGCGCGCCCCTGCGCTGTCTCGTTGCTGGCCAATGGCTGATACTCGCCGTAGCCCACCGAAGCCATGCGCGCCGGGTTGACCCCCTCCATGGCAAGAAGGCGGACAATGCTCGCTGCCCGAGCCGAGGACAGTTCCCAGTTGGTCGGATACTGGGCCGTACGAATCGGCAGATTGTCGGTAAAACCTTCGACATGCACCGGATTGGCAAATGGCTTGAGAATGTTCGCCACCTTCTCGATGATCTCGAAGGCAGCATCGCTGGGCATGGCATCGCCACTGCCGAACAGCAAGGAAGACTTGAGCTCGATTTCCACCCACAGCTCATTGCCGCGCACGGTCATCTGATTCGACTGGATCAGGTCGCCAAAGGCATCGCTTACATCATCGCTGATGGTCTTGAGCGGATCGCTGTCCTGCGCCAGCCCGGCATCGATCTGCTCGCTGTCCTTGATCAGCGGTTGGGCCGGAGTGACGCTCAACGGACGCTCGTCGCCGATCGGGATAACCTTGATGCTCCGCTCGGGATCGCTGAAGACCCCCAGCAGCGCCTGCGAGATCACTTTGTACTTGCCTTCGTTGACTGACGAAATCGAGTACATGACCACGAAGAAGGCGAACAGCAAGGTAATGAAATCGGCGTAGGATACCAGCCAACGTTCATGATTTTCGGTTTCCTCACTATGACGACGACGACGCATGGTCACTCCATGAAGCCTTGCAGCTTCAGTTCGATCGAGCGGGGGTTCTCGCCTTCGGCGATCGACAACAACCCTTCGAGGAGCATTTCGCGATAGCGCGACTGACGCAGGGCAATGGCCTTGAGCTTGTTGGCAACCGGTAACAGAATCAGGTTGGCACTGGCGACGCCATAGATGGTGGCGACGAAAGCCACGGCGATGCCGTTGCCCAGCTGCGACGGGTCCGCCAGGTTGCCCATGACATGGATCAGCCCCATCACCGCGCCGATGATGCCGATGGTCGGCGCGTAGCCGCCCATGCTCTCGAACACCTTGGCCGCCTGGATATCACGGTTTTCCTGGGTCAGGAAATCCACCTCGAGAATGCTGCGAATGGCCTCGGGCTCGGCGCCGTCGACCAGCAACTGCAAGCCCTTGCGGGCATAGGGATCGGGTTCGGCATCGGCCACGCCTTCCAGGCCCAGCAAGCCTTCCTTGCGCGCGGTGAGACTCCAGTTGACGACACGGTCGATACCACCCGCCAGGTCGACCCGAGGCGGGAAGAATATCCAGCCGATGATCTGCAGGGCGCGCTTGAACGCGCTCAGGGGCGACTGCAACAGGGATGCCGCCAGGGTGCCGCCCAGTACGATGAGCGCCGCCGGCCCGTTGATCAGTGCCGAAACGTGCCCACCCTCGAGAAAGTTGCCACCCACGATGGCGACGAACGCAAGGATCAGACCGATGAGGCTAAGGACATCCATCAGGCGCAGGCCTCGACCAGGTGCCTGCCGATCTCGTCCAGGCTGTAGATCGCGTCGGCCAGGTTGGCCTTGACGATCGCCATAGGCATGCCATAGATCACGCAACTGGCTTCATCCTGGGCCCAGACGGTACTGCCGCCCTGCTTGAGCAGCCGGGCGCCTTCGCGACCGTCGGCACCCATGCCAGTGAGCACCACCGAGAGTACCTTGTCACCATAGGACTTGGCCGCCGAACCGAAGGTAATATCCACGCAAGGCTTGTAGTTCAGGCGTTCGTCGCCGGGCAGGATCTTCACAGTGCCCCGCCCGTCGACCATCATCTGCTTGCCGCCCGGAGCCAGCAAGGCCAGGCCTGGACGCAGTACGTCGCCGTCCTCGGCTTCCTTGACGCGAATTCGGCACAGCTTGTCCAGCCGTTCGGCGAATGCCTTGGTAAAGGCCGCCGGCATGTGCTGGATCAATACCAGCGGCGCCGGAAAGCCGGCCGGCAACTGGGTCAGGACTCGTTGCAGGGCCACGGGCCCTCCGGTCGAGGTTCCGATCGCCACCAGTTTGTAAGCCTTGCGCTTGGGCGCGGGGGAGCTGTGCGCGGGAGCGCCAGGCGTGGAGGTCGCTGGCCGCGTCGGCACCGCGGCGCGCGTCGGAGCGCTGGCAGGACGAGTGCTGGCCACGGCGCTGGTGGTCGCTGCAGGACCATGGCCTGCCGCGGGACTGCTGGCCGCAGGCACCGGGCTGGACGAAACGAAGCTGCTCAGTCGACGATTGCTGCGCGAGAGCGTATGCACCTTCTCGCAGAGCATCTGCTTGACCTTGTCCGGGTTGCGCGAAATGTCTTCGAAGTTCTTCGGCAGGTAATCGACCGCGCCGGCATCCAGGGCATCCAGGGTAACCCGGGCGCCTTCGTGGGTCAGGGACGAGAACATCAGGACCGGCGTCGGACACCGCTGCATGATATGACGCACGGCGGTGATGCCATCCATCATGGGCATTTCATAGTCCATGGTGATGACATCCGGTTTGAGCGCCAGCGCCTGGTCGATCGCCTCCTTGCCATTGCTTGCGGTCCCCACCACCTGGATGGTCGGGTCCGCCGACAGAATTTCCGAGACACGCCGGCGGAAGAAACCGGAATCATCCACCACCAGGACCTTGACTGCCATAAACACTCCATTACGCGGCGCGCCCTGGAGGGCGCGCTGCCGAAATCAAATACGCCGCGCGGCGTAACGCTTGAGCATGCTCGGTACGTCGAGGATCAACGCAATGCGACCGTCGCCGGTGATCGTGGCCCCGGACATGCCCGGCGTGCCCTGAAGCATCCTGCCCAGTGGCTTGATGACCACTTCTTCCTGGCCCACCAGCTGGTCGACGACGAAGCCAATGCGCTGGGTACCGACCGACAGGATCACCACGTGGCCTTCGCGCTGCTCCTGATGCACGGCGGAGCTGACCAGCCAGCGCTTGAGGTAGAACAGCGGCAGCGCCTTGTCCCGCACGATCACGACTTCCTGGCCATCGACGACGTTGGTACGCGACAGGTCGAGGTGGAAGATCTCGTTGACGTTGACCAGCGGGAAGGCGAACGCCTGGTTGCCCAGCATCACCATGAGGGTCGGCATGATCGCCAGGGTGAGTGGCACCTTGATGACGATCTTCGACCCCTGGCCCTTGGCCGAGAAGATGTTGATCGAGCCGTTGAGCTGGGAAATCTTGGTCTTCACCACGTCCATGCCGACGCCACGACCGGAAACATCGGAGATTTCGGTCTTGGTCGAGAAACCGGGCGCGAAGATAAGGTTGTAGCAGTCCGATTCGCTCAGGCGATCGGCCGCATCCTTGTCCATCACACCCTTCTCGACGGCCTTGGCGCGCAGCACGTCGGGGTCCATGCCCTTGCCGTCGTCGGAGATCGACAGCAGGATATGGTCGCCTTCCTGCTCGGCGGACAGCACGACCTTGCCACCGCGCGACTTGCCGGAGGACTCCCGCTCTTCGGGGGTTTCGATACCATGGTCGACGGCGTTGCGCACCAGGTGCACTAACGGATCGGCCAACGCCTCGACCAGGTTCTTGTCCAGGTCGGTCTCTTCCCCGACCAGCTCGAGATTGATCTCCTTCTTCAACTGGCGAGCAAGATCACGGACCAGGCGCGGGAAGCGACCGAAGACTTTCTTGATCGGTTGCATGCGGGTCTTCATGACCGCGGTCTGCAGATCGGCGGTGACCACGTCGAGGTTGGACACGGCCTTGGACATGGCTTCATCGCCGCTGTTGAGGCCCAGGCGCACCAGGCGGTTACGCACCAGTACCAGCTCGCCGACCATGTTCATGATCTCGTCCAGGCGGGCGGTGTCGACCCGTACCGTGGTTTCGGCCTCGCTGACAGCATGCTTCTCGGCAACCGGGGCCGGAGCGCGTGCCGGGGCCGGAGCCTTGGCCGCGGTCGCGGCGACTGCGGACGGCTTGGCGGCCGGTCGCTGTTCGGCCTGAACGGCAGGCTTGGCGGCAACCGCGGCGGGCGCGGCCTCAGCGGTCAACGCATCGCTGGAGAACTTGCCCTTGCCGTGCAACTGATCGAGCAACGACTCGAATTCGTGATCGGTGATGTGATCGTCCGCGGGCGCTGCCGGGGCGTCGACGACCACAGGCGCAGCGGCGGCGGTAGGCAGCGCGTCCGCGGCGAACGTGCCTTTGCCGTGCAAGCGGTCGAGCAGCGCTTCGAATTCGGCATCGGTGATTTCATCGCTGGCGGGCGTTTGTACGGGCACTTGAGCCGCAGCCCCGGCCACTTCTGGAGAGAACTGCCCCTTGCCGTGCAACTGGTCGAGCAACGACTCGAACTCGACATCGGTGATCTCGTCGCCGCTACCGCCGACCTTCTCGCTCTGCATCTGTTCGGCGGCCTCGGCCTCGGCCTTGACCGCATCGAGCGAATCGAGCAATTGCTCGAACTCGGTGTCGGTGATATCGGTGCTGGCAGGCGCCTCGGCTACCGGCGCGGGAGGCGCTTGGACCACCGCTGGCGACTCGGCGCCGGCCGGTTCGGCCAGACGTGACAAGGCCGCCAGCAACTGCGCGGAGGCAGGTGCCACTTCGCTGCGTTCGCGAACCTGGCCGAACATGGCATTGACCGTGTCCAAGGCTTCCAGGACCACGTCCATCAGTTCCGCATCGACGCGTCGCTCGCCCTTGCGCAGGACGTCGAACACGTTTTCGGCGATATGGCAGCACTCCACCAGCTCGTTGAGCTGGAGGAAGCCGGCGCCCCCTTTTACCGTGTGGAAACCCCGAAAGATGGCGTTGAGCAGGTCCGCATCATCGGGCCGGCTTTCCAGCTCGACCAGTTGTTCGGACAATTGCTCGAGAATTTCGCCGGCTTCTACCAGGAAATCCTGAAGGATTTCTTCATCGGCGCCGAAGCTCATTGAACGTGCTCCCTAAAAACCCAGGCTGGACAGCAGATCGTCAACATCGTCCTGACCGGACACGACGTCTTCACGCTTATCGGCATGAATCTGCGGACCTTCACCCCGAGTCGGATATTTTTCTTCATCTTTTTCAGCGCGCAGCTGTTGATGGTCATGTTCGATCCCGGCGAAACGGTCGACCTGACTGGCCATCAGCATGAGCTTGAGCAGATTGCTTTCCACATTGGTGACCAGTTGGGTCACCCGCTTGATCACCTGGCCGGTAAGGTCCTGATAGTCCTGAGCTAGCAAGATGTCGTTCAGCTGACCCGCCACCTGACGGTTACCCTGCTCGCTACGCGTCAGGAAACTGTCGACACGCTTGGCCAACTCGCGAAACTCCGACGCCGCCACCTCGCGACGCATGAAGCGCTGCCAGTCGACGCTCAATGCTTCGGCTTCGGCGGCCAACTCGTTGACCACCGGTGTACTGGCCTCGACCAGATCCATGGTCCGGTTGGCCGCGCCTTCGGTCAGCTTGACCACATAGCCCAGACGCTCGGTGGCATCGGTGATCTGCGAGACTTCCTCGGCTTGCGGCATGCGCGGATCGATCTGGAAACTGACGATCGCGCTGTGCAATTCACGGGTGAGCTTGCCCACCTCGTGATACAGGCCACGGTCGCGGGTCTGGTTCAGCTGGTGGATCAGTTGCACCGCCTCGCCGAATCGTCCCCGCTCGAGGCTCTCGACCAATTCCTGGGCATGCTTCTTCAGGGTCGATTCGAACTCCCCCAGAGACGTTTGATTTGATTCCATGGCGCCCCCTGACCCCACTCAGCCGTTGACGCGTTCGAAGATCTTTTCGATCTTCTCTTTGAGCACCTGTGCGGTGAACGGCTTGACCACGTAGCCATTGACGCCGGCCTGCGCCGCTTCGATGATCTGGTCGCGCTTGGCCTCGGCCGTGACCATCAGCACCGGCATGGACTTGAGGCGGTCGTCGGCGCGCACCTTGCGCAGCAGGTCGATGCCCGACATGCCAGGCATGTTCCAGTCGGTTACCAGGAAGTCGTAGTGACCGCTCTGCAGCATCGGCAGGGCCGTGGTGCCATCGTCGGCCTCATCGGTGTTGGTGAAGCCAAGATCACGCAACAGGTTCTTGATGATCCGCCGCATCGTCGAAAAGTCGTCAACGATGAGGATTTTCATGTCTTTGTTCAATTAGACCTCCAAGCAGTCCAAACGCGCTCGGCGCCGAGCGCGCATTCAATCAATTCGGCATTATTTGCAACGACTGCATCGAACCTGCGTTCAACGCGCCCGTCATTCTCCCAGACGGCTGCGCAATCGCGCCGCGCACTGGCTGTGCAACTGGCTGACACGTGACTCGCTGACCCCCAGGACCTCACCGATTTCCTTGAGGTTCAGCTCCTCGTCGTAGTACAGCGCCAGGACCAGGCGCTCGCGCTCCGGCAGGTTGGCGATCGCGTCCGCCAGGGCTGCCTGGAAGCGCTCGTCCTCCAGATCCCGCAACGGCTCGATCTGCGCGCTGGCTCCATCATCGTGCAGCCCCTCGTGCTCGCCGTCCTGCAACAGGTCGTCGAAACTGAAGAGACGGCTGCCCAAGGTGTCGTTGAGGATCGCGTAGTAATCGTCGAGGCCCAACTGGAGTTCGGCAGCAACCTCGTGATCTTTAGCGTCACGACCGGTTCTTGCCTCCACGGTGCGCATGGCATCGCTGACCATGCGCGTATTGCGGTGCACCGAACGCGGAGCCCAATCGCCCTTGCGCACTTCATCGAGCATGGCGCCGCGGATGCGGATACCGGCGTAGGTCTCGAAGCTGGCGCCCTTGCTGGCATCGTATTTGTTGGCGACTTCAAGCAGGCCGATCATGCCGGCCTGGATCAGATCCTCGACCTGCACATTCGCCGGAAGGCGCGCCAGCAGGTGATAGGCAATACGCTTTACCAGCGGAGCATAGCGCTCGACCAGTTCGTACTGGGCATCCCGCGAAGCCTTGCTGTACATCTTGAAACCGCTCGCGCTCATAGTACCGGTCCTGCACTGGTGGGCTGCACCAGGCGCTCGACAAAGAATTCCAGGTGACCACGTGGGTTGGCGGGCAACGGCCAGCTATCCACCTTCTGGGCGATGGCCTTGAAGGCCAAGGCGCACTTGGACCGCGGGAAAGCCTCGTAGACGGCACGCTGCTTCTGCACGGCCTTGCGCACGCACTCGTCGTACGGCACGGCGCCAACATACTGCAGGGCGACGTCAAGGAAACGATCCGTGACCTTGGTCAGCTTGGCGAACAGGTTGCGCCCTTCCTGAGGGCTCTGCGCCATGTTCGCCAGGACCCTGAAGCGGCTCATGCCGTAGTCGCGGTTGAGCAACTTGATCAAGGCGTAGGCATCGGTGATCGAGGTGGGCTCGTCACACACCACCAGGAGTACCTCCTGGGCGGCACGGACGAAACTCACCACCGAGTCACCAATACCGGCTGCGGTATCGATCACCAGCACATCGAGGTTGTCGCCAATCTCGCTGAAAGCCTGAATCAGGCCAGCGTGCTGGGCCGGAGCCAGATGGACCATGCTCTGCGTGCCCGAGGCAGCCGGGACCACGCGCACACCGCCCGGCCCCTGCAACAGCACGTCGCGTAATTCGCAGCGTCCTTCTATGACATCGGCGAGGGTGCGCTTGGGCGTCAAGCCGAGCAGCACATCGACATTGGCCAAGCCCAGGTCGGCGTCCAGCAGCATGACCCGACGGCCAAGCTCGGCCAGGGCCAGGGACAGGTTCACTGAAACGTTAGTCTTGCCGACGCCACCTTTGCCACCGGTCACGGCGATCACCTGTACGGGATGCATGCTACCCATGTCTTGTCTTTACCTTGTCTCGCTTGAACCCGGGCCACACTTGGGATTTGTTGCTGACTGCCGGAGACTGGCAGGGCGTTCCCATGGTGTAGGTACGTTGTACTGTTTTCATACTCAACCCGCGCGTTTGCCAGGATTGTGGTAGAGATCAGCGAACATGTCGGCCATGGCCTCTTCGCTGGGCTCGTCCTGCATCTGCACACTGACCGCGCGACTGACCAACTGATGTCGGCGCGGCAGGTGCAGGTCGTCCGGAATACGAGGCCCATCGGTCAGATAGGCCACCGGCAGTTCGTGACTGATGGCCAGGCTCAGCACTTCGCCGAGACTGGCCGTTTCATCGAGTTTGGTCAGGATGCAACCGGCCAGGCCGCAGCGCTTGTAGCTGTGGTAGGCGGCAGTCAGCACCTGCTTCTGGCTGGTGGTTGCCAGCACCAGGTAATTCTTCGCGGCAATGCCACGTCCGGCAAGGGTTTCCAGTTGCATGCGCAGAGCCGGGTCGCTGGCTTGCAGGCCCGCCGTATCGATCAGCACCACGCGCTTGCGCAGCAGCGGCTCCAGCGCCTGGGCCAAGGACTCGCCCGGGTCGACATAGGTAACCGGTACATTGAGGATACGCCCCAAGGTCTTGAGCTGCTCCTGCGCGCCGATGCGGAAACTGTCCATGCTTACCAGCGCCAGGTGACTGGCACCGTACTTGAGGACGTAGCGAGCGGCGAGCTTGGCCAGGGTCGTGGTCTTGCCCATGCCGGCCGGACCGACCAGGGCGATGACACCGCCCTCTTCGATCGGCTCGAGCGCGGGCACATCGATCATGTGAGCCAGGTGTGCCAGGACCATACGCCAGGCCTGGCGAGGCTCGTCAATGTTGCCGGCACGCTCGAGCAGCTCACGGGACAGCGCGCCACTGAGGCCGATGCGTTGCAGGCGGCGCCAGAGATTGGCCTGCCCGGGCTGGCTACCTTGCAATTGGTTCCAGGCCAAGGAGCCGAGTTGCACTTCGAGCAACTCACGCAGGCCTGACAGTTCGGAGCGCATGGCATCGAACAAGCGTGGATCGACCGGCGCAGGGGACGGACCGGCATCGGTTGCCGGCTCGTCGACGTGCGGTTCGACCAGGGGTTCGGAGGCGGTCAGCGGCAGCCCGGCGAACAACTGCCGGTTGGCGCCGTCACTTTCCTCGCGGTTGCTCAGCTCGGCCTGGGCGGTGACGATGCGCGACTGGGTCTTGCGCAGCTCTTCCTCGAGCTCGACATTGGGTACACGCGGAGCGAGGGCGGACAGCTTGTAGTCCAGCGCAGCCGTCAACTCGACGCCGCCAGCGATGCGCCGGTTGCCGATGATGGCGGCATCGGAGCCAAGCTCATCCCGGACCAGCTTCATGGCCTGACGCATATCGGCGGCGAAAAAACGCTTAACTTGCATAACCCACTACCTCAGCCGTTCGGGCCCACGGTGGCAACGATGGTGACTTGCTTGTTGTCCGGTATTTCCTGGTACGCCAGCACATGCAGGTTCGGAACCGCCAGGCGCCCGAACCGCGACAACATCGCGCGAATCGGACCGGCCACCAGAAGGATCGCCGGCTGCCCCTGCATTTCTTGACGCTGGGCTGCTTCGATCAACGACCGTTGCAATTTCTCGGCCATGCTCGGTTCGAGAAGAACGCCTTCTTCCTGACCTTGCCCTGCGCGCTGAAGACTATTGAGCAAGATCTGTTCCAACCTTGGCTCGAGCGTGATCACAGGCAGCTCGGACTCAACGCCGACAATGCTTTGCACGATGGCGCGACACAATCCGACGCGCACCGCCGCAACCAGCGCGGCGGTATCTTGACTCTTGCCAGCATTGTTGGCGATCGCCTCGGCAATACTGCGAATATCACGTACCGGTACCTGCTCGGACAACAGCGCCTGCAGCACTTTCAGCAGCCCCGACAGAGAAATGACACCTGGCACCAGCTCTTCAGCAAGTTTAGGCGAAGCCTTGGCCAATACCTGCAAGAGTTGCTGAACTTCTTCATGGCCGATCAGCTCATGACAGTGCTTCTGCAGGATTTGGTTGAGGTGCGTGGCCACTACAGTACTGGCATCCACTACCGTGTACCCCAGCGACTGCGCCTGGGAACGTTGAGCGATGTCGATCCACACGGCCTCGAGGCCAAAGGCCGGGTCACGCGCGGCAATACCGTTGACCGGCCCGAACACCTGGCCTGGATTGATCGCCAACTCGCGATCCGGGTAGATCTCCGCCTCGGCCAGAATCACGCCCATCAGGGTCAGGCGATAGGCACTGGGCGACAGGTCGAGGTTGTCGCGAATATGGACCGTGGGCATGAGGAAACCGAGGTCCTGGGACAGCTTCTTGCGCACGCCCTTGATCCGCGCCAGCAATTGCCCACCCTGGTTGCGATCGACCAGCGGAATCAGCCGGTAGCCGACTTCCAGGCCAATCATGTCGATCGGGGTCACGTCATCCCAGCCCAGTTCCTTGGTCTCCAGCGCGCGCTGCGGCGAAGGCAGCAGGTCCTGCTGCAGCTGCAGCTCCTGCTGCGCCTTGAGCTTGGCCTGCTGCTGCTTGCGCCAGACCAGGTAGGCGCCTCCACCGGCCATGGCGCCCAGGCTCAGGAACGCCACGTGAGGCATGCCGGGCACCAGTCCCATGACGATCATCAGGCCGGCGGATACCGCCAGGGCACGTGGCGAGTCGAACATCTGCCGGTTGATCAGCTTGCCCATGTCCTCGGAGCCGGAGGCGCGGGTCACCATGATCGCCGCCGCGGTAGACAGCAGCAGCGATGGCAGCTGCGCCACCAAACCGTCACCGATGGTCAGCAACGCATAGACCTTGCCTGCCTCGCTGAAAGGCATGCCGTGTTGCAGCATGCCGATGAGCAAGCCGCCGATCAGATTGATGAACAGGATCAGCAGGCCGGCGATGGCGTCACCGCGGACGAATTTGCTGGCACCGTCCATCGAGCCGTAGAACTCCGCCTCCTGAGCCACTTCGGTACGGCGCGCCTTGGCCTGGGCCTGGTCGATCAGGCCGGCATTGAGGTCGGCGTCGATCGCCATCTGCTTGCCGGGCATGGCATCGAGGGTGAAGCGCGCGCTCACTTCCGAGATCCGGCCCGCACCCTTGGTCACCACGACGAAGTTGATGATCATCAGGATCGCGAACACCACGGCACCGACCACATAGTTACCGCCGATCACCACCTCGCCGAAGGCCTGGATCACCTTGCCGGCGGCCTGTTGGCCTTCCTGCCCATGGAGCATCACCACACGGGTCGAGGCCACGTTGAGCGCCAGACGCAGGAGCGTGGCCACCAGCAGAATGGTCGGGAAGGCAGCGAAGTCCAGCGGCCGCAGGGCATACACACAGACCAGCAGGACCACGATCGACAGAGCGATGTTGAACGTGAAGAACACGTCGAGCAGGAACGGCGGTATCGGCAACATCATCATCGCCAACATCACCAGCAACAGCAAAGGCACGCCCAGGTTCCCCCGGCCGAGACCGGCGAGGTTGTTGCGGGCGCTGATCAACTGAGTGCGATCCACCGAAAATCCTCTTCAAGCAAAACTTTTGACGCCTGCGAGGCGTGTGGCGCTGCTTGTGCAAGAAGCTTTCCAACTTTGGTGGAGACTTATGAAAACGCGGTAATCCCGCTTCTAGAGCGACCTGCAGAACAAACGCAATTTGAAGGCCAGGAGCTTCCAGGGTGCCTGGCAAGCTTCCGCTAAAGCTATGCCCCGGCCGATTCCAGGCAACCCTTGAGAGCTGGTACAACACCAACTCTCCTGGCTTGCACCGCTCCAGGGGGGTACTTGCAGCGCTCCAGGTGGGAGCTGGCTTGCCCTGCGATCGAGGCCGAAGGACTCGCCTGGCAACGCCATGTCCTATTCACCGGGGTGGTTGTGGATACGCGAATTCCCTGCAGCCAGTGCATCCACAACTATCGCGCCGGGAGAGTGTCCATCATTACCAGGCGAGTCCTTCGGCCTCGATCGCAGGGCAAGCCAGCTCCCACCGGAGCGCTGCAAGTACCCCCTGGAGCGGTACAAGCCAGGGGACCCGGTGTTGTACCAGCTCTCAAGGTGTGGCTGAAATCAGCAGCGGCATGGGATCGCGCGCAAGGCATGCCATGCACCCTGGATTCCTACACGATAAACGCTCAGCACATGGCAAACGGCCGTTTCAACCATCGCGCTGCAAATCCGGCGGTATCGGCAAGTCCTTCTTCAACGGATCAGGCGCCTTGCCTCTCCCCGCCCGGTACTGGCGGATCTGGAACACATACGCCAACACCTGCGCCACCGCCTGGTACAACCCCGACGGAATCTCCTGCTCGATCTCGGTGCTGTAGTAGATCGCCCGGGCCAGGGCCGGCGATTCGAGGATCTGCACCTTGTGCGCGGTACCGATCTCGCGGATCTTCAAGGCGATGAAGTCGGTGCCCTTGGCCAGCAGCAAAGGGGCCCCGCCGCCCTTCTCCGGGTCGTACTGCAGCGCCACGGCGTAGTGGGTCGGGTTGGTGATGATCACGTCCGCCTCCGGCACCGCCGCCATCATGCGCCGCTGCGAAGCATCGCGTTGCAACTGGCGAATGCGTTGCTTGACCTCGGGCTTGCCCTCGCTGTCCTTATACTCGTCGCGCACTTCCTGCTTGGTCATCTTCAACTTGTTGTGCGACTGCCATAGCTGGAACGGCACATCCAGCGCGGCGATCAACAGCAGACCGGAGGCCATCCACAAGGCACTCCACCCCACCACCTGTACGCTGTGGATGATCGCCTGATCCAGCGGCTCATTGGCAATCGCCAGCAAGGCCTGACGGTCATTGGACAGCACCATCAGCCCCACCATGAGGATCAGGAAGAACTTCGCCAAGGCCTTGAGCAGCTCGGTCAGGGCATTGAGGGAGAACATGCGCTTGATCCCCGCCAAGGGGTTCATGCGGCTGAACTTGGGTTGCAGGAGACTGCCGGAGAACAGGAATCCGCCCAGAGCAACGGGCGCCACGAGCGAAATGAAGAACAGCATGACCAGGATCGGCTGAGCCGCGAGGATCGCGGCCTTGCCGGAAGCCAGCAGAAAGATGCCCATGGAACGCTCGTCGATGACTGCCTCGCGCGGCAGGCTGAAGTTCAGGCGCATGAGTTCCATCAACGACTCGGCAAGGTATCCCCCGAACGCCAGCAGGCCACCCGCGCCACCCAGCGTCACCGCTACGGTATTGAGCTCCTTGGAGCGCGCGATCTCGCCTTTCTCCCGAGAGTCGCGCTTGCGCTTGTCGGTGGGGTCCTCTGTCTTGTCCTGACCGCTTTCGCTCTCTGCCATGTTCAGCGCGCCCTTGCCAATTCACGCAGCCATTGCAGCGCTTCGCTGGCCAATGCCTGGTAATGGGACAGAATGTCGGCCAGACCGACCCAGAAAATGCCCATGCCGAGCACCAGGGTCAACGGAAAGCCGATGGAAAAGATGTTCAGCTGCGGGGCCGCGCGGGTCATCACGCCAAAGGCGATGTTCACCACCAGCAAGGCAGTGATGGCCGGCAACACCAACAGCAGCGCCGCTCCCAGGACCCAACTCAGACGCCCTGCAAGCTGCCAGAAATGATCGACCACCAGCGCGCCGCCCACCGGCAGCGTGGTGAAACTTTCAGTCAGCACCTCGAATACCACCAGATGCCCGTTCATGCTCAGGAACAGCAAGCTCACCAGCATGTTCATGAACTGGCTGACCACCGCCACGTTGACGCCGTTGGCCGGGTCGACCATGGACGCGAAGGCCATGCCCATCTGTACCGCGATGATCTGTCCGGCGATCACGAAGGCTTGGAACAGCATCTGCAAGGCCAGCCCGAATACCGCGCCGACAAGGATCTGCTCGGCGCACATCAGCAGGCCCTGCAAGCCGAGCGGATTGACTTCGGGCAAGGGCGGCAAGCCTGGGGTGATGACGACGGTGATCGCCACGGCCAAGTAGAGACGGATCCGCCCTGGCAGCATCTTGGTGCCGATGATCGGCATGGTCATGAGCATCGCGGTCACCCTGAACAGGGGCAGGATGAACGTGGCGACCCAGGTGCCGATCTGGGCATCGGTCAGCTCGAGCATGGCGACCTCAACCGATCAGCTGCGGGATGCTGGTATACAGGCTGATGAAATACTCCATGAACTTCTGGGTCAGCCAAGGGCCGACCACGATCAGCGTGACCAGCATCACCAGCAGACGCGGGAGGAAGCTCAAGGTCTGTTCGTTGATCTGCGTGGCGGCTTGAAACATGGCGACCACCAGACCGATCATCAGGCTCGGCACCACCAGAACGGCCACCATCACTGTGGTCAGCCACAGTGCATCGCGAAACAGGTCGACAGCGACTTCAGGTGTCATGCGGGGCTCTCCTTACGGGCGTCATACGCCACCGAAACTGCTCGCCAGGGTGCCCATGATCAGCGCCCAGCCATCGACCAGGACGAACAGCATGATCTTGAACGGCAACGAAATGATCAGGGGCGAGAGCATCATCATGCCCATGGCCATCAGCACACTGGCGACCACCATGTCGATGATCAGGAACGGGATGAAGATCATGAAACCGATCTGGAACGCGGTCTTGAGCTCCGAGGTCACGAAGGCCGGCACCAGGATGGTCAGCGGCGCCTGTTCGGGGCTGGCGATGTCGGTGCGCTTGGAAAGACGCACGAACAGGTCGAGGTCGCTCTGCCGGGTCTGCGCCAGCATGAAGTCCTTGACCGGGACCTGGGCCTTGTCGAGCGCTTGCTGGGCAGTGAGCTGCTCGTTCAGGTAAGGCTGCAAGGCATCGGTGTTCACCCGGTCGAAGACCGGCGCCATGATGAACAGTGTCAAAAACAGCGCCATGCCGGTCAGCAGTTGGTTCGACGGCGTCTGTTGCAGCCCCAGTGCCTGACGAAGGATGGAGAAGACGATGATGATCCGGGTGAAGCTGGTCATCAGGATCACGAACGCCGGAATGAAGCTCAGCGCCGTCATGATCAGCAGGATCTGCAGGCTGACCGAGTATTCTTGCTGTCCGTCCGGACCGTTGGAGAGGGTGATGGCCGGGATCGACAACGGATCGGCGGCCAGGGCCAGCGGTGCCGCCATCAGCAGCGCTAGGGTCAACAACATGCGCACCGCGCCCATCACGTCTTGTCCTTGTGGTCCTTGCCCATCAGCTCCATCAGGCGCTGGGCGAACTCCGGCGTGGCCGGGCGGGCACCGATGGGCACCTCCACCGGCTCGTCCAGTACATGCAGGGCCTCGATACTGCCTGGGCTATGACCAAGCAGTATCTGTTGCTTGCCGACCTGCACCAGCAGCAGACGGTCGCGCGGCCCGATGGCGCGGCTGCCGATGATCTCGATCACCTGCCCCCCGCGCGGCGCGATCCCCTGCATCCTGCGCAGCAGCCAGGCCAGGAAGAAGATCAGGCCCACCACCAGCAACAGGCCGAACAGCATCTGCGCCACCTGGCCGCCGAGATTGCCGGGGCTGGCCGCCGGGGCGACCGCGGGCGCGGACGCGGCCATGACCGCTTCGCTGCAGAGCCCCAGGCCCATGGCCGTCATGGCCACCATCGAGCGCTTCACTCAGCGCAGCTTCTTGATACGTTCGCTGGGGCTGATCACGTCCGTCAGGCGAATGCCGAACTTCTCGTTGACCACCACCACCTCGCCATGGGCGATGAGCGTGCCGTTGACCAGCACGTCCAGCGGCTCGCCCGCCAGGCGATCCAGCTCGATGACCGAGCCCTGGTTGAGCTGCAGCAGGTTGCGGATGTTGATCTCGGTGCTGCCCACTTCCATGGAGATGCTCACCGGAATGTCCAGGATGACATCCAGGTTCGGCCCCTCGAGGCTGACGTTTTCCTTCGGCTTGGGCGAGCTGGCGAACTCTTCCATGGGCAGGCGACCGGCGCCGCCGGGGCTGGAGTGGCCCAGGTCGGCGGCCAGCAGCGCGTCGATATCGGCCTGGCCGGCACTCCCGGTCTCTTCGAGGGCGGCAGCCCACTCGTCGGCCAGGGCCTGGTCCTCAGCGGAGGTGATCTCGTTTTCGTTTGCCATAGTGTCCTCGGCAGGCATTCAATTCTGGGGTGCGAGCGCCACGCGCTCAGCGACGTACGATTGGATCGATGATCTGCAGTGACAGCGTGCCCTTGTGCGAGCCCAGTCGCGCCTTGAACGACGGCACGCCGTTGGCGCGCACCACCAGGTGCTCGGGCAGCTCGACGGGAATCACGTCACCGGGTTGCATGTGCAAGACATCGCGCAGCTTGAGCTGACGACGTGCCACGGTGGCAGTCAGCGGCACGCTGACGTCCAGCACGTCCTCGCGAAGGGCCTTGACCCAACGCTCGTCCTGGTCGTCCAGGTCCGACTGGAAGCCGGCATCGAGCATCTCGCGCACCGGCTCGATCATCGAGTACGGCATGGTCACGTGGAGGTCGCCGCCGCCACCGTCGAGTTCGATGTGGAAGGTCGAGACCACCACCGCTTCGCTCGGCCCGACGATGTTGGCCATGGCCGGGTTGACCTCGGAATTGATGTACTCGAAGTTGACCGGCATGATCGCCTGCCAGGCCTCCTTGAGGTCGACGAAAGCCTGGTCGAGGACCATGCGCACCACGCGCAGCTCGGTCGGCGTGAACTCCCGTCCCTCGATCTTCGCATGACGACCGTCGCCACCGAAGAAATTGTCCACCAGCTTGAACACCAGCTTGGCGTCGAGAATGAACAGCGAGGTGCCACGCAGCGGCTTGATCTTCACCAGGTTCAAGCTGGTCGGTACGTACAGCGAATGCACGTACTCCCCGAACTTCATGACCTGCACGCCACCCACCGCCACGTCCGCCGAGCGGCGCAGCAGGTTGAACATGCTGATACGCGTATAGCGGGCAAAGCGCTCGTTGATCATTTCCAGGGTCGGCATGCGTCCACGGACGATCCGATCCTGGCTGGTCAGGTCATAACTCTTGATGCTGCCGGGCTCGACAACGCTTTCGGTTTGTACCAGCCCGTCATCGACGCCATGCAACAGCGCATCGATCTCATCCTGGGACAGCAGGTCCTGCACGGCCATTTAGGGTTCCTACTGCAATACGAAGTTGGTGAACAGCAGCTGGTCGATGACCGGCTTGCCGACTTCCTTTTGCGCCACTTCCTGGACCACCGCGGTGGCCTTCTGGCGCAGCATTTCCTGCCCTACCGAGCTCGCAGCCAAGGTATCGAAACCCTGTCCCGAGAACATCATCACCAGGTTGTTGCGGATGACCGGCATATGCACCTTCAGGGCATCCAGATCCGCCTGGTTGCGTCCTTGCAGGGTGATGCTCACCTGCATGTAGCGCTGACGACCGTTCTGATTGAAGTTGACCACGAAGGCCGGCGCGAGTGCCTCGTAGATTGCCGCCGGCTTGGTATTCGCATGACCTTCTTCGGCCACAGGCGCCTCATCGGGCTTGTGCATGAGGAACCAGGTGGCGCCTACCGACAGGCCGACAGCCAGCAACAGGGCCCCGACCAGCAGCAGGATCAGCTTGAGTTTGCCTTTAGCGGCGGGGTCTTTCGGTGCGTCGCTTTTCGCCATGCCAATAATCCGTCGTCCATTGGGGTTTCAGGGAAGGATGACGTCTTAGAGCAAGTGTTATGCCAGATCGGTTCGCGCTCGGCTCGTGCGATCAGGCGTAATAATCCACCGCGCTGGAGCCGATCACCACCTGGCGCTCCCCTGGCTGACGGGCGTCCGCCTGCACCTCGGAGTCGCTTTCGCCCGCTGCGGTTCGGCGCGCGGCGACACCGCTCAACGCAGTGCCTTGCTGCTGGCCCTGCTGCGACTGCTGGCCGCGCGACTGATCGGCGACATTGACGTCCGGCTGCGCCAGCCCCTGCTGGGCGAAGAGTTCACGCAGGCGATAAAGCTGACTGTCCAACGTATCGCGCACCCCGGCATGACCACTGATGAAAGTGATCTGAGCGGCCTGGTCCGGCGCGACGTTGATCCGAATATCCAATCGACCCAGCTCGGCGGGCTCGAGCTGGATGTCGGCTGACTTGAGGTTCTGGCTGGAGAGGTACATGACCCGGTTGACCAGGCCTTCGCTCCAGGCGTTCTGGTTCATTGCCAATGGCTGCTGCAACGGACTGGTGGCGGGAACGACATTGGCGGTCTTCGGCGTAACGGCTTGAGTCAGGGCGGCAAGACGATCGCCGAAATCGTCGACACGGCTATCGCTCGCGGCGCCCTTGATGTCCTTCAGACCTTCTTCAAGCAAACCGCCGAGGGCCTCGGCACCCGGCTCGGACTCGCCTTCGCCATCAATCGGATTCGCCAAGGTATTGACGTTCGCCTGCAGCGTCGCCTGCTTGTCATCGGCGGCATGGGCCGACGTCGCTCCCTGGGCCTGGGCGCTCTGCTCCAGCGCCAGGCGCAGTGCCGGCATGCCGGCCAGTGGATCGGCGTCAGGATCGAAATCCGTCGGTAGCGACCCGGCCTCATCGCCGGACAGCAAGCCAGCCGGCTGCGGCGCGGGCACTATGGCCTGTGCCAGGGGCAAGGCGTTGCCACCCTGGTCAGGCTCGGCACCTGCCGCACGGGAAGCCGCCTCGGTGTCTGGCAGATTATTGCCGTCTTCGGCAACCTTGCCCGTTCCCTCGTCTTCGCTATTGCCGCTTTTGGCAGGTTCCGGCTTGTCCTTGGGCTTGGCTTGCACGTTGCGATCATCTCGCGCCGCCGATGCCTCGCGCCCTTGCCGCGCCATCATTTGCTCGAAGTCTCGTGCCTTGTCGAAAGCGGCCTGCGACAACTTTTCAGTGCCCACGGCGGATGTGCGCGAATGCTGGCCGACAGCGCTGGCTTGCAGCAGGGGGTTGGGTGCGACAGGCATTGAAAGGGTCTCCGCGCCAGAAGGCTGAACGTTATCCGGCAAAGACAGGCAAGACTCGCGCCAGCTCTGTGCCTACCCCGCGGAAACACGTTCTCGCTCACCCTGGTAGAAGCGCTGGACCTCAAGGTATTCGAGGTCGATACGATGGATCAGGTCCTCGATTCCGCAAAGCGGCTGCTGGCGGACGCGCTCTTCCAGTTGCCGGCAGAGCTCGGCCAGCGCGGCGGCCCCCATATTGCTGCTGCTGCCCTTGAAACTGTGTGCGGTCATTCCCAGCTCACTGGCGTCCTTGGCCCCATGCAGCTGATTGATACGATGTTCGGAGTCTTCCAGGAAGGTTTCAAGCAATTGCAGGTAACCGTCCTCCATCACTTCCTGCAGGTCGCTCAGGACCTTTTGATCGATACGATGTTCGGACACTTGTTCGCTCCTTGAGCAAGCTAATCATGCCTGGACCTCCCAGGCGAATTCCACGCAGGCACGACGCCCGCCATCCAGCCAACGGGCATCGCGGCTCAGGCGACGCACAAGGTTCAGTCCGCGGCCACTGAACGCCTGTTCCTTGACCGGGCTGGACAGTACTCGCTCGACATCGAACCCCGCCCCACTGTCCCGCACCTCGATCATCAGACGGCCTCCAGCAGCATGGGGTTCAACCCGCAGGGCGATGCTGACGCAACCCTCCACTTTCCCCGACAGACGCCGGTTGCGCTCGTGGTAGTACTGGGCGAAACCCTGAGCATCACACTTGAGCCGCGAGTCCAGGCCCAGCACGCCATGCTCCAGCGCGTTGGAATACAACTCGCTGAGCACACTGTGCAAAGCGCCGGTGACCGCCCTCAACCCGTGGATCTCCTGCAACAGCTGCAGCAGATAGGGCACAGGGTTGAGACTTTTCAGACTTTGGTCCCGCAATTCGAAGCGTAGCGACCACTCGAGAGGCGCGCCGTGCAGGCCGTCGGAGTAGACCACCGCGGGTGCCAATTGACACTGCGGCTCGAGCATGCGGATATCCAGCAGGCTGATATCGTCGCGTGGACGCCCGCCAAAACGCGCCAAGGCCTGATGCACTTCATCGAACAACCGCTCGACATCGCGGTTGCCGGTCAGCACCTCGCCAAGGCGGTCGACACCGAACAGCTGATCCTGCTCGTTGCAGGTATCTGCAACTCCATCGGAGAGCAGGAACAGACGCTCCCCCTCTTGCAGCGGCAGGGTCTCGGTGCTGTCATCGAAATGCTCCGCGCAAAGGATGCCCAGCGGCAAATGACAGGAAGACAGGCACGACAGCATCTCTCCCTCGGCAGACAGCCGGTAGCCGTCGGGCATCCCTCCGCTCCAGACTTCGACTGTCTGCCGCTGGAAGCTCAGGTTAAGCAGTAGCGCGCAACAGAACATGTCCACGGGCAGAATGCGCTTGAGCTTGGCATTCATCTCGCGAAGGATTTCGACCAGGCCATAACCTTTGGCGGTCATGCCATAGAACACTTCGGCCAAGGGCATGGCCCCGACGGCAGCCGGCAAGCCGTGGCCGGTGAAATCGCCGAGCAACACATGCATGTTGCCCGAAGGCGTGAAGGCAGCCAGCAGCAGGTCACCATTGAACAACGCATAGGGCGATTGCAGGTAGCGGATATTAGGCGCGTTCAGGCAGCCGGAATGGGTCACCTTGTCGAACACGGCCTTGGCCACGCGCTGCTCGTTGAGCAGGTGATTGTGATGGCGAGTAATCTGGTCACGCTGCTCCAGCACGGTTGCCTGGAGACGGCGCAAGCGGTCCATGGCGCGGATTCGAGCGCCCAGGATAATCGCGCTATAGGGCTTGGCCATGAAATCGTCGCCGCCAGCCTCGAGGCAGCGCACCAGCGCTTCTTCCTCGTTGAGCGAGGTGAGGAAAATGATGGGCACCAACGTCTCGCCGGCCAGCGCCTTGATCTGTCGAGCGGCCTCGAAGCCATCCATGACCGGCATCAACGCATCCATCAACACCAGTTGCGGACGCTGTTCGACGAACAGTTTCACCGCCTGCTCCCCATTCTCCACGGTAAACACGCGGTGTCCCTGTTTTCGTACGATCTGCGCCAGCAACAGGCGATCCACCGCTCCGTCTTCGGCGATCAGCACGCTCAGTGCTTCCTTGGCTGGCATGGCAGTCCTTCAACTGATCTCGAAGAGCTTGTTGAAATTGGAGATGGCGAGGATCTTGCGCACGTCGGTACTGGTATTGATCACGCTGATGCGCGACTGATCGCCGCCTTGATGATCCCTGAGCAACAGAAGCATGCCCAGCGCGGAACTGTCCAGGTAGGTAGCGCCTTGCAGGTCGATGACCACCGATGCCGTCGGCGTGGACTGTCGCTCGTAGGCGTCACGAAATTCCTGATGCTTGCCGAAATCGAAGCGACCTCTGACCTTGATGGTCAGCTCGTTCTTTTCCCGAGAGAAGTTGGACTCGACAGCCATGCTAGCGATTCCTTCGATGATGGCGGATTAGAGAAGGTGTAGCAGCCAGGACGGCGGGCGGCAAATCCGTTGCGGATGCGTGATGCATGAGGCTTCATCACGGGACCCGCTGAACCGCACCCCAGATGTTGGACACCCGTCCATTACCCATGGCAAAAGCTCGGACTCATGTGGAGGCAACTGTCTCGCTCAAAACTCGAAATGCAGGCGCTCCGCGTGGGAGCGGCGGGTTCGCCGATGCGACTTGCCCGCGAACACGAGCGAAGCCCGAGCCACCCACCCCGTGGCCTGCTTCGCGGGTAAACCCGCTCCCACAGGGTGCGAGGACAGCTGCCGAACGTGCCCAAGGCAGGTCAGCGGGTTGCTCGGGAGCGGGCGACATGCATGGACCTGCATTCGCCAGGCTGATCTTACCCGGACACCTGTGGGAGCAGGTTTACCCGCTCCCACAGGGTGCGAGAACAGCTGCCGAACGTGCCCAAGGCAGGTCAGCGGGTTGCTCGGGAGCGGGCGACATGCATGGACCTGCATTCGCCAGGCTGATCTTACCCGAACACCAGTGGGAGCGGGTTTACCCGCTCCCACTGGATGCGAGAACAGCTGCCGAATGGGCCCAAGGCAGGTCAGCGGGTTGCTCGGGAGCGGGCGACATGCATGGACCTGCATTCGCCAGGCTGATCTTACCCGGACACCAGTGGGAGCGGGTTTACCCGCGAATACGATGTTGGATTCACCGCCGCATTCGCGGGTAAACCCGCTCCCACTGGAAGTGGACTACCCCCAAGGTCGGTCTGCATTTCGACTCTTGGGCAAGACAGTCGCTCCCACATGGGTCCAAGCTTTTGCCATGCGTAATGCACGGGGCCTGACAGCTGGGATTCAGTTCACATTCCTCTGGGAGCAGCGGTTCGGCAGCCCGACCTGTTCGCACCGAAGCCATCAGCAACGCAACAACTCGCAGTGCCTATTCGATCGCCCCGTCACATTCCTTGCCGCGGCAACCGCTGCGACAGCTCGTCCAGCAGGCGTTGCTCACGCTTGTCCTCGGCGCGTCGGGCCTCTTCAAGATAACGCTGCACCAGCTTGCGCAGCCCTTCGACCCTCGCATAGGCCTGTTGCCAGGTATCGCGAGCATTCTTGAGGTTGTTCTGGTGCCACACCAGGCTCTGTCGCTGCTGGGTCATGGCGGTCTCCAGCTGGCCAAGGAAGCGCTGATAGTTGACCAGCCAGCTGCCATCGACGCCCTGCCCGCCACGAGCGATCCATTGCTTCTGGTAGTCCTCGCGAAAGCGCTCCAGCTCGGTAAGCTTGGCCTGGGCCTGGACAACCTGCTGCTGGAGCTGGCCAAGACGCTGGGCGGCCTTGCGCTCGGTTTCCTCGGCCATCTGCACGACGGGCGCCAGGCGCGCCGCTCGACTGGTCTGGGCCATGGCCTATCAACCACCCGCCTGAGGGGTGAAAATGCCGCTCAATTGAGCACGGCTCTGCTCCATGCCTACATTCTCGTCCAAGCGCTGACGCAGGAAACCGACCAGCTTGGACTGCAAGGCAATCGCCAGGTCGGTTTCCGGATCACCGCCCGCCACATAGGCACCCACGCTGATAAGGTCGCGACTCTGCGACAGACGCGACCAGAGTTGCTTGAATGTCTGGGCCTGGCGCAGGTGTTCCGCGCTGACCACCTGCGGCATGACCCGGCTGATCGAAGCCTCGATGTCGATTGCCGGATAATGCCCCTCCTCGGCCAGACGTCGGGACAGCACGAAGTGCCCGTCCAACACGCCACGCGCCGAGTCGGCGATCGGGTCCTGCTGGTCGTCGCCTTCGGAAAGCACGGTATAGAAGGCGGTGATGGACCCGCCGCCCGCCTCGCCATTCCCGGCTCGCTCCACCAGCTTGGGCAGCTTGGCGAATACCGAAGGCGGATAGCCACGGGTGGCCGGAGGTTCGCCGATGGCGAGGGCGATCTCCCGTTGCGCCTGGGCGAATCGCGTGAGCGAGTCCATCAGCAAGAGTACGTTCTTGCCCTTGTCCCGGAAATACTCGGCGATGCGGGTACAGTACATGGCCGCTCGCAGACGCATGAGCGGCGCATCGTCGGCCGGCGACGCCACCACGACCGAGCGCTTGAGCCCCTCCTCGCCAAGGATATGCTCGATGAATTCCTTGACTTCGCGTCCCCGTTCGCCAATCAGGCCGACCACGATGATCTCGGCTTCGGTAAAGCGCGTCATCATCCCCAGCAGCACCGACTTGCCCACCCCGGTACCGGCGAACAGGCCCAGACGCTGGCCTCGCCCTACGGTCAGCAGGCCATTGATACTGCGGATGCCGACATCCAGCGGCTGGCTGATCGGATCACGATTGAGCGGGTTGATGACCGGGCCATCCATCGGCACCCAGTCTTCCGCCTTCATCCCGCCCTTGCCGTCCAAGGCGCGACCCGCGCCATCGAGCACGCGACCCAGCATGCTCATGCCCATCGGCAGGCGGCCGCTATCGGCCACCGGCACGACGCGCGCCCCAGGGGCAATCCCGGCAATGCTGCCCACCGGCATGAGAAAGACCTTGCCACTGGCAAAACCCATCACTTCGGCCTCGACCTGGACCGGGTGGTAACTGTCGTCGTTGATCACCATGCAGCGACTGCCCACCGCCGCGCGCAACCCTTCGGCTTCGAGGGTCAACCCGACCATGCGCAACAGGCGCCCTTCGACCACCGGTTGGGCGGGCAGGCGCACCGAGTCGGCATAGCCATCGAGGCGCTTGCCGAAGCTGGTTCGATCAAGACGCATCGGTACGACCCAGGTCAAGCGTCATATCGGCAGCCGCGGGATGCAGCGCCTGATCGTGCAGTTGGTCGAAGATCTGCGAGATGGCCTGTTCGATACGCGTTTCCACCGTTGCATCGATTCGACTGTGGGCCGTTTCGATACGGCAGCCACCCGGCAGCAACGACTCGTCCTCGAGCAGTTTCCACTGCTCTTCGTGACGTTCGCGCAAGGCCTTCACCAGCTCGAAATCCTGGGGATTGAGATGGATACGGATGTTGTCGGCGCCCATCGGCAACAGCTTGAGCGCCTCGCGCAGAACCTGGGTGATGCGGCTGGAATCGATGCGCAGGTCACGGCCGATAACCTGGCGGGCCACATGGCTGACCAGGTGGATCATGCCTTTTTCGATCTGGCTGTCCTGCTCGGCAATGGGGTCCAACAGGTGCTTCATGAGCTGGTCCAGACTGTCGAGTCGCGCCGCCAGCGCCGTCTCCGCTTCCTGCCGGACCTTGAGCTGAGTACTGTGAAAACCTTCGCGCTCACCGGTGGCGAAGCCCTCGTTATAGGCTTCCTGGCGGATGGCTTCGAGCTCTTCGAGCGTCAGCGGCTGGACTTCTTCCAGCGGGACTTCCTCGATCTCCTCGACAACTTCCGGCTCTGGCTCCGGCACGGGTTCGGGCTGGGGATCGAAGCTGGGCATTGCCCAGACGTCGACGCCACGCAGCTGGTCCGCGCGAATGAGGTCACTGGAGTGTTCTTTGGTGGACATGCTGTCGAGTTCTCGCAAACCGGTGGAGTTGAAGACCGCAAAGCGGGCGCTATCCATGGCACCTGCCATGCAATCAGATCATCTCCTCGCCACCCTTGCCACCGAGCACGATCTCGCCGGCCTCGGCCATGCGTCGGGCAATGGTGAGGATTTCCTTCTGCGCGGTCTCCACATCGCTGACACGCACCGGACCCTTGGCTTCCAGGTCGTCGCGCAGCAGCTCGGAAGCGCGTTTGGACATGTTCTTGAAGACCTTGTCCTTGACCCTTTCGTCGGCACCCTTGAGCGAAACCACCAGCACGTCCGAGGACACTTCGCGCAGCAGCGCCTGGATACCGCGATCGTCCACGTCGGCCAGGTTGTTGAAGACGAACATCAGGTCCTCGATCTGCTCGGACAGGTCGGTATCGACCTCGCGGATCGAATCCATGAGCTGACCTTCCACCGAGCTGTCGAGGAAGTTCATGATGTCGGCGGCCCGCTTGATGCCACCCAGCGTCGTACGCGCGGCGTTGGAGTTGCCGGAGAACTGTTTCTCCAGGATCTGGTTCAGCTCCTTGAGCGCCGCCGGCTGGACGGTATTGAGCGAGGACACGCGCAGGATGATGTCCAGGCGTACCTTGTGGTCGAAATTGCTCAGTACCTCGCCGGCCTGGTCCGGGTCCAGGTAAGCCACGACGATCGCCTGGATCTGCGGGTGCTCGAAGCGGATGACGTCGGCTACCGCGCGCGGCTCCATCCACTTCAGGCTGTCCAGGCCGCTGGTATTGCCACCGAGCAGGATGCGATCGATCAGGCCGTTGGCCTTGTCCTCGCCCAGCGCCTGGTTAAGCATCTTGCGGATATAACCATCGGAGCCCACGCCCAGGCTGGTCTGGTCGCCGACGACCTCGACGAACTCGCTCATCACCTGTTCGACCTGCTCACGATGGATGGTGCCCATCTGCGCCATGGCCACACCGACCCGCTGGACTTCCTTCGGCCCCATGTGTCGCAACACCTGGGCGGCATCGGTCTCGCCCAGGGACAGCAGGAGGATGGCAGCCTTGTCGACACGACTCAGCTTGGCGCTAACGGCTCGGTTATCACTCATCGGCGTTGATCCACTCTTTCACGACCTGGGCGACACGACCCGGATCTTCGGCCACGAGGCCCTTGATTGCGTTCAACTGTGCCTCATAGCCATCGGTCGGGCTTGGCAACAGAATGCTTTGCGGGCCACCCAGGCTGACACGGTCGTTGGCCAGTTCGCCATCCAGACCGATCATGCCGCCCAACTCCATGTCGTTGCTGTCCGCGGCTGCCTGCTTGCCACCGCCGGTAATGTTGTTGAGCACTGGCCGCAATACGCCGAACACCAGTACCAGGATGAACAGCACGCCGAGTACCTGCTTGACGATGTCCCAGAACCAGGGCTGCGAGTAGAACGGGATGTCGATGATCTCTTCGCCACGGTCGGCGGCGAACGGCACGTTCATCACGCTGACACTGTCGCCGCGGCTGGCATCGAAGCCCACCGCATCCTGCACCAGGCGAGTGAAACGGGTAAGGTCCTCGGCACTCCACGGCGCGCGGGTGGCTTCGCCGGTGGCCGGGTCGAGCTTGACCTGGTCATCGACCACCACGGCCACCGACAGGCGCGTCAGGCGACCCTGCTGCTGGCGGGTATGGCTGATGGAGCGATCCAGCTCGAAGTTCTTGGTCGACTGCTGACGCTTGTCGCTCGGATAAGGCGCGAGCATCGGCTGGCCGGTGGCCGGGTCCATGATCTGCTGCCCGTTGGCGTCCAGCAGCGGCTGACCGGGCGCGATGGCGCCGGCGGCGGCCGCGGTGCCGCCGGTGGTCTGCGGTGCGGTGGCCGCGCCCGGTGGCTGGTTGCTCAAGGCACCCGGCACGCCTTGCGGACCCTGGCTGCTGGAGCGTTGCTCATCGGTGGACTGCACGCTGCGCAGGGCCGGTTGATCGGGGTTGAACTGCTCCGACGTGGACTCGGTGGCACTGAAATCGACATCCGTCGACACCTCGGCCTTGTAACGGTCGTTACCCAGCACCGGTTGCAGGATGTTGTGCACGCGCTGGGTCAGCATGGTTTCCATGCGGCGGCTGTAGTCGAACTGCTTGCCCGCCATGGTCAACGCGGTGTCCTGCAGTTGCTCGGAAAGCAGGTTGCCTTTCTGGTCGACCACGGTGACCTGCGACTTGTCGAGCTCGGGCACGCTGGTCGCCACCAGGTTGACGATGGCCATGACCTGGCCCGCCTCGAGGGCGCGCCCCGGGTAGACCTCGATCAACACCGAGGCGCTGGGCTTGCGCTCGTCACGAACGAACACCGAGCTCTTCGGGATCGCCAGGTGCACGCGGGCGGCCTTCACGTTGTTGAGGCTGGAAACGGTACGCGCCAACTCGCCTTCCAGGCTGCGACGATAGCGCGTGGCTTCCATGAACTGGCTGGTGCCCAGGCCTTGTTCCTTGTCGAGCAGCTCGAAGCCGACGTTGCCATCGGTTGGCGCAACACCCGCGGCCGCCAGTTTCAGGCGCGCGCGGGAAATGTCGTCGGACTTGACCAGCAAGGCGCCCGAATTGGGCTCGACGGTATAAGGGATGTCGGCGGCGGCCAGGGTCTCCATGACCTGCTTGGTGTCCATGCCGGTGAGGCTGCCATAGAGCGGACGATAGTCAGGCTGCTGGGACCAGAGCACCACGGCAAAGCCGATCGCCACGCTCGCGGCGAGACCGACCAACAGGCCGAGCTGACGCAGCACGGGCATCCGCGAGATGTTTTCCAGGAACGCCAGGCCGAACAGCGGCGGCTTGGACGCGGCCGGGCGGCTCTTGGCGGGTGCGTTATCGACGACTGCTTCAGCCATGACTCAATATGCCCTCACACCGGCATCTGCATGATGTCCTGGTACGCCTGGACAAGCTTGTTGCGTACCTGGGTAAGTGCCTGGAACGACACGGTGGCCTTTTGCGAGGCGACCATCACGTCGGTCAGGTCGATGCCGCTCTTGCCGATCTCGAAGGCGTTGGCCAGCTGCGACGAAGCCTGCTGGGTGTCTTGCACCTTGTTGATGGCTTGCCCAAGCATGTCGGCGAAATTGCTCGAGCCCATCTCGGGCGCGGCAACGGCCTTGGGCATCGACATGGCGTCCGCCTGCATGGCACGCATGTCCAGCATCAAACGATTGAATTCAACACCTTGGCTCATGACTTCCTCTCTCCTGCAGCCGCATTTTTTTGACACTCATGCAGCGGTTACCCAGGATCTAGCAACAAGAGTGCCAGCCCAGTCATTGCCTTGTGCGCAAAGGGTTCAGCTGAACAGACTGGCCTCGACGTCCAGGCCGGCATCGCGCATCTGCGCCAGCTTGTAACGCAGGGTGCGCGGGCTGATTCCTAGCCGCTCGGCAGCCTCTTTACGTCGTCCGCGCTCGGCGCGCAGGGTATCGATAATCATCTGGAACTCATGACGGCGCAGGTCACCGTCCAGACAGCCGGTATCCGACGCTCGCGCATCGATGGCAGGCACATTCGTCGTCGGCGACGAGACAGGTGCAAGCGGCAGCGTGCCGGCCAGGCAGAAATCCGCCGCCTCGATCACGCCACCCTGCTGCAGGATCAACGCCCGCTGCAGCGCATTGTCCAGCTCGCGGACGTTGCCAGGCCAGGCATAGGCCTGCAGGCAGGCCCGCGCCGCATTCGAGAGCCGCACAGGAGCATGTTTCATCTTGTCGACATGGTAGGCCAGCAGTCGCTCGGCCAAGGGCAGGATGTCGGCACTGCGCTCGCGCAAGGGACGCCACGCCAACGGAAAGACCGACAGGCGATAGTACAGGTCCTCGCGAAAACGTCCGGCAGCCACTTCACCGGCGAGGTCGCGGTTGGTGGTGGCCAGGATGCGGATGTCCAGGCTGATCGGCTTGCGCCCCCCTACCCGCTCCACTTCCCGCTCCTGCAACACGCGCAGCAGCTTGGCCTGCAGTCCAAGCGGCATCTCGGAAATCTCGTCGAGCAACAAGGTGCCACCGTCCGCCTGCTCGAACTTGCCGGGCTGGGCGGCGATGGCGCCGGTAAAGGCTCCCTTTTCGTGACCGAACAGCGTGGCTTCGAGCATGTTGTCCGGAATGGCGGCACAATTGATCGCCACGAACGGTTGACCCGCGCGCGACGACTGCTGGTGAATGTAACGCGCCAGGACCTCCTTGCCCGTACCCGACTCACCGGAGATGAGCACCGTGGAATCGCTGCGCGCGACCCGCGCAGCCAGTTCCAGCAATTGCCGACTGGCAGGCTCCTGGGCGACGGGGCCGCTATCCTGCGCGACCAGCCGACCGCTGGCATGCCGCGCCACCATCCCTAAAAGGGCCTTGGGCTCGAAAGGCTTGACCAGATAGTCCGCCGCGCCCTGGCGCATGGCATCGACCGCACGCTCGACCGCTGCATGGGCGGTCATCAGCAGTACCGGCAATTGCGGATGATGGCGACGCAGCTGGGCCAACAGCTGGTGACCGTCCATGCCAGGCATGTTCACGTCGCTGACCACGAGGCTGAAGGCCTCGCCCGCCACGGCCTTCAGCGCCTCTTCGGCAGAACCGACGGCAGAATAGGCGAAACCGCCGATTTCCAGCGTGTCGCCCAAGGCCTGGCGCAGTACGCGATCGTCCTCGACCAGCAGGACCTTGATAGCCATCAGCGTGCCTCGCCGATCAGCGGCAAGGTGACGCTTACGCAGGTGCCCCGTCCGATCTTCGATCTTACCCGGACGCTGCCCTGATGCGCCCGGACCACTGCCTGGACCACCGCCAGACCAAGGCCGGTGCCGGTAGCCTTGGTGGTCAGGAACGGCTCGCCCAGGCGCGACAGCAGGCTCGCCTCCATACCGCACCCGGCATCGCTGATGCACAGGTGCAGCGTGCAATCGCGGCGATACAGATGAATCTTTACCCGCGCCGGCGCGCTGCTGGCCTGCAGGGCATTCTCGATCAGGTTGAGCAGCGCGCCGACCAAGGTATCGCGATTGCACATCAGTTCGCCTAAATGGGTATCGCATTGCCAGCGAACGGAGTGTCCTTGGACATGAGCCTGCGCAGCCTGCTGCAAGGCCTGGAACAGAGCCTTGGGCGTCACCCGGTCGGTGACCGGCAGTTCGCCACGGGCGAAGACCAGCATGTCCCGGACCTGATGCTCGAGTTCATGCAGGCGCTCCTTGAGGCTGCTCGCAAAGCGCTGGCGCATCGAGGGAGCGAGTTCCTGCTCGGTATCGGCCAGGTGACTGGCATAAAGCAGTGCCGCCGACAGTGGCGTGCGGATCTGATGCGCCAGGGAGGCGACCATGCGCCCCAGGGCGGACAGGCGCTCATGCCGGGCCAGCTGATCTTGCAGGCGGCGGGTTTCGGTCAGGTCGGTAAGCAGCACCAGCTGCCCCGGTTCGGCATCCAGCGATCGAGTGGCAATGGACAGGCGCCGCCCATCACGCAGGGAGACTTCATGCCCGTCATCGTCGCGCGGGGCGAAACTGCGCGCGATCACCTGGCGCCACAGCTGGCCGATCAAAGGCTCGCCCAGCAGGTCGCACGCCGCAGGGTTGGCCTCGCATACGTACCCTTGGGCATCGATGACGATGATCCCGCCCGGCAACAAGCCCAGCAGGTGCTGCAAGCGATTGGCCAGGCGTTCCTTTTCAGCCAGTTCGGCCATGCGCTGGGCACTGACCACTGCAAGCTCGCCCTTGAGCTCGCTGACCCGGTTTTCCAGCAGGGAATAGGACTCGCTGAGCTGGCTGGAGACCTGGCTGAACAGGGCGAACGCCTGCTCGAGGTCCTTTCGACCTTGCGGCTCGACCGGGTTGCGGCCTTGCGGATCGGGGGCTCGGGATATCTGGGCGGCCTGGGGCATCGTGCTCTCTCGCGTGGCTGACCGTCAAAAACGGCGCGTTGCAAGCGCAGTAGCAATAGCCGTGCCGTTCATCCGGGTAATCAGCCCGAAAGAGCGCCAGAGGCGGCACGCAGAACAGCATGGATGGGGCTTTGCGCCCTTTTGGAGGCAGCGTTCAAGGTGCCCCCGGCGGCCTCATGAATGAGTTCGCCGGGTGGCGCAGGCGTCAATCCTCCGCCTGTTCCTCGCCGTCGCGGCGGCTCATGCCATATTTGCGCATCTTCTCGACCAGCGTGGTACGCCGGATACGCAAACGCTCGGCGGCACGCGCGACGATGCCACTGGCATCATCCAGCGCCTGCTGGATCAGGCCTTGCTCGAGGCTGCCCAGGTAATCCTTCAGGTCCAGGCCTTCAGGCGGCAGCATCGCCTGATTGGGGAAGCTCGGCGTATGACCGTTGATGGCCACGCGCTCTTCCAGATCCGAGCGAAGGCTATCGACCAGTTGCTCATCCTCGTCATCGATGTAACGAAACTTCTTCGGCAGTTCGGCAACGCCGATGACACCATAGGGATGCATGATCGCCATGCGCTCGACCAGGTTGGCCAGCTCGCGGACGTTGCCCGGCCAGCCATGACGGCAGAGCGACATGATCGAAGCGGAGTTGAAGCGGATCGAGCCGCGCTTCTCGTGCTCCATGCGCGAGATCAGCTCGTTCATCAGCAGCGGAATGTCTTCCACGCGCTCGCGCAGCGGCGCCATCTCGATCGGGAAGACGTTGAGGCGGTAGTAGAGGTCCTCGCGGAAGGTCCCCTCCTCGATCATGCTCTCCAGGTTCTTGTGAGTGGCGGCGATGATGCGGACGTCGATGCTCTGGGTCTTGTTGCTGCCGACCCGCTCGAACGTACGCTCCTGCAGGACACGCAGCAGCTTGACCTGCATCGGCAGCGGCATGTCGCCGATCTCGTCGAGGAACAGCGTGCCGCCGTTAGCCAGCTCGAAGCGGCCGGCCCGGCTGGTGATGGCCCCGGTGAAAGCACCTTTCTCGTGCCCGAACAGCTCGCTCTCGAGCAGCTCGGCCGGGATCGCCCCGCAGTTGACGGGAACGAAGGGCCCTTCGCGGCGCTTGGAGTGATAGTGCAGGTTACGCGCAACCACTTCCTTGCCGGTACCGGACTCGCCGAGGATCAGCACGCTGGCATCGGTATCGGCCACCTGCTGCATCATCTGCCGGACATGCTGGATGGCTCGGCTCGTGCCGACCAGGCTGCGGAACAGATTGGGCTCGCGGTGACGACCGCGCTCGCGGGCCTGGTCATACATCTCGCGATAGACCTGGGCACGATGCAGGGAATCGAGCAGCTTGCTGTAGCTAGGTGGCATCTCGAGGCTGGACAACACCCGGCGACGCAGGTCTTCGGGGAAGTCTGCGGAAGAAATGTCACCTAACAGCAACACTGGAAGGAACTCATCCCAGGCAGACACTGTCCTAACCAGCCCCAGCAGATTGGCGGGCGAGTTGACAGATCCGATCAGGACACAGAGCACTTCGCGACTCGATGACAGCGATTCGACCGATTGCTGCCAGTCTTGGCTGGAACAGGAGAGATTTTCTTCGCCAAGAAAATTCAGCACCACCGCCAGGTCCCGGCGGCGCTCGCCGTCGTCATCGATCAGGAGAATTTTGGATTCACGCCACATGCAATAGCAACTTCCCTAGTCATATCGGCGCCCGGGGGCGTGTTCGACAGCATTCCGACTGAACACTTCAGCAATCGGACGTCTGATAAACGCAAACAGCCACTAGTTAAGTCAAAAAAACAGGGTCAGTCAAATTTATGGCGCCCTGTTTTTGTATCATCCAGCGTCAGCTGAACAAATGGTATACCTTTGCGGCGTTTTTTGCCTGGCGGATCTGCGACATCTCATCGACTATAGATTGACGCTCACCACTTGCAATTTCAATTAATTGCCGGTAGACCCCCAGCAGCTCCTCAAGACTGCCACGGACCGCCGATTCGTTGACAGAAGCTTCCGCCAGCACATCGTCGACACACAGGCGGCACTCGATGTCGAGCTCGCTCACGGCTTCCCAATCGCGTGTGGACAGCGCGGCCAACAGCGCCTCGCGCGTTTGTTCGATACGCTCGATTACCAGGCTCATCGGGTTCTCCTACGACTCTGCGGTCTGATCGCCAATGGCATCCCAGCCTTCCTTGACGGTGATCAGCAGGCGCGCCACCTCGTCGAGAATGGCCGGATCGGATTTCACGTTGGCTTCGACCAGGCGACGGCTCATGTAGGTATACAGACTGTCCAGCTCGGCCAGGCTGTCGGCATGGTTTTCGAGGTCCAACCCTTCACGCAGGCCGCCGACGATATCGATAGCCTTGCCGATCAATATGCCCCTCTGGGCGATGTCATTGCGCGCGATGGCGCCCTTGGCCTGGGCAATGCGGTCGAGCCCGCCTTGCATGAGCATCTGCACCAGACGGTGCGGGCTGGCTACGGACGTCTGCGCCACACCGTTGACTTTCTGGTATTGCCGAAGGGCCAACATCGGGTTCATGGTCTACCTCGTTGCAGCGGAAAAGGTTGCGTGTACCGTTTGTATCGCCAGTACGGTAAAAAACTTTAGGGTGAAGAAAAAGCCCGACGTGACTGGAAAGCGACGTTGGGCTTGGTGCGCGACGGGATCAGGATTTCGCCTGGGCGTTGATGGCGTCGAAGAACGACGTGATCTGGCTGGCTTGAGCGGTCATCTTGCCGAGCGCGGTATCTAGCGCGACATAACGTTTGGTCAAGGCTTCGGTCAACGACTCCGAACGTCGGTCCAGCGCCGCTTGCTGATCGCTCAGGCGCTTGGCCACGACATCCAGATTGTTCTTGCGCTGGACCAATGTGCCGTCAGTGGCGTTGTAGGGGTCGATCGCCTTGTTCATCCGCGCGAAAATGCCGTTCGTACCGGAAAACAGCTCCTGCACCTCGGTACCGAGCTTCTTCTCATCCATCGCCGTGGTGAACTTGGTGGCATTGAACTCCAGCGTCCCGTCCTTCTGGGTGTTGATACCCAGCTGGCTCAAGGTGGTCAGCTGGTCGCCCGAGCCGACCTCGGTCAATACCTTGCGCACATCGCCCAGCAACGAGCGGGTGGTCGGGTCGTTGGTCAGCGAACCGAGTACCGTGTTGCCATCTTCGTCAAGACTGGTGGACGTCAACGAGGTAATGGTTTTCTGCAGCGTGTTGTAGGCATCGACGAAGCCCTGGACCGACTTTTTCAAGCCGTCATTGTTCGCGGCTACCGTGGCCTTGGTCGAACTATTGGAGGACGAGGTTCCGGTCAGCTCCAGGGTCATGCCGCTGATGGCATTCTTGACGGTATTGGTAGCGCTCTCGACTTGCAGACCGTCGATGGTGATAACGGCATTCTTGGCTGGATTGGTGATGAAGCCGGCACCGTTGGCATTGTCGGCCATCGACTTGGTGCCGTCGATTTCGAGCTCGGGAATACCGCTCAGCACCAGATCGGTACCCTTGCCGGTAGTCGTGGAAGACAGCACGAGACGCGAACCGCCCGACTCGTTGATGATGTTGGCGGAAATGCCGTTAGCACCCATTTCCTTGTTGATCTGGTCGCGAACGCTTTGCAGCGTGGCGCCGCTGCCGACCTGAATCTTGTAGGACGTGTCACCCTGGGCGATGGTGAGCTCGCCTTCGCCGATTTCGGCGCTGGCGCCATCGGCGAACTTCTGGCTGGCCACCTTCGAACCGGTAGCCAGGTTGCTCACCGCGATGTCATAGCTGCCGGGAACGGCAGTACTGTCGGCGGATACCTTGAAGATGGCTTCGTTACCGGACGTGGCGGCGTAGGGGTTGAACGAGGGCGCATCCGCGCTGTTGAGTTTCTTCATGGCGTCCTGGAACGCCGTGAGGGCGCTGCGCAGCGCGCCGACACCGGAAATCATCGCAGTGTTGTTACTGGTCTGCCGGGTGATCTGTGCCTGCTTGGCCGCAGTATCGGACTGGACGAGCACCGTGACGATCTCGGTGATCTTAAGACCAGATCCAAGGCCGGTGGAGGAGCTAATCGGACTTGCCATGCTGTGTCCCTCTCATAAACGCGTCGCGACCTGCTCCTGCAAGCCCGACATGAAACTGGTCATGATGCTCGTCGCCCGGTCAGACCTTGGCGTCGAACAACAGACTGTTGACATCGCTCAGGCTGTTGGCGATCCGTAGAGCCTCTTCGGAGGGAAGCTGGCGGATCAACTCGCCCGTATCGCTGGCGATGACCTTGACGATGATTTTGCCTGATTCTTCGTCCGTGGAGAATTCCAGGTTGCGACGGCTCGAGTTGATAAACTTCTCGATTTCCGAGACGGCGCTCTTGACCTTGTCAGCATCCTCGACGGGTGGCAGGCCGCTTTTGCCACTGTCAGGGGGGATATCTGCCAAGCGGGTAATCGGCTTTTCGGCGACCTGTTCGGCTGTACGAACAGCCTGATACGACAGGTTCATCTTGACGTTAATGTCCATGTCCACCACCTGAGAACGAAAAAGCGGGGAAGCGCTTCAAATGCACTCCCCCGCCAGAACCCATCAAGGATTACTGAAGCAGCTTCAGTACAGCCGATGGCAGCTGGTTGGCCTGGGCCAGGACCGAAGTCGAAGCTTGCTGCAGGGTCTGCTGCTTGGTCAGCTGGGCAGTTTCCGCGGCGAAGTCGGTGTCCTGTACACGGCCGCGAGCGGCCTCGGCGTTTTCGTTGATGTTCTGCAGGTTGTTGATGGTGCTGGTCAGACGGTTCTGCGCGGCACCGAGGTCGGCACGATTGGTGTTGATGGTCTGCAGCGCGGTGTCGATCGCGTCGACGGCGGCGTTGAAGTTGGCCTCGATCTCGGCGTCGGTACCGGAGATCGCGATGCTGCCGCTGCTGACGTTCAGGGTGGTTGCGGTCAGGTCAGCCAGGGTGATGCTGATCTGGTTGTCGGAACCGGTGTTGGAGCCGACCTGGAAGGTCATGGTGGCAGCCGAGTTCAGCAGGTTCTTGCCGTTCAGCTGGGTGCTGTTGGCAATACGAGTCAGCTCGTCCGACATCTGCGCGAATTCCTTGTTCAGCGCGTCACGGTCGTCGTCGCTGTTCGAGGTGTTACGCGACTGGACTGCCAGTTCACGCATGCGCTGCAGAATGTTGGTCTGCTCCTGCATCGCGCCTTCGGCGGTCTGAGCAATGGAGATACCGTCGTTGGCGTTCTTGATCGCCATGGTCTGACCGCGGATCTGGGAGGTCATGCGGGTAGCGATCTGCAGGCCGGCGGCATCGTCCTTCGCGCTGTTGATCTTCAGGCCGGAAGACAGACGAGTCATCGAGGTGGCCAGTGCATCGGTAGCACGGTTCAGGTTTTTCTGGACGCCCAGGGAGGTGGTGTTGGTGTTAACGGTCAAAGCCATGACGAAATCCTCGTGGTATGGGTACTGCGGCTTCCGGCCCTGGCATCCGCCGGGTGTGGCCTAGAGAACCTTCGTAATGGTTATCGTCGTGAAGGCAGGTTGCTTTAGGGCTTTTTTGCAAATTTTTTAGTGGCAACCGGCCATACCAATGAAATCAAGGACTTGACGCCAAATAACCAACGACCTTGCTGGCGGACATCGAAAAGGCGCTGGCCTTGTGAGGGCAGCGCCTTTTCGATGACCCGGGTCGGCTCACTCGGAACGTTCGATGATCGCCGAACCCCATGACAAGCCCACGCCGAACCCGCTCAGCGCGACACGCCTGTGCGGTGAGCCGAGTACGTGCTTTTCGAGCAGTAGCGGAATGCTCGACGACACGGTGTTGCCGGTCTCGACCATGTCCTTGACGAATTTCTGCTTGTGCTCACCCTCTTTGAAGCGTAGCGACACGGCATCGACGATCGCCGCGCTGCCCTGATGCAGGCAGTAAAGGTCTATGTCATCTGCGTGCAAATGACTCGTGTCGAGCAGTTGCTGCAAATGAGCCGGGATTTTCACCAGGGCGAAATTGTAGACCTGCCGGCCATTCATGAAAAACTTGCCATCGGTGGTGCGCAAATGTTCGGCACCAGCGCCGTCACTGCCAAACAATGATTTACCTAGCAGCCAACCAGCATCCTCGCCCATCCAGGTTGCCGTCGCTGCGTCACCGAACAACATCGTGGTATTGCGATCTTCCGGATCGACGATCTTGGAATAGGGATCGGCGGTGATCAGCAGTCCGTTTTTCAGCCCCGCAGCTTCCATGAACCCCTTCATGGCGTACAGGCCGTACACATAGCCCGAACATCCCAGCGAGATATCGAAGGCGGCAACACGCGTCGCAAGTCCCAGTTTGTGCTGGACGATGGCTGCGGTGTGCGGCAGTCCTTCGGCGTCACCGTTCTGGGTAACGACGATTACGACATCGATCGATGCTGGATCCAGTGAAGAATTACTGGCGAACAGCGCCCTCGCCGCCTCGACACACAGGTCGGAGGTTTCCTGGGTCTCGTCCTTGCGCGGCAGGAAAGTCGAACCGATTTTGCCGAAGATGAACTCCTGGTCCTTGCCGAACTTGGCACCCTGGGCGTAATTGTCGACGCCTTCGACAGGGACGTAACTCGCGATGCTTTTGATGCCAATCATTGTGGCTTCCCGATAGATATGGCGGATTGTGCGGGCCATGGACCTTGGGATCAAGGCTTGCATGCCGCGCCGACGTGGCTGCCCGCTGACTCAATAGAGTAGAGATGCCCGTTTCGACTGCCAAGTCACGGCTGTCCATCCATTCCATCGAAACCCTCGCCGCCCCACGGCGCAGGCGATGGCCTCCACCACGGTGCGTGTGCGATCCGAGGCACGACCGCTCCGTTGGCAAACCTTTTGCTTATCACCGGCCTTGACGTCGGAAGCCTGACGGGGATGCCCCTTGCACATGCCGACCGTACCTATCAGAGAGAACAACCATGAGCACCCGAGGACGATCGAAGGGAACGCAGGTCGATATCGACTACGACGCGACCCACACCTTCTTTGAGGCCCGCGCCAGACGAGATTACGCAAATGTCCTCAGTGCCACCATGTACCAGGATCAGAACCCCGATCTGGTCGCGCGGCGCGATCAGGCGGAAAAGGACGCGCTCGGTCCTCGCCTGCGGCTGCGCTCGGGCTGCAAGGTTCTCGACATTGGCTGCGGCCTGGGTCGCTGGGGTTGGTTCATCAGCGACCAGGTCGCGGACGCCGCTTACCTTGGCATCGATTTCTCGGCATCCCTGATCGAAAAGGCCGAGACCCAGGCGCGACTGCTCGACAAGCCCCAACTGCGCTTCCAGGTCATGTCGGCCACGGCCATCGAGCCCGCCTTGCTGGACGTCGCTCCCCCTTATGACCTGGTCATCGTTGCCGGGCTTCTGATTTATCTGAACGAGGAAGACTGCGTGAAAGTGCTGGCCGACGCCTGCCGCCTCTGCGCCCCAGGGGGGCTTGTCTATCTACGCGAACCGGTCGGCGTGCAAGAACGCATGACCCTGGACCGCTTCTACTCCAACGAACTGCAACAGGAGTATTCGGCCATCTACAGAACCATCCCCGAGCTCGAGCGACTTCTGGCCAGGGCCACGGCTGCCGATACCTTCAGCGTGCAGGATGCCGGTTTTCTGTTTGCCGACGAGCTGGAAAAGCGCGCCGAAACACGCCAGTACTTCATGATTCTGCAGAGGGCGCACTGACCGTGACGACCGCGTATTGCTTTGACCTCGACGGTACTCTGACGCGCCAGGAGCTGCTACCGCTGATTGCCTCCTCCGTAGGCCTCGAAGACGAGATATCGGTGTTGACCCAGGCCACGATCAATGGCGTGCTGCCCTTCGACAAATCCTTCAAGCTGCGCGTCCGGCTGCTGCGCGACGCGAGGCTCGACTGGATCCACCAGGCCTTGATCGATCAGGTCGAGTTCGACAGGCACATGCTCGACTTCATCGCCAGTCGGCCAGACCAGTGCTTCGTGGTGACCGGCAACCTTGATGTATGGGTCAGGCCGATCCTCGACCGCCTTGGTATCCAGAGCTTCACCTCGACCGCTTGCATGGAAGAGGGACGGGTCGAAGGCATCCGGCACGTCCTGCACAAGGGCGACGCGGTCGACAGCCTGCGTGACCGTTTCGACCGGATCATCGCTGTCGGCGACGGCATGAACGATGTTCCCATGTTCGAAGCCGCCAACTGGCGGATCGCCTTTGGTGGCACCCACGCCCCCAACCCCCTGCTGGTAAAGCTCAGTGACTTCGTCATCAACGACGGGAAGACCCTATGTCGCCTATTAAGCATGCTGTGATCTGCGCAGCCGGTATCGGCTCGCGACTGGGGTTGAACAAGCCCAAGTGCCTGGTCGAAGTGAATGGACGCACGCTGCTCGACTACCACCTCGAGCGTCTGGCCTGGGCGCAGACCCTATGGTTGGTGGTGGGTTTCGAAGAGGAGGACGTGATCGCCCATGCGATGTCCCTGCGCAACGATATCATCGTGGTCCGCAATCCGGATTATGCGCGCACCAACACATTGCAGAGCCTCTATCTGGTATCGCGGCATCTGGATGAACGGTTCCTGATGATCGATGCCGACACGGTGGTCGAGACAGAGTCTTTCAACGACTTCATGGCAGCGTCCAACGAGCACCGCCAACTGATCGGCGTGTCCCGCTATACCACCAGCGACGGTGTCCGGGTGCTCCTGGACGCGAACGCCGAGTCGGTCGTGGGCTTCACTCGCGAACCCCATCATTCACGCGAATGGACCGGCATCGCGATCATCGAACCGGCCCTGGTGGTAGACAAGCCTATCTATGTCTACCAGGCACTGGAGCCATTCCTGCCGATGCGCGCGGCCGAACTCAAGGCATTCGATATCGACACCACCGCCGACCTCGACATGGCCGGTCGAGTACTCGCCAGCGGCTGGAACCTGGAGGCCGAACATGCATGACCAAACGAAGCGCAACGGCAAGCGTCGCCTGGCCATCCTCTATCAGTTGCCTGAATCCTGGGGCAACGTGCGCACGGTCTGGGACGCCGCCCGGCAGGACGACGACCTTGAAGTGCTGGTCATCATGCTGCCGTTCTTCCACCAGGATTATCAGTGGCAGCGCGAAGCTTCGCAGGCCCACCTGGACGAGCTTGGCGTGCCTTACGTGGCTTGGGACGATGTCGACCTGGAGCAGGCGGGCCTCGACGCCGTGATCTACACCTCGCCCTATGACGAGACGCGGCCTCCTGCCTATCGCTTCGCCAACCTGCGCCGGCATGTGCCTTGCACGGCCTATGTGCCTTACGGGCTCGAGGTCGGCGGCGGTGAGCACAACTACGTCTACCAGTATGGGCAGCCGGTAGCCACCGGCGGGACAGCGGTGTTCGTCCGTTCGCAGGGCGCTCGCGCGATGTTCGAGCGTCACTGTCCGACCGGAGCACGACATGTCCACGTCACGGGCCACCCCCGGATGGACAACCTGGCGAACCTGGCGCGCTTCGAGGTCGATCCGAGCCTGCGCGAAGCCATCGGAACACGTCGGGCAATTCTCTGGAATGCGCATTTCTCGATCGACGGTGACCTATGGTCCACCTTCGATCTGCTGGCAAAGGGAATCTTCGACGCCTTCGCCGACCTCCCCGACCTCGCGCTGATTTTCCGTCCGCACCCGCTGCTATGGAAGAAGCTGATCAACCTCAACATCCTCGACGAGGCAGGCATCCGCGCACTCAAGACCGAACTGCAAGCGCGTGGCGTCATAGTCGATGAGCGTGCCGACCATCGACACGCCTTCGCCGCCAGCGAAGCGATCATGAGCGATGCCGGGTCATTCCTGATGGAGTACCTGGCCACGGGCAAGCCGGTGCTCTATCTGCGTAACCCCCATGGGCTGGGCGTCAACGAAGAAGGCGCAGCACTGGTGCGGCACTATCGCACGGCAAGCGACGCCGCCGAGCTGCGGCTGTTCCTCGAAGAATTCATCCGTGGCGACGACCCGCTCGGGGTGGGCCGTCGCGCGGCGATCGACGACTTCTTCCATCGCTTCGATGGTCAGGCCGGCCAACGGGTCGTCGACGTACTGAAGGACCTGATGCAATGAACAATGACCATTACCGGGACTACGCAACGTGGCGGATGTCTGTATACGAGGGGCAGGCATGAGCGAACACTATCTGCAGGAACCGGCAATCAGGCGTCTGCTGAACGGGCTGGAACAGGTCTGCGCGGCGAAGGCGCGCCATCGGGCGCCCAAGGCTTCGACCGCGGATGTCACCGTCGCGGTCATGTCGTACAACAACGCCGCTTTCCTGGGGCAGACCATCGACTCGGTACTCGCCCAGAAGGGCGTGACCCTGGAGCTGCGGGTCTTCGACGACTGCTCGCCCGATGACAGCGTGCAGTTGCTCGAACGCTACCGTCAGGATCCGCGTTTCAGCTACCAGGTCAACCCGCGCAATCTTGGCATGATCGACAACTACAACCAGTGCCTGCGCGCGGGCACCGGCCGGTATGTGGTCGTGCTCGGTTCGGACGACCTGCTCTACCCGGGTCACCTGAGCAGCCTGGTCGAAGCCATGGACCGCAACCCGCAGGTGGCCCTGGGCTATACCCAGTGCATGTGGATCGATGAAGAGAGCCGCATGCTCAGGCACGGCGCGCATGCCGGGCACCGCGCGGGCAACTACGTGGGAGGCCGCGACGAACTGGCCGATCTGCTGAGCTACGACAGCTACATCACCCCGTCGGCCGCCATGTTCCGCCGCAGCATCCTGCCTAGCCTGACCCTGGACGACGGCAGGATCCACCGCAAGGACATGCTCGCGGGAGACTGGGAGCTGTGGACACGCATGGCCCAGGTAGCCCCCGACTTCCTGTTCCTGCATCAGGCCACGGTGGGCTACCGGGTTCACGACGGGCAGATTTCCCAGGGGTTCTACGCCTCCGAGAAACCCTTGGAAGAACACACTCGGATCCTCGAGCTGAACCTGGCGACTCCGGCCGCCCGGCAGCGCCTGCAACGCGGCGCCATGTCGATCTGGAGGTTCTACGAGCGCCGGCTGGCGGCCCAGCCCGCCGAGGTCCAGGCGCGCTTCGATGAACGCAAGATGCGCATTCACCAGAGTCTGTTCGATTTCTCCCAAGGGCAGAACGAGTCCACCGTCCTGTTCTCGGTGATCGTCACCACGTTCAACCGGCCGGTCCTGCTCATGGATGCCCTGGGTAGTCTGGCATCGCAGACCTTCCGCGATTTCGAGGTGATCCTGGTCAATGACAACGGTACGCCTGTCGAGTCGCTACTCACGGATTTCGACTTCCCCATCACTTACCTGCGCCAAGGGCGCAACCAGGGTCCGGCCGCGGCTCGCAATACCGCGCATCGCCTGGCGCGTGGACGCTACCTGGTGTACCTCGACGACGACGATCGCTACCTGCCGGACCACCTGCAGGTATTGGCGCAAGGGATCGAAGCCTATCCCAACGCGGTCGTCTATACGGATTCGATCTACATCATCGAGAAGCTGGAAGGCGATACGCGGGTTGAATTGCGCCGCGAGCAGCGCTACCCCCATGCCCAGTTCTCGGTGGAACGCCTGTTCGTCGACAACTACATCCCCATCAACACCTTTGCCTGGCCACGCAGCCTGCTGGACAGCATCGGTGGCTTCGACGAAGTCATGCATGGACTTGAGGACTGGGATTTCCTCATGCGCCTGGCCGCGCGAGCTTCCTTCCAGCATCTCTATGCGCAGACCGTGGAGGTCCGCCTGCGCGAAGCGACCAACGATCCCACACGGCGTTCGGCACAGGCCCTGAGCAGCTATGGCGAACTCTACCAGTTGCTGTATGCCAGGCACTCGGACCTCAACAACGACTCGGTGCGGCGAGAGCGACGCAAGATGCTCAGGCGCTTCGGCCTGCTTGCGCGGGAGCCGGGAGCATCCAGCCAGTTGGAGTGGTTGCGTCGACGCAGCCTGACCGCGCATCAGCAGTGCCTGATCGAAGAACGCCTGCAAGACCACGGGCAAGGCCCACGATTCGCCTTCTTCGTGCTCGACCTCACGGGCGATGCCGAGAAAGTGGCGGCAACGCGTCGATCACTGGAGCCTTCCTACAATGGCTATGCAAACAGCCTGGCGACATTGCTGACTGTCGCCCCACAGGGCCATGAAGGGTTCTCGGGCCCTGTCCTGCAGGTATCGGAAGAGAACTGGATCGAGACCCTGAACCGATGCATAGGCGAATCGACGTTCGACTGGTCGTGCATACTCGAGGCCGGGGACGTTCTGACGCCCAACGGTCTGCTGGTCGCGGGTCTGGAACTGCTCACGGCGCCCGACTGCCGAGCCATCTACTGCGACAGCATGTACCGTCAGGAAGATGGCACCCTGGCGGCGGCGCTGCTCCCGGACTTCAACCTCGACTACCTGCTTAGCTTGCCCGCGGCCATGGGACGACACTGGTTGCTGAACAGAACTGCCCTGGTGGAGGCCGGTGGCTTCGACGCGCGCTATGCCCAGGCGCCGGAATTCGAACTGGTCCTGCGCCTGATCACCCTCGGCGGCCTGGATGGCCTGGGTCATGTAGCCGAGCCACTGGTGGTTACCCGCCCTCCGCGCCTGCTCGACAATCCGGATGAAAAGAAGGCGATCATCGAGCACCTGCAAGCCCGTGGGTATCAAGACCCTGATGTCGTTTCGGATCAGCCGGGCCACTACCGAGTGCGCTATGGTCACCCGCAGCAACCTCTCGTTTCGGTGCTGATCCTGACCGGCAGCAAGCTGCCGCATCTGCAGCGTTGCGTGGAAAGCCTGCTGTCGAACACACGCTATCCCAACTACGAAATCCTGCTGATCGAAAGCGATGCTTCGGCCGCCGACATCGGTGAATGGCTGCTTGCGCTGGAGGCCCTGGGAGAAAGTCGGCTGAGGACGCTGCGCCCGACCGCCAGCCTGCCAACGGCTGCGCTCATCGACCATGCGAGTACACAGACCAATGGCGAATACCTGCTGTTGCTATCGGCGGAAACCGCCATCATCGACGGCGACTGGCTGGATGAGTTGCTCAACCACGGTCAGCGCCCAGAAGTCGGCGTGGTCGGGGCCAAGTTGCTGTCTGCTGATGGGAAGGTGCGCCACGCCGGCTTGATCCTTGGCCTGGATGGCCCTGCCGGGCGCCCCTTCGACGGCGAGCTGCTGCAGGAGGCGGGTTACATGCAGCGGCTGCTGGTCGATCAGGACTACAGCGCGGTCAGTCGCGACTGCCTGCTGATACGCCGCGAGATCCATGAGGCGCTCGGCGGCCTTTCGGACGACATACCGGATGCGTTCCTGGATGTCGACCTCTGCCTGCGGGTTACTCAAGCGGGCTTCCTGACTGTCTGGGCAGCGAACGCCAGGCTGATGATCAGCGAGGAGTCCATGCCCAAGGCCTCGGTGCAGGAGGAGGACATTCTCTACCACAAATGGTTGCCGCGACTGGCGCGTGATCCGGCCTACAATCCGAATTTCTCCCAGGCGCAACCGGGCGGATTCAAGCTGGCCCAGACCGCCTTGTCATGGCGGCCCTTGTCCTCCTGGAAACCCTTGCCGACCGTTCTGGCGCATCCGGCCCAGCTTTGCGACTCCAGCCAGTACCGAATCGTCGAGCCGTTCAACGCACTCCAGCAAGCGTGCGCGGTGGACGGCACGGTTTCCCTCGAGCTTCTGCATGTCACCGACCTGGAGCGATACGCACCGGACAGCATTGTCCTGCAGCGACAGCTCAGCGAGGAGCGTCTGGCGGGCATGCGCCGGATCGGCGCCTTCTCCCGCGCGTTCAAGGTTTACGAGTGGGGTGGAGATGGAACTGGCCTGTCTGGCTCGGCGAGCACGCGCGCTACCCTGCCCGATGACCTGCGCGCGCGATTGCTAAGCCCTCTGGCCCTGGTCGATCGCCTGGTCGTCCCTACCCAGCGCCTGGCACAAGCCTTGGAGGGTATGCATACGGACATTCGTGTCGTTCAGAGCCGCTTGCCGGTCGCTGCCTGGAGTGCCTTGCAAAGGCAACAGCCCCTGGACGGTCGAGCGCGGATAGGCCTGACCGCCAACAGCTGTCAGACAGTCGATCTGTCAATGCTCGTGGAGGTGATGGCGGCACTGGGACAAGACGTGGAATGGGTCTTCTTCGGCCACTGCCCTGCCCTGCTGCGTTCTCATGTCAGCGAACTGCACGGCGAGGTGGGCATCGATGAGTACCCCACGAGGCTGGCGCAATTGAACCTGGACATCGCTCTTGCCCCATTGGACGACAACCTGTTCAACGAATGCCGGCATCACCTTGCCCTGCTGGAGTTCGGGGCGTGCGGCTACCCAGTGATCAGTAGCGATATCGGCTCGACTACCGGCTTGGAACTACCCGTGACACGCGCGCGAAATACGGCTGAAGGATGGATCGAGGCGATCCGCATGCACTTGTCCGAATCAGGCCATTCGGTAGACCGCGGCGATGCGCTGCAAGCCGTGGTACGCCAACACTGGCTGCTTGATGAGAGCAATCTGGAAGCATGGCGCAAGGCCTGGTTGGCCGACTGAAACACTGCTCGAGGTCCGGACAGGTACTCCACCTGTCCGGCACCTCGATCCGGAAAATACTGTCGCCAGGCCTGGCCTGGCGCTCGCCGGAAAGGCTCAGTCAGCGAGCCAGGCCCATTCCCATTGCCGAAGGCTGTCGCCACGCAGTACATAATCGCGTAGCACTCTTTCACGCAGCTCATCGCCCATGCGGTAGCTGGCCACCGGGTCTTTCAGGTGCATGCGAATGGCTTCCAGCCACTCCTTCGCGCTATTGCTGCGCACCCGTGTGCAAGGCAGATCGCCACGATAGGCGGCGGTGTCGGAGCAGATGACCGGGTACCCACAGGCGCCGTATTCGAGCAGCCGCAGATTGCTCTTGCAGTCGTTGAAGACATGGAACTCCAACGGTGCCAATGCCAGATCGAGATTGAGGCTCGCCAGTTTCCGTGGGTAGGCCTGCAACCCGACGACGGGATGAAACTCATGGATGTAGGGTTTCAGGTGCTCGGGGCACATTCCGAAGAATACCCATTCGACATGTCCGGCCAACTCGCGCACGACCTCGGCGATGACCTCGAGATCCCCCCCGTGGCTGGTTCCCCCGCCCCAGCCGATGCGTGGCTTGCGGGAGACCTGGCGACGACTCTGCAAGCCCAGCCAGAGCTCCGGAGCCAGCATATTGGGCACTACCCGTATATCGGAGTGCATATGAGAAAAGGCATCGGCCAAGGCCTGGGTCGTGACCACTACCCTGTCGCACAACCCCATGCAGGCTTGAAGTTGCTGCTCGATATCGGCGGGCGTGTTGCGCGCATGGTTGTTGAGGCTCGGGGTCTTGAGGACGTAATCGTCGATTTCGAATACGCGCCGTGCCTTGGAATAACGCGCGATACGCTCGATGTCCTTGGCCGACTCCGCGGTGTGCCTGAGCTGCAGGATGATCACATCCGGATCCATGCGCGCCAACTGGATCGAGTTGAGCGATTCATAGGCGATACGCCCCACCACACGCCCGGCGGCTTCGAGCTCGCGAAACGGCTGGGTTACCCGGTAGTGGCCCACGGCCGAAGCATTGATCGGCAGGCACAGGACCGACGGCAGCACTCGGGCGCACAGTGGATTCCAGCTGCCCTGCAGCGTGGCTTCGAGACTGAAGTTCGCCGAGCCCAGATTCAGGTTGGGGTTGTAGGCGGGATCGTTGATCACGGTCGGCCACCACCGCTCGCAGAAGGTGCGCTCCGCTTCCCCGGCGGCAGCCGGGGTCACGTCACGGGTAGTCGCTCGCAGGCGTGCATGTGGCGTCCAGGCGATCAGGTAGCCGTCCGCCTTGGCCCTGAGACAGAAATCGATTTCAGCGAGGCCCGAAGCATAGGTATGGACATCGAAACCGCCCAGGCTCTCGAGCACTTCCTTGCGAACCATCAGGCAGTCCGCGGAGACGGCGGTCCAGTTCTGCACGACCTGCAACCGCTGCAAATAGCCTCCGGCTTGCGCGTCCTCACCGACGAAGGCCGGACCGGCGGCGCTGCCCACCCCCAGCACGATTCCGGCCTGGGCCACGCGGTCCTGCCGGTCCAGGATCTTGCATCCCACGACCCCGACCTCCGGGCGCTGGGCGAGCTGGAGCAGCTCCTCCAGCCATCCCGGATCGAGGGCCTGCAGGCCGGCCGAAAGCATGAGCAGGTATTCGCCATTGGCCTGTTCCGCCGCCGCATTACGCAGCAGTGCCGCATCGTTGCCTCCTGGCGTGCGTACGATTCGCAGCAGGGCCTGACCGACTTCCGACATCGCTTCGAGCCACTGCTCCATGGCCGGGTCGGTCTCGGCGCCCGCCACGATCACGACCTCGAAACGTGGATAGCCGGTCTGCTCGATAACGCTTTGTATCGTGGCTTGCAGCCCTGCCAGATCGCTACCGCAGGCCACGACGACAGAGACCAGGGGCTGGCTGTCATGCAGGTACTCGACCCGATGAAGCAATGGGTTGCCGTCGTGGTGGATACGATGGGCCACGCCCAGTCGCGCCAGGTGTGCCTGCACCAGCGGCATGTTCTGTTCGATCACCGACGGCAGCGACAGCCACTGCGCGTAGCTGAACCGGGATTGAAACTGGATCTCTGGAATATGCTCGATGACCTGGGGGCCACGGGTTTCAACCAGCCGCCAGATCAGATCGTGAGGGGCCAGCTCCGCGAAGGTCGAGTCGAAACCGCCCAGGCTCCTGACCGCATCGAGCTCGAAAGCCAAAGCGCGTCCTACATAAGGGTAGCTGCGCAGCAGATCGATATTAAAGGCCGGCTTGAACACCGGCTCTTGCGACTGTCCATCGACCAAAGCCCCCTCGTCACTGTAGATGCATGCCAGCCCAGGGATGACGGCGATGCGCTCGGCCAGGATCAACAACGCGGATTCCCCGAGCACATCCCCGGCCCGCAGCAGGTAGAACCAATCGGCTTGCACCTGCACTTCGAGCTCCCGATTGACCTGCAGCGGCCAGTCGGCCTGCAGTGGCACTTGCCTGACGCCCGCACGGGGCAACGGATCGGACGTCGACATCACCACGCATTCGTAGGCGCCGTAGAGTTGGGCCTCCAGGCTGTCGAGCGTGAGCTCCACCCCCGTGGCATCGCCTTCGGGGTCCAGAACCAGCGTGACGATGCGCGGATGCCGCGGCCACTCCTGCAAGGTATGCGGCAGCTGCCTGCGCTGAGCGTCGCTGAACTTGCGCGCGTCGAACCATTCCCGGTAGAACTCGGCGTAACTCTCGCTTTCGCCTCCGACCCGACCCTGCATGCAGGTCTGCCAGTTGCTCAACAGCAGCACCATATGCAGTTCGCGCCATTGGCGGGGCTGCTGCTCGGCCGCGGCCAGAGGCAAATGCCGCACCCACCCGCTGGCCGGCGCCGCTTCCCCACCGCGTGCCGCCAGCATCTGTTGCAACCATTGCCGCTCCTGTGGCAACACACGCACTACCGATTCCTGCTTGCTCAGGCGCTGCGGATGGATGCGTTCGACCACGCAGGGATCACTGATCATCACCAGGTTGCTGCCACGCATCAGGCAGACGAACAGCGCCTGGTCCAACAGGCCGACAAAACCATGCTCGCCCTGGGTCAGCGCTTGCAATAGCGCATGCGCCTGCTCTCGTCGCATCAATGCCGCCGACAGGTTTCCGAGGAAGCTCAAGGAGCGTCCTTCCAGCACGGCCAGGATGTCGTCGCCCTTGAACAGGGTATCGACGTTGGCGAACTGCGCATTGGACATGCGCATGGGCAAGATGAAATTCTCGGGATCGGCAAGCACCCGTTGGGCCAGCACCAGGCTGACATCCGAATGATCCGCCAGGGCTTGGGCCTGCCGCTCCACGCAGGCCGGGAACAGTCGGTCGTCGTCGCAGAGGATCTTGACGAACTCTCCCGACGCGAGTGCCACCGCCTGTCTCACGTTGCCCACGAACCCCAGATGCCGGTCGTTGCGGATATAGCGCACGGAAACGCCCGCGCCCTCGAAGGAACGCACCACGCGCTCGATCTCACCTCCGTCGCTGTCGTCGCATACCACTACTTCCAGGCATTCGTAGGTCTGCGCCATGGCGCTCTGCAAGGCCATGGCGAAGAAACGCGGATTGAAGGCGGGGATGACGATACTGACGAGGGGCGGCTTGCTCACGATAGACAACCTGGGAGGCGGTCCGAGGCCGGCCCCCTTCGGGGTCATGCCTCGGTCCTATAGGTAGGAGAGGACTCAGATGTAGTTGATCAGCGACAGGGTCGCGATCTTGGCGTAGGACTGCAGCGAAGCCTGAAGCATGTTGTTCTGCATCTGCAGGCGCAGCATCACTTCGGCAGGATCGCTCTCGCGGATCGAGCTCTGCGTCTTGGTGTTCTCGGTGCTCAGCGCTTCATTGGTCTCGGCCTGGACATCGAGCGCCTGGCCGCGCCCGCCGATGGAGGCGATAGACGAGGTGACCTGATCGGTGGCACTGATGATATTGCCGATTGCCGAGTCCAACGAAGCGATGAAGTTTTCGCGGGCGGTCGAGTCGTTGTCCATCGGCGTCGTCAACGCCGTACGCAGTTGGCTGATGGTATCCAGCACATTCTGGTTCTGGTGCGTATCCACCTTGATCGCGAACTGATCGCCGCTGGCCGGCGTATCGGAGAGCTCGAAGCTCACCCCGGCCGCCGTGGCGGTCGTGCCGCTCAGGCTGCCCTTGGCAACCGGACGGCTGTCGGCGGTCATCGGCGAAGCATACAGCTCGAACTCGCTGGCACTGGTGAACTTGAGCACCGCACCGCCACCGGGGAAGGACGACTGGTATTTTTCCTGGTCGGCGATTCGGGCACCGGTCACCTGGGCCGAGGAGCCATTGCCGGCGCTGCGGGTACCGGCGATGGCGTCGGGCTTGGCGCTCAGGGTGAAGGTATGGCCCGCGATCGCGGCGTCCGGATCGGCGCTGTCACCGTCCTTGAAGTTGATGCTCAGGCGCAGGTCGACGCCGCGGAAACTCACCGTGGGGCTTTCGCTCTTGGGGTTGAACTTCCCGCCTTCGCTGGCTTCCAGGGTCACGTCATTGCCATCGGCATCGGTGATCTTGTATTGCGTGCTGCTGGTGAACTCGACCGTGTAGGGCTCGCCACTGCGGAAGCGGTCGTTGAATATCGCGCTGCCGGAAACCTGGCCACTGGACAGGCTGACCCGCCCATCGTCGACCGGAGGAGCGATCAGACTGGTCTGGCTACGGCTGGTGTTGAGCGCCTGCTCGAACGCGGTGTAACCGGATTCGTTGGCGGCCAGACTGATCATGTCGCCGACCTGCAGCATCAGGCTGCCTTGGTCGCCTTGGTACGAATAGGAGCCGTCAGCGTTGTGCACGTAAGGCTGGGTATCACCTTTGGAGCCGGAGAACAGGTACTTGCCGCTCTCGTCCTTGCTGTTCATCAGGGTGTACAGCTGACTTTCCAGGGACGCCAGCTCATCGGCGTTGGCCTTGCGGTCGGCGTCGGTGAAAGCACCGTTGCCGGAACTCACCGCCAGCTCGTTGACGCGCTGCAAGAGCGTGCCGATCGAGTTCAGGGTGGTTTCGGCCGTACCCAGCGCATTGCGCACCGTCGTGACGTTGTCGCTGTACTGCTTGAGCATGTTCTGCTGCTGCTCGAGCTGCAGCAGACGCGCGGCACCTACCGGATCGTCGGCCGCGGTGCGCACGCGAATACTATCGCTCGCTTCCTGTTGGGTCTTGACCGCGTTGGCGAAGCTGCGCTGATAGTTGGCGGCATTGGTGTTGTAGAACTGCGAGGTGGAAATACGCACGGTCTACGGCTCCTTAAAGACTGTTGATCAGGGTGGCGAAGGTTTCCTGGGCCGCCTTGATGATCTGCGACGACGCGGTGTAGTACTGCTGGAACTTGATCAGGTTGCCGGTTTCCTCGTCGATCGAGACGCCGGACGCCGAGTCGCGGCTGTCCAGCGCAGACTGCTGCAACGCGCCGGTGGCACTGCTGTCCATGCCGGCCTGGGACGCCTTGCCGCCCACGTTGGACACCAGCTTGGCGTAGCCGTCAGTGATGCTGATGCCCTTGCCATTGGCGCCTACTTCGAGGGTGGCTTTGCTTTGCAGGTCGAGGACCGACTGGGCATTGCGGTTATCCGCCGAGCCCGCGCCAGTCAAGGACACGGTGTAGCTGTCGCCGTTCTTCGGTGAGCCGGAAATGGTCATCTCGAAGGTGAAATTCTGCTGCGTGCCACCCTCGGTGATCGGATTACCGCTGCCATCGACCATGGGCACGCTGAGTTTCAGCGTGTTGCTCTCGCCTGGGAGGATGGTGCCGGTGCCGATTTCGGTGCCCTTGGCATCGTACATCTTGTACGCCTGCGGGGAGCCGGTGTCGGTGCCGAACACCAGCTTCACGGGCGTCGAGTACTTCAAACCAGTCTGCAGCTGAGACCGCTGCGCCGAATCGTGGATATCCAGTTCGGTGGTCAAGGTCGGCTGGCCGATCTGGCCGGTGCCCTGGTTGCCGGAGCCGCTGGTCGCCGTGAGGGGAGCCGCCAGCGCCAGACGCTTGGGATCGGTGAGGACAGTATCGATAGCGGATGCGCCATTGCGCGTCGGGGTGATCTTGAAGCTGTCGCCGGTGCTCGGGGCGCCCCCATTGAGCGTCAGGCTGAAGCCATCGATCACCGGGGCCGGATCGGCGTTCAGGTCGAAACTGCCCAGCTCGCTGTTATCGGACAGCTTGCGCACGGTGTAGACCGTCGGGCTGGTAAAGGTCACCTGGTAATCGCTGGTGGTCAGCTTGCCAGTGTCCTTGATCATTACATCGAGGTTACCGGAGCCGACGCTGTTGCCAAGACGGGGCGTGCTGCGCTCGCCGGCGGCCTTGGCGCTGTTGATGTCGGCGAACAGCGTGGCGCCGAATTCGCCGTTCCTGTCGATGCCTTGGGCGAATTGGCTGTTGATGGCGTCCGACACCACCAGCGCCACACGACCCAGTTCGTTGAGCGCGGGGTCGAGGGTTTCCTGGCGATAACGCAACAGACCGCCCAGCTCGCCACCGGTCGTGCTGCTGGAAATATCCATTTTCGTGCTGCCACGATTGAGCATCAGCGCCATGCGCGACGGGTCATTCTGGCTGGGCGCCACCTCGAGGCTCTGGGTGGTCTTGCCCAGCACCAACGCTTGCCCGTTGTTCAGGTAGATATCGTAGTTGCCTTCGCGCTCCACCACCTGCGCACCGATCAGCGTGGTCAGCTCGCGGACCGCACCATCGCGTTGATCAAGCAGGTCGTTCGGGCTGCCCTGTGTCGCCGAGACGCGCGAGAGCTGGTCATTGTACTGGGCGATGGTCGAGGTCAATTTGTTGACCTGATCCGCGATCGACGCCATGTTGCTGTTGATGTCGGTGCTTTGCTGGTTGAGCTGGGAAGACAGGGCATTGAAACGCTTGCCCAGCGACTGGGCGCTGCCCAGCAGCAATTGCCGCGAAGAGTCGTCGGTAGGCTTGGCCGCCGCGTCCTGCATGGCGGTGTAGAAGCTTTGCAGCGCCGCGGTGATACCGGTATCGCTGCTCGACAGGGCAGTGTCCAGTGGGGTGATCTGCTTCAGGTACGAAGCGGCATCGCTGCTCAGCGACGTGGTGGTACGCAGCTGGTTTTCCAGGAATGAGTTGTAGACCCGTCGTACATCGGCCAGGGTCGTGCCGCTGCCGATATAGACGTTGCCGTACTGCTGCGAGCCTTTGGTCTGCTGGACGGTCTGCTGGCGAGAGTAACTCGCGACATCGGCGTTGGCGATGTTGTTACCCAGGGTATGCAGCCCGGATTGCGCGGCATTGAGCCCCGACATGCCAATACTGATCAAACTCGCCATGGTTCCGGACCCTTATGATTGCGTTGAGGTACCGAGCGATGCATAGCTCTGGTACGACTTCATCTGTTTTGCGATCTGCGAGATCTTGCTGGCGTACTGAGGGTCGGTGGCATACCCGGCCTTCTGCAATTCCCGCACGAACTGTTCTGGTTTATCGGCCGACTTCACCGCATCTTGATAGCGCGCATTGTTCTGCAGCAGGCTGACCAGGTCATGGAAGCTGTCCTGGTAGGAGTCATAAGAGCGGAACGCCGCGGTTTCCTTGACGAAGCGCCCGTCACGGAATTCGCTGGTGATCGCCCGCGCCTGGTCACCTTCCCAGTTGCCGCTTGCCTTGATGCCGAACAGGTTGTGGCTGCTGCTGCCGTCGGTATTGCGCATGACCGACTTGCCCCACCCGGTTTCCAGGGCGGCCTGGGCCACCAGATAGCGCGGATCGATGCCGATACGCTTGGCGGCCTGCTCGGCCATCGGCAGCATGGTGGCGACGAACTCGTCGCTGTTGGCGAACGCTTTCTTCGGCGCCAGGGGCGGCTGAGCCACCGCGCGGCCAAGGATCTGCAGGTCGCCTGGCGCGGCAAACGCCTGCGCCGGGGTCCAGTCGTTCTTGGCTGTCGCAGTGGCCTGTACGCCCTGTCGAGCCGGCAACGCGGCGTCGTTGGTGACCGCGGCCGTGCCGCCCGCCGAGGGCACGATACCGGCCAGCAAACGATCGGTGAGTTTGCCAGGCAAGGCCAGGCGCCGCGAGTTGAGCGCGGCGACATCGTTGCGCGTCGCGGCGGCGGTCGTATCGCGCACCGGCTCGGCCACCTTGCTGCCCCACAAGGCCGGCGCGGCGCCCTCGGTCCGGGGGAACGGGCTGGGATTGGCAACCGGGTTCTTCTGCTTGGACAACTGACGCATGAGCACGTCCTGCAGGCCGATACCGCCGCCCTCGCGCGACATGCTCACCGCCAGCTGCTGGTCGTACATGTCGCGGTACTGCTTGACCGTCTCGGTGTTCAGCGGGTTGTCCGCGGCGAGCACGTCGCTGGCCTTGCGCGATGCCTTGAGCATCTCGCTGACGAACAGCGACTCGAACTCCTGGGCCACCTTGCGCAGGTTGGCTTCGCTGTCGCGGTCACCGATCTTCATCGAGTTCAGGCGATTGAGGTCGGTGTACGACCCGCTGTCGCCAGTGCTGGAAACCAGGCTCTTGGGATTCATCGCCAGCGTCCTCAGATCACGATCAGGTCGGCTTGCAACGCGCCGGCCTGCTTCAAGGCTTCAAGGATGGCCATCAGGTCGCCTGGCGCCGCGCCCACCTGGTTCACCGCACGCACGATCTCGTCAAGCGTGGTGCCCGGACCGAACTTGAACATCGGCTTGGCTTCCTGCTCGGCGTTGACCCGCGAGCGCGGCACGACTGCGGTCTCGCCGTTGGAGAACGGGCCGGGCTGGCTGACGATCGGATCTTCGGTGATGGTCACGGTCAGGCTGCCGTGGGTCACCGCCGCCGGCGATACCTTGACGTTCTGACCGATGACGATGGTGCCGGTACGCGAGTTGATGATGACCTTGGCCACCGCCTGGCCCGGATCGATCTCCAGGTTCTCGAGGATCGACAGGTAGTCGACCCGCTGGCTCGGATCCATCGGCGCGGTGACCTGTACCGAGCCACCATCCAGGGCCTGGGCCACGCCAGGGCCGAGCAGCTCGTTGACCTTGTCGACCACGCGCTTGGCCGTGGTGAAATCCGGGCGATTGAGGTTCAGGGTCAGGCTGTTGCCCTGGTTGAAGCCGCTCGGCACTGCGCGCTCGACGGTAGCGCCGCCAGGAATGCGGCCAGCCGACGGGACGTTGACGGTGATCCTCGAGCCGTCACGACCCTCGGCATCGAAACCGCCCACCACCAGGTTGCCCTGGGCGATGGCATAGACGTTGCCGTCGATCCCCTTGAGCGGCGTCATCAACAGGCTGCCGCCGCGCAGGCTCTTGGAGTTGCCGATCGACGATACCGTGATGTCGACCACCTGGCCCGGCTTGGCGAACGCCGGCAGGTCGGCATGGATCGACACCGCCGCGACGTTCTTGAGCTGCACGTTGCCAGAGCCGGCCGGCACCTTGATACCGAACTGCGACAGCATGTTGTTGAAGGTCTGCAAGGTGAACGGGGTCTGCGTGGTCTGGTCACCCGTGCCATTGAGTCCCACCACGAGACCGTAGCCGATCAACTGGTTGGTCCGAACGCCGGAAATGCTGGCGATGTCCTTCAGGCGCTCGGCATGGGCGGCGAACGCGCAGGACAGGATGAGAGTGGCGGCGATCAGCTGCCTGAACTTGAACATGGGCATCCGCACTCAGAAGGGCCAAAGCGGGCTGATGAAGAAACGGTCCAGCCATCCTGGCTGACTTGCATCGGCGAAAGCGCCCGTGCCCGAATAGGTGATGCGCGCATCGGCCACGCGCGTCGATGGCACCGTGTTGTCGGTGGCGATGTCATCGGCACGGACCATTCCCGCGATGCGTACCAGCTCGTCACCGGTGTTGAGGGTCAACCACTTTTCACCGCGCACGGCGATGATGCCATTGGGCAGCACATCGGCCACGGTGACGGTGATCGAACCGGTCAGGGTGTTGCCCTGGGCAGCCTTGCTGTCGCCCTTGGTCGAGCGCTCGCCGCTGTAGCCGGCGTTGAGCGACAGGTCACCGCCGCCAAACGGGTTGTTGGTGCTGGGCGAGGCGCCGAACAACGAGGACAGGCCTATGCTGGCGGTGCTGTCCTTGCCGATCTGCGAGTTGGCATTCTTGCTCGCCGAAGTCCGCTCGTTGAGGGTGATGGTGATGATGTCACCCACCCGGAACGCCTTGCGGTCGCTGTACAGGTTCTGCTCGAAACCGGCCTGGTAGATCGAACCGTTGTTGGCCGCCGCCGGCAATGGGGTACGCGGCAGCACCGGCGCATAGTACGGATCGTTGGGCCTGGCCTGCGGCGCGACACAACCGGCCAGCAGCACCACGCCACCCAGGGCGAAAACGGACAACAGACGATTCATGACGCTTACCTCACGGTGTAACGGGGACTGCGTGGGCGACCGGAAAAGCATGCTTACAGCTGCTGGGTAACGAAGGAGAGCATCTGGTCGGCGGTGGAAATGACCTTGGAGTTCATCTCGTAGGCACGCTGGGTCGTGATCATGTTGACCAGCTCTTCGACGGTGCTGACGTTGGAGTTTTCCAGCGTCTGCTGCAGGGTGGTGCCGAAGCCGTTGAGGCCCGGGGTGCCGATCTGCGGCGCGCCGCTGGCGGCGGTTTCGAGGAACAGGTTGTTACCCATGGCCTGCAGGCCGGCCGGGTTGATGAAGTCGGCCGTCTGGATATTGCCGATGACCTGCGCCGCCGGGTTGCCAGCGGTGGTGATCGATACCGTGCCGTCCTGACCGACGGTGAAGGTCTGGGCTTCTGGGGGCACGACGATCGCCGGCTCCAGGGCAAAACCGTTGGCCGTGACGATCTGGCCATCGGAGTTCAGGTGGAAGGTACCGTCACGGGTATAGGAAACCGTGCCATCGGGCTGCAGTACCTGGAAGAAGCCCCTGCCGTTGACCGCCATGTCGAGCGGGTTTTCCGTGGTCTGCAGGCTCCCGGTCTGGAAGTTCTTCTGCGTGCCGACGATGCGCACACCGGTACCGACCTGCAGGCCGGACGGCAGTTCGCTGTCCTGGGTCGACTGGGCACCGGGCTGACGCTTGATCTGGTAGAGCAGGTCCTGGAATTCGGCGCGATCGCGCTTGAAGCCAGTGGTCGAAGCGTTGGCCAGGTTGTTGGAAATGACCGTCAGGTTGGTGTCCTGGGCGGACAGACCGGTTTTACTGACCCAAAGAGCCGGAAGCATGCTGTTCTCCTCGAGCGCCTGTTTTACGGCGTTCGTTCAAATGTGGTTAGCCGATTTGCAAAACGCGAGCCATGGCTTCATCGCCTTCCTTGGCCGTGTTCATCATCTTCACGTGCAGCTCGAACTGACGGGACAAGGCCAGCACCGAAGTCATTTCCTCGACCGCGTTGACGTTGCTCGCCTCGAGGAAGCCCGAGACCACCTTGACGTTCACGTCAGGATCGGCAGGCTGCCCAGTGCGGGTATGCAGCAGTCCATCCAGGCCCTTGGTCAGGCCCTGTGTGTCGGGGTTGATCAGCTTGATGCGGTCGACCTCGGCCATCACCCGCGGGCCTTCGCCCATGGCGCGAATGCTGATGGTGCCGTCCTCGCCGATCTCGATCTTCTGCTCTGGCGGAACAGCGATCGGCCCGCCATTGCCCATCACCGGCATGCCGTTGCCGGCGCGCAGTACCCCCAGCGCGTCGACGTTCAGGCTGGCGGTGCGCACGTAGGCCTCGCTGCCATCCGGCGCCTGCACGGCGATGAAGCCGTTGCCGCTGACGGCAACGTCGAGGTCACGCCCGGTTTCCTGCAGGGCACCGGGCGTGAAGTCGGTCGCCGGGCGCTCGGTCATTGCATACGCGCGCGACGGAAAGCTGTCACCGAACACCGGCATCGAGCGCGCCTGTTCCAGGTCGCGCTGGAAGCCACTGGTGGAAATGTTCGCCAGGTTGTTGGCGTGGGCCTGCTGGGCCAGCGCGTTCTGGCTGGCGCCGGTCATGGCCACATAAAGCATCTTGTCCACAGTCATCCTCCGCTACACAGGCGATCGATTGCCGCCCGCCGTTGCTGTGCAGCCAGTAAAGCAAGTTCCGAACCAACTTCTCGAAAGTCGGCAACAGTCAATGAATACGGGTAGTTGGGGAAATCCGACTTCGATATCGACGTCGATTATCCGGCGCCAGCCTGCCGCTAACGGCAAGCTTTCAGCGGTCGCGGCAGCCCGCGTTGTGATAAGGACCGGCAAAGCGCTTCCAGCCCTTGCCCGGTGACCACTGCGAGCAGACCAATCGGCCATCGGCCTGACTCTCCCAGCGGTACCACGGCGCCATGCCGGCCTGGGCCTGCAGCAGGCAGGAGGCGAGCGCGAAAGCGACGAGCAAGCGAGTTTTCATCATGGCCTCCCGAAAACGACAGACCCCTTCCAGGAAAGGGGTCCGTTGACGCTGGAGCGAAGGATCGCGGATCAGGCCATCTGGATGATGGTCTGCATGATCGTGCTCTCGGTGGAAATGGTCTTGGCGTTGGCCTGGTAGTAGCTCTGTGCCTTGATCAAGTCGACCAGTTCAGCGGTCAGGTTGACGTTCGAGGACTCCAGCGAGTTGGACTCGATGGAACCCAGGGTGCCGGTCGTCGGCGAGTCGACGCCCGGAATGCCGGAGGCAAAGGTTTCCGTCCAGCGAGTACCACCCACTTGCTGCAAGCCCTGCTCATTGGCGAAGCTGGCGATGGCCACCTGACCGATGGCGCGGGACTGCTGGTTGCTGAAGCTGGCGAACAGCACGCCGCTGGAATCGATGCTCAAGCTCGACAGGGTACCGGTGGCATAACCGTCCTGGGTCTGCGCGATCCGCGCCGTCTCCGAATTGTAGGAGGTGGTGTTGGCCATCGACAGGCGCATGCCCTTGGCGTCACCCACCGCGCCATTGGCGCCCCAGGTGCCGGCGGCACTCTGCGCGGCCGGTATCCAGCCAGTCATGGTGAAGGTGTTGTTCGCCACGCTGAACGACGCGCCATCTGGCACTCCCGCAGCACTCGCCGACATGGAATTGACGGAACCATCGCTGTTGAACGCGATGGAGCCGCTCAGCGGCTGGGTGCTGCTCGGGTCGAATGGATTGCGCCCGTCGATCAGGGTGTAGGTGGTCCACTGGTTGGTGTCGGTCTTGCGGTAGAACTGCTCGAGGGTGTGCTCGTTGCCTTGGCTGTCGTACACCTTGGTCGGGAAGGACCGGCTGTAGGTGCTGTCGTCGGACGGGTCGAACGGCTTGTTGGCTACCAGCACCGGCGGCGTGCTGTTGTCATAGGCCTCGAGCGGGATGGAGTCGGCCGAGGAATTGAGGTTAAGGCCTTGATCGACCAGGCTGGTCGCCTTGGGTTGCAGGGCCGAGGTGTCGATCTTCAGGTCGGTGAGCCCGTTCTTGGTGATCTTGCCGGCCGCATCGGCCGCGTAGCCTTGCAGACGCAAGCCATCGGACGCCACGATGTAGTTGTCCTTGTCCGTCTGGAAGGCGCCGGCACGGGTGTAATTGTTGGTGCCGCCGTTGTTCAGGATGAAGTAACCCTGGCCCTGGATGCCCATGTCGAGCACGTTGCCGGTATTGACGACGTCACCCTGACCGAACTGCTGGGATACCTCCGCCAGGCGCACGCCGCTGCCGATGGCATTGCTGCCGGCGCCCAGCCGATTGGCGCTGCTGTAGGCATCGGCGAACTCGGCACGGGAAGACTTGAAGCCGGTGGTGTTGGCGTTGGCAATGTTGTTGCCGGTGACATCCAGCTGCTTATTGGCAGCGTAGAGGCCACTGAGGCCGATATTGTAAGACATGTTTCTCTCCTAGTGCCGCGTGAGCCGGCCTCAGATCCCGATGGTTTGCACTTTGGACAGGGCCAGCTGGCCCAATCCCGCGAGGTTGAGCATCATTTCGCCGCCTGTCTGGCTGAGCGTGACGCTGGTGACGGTGGCCGGCAGGAGGGTGGACATCTGCAGTGCCTCGCCATCGACCGTGGTCTGCGCGGTGAAGCTGTAGGTGCCCGGATCGACCTTCTCGCCCTTGGCGTTGGTGCCGTCCCAGATGAACTCGGCATTGCCGGCAGAGTGCGCCCCCAGGTCGAGGGTCTTCACGGTATTGCCCTCAGCATCCGTGACCGTGACCGTGGCCGAGCTGATCGACTGCGGCACGACGACCGAGCCGGTGAGGCTCTTGGTGGTATCGACCACGGCCTTGTCGCTCTGCACCACCACCGAACGCCCGACCAGCGACGACGCCTGCAGGGCCTGGGACGAACCCAGCGCACCGGCGATGGAAGTCACCGAATCGTTGAGACTGGTAATGCCCTCCAGGCTGCTGAACTGTGCCAGCTGGGCCACGAACTCGCCGTTGTCCTGGGGGTCGAGGGGATTCTGGTTCTGCATCTGAGTGACCAGCAGTTGCAGGAACGCATCCTTGCCCAGCGCGTCGTTGCTGGCACTGGTCAATGCGCTCTTGTTGCTGGAAGTGGTGGTAGCGGCGCTGACACCCGACGCCTTGATCACGTCACTCAGGTTCACACCGCTGGTGCTATCGACAGCCATGGTTCGGATTCCTTATCACTGACCCAGGGTCAGGACCTTCTGCATCATGGTCTTGGCGGTGTTCATCAGCTCGGCGTTGGTCTGGAAGGACCGGCTGGCCGAGATCATGTCGGCCATTTCCTCGACGACGTTGACGTTCGGGTAATAGACATAGCCATCCTTGTTGGCGGCCGGATGACTCGGCTCGTAGCGCGCCTCGAGGTTGCTCTGGTCCTCGACGATGCCCGTGACCTGGACGCCCTGTCCGGCGCCGTCCTGATCCTGGAACAACGATTGCCCGGTGCCCTGGGCCTGCTGGAAGGTCGTGGCGAACACCGGATGACGTGCACGGTAGGTCTGGTCGATGCTCGACGAGACCGTCTCGGCGTTGGCGATGTTGGAAGCGACGGTATTGAGACGCGTGGTCTGCGCACTCATGCCGCTACCGGCAATATTGAAGACACTGGCAAGGGACATGGATCACTCTCCGCGCAGGGCCGAGATCAGCCCTTTGAATTTACTGTTGAGCAACGTGAAGCTGGCCTGGAAATCCATGGCGTTCTGCGCATAGTTGGATTGCTCGATCTGCGCATCCACGGTGTTCTGGTCGATCGATGGCTGCATGGGCGTGCGGTATTGCAACGTCTGCTCGCCAGTACTCGCGCCCTGGGCATCGATATGCCGACTGTTGGTGCGCTCCAGGCCGAACGAGCCGCCTTGGCGCTTCTCGGACTCCGCGGCGAGCATCGAGGAGAAGTCCATGTCGCGCGCCTTGTAGTTCGGCGTGTCGGCGTTGGCGATGTTGTTGGCCAGCACTTCGGCGCGCTGGGCGCGGAAGTTCAGGGCCCGTTCGTGGATACCGAGCGCCTTGTCGAAGCTGATGCTCATGACAGGAAAACCTTCAAAGGGTGACCGGATCAGTCGTTGGTCAACGCTAAAGCAAAGGGTGTGCCAGTTGGCTGGAAAGCCGTAATGACTGGGGTAAGGGCTTTATTGAGGAGGAGATGCTGCCAGAAAAGCGGCAAAGGTTTTCCGCTGGGGCGGTCGGAAGCGGCAATTGGAGGGAGGGGATGGCGGTAAAACAAAAAATTGACGGGAGTAGAATGCTTTCGCTATCGCATGATCTTGTCCGGATGGTCCGAGTAGCCACAACATTCCGGGTAAGGCCACGTCAGTATTGCCAGGCGAGTCCTTCGGCCTCGATCGCGGGGCAAGCCCGCTCGCCACCGGTACAGGGTGATTCCCGGTAGTGACCGGGCTTGCTACCGGGCGAGGTGATTCCCGGTGGTGGCCGGGCTTGCTACCGGGTGAGGTGATTCCCGGTGGTGGCCGGGCTTGCTACCGGGCGAGGTGATTCCCAGTAGTGGCCGGGCTTGCTACCGGGTGAGGTGATTCCCGGTGGTGGCCGGACTTGCTACCGGGCGAAGTGACTCCCGGTGGTGGCCGGGCTTGCTGCCGGGTGAGGTGATTCCCAGTAGTGGCCGGGCTAGCTACCGGGCGAGGTGATTCCCGGTGGTGGCCGGGCTTGCTACCGGGCGAGGTGATTCCCGGTAGTGGCCGGGCTTGCTACCGGGTGAGGTAATTCCCGGTAGTGGCCGGGCTTGCTACCGGGTGAGGTGATTCCCGGTAGTGGCCGGGCTTGCTACCGGGTGAGGTGATTCCCGGTGGTGGCCGGGCTTGCTACCGGGCGAAGTGACTCCCGGTGGCGAGCGGGCTTGTCCCGCGATCGAGTCCGAAGGACTCGCCTGGCAATAAAGACAGACAAACCCATGCAATAGTGGCGGAAAAACAGATACCTCAGCCAGGAAAGGCAGCCACCTAATCCACCTGAGTCACCGCCCCCCTCCTCACTCACTTCGCCTGGTAGATGATCCCCGGACTGCACTGCACCATCCGATAATGGTCCGGCAAGCCATTAAGCGCCTCGGAAGCCCCGAGGAACAGGTACCCTCCCGGCTTCAGAGCACTGTGCATGCGCAAGAGGATGTCCTTCTTGACCTGTGCCGAGAAGTAGATCAGCACGTTGCGGCAAAAGATCACATCGAACTTGCCCAGGGCGGCATAGCTGTCTAGCAGATTGATGGGGCGAAACTCGACGCGACTGCGGATCGCCGGCTTGACCGCCCAGCGTCCGGGGCTCTTGACATCGAAATAGCGCTGCAGGCGCTCCTGGGACAGACCGCGGGCAATGGCCAGGCTGTCATACTCGCCGGTCTTGCAATTGGCCAACATGGACCCGGACAGATCGGTGGCGACTATCTGCGCCCCCATCTTCAACTGGCCGAGGTTGCTCCGCTCGAACTCATCGATGGTCATGGACAGGGAAAACGGCTCCTGTCCCGAGGAGCAGGCGGCCGACCAGATACGCAGGCGCTGACCGGGATTGCCCTTGATGAACTCGGGAATGGCCCGGTTCTTCATCACCTCGAAAGGATAGGTATCGCGGAACCACAAGGTCTCGTTGGTCGTCATGGCGTCCACCACCTGCTCGCGCAGACCACTGCGCGGCAAACTCTGGATGCGCTGCACCAGCTCGGTCAACGACTTGATGCCCTGCTGCTCCATCAGCTTGTTGAGACGGCTGGAGACCAGGTACTGTTTATTCTCGCCCAGCAGGATGCCACAGGCTTTCTCCAGGAATACCCGGAACTGTTCGAAATCCAAATTAGCCGTAGACAATGGTGCCGCCTCTCAAATCTGTAACGCCAGGGGCTCGCCCCCGGCCGTTCAATGCGTAGCCTTGATCCGGTCGACGACGCGCTGGGCCAGATCGTCCGGCCGGAACTTGGCCAGGAAATCATCGGCACCGACTTTCTTGACCATCGCCTGGTTGAATACTCCGGATAGGGAAGTATGCAGGATGATGTGCAATTTTTGCATGCGCGGATCGCTGCGGATTTCAGCGGTCAGGGTGTAGCCGTCCATCTCCGGCATTTCGATGTCGGAAATCATCATCAGAAACTCTTCTTCCGGTCGCTTGCCCTCATCGACCAGCTTGCGCAGGTAAGTCAGCGCCTGGCGACCATCGTTCAATGCCACTACCTCGACACCGACGGTCTGCAGGCAACGACTGACCTGCTTGCGCGCCACCGACGAGTCGTCGACCGTCAGCACCCGCAGCATGACCGCCTTGTCCTGCACCTCGGCGTCGATCACCCCTTCCGAGACCGCCTCGGAAGACGGCGCCACTTCAGCGAGCACCTTTTCCACATCGATGATCTCGACCATGCGGTTGTCGACGCGGGTCACCGCCGTCAGGTAATGATCGCGCCCCGTGCCGCGGGGTGGCGGATGGATCTCTTCCCAGTTCATGTTGACGATACGCTCGACCGAATGCACCAGGAAACCCTGGGTCTTGGTGTTGTACTCGGTGATGATCACGAAGCTCTTGCGCGTTTCCTCCTCGAGCCCGGGCAAGCCGGTCGCCATCGACAGGTCGATGATCGGGATGGTCGCCCCGCGGATATTGGCCACGCCACGCACGACCCGATGCGATCGCGGCAGCAGGGTAAGCTCCGGGCATTGCAGCACCTCGCGCACCTTGAACACGTTGATGCCGTACAGCTGATTGCCATTGAGGCGAAACAACAGTAGTTCCAGGCGATTCTGTCCAACCAGCTGCGTGCGCTGGTTGACCGAATCCATAACACCTGCCATGCCAGACTCCTTTTCGATTCAGCCTGCGTACCGAATCGGCACGAGCTTTGCTTTTTTGAGTGTCATGCACACTAAAACGACATTTTTCCGACGATTGACTCGCCTGGCATTCGGCCTCCTGGCCGCGATGTGCCTGTGGGCACCCTACGCTCGCGTCCAGGCTGCCGCCGCCACCCTGCCTGAACAGCTTATCGGCGTCACCCAGGGGTTTCTTGAATTCACGGTCGAGGATTATCTGGCCTCCAGCCAAACCGAAGGGCGCTACGAGATCACGGTGAATACACTGGACCCGCGCCTGCGCATGCCACTGTGCGACCGCGACCTGGACGCTTCGCTGGAAAGCCCGGCGCAACCTCTTGGCCGGGTCACGGTACGGGTTCGCTGCAATGGCAGCGGGCCGTGGACGGTCTTCGTTCCGGCCCAGGTGCGACTGTTTCGCGATGTGGTGACCATGGCTCGTCCGCTCAAGCGCGAGAGCGTGGTGGGCGAAGGCGACGTGATCCTGCGCGAGCGCGACGTCGGTACGCTCAATCAAGGATTTCTGACCCAGCTGGACCAGGCCGTGGGTATGAAACTGCTGCGTCCTGCCGTGCTCGATCAGGTGTTGACACCCCAGCATCTGGAGCAGGCGGAAGTCATTCGCAAGGGCGACCAGGTGGTGATCACGGCGCGTAGCGGCACGCTCAGCGTGCGCATGCCGGGGGAGGCCCTGGTCAAGGGCGGTCTGAGCGAGCAGATCCGCGTGCGCAACCTGAATTCCAAGCGGGTGGTCAAGGCCCGTGTGACGGGGCCTGGCCAGGTCGAGGTCGCCATGTAGGATAAGGCTGGCGGTGGTGAGCCGCTTTTCCTAAACTGTGTCAGAACGGGTTGCGGGTGATCGTCGAGAGACGACTTCGCATTCGTGCCTAAAGTTTTTTGCGCCATGGCCGAAAACAAGGCAAGCGTCCAATACCCAGAGGCTTCTGATCATGGTCATCGACTTCAGTCGTTTGAATAATTCACCGTCCGTCTCGGGCGGCGCACGCACGAACACTGCGTCCAGCGGCGCAGAGAAATCCGGCGAAACCACTGCCGCCTCCGTGCGTCCTGGCACCAGCGGAGAAACGGTACACCTCAGTAACGAGGCTCAACAGTTGCAGAAGATCAGCGAAAAGCTGCGTGACCAGCCGGTCGTCGACAGCGCCCGTGTGGCCGCGTTGAAACAGGCCATCGCCGATGGCAGCTATCAGGTCGATGCCGGTCGCGTCGCCAGCAAGATGCTCAATTTCGAAGGCCAGCGCTGACCTCGCGGCGCGCTGACTTCAGGGACGCCATACGAGAGCCCGCCATGCACGACATGACCCTGCTGCAACTGATCGAAGACGACCTTGCCCCGACGCAAGAACTGCTCGAGCTGCTCGAGAGTGAAACCTTGGCCCTGCACGGCCGGGACATGCTGCTGCTGGAAAACATCCTGGCACGCAAGCAGTCGTTGATCGTATTGCTCGAACAGCAGGGCAAGCGGCGCAACCACCTGCTTACCAGCCTCGGCCTCACCCCCGATCGTGCCGGTGTGCAAGCCCTTGCGGCGCAGTCGTCGGCTGGCGAAGTGATCATGCAGCAGCTCGATGCGCTGACCCGGCTGATGGATGCCTGCCAGAAGATCAACGAGACCAACGGCCGCATCATCCAGGTCCAGCAGCATGCGACCTCCAGCCAGATTAGGATTCTCATGGGCGGCGACTCGCCGTCGCTCTACAACAGTCGGGGCGCTACCTCGCCGCTGAGCAAGCCTCAGACACTCAGCCAAGTGTGATTTTTCTATTCAAGGCACGATACATGCTGGCAAAATGCCTTATTGCGTGTGTCGTTTTGCCTGGAGATTGTTGACCCGTGTTCGATGAAGCCGATGCTCCGCAGCCGCCGAAGGTGTTGACTACGCCCTTGGAAATTGCTGCCAACCTGCGACTGCTGCTTGAAAGCCATGATCCGCTGATGATCACTTTCCCTGAACGCGATCAGCGCTTCCAGAGCTATGTCGTCCACGTGGACACCGACACCCTGGCACTGGATGAAATGATCCCCCGCGATGGCGAGAGATTCATCGAGAATGGCGAGCCCTTCCGCATCGAAGGCTTCCATGACGGCGTACGTATCGCCTGGGACTGCAACACCGAAGTCAGTATCTCCGAGATCGACGGCAACCGTTGCTACCGCGGCAGCCTGCCCGACGAGGTGACCTATCACCAGCGGCGCAACGCCTTTCGCGCGGCGCTGAAGCTTTCCCAACTGATCGATGTCACGCTGGACGGTGTACGTCTCAGGGGGCTGGGTGCCCTGCGCGGCAAGTTGCTGGATATTTCGGCGACAGGATGCAAGCTGCGCTTCGAGGGCGACATCGAGGACCGCCTGCAACTGGGCCAGGTCTACGAGAAGTTCAGCGCGGGCGCGCCGCTCGGCATGTCCCAAGTCATGGTCGAGCTGCGCCATCTGCACTTCGAAGAGCACATCAACACCACCTTCGCAGGCGTGCGCTTCCACAACCTTACCGGTCAGTTGCAGCGCAAGGTCGAGAGCTTCGTCTATCAGCTACAGCGTGAAGCGCGACGGTTCGACAAGGACGACTACTGATCCGACGCGCTGTCGGGCGACCTCTTGCAAGCTCGCCCGACGCCGGATCGATCTAGACCGGGCGCGGCTTGTCGTCTTCGGACTCGGCAACGAACGCTACCTCCTCCCGTGATTTCTCTTCTGCTCCCTCTTGCATCGCGGCCTCTTCCGGGGCCGCCGCCGCTGGCGTGTGCATCACATCCTGCACCACCTGCTCGTCCACCCTAGGGTCGAGCGCGGCGGACAATGGCGAACCTGCCGCTGGCATGGCCACGTGATTGAGCGGTGCGTCGTCGACCTGATGCAGCCCAGTGACAGCCTTCGGACGTATCCGCCAGACCAGGACCAAGGCAAAGAACACGAAGAAGGCATAGAGCATCTGCGCGCCGAACACTTTCATCAGCACACCCGCCAGCAATGGACCGATGCTGGCGCCGACGCCGTAGGTCACCAGCAGCATGGCGGTCAGGGAAACCCTGCGCTCGCTTTCGACGTGGTCATTGGAAAAGGCCACGGCCAATGGGTACAGGCCGAACTGCAACAGGGAAATCAGGAAACCGATGCCGAACAGCAGCTCCAGCGGCACGCTGGGAAGTATCGCCAACGGCAGCGAGAACAGCGCCAGACCACCGGCCAGGCTGCGAATCAGCAGGGCCCGGTCATAACGGTCGGACAGCCAGCCCAGCGGGTACTGCACCACCAGGCCCGCGAGAATGCAGCAGCCCATGAAAAGACCGACCTGTTGGGTCGGCATGCCTTGATCGGAGGCGTATACCGGCGCCAGACCATAGAACGACCCGACGATGAGACCGGACCCCAGCACCGTGCTCAGCGACTGCGGTACCCGCTTGATGAAGAATCGCGGGTCCAGGGGCGCCGGATGCAGCGGCGCGGGGTGGATGCGTCGAGTCATCGCCACCGGCACCAGGCACAGGGCGAAGCACATGGCGACCAGCATCAGCAGTTCCGGGCCCAGCTCGGGATGCACTACCAGGATCATTTGGCCAAGCACCAGTCCGAGGTAGGACGCGATCATGTAGCCACTGAAGACGGCGCCACGCTGACGGGCATCCGCCTGCTCGTTCAGCCAGCTCTCCAGAACCATGTACTGGCACATCATCCCCAGGCCCACGATCATCCTCAGCCCTACCCAGGCGGGCAACCAGTCGGTCATACCGTGGCCCAGCACCGCGGCGCCGACGATACCGGCGCAGGTGGCATAGGCGCGGATGTGCCCGACACGGGCAATCAAGCGATGTCCGATCTTGCCACCCACGGCGAGACCGAAATAGTTGGCGGCCATCAGGGCACCGACCCAGAGGCTGTCGACATTGTCGGCAGCCAGGCGCAACGCCAGGTAGGTACTTAGCAGACCGGAGCCGATCAGCATCATCAGGGCAGCGAAATACAGCGAGCGAAATGACTTCCAGATCTGTCCCATCAGCGTCCCAAAGGGCTCCTTGAGCGGGTGAATCGTTTTTGGCAAGCATAAGGGTTAAAGCCTGACCGATGCAGTCCTGCTGCTGAAAAAGACAACCGAGCGACGCACCCGGACATGTCCTCCGGTCGGCGCCTCTCCTTTTCAGCCATCAGGCTTGAGCGGCGAGTACACGACGTTCCCAGGGAGTGATCTCGTCAAGAAAATCGGTCAGCTCCAGGGTCTTGGTCGCTACGTAGCCTTCGATGAACTCGGTGCCGAACAGTTCCCGGGCCAGCGTGCTGCGCTTGAGACGCTCTAGGGCCGCATGCAAGGTACAAGGCAGGCTCAGGTGCTCGGGAACCTGGAACTCACCCTGGATGGCGGACGTTGGCGACAGACGCCGCTCGATGCCATGCAACCCGGCCGCCAGGCTGGCGGCAATTGCCAGGTAAGGGTTGGCATCGGCGCCCGGCAGACGGTTCTCGACGCGTCGCGCCGAGGGCGAGCTGGCGGGGATACGCAGACCGGCGGCGCGATTGTCCTCGGACCAGCAGGCATTGTTGGGCGACGCATAGGGATGACACAGCCGCTGGTAGGAATTGACATGGGGCGCGAACAAGGCCGTGAAGTCGGCCATGCAAGCCTGTAGCCCGCCGATGAAATGATGAAAGGTATCGGTCGCCTGGCCATCGCGGTCGCTGAAGACATTCCGACCGCTGTCGATCTCTACCAGGCTCTGGTGGATATGCATGGAACTGCCGGCCGTTCTGGCCAGCGGCTTGGCCATGCACACCACCGTCACCCCGTGCTTGAGAGCCACCTCCTTGAGCAGGTGCTTGAACAGGAAGGTCTGGTCGGCCAGCAAGAGTGGGTCGTCATGCAGCAGATTGATCTCGAACTGGCTGACGCCCATTTCGTGCATGAAGGTGTCCCGCGGCAGGCCGAGGGCGGCCATGCAGCGATAGACTTCGCTGAAGAACGGACGCAGGCCGTTGTTGGAACTGACGCTGAAAGCCGATTGGCCATCTTCGCGACGACCGTCCTTGCCGAGGGGCGGCTGGAATGCCTGGCCCGGATCAGGGTTGGCCGCAAAGACGAAGAACTCCAGCTCGGTGGCCACCACCGGTGCCAGCCCGAGGGCCGCATAACGGGCGATCACGGCCTTGAGCTGGCCTCGTGTCGACAGGCCCGAGCCGCCGCCATCCAGTTCGTCGGCGTCGCAGATCGCCAGGGCTCTCGGCTCCTCGCTCCAGGGCAGGCGATGGACCTGTCCGGGATCCGCCACCAGCGCCAGGTCGCCGTCGTCGCCGCCATAGAATCTCGCAGCCGGATAGCCACCCATGATGCACTGCAGCAGCACCCCCCGCGCCATCTGCAGGCGACGTCCCTCGAGAAAGCCCTGCGCGGTCATCACCTTGCCGCGAGGCACCCCATTGAGGTCCGGGGTCACGCACTCGATCTCGTCAATGCCTGTCAAACGCTCGGCGAATGAACGCTGGCCATCGGTCGTCATGGCTTCATCCTTGTCATGTGTACAGGCCGTAAACGGCAACAGCTACAACATAGGCGCCGAACGCACGGAATATCAAGCCTGCGCAGCGGGGGCGATGCGGGTCAGTCAAGGCAAAAAAGTCGATTCACAGCCTGAAGCTTAGTCTTCGGTTTGTGGAATCTTCTGTGATGCTGAGGGCCTATCGCGGGGCAAGCCCGCTCGCCACCGGTGCAGTGAAAACACAATCCAGGTGGCGAGCGGGCTTGCCCCGCGATAGGCCCTCAGCATCACAAAAAGTTCGAGACCTACCCGATAAACTCCAGCCTCTGAATCGGCTGTTCTACCTTGTCTGTCCGGCATTGCGCGCAACAGATGGCGGCGCCAACCCGCCCCTCACTCACGCAGGTTCATCCCGTTGGCGGGTAATGGCAATGCCGTCTTGTAGCGCACCTGCTTGAGGGCAAAGCTGGAACGGATATTGGCAACACCGGGCAACCGTGTGAGGTAGTCGAGGAAGCGCTCCAACGCCTGGATGCTGGGCAGCAGCACACGCAAGAGGTAATCGGGGTCTCCGGTCATGAGATAGCACTCCATCACTTCAGGGCGCTCGGCGATTTCCTCCTCGAAGCGATGCAACGACTGCTCTACCTGCTTCTCGAGACTGACATGGATGAATACATTCACGTCCAGCCCCAATACCTCGGGCGACAGCAAGGTCACCTGCTGACGAATCACCCCCGACTCTTCCATGGCCTTGACCCGGTTGAAACAGGGCGTGGGAGACAGGTTCACCGAGCGCGCCAGCTCGGCATTGGTGATACGCGCATTTTCCTGAAGGGCGTTGAGAATACCGATATCCGTGCGATCCAGTTTTCGCATGAGACAAATTCACCTGATTCTTGTGGTTATGCGGAATGTTTATCTCCGACCCGCGATAAAGGCAATGAACAAGAGAGAAAAATTCTCCCGCCAGCCTCCTATGATGTAACCAACGCTGCCAGATCGGTCACAAGCCGACAGCAGCGGCGACCGCTTCAAAGCTCAAAAAAACAACAGATCGAGCGAGCGTAAAAGCATGAACGAGTACGCCCCCCTGCGTTTGCATGTGCCCGAGCCCACAGGCCGGCCAGGCTGCCAGACCGATTTTTCCTACCTGCGGCTGAATGACGCTGGCCAGGTTCGCAAACCTCCCATCGATGTAGAGCCCGCCGACACGGCCGACCTGTCTTCCAGCCTGATCCGGGTACTGGATGGCGAAGGCAATGCGCTGGGCCCTTGGGCTGCGGACATCGATCCCCAGGTCCTGCGTCAAGGCATGCGCGCCATGCTCAAGACGCGCATCTTCGACAGCCGGATGGTGGTTGCCCAGCGCCAGAAGAAGATGTCCTTCTATATGCAGAGCCTTGGCGAGGAAGCCATCGGCACCGCCCAGGCCCTGGCCCTGAACCGCACCGACATGTGCTTCCCCACCTACCGTCAACAGAGCATCCTGATGGCCCGCGATGTATCGCTGGTCGAGATGATCTGCCAGTTGCTCTCCAACGAGCGTGACCCGCTCAAGGGGCGCCAGCTACCAATCATGTACTCGGTGCGCGAGGCCGGCTTCTTCACCATCAGCGGCAACCTGGCCACCCAGTTCGTACAGGCGGTAGGCTGGGCGATGGCCTCGGCGATCAAGGGTGATACCAAGATCGCCTCGGCCTGGATCGGCGACGGCGCCACCGCCGAGTCGGACTTCCACACCGCACTGACGTTCGCCCATGTCTACCGCGCCCCGGTCATCCTCAACGTGGTCAACAATCAGTGGGCAATCTCCACCTTCCAGGCCATCGCCGGGGGCGAGTCCACCACGTTTGCCGGTCGTGGCGTCGGCTGCGGCATTGCCTCGCTACGGGTGGACGGCAACGATTTTCTGGCGGTCTACGCGGCTTCGCGCTGGGCCACCGAGCGGGCGCGTCGCGGTCTCGGCCCGACCCTCATCGAATGGGTCACCTACCGCGCCGGTCCCCACTCGACCTCGGACGATCCGTCCAAATATCGCCCGGCCGATGAGTGGCGCCACTTCCCGCTCGGCGATCCGATTGCCCGCCTCAAGCAACACCTGGTCACCCTCGGCCAATGGTCCGAGCAAGAGCACCAGGCTGTCACGGCCGAGCTGGAAGCCGAGGTCATCGCCGCGCAGAAGGCCGCCGAGCAGTTCGGCACGCTGAGCAACGGCCTTATCCCGAGCGCTGCCTCGATGTTCGAGGATGTGTACAAGGAAATGCCTGACCATCTGCGTCGCCAACGCCAGGAACTGGGGATCTGAGATGAACGACCAAAGCAACAGCATCGACCCGGGAACCGCCATGACCACGACCACCATGACCATGATCCAGGCCTTGCGCTCGGCCATGGATGTGATGCTCGAGCGCGATGACAATGTGGTGATCTACGGCCAGGACGTCGGCTACTTCGGTGGCGTGTTCCGCTGCACCGAAGGGCTGCAGGTCAAGTATGGCAAGTCACGGGTATTCGACGCGCCGATCTCCGAAAGCGGTATCGTCGGCACGGCCGTCGGCATGGGCGCCTATGGGCTGCGGCCCGTGGTGGAAATCCAGTTCGCCGACTACTTCTACCCCGCTTCCGACCAGATCGTGTCGGAAATGGCGCGCCTGCGCTATCGCTCGGCGGGCGAGTTCATATCCCCGCTGACCCTGCGCATGCCCTGCGGCGGCGGGATCTATGGCGGGCAGACCCACAGCCAGAGCCCGGAAGCGATGTTCACCCAGGTCTGCGGCCTGCGCACGGTAATGCCGTCCAATCCCTACGATGCCAAGGGCCTGTTGATCGCCTCGATCGAATGCGACGATCCAGTGATCTTCCTCGAGCCCAAGCGCTTGTACAACGGCCCGTTCGACGGCCACCACGACCGTCCCGTGACGCCTTGGTCCAAGCATCCGCAGAGTGCGGTACCGGACGGCTATTACTCGGTGCCGCTGGACAAGGCGGTCGTCACCCGTCCCGGCAACGATGTCACCGTCCTCACCTACGGCACCACGGTATACGTGGCCCAGGTGGCAGCCGAGGAAACCGGCGTCGATGCCGAAGTCATCGACCTGCGCAGCCTCTGGCCGCTGGACCTGGAGACCATCGTCGACTCGGTGAAGAAGACTGGTCGATGTGTCGTCGTCCATGAAGCCACGCGCACCTGCGGTTTCGGCGCCGAACTGGTGGCGCTGGTCCAGGAGCACTGCTTCCACCATCTGGAGGCCCCCATCGAGCGTGTCACCGGCTGGGATACACCGTACCCCCACGCGCAGGAATGGGCCTACTTCCCCGGGCCGACCCGGGTAGGCGCGGCATTGAAACGGGTCATGGAGGTCTGAATGGGCACGCACGTCATCAAGATGCCGGACATTGGCGAGGGCATCGCGCAGGTGGAACTGGTGGAATGGTTCGTCAAGATAGGCGACACCATCACCGAGGATCAGGTGGTGGCTGATGTCATGACCGACAAGGCAACCGTCGAGATACCCTCGCCGGTCAGCGGCAAGGTCTTGGCGCTGGGCGGTGAGCCCGGTGAAGTGATGGCGGTCGGCAGTGAGCTGATTCGCATCGAAGTGGAAGGCAGCGGCAATCATGTCGACACACCGCAGGCCAAGCTGGTCGAGCCAGCTGGGGCCGTGGAGGCGGCAAGCGCTGTCCAGCTGCCAGCTGCTTCTGCCGCAGTTGGCGCCGTCCAGCCACAGGGCGCCTCTGCCATGGCTGATGCCGTCCAGTCCGAGGGAGCCCCAGCTGCGGTTGGCGCTGGGGGGCGCTACACGGGTTGCGCGGCTTCCGTGGCGCATCGCCAGGCCGACGAGAAGCCCCTCGCCTCCCCTGCCGTGCGCAAGCGCGCCCTGGATGCCGGCATCGAATTGCGCTACGTACAAGGCAGCGGGCCCGCCGGTCGTATCCTGCACGAAGATCTCGACAGCTTCATGAGCCGGCCGAATACCCGTGTCGGCCAAGCGCCAGGCGGCTATGACAGGCGCACTGACAGCGAGCAGATCCCGGTCATCGGCCTGCGCCGCAAGATCGCCCAGCGCATGCAGGATGCCAAGCGCCGGGTCGCGCATTTCAGCTATGTCGAGGAGATCGACGTCACGGCGCTCGAAGCCCTGCGCCTGCACCTGAACAAGCAATGGAGCGAGAGTCGCGGCAAGCTGACCTTGCTACCCCTGCTGGTCCGGGCCATGGTCGTTGCCCTGCGCGACTTTCCGCAGATCAACGCCACCTATGACGATGAAGCTCAGGTCATCACCCGTCACGGCGCCGTGCACGTAGGCATTGCCACCCAGGGCGACAATGGCCTGATGGTACCGGTCCTGCGCCATGCCGAAGCGGGCAGCCTGTGGGACAACGCCAGCGAGATCACGCGCCTGGCGCATGCCGCGCGCAACAACAAGGCCACGCGCGAGGAAATGTCCGGTTCGACCATCACCCTGACCAGCCTCGGGGCGTTGGGGGGCATTGCCAGCACACCGGTGGTCAATACACCGGAGGTGGCGATCGTCGGCGTCAACCGCATGGTCGATCGGCCCGTGGTGATCGATGGCCAGATCGTGGTGCGCAAGATGATGAACCTGTCCAGCTCGTTCGATCACCGGGTGGTCGACGGCATGGATGCCGCGCTGTTCATCCAGGCCGTGCGCGGCCTGTTGGAACAACCTGCCTGCCTGTTCGTGGAGTGACGATGCAACAGACCCTCGATACGACCCTGCTGGTCATCGGCGGCGGACCTGGCGGCTATGTGGCTGCCATTCGCGCCGGGCAACTGGGCATCCCCACGGTACTGGTCGAAGGCCAGGCCCTGGGCGGTACCTGCCTGAACATCGGCTGCATCCCCTCCAAGGCGCTGATTCATGTGGCCGAGCAATTCCATCAGGCTTGCAGCCACCAGGATGGCTCGGCGCTCGGCATTCACGTCAGTGCACCGAGGCTGGACATCGGCCGCAGCGTGGCCTGGAAGGACGGCATCGTCGATCGCCTGACGACCGGGGTAGCCGCGCTGCTGAAAAAGCACGGGGTCAAGGTGATCCAGGGCTGGGCAACGATCGTCGATGGCAAGAACGTCGAGGTCGATGGCCAGCGGATTCATTGTGAACACCTGCTGCTGGCGACCGGTTCGAGCAGTGTCGAGTTGCCGATGCTGCCCCTGGGCGGACCGATCATCTCGTCGACCGAGGCCCTGGCGCCCGAGACGTTGCCCAAGCACCTGGTGGTGGTGGGTGGCGGCTACATCGGCCTGGAGCTGGGCATTGCCTACCGCAAGCTCGGCGCTAGGGTCAGCGTGGTCGAAGCGCGCGAGCGTATCTTGCCGACCTACGACAGCGAGCTGACCCAGCCGGTGGCCGAGTCGATCGGCAAGCTCGGTATCCAGCTTTACCTGGGTCACAGCGTCGAGGGTTACGATCCGGCTAGCCAGTGCCTGACGGCTCGCGATGGCCAGGGGCAGACGTTGACCCTCGAAGCGGACCGAGTGCTGGTCGCGGTAGGCCGTCGGCCACGCACGCAGGGCCTGGAATGCCTGGACTTGAAGATGAACGGCCCGGCTATCGACGTGGACGCACGTTGCCAGACCAGCATGCGCAACGTATGGGCCATCGGTGACCTGACGGGTGAACCCATGCTGGCCCATCGGGCGATGGCCCAAGGCGAGATGGTGGCGGAACTGATCGCCGGCAAATCTCGGCGTTTCGAGCCCGCCGCGATTGCCGCCGTGTGCTTCACCGATCCGGAGCTGGTGGTGGTGGGTACTACACCTGAACAGGCCGGCCAGCAGGGCCTGGACTGCATCGTCGCGCAGTTCCCCTTCGCCGCCAACGGGCGCGCCATGACGCTCGAATCGCGTAGCGGGTTCGTGCGCGTGGTCGCTCGTCGTGACAATCACCTGGTGATGGGTTGGCAGGCTGTCGGCGTGGGGGTATCGGAGCTGTCCAGCGCGTTTGCCCAGTCACTGGAAATGGGCGCTAGGCTGGAAGATATCGCGGGGACCATCCATGCGCATCCGACCTTGGGGGAGGCGGTGCAGGAGGCGGCGCTGCGGGCGTTGGGGCATGCGTTGCATCTTTGAGTGGAGCAGCGCAGTTGGGCTGGCGGGTTATGCAAATGGAGCGTAACCCCCCTGTAATTTTCTGTGAAGCTGCTGGCCCTATCGCGGGACAAGCCCGCTCGCCACCGGTTCTTCGCAAGTCATGCCACCGGTGCCCCACTTGGGCCAGAACACCAGCGCAGGCTTAAAGCACCAGCGTAGGCCTAAGGCACCAGCATCTTTCATAGCTTGTTTATATCGCTGGCATCACCTGCACAGAACCAGTGGCATGTCTTCCACAGCAACAGTGGCATGGCCTGTAAAGAACCAATGGCATGTCTTGCCCACAACCAGTGGCATGACCTGCACAGACCAGTGGTATGACTTGCACACAACCAGTGGCATGTCTTCCACACAACCAGTGGCATGACCTGCACAGACCAGTGACATGACTTGCACAGAACCAGTGGCATGTCTTGCACACAACCAGTGACATGACCTGAACAGACCAATGACATGACTTGCGCAGAACAGTGTTATGACTTGCACAAAACCAGTGGCATGTCTTCCACACAACCAGTGGCATGGCCTGTAAAGAACCAATGGCATGTCTTGCACCCAACCAGTGGCATGACCTGCACAGACCATTGGTATGACTTGCACAAAACCAGTGGCATGTCTTCCACACAACCAGTGGCATGAACTGCACAGACCAGTGACATGACTTGCACAGAACCAGTGGCATGACCTGCACAGACCAGTGGCATGGCTTGCACACAACCAGTGGCATGACCTGCACAGACCAGTGGCATGGCTTGCACACAACCAGTGGCATGACTTGCACAGAACCAGTGGTGAGCGGGCTTGCCCCGCGACAGGGGCAGCAGCCGCACAGCTGATCTCAGAAACCGAACGATGAGCTTCAACATCCAGATCAGACGGCTTCCCTGACTGCCAGGCATCAGGGCATGCCGGACCCAGCAGGCTGGCGCGCTGGCCGCTCATGAAGATGGCCAGTAGCACCGTGAGGCACGGCCACAGGTAGTTCACGACCCCCAGCTCGATCGCCTGGTTGCTGTCGTTCGCATACCCCAACGACAGTGAAAGACAGACTTCATAGGCGACGAACAGCGCACTGCCGACGACCAGGTAGAAGCGCGAAGACCAGCGCAGCCGCGGTTTGCCGAAGAGGATCAACAGCAGGATGGCGCCCCAGGCATAGATCAGGGCCGCTCCACCCAGCGCGCCGAAACCGTCACTCACGCTCCTGATGAGACCGGCGGCGGTGCTCCACAAGACAATCGTCACCAATCCACACGCCGTAGCGCGGTTTTCACCCCTGACCATCCTCCACATCCCAGCAAAAGGGCGCGGATTCTACGGGAAGGCCGTGTGGCGAGGTAGTCGGCGCAAGACATGAACGATCACCGCGCGTCCGATTCAGACACGTGACCTGTCCATGGCCTTGTCGAACACGTCAGGTCCGCGGGCCGAGCGCGCGGTACCAGTCGGCGTAAGGCGTGTTGGTGACCAGGAACCTGTTGTAATCCGGGCTCCCGTCATCCCACCAGACGGGCCCTCGCTCGCCGAGCGCCACCTTGGCGGCGTTGACGCGGGCCCGAGCGGCCTTCAACTGCGCTACCTCGCCCGAGGCCTTGGCCGCCTTGACGTCCCGCCTCCCGGCCATGAGTTCGTCGACCGATCCTTGTCGAACGTCCTCGGCCAGCGAGGGATCGCTGCAACGCCAGAGCTGACCCTTGACCACGAAATATCGACCGTCCGGTGTGCTCGGGTTCATGACCAGGCCCCGATAGAGTCTTTGAATGACGTCGGTATCATCTTCGCTCGCTCCTCTGCTTTTCAGTTACTCGATCCACGCCGAAGCCTGTTTCCTAGGTCGTCATCATCATCTGATTGAACGCGACCGCATCCATCGGTCTGCTCAGGTGATACCCCTGTCCCTCATCGCAGGTCACGGCTTTCAACAGCGCCAGATGCTCCGGGGTTTCGATGCCCTCGGCGGTCACGGTCAGCGACAATGCACGGCCCAGGCCAACGATCGCCTGGATGATGGCCTTGTCATCCTCGCTCTCGCCCAATCGGCTCACGAAGCTGCGGTCGATCTTCAGCCCATCGAACGGGAACGAGCGCAAGTAGCTCAGTGACGAATAGCCGGTCCCGAAATCATCCATCGCCAACTTCACGCCCAATGCCTTGAGCGATCGCATGATACTCAAGGCACTCGTGGCGTCCTCGACCATCACGCTTTCGGTCAGCTCCAGCTCCAGGCGAGCGGGTTGCAATCTGGAAACAGCCAGGACCCGCTCGATCCGCTCGATCAATTGAGTGGACTGGAACTCCTTGGAGGACAGGTTGACCGATACGAACAGTTCTTCAGGCCAGTCGGCGGCCGTCTTGCACGCCGCATCGAGGACCCAGTCACTCAACGATGCGATGAGCCCCGTGTCTTCGGCTATCGGGATGAAGGTATCCGGATAAACCAGCCCACGTTGAGGATGCTGCCAACGCACCAGCGCTTCGGCGCCGACCATCTGGCCATCGCTGATCCGAAAACGCGGTTGGAAATACAGGCGCAGTTCGCCATTCTTGATGCCATAACGCAGGTCGCTTTCAAGCCGTCGGCGCTCGATGATCCGCGCATTCATGTCACCCGCGTAGAAGCGCCAGGTGCCTCTGCCGCTCGCCTTGGCTTCGTAGAGCGCGATATCGGAATAGCGCAGCAGCTCCGCTGCCTCGCGTGCGTCACTTGGCGACAGGGCAATCCCGATACTGGCGCTGATGAAGATGTTCTGCTCTTCGAGCTGGATCGGCTGCTCGACCGCATCGATCAATCGGCGACAGAGCGCCTCGATCTCCACATGATCGAGCATACCGGTGACGACCATCACGAACTCATCCCCTCCGACCCTCGCCACCAGGTCCCCGCTGCGCACGCATTCGCCCAACCGCCGTGCGGTTTCGAGCAGCACCCGGTCGCCTACCGCATGGCCCAGCAGATCGTTCACCGGTTTGAAACGGTCGAGGTCGATGCTGAACATCACCAGAGGGTTCGTGCCGGTCGACGCGGACCTGAGCCTTCCTTCCAGGAAGTCCCGCAGGCGTTCTCGGTTTGGCAGCCCGGTCAAGACGTCATGTTCGGAGAGGTACTCGATACGTTTTCGCGCCTCGACATCGTCGGTGATGTCCACGGCGGTCCCGCGATAGCCTTGGCCCTGCATGTCCCTGGCCGTCACCCGCAGGATGCGATATCCGCCTTCCTTGTCCACGCAGGTGCATTGGAAGGAAGCATTGGCGCTCCTGGACCGGTGGTTCAACCATTCCAGCAGCGACCCCTCCTCGCCTTTGACCAGCTTTTCTATGGCGATCCCCAGCCAGGCCTCCCGGGCGAAGCCGGTAATGATCTCGAACCGTTCGGAGAGATAGGTGAACCGGCCTTGGTCATCGACCTCCCATATCCAGTCCGAACTGGCCTCGGCCACATCCCGAAAGCGCGCTTCGCTGATGGCCAGCGCCCCCTGACTGCGTTGCAAGGCGACATGACTGAGATCGAGCAGCTTCGCCGCTGCCGTGGCACGGCGCAGGATTATCCATACCATCAGGTAGACGAGCAGCGCGAACAGCCCCAGCAGAGGCAGCATGAACGCCAGTATTTCGCGGCCCGGCGTCGGGGGACTCCATGCAAGCGTCGCTAGCGCTTTCGCCTTGTCCATTACCTGACCTGGCTCGAGTGCCGGGCGTTGAGCCAAACGCAGGTGTTCGACGCCGAAGCTGTTACCGAGGGATTCCAGGCTGCCGTTGTCGAGCCTCCTGGCGAATACCAGTACCGATGCCAGGCCGTCGTCGCGCTGTACTGTCGGGTCCGTACCCGGCGTAATGGCCGCGGCACCGATCAGGACCAGCGCTGCGTTCGTACGTACGAATGCGCTTACCGACTTCTCGTGCTCTTCCTGCGCACGAGCCTCCCGCACTAGCTGGTCGAGTGGCTCACCTAGCCACTGCGCGGCAGGCACCTGCGAGCGTTTGCCATCAATCACCGAATAGAGTGTCTGGTCCGCGGTGCCGATCACGAACACACCATTGAAACCAAAGGCCGGGAACAGTGTAGGACCTAGATTCTCCTGGACGAATGCCCATTCCGTATCCAGCGCAAGATGCAGGTTGCGGTAGGCGTCGCCCCAGAACGCATAATCCTTGGTCGTTGCCAGTACGTTCTTGCGCAGCGATTGGACCGCCTTGTCGGCAAGGAAGGCCGCTTTCTTCGCCTCTGTCCGGTCCAGGTTGAGCGCGAAATAGGTGGCAAGCGCGCCGGCGAACAACAGGACCAATGTCAGAAGCCCGGTGAACAAGAATAATGAGGCGCGCGTCAGATTGACGCTCTGGCCCTGGCTTGCTGGGGGGGTGGGACCACAGGTGGGATTCTTGATCATTGCTCTCGACCGGCATACGGGGTTCATGCCAGGTTATCGGCCAATAAGGCCAATGGATGAGCAACGGTGATGGCTTTCTGCAACATCGATCCACCCTCGGCTGGCGTTCCTCGATACTATTGACCGCATCGAACACCCTGATCGCTTGAGACAACACCGATGACCGTAAACGTACCAAGCTCCGTGCCCCTGGATTTCCTCCAAGGTGGCGGGGAAATGGGCAGGCTCATCCGGAGCCATGACTGGTCCAGGACACCCTTGGGGAACCCCTGTACCTGGCCCCAATCCTTGCGATCGGCCCTGAGCATCTGTCTGCACTCCAGCTTTCCCACCGCGATCTACTGGGGCCAGGACCTGTGCCTGCTCTACAACGATGCCTGGGCGCCCATACCCGATGACCGCCATCCCACGGCCTTGGGCCGACCGGCACGTGAGGTATGGGCAGACATCTGGGATGTGATCGGTCCACAGTTCGAGAGCGTCGTCAGCACTGCCCGGGGCTATTCCGCCTACGATCAACTGCTGCTGATCGCGCGAGGCAGCGACCTGTGCGAGACCTACTGGAACTACAGTTTCACGCCGATCCCGGGAGAAGACGGGCAGATCGCGGGCGTGTTCAACCAGGGCCACGAGACCACCGAGCGAATCCTCGGCGAACGCAGGCTCGAAGAGGAGTCCAGGCGTCAAAGACGCATGTTCGAGCAGGCGCCAGGCTTCATCACGATCCTGCGCGGCCCGGACCACACCTTCGATTTCGTCAACCAGTCGTACAAGCGATTGTTCGGCGACAGGGATTTTATCGGCAAGACCATCTACGAGGCATTTCCCGAGCTCGAGGGTCAGGGGTTCTACGAGTGGCTCGATCGTGTCTACCATACCGGCCAACGGCTGGTCTCCGCCGAAACGCCCATTCTGCTGAGCTATCCAGGAGCACCTTCCGAGCAACGTTTCCTGGATTTCATCTATGAACCCCTGCTGGACGACTCGGGTGAAGTGACCGGTATCTTCTGCGAAGGGTTCGATGTCACCGAGGCGCACCTGGCGCGCGCGGCACTGACCGCCAGCGAGGCGGCCCTGCGCGAAGAGAGCCGGACCCTGGAGACGCTCAACCGGATCAACGCACAGCTTGCCGGCGACCTCGATCTGCAGCGGCTGGTGCAGACGGTGACGGATGCCGGGATAGAGTTGACCGGCGCGCGTTATGGCGCGTATTTCCATAACGTGGTCGATGAGGATGGCCAGAAGCTGCGCCTGGTTACCTTGTCGGGCGCCTCCAAGCGTGACTTCGCTCACCTGCCGCCCCCAGAGCCGACACGGCTGTTCGACCCGACGTTCGAGAACCTGGGTGTCGTACGTTCCGGTGACATCTCGCTGGATCCGCGATACCAGGCATTCGCGCCCCATTATGGCCTGCCCGCCGCCGGCTACCTGCCGATCAGAAGTTATCTGGCAGTGTCCGTGGTTTCACGTTCGGGCCAAGTACTGGGGGGCCTTTTCTACGGCCATCCCGAAGCGGATCAATTTACCGAGCGGCATGAAAAACTGATGGCCGCCCTGGCTGCCCAGGCCGCCATCGCCATTGACAACGCCAAGCTGTTCGAAGAAACGAAAAACGCCAATGCGACCCTAGAGCAACGAGTAGAAGCCCGAACGAATGAACTGCTGCTTGCGCATGAAGCGCTCAGGCAGGCGCAAAAGATGGAGGCCGTGGGACAGCTGACTGGCGGCATCGCCCACGACTTCAACAATCTCCTGGCCGGCATCCTCGGCAGCCTGGAGCTCATGGAGAAACGCATCGCTGTCGGCCGCAGCGACGATATCGGACGTTTCATCAAGGCGGCGCACGGCTCCGCGCACAAGGCCGCGACATTGACGCAGCGCCTGCTGGCGTTCTCTCGTCGGCAAACGCTGGATCCCAAGCCCGCCGATGTGAACCATCTGGTGCTGAACATGCAGGACCTGATCAGGCGCACGGTCGGTCCGTCCATCGATATCAGCGTTGTCCAGGACCCGGCACTGTGGCCGACGAAGATCGACGCCGCGCAGCTCGAAAGCGCCCTTCTCAACCTTGCTATCAATGCGCGAGATGCAATGCCCGACGGCGGACTGATGAGCATCGAGACCGCCAATACCGATGGCAACGACCTGCCCCGCGGCCTCAGGCATGAGGGCGACTTCGTGCGTATCAGCGTGAAGGATACGGGCTCCGGGATCGAACCAGAGCTCATGGACAGGATATTCGACCCCTTCTTCACCACCAAGCCCATCGGGCAAGGCACCGGGCTTGGCCTGTCCATGATCCACGGTTTCGTGAACCAGTCCGGGGGCCATGTGCTCGCGCACTCCGTGCCGGGATCCGGCTCCACCTTCACGCTCTACCTGCCACGGTTTCTGGGAGAGATAGCCCCTGAGGGCGCGGTACGGGCCTCGGCGTCCGCGCCAGTTGCCGGTCAGGGCATGGTTCTGGTCATCGACGACGATGCCACGGTGCGAATGCTGATGGCCGAAGCGCTTCGAGAGGAAGGTTTTTCCGTGATGGAGGCCACCGACGGCATGACGGGACTTAGCGGATTGCAGGCGCGGCCCGCGGTTGACCTGCTGATCACGGACGTAGGGCTGCCCGGAGGAATGAATGGGCGGCAAGTCGCGGATGCGGCAAGGGGCATCGTCCCTCGGCTCAAGGTGTTGTTCGTGACCGGGTACGCCGAGAACGCGGCGGTGGGCGACGGGCATCTCGACACGGGAATGGCGGTAATCACCAAGCCGTTCGCCATGGCGCACCTGGTGCTCAAGGCGCGTGACATGCTGAAGATGGAGGTAGGCGGCCTGGCGCGCTGAAGGTGGCGGGACAGGTCCGCGTCCGCTGCATGGGTTCGATCCGCTCGAGCTTGTGATCGAACCCCACCCGGCCAGACAGGTCTTTCACCTACAGCCTCTCTGGAACCCTCTTCATGCCAACGCAACAAGGTCTCATCGCACTCGCACGGGGTGGCTACGCCGCGCGGGGAGCAATCTATCTGATCATCGGTATCTTCGCTCTGCTGGCCGCTCGAGACTCCACAAGACCCAAGGACAGCCACAAGAGCCTGGAAGCCCTGCTGAGCCAGCCGTTCGGCCACGTACTCGTCGGGTTGGTAGTGGCCGGCTTGCTGGCCTTTGCCGGATGGCGTGTGCTGCAAGCAGTCCGCGACTTCGACCATCATGGTAAAAGCTTCAAGGGGGTGGTGATTCGGACAGGCCTGTTGGCCAGCGCGATGGCCAACGGCGCGTTGGCATTCTTCGCGCTGGGTCTGCTGGTCAGCGGTCTCGAAAGCGCCGGCGGCTCCGGCGGAGGACAGGCCAAGGACCTGCTGGCTCACCTGCTGTCCTGGGAGCACTCCAATACCCTGATATACCTCATTGCCATGGTCCCGCTGGGCGTAGGGATGGCTCATATCGTCAAGGGCTGGAAGGCATCGTTCGAGAAATACTTCGAAGCCGACAAGGACGTCATGCGCTATGTGCGCCCCGTCTCGCGCTTCGGCCTGATCGCTCGTGGGGTGGTGTTTATCGAGATAGCCCTGCTGCTGATGATCAGTGGCTCCAATTACAAGGCCATGAACCCGCCAGGCATGAAGGATGCTCTCGATGCCCTGCAGAATCTCCCAGCCGGCGGCGTTATCTTGATGGCGATGGGCCTGGGGTTGCTGGCCTTTTCGCTCTACAGCCTTGCCCAAGCCGCCTGGCGCAGGATCAACATGGATGTGCCTGGCGTGCCAGGAGCATAGGCTCATGCGGTATACCGGCCAGGGTGTCCAAGTGCCGCTCTATTCGCCGCTTCCGGCCGGCATGACCTGCGAGCCAATTGCCGACTTGCGCCGGTCAATGAGACGAGCGCGCAGCCATTGAGTGGTTGGTAGCTCCACCCAGCGATAGATGCCCACTGCCACGACGCAGCACAGGGCAATACTCACGGGGGTCATGACATAGGCAAGCATGCCCGGTGTGTCGAACACGTGGAAGACCTTGTTGAACACCTTCAACACATAGGGGTGGAACAGGTAGAGGGAGTAACTGGCGTCGCCGATCAGTACCAGCAAGCCGGGCAGGCGAACTCCCGACAGCCCATGGACCAACGCCAGGAACACGACCGTCGCCAATATGCCCCAGACGCCCGAACGTCCCACCGCCTCGATCAGGCCGCTGGTAAAGGGCATGCAGGCCAGGGCAGCGACACCCAGCACGATCAGGGCTGCGCGCGCGCCCGTGCCGGGCCCTGCCCGGCGCCAGCCGGCGGTGCGGGCAAAGACGCCGTAACAGGCCATGCCCAGGACGAATTCGGCGAGGATTTCCTGGGTGTAGAAGCGTGCGAACAGGCCCTCGAACGCTACCAGGTTGCCTAGCAGCACGAGCGCCAGCAGCAGACTCGAGCAGATCAGCAGCCGGTGACGGTGACTGATGGCCATGGAGATGGCGAACACCGCGTAGAAGAACATTTCCAGGTTCAGGGTCCAACCCAGGTACAGCAGGGGTTGGACGTATTGACCCTTCTGGTAGGGAATGAAGAACAGGGACTTGAGCAGGCCAGGCACGTCCGCGGTGGTGTTATCCAGCAGACTCGGCAGTAACAGGGCCACGCCGAAGACACCCAGCGTGCCGAGCCAATAGAGCGGAACGACACGAACCACCCGTTTGGTGAAAAAGTGGCTGGTGGAGTGGGTCGTGACCAGGGCCATGATGAAGCCACTGATCACAAAGAAGATGTCCACGCCCCAGTCGCCATTGCGAAACAATGGAATGTGAAAGAAAACCACGGCGAGTGCCGCGATGGCGCGCAGCAGTTGAACACTGTCCAGCTTGTCGGCTGGCGCTTGGAGCGGGGCGCTCATGACGTGATCCTTTCAATTGGGAGGGAGCAGCAAGCACTCTATTGTCGTGCGCTAACACTATGGATACGCCAACATGAACAATCGATAGGTTGCGAAGTGCGAAGCCGAGGCAACATTAGCAGTAGCGTTGCAAAGTTCAAGTTGGTTTCGGTTTATTTTATGGGAACATCGTGACGCACAAATGGCGCCAATAAAACATTGATGTGATCAACCTATCGGAAAGTGATTGAACGGTAGAAAATAAAATTGTTCACCGATTGATTACCTTATATTTATTTGGGTTTACATGAGGGATTCCAGGTGCATGTCATGGCATGTTCAGCGCTCTTGAGATCGAGCGCCGCCCGCGTGGTGCATGTCATGGCATGTGTAGGCCCCCTTGAGATCCAGCGCCGCCCGCGCGGCGCTTCGCGGGTAAATCGCATCGGCGAACCGCCGCTCCCACATTTATTGCAACGTGCCATGGCCTGTGAGATCGGGGTTGTTAGCCTTGGTGCATGGCTGAGGATTGCATCAAGGCTGTTGCTGACGTCTCGATATCTTTGTCGTACAAACAAGGCTGAGCTCGGTCTGTCAGGCCATGGCACGTTGCAATAAATGTGGGAGCGGCGGTTCGCCGATGCGATTTGCTCGCGAAGCGCCGCGTGGGCGGCGCTCGATCTCAAGGGCGCTAAAACACCAACGACATGCCCCCAGAGGCCATCGTGCAACTGAGCCCCGTGAACAGCAAAAATTCACGGAATGATGCAATGTGCCACTATTGGTCTATAACCTGTTACACACCCTTATCACCTGTCTGAAAACCTAACGGGGACACGCCGCCATGGACATGAGTGTTTTTGCGAAAAGTTGCGCGCATTCGCCGTATCCCGTCCAGACCCGTTTGCGCGAATACCCACCCTGTTTCCGTCCAGGCAACACTATCGTTGCGCTGCGTTTGACACCGAGGCAAAGAACTTGAAGTCTATATTTGCAGTAATGATACTTGCACTCGGCGGCCTGGCTCAGGCTGACCCCATGCGGTGGGGCGACGTGCGCGACGGAAGCTTCTACCTGCAACCGGGTCGCGACGATACGGTGCGCGTCAGTTGGGTACCGGCGTGGCAAACGGACGCGAACGACGAACGTATCTACCTGCTCGACGGCGAGGGCCAATTGCGCGCCGAGCGCTTGATCCCTTCCAGCGAAAGCCGTGGCCAACAAGCCTGGCCGTTGCCAGCCAGCAAGGTCAGCTACCGCGTCGAGGTGCCGGGCTACAGTTTCAGGCGCTACCGCCTGGAATACGACGACACCACGGTCGGCCTGTTCGCGCCGGCCAAGGTGCACTTCAGCGTCGAAACCGGGCCTGATACCGAGCTCTACTTCAAGGTCCGCGCCGGTGAGCGTGCGGTCCTGGCGGGCAAGTACTTCGGTGGCGTGAGGGCTTTGCAGGCCGAACGTCTGAACGATGGCGCCAAGGTCGCACTGACCCTCAAGTCCTATCAGGCCTATCCGCAATTCGACAAGATCGCCCTGCCCGCAAGCGACATCGATCAGACCTGGCGCCTGCGCCTGCAAGGCCGCGGCAAGGCGGCCTTCTGGCTGGACGGCACGGCGAATCTGTTCGCCCAGCGTCCACAAGACCTGCAACCGCTGCGTCAGGACAGTGGCCGTACCGAACTCACTGTGCATGCCGATGTGCTCGGCCCTACCCCGCGCCTGGGCGTCGCTCTGCCCTACTTGCTGCCGCCGCCGTCGAGCCATGCCGCGCTCGATGCACTCAAGCCACGCGCGGCCGGGTTCTACAGCCTGGTCGACATCCTTGCCGCCAAGCCCCATTACGAAGATGCCTTCCGACGTTTCTATCAGGAGCGCGGCGCCATCGATACGAACATGACGTTACTGGCCGCCACCCAGCGCAAGGCCGACTTGCGGCCCGATACCCAGAGCTTCAAGGGTCTGGACGCCTGGCTGGCGGCGACTGTGGCCCTGGGTGGCAGCGGCACTCACTACCTGTCGTTCGCCGACGAGCCCAATCTCAACTACCGCGACTACACCACCTACAAGCGCTACTTCGATGCCATGGAGCAACGGGTGCGCGACTTCCCGGGCGCTCGCGAAGCGGGCGTGCGTATCGCGATGCCGGCAAGCTCGCGGCTGGTCGGCGGTCCGTTCCGGCCAGAGAGCGCGCAACGCAGGGGCATCGACTGGGCCCAACGAATGCTCGCCGAATCGGGATCGAAGATCGACGCCATGGCCTGGCATGAATGGATGGTCCGCGACCTGCTGGCCACACGGGTGTACCGCGACAATGTGCGCCGAGCTGCCGAGGTGGTGGGTCTGCAAGCCAATGGCCGGCCGCGCAAGGCGCTCCTGCTGGACCAGACGAACATATCCAGCGGTGGGAGCGTGAGCCCCTACGAACAGGAAACGCACTTCGCCTCCCTGTGGTGGGCCTCGGTCGCTATCAACTCGGCCCAGGACGGTTTGCTCGATCTGCTCAACTGGTTTCAGGCTGCCGACGATCCCAACCATCTCAAGGGCATGATCGCGATGCCAGGCCCGGGTCGCTTCGAGTTGAAGCCCGTGGGACTCGCCCAACAGTTCATGCAGGCGCATTGGCTGGATCAGGTCCAGCGTCTGGACAACAGCGCGTTCGAAGTCGACGCATTGGCCATGGCCCGTGATCGACAACGCAGTGTGCTTGGCGTGAACAAGGGCGCCCGCCTGCAACAAGTCAGCCTGCGAGGCGTAGGCAGCGTCTGTCCGGCTCTCACGCTTTTCGGCCCCGACAGCCGTAGCCGTGATGCCACGGTCGATTGCCGAGACGGCCGCGTCCAGTTCGAAGTACCCGCCGAAACACTGTTCGCCTTGTCCTGGAAAGACTCATGACCATGGCCCTGCGCAAGGATCTGCACCCTTGCGCCAGGGTGACTTCCCTGTTTTTTTCAAGCTCCGGAGGCTCTTCAAAGTTCTCGCGAAGGGCCTGGAACCCTTTGCACACGGGGGTAACAGCATTTTCCTAGGCAGCGACCACAAAAATCATAATTTCGCGAACTGCACCCTTTGAACAGAATGTGACCTATCCCATCCCGCATGTGATCGATGAACGCCTTGGCTACCGATGAACACGGCGCAAACGATCACCACACGATGGATGTGCATAGACAGCGACGCTATCGCCGACCTGGTCCACTCCTGCCTCTCGAAGGATTCACAGATGCCAGTACAAAAAACAGAGATCGATACCCTTGTGGTTGGCGCTGGTCAAGCCGGTATCGCAATTAGCGAGCACCTGAGCACGCTCGGCATCCCTCATCTCGTCCTCGAACGTAGCCGAATCGCCGAAGCGTGGCGCACGGGCCGTTGGGACTCGTTGGTTGCAAATGGCCCGGCATGGCACGATCGCTTCCCTGGCCTGGAATTCGATGGGCTTGCTCCCGATGCCTTCGCCTCCAAGGATCAGGTCGCGGCGTATTTCGAAACCTACGCGAAGAAATTCGATGCCCCCATCCGCACCGGCGTGGAAGTCCGTCAGGTGGTTCGCAATGTGGGTCGCCCGGGTTTCACCGTCGAGACCTCCGATGGGGTGATCGAAGCGAACCGTGTCGTCGTGGCAACTGGCCCATTCCAGAAACCCGTCATACCACCGATCGCTCCCGCGGATGACAACATCCACCAGATCCACTCCGCCGCCTATTTCAACCCCGAGCAGCTGCCAGAGGGTGCTGTCCTGGTGGTAGGCGCCGGTTCGTCCGGTGTCCAGATCGCCGATGAGCTGCAACGCGCTGGCAGGAAGGTGTACCTGTCCGTCGGCGCGCATGATCGTCCGCCGCGCGCCTATCGCAACCGCGATTTCTGCTGGTGGCTCGGAGTGCTGGGCGAGTGGGATGCCGAAACGGTCAAAAAAGGGCGGGAGCACGTCACCATTGCGGTCAGTGGCGCTCGGGGTGGCAACACCGTCGACTTCCGTGGCCTGGCTCATCAAGGCATGACCCTTGTCGGCCTGACCCAGTCGTTCGAAAACGGCGCGGTCAAGTTCCAGGACGACTTGACGGCCAACCTGACCGCTGGCGATGAGAATTACCTGGCCCTGCTGGATGCCGCGGATGCCTATATCGCGCGCAACGGCCTGGACCTGCCGGAAGAGCCGGAGGCGCGCACTCGCTACCCCGATCCTGACTGCGTGACTCATCCCGTGCTCGAGCTGAACCTGGCCGAGGCCGGAATCACTTCGATCATCTGGGCGACTGGCTACTCCGTCGATTACAGCTGGCTCAAGGTGGACGCGTTCGACGAGCGCGGCAAGCCGAAGCATCAGCGCGGTGTTTCCAGCGAGCCGGGCGTGTACTTCCTGGGCCTGCCATGGTTGTCCCGTCGGGGTTCGGCGTTCATCTGGGGGGTCTGGCATGACGCCAAGCATGTGGCTGGCCACATCGCTACCCAGCGCACCTATCTGTCCTACCGCGACGCTACCCAGCGCGAGCAGGAACAGTAAGTTCCAGCCGGGTACCCCCCCTCACGACACTCTGATTCAACAGGATCGAACAGACATGGCAACCCATACCCGCATTCGCATGTTCAACACCAAGGCAACCTACCCCAACCAGACGCTGGACAACGACCTGTGCCAGGCCGTGCGCGCCGGCAACACGGTCTATGTGCGGGGCCAGGTAGGCACCGACTTCGAGGGTCGCCTGGTGGGCCTGGGCGACCCCGCCGCCCAGACCGAACAGGCGATGAAGAACATCAAACAGCTTCTCGAAGAGGCTGGCAGCGATCTGTCGCACATCGTCAAGACCACGACCTACATCATCGACCCTCGCTACCGCGAGCCGGTTTATCAAGTGGTGGGCAAGTGGCTCAAGGGCGTATTCCCGATCTCTACCGGCCTGGTCGTTTCCGCCCTGGCGCAACCGCAGTGGCTGATGGAAATCGACGTCATCGCGGTGATCCCGGAAGATTGGCAGGCGAGCTGATCGGCAAGTGATCCATGGAGGCCGTTCTCCCATGCTGGTAGCCCGGTCTCTGTATTCCAGGAATTTCGAGGAGTAGTACATGACGTTCTCCATCATCGGTCGCTGCTCGGAAACGGGCCAGCTCGGTATTGCCATCAGTTCTTCCAGCATCGCTGTCGGCGCGCGCTGCCCGTGGGTCAGGGCCGGTGTCGGCGCGGTATCCACCCAGAACATCACGCTGCCGGCACTGGGCCCTGAAATTCTCGACCTGCTGGAGCACGAACAGCTCGAGCCTGGCGTGGCCCTGGACCGTGCCCTGCATGCCAATGGCTGGAGCCAGTATCGACAGGTCACCGTCATCGACAGCGACGGCCGTATCGCGACCTTCAGCGGCAAGGAATCCCTGGGCATTCACAACGCGGTGGCCGGTGACCAGTGCGCAGCCGCGGGCAACCTGCTGTCCAGCGTCGATGTGATCCAGGCCATGGTCGAGGCATTCGAAAGCGCCCCCGGCCAACTCGGCGATCGCCTCATGGCGGCCATGCATGCGGCGATGGCGGCAGGAGGCGAGGCCGGGCCCGTGCATTCGGCGGCGATGAAGATCGTCGGTGACCTGGTCTGGCCGATCGCGGACCTGCGCGTGGACTGGGCCGACGCGGATCCGATAGGCCAACTGGATTCGCTCTGGGAAACCTACAAACCGCAGCTGCAGGATTACCTCACCCGTGCGCTCGACCCCACGGCGGCACCGAGCTACGGAGTGCCCGGGGATGAGTAGCCAATCCAGCCGGGCATTGCTCGAGCGGCTGGTCGGCTTCGCCACCGTGAGCCGCGACTCGAACCTGGAGCTGATCTATTTCATCAGGGATTACCTGGCTGGGTTCGGTGTGGACAGCGAGCTGCTGTTCAACGACGAACGTACCAAGGCCAACCTGTTCGCAAGCATCGGCCCGGATACGTCAGGCGGCATCGTGCTGTCGGGCCACACCGACGTGGTGCCGGTCGACGGTCAGGACTGGACCTTCGATCCCTTCACCCTGACCGAAGCGGATGGCCGGCTGCATGGCCGCGGCACGGCGGACATGAAGGGCTTCATTGCCTGCGTCCTGGCCGCGGTGCCCAGGTTCGTCGAAAGCGCCCTGCGTCGGCCGGTGCACCTGGCCTTTTCCTATGACGAAGAAGTGGGCTGCCTGGGGGTGCGCTCCATGCTCGCCCGCCTCGAGCAGCGGCCTAATAAACCCAGACTGTGCCTCATCGGCGAGCCGACCGAACTCAAGCCGGTGCTTGGCCACAAGGGCAAGCTGGCGATGCGTTGCCAGGTGAAAGGCGCTGCCTGCCACTCGGCGTATGCGCCCTATGGGGTCAACGCGATCGAGTATGCGGCAAGGCTGATCGGTCGGCTGGGCGAGATCGGGGAAGCGCTCGCCGAGCCTGGCAAGCATGACGCGCGGTTCGATCCCCCCTACTCCACCATCCAGACCGGCGTCATCCAGGGGGGGCGAGCGCTGAATATCGTGCCGGCCGAGTGCGAGTTCGATTTCGAGGTGCGTGCCTTGCCAGGCTTCGATGCCCAGGAGGTCGCCGACGCCCTGGAGCGTTTCGCCACGGATGCCCTGGTACCGCGCATGCAGGCGGTGAAGGCGGACACCGGCATCTACCTGCGCCCCCTGAGCGCTTACCCAGGCCTGGCCACGCCCGCAGACAGCGAAGCCGCGCTGCTTGTGGCGGATCTGTGCGGTTGCGCGGAATTCGGTACCGTCGCCTTTGGCACCGAGGGAGGCCTGTTCGACCAGGCCGGCATACCCACGGTCGTCTGCGGGCCCGGGAGCATGGACCAGGGCCACAAGCCCGACGAGTACGTGAGCCTGGATCAGTTGAAGCGCTGCGATGAGATGATGCTGCGCGTGGCCACCTACCTCGGCGCTTGAGCCGGAACTTGCTTCATTGCCAGTCAATCAAGAAGCGACATTACGGTTCATTTACCGTGCTTTTAGTTTTCTCTCAAAGTCTTTCATAAGGCTGAGGGCCTTGTCGCGGGACAAGCCCGCTCGCCACCGGTACGTGGTGCAGCGAATGCATGTTCCCAATGATGAGCTGGCTTGTCTCACGTGCGGCCCCTGACTCGCTTGTCGCCGCACCGCATCCCGGTGGCGAGCGGGCTCGTCCCGCGACAAGGCCATCAGACTCGCCGCAGGCTTATGGGTACGTAGCGCAGCGAATGCATGCCCCCAATGATGAACTGGCTTGTCTCACGTGCGGACCCTGACTCACTTGTCGCCGCACCGCATACCGGTGGCGAGCGGGCTCGTCCCGCGACAAGGCCATCAGACTCGCCGCAGGCTTATGGATACGTAGCGCACATGCCCCAATGATGAACTGGCTTGTCTCACGTGCGGCCCCTGACTCGCTTGTCGCCGCACCGCATCCCAGTGGCGAGCGGGCTCGTCCCGCGACAAGGCCATCAGACTCGCCGCAGGCTTATGGAGTGGAACACAAGCCTCAGCACGACCCCTCGCCTTTTTGATTGCATCAGAGCTTGCCCGCGGTTCTCTACGAAGCCACGTGAAAAACCCGCGTCTCAGGTCTCCTGACTCATCTGCGTCAGCCTCTCCCGGCAGAAGTTCACGAACAGCTGCGCCGGTTTCGTCAGTTGCGCCTTGCGCAGCCTTGCGCTGGCCAGCCCCGACATCGTCACCGGCTCGGCGATCTCGATCGCCACGACCTCCTTGCCATCGTAAGTGCTGGTGGAGTGCGGACGCGTCACCAGAAGCGAGAAACCAAAGCCCTGACCGACCATGCCGCGCACCATCTCGATCGAGGGTGAGCCGAAGACGATGTTGGGCGTCAGGTCGAGCTCATGGAACAGGCTCACGAAATACGTGCGGCTGGGCAGCACGTCCAGAAGGATCATGGGCTCTCTCACCAGGTCCCTGAGCGATACCTGTGCCTGCCCGGCATAGCGGTGATTGGCGGGCAAGAGCACGTAGGGTCTCTGTGGCGGCATCAGGGGTTCGGTTTCGATGGTGTTGTCCAGCTCGTGGTCATACAGGATCGCCAGGTCGAACGAGCCTGAGGTCAGCCCTTGCACCAGTTCCTGCTGGTCGCCGTCGCGGATGCGAATGTCGACCCCTGGATAAAGTTCGTTGAAGCCGGCTATCAGCTGCGGCAGGTAGAGCGGCGCCACCGTTTCGAAACAGCCGATATCGATCTGGCCGGTCACGACATCGTTGTCGGCCAAGGCATTCTGTTCGAATTCATGAGCCAGGCGCAGCAGTTCCTGCGCCTTGTGGTAGAAGCGCTTGCCGCTCGGGGTCAGGGAGACACCCTGGGCGTGGTGACGAATGAACAGTTGAACCCCGAAGCTTTCCTCGAGGTTCTTGACCGCCGTGGAGATCGAGGGTTGCGCGATGTACAGCTGGCGCGAAGCCTCGGCGACACTGCCGGCCTCCACGGTCGTCACAAAGTATTTGAGCTGTCTCAACGTATAGGAAGCCACAGGTACCCCGGATGCAAGGTTTGCCGGCCAGCGCGTTAGCGAAAGCGGTGTTCTTCGAGTGATGACCACATTAACCCAGGACAGTGAACGGGTGGGCGTGCGGCTACAGAGCTTTTTCATATGACTGAAGCATATTTTTACTCGTTTTCCTTGCGACCATAGTGGCGCACCATCTACCTCAATGACCGGCATCAGACCATGGGCGGTCGACAATCATAAAAATCGACCGGGACGCTTCACCAGTGTCACGACCTCGGGCCGGCTGGCCCTACTGCCTCTACACACACAAACACAACCACAAGTAGTGAGGGAGTCTCATGCGTACTTACACCGCATCGATCAGCCTGGCGTTTCTTTGCGCCGCCAGTTTTCCAGCCCTTTGCGAGGAATCCAGCCTTACCGTCATTTCATTCGGCGGTGCGACCAAGGTCGCCCAACAGGCAGCCTACTTCCAGCCCTTCGAAAAAAGCGGCGCTGCCAAGGTAGTGGCGGGCGAGTACAACGGAGAGCTTTCCAAGATCAAGGCGATGGTCGATGTGGGCCATGTCTCCTGGGATGTGGTAGAGGTCGAGAGCCCGGAGCTCATCCGCGGCTGCGAAGAGGGGCTTTTCGAGCGCATGGATCCGGCGATCCTCGGCGACCAATCAAGCTACCTGCCTGGCACCGTGAGCGAATGCGGCGTGGCCAGCTATGTCTGGTCGATGGTGCTCGCCTACAACGCTCAGAAACTCACTGTCGGCCCCAGCTCATGGGCCGACTTCTGGGACATCCAGCGTTTTCCTGGTAAACGCGGCCTGCGCAAAGGGGCCAAGTACACGTTGGAAGTCGCCTTGCTCGCCGATGGAGTCAGCCGGGACGATCTCTACAAGGTGCTGGGCACGCCCGAGGGTGTGAACCGCGCATTTCGCAAGCTGGACGAGATCAAGAAAAACATCCAGTGGTGGGAAGCCGGCGCCCAGCCGCCTCAGTGGTTGATGGCCGGGGACGTGGTGATGTCGGCCGCCTACAATGGCCGGATCGCCGCGGCGCAGAAAGAAGGCTCCCAGCTGAGCATCGTCTGGCCCGGCAGCCTCTACGATCCCGATCATTGGGCCATCGTGCGCGGTTCGAAGAACAAGGCACTGGCAGAGAAATTCATCGCCTTCGCCAGCCAGGTCGAGTCCCAGAAAACCTTCTCCACCCAGATTCCATACGGCCCGGTCCGCACCGAAGCCCTCTCGCAACTGCCGGTCGAGGTCCAGAAGCAGCTTCCGACGGCGCCGGACAACCTGGCCCAGGCGCAGCTGGTCGATGCCGAGTTCTGGGTCGACCACGGCGAGGAGCTCGAGGAGCGCTTCAACGCCTGGGCCGCTCGCTGAAGGATCCAGCCAATTGGCTGCAATAGACTTCGTACCCTCGATACCGAAAAGGCCGCTTATCCAGCGGCTTTTTTGGTATGTGCCAGCTACATGGGTCGAGCGCCGGGTGCTCGCTGGCCCAGCTCGTCCCTATGTTCATGTCCATGCTCATTTTCAATGAAATGCTGAGAGTGTTCCTTCGATTGACCTGCTTTTCAGAAACGACCGGACAGATCCCCTGACACTCCTCCTCTCCCTGCAAAGGACAATGCCCCCATGAAAGCCGTCGTATTCAGCCAACCCGGCCTGCCGATCCAGGACCCTCGATCCTTGTTCGAGATGGATCTGCCGGAACCCATGCCGGGCTCTCGCGACCTGTTGGTCGAGGTCAAGGCGATCGCCGTCAACCCGGTCGACACCAGCTTGTAATCGGCGCCGCTGGCGGCGTTGGCTCGATCCTGGTTCAACTGGCCCGCAGACTCACGCAGCTCACGGTGATCGGCACCGCCTCGCGCCCGCAAACCCGTCAATGGGGGAGCGAACTGGGCGCCCACCAGGTCATCGACCATTCGGCCCCACGGGCGCAACAGCTCGACACCCTTGCGCTCGGCTCGGTCGACGCCATGGCTTTCACAGCGCTCGGCGAGAGAGGCCCCCAGGACCTGAACCGTGGGCGTGAGTGATGTGCGATGTGCGCAGACCCACTGGAGCGGACGAACAACCTGATCCCAAGGCTACCTCGAGACATTGAACTGCTCCGCTGCCCAGCGCGGGCGAGATATCCAGCAACCGAGCCGCCGCCGAAAAGCTTCCCGCGACGACGGTGGCCATGAATGCATTAAGGGCATCGACCCGGACCGTTTCTTCACAGTGAAGATACTTTGGATGGCCGCGAGACTTGTCAGCGTAATGAGAAAAGAGCGCAGTGCACAGGCTCGGCCAGGCGCTGCTCGAAGAGAGGTCGATGCCCCACAGGGATCGCGACCCACAACGACAGCGCTCGCCTGTTCGTCCCTCAAACGGGCACGCCGGGTACCGTGACGCCGGGCAAGTCGGGACGGTTCGACTGTTCATCTAGCGCCAGGGGTTCAGGCTTGAACAGCGGCTTGCGCATCACTACCTTGATCCAGATGATCGCGATTACGGACACTAGCAGCAGGACCATGCCCGCATAGGCGAAAATGGCGAAGGTCATGTCCGGGCTCGGTGACACATGCCAGATGGCATAGAGCATGCCTGCTATGCCGACTGCCTGTGGAAGGGGGTAGAGGGGGGTCTTGAAGGGCCGCGCGGCCAGCGGGTACCTGCGTCTCAAGGCGATGACATTGATGTGCGTGATCACATAGGCCAGAAGCCATGCCAGAGCGGCGGAAAGCAGCAACTGATTGATGGCGTCGGGATGATCGTGCATCAACAGCAGCGGCAGGCCCGTCACGCCGGAGATGAACAACACAGCGACCCATGGAGCGCCGCTGCGCTTGCCTTGAACCTTGAACACCTTGAACGCTTGCCCGTTCCGGGCCATGCCGAAGAGCATCCGCGGGATCGCCGCCAGTGAGCTGTTGAGCGTGCTACAGGTCGCAGTGATCGACGCGGCTACCAGAAATACCTTGCCGGTCTCCCCGAACACGGTCGTGGCGAAAAGGTAATGAGGCAGTCCATTGGCCGCCAGTTCCGCTTGCGGCACGGTCAACAGAGCGCCTAGGCCATAAGCGCAGATGATCACGAAGATAACGGTAAGCCCTATGAACATCGATGCGGGGATAGCGCGTTCCGGGCGACGTGTTTCTTCCACCAAGGGGCAGACGAACTCCGCGCCGACAAACCCCCATACCGCCATGGCGGCAAGCGCGATCACGCCCATGCCCATGGGATTCCACTGCGCCAGGGCCGTCGGGTTCGGCGTGGGGATATCACTGGCAATCGCACCAAGCCCCATTACCAGCAGGATGACCACCATGACAACCGCAAGCGCCGTCTGAAGACGCGCGAAGATATCGATATTGAATAGATTCAACACCGTGAACAATGCGAGAACACCAAACGCTATCGATAACGAAGGGAGCGAGTGAGGGTAGACCTTGTCGATGATGAACTCCATCAACAAGAGCTCGGCGGAGAGCGCGAACATGGCGACGACTATGTATCCTGAAAACGTCGCGAGTATCGCCGGGAACTGTCCGATCGCAACTTCCGTGTAGGTGCTCAGCCCCCCGGAACGAGGCATCATCAGCGCCAGTTCGGAAAACGAGCACGCATAGCAAAGGGCGAGCAACCAGGCGATTGCCAGCGGGATGATGAAGCCGAACCCGGCAATCCCCACGCCTTGCAGCATCAAGACCATGACGCCTTGGGAGACGACCAGGCCAATGGCTACCGCCAACAAGGATGTGAGTCCCAGTTTCCGGGGCGCTGGGGCACGGCCTGTTCCGCCGCTGGGTAGAGTGGGATGAGCAGCCATGAGTACACCTTTTGTTGTTATGGATGGGTACTGCGCAAGATCGACGACACGCGGGTATGCGAAGCGTGTAACCCCTGGACTCATCAGGTTCACCACACGCTCGAGGTCTAGGGAGGGAGGGCGCCGGCTGCGAAGCCGCCGACGCCACGTCCTTTCAGTGCGTCTACGCTCGGCCGATTAGCCGCGCGGTACGGTCGACGGCCCTGCGCGTCTTTTCGATCAACTCGTCGATCTCCGCGTGCCCCGCTACCAGGGCGGGCGCCATGATCATGCGGCCCAGCGTCGAGCGGATGATGATCCCCTCCTCGAAACCGAACGTACGGCACTGCCAGGCGATGTCACTCTCGTTATCGAAGCGCTTGCGAGTCGCCTTGTCCTCGGCAAACTGCAAGGCTGCCACCAGACCCGTACCCTGGACTTCCCCGATCAGGGAGTGGTCGGCAAAGACCTCCCGAAGGCATTTTTGCAGATAAGGCCCCGTGTCGTTCTTGACTTGGGTAACGATGCCCTCGTCGCGCAAAGCCTTGAGGTTGGCTATTGCGACGGCAGCTGCAACGGGATGGCCGGAATAGGTCAAGCCGTGGGCGAACACACCGCCCTGCTCGACCAACGCCTCGGCGATGCGCTTGGACAACACCAGGCCACCCATCGGTATGTAGCCACTGGTGAGACCCTTGGCGATCGACAAGGTATCGGGCTCGAATCCAAAGTACTGGTGAGCGAACCATTCGCCCGTGCGTCCGAAGCCTCCGATCACCTCGTCGGCGCACAACAGGACATCGTATTGGCGGCAGATGCGCTGGATTTCGGGCCAATAGCTCTCAGGTGGGAAGATCATGCCCCCCGCGCCCTGGAATGGCTCGGCGATGAATCCGGCGACGTTCTCGGCGCCCAGTTCCAGGATCTTTTCTTCCAGCTGCAACGCGCATCGGCGGCCAAATTCGGCTGGGGTGAGATCGCCACCCTGTGCGTACCAATACGGTTCGTCGATATGCGCGACATCTGGAATCATGCCGCCCATTTCATGCATGAATTTCATGCCGCCCAACGCCGTGGCGGCCAAGGTGGAGCCGTGGTAGCCATTCCAGCGGCCAATCATGATTTTCTTTTCAGGCTTGCCGACAACCTGCCAGTAACGGCGCACTGTGCGAATGAGTACTTCGTTCGCTTCAGAACCGGAATTGGTATAGATGGCGTGGCTGTAATGCCCCGGCAACAGGCTGAACAGCAGTTCCGAGAGCTCGATCACCGCCGGGTGAGTGGTGTGGAAAAACATATTGTAGTAAGGCAGCTGGTCCATCTGCGCGCTCGCCGCGACAGTCAGGTCCTTGCGGCCATAACCTAGCTGGGTGCACCAGAGGCCGGACATGCCATCGAGGTAGCGATTGCCATCGTTGTCCCAGAGGTAAAGGCCCTCGCCTCGGACCATCACTCGGGGGCCTTCGGCATTCAGTGCCTTTTGATCGAGAAAGGCATGAATGTGATGCGCAGCGTCCGAGGCTTGGTAATCTGCGGTCGCGCGACCCAGCTTCAATGGTGCATTCATCTGATGTTCCTTCTTATAGTTGGCGTAACGCGGGTATGGGCCTTGCGCCCATGCCCAGGTAGGTTTCCAGAGGGTCCTTGCCCAGCACGCCTTGCGCATGAGCCAAGGAATGGATGAACAAGGAAAACAGTTCAGACTGGGAACTTATATCCAGCTTGCTGTACACATGCTTGCGGTGCGTCTTGACAGTATCTTCAGAAATGACCAGACGTTCAGCCAACGATCGCGTGGAATGGCCGCGCAATATGCATTGGGCGATTTCACACTCACGCTGCGATAACAGCGAGCAGCCAAAGTTCTTGAGCGCCGCGTGTACCTTGCGAGCGAACGGACTCTCGAACCTTTCGCCGCGTGCGTCATTGCCCAATCCTTCCCAATGCCTGTCGAGCACGGACAGCACCCAGGGACTGATGATCTTGAAGTGCCTCAATGCGGCGTCGCTCAACTTGTTCGCACTGACCAGTGAAAGAGAAAGTGTCAGTCCGGGGGCAACTTGCAATATGTAATTGAGTTCGTCCTCTATATGGGCATGTTGATAAAAAGCCACATAATATTCGCTGCGCTCGAAATGGTCTGGCGCCACGTCTGCCAGGTGATAACAACCGGAGGCCAGGTTATCGACGCAGGCCCCATAAAAAGGGTCGAGCAGATAGAACCCTGTCAGGTATTGCTTGACGTTACCTTCCGGTAACCACGGCCCTTCGTCGTCACACTCGAACAGCGCAGTGGGCAGCCCCTCGTGCGGATAGAGATACACCGTCGCGGCTCGAATCGGCGCCAGGCAACTCAACGCATCGACCAAGGTAGTGACAAACTCGTGCTGACCTATGACCTCGGTCACTTTTGCCAGCTGTTGAAACCACTGCAACGATGCAAGCCGTTCACTTTCCATCATGCGCCACCTGTCTGCGAAGGCGCCTCGTGAATCCTTTCAAGAGGCGCTGAATATCCCGCCTAGTGCTCGGGATTGTCCCATGAGGGCAGCACCTCCGATATCACCCTATGGGGGGAATCGACACCCTGTGCACGCTTGAAACCTGCCCTCGACTGCAGCTCAACGAAGCTGGAACCAGGTCGTTTTCAGCTGGGTGTACTTGTCGAACGCATGCAGTGACAGATCGCGCCCGAACCCTGATTGCTTGCCACCCCCGAACGGCACCGTCACGTCAAGCGCGTCCACCGTATTGACCGATACAGTGCCCACGTTCAAGGCAGCCGCTACACGGTGGGCACGGTTCAGGTCGTCGCTCCAGACAGAGGCGGCGAGCCCATAGATGCTGTCATTGGCCATCGAGAGCGCCTGCTCTTCGGTATCGAAAGCGCTGACTGCCAATACCGGCCCGAAGATTTCTTCTCGGGTCAGCGCCATGCTCTGGTGGACGTCGCGGAAAATGGTTGGCGCGATGAAATTGTCGGACCCGTTGAACGTCAACCTGTCGCCGCCGTACACGAGGCGTGCGCCATCCGCAGTGGCTTGCTCGATGGCCGAGACGATGCGCCCCGCCTGTTGTCCATCGACGATGGCACCCGCGCGGCTCGCCGGGTTCAGAGGATCGCCGGGAAGCCACTGGCTTGCCTTGGCGACGAGGCGCTCGATGAACTCGTCCTGAATCGAGCGCTGTACGTAGAGACGGGAATTGGCGGAACAGACCTCGCCCTGATTGAAGAAGATGCCGAAGGCAGCTTTCTCCGCGGCGAGGTCGAGATCCTGGCAATCTTCGAACACCAGACTCGGGCTTTTACCACCGCATTCCAGCCACACCTGCTTGAGGTTCGATTGGGCTGAATACTGCATGAAATATTTGCCGACCTGGGTAGAGCCCGTGAACACGAGGCAATCCACGTCCGGATGTAGACCCAATGCTCGCCCAGCGCTCTCGCCCAGGCCCGGGACTACGTTGAGAACGCCATCAGGAATACCCGCTTCCTGCGCCAACTGAGCCAGCCTCAGGGCCGAGGACGGAGACTGCTCCGCAGGTTTGAGAACCACGCTGTTTCCGGCAGCCAGCGCAGGGGCCAGCTTCCATGACGCCATGTCCAACGGGAAATTCCACGGCACGACCGCAGCGACCACGCCAAGCGCCTGACGGGTGATAGTCGCCAAGGCAGACTTGCTCGTTGGAGCGACCTGATCGTAGATCTTGTCCACTGCCTCGCCGTACCACGCGAACACATTGGCTGCACCGGGAACATCGATGTCGTACGCATCCATGACCGGCTTGCCCATGTTGAGCGAGTCGAGCAATGCAAACTCTTCCCGATGAGCCATCAGCAGCTCCGCCAAGCGCAACAGGATTTTCTTTCGCTCGGACGGCGACATGCGAACCCAAGGACCTTCGTTGAACGCACGACGGGCCGCCCTAACGGCCAGATCGACTTCGACTTCGCCACAGGCCGCTACCCGCGCGAGAAGTTGACGAGTCGCAGGGTTGACGGAATCGAACGTCGCCTCGGATTGCGCTGAGACCCAACGTCCATTGATCCACGCCTTGTCCAGGAAACGTTGTTGTGCAGCACGTTGCTGCCAATAATTGAAATCGTGCACGCTTCGCTCCGTGATTGTTTTAACAAGCACATGATGGTGCGGCAGTCTCAGCCCAAGTAAAACGAGTAAATATATGCCTTGGCGGAATAAAAAAACTGGCCAAACTAAAGATGCCGTTTGCGCAAATAGGACGTCGAGGGGCATCTGACACGCTCTCGGCGCACCAGGCTTTTTTACGTTGCCAGCACATTCACGCTCAAGGGAATACTTTAATAACCGTGTGCCCGAGCATTTCTCTTACTTGCCAACCGTTGTCACCGACAACAGAAATGGGCATCGTTTGTCAGATCCGCGCCAACGGCAAGTGTCAGGCCGCAGACGAAAGCAAAGTGCTCGCGGTGTTGGAGGCCCATCGCAGCGGACTGGAAAAGCTTGGCCAGCCCTACGAGATGATCGAGAGTCGAGACATACCCGTTCACCTTGGTACCTCGCTCTACGAAAAGGCCCTCTATACGCCGGGGACCATGCTGCTACAGCCCGCTGCCCTGGCCAAAGAATTGGCGAATACGCTACCCGGTAACGTGACCCTGTATGAGCACACGGTCATCACCGCCATCGAGCAAGGCGACCGCATCACGCTCAAGCATGCCAGTGGCGAGATCGTTGTCGATCAGTTGCTGCTGACCTCGCCTTCGCCTCCCACTTCGGTTTCCTGCCAGGCAGGCTCCTACCCATCTTCACCTACGCAAGCATGACGCGCCCTTTGACGGCAGAGGAGCAAAATCGTCTGGGCGGAAAGGAAACCTGGGGGCATTCCCGCCGATCCCTCCGGCCGCACGTGGCGCCGCACCCCGATCAACGCCTGCTGGTTCGCAACAGCTTCAGCTTCAACGCCGATGGCAGGGCCCATCGGCGCTATCTCGATCATGCCGGTCGCCAGCACAGAGAGTCGTTCGAACGCCGATTCCCGATACCCACCGGGTCGCCTTTCGATTACACATGGGGCGGCTCCATGTGCCTGTCGCGCAATCACATGTCTCATTTCGGCTCGCTTGCCCCCAAGGCCCACGGAGCACTCTGCTGCAATGGCTTGGGCACCACCTGGGCACCGGTGACCGACACCCTGTTGGCCAACTGACTGGCCGGCGAACGCGATGAGTTGTTGGCATTCTCGGCATTCAAGCGCCACTTGGGGAGGCGCGTGCGACGTGATGTTCAGGCTGAAGTTATTTATCAGCTCGCGAATCCTCTGTGATACCGACGGCCTCGTCGCGGGACAAGCCCGCTCACCACCGGTACGCGCCACAGCGAGAACATGCCCCCGGTGGCGAGCGGGCTTGCCCCGCGACGAGGCCCTCAGCTCCACAGAAAATCGCAAAAACCGAAAGGCAGGCTTCAGCACTTCAAAACCGAATGCTTTTCCTAACTGACTGGCATAGCCGCTGCGAATGCCTACCTGCGGCGACTTTCTTATGGTTTTCCTAGGAGTGGCGGAAAACATGGGTTTGCAGCGGTGTGAGGCCCGCCAGTTTCTCCTGTGCCGATCGTGGCCCACTTCCGGGCTTGCCGCAGTCCCCATGTCCTATCAATCTCGACAATTAGAAATCCATGACAATCCGCGCGAACAAGCGCAAGCGTACGATCAATTGTCATGACTGTAATATCGAGAAAGGTGGGGCTGAGCATCATGTGTTCAACGGCTATTGCGATGCCCACGGCATCGAAGTGGCCAGCGTGCCAGGTTATGCCGCCAATACCGTGGCCGAGCACAGTCTGGCCATGATTATGGAGCTGTTCCGCCGCCTTCATGGAGCTCCTTGCTCACGGCTCACTCGGGACATGAGCCAGGAAGGGTGGGTTCTTCAAACGAAAAATTGAACGTGGGCCTCGGTGGCCTCCCGAACGTTAGCTAGTTACCTACTCAATCAGCTGCAACACAATAGCCATTGCGCCCTTGTCGCTTGGCCTCGTACATGGCTTTATCCGCTCGAACCAAGACCTCGTCCGCCGTCAGCGGAGCAAGTCCCGAATGATTCACATGGATGCCTATGCTTGCTCCGATGGATACCCTGACCTCTTCGAGATCGAAGGGAGCGGACAGCGTGTCGCAGAGCTTGCGTGCGATATCCCTGATCGCCGCCTGACTGGACACCGGCTGGGCGATGACGACGAACTCGTCCCCGCCTAGCCTGGCCACCGTGTCGTCGGCGCGCATGATCGTCAGCATCCGCTCCGCAGCCGCTTGCAAAAGCAGGTCGCCGGTTTCGTGGCCATATTTGTCGTTGACCTGCTTGAAGCCGTCGAGATCGATGAAGTAGAGCGCGAATGGGATTCGATGCTGCACTACATAGTCCAGCTCCTTGTGCAACGCCGAACGGTTGGGCAGGCCGGTCAACGAGTCCAGGGTCGCCTGATCCAGCAGGGTCTTCTCTCTCTGCTTGCGATCCGTCACATCCAACGACATCACGAAGAAGCCCTCGACCTTTCCGTTACGGATATCCGGCACGTACGTGGCATGCCAGATGCGGGAATCGTTCGGGCTATAGCGCATGTTGTCGGCCTCCACGCGCTCACCGGCCAGTGCCTTGGTGAAACAGGGCAACAATTGTTGATAGACGTATTCGGGCAGCACATCCTTCACTTTCCGACCTTTCAACCGAGCCGGCGCCAGCCCGAAGATCTGCTGATACACGGCATTGTTGAATCGGTACCGGAGATCGGTATCGATGTGGGCAATCAGCACGGGCAGATTGTCGGCAATGGCCTGCAAGGTTTCCTGGCTGCGCTCGAGCTCGTCGGTACGTTGCGCTACCTGTTGCTCCAGCGTGGCCTGGTATCGCTGGAGCTGCAGCTGCCTGCGCTTGCGCTCCCCGATGTCTCGGGCGAACACCACCATCTGTTCGGGCTCTCCCCCCTCCCCGCGCAGGACAGACATGCTCAGCTCTACCCATACCGTATCTCCAGCATCACTTGAGAAACGCACCTCGGCGACATGCGAATCCAGCGCACCCGCGATCAGCCGACCCCAGAAAAGCTCGAGGTCCTGCTGATCCCTGGGATCTATCAGGTCAGCCAAATGAAGCAGCACCAAGGACTCGGGGGCTTGACCAAGGAGCTGACACAATTCGCGATTGGCTTGGAGTATTCGTCCATCCAGCCCTGTTATGGCCTTAGCGGTGGGGCTGTTATTGAAGACCATGCGAAAACGCGTGTCCGAAGAAACCAGCGCACTCTGTTCTGCTTGCTGTATCGCACCAACGTCGATAGCCAGGCTGCGATGGAGCATTTCTCGCTCGACGATCCTGGCCAGATCGCGAAGGTTCGCCAAGTCGGCGTCCGACACTTGTCGTGGCCTGGTATCCAGCACACAGAGCGTACCGACCGTCAGCTCACCCGCGAAGCGCAACGGTACTCCGGCGTAAAACCGTACGAAGGGTTCCCCTACAACCAGCGGATTGTCTTCAAAACGCGGATCCAACCGTGCGTCCGGTATGACCAGCAGCTCCTCTACATGCAGGGCATGAGCACAAAATGCGACGTCTCGAGTGGTTTCCCGGACATCGATACCCTGGCGCGACTTGAACCATTGGCGATTCATGTCGACCAGCGAGACCAAGGCCATGGGCACATCGAGCAAAGCGCCAGCGAGCCGGGTGATGCGGTCGAAGGATTCTTCGGCGGGCGTATCGAGAATGTTGAGGCTCTCGAGGAAGCACAGGCGCGCGGCTTCATTGAGTGGGGATGGTGCGATTTGCATGGCTGCTCGCTCATCAGGGAATCGATTCGCAACGATAGCGACAGACTCTACCGATGTCACAAGGGTTGTGAAGAGAAACCGCTGAATCGGGTCGCCGGAACGCTTACCTGGGCGACTGCAGCGACGAACGACAATCACCATTCGCCAGCGCGCTATTTGTATGACTTTTTCGACGGAAAATTGAAATGTCAATCAGGTGAATCGGTGAATGACCTACGTATAATCGAAGCCTCAATCTCGATGATGTGTGCACATGAAGAAGCTGTTGTACGTCCTAGTCCTTTCCCTCGCTGTTGTTTCCCCCGCTTTCTCCAGCCCTCCCGCGTCCTTCACCGAAGCCAAGGTCATCGCCAAGCAGAAGGTGTACTTCGATCAGGCGAACAGCGCCATGGGCGAACTTTATTGTGGCTGCAAATGGACGTGGGCAGGCCAATCAGGCGGCAGGGTCGATGCCAAGTCCTGCGGCTATGAGACCCGCAAGCAGCAGACTCGTGCAGAACGCACTGAATGGGAGCACATCGTTCCCGCATGGACGTTCGGACACCAGCGTCAATGCTGGCAGAATGGAGGTCGCGAGCACTGTGTAGACGACGATCCGGTTTTCCGTGCGATGGAAGCTGACCTGTTCAACCTCTACCCCGCCGTGGGCGAGGTAAACGGCGACCGCAGCAATTTCAACTACGGCATGGCCTCAGGTGTAGCGCCTCAATACGGTCAGTGCACGACCAAGGTCGATTTCCAGCAACGCGCGGCCGAACCCCGTGACGAAGTGAAGGGGCTGGTTGCCAGGACAACCTTCTACATGTTCGATCGGTACAAGTTGAACATGTCGCGCCAGCAACAGCAGCTCCTCATGGCTTGGGACAAGCAGCATCCCGTGTCCGCGTGGGAGAAGGAACGTAACCAACGTATTGCCAGGATCATGGGGCACCCCAATCCCTTCGTTACCGGCGAGCGTGAATGGACACTGGGCTACAAACCCGTGGGTGAAGGTGTCGTGAGCGCTATCCCCGTGTCGACTTCCAACACAAAGGCCAGCGCCCAGACGTCGAGCAAGGCGAATGGCGGGGCAATCATCGGCAACCGTAATAGTCGTCTCTATCACCTGCCTACAGGCTGCCCGAGCTATGACAAGGTATCGGTGAAGAACCAGGTGTCGTTCAGCTCAGAGCCTGAAGCTCTGGCCGCAGGTTATCGCAAGGCCGGAAATTGCAAATGACATCGGGATGAGGTTCATGGAATGAGCGTGTGTCCGCTGCCGAGTCAGTCTGATCGTTGATTGGCATCCCCACAAAGCGGGATGCTGACCATGCTCGCGAAGGGCAATGCGGGGAAGAGTCGGGATGTCGAAATTGTATGGGAATCTCCGAACAAGCTCTCAGTTATGCGAAAATTCCCTGACCACCTGATCCGAGCCGCCCATGAGCCAGATGAGCTTTTCCGACTTTGAGTACGCCGGCAAGCGCAAGCAAACCCGCCGCGAACGCTTCCTCGCCGAGATGGATCAGGTCGTACCCTGGACAGGCCTGCTGGGGCTGATCGAGCCGTTTTACCCTAAAGCCGGTGGCGGCCGAAAACCTTATCCGCTGGAAACCATGCTGCACATCCATCTGTTGCAGAACTGGTTCTCCCTGAGCGATCCGGCGATGGAAGAAGTTCTGTATGTAGTGGTCAACTAATCCCGGACACTGCCTTAAGTTTTTCCTCGGCGACCGCAGGTGCTAGGCCTTCATTGAACTGATGCGGTCGCCGCCAGTTGTACCGCTCCATCAGGAACCGACCGATATCCTGTTTCGCCAACGTAGCACTCATGTAACCCACCGTCGGTATCCATTCTGTTTTCAGACTGCGAAACAGCCGCCCCATCGGCGCGTTGTCATGGCAGTTGCCGCGCCGGCTCATGCTCTGTTTGAAGCGGTATCGCCATAGTCGCTGGCGGAAACTACGGCTGCCGTATTGGCTGCCCTGATCGCTGTGAAACAGCACATTTTGAGGCCGGCCACGTTGCTCATAGGCCATGTCCAACGCCTTGATGACCAGGTCGGCGTCGGGCTTGGGTGAGAACGCCCAACCCACCACCCGGCGCGCATAAAGGTCGATTACGGCCGCCAGATAGTGCCACCGGCCCTGAGCCCAGACGTACGTAATATCACCGCACCAGACCTCATTGGGGGATGCAACGGTGAACTCTCGATCAAGCACATTCGGGATATCAGGCCGCTCCACTGTGGCCTTTTTGTAGGCATGGGACCCGGCTGCTTGCTGATCAAGTTCATCTCGCTCATTAACTTGCATACTTTGAATCGCCCGATTTTAAGGCCGTCCTCTTTCATCATCAGCATGATACTTCGACTGCCCGCAGCGCTTCGGCTTTGCGTAAACAGCTCGTTCACGCGGCTGCGCAAAACCACCCGCTCGGCATCCGGAAATCGACGTTTGCGGCAGTAGGCGTAGTAGCAAGATCGGGTGACTTCAAATACCGAGCACAACAGATCAACAGGCTCTTGAGCCCGCAGTTGATCGATTAACGCGAACGCTCGTGTTCCTCGGCCATCAAAAGCGCGGTGGCCTTTTTTAAAATCGATTTTTCCCGTTCCAGCCGATTGATTCGGGCTTCCAACTCTTGGATCTTTTGCTGCTCGGGCGTCAGGGCTTTGCTGATCGGAGTGACACCGCCACGTTCCTGCTGGAGCGGGTTCACCCAACGACGCAAGGCCGACTCAACCAGCCCAAGCGAACGGGCTGCTTCGGTATGGCTGTAGCCTTGGTCAATCACCAGGCACGCAGCCTCTCGCTTGAACTCAGGGGTGAAGGTACGACGTTGCTTGGTCATCAGACACCTCTCTGGGGCGAGCATTCTCGCCTAAATAGGTGTCCGGTCATTAGACCACTACACAGGTCTGAGCGTAGGCGGGATGCATGGCGCCCCTAGTCTTGGGTGTGACCAACTGAGAGGCACCGATTTTATTTCATGGATAACTGACGGCTTGTACCCAGTTTGCGCCTTTGCCGGCAGGTGCGGTGGCGTGTTGAGTGAGTGTGCCGCGGCTCGGATCAATGGCGTACACACCAATGTTAGGGCTTTTTTCGCCAGTGACCAGCAGCCATTGACCCGCGGGGTCTACGGTGATACCCCGCGGTTGCTGTTCGACTTTAAGGTTTTGCACGAAGCTGGGCAGGCCGCTGTTCCGGTCTACCGTAAACACGCTGACGGTACTGCCAGTGCGCTCAGAGGTATAAAGGAAGCGCCCGTCAGGCGTCAGCGCAATGTCGGCGGCCCAGATCAGGTTGGTGGCCAGTGGCGGCGGTACCGGTTGCCCTGGCTTGATCATCGGTCGGGCAGTGCCGTGTACCAGGTCGGAGTCTGCTGGTATCGCGTTGACCTCACCCAGTGCGCTGAGCTGCCCGGTATTTTGGTTTACGGCAAAGGTGGTGACGCTGCCGGCCATCTCGCTAAGCAGATAGAGGAAGCGGTTATCTGGTGAAATGACTGGGTGGCGCGGGCCGCTGTTTTTGGGTAGTTCAACGTGGCCGAGAGGATCAAGTTTGCCGCTGGCGGCATTGAATCTGAATTCAAGAAGTTTGTCTGCGCCCAAGTTGGCGACGTACACAAACCGATTGGTGTTATCTACGATGATTGAGTGGGCATTCGGGCCGGTCTTGATGATTTGCTGCGCGTTATCCGTAACTACGCCATCGGCATTAATTGAGTTAACGCTTACCAGGTCTTCGCCGTATGAAGCGCCAAACAAGTGATGGCCGGTCTTGTCCGTCGAGATATAGGCCAGGCTGTCAGCAACGGTAGCATTCTTCAGGTGCTTGAGTGCACCACTGGCGGGCTCGATAGCGTAGGTGGCTACTGAGTAAGGTTTGCCCCGGATGGAGGCGTAGAGTTTGCTGTGGTCTGGGCTTAAAGCGAGCGGCATGACGCCTGCTCCGGCTTCGGTGGTGGTCAGGGGCTGCAATTGCCCTTGTTTAGACAGGTCGTAGCTACTAATAGTACCGTCGGTGGCGTTGGAGACGTAGACAAAAGTGTTGGCCCAGGCCTGTGAGGCGCTCACTAGCAGTGCGGCGCTGGCAAGGCGCTTGATAGTTTTGGCTCGGTCCATCTGATACTTCTCCACGTTGTTGTTTTTAGTCGTCAGACTTCATACATCATTGATCAATTTTTGGTTTTTCTGGCTTGACTTGTCAAGCTTGAACTGCTTGTCAGGCCCGGGGAGGCCGTAGGTGCTCTGATTCAAACAGTCCTACCGCAGAAATTTATGCCGTTATGCGTTGGGATTGGAGCGCAGTTGCGATCCCCGATTTGTACGAGAATCCTGCTTCCACTCATAAGATACTGTGCTGAGGCATCTGGCGTGCGTATCTTTCACTGGGGTATAACTGGCAAGGCCAGCTTAACTTAACGATAGGCTGCTATCTATTATCGCCAGGTGATTTAGTGTTTGGAGTGAGTCCCCGGTGCCAGGATAGTTGTCGCCTCTCCCGATTCACCTGAAAACCAACCCTGGGGGCGGAAAGCGAGTCGAAGTGCCGTACTATTCCTCTGAGCGTAAAGCTGAACTGCTCAAGATGCTGCTCTCCCCGCTGAGCCTGACGAGGGCCGAGGTAGCCCGGCGCGAGGGATTCACCGAAATGTCGCTGTCCAACTGGCGTAAACAAGCCAGAGCCAAAGGATGTGAAGTGTCCGATCCTCATCACCCAGCCGAATCCTGATCGGCGGAAATGAAGTTCTCTACCGTCATCGAAAGCGCCAACCTGTCCGAGGTGGGGCTGGGTGAGTATTGCCGCCGCAAAGGTCTGTACCCCGAGCAAGTTGCAGCTTGGAGACAGTCGTTCATCAGCAGCATGGCCCCTGTCAAACCTCAGCCCAAGGCGGATCGGGAGCAAGCGCGACAGGACAGGAAACGTATTCAACAGCTGGAGCGCGAATTGCGCCGCAAGGACAAGGCACTGGCTGAAACAGCCGCCTTGCTGGTGCTGCGAAAAAGCTCAACGACTACTGGGGAGTGGAAGACGAGGGCAACTGACCGCTCTGCCGGAACGGTATCTGTTGGCGAAAACAGGTGTCACCGCTCATCCCGACACGTTTGCAAAAGCCTTGAAGCTGGCGGGGATTACACGCATAAAGCAGCGCGCCAAGGGCAGCTTTGTGTCACCCGAACCTCGCAAGTCCTATGGCTACAACGAAACGCACCGACGCCAGTTGCCAGAGCAGCGATATCCCAGTTGCTTGACTGATGCTGAATGGGATTCCCAATCGACTCGCAGTTCCCCTCAAGGCGGAGCCAGTGGCTTCGACGCAGGCAAGAAAGTAAAGGGCCGCAAGCGAAGTCTGATAGTCGATACGCTGGGCCTGCTTCTGGCGGTGAGTATCAGCGCAGCGAGTGTGCAGGATCGCGACGCAGCGGATGACGCCGTGGCTTACTCGAAGGAAAAATACCCTTCATTGACTACGCTTTTCGTCGATAGTGCATACGCGGGTAAATGGGCTCAATGCATGCATCAAATGCACGCGGTCAACGTTCAATTAATCCGGGGGTCAAACAATAGAAGAACGGGGCAATGGCACTCAGAGCAAGGCGATCTGTTTACTGTAGCTCCTGCACCTACCGGCTTCGTAGTTATGCCCAATAGGTGGGTTGTTGAGCGGACTCATGCTTGGAATGAGAGGGCTCGGCGGCTAATCATGCACCACGATCGACTGCTCGCCGTGAGTGAAGCGTGGGTGTGGCTGGCCGAGGCGCGCATACTTGCGCGTCGACTCACGACATAATTTTGTCTACACCCTCTAGGGAAACTCTGAAAAAGACTTCTTGATTTGGCAAAGTTTCCGGACACCAGTCGCCGAGGGCTTTCGGCATCCTTGCCAGTAAGGCCCTGACAGATCAGGCTGAACACGTTTCTGTGAACAATGGATGATGACCGGGCCTAGGCTAGGAAATCCTCCGCCAGTTTCACCCAGCAGTCAGCGCCCAAGCGGATCAATTCGTCGTTGAAATCGTAGTGCGGGTTATGCACCGAGCAGCCATGAAACTCACCCTCGCCGTTACCCAGCATGAAGTAACAGCCCGGTACCTCGTTGAGCATCCAGGCAAAGTCTTCGGTACCCATGATCTTGGGTCCACGGCTGTGCAACTGGCCGGGCTCGAATAGCGGCTCCAGGCTTTGACGAACTAACGCAGTTTCGGCCGCGTGGTTGATCAACGCAGGGGCTAGTTGAGTAATCTGCAAATTGATACTGACACCGAACGACTGCTCGTGACCGCGGACAATCTGCTCCAGGCGCTGGTTAATCTTGTGCTGGGTTTGCGGGGTGTCGGTGCGCACGCTGATCAACATGCTGGCTTCGTCGGGAATGATGTTGTAGACACTGCCTGCCTGCAGCATGCCGATGCTGATCACGGCGTATTCTTCAGGGCCCAGATTGCGTGACTTGATGGTCTGGATGGCATTGATCAGACTGGCAACCACTGGCATTGGATCGACTGCCAGCTCGGGCATGGCGCCATGTCCACCCTTGCCGGTGATGCTCAGGCGCACCCGCTCGGACGACGCCATAGTCGGCCCCGCCTGGATCACCGCCGTGCCCACCGGCGAACCGGGCATGTTGTGCAGGGCAAAAATTGCATCGCACGGAAAGCGTTGAAACAGGCCGTCGTCGATCATCGCCTTGGCGCCGCACAGCCCTTCCTCGTCAGGCTGGAAAATCAGATTGAGGGTGCCGTTGAAGTTAGCGGTCGCCAGGCGATAGGCGGCGGCGAGCAAGATCGCAGTATGCCCGTCGTGACCGCAGGCATGCATGCGACCCGGAATCTGGCTGGCATGGGCAAAGGCATTTTTCTCCTGCATCGGTAGCGCGTCCATGTCCGCGCGCAGGCCAATGCGACGCAGACCATGGCCTTTTTGCAAAACCCCTACCAGGCCATGACCGCCAATGCCGCGGTGAACCTGGTAGCCCCATTGCTCCAGCTTGGCGGCGACCAATTCGGCGGTGTGCGGGGTCTCGCCTCCTAGCTCGGGAGCTGCGTGAATTTGCCGACGCAAGGCCACGAAGGTTTGCAGGTCGGTGTCGCTGAAAGTAGTTTCGGCTTCTTGAGTGCGCATGGGTCAGGCTCTTCCAGTATTTTCCGGGAACAGTTTCAGGCAGGTCAGGCTGATCGCCCCACCGGCCAACAGGTAAAAGGCCGGGGCCAACGGATTGTTGAGGGTCGAGGTCAGCCACGTGGCGATCAGCGGCGAGAAGCCACCGAACAAGGTCACGCCGAAGCTGTAACTGACTGAGGTGCCAAGTGCCCGTTGCGGCTTGGCGAAGGCTTCCATGATCATCGCGAAAAACGCCCCGGAACCGACGCAGCCGGGCAATACCAGCAGCGCCACGATCAGCATTGCAGCGTATAGGTTGGTGGTGTGCGACAACAGCCACAGCGCCGGCCATGCCGCTATGACCGGCAAAGTGACGGTCCACACCAGAAGCTTTTTGCGCAGGCCGTGGCGGTCGGCATAGCGCCCGGCAATCGGCGAGATGATCGCCAGGCACGCTGCGCCAACGCAGGCAATTGCCAGGGCACTGCGCTGTGGGTAGTGCAGCGTGGTGACCAGATACGACGGCATATAGAAAATGAACAGGTACATGCCAATGGTCGCACTCGCCATCAGGCCGATGGCCAGAACGGTGTTGCGCAGGTCGATCATCTCGCGCCAATGGGCTTTGCGGCTCGCCGTACACGGTTCGCAGATCGCTGGCTGCTCCAGGGTCTCAGACAGGCAACGGCGAATGTACCAGCCGACCGGGCCGATCAGCAGGCCAACGATGAACGGGATGCGCCACCCCCAGTCTTCGAGGTCAGGCGTGCTCATGACACTGCTGAGCAGCAGCCCGATGCCGGCCCCTACCAAAGCCGCGTACCCCTGGCTGGCGGCCTGCCAGCTTACGCTGTGACAACGATTGGCCGTCGAGGTCGACTCCATCAGCAGCACCGAGGCGGTGCCGATTTCACCGCCGGCGGAAAACCCTTGGGTCAGTCGCCCGATCACCAGAAGCATGGTGCCGAAAGCGCCGGCTTGTTGGTAAGTGGGGGCGAAAGCGATGAGGGCGGTACCCAGCGTCATTAGAGAGATGGTCAGGGTCAGCGCCGCCTTACGACCGTTCCGGTCGGCGAAGCGGCCGATCACCATCGCTCCCACTGGCCGCATCAGAAAACCCACGCCAAAGGCGGTCAACGACATCAGCAATGACGCCACCGGAGACTGTGCCGGGAAAAAGTTCTTGGCAATCACCACAGCGAAAAAACTGTAGATGGTGAAGTCGTACATCTCTAGAGCGTTGCCCAGGGCGCATGCCACGGTGGCTTTTCTAGACCCGACGGCAGCGTGCTCCGGCCGGATCGCGCTGTTTGCCAAAGGGGTATCGGAATGCAGGATGCTCATGGGGCTCTCTCCGAGTCGTTCGCGTTGTTAACGCCAACTATCGGGCAACCCTAGCAATCAATCACTTGCATTTTTTGCAGGCAATTAACCAATTGTTAAGTTTGCGCGGCCTCATGCGCCATAGCGCTCCAAGGGAGGGCGATTTCCAGCATCTCAGCCACCCGACGCACTATTTTCTGGCAGCGATCACGGATGAATCCGGGAACAAAGAAGCAGAATCCCACGTTTCGCGACCAGTTCACCTCGCTCGACAGCCCCAAAATCAACTTCGCCGGATAAGCAAGTTAGCAAAAAGACATAGGCATATGAAATTGACAATTTCCGGAAGATTTTATTTTCGGGAAGACTGCAAACCACAGCCATCATGTCACGGAGAGTCCGAATGGATACGTCCGCCACGCGCAGTTTGTCACTGGTCGCCATGCTCCTGGGTCTTGGTCTGCCGATTGCCAGCCTGGCCGAGGGGTTCCCCTCCATCGCCCGGGTGGCATCGGGGTTTGGCTACTACAACGTCGACAAGGGCTATGACGACAAGCTCAAGTTCTATGGCACCGTCGATGCGTTTGTGAACTACCAGGACTCGGGTCATCACTCGGGATTCAAGGTCGCTGGCGGCGCGGCCTGGACTAACAAGTTGGGGCTATACATGCGCAAGGCGCTAGCCCCGGACACGGTGCTGGAAATAGATGTCGAAGAAGGCTTCAACCTCAATGGCCAAGCATTTGATGAGCATTGGAAGCAGATCGGCGCCCTACGCTTGGCGGTTGCGGCGCTGCGTTCGCAAGCGTATGGCAAGCTAGAATTCGGCAAAACCTACGGCATGGGCACGCCGACCTTCGCCGATCCATTTCTGGCCACCTATGGCTCGCCCTACACCTACCTCACCATCCCGCCTGCCGGGCGCGGAGCCTATTACCTTGACCTTCGGCCCAAACATACCCTGGCATACACCACGCCCAAGTTCGGCGGCTTCAGCCTCGGCAGCGCGTTGAGCTTCGGCTTGAACGACACCGCCAGTTCGGGCAAAACCCTGCGCGGCAAGGGCCTGAGCGTGCAGTACAGCAATGCGCGGTGGATGTTGTTGGGCTCGTTCAATGACTATCTCAGCGACCCGTGGGATGACGGCGGCCGCCAGCGCCAGACCCATAACTATTTCAAGAGCGCTTCAGCCTTTTATGATTTCGGGCCTCTCGCGGCCAGCCTGACCTGGCAGCGCCAGGATGTCGACTATCACGCTACGCCGAGCATGAGCGCGTGGACGCTGGGCATCTCAGCGCCAGTGGGCAAAACCGACGTGGCACGCCTGGCACTGGTCAAGCGAAACATCGAATTCGGCGACCAAGATGCGGTCGGCGTGATGCTCGGCTACGACCATTTTCTACGGCCCAACTGGGCAATCTACGGCCGCGTCGCGCTGATCGACAACCGTCCTAATTCAGCCGTGACCTATGCTGGCATCCCGCTTGAGCAGGCCGGTGACGACCCGCAGAACTTGGCAATAGGCATGTACTACCACTTCTAACCAGCGCTTTCGGATATCGACTCTGCGGTCAACTTGGACCTGAGGCCATAGAACAGGTCCCTGGCCGGCGACGTCAGCGAGTGGCGGTCGACGCACACCAGATAAATCGGATAGTCGGGAATGATCTCCTCGACCTCGACCCAGACCAACTCTGGCGAGCGTCCCGGCGGCAGCGTATTGCCCACCGCCAGGTTACTCAGGGTCATGAAAGCATCGGCATTCTCCACCAGACGCAAGGCCAACAGCAGAGAGGCGCACTCGATGACCTTCTGCGGCGGATGAATATCGTTGACCTCGAACATTTGGTAGAACTGCGACGAGCGATCGTCGATCTCATCCAGGCTGATCCAGTTGGCGTATTGCAACTGGCGCAGTGAACGCGAGTGGCGCAAGGGATTGCCGGGGCTGCAAAGCACCGCACCCTGAATACGATGCAAGGCTTCCCAGTCGAGATTCAGGCGCTGAGTGTTCTGCTGCGAAGTCAGTGCAAAATCCAGCGTCCCGTCACGCAAACGTTGGACAATATGGCTAGGGCGCTGCTCGACCAGCTTGATTCGCACCCGTTGGTTCTTCGCTTGAAAATCACTGATGCACTGCTCGAAACCCGGCAGCATGGCGGTCAACGAAGTCACCCCGATGGCCACCTCCCCCACCGCAGTATCATGAATGTTATCGGCCTCGATCTGCAGACGCCGCATGCTTTCAACGGCCATGTGGGCGTGGCGGATGATGCGCCGCCCCTCATCGGTCAGCGACATGCCCTTGTACGATCGCTGCAGCAAGGCCAGCCCAAGCTCTCGTTCCAGATCCTTGATCGAGCGGCTCAGCGCCGGCTGGGTGACATGCAGTATTTGCGAAGCCTCGTTGATGCTGCCGCATTGGTTGATTGCGACCAAGGCTTTGATTTGATGAAATTTCACGGTGTCCGGCTCGTTTTTATCAGTGGCAAAGATAAAGCAAGATGCCGGCCAGAGGCGCGCATAGATCAGCGCTGGCGGGTCCGTCACGCAGGGGAATTTCTGAATCTTACCGGTGGATATTTTTGGCAGCTCACCAAAGACTATCATGCGCGGCACCTTGAACGCGTCCAGGTGGGTACGGCAAAAGGCGTTGATCTCGGCGCATCGGTGCGGGCCACCACGGCCACTTCGAATATCAGTCGCGGAGTGTTTATAGTGCACCCTCCCGTGGATCGCTACTCGGCGAGGGTGGCGTAGTGTCTACGGCCAGAGCAGCGCTGCCCGCTCACAGGGGGTGATAGCCATGCACATGTTATGGGAAAGACTTTGCCCTGCTCGATGCGGATCTGTAGTTACCGATATTCATGATCGCGCCCATCTCATCTCCGCCCATCACGATATCGCCTCAAAAATCCTCGTAACTCGGTGCTTTTCGCTCCAGAAACGCCGCCACCGCCTCACGGTGATCTTCGGTATCGAGCAGGATTACCTGCTGGCGGTCCTCAAGTACCAGAGCAGCGTCGAGACTGCCGGCATCCACGCTGGCATTCAAGGTTTCTTAGGTCAGGCGCAATCCCATGGGCGATGCCTTGAGCATGTCGCGGGCCAGCGAAAGGCCGCTCTCGAGTAACTGTTCAGGTGCGACAATTTCGCTGATCAACCCCATCGCCAGCGCACGTTGTGCGCTGATGAAGCGGCCGCTGAGAAGGAATTCGCTTGCCGCTGATAGTCCTGCCAGGCGTGGCATCAGGTAACCGGAGCCCATATCACAGCCACCCAGACCGATGCGCAGATACGCGGCATTCATTTTTGCGTGCTCAGTCGGCAGCCTTACATCAGACGCCAGCAGCAACGAAAAGCCTGCCCCGCAAGCAGCCCCTTGGGCCAAGGCAATAATGGGTTGCGGGCAACTGCGCATTAGCCGCACAACACCGGAATACAACCGTTGCATCTCATGCTGACGCTGGGCACGCCCGGGACCGGGCGGAACGAAGGCTGCCGAACTCAAATCGGCCCCAGCTGAAAATACCCGTCCCTCAGCCCTAAGGACGATCACCCGTGCCTTGTCCAAATGGCCGTCAACTGAAGCCATGACATCCATCCCTGTGCGTGGAGAGTAGAATCCTCAAGTAGATGACTGAGAAAATAGACTGCCCTATGACACTAGACGATTGCGGCGATGGATCTCGAGACGGGCTCACGGCACGTGAGGTTTGCCAGGTGCTGCGAGAGGTGGTGCTTGGGCGTCGGGCTATGACCAAGATCGGCGACCAGACTTGGGATGAGGTCTACGCCTGTCACTTTGTCGTCAACGTGGAGGGTTGGCGCATCACGATTTACAACGATTGCGATGAGCTGAACTACTGCGAGCAGGCTGTGAGCCCGGATGGGCAATGTTGGGATTTCGATTCAGGTGATCGGACTGATCCGATTGCTCTGTTATCGACGTGGGAACATCAGACCTTGGAAAAGATGTTGAAGGCTCTGTAGAGGACTTCGTGGCATACCCCGCTGGGGCCGGCTGTCGTATACCAAGCCACTACGTGGCTCGGCCCTACGGGCTTCCATCCTCACGCCTGCAGCCATGCGGCTTGCGCGTTCCGCTCGCCTTTCAGTTCGAATGCATTAACTACGTTGGCTGCATGAGGATAAGATTAATGTTTGCTGACGTATCTGACCAACAGATGGCGTCGTTAGCTACAGGAGGGGTGTGAGGAATTGATAGCTTTAACACAGGACAACCTTCACGAGCTCGAAGCTATCGAGCGCCTCGCTAGGTCTCTTGGTACCGAACGCTTCGGTGCTCTGGCCTTGCAGTACGCTTACGAGCATCCGGTCAACATCGACGAATCCTATCAATCCATACCTAGACTGCGTCACAGCTCCGTCATCGGAATGAGTGACGCTCCGTTTGGGGCGCTACGCGTCGTGTGTGAGGTCTGTATTAGTCGAGCTCCTGAGCTGCTTCGGATACTCTCATACCGTTGCCGACACGAGAACCGTACGACCGTCCCCTATGGGCTTTGGTTGTCTCTTCTAAAACGGGCCAAGGAAGATATCTCTCTAGGTGATTCTACGAGCGCCTATCCAACCGATGGGCGTCCGCGTCCGGACATAGTCGCTCAATTTCACGGGTTGTTCGCTGACGACCAGGCGATGCTTGACCAGGATTTTCTTCTTGCATGTAAGCGCGGAGGTTTATCAGCCAGCGAGGCCGTAGAGTGCTTGCTTTAGCGTCAGCCTATTCATCAAGCGAACCGCCCTACTTCCTGCGGTACCTAGGATGATTTGAGGAAATTGCCAGCTAAAGAATGGACTGCTGGGAGTCGCGTCCGGCTAATCAGATGATCTGTTTTTCGAGAGGCAGAGGGGCTGTGCTTTGGAAGGATTGTAGCTGGGTCTACCACATTCAAACTAAGAGAAATCGGATGCGGAAGGCACAGAAAATCCGCGAGCCAGGCACTGGAAAAGGAGGGAGGTGGGCTGATGAAGAATGCGTCCCCTGCTGGAATCGAACCAGCATCTAGCCCTTAGGAGGGGCTTGTTCTATCCGTTAAACTAAGGAGACATCAAGCGGCATATCTTACGCAAAACCAGGGATTTAGAAAAGGGTTACCCTCATTCCACTCCCCTTGGGCATTCCACCCTTGCAGATCTCTAGGCCAGTCAGGCAGGACTGCCAGCCTCATTCGGAGACTGTGCCCCACCCCAGATAAGAACCTGCAACCTTCCCCTTAGGGGGGATGCTCTATCCAATTGAGCTACTGAGACCTTTGAACCGACAGCGAGCGCTGCGCGGTGAGGACGGCGAGCATGTTACCCACCGAGCTGCCTTTTGTCATGTTTGAATCGGGCTTTTTGCCCGTAGGATGAATTCCATCGCGCGGGCTAGCGGGCAAAATGCATGAAAATAGACCGTGCAAAATGCAAAGTGCATGGCCCTACCCTGAAAATAAAGCCTAACTCATTGATTTAAGTGGTAATATTTCCTTTGCATGTCTGGCACGACACCTGCTTGAGTATCGATATCCCTTCCTTGATCGAGGAACACATCATGAACAGCTTTCTGCTCCTGTTGAACGCCCTGGTCCTGGGTGCCGTCGTGACCCTCGGTGTAAGTGATTTTTCTACCTCGGCAGGCCATCTCGCCAAATACGCGCCTAACCTGCAAGCGCAGCAAGCCGTCATGGGATCCGATCAGGCGCGGATGCACTCCGAAACATCACAGCGAATTGCCTTCTAGACGCCGTCTAGGCAATTACCGCCTCTTCACGTAACAGACCAAGCAATGCCCTGACCGTTTCCTGAAGCGCTCCAGAATTATCGAGTGTACGTACGCCTAAGCCGTTCTCGCCTTGCAATCGCGCGTTTCGGCTCATGCGTCCTTCGATCTCCTCCGGGCTTTCCCGGCCTCTTTCCTCCAGACGCCTTCGTAGAACCTCGGGTGCCACTTCGAGGCATATCGCCAAAAGCCGTGGATAACGTAGACAGGCTTCAGGCAGATAACCCCGCGAACCATTGACCAGAACATGATGCCCGGCGTTCAACCATCCATCGATCCCGACTGGAATGCCGTAAGCCAGACCATTGGCTCGCCAGTGCATGGAGAAGGCACCCTCTCTTAGAAGATGCTCGAAACGCCCAATGCTGACGCCATGCGCGTGCTCACCCAAAGCCTCCGCCGACCGTGTAATCACACGCCGGGCAATACGAATGTCATGGGCAGCCAACTGGGTGCGCGCGGCCTCGATCAGGGAATCCTTACCCGAGCCGGAAGGCCCGACAAGATAAATCAGCCTGCCTGCATGAAGGCCGTTACGATTCTCACTTGCGTCATGCTGCATAGCCACTATGCTCTGTATCAAGGAAACCTGCGCATTCTAGGCGTTTTTCCTGAGCTTTGTTGACCGTTACCGGTTTTTGACGGCAAAGGGCTGATGATCCGTAGAGCCGTACGAGCGATAAACTTTTCAAACCAGTACTCATTTCTGATGATTGGTACTGGCAATAAGCCTGCAGCGGGATCACTATTTGTCACAGATTTGACGCCAAGGAATCGACGATCCTGAGGCAAGATGAACACCTTAATTCCAGTCACGGTTGAACATTTTGTCGTCGTTACGGTCGTATTCGCACCGTGCGGCCAATTTTGCGAACCGCTTCCCCTGAACCAGAAAAACCGGTCAATTATATGCGCCCAATGAAACAGGCTATCTATTCGAGCCGCACTGCTGACAAATTCGTCGTCCGCCTGCCAGACGGAATGCGTGAGCGCATTGCCGAGGTTGCGCGCAACCATCACCGCAGCATGAACTCCGAAATCATCGCCCGTCTGGAGCAGAGCCTTATCCAGGAAGGAGCTCTTGGCGATGAACTGAGCATGCGCCTCGACAGCCCGGAGCTGTCACTGCATGAACGCGAACTGTTGCAACGCTTCCGTCAGCTTTCCCACCGTCAGCAGAATGCCTTGGTGGCACTGATCGCTCATGACGCGGAAATGGCGGCTGACGCCTCCTGATTGCTGACTGCTTGCCTGTATTGAAAAAGCCAGCGAAAGCTGGCTTTTTCATGTTCGATCGCTAGGCTCGGTCAGAGCAGGAAGATGGTGGCCAGCCCCAGGAAGATGAAGAACCCACCACTGTCGGTCACTGCAGTGATCATTACGCTTGCGCCCATTGCCGGGTCGCGCCCCAGGCGCATCAGCGTCATGGGGATCAACACCCCCATCAAGGCAGCCAGCAGCAGGTTCAGGGTCATGGCGGCCGTCATGACCACTCCCAATGACCAGCTGTCATACAGCAAGAACGCCACCACTCCTATCACGCCGCCCCAGATCAAGCCGTTGAGCAGGGAAACCGCCAGCTCCTTGCGCATCAGACGCGAGGTATTGCCAGGGCTTACCTGGTCCAGAGCCATGGCTCGGACGATCATGGTGATGGTCTGATTGCCCGAGTTGCCGCCGATACCCGCCACGATAGGCATCAAGGCGGCCAGTGCGACCAGTTTTTCGATCGAGCCCTCGAACAGGCCAATGACACGGGAAGCCAGGAATGCGGTGATGAGGTTGATGGCCAGCCAGGCCCAGCGGTTGCGCAGCGAGCGCCAGACCGAGGCGAAGATGTCTTCCTCTTCGCGCAGGCCGGCCATGTTAAGCACTTCGCTCTCGCTTTCCTCACGAATCAAGTCGACCATTTCATCGATGGTCAGACGGCCGATGAGGCGATCTTTCTTGTCGACCACCGGCGCCGATACCAGGTCATAACGCTCGAACGCCTGAGCCGCATCATAGGCATCTTCATCGGGATGGAAGCTCACCGGATCGCTGGCCATGACTTCGGAAACCTGCTTCTCCGGATCGTTGACCAGCAAACGCTTGATCGGTAGCACGCCCTTGAGGACACCGTCGGAATCGACCACGAACAGCTTGTCGGTATGGCCAGGCAGCTCCTTCAGCCGACGCAGGTAGCGCAATACCACTTCCAGGCTGACATCTTCGCGGATGGTGACCATCTCGAAGTCCATCAGCGCGCCGACCTGATCCTCGTCGTAGCTCAAGGCCGATCGCACACGCTCACGCTGTTGCGCGTCGAGGCTTTCCATCAGCTCGTGGACGACATCACGCGGCAGCTCGGGCGCCAGGTCGGCCAGCTCGTCGGCGTCCATCTCCTTGGCGGCGGCGAGCAGCTCGTGATCGTCCATGTCGGCGATCAGGTTTTCCCGAACCGAGTCGGATACTTCGAGGAGGATGTCGCCGTCACGCTCGGAGCGCACCAACTGCCAGACCGTCAGGCGGTCGTCCAGCGGCAGTGCTTCGAGGATGTAGGCGATGTCGGCGGGGTGCAGGTCATCGAGCTTGCGTTGCAGCTCGACCAGGTTCTGCCGATGGACCAGGTTCTCCACCAAGTCATGGTGGTGGCCTTCCTGACGGTGCGTCAGGTCCTCGACCACCCGCTGGCGTTGCAGCAGGTCGATCACCTGGGCCAGGCGATCCTGCAGGCTTTCAGGCGCTTTCTTTACTTCGACTTCGGTCATAGGCGAACTCCACTCCCAGCAGCGGAGCACGCCGGGAGAATCAATCGGTCAGATTCTGCTGAACAAATCGGGCTATTGAGTAACTACTGGGTAAGTCCATGGTGGCATTCCACAAGCCCCGGCGGGGCTGACGGGCGCAATCATACACTGCCTTGGCGGCGTGATCGCTTAAATTTTTGGCCAGAACAATCGCTTGCGAGAGAAAGCTATGACAACGCTCGAAGCCGTGCGTGCGACGGCGAACGCTAAAGAAAAGGTAATGCTCCAGACAGCAAAAAGCCCGCTATGAAAGCGGGCTTCTTGGTATATGGTGGACTCAGCAGGATTCGAACCTGCGACCGCTCGGTTCGTAGCCGAGTACTCTATCCAGCTGAGCTATGAGTCCAGTTTGGTATTTTTAGACCAGGCTACCACTGGTTGAAACAAACCTGCTTCGATAAACGAACCAGGCTTATTGTATGGTGGACTCAGCAGGATTCGAACCTGCGACCGCTCGGTTCGTAGCCGAGTACTCTATCCAGCTGAGCTATGAGTCCAGTTTGGTAATTTTAGACCAGGTTACCACTGGTTTAAACAAGCCTGCCTCGATGAAGAACCAGGCTTATTATATGGTGGACTCAGCAGGATTCGAACCTGCGACCGCTCGGTTCGTAGCCGAGTACTCTATCCAGCTGAGCTATGAGTCCATGTCTTGCCGCGCATTATAGTTCGCTTTACCGATTTGCCAAGTACTTTTTCGTTTAATTTCAACGACTTAAGCAACCCAGCCAGTTAGAAGCGCCCTACACGAATAATGGCGGTGAAGGGGGGATTCGAACCCCCGATACCCTTATGAGGTATACTCCCTTAGCAGGGGAGCGCCTTCGGCCACTCGGCCACCTCACCGCAACACGGGGCGTATAATAACCAGACCTCTCCCCGTTTGCAAACCCTTTTGTGAAAAAAAATCGATAAAAATTAAAGGCTTGGTTCTTCGTCTTTCTCTTTCTTGATCCGCAGGTAGATTTCCTCGCGGTGAACCGCCACTTCCTTAGGGGCGCTGACACCGATACGCACCTGGTTTCCTTTGACGCCCAGCACAGTCACGGTGATCTCACCGTCGCCAATGATCAGGCTCTCGGCGCACCGACGAGTCAGAATCAACATAGCTTTCTCCTTACACAATCATTCAGGGATAACAGTCTTTACGGCAGGGGCCACGCCTATTTTCCATCAGGAAGATCCGAAGCAGCCCCGTATCGGCTCTCGCGCACGAAAGGACAGGATCGCGCGTGAAAGCCAGAAACGCGAAGGGCGCGGCAAGCCGCGCCCCTCAAGGCAGTGTTTCACTCACTCTGTCGTACGGGGGCATCCAGCTCGAAAGCCGTGTGCAGCGCACGTACCGCCAGTTCGAGGTACTTCTCTTCGATGACCACCGACACCTTGATCTCCGAGGTGGAGATCATCTGGATATTGATGCTTTCCTTGGCCAAGGCTTCGAACATCTGGCTGGCAACGCCGGCGTGCGAGCGCATGCCGACACCGACGATGGAGACCTTGGCGATCTTGGTATCGCCAATGACTTCACGCGCACCGATCTCGCGAGCCGTGTTTTCCAGGACGCTCTGTGCCTTCTCGTACTCGTTGCGGTGAACGGTGAAGGTGAAGTCCGTGGTGTTATCGTGCGCGACATTCTGCACGATCATGTCGACTTCGATGTTCGAGGCACTGATCGGGCCGAGGATCTTGAAGGCGACACCCGGATTGTCCGGTACGCCGCGAATGGTCAGCTTGGCCTCATCACGGTTGAAGGCGATACCGGAAATGATCGGCTGTTCCATGGATTCCTCTTCATCGATGGTAATGAGGGTACCTGGACCCTCCTTGAAGCTGTGCAGCACGCGCAGCGGGACGTTGTACTTGCCGGCGAATTCGACCGAGCGGATCTGCAACACCTTGGAGCCGAGGCTGGCCATTTCCAGCATTTCCTCGAAGGTGATCTTTTCCAGACGACGCGCTTGCGCCACTACCCGCGGGTCGGTGGTGTAGACGCCGTCCACATCGGTGTAGATCTGGCATTCGTCGGCCTTCAGGGCCGCGGCCAGCGCGACGCCGGTGGTGTCGGAGCCGCCACGACCGAGCGTGGTGATGCTGCCGTGCTCGTCGACGCCCTGGAAACCCGCCACGACCACGACGCGCCCGGCCTTCAGATCGGCGCGGATCTTCTGGTCGTCGATCTGCAGGATGCGCGCCTTGTTGTGCGAGCTGTCGGTAAGGATGCGCACCTGGTTGCCGGTATAGGACACCGCCGGCACGCCCCGCTTGATCAATGCCATGGCCAGCAGGGCGATGGTCACCTGCTCGCCGGTCGAGACGATCACGTCCAGCTCGCGTGGAGCCGGTTGATCGCTCACCTGCCTGGCCAAGTCGATCAGGCGATTGGTTTCTCCGCTCATGGCCGACAGCACGACCACCAGGTCATCGCCTGCGTCGCGGAATTTCTTGACCTTGTCGGCAACCTGCTCGATCCGCTCGATGGAACCGACAGAGGTACCGCCAAATTTCTGTACGATCAACGCCATTTCAAAGCTGCCTCAGCCCACGAAGGGCACCCAATAAACAATCCATCATGCCGCGGCCCGCCAGGAACGGCGGGCCGCGCTCACTTCAAAGGCCTTGCTCGGCGAACGGCACTGCGAGGGCCAGGGCACTGTCCAGCGCGGCGACGTCGACGCCTCCGCCCTGAGCCATGTCCGGACGACCACCGCCCTTGCCGCCCACCGCCGCGGCGGCTTGCTTCATCAGATCGCCAGCCTTGAGTTGGCCGGAGAGGTCCTTGGTCACGCCGGCAACCAGCACGACCTTGCCCTCATGCTCGCTGCCGAGCAGGATCACTGCTTGGCCGAGCTTGTTCTTCAACTGATCGACCAGAGCCAACAGGGCCTTGCCGTCCTGCCCGTCCAGACGAGCCGCCAGGACCTTGGCACCCTTGACCTCCACGGCGGCACTGGAGAGATCGTCCCCTGCGGCGCTGGCGGCCTTGGCTTGCAGCTGCTCGAGCTGCTTCTCCAACTGACGGTTGCGCTCGAGCACCGCCGACAGCTTGTCGATGAGGTTGTCACGGTTGCCCTTGACCAGTTGCGCGGCTTCCTTGACCTGCTCCTCGGCAGCGTTCAGGTAAGCCAGCGCGGCGGCACCAGTGACCGCTTCGATGCGGCGCACGCCGGAGGCCACGCCGCTCTCGCTGATGATCTTGAAGACGCTGATGTCGCCGGTGCGCTTGGCATGGATACCACCGCACAGCTCGACCGAGAAATCGCCGCCCATGGTCAGTACGCGAACGGTATCACCGTACTTCTCGCCGAACAGCGCCATGGCGCCCTTGCGCTTGGCCGTCTCGACATCGGTCTCCTCGATCTCGACCGGGGTGTTCTTGCGCACTTCGCGGTTGACGATCTCTTCGAGGGCCTTGATCTGCTCTGGCTTGATCGCCTCGAAATGGCTGAAGTCGAAGCGCAGACGCTGGCTGTCGACCAACGAACCCTTCTGCTGGACGTGATCGCCCAATACCTGGCGCAGCGCAGCGTGCAACAGGTGGGTCGCCGAATGGTTCAACGCGGTGGCCTGCTGGACGTCGGCATCGACGCGGGTTTGCACCGAGGCACCGACTTCGAGGCTGCCACCGGTGACTACGCCGTGATGCAGGAAAGCGCCGCCGGTCTTGGTGGTATCACGTACGTCAAAGCGCGCGACGGACGCCTGGAGGTAGCCGCAATCGCCGATCTGGCCACCGGACTCGGCATAGAACGGCGTGCGGTCCAGGATGACCACGCCCTCCTCGCCTTCGGCCAATTGCCGCACCGACTGGCCATCCTTGTACAGGGCGACCACGGTCGCGTCGCCGTCGTTCGCGGCATAGCCCAGGAACTCGGTGGCGACGTCGACCTTGACCAGGCTGTTGTAGTCCATGCCGAAGGCACTGGCGGAGCGGGCGCGCTCGCGCTGGGCATCCATCTCGCGCTCGAAGCCTGCCTCGTCGATGGTCAGGCTGCGCTCACGGGCGATATCGGCGGTCAGGTCCATCGGGAAACCGTAGGTATCGTAGAGCTTGAACACCACATCGCCCGGAACGACCTCGCCCTGCAGCTGGGCCAGGTCCTGTTCGAGGATACGCAGACCCTGCTCCAGGGTCTTGGCGAACTGCTCCTCCTCGGTCTTGAGGACACGCTCGATGTGCGCCTGCTGCTGGGTCAGCTCGGGGAACGCCACACCCATCTCGCTCACCAGCGCCGCGACGATCCGATGGAAGAAGCTGCCCCTGGCGCCCAGCTTGTTACCGTGGCGGCAGGCGCGACGAATGATGCGACGCAGCACGTAGCCGCGGCCTTCGTTGGAAGGCAGTACGCCGTCGGCGATCAGGAAGCCGCAAGAGCGGATATGGTCGGCCACCACTTTCAGCGAGGGCTGGCCATCATTGCTGCAACCGATGGCCTGCGCGGCCGCGGCAAGCAGGCTCTGGAACAGGTCGATGTCGTAGTTCGACTTCACGTGCTGCATCACGGCACTGATGCGCTCCAGGCCCATGCCGGTGTCCACCGACGGGGCGGGCAGCGGGTGCAGGACGCCGTCGGCGGTGCGGTTGAACTGCATGAAGACGTTGTTCCAGATCTCGATGTAACGATCGCCGTCTTCTTCCGGCGAGCCGGGCGGGCCACCCCAGATATCGGCGCCGTGGTCGAAGAAGATCTCGGTGCAAGGGCCACACGGGCCGGTATCGCCCATGGTCCAGAAGTTGTCGGAAGCGTAGGGCGCGCCCTTGTTGTCGCCGATGCGCACCATGCGCTCGGCGGGAACGCCGATTTCCCGGGTCCAGATCTCGTAGGCTTCGTCATCACTTTCGTAGACGGTGACCCAGAGCTTTTCCTTGGGCAGGTTCAGCCAGTGTTCGGAGGTCAGGAACGTCCAGGCGAAGGTGATCGCGTCGCGCTTGAAATAGTCGCCGAAGCTGAAGTTGCCCAGCATTTCGAAGAAGGTATGGTGACGCGCGGTATAGCCGACGTTTTCCAGGTCGTTGTGCTTGCCGCCAGCGCGTACGCATTTCTGGCTGCTGACGGCACGGGTATAAGCGCGCTTTTCCTGACCCAGGAAGCAGTCCTTGAACTGGTTCATGCCTGCGTTGGTAAACAGCAGCGTCGGGTCATTGCCCGGGATCAGGGAGCTGGAGGCAACTCGGGTATGGCCCTGCTCTTCGAAGAAGCGAAGGAAGGCTTCACGGATTTCTGCGCTTTTCATAGGTTCTTCCACGGAAACGGCGGCCCTTGAGCATGTACGTCGAACTGACGTAAGGACGGCAAAGGGCCGCATTATATCGGTCCTGCAATCTCGGTGCAGTGTGTTTATACGTCGCAAAGCCATTCAATCGACGGCTTGCCAGGCGAATGAATGCGAAAACAGCGTTATTGGCGATGCTAAAGCCCGGCTTTGCGCACTGGCAAGCCAATTACCGTCAATAAGAGAGGAAAGAGAGGGGAAGACGGATGAACCGTTACTCAGCGTGGGAGATAGCGTTGCAATCGGCAAGCTCGGCGGGCACTGAAACGATATGAGTTCGTAACCATCAAGGCCTGATCGAGAGGCCCGCGTTGCCAGGCATCAGGGTAAACCTTCGACCGGATGCCCGGCTTGATCGGTCGATCACCCCAACCCCTGACCCGCATCCGGAACGACCAGGATCCCCGCCCGCAACCCATTCTTCACTCGGGGATTGGGGAAAATGATCCGCGTGCCCTCCTCCTCGACGACCCAGCGCATCTCGGCCAGGTCTTCGGCCAGCAGGTAACCCTTGCTCAACTCGGAGAAGTTCTCGATATCCGCCGGGAGATGCAGGTGGAAATTGTCGCTGTGCTTGATGATTTCGCGCGCCACGCTGAACAACTGCAGGCCGTCGAGCGAATCATCCGTATCGGGCTCGTTGCCTTCGATGATCTGCCGCAGTCGCGTCTGCAAGCGATCGAGGCTGACCTGTTCGTTCTGCCCAAAAGGCCGGGCCTTGCCCAGCTCCAGGGTGAAGGCTTCAGCCTCGAGCTGTTCGTAGGTGAAGGCACTGAAGGTGATGGATGACTTGCTCTGCAGCAGCACGGCCTCCATGCCAGCCGCGCGCAGGCGGGCCAGTTCACGACGCGAGTGCTGGCGGCCTTCCTTGTACGGGTACAGCGCGAACTGCTCGATTTTCGAGCCGCGGATGGCGGTATGCAGGTCGTAATGCAGGCGGGTCCGACCCGGCACGCTGAAGAAGACGCGGGCAAACTGCTCGAGCTCGCCCGCGCGCAAGGCTTCCGCTCCGCTGGAAAGATCGTGACGGCCATTGAACAGACGGTTGATGTCCTGCTCGACGTAGCGCTCGCCCTTGCGGATCGCCATAGGATTGCCGAACAGGAACAGCACCCTGGCACGCGGCTTGATGTCGCCGCGCGCCACACCATGCAGCAACTCGTCCAGCAACTCGATGGGCGCGGTCTCGTTGCCGTGGATGCCCGCCGACAGCAGCAGGTCCAGGCCGTTGTCGCAGCTTTCGGAAGGGCGCACTTCCAACGCTCCCGCCCCCAGCCAACGCAATCGTACACCCCCGGTCGTCACTTGCGTCTTCTCGGCCGGTTCGTGATCAGCCAGGGTCAGGTCAAGCAGTTTGCCGAGGGCGAGCATGGGCGATTCCTTAGTGTTGGTGACCGCAATCAGGGCCGTGCACGTGGTCGTCATCCTCCACGTCGGCGGGCTCCATTTCCAGCTGCAGGCTGACCAGGTTGGTGGCCATCGGGCGCAGCAGCAGGTTGGCGTATTCGCTGTCGCCTTCGTCGACGTCGACGCCGATCAGCAACTGGCCTCGGCCATCCTGCTGGATCCAGACTTCCTTGCCTTGCCAGACCACGGCAAAACGCGTGCAGGAGGTTTCCAGTTGAGTACCGTCGTCGTCTTCAAGGATCAGCTGCAGGGCATCGGACATTTCACATTCTCTCTTCAAGGTTGGCGTTGGAACGGATAGACCGAGCCCAGATGGAGGATCCGGGTCAATTCATCCAGTGCCGCACGACATTCGTTCAGCAATTGCGGGTCGACCAGATCGGCATCGCTCATGCGGTCGCGATAATGCCGGTCGACCCACTGCACGAGGCTGTCGTAGAGCGGCGGCGTCATGATAACCCCTGGGTTGACCGCCGCTAGTTCGGATTCGTTCAGGGCCACGCGCAACCGCAGGCACGCCGGGCCACCGCCGTTCTGCATGCTCTGCTTGAGGTCGAACACTTTCACCTCTCGCACCGGGCCACCCTGGCCGGTCAGTTGTCCCAGATAGGCCCAGACTCGCTCGTTATTGCGGCACTCTTCCGGTACCACCAGCAGCATGGAACCGTCATCGCGGCTGAGCAACTGACTGTTGAACAGGTAGGAGCGCACCGCATCCTCCACCGTGACCGCCGCACGCGGTACCTGAATCGCCTGCAGGCGACCGCCCTTGCCGGCCAGCTTGGCCTGCAACTCGGCAAGCACCCTGTCGGTGTCGAGGAAGGCATCCTCGTGATAGAACAGGACTTCGCCATTGCCCACCGAAATCACATCGTTGTGGAACACGCCCTGGTCGATCACCGCCGGGTTCTGTTGAGCGTAGACCACGCCCTCCTCGCTCAGCCCATGCAGGCGCGCCACGGCCTGGGACGCTTCGAGGGTCTGGCGCGCAGGATACTTTTGCGGTGCAGGAAAGCGGCTGTCGAACGCGCTGCGTCCGTAGACGAAGAACTCCACACCCGGCGCCCCGTACTCGCGGCAGAAACGGGTGTGATTCGCCGCACCCTCGTCGCCGAACTGCGCCACCGCTGGCAGGGCCGCATGATGGGCGAAATGCCTGTCGTCGGCGAACATTGCGCCCAGTACACGGCTGGTGGTCGGGTGCTCGATACTGCGGTGGTATTTGCAATTGAGGTTGGCCGCGGTGAAGTGCACGCGGCCGTCAGCGGTGTCGGCGCCGGGGCTGACGGTCGCTGCGTTGGCTACCCACATGCTCGACGCCGAACAGCTGGCGACCAACAACGGCATCGACTCTTTCGCCGCGCGCTCGATCACCTCTTGGTCGCTGCCGCCGAACCCCAGGCGACGGAGGGCCGCCACGTCCGGGCGCTCCTGCGGGGCCAGCACGCCCTGCTTGAAGCCCATGTCCATCAGCGCCTTCATCTTCGCCAGCCCTTGGCGAGCAGCCTCACGCGGATTGGACGCCTGCTGGCTGTTACTTTGCGAAGCCACGTTGCCGTAGGACAGGCCGCCGTAGTTGTGGGTCGGCCCGACCAGACCATCAAAATTCACTTCATAGGATTTCATCGGCTAGCTCCCAGACCGGTTGTTATAGAGTGACGCCCGGCGTCAGGGTTGCCGGCAGGGCCAGGTGGGCGGTTTCCAGCGAAGCCACGGGATAGGCGCAATAATCCGCCGCGTAGTAGGCGCTGGCGCGATGGTTGCCACTGGCGCCGACACCACCGAACGGCGCGCTGCTGGCGGCACCGGTCAATTGCTTGTTCCAGTTGACGATGCCGGCGCGACTGCGCAGCCAGAAGTCCTGATAGCGCTCGGCGGAGTCCGAGAGCAGACCGGCCGCCAGGCCGTAGCGAGTGTCGTTGGCCTCCCTGATCGCGGCATCGAAATCGCCATAGCGCACCACTTGCAGCAGGGGCCCGAAGAATTCCTCATCCACGCGCGCGGCCACGTCACTGACATCAATGATGCCGGGTGTCAGCAAGGCGGTGCCGGGACGCGGCTGAGTCATGGACAGCAGCGCCGTGGCGCCTTTGGCCAGCAAGTCGCTCTGAGCCTGAAGCAGCGCCTCGGCGGCCGCCAGGGAAATCACCGAGCCCATGAAGGGCGCGGGCTGCTGGTCGAACGCCCCTACACTGATGCCTCTGCACACCTCGACCAGACGCGCCAGCAGCGTATCGCCCCAGCTGCCTTGCGGGACCAGCAGGCGCCGGGCACAGGTGCAACGTTGACCGGCGGAAATGAAGGCCGACTGGACGATGGTATAGACCGCCGCATCCAGGTCCTGCACCTCATCCACCACCAAGGGGTTGTTGCCGCCCATCTCGAGGGCCAGGATCTTGTCCGGGCGACCTGCGAACTGCTGGTGCAGGAGATTGCCGGTATGGCTGGAGCCGGTGAAGAACAGCCCATCGATCCCAGGATTGGCCGCCAGTGCGACCCCAGTGTCCCGCGCGCCCTGCACCAGGTTCAACACTCCGGCGGGGAGCCCCGCCTCGATCCAGCACTTGACCGTGAGTTCGGCCACCCTGGGCGTCAGCTCACTGGGCTTGAAGATCACGCAATTGCCCGCCAGCAAGGCCGGGACGATATGCCCATTGGGCAGGTGGCCGGGAAAGTTGTAGGGACCGAACACCGCCACCACGCCGTGAGGCTTGTGTCGCAGGACTGCCGTGGCGTCAGCCAGCGGGCCGCTCTTTTCCCCGGTGCGTTCACGATAGCCTTGTACCGAGATCGCCACCTTGTTGACCATGCTGGTCACCTCCGTGGCCGACTCCCACAGCGGCTTACCCGTTTCCTGGCCAATGCAGTGGGCCAACGCATCGGCGTTCGCCTTGAGCTTCTCTGCGAAGGCCTCGAGCACGCTGATACGTCCTTCCAAGCCGATCTGCGCCCAGGCCGGGAAAGCTTGGCGCGCGGCCTGCACGGCGCTGTCGACCTGCTCCGCGGTGGCGCCCTGCCCTTCCCAGAGCACGGCCTGGGTCACCGGATCGAGCGATGAGAAGGCCTCGCCCTGCCCCGTATGCCACGTTCCATCGATGAAATGCGTCGTCATTGCCTGGTCTCCCTGCTAGGGGACAGCGGCACGGCGCGCACATTGTCACCGGCACTCAGGCGCAGGCGCCTGGCGGTCGCAGGATCGACCACCAGTGTACCGGCCGCCAGGCGTGCGGGTGCTGCGGCGATGCGGCAGTCCTCGCGCTTGCGGTTGTGAATGATATACGGGGTCGCGTCGTCACCTGGCGTACCGATGGCCAGCACCAGGGTCTGGCTCTCGTTCACCGCGCGGATGCGCGCGGTCTCACACTCGATCGAAGGGCCCGCGTCGAAGATGTCGACATAGCCTTGGTAGCTGAAACCCTCGCCCTTGAGCATGGCCAGGGCTGGCTCGGTGTCGCCGTGGACCCGGCCGATCACGCCGCGCGCGGCTTCGGAAAGGAAACAGGTGTAAAGCGGAAACTTGGGCATCAGCTCGGCGATGAACGACTTGTTGCCCACGCCGGTCAGGTAGTCGGCCTGGCTGAATTCCATCTTGAAGAAATGCCGTCCGAGGCTTTCCCAGAAAGGCGAGCGGCCATCGGCATCGGATATGCCACGCATCTCGGCAATGACCTTGTTGCCGAACAGCTCGGCAAACTCGGCGATGAACAACAGGCGCGCCTTGGACAGCAGCCGCCCGTTGAAACCGTTGCGACAGTCGCTGCGCAGGAACAGCGAGCAAAGCTCGGAGTTGCCGGTCAGGTCGTTGGCCAGGAACAAGGTCGGGATCTCGCGGTAGATGTTCAGCTCCTGCGAGGCGCTGACGGTCAGGCCGACCCGAAAGTTGTACCAGGGTTCGCGCAAGCCCACGGCACCGGCGATGGCCGAGATACCGACCACCTCGCCTTCATCGTTCTCCAGGACGAACAGGTAATCGGTGTCGCCTCGCTCGGCTTCGCCGCGGAACGTCTTCTCGGCCCAGCCGACGCGGTGCTCCAGGCGCGCTTCATTGGCGGGCAAGGTGGTCAGCCCGGTCATGCCGGTGCTGCGTGCCAAATCGATCAGCGCGGGAAGGTCGCTGCTGCGTACGGGACGAACGATCATGCTCTCTCCTTGGGCGGCGGCCATTGCCTGCCGCGAAACTCGGCCTGGGCTATCCGCCCGCGGGCATCAGACGGCGACCAGGCGCACACTACCGGCCTCACCGACACCCAGGGCATCGGCGGCTTCCGGACTCAGGCTGACCGGCTTGCCGGGTACCCAGTCCAGTTCGAGCAATACGGCGCGGTAGTCCTGCAATTGACCGTTGCACACCAGGTACGGCCGCAGGCCCTTGCCGACGCCTTCTTCCACCTTGACCGGCACCACGCGGCTCTGGGCGATCGAGCGAATGCCCGAGACACGAGCATGCAAGGTCGGGCCACCGTCGAAGATGTCGATGTAGTGGTCGGTCTCGAAGCCTTCGCGCATCAGGATGTCGAAGGTGATCTGCGCGCGCGGATGCACTTGACCCATGGCTTCCTGCGCGGCGTCCGGCAGCAGCGGGACGTAGATCGGGTAATGAGGCATCAGCTCGGCCAGGAACGTCCGGCTCTTCAGCCCGCACAGCCGCTCGGCCTCGGCGTAGTTGAGATCGAAGAAGTTGCGGCCGATGGCATCCCAGAACGGTGAGTCGCCCTGTTCATCGCTGTAGCCGACGATTTCAGTCACCACCGACTCGGCGAAACGCTCGGGATGCGCCGCCATGAACAGCAGGCGTCCACGCGAATTGAGCTCCGCCCAGTGGCTGTTCACCAGTTCGGGCACGACGTAGAAACTGGTCAGCAAGCTATTGCCGGTCAGGTCGTGGCATTGCGACAACACATGAATCTTGTTGTGGATCTTCAGCTCACGCGACGCATGCACGAAGGTCTCGTTGCGAAAGCTGTAGAAAGGCTCGGAGTAGCCAGCCGAGGCGACGATCGCCGAGCAGCCCACGAGCTTGCCTGTCTGGCTGTCTTCGAGTACGAAGAAATAACTCTCCTCGCCGTTGAAACTGACCTCCGCGGCGAAGGACGTTTCCGAAGCGGCGATCTTGTCACCCAGACGGCTGGCGTCATCGGGCAATGAGGTGACACCAACGGGGCTGTCCGCAGCCAGTCGCTGCACTTCACTCAGATCAGCCATTTGCGCGGGGCGCATCACCAGCATGGTGTCACTCCTTCAGGAAAAGCAGGCCAACGGCGTCGGCACGAAAAATCGGCGGGCACCTGCGGCGCCCGCGCTGGAACTCGACAATCACCGGCCCTCGCGAGGGCCGGCTACGGTGCCACGGGCGTATCAGCCCTGCGTCAGCTTGGCCACGGCACGCTCGAAGCGATCCAGGCCTTCGTCGATATCGGCGTCTTCGACCACCAGGCTCGGGGCGAATCGCACGACATCGGGACCGGCCTGCAGGACCATGACATTTTCCTGCTCGGCAGCGTTGAGGATATCCTTGGCCTTGCCCTTCCAGGCCTCGGTCAGGACGCAGCCGATCAACAGGCCGACGCCGCGCACCTGGCTGAATACACCGTATCGTTCGCCAATCGCCTCGAGGCGAGTCTTGAAGCGCGCATGCTTGGCCTTGACCCCGGCCAGCACTTCAGGCGTGTTGACGACGTCCAGCACGGCATTGGCCACGGCGCAGGCAAGCGCGTTGCCGCCATAGGTAGTGCCGTGAGTGCCCACGGCAAAGTGCTTGGCCAGCTCGGTGGTGGTCAGCATGGCACCGATCGGGAAACCGCCGCCCAGGCTCTTGGCGCTGGTCAGGATGTCCGGCGTGACACCGTAGTGCTGGTAGGCATAGAGCTCGCCGGTGCGACCGACGCCGGTCTGCACCTCATCGAAGATCAACAGCGCGTTGTGCTCGTTGCACAACTGGCGCGCGCCTTCGAGGTAAGCCAGATCGGCCGGTACCACGCCGCTTTCACCCTGGATCGGCTCGATGACCACGGCGCAAGTCCTGTCGGAGATCTGCGCGCGCAACGCTTCGAGATCGTTGTAGGGGACATGGCTGATGCCGGTGATCTTCGGGCCGAAGCCATCGGAGTACTTGGGCTGGCCACCGACGCTGACGGTGAACAGGGTGCGACCGTGGAAGCTGTTCACGGTGGCGATGATCTCATGCTTCTCCGGGCCGAAACGATCGTGACCCACGCGGCGCGCCAGCTTGAAGGCGGCCTCGTTGGCCTCGGCGCCGGAGTTGCAGAAGAACGCCCGGTCGGCGAAGGTCGCGTCGACCAGCTTGTGCGCCAGGCGCAGGGCCGGCTCGTTGGTGAAGACGTTGGACACATGCCAGAGCTGATTGGCCTGTTCGGTCAGCGCATTGACCAATGCCGGATGAGCATGCCCCAGTGCATTGACCGCGATGCCGCCGGTGAAGTCGATCAGTTCGCGACCGCTCTGGTCCCACACTCGAGAACCCTCGCCGCGCACGGGAATGAAGGCCGCCGGAGAATAGTTGGGCACCATGACCTGGTCGAAATCGGTACGTTGCACCGGGGCTTGCTCAACGGACATCTGAATCTCCTGAAGAGAAACGCTCGCCAGGAAGTGGCAAGCGATGGAGGGATTGTAAGGACTGATCGGCGCCTGTCCTTGTCGCCAAGCGACAACTTGTTACAGCGCCAACCCTGTTTTATCAAGGCTTTCGGCAATGCGACAAACATTGTCGCAATCGCGCAGTTTAAACGCAGCGGGAGGGTGGCGGGAGAGATGGGCGGATAAATGTGAACAAGGAAGATATCGACAGAGCCCGATGGAGCATTGGATCAATGCCTTCTTTGAAACTGATGGCCTCGTCGCGGGACAAGCCCGCTCGCCACCTGGACTGTATCTTCACTGCGCAGCGCACCGGTGGCGAGCGGGCTTGTCCCGCGACGAGGCCATCAGCTTCAAGCAAACTTCAAAGCTGGAAGACAGGTTCGAGCACTCGAAAATCGAATGTTTTCCGTACTTATAAAATAGGGCCTACCCGCGATACGGTGCTCAACCTGCAAATGCCAAAGATTCTGAGGAACATGCACCAGCAACATGCGGCCACCTGGCTTCCCCGATCAGCCACCCCCGGAGCTCAGCTCGAACGGACTGTTGCTGCGCCGCTGGTTGCGATCCTCCCGAGGCGTGGCACCGAAGAAGTTGCGATAGGCACTGGAGAAATGCGGCCCGGACGAAAAACCACACGACAACCCGATCTGGATGATCGACTTGCTGGTCTGCATCAACATCTGCCGGGCCTTGTTCAGGCGCAACTCGAGGTAATACTGGCTCGGCACACGATTGAGATACTGCTTGAAGATGCGCTCGAGCTGGCGTCGCGAGACGCAGACATGCTGGGCGATCTCGTCGGTAGTCAACGGCTCTTCGATGTTGGCTTCCATCAACAGCACGGCCTGGGTGAGTTTCGGGTGACTCGACCCCAGTCGATTCTGCAACGGGATACGCTGGCGCTCCCCGCCTTCGCGAATACGCTCGACCACCAGTTCCTCGGACACCGCACCCGCAAGCTCGGCACCATGATCACGAGCCAGAACCGCTAGCAGCAAGTCAGCCACCGCCATCCCGCCGCAAGCCGTCAGCCGGTCACGGTCCCAGTCGAACAGATGACTGGTGGCAATGACCTTAGGGAAGCGTTCGGTAAAATCATCCTGCCAGCGCCAATGCACCGCCGCCCGATAACCGTCCAACAACCCCAGCAGCGCCAGCGGATACACACCCGCCGACAGGGCCCCGATCAGGCAGCCACTGCGTGCCTGCTGCTTGAGCGCGGTCGACAACGCGGCACCTACCGCCTGCGGTGGTTCATCGGCTAGCAGGAACAGCTTCTGATAGCCGTCCATGCGTCCGACCCAGGACTCGCCCGGCAGCCGCCAAGCGCCCTCCTCCGGCGCTTCGGCCTGAAGGAACACCAGCTCGTAGGTGACATCCGGGTGCACCTGCTGAGCCACCCTCAAAACGTCCTCAGCCAGCGCCAGGGTCAACGGCTTGGTGCCGGGCCAGATGAGAAATCCGATACGCTGGGTGGTCATAAGGTGCGGTCCGAAACCTGAAGTGATTCGAGTCAGTAGCGCCGGGACATACCGCGCTCGATGCGCAGCATGCCCTAATTTGGTGCGAAGCGGCAGCCTTTACTTCAGACTGCCAGAGAGAAACTGCTTGAGACGCTCCGATTGCGGATTGGCCAGCACCTCGCGCGGATTACCGGTTTCTTCGACCAGCCCTTTGTGCAGGAACACCAACTGGTTGGATACCTCGCGCGCGAAGCCCATCTCATGCGTCACCACTACCATGGTCCGACCTTCCTGGGCCAGGGACTGCATTACCTTGAGCACGTCGCCGACCAGCTCGGGGTCGAGCGCCGAGGTCGGCTCGTCGAACAGCATCACCTCCGGCTCCATCGCCAGCGCGCGCGCAATGGCCACGCGCTGCTGCTCTCCGCCGGACATGTGCCCCGGATATGCGTCCTTGCGGTGGGCCACGCCGACCTTGGCCAGGTAGTACTCGGCCTTCTCGAGCGCCTGCTTCTTGCTTACGCCAAGCACATGGACAGGCGCCTCGATGATGTTTTCCAACGCCGTCATGTGCGCCCACAAGTTGAAATGCTGGAACACCATCGACAGGCGCGAACGCATGCGCTGCAGCTGCCGCGGATCGGCGGCGCGCATCGCCCCGTCCTTGCCCGTTACCAGTTTCAGCTCTTCGTTGTTGAGCAGGATCTTGCCGGCATGCGGCTGTTCCAGCAGATTGATGCACCGCAGGAACGTCGACTTGCCCGACCCGCTGGAGCCGATGATGCTGATCACATCGCCTGCCTTGGCCGACAGGGAGACGCCCTTGAGCACCTCGTGGCTGCCATAGCGTTTGTGCAGGTCTTGGACTTGGAGTTTGTACATGCTGTCGGTTCTCACAGAGCGATCAGTGCTTGCGCGGCGCCAGGTAGCCGAGCCAGCGGCGTTCGGCCATCTTGAACAGCCGCACCAGAATGAAGGTCAGGCACAGGTAGAACACGCCCGCCGTGATGTAGGCCTCGAAAGGCAAGTAGTACTGGGCATTGACCGTACGCGCTGCCCCGGTGATGTCGATCAGCGTGACGATCGAGGCCAGGCTCGTGGTCTGCAGCATCATGATCACTTCGTTGCTGTACTGCGGTAGCGCACGGCGCAGGGCCGACGGCAGCAGAATGCGTCGGTACATCTTCATGCGTGACATGCCCATTGCCTTGGCGGCCTCGATCTCGCCATGAGGCGTGGCCTTGAGGCTGCCAGCGATGATTTCGGCGGTATAGGCACTGGTATTGATAGCAAAGGCCAGGCAGGCGCAGAACGTGGCGCTGGACAGCAAGGGCCAGACAATGCTCTCGCGTACCGCTTCGAACTGGGCAAGCCCGTAGTAGATCAGGAACAGCTGCACCAGCATCGGCGTGCCCCGGATCACATAGGTGTAGAGCCAGGCCGGAGCGTTGACCAAGGGCTGTTTCGAAACCCGCATCAGCCCCAGGGGCACGGCGGCCAGCAGGCCGAAGAACAGCGAAATCGCCAGCAGCTTGAGCGTGATCAACAGGCCGCCGAGATACAACGGCAAGGCTTCCCAGACGACGGTGTAGTCGAAGATCATAGTTCAGCCGCCTTTACGCCAACCGAGTAGCGTCGCTCGAGGTAACGCAGCGCCAGCAGCGAGACACTGGTCAGCACCAGGTACAACGCCGCGACCGCCAGGAAAAAGGTGAACGGCTCGCGAGTGGCATCCGCGGCCTGCTTGGCCTTGAACATCATGTCCTGCAGGCCGACCACCGAAATCAGCGCGGTGGCCTTGGTCAGCACCAGCCAGTTGTTTGTGAAGCCCGGGATCGCGAGACGGATCATCTGCGGCACCATGATGCGGAAGAAGACCTGGCGACCATTCATGCCATAGGCGGCACCCGCCTCGGCCTGCCCCTTGGGAATACCCAGGAACGCACCGCGGAAAGTTTCCGACAGATAGGCACCGAAGATAAAGCCCAAGGTACCGACGCCCGCCATGAGCGGGTTCAGGTCGATGTAGTCTTCATGACCCAGCAGCGGCGCGACACGATTGAGCAAATCCTGGCCGCCGTAGAAGATCAGCAGGATCAGGACCAGGTCCGGTATGCCGCGAATGACGGTTGCATACATATCGCCCAGCCAAGCCAGCCAGCGTACCGGCGACAAACGCAGGGCCACGCCAAGCAGACCGAGCACGATGGCCAGGGCCATGGACGACAGGGCAAGCTGCAACGTCAGCCACGCCCCATCGAGGATGACTGCCCCGTAGCCTTTCAACATGATTGAGGTCCTCGACCTGGGAAATGAAAATGGTGCAAACCTCAGCGCACTGCTGTTTGCACCATTGCAGGGGTGAAACTCGACGTCTTACTGCTTTTCAGGGCCGTAGATGTCGAAGTTGAAGTACTTGTCCTGGATCTCTTTGTACTTGCCGTTGGCATGAATGGCGTCGATGGCGGCGTTGATTCGCTCGACGTTCGCCGTGTCGCCCTTGCGAACGGCGATACCGATACCGTCACCGAAGTACTTCGCATCGGTGAAGGCCGGACCTACAAACGCATAGCCCTTGCCGGCATCGGTCTTGAGGAAGCCGTCTTCGAGCAGAGTGGCGTCGGCGATGGTGCCATCGAGACGACCGGCCGCGACATCCAGGTAGACCTCGTTCTGCGTGCCATAAGGCACCACGGTGGCACCCTGCGGCGCCAGGACTTCCTTGGCGAAGCGGTCATGGATCGTCCCGCGCTGCACGCCGATCTTCTTGCCCTTGAGCTCCGCCAGGTTGTCGCCGACCGCCGCCCCTTCCTTCATCACCAGGCGCGCGGGCGTCAGGTAGTAGCGGTTGGTGAAGTCGACGGACTTCTTGCGATCCTCGGTGATCGACATGGACGACAGAATCGCATCGATCTTGCGCACCTTGAGGGCCGGGATCAGGCCATCGAACTCTTGTTCGACCCAGGTGCACTTCGTCTTCATCTGTTCGCACAAGGCGTTGCCGATGTCGTAGTCGAAACCGGCCAGGTTGCCGTCGGGCTGCTTGAAGGCAAAGGGCGGGTAGGCGGCTTCGATGCCGATCTTCAGGGGTTTCTCATCGGCCAGCGATGCCAGGGAAAACACGGACAGCGCCAGGGCGCCAAGCAGTGCGAGCTTCTTCATCTGGTGACTCCATCGGTATAGGGCTAACAAGGCAGGAGTTATGACTGCCCGATATGCGAATGGGTATAACGCGAGCCGCAGGCCTGCAACCAAAAGTCACGAACCATGAGCGAGAGTGGCATTTTAACCACAGCTTGATAGTCGATATTTCTTCAAAGCGACAACTAGTTATAGAAGCGCAAGAAACCGCATCCTGCGGGATTGACAATCCATGCAAGACATGCAAGGACTAGAGAGAAACAACCTGTCATCAAAGCAATTACCGGGCCTATTATTGGCAAAGCCTTGTAATCCGGCAAGTGTAGCGTGCATTAGCGCAAAAAATGCTTATTCAGGCGCACCGAAACCTGGCAGCACTGTTTCCGCTCGCCCCGCCATGGGCCATTGCCGGTGACACATGTAGTTACCGATGAATGTCGAAGTAACGAGGGAGCTCGCTCGCCGCCGGAGGGCTCCCACGCTTGATGCACCGTTCAAGCCAGGCTTCAGGCGATTTTCTTGAGGCCTTGCTTCTTCAATTCCTCATCCCGCAGTTCGCGCCGCAGGATCTTGCCTACGTTGGTGGTCGGTAGCGCATCGCGGAATTCGATGAGGCGCGGGACCTTGTAGCCCGTGACATTGGCACGCATATGGCCCATCACCTGCTCCTTGGTCAGCGTCATGCCAGGCTTGACCACGATGAAGATCTTGATCGCCTCCCCGGTCTTTTCATCCGGCACACCGATAGCGGCGCACTGCAGCACACCAGGCAGGCTGGCGAGGACGTCTTCCAGCTCATTGGGGTACACGTTGAAACCGGACACCAGGATCATGTCCTTCTTGCGATCGACGATACGCATGTAGCCGTCCGGCTGGATCAGCGCGATGTCACCCGTCTTGAGCCAGCCCTCGGCATCGAGGATCTCGGCAGTGGCCTCCTCGCGCTGCCAGTAGCCCTTCATGACCTGCGGACCCTTGACACACAGTTCGCCCACTTCACCCAGCGGCAGCTCGCGCCCGCTATCGTCGATGATCTTGCACTGGGTCGACGGTACCGGGATACCGATGGTACCCACCTGATTGGCCTGCGCCGGGTTGACCGCCGCGACTGGGCTGGTCTCGGTCATGCCGTAGCCTTCGCAGATGGCGCAGCCGGTGACGGTCTTCCAGCGCTCGGCCACGCTTAACTGCAAGGCCATGCCGCCGGACAGGGTGATCTTCAGCGCGGAGAAATCCAGACTGCGGAACGCCTCGCTATTGCACAGGGCCACGAACAGGGTATTGAGGCCGACGAAGCCGCTGAACTTCCACTTCTTCAACTCCTTGACCATGGCGGGCAAGTCGCGCGGGTTGCTGATCAGCACGTTGTGGTTGCCGGCCAGCATCATTGCCATGCAATGGAAGGTAAACGCGTAGATATGGTAGAGCGGCAGCGGCGTGATGAGGATCTCGCAACCTTCCTGCAGGTTGGAGCCCATCAGCGCGCGGCATTGCAGCATGTTGGCGACCAGGTTGCGGTGACTGAGCATCGCCCCCTTGGCCACGCCGGTCGTGCCGCCGGTGTACTGGAGCACGGCCACGTCATCGGACCTGGGGTCGGCCTCGACAACCGGCTGGCCCTGACCCTTGGCCAAGGCATCGTTGAAACGCACGGCAGAGGGCAAGTGGTAGGCCGGGACCATCTTCTTGACGTACTTGACGACGCTGTTGACGAGAAGACGCTTGAGCGGAGGCAGCAGATCGGCCACTTCGGTGACGATGACATGACGAACCTGGCTCTTGGGCAGGACCTTCTCGGCCAGGTGCGCCATGTTGGCCAGGCACACCAGGGCCTTGGCACCCGAATCGTTGAACTGGTGCTCGAGCTCGCGCGCCGTATACAGTGGATTGGTGTTGACCACGATCAGCCCGGCACGCATCGCCCCGAACACCGCCACCGGGTACTGCAGGACATTGGGCAGTTGCACGGCGATACGGTCGCCCGGCTTGAGGTCGGTATGCTGTTGCAGCCAGGCGGCGAATGCTCCGGACAGCCTGTACAGCTCGCCGTAAGTGAGGGTCTTTCCCAGGTTGCTAAAGGCCGGTTTATCGGCGAAACGTTGGCAGGACTGCCTGAGCACCGCCTGGATGTTCGGGAATTCGTCAGGATTGATTTCCGCCGTAATCCCGGCTGGGTACTTATCCTTCCAAAAATGTTCGATCATGGAAGCCCACTCCTTCAGCAACAGCGAAATTCTTCATCGCGTCGATGCGATTGTTATAGGTAGTGAATGACGGATCAGAGGGACCGGATCATCCGAAAGCGCGCCGAGAGTAGCAGCTTTGCCAGAGGCCGCCTAGAGCCGCATGAGGGCTGCCGGTCACAAAAATGACTCAATAGGTTGACCTGGTCACGAAAAAAGACTTTTCTCGCATGCTGTTGGGTTTGTCAGCGCTTCCGAGACCAAGCGCCGCTCGCGCGGCGCATTCTGCACATCAAACGTTGGCGCCATGAGCTGCATTCCAGTTGTGGATCGCTTGTAGCCACAGCTCGGATCTGTGTAAGAGCTGGCTTGCCGGGACGCCGGACCGTCTGCGATCGAGCCTGAAAGGCTCGCCTGGCAACGCTGAAGCTTTTCTCACCCGGATAATTGTGGGTACGCCGATCGCCTGCATCCAATGCATCCACGACTACCATGCCGAGTAACCCATCTTCGTTGCCAGGCGAGCCTTTCAGGCTCGATCGCAGGCGGCCCGGCGTCCCGGCAAGCCAGCCCCTACACGGGGCCGAGTCGCCGCCACCAACGAGGGACAGGTCTCCACAATTTGGCCACCCCCTCTACCCTTCCTCCCGCAGCTCGCGCCGCAGGATCTTCCCTACAGGCGTCATCGGCAAGGCATCGCGCAGGACAATCTGTCGAGGGACCTTGTATCCCGTGAAGTTGGCCTTGCAGAACGCCTTGAGCTCCTCGATGCTGACCCCGCCTTCACGCGCTACCACGAACAGCTTGACCGCCTCGCCGGAACGCTCGTCGGGCACCCCGATGGCCGCGCAACTCGCGACCTGCGGATGGCTCATGACCACGTCCTCGATCTCGTTGGGGTACACGTTGAAGCCCGAGACGATGATCATGTCTTTCTTGCGATCGACAATGCGGGTATAGCCATCCTCGTCGATCACTGCGATATCGCCCGTCTTGAGCCATCCCTCGGCATCGAGGGTCTGCGCCGTCGCCTCGGGCTGCCGCCAGTAACCCTTCATGACCTGCGGTCCCTTGATGCACAACTCGCCCCGTTCGCCCAGCGGCAACTCGTTACCCTCCTCGTCGATGACCTTGTAGGCCGTGCCCGCCACGGGGATGCCGACGGTGCCCAGACGGGCGAGCTGACCATAGGGGTTGGTACTGGCCACCGGCGAGGTCTCCGTCAGGCCATAGCCCTCGACGATACGACACCCGGTGAGGGCCTCCCAGCGCTCCGCCGTCGCCTTGACCAGGGCCGTGCCACCGGAGTTGGTGACCTTGAGGGCCGAGAAATCCAGGTTCTTGAACTGCGGATGATCCATCAGCGCGACGAACAGCGTGTTGAGGCCCAGCAACGCGGAAAACCGCCACTTGCCCAGCTCCTTGATAAAAGCGGGAATATCGCGCGGATTGGTGATCAGGATGTTGTGATTGCCCGTGACCATCATGCACATGCAATTCGCGGTAAAGGCATAGATGTGATAGAGCGGCAGTGGCGCGATCATCACCTCCTGCCCTTCCTTGATCATCTTCTGCCCGTCAGGTCCATGCTGGGAGAAACAGGCAAGCACCTGCAGCATGTTGGCCACCAGGTTACCGTGAGTGAGCATCGCGCCCTTGGCAAGGCCCGTGGTTCCGCCGGTGTATTGCAGCACGGCGATGTCATCCAGGCCCAGGCTCGCCGGCTTCAACTGCCGACCACGCCCTTCGCGCAGGGCCCGTTTGAAAGATATGGCCTGGGGCAGGCTATAGGCCGGGACCATTTTCTTCAGCTTGTCGACCAGGGTGTTGACCAGCCAGCCCTTGGGCGTGGCCAGCAGGTCGCCCATCTTCGCTTCTATCAGGTACTCGATATCCGTATCGGGCAGCACCTCCTGCACACGCTTGCCGAAGAGGTTGAGGTAGACCAGCGCGCGCGCGCCCGCATCCTTGAACTGGTGGCGCATTTCCCGCTCGGTGTAAAGCGGATTGGTGTTGACCACGATGAGCCCCGCGCGCAGGGCGCCGAACACGGCGATGGGATACTGCAGCACGTTAGGCATCTGCACCGCGATGCGGTCGCCCGGCGCCAGGCTCGTGTGCTGCTGCAGCCAGGCGGCAAAGGCCGCGGACAAGGCATCGAGTTCACCGTAGGTCAACGTCACGCCCAGGTTGCTGAAGGCCGGGCGGTCGGCGAAGCGCTTGCAGGAGCGCTCGAAGACTTCGACCACAGAGTCGTAGGCATTGATGTCGATGGTCGAAGGTACCCCCGCGGGGCGCTTGTCATTCCAGAAGTCAGCTTGCATTTTATTGTTATTCCTCTGCCCGAGCCGTCCAGGTTTGGTTGCCGGCTGCAGGTGCGCCCGTCTAGCCCACCCACAACCCCATGCGACACAGGCGGACGTTAACAGGTCCGCCAAGGGCGGCAAATACGCCAAGCGCCGCCATTAACATCGTGAATCTTATTTGTACGGCTGGCCCACAACGAGCGGTCCACGATGCTCCGTCGCACGCGAATGTGATCCGGAGGGCACCAGCAGGCGTCTCACCGATCTGGCCGCCTTCTTCACACGCGCGGCCAGTAACCGACACCGACAGCCGCGCCCAGCTAGGCGTGGCACGAACAACTCGACAACATCCTTCGTGACGAGGCTAGCGGCGCTATCATCCACGATCCATGGCAGGCGCCTCCCAGGCCGCCCACTGCCAATCGATGATGCGCCATCCTTTTCCGAACCTTGAGGAAGTCCCGATGACCCAGGTCAGCAACACGCCTTACGAAGCTCTCGAAGTCGGCCAGACCGCCCAGTACGAGAAGTCTGTGGAAGAGCGCGACATCCAGCTGTTCGCCGCCATGTCCGGTGACCACAACCCCGTACACCTGGATGCCGAGTTCGCCGCCAAGAGCATGTTCCGCGAGCGTATTGCCCATGGCATGTTCAGCGGCGCATTGATCAGCGCCGCCGTGGCCTGCACCCTGCCCGGCCCGGGGACGATCTACCTGGGCCAGACCATGAGCTTCCAGAAACCGGTGAAGATCGGCGATACGCTGACCGTTCGCCTGGAAATCCTCGAGAAACTGCCCAAGTTCAAGGTGCGTATCGCCACCAATGTCTACAACCAGAATGATGAACTGGTCGTCGAAGGCGTCGCCGAGATTCTCGCGCCGCGCAAGCAACAGACCGTCGAGCTGGTGAGCCCACCGAACTTCGTCGCCGGCTGATCACCGCATATCGCGCAAGCGGCGTTTCCCCTGACGCTGCTTCCGCGCTCGCCGCACCCGACCAAATGGCCAGGGTCACGCCGCGGGGCTCATTCGGTCCGGTCCATCAATCCGGCATCCGCTGGGTCACCACCTCTACCAGACGATCCAGGCTTTCACCCCAACCCTGGTAAAACCCCATTTCGTCATGAGTACGGCAATCCGAGGCGTTCCAGTGCCAGGCACGTGCGGTATAGCGGGTTCTGCCCAGCTCGTCGTCGAAAGTCACGACCACGGTCATGAAGGCCTTCTCCGATGGCACCCATCCCGGAAGAAATGCATCGGTAAAAACCAGCCGCCGCGGCGCGACGATGTCGAGGAACACGCCCTGGTTAAGGTATTCGGCACCGTCCGCCGCATGCATCAAGGTCCGGAATACCCCACCCACCCAGAGCTGCATCTCGCATTCCGGCGTGGTCATGCCGTAGGGGCCCCACCATTGGGTCAGCCATTGCGGCTCGGTCCAGGCCCGGAACACCTTGGCGGGGGGCGCATCGATCAATCGACTGATGGAGAGTTCATGTTGCGCCGATCCCTGGCCAGGTCGTTCTAGGCTCATCGTAACGTTCTCCGTGGGCAGGTTCGCAGCTCGCGCACCGGTCGCACCTCCACACTACCGACCCGCACGGCTGAGAAAACCTTGGCAATATTCAAGGCCTTGTCGAGATTTCGAGCGTCGGCCAGATCAAAGCCGACGAGTCGCTCCCTGGTCTCGGTATAGAGGCCATCGGTCAGGCTCATGCGCATTGCGCGTGCACGTACCGTGGTTGCCGACACTGGCGATTTCGGCGCCTCGCTCGCCAGCATTACTCCAGGGTCGCGCGACGATTCGGCTTAGTCATGCAGTTGGCGTCTTCCAGGTTGCAAGGCAGCACGAGAGCCCTTCGTCACGATAGACCAGGCACAGGGGACTCATGCTCCTCTGTGCGGCGCGGCAAAGTGCATTTGGCGATAAAACAAACCGTTCTCAGATCAGGGCTTCAGGTCGAAAAGGGCTCTCTGGGTTTCCATGTCGAAGGGTGCCGACCAGTGCTCGTGGATCACCTGCCAGTGACCTTCGATACGACGATAGCCCACGGTGGCGCGCATGAAGCCGCATTGCGTCTCATCGTCCGAGGGCCCGCAACGATTCAGCCAGTGGGCCAGTGCCAGATCCGCATCGGCGTGCACCTGCAGTTGGGCCACTTCGAAAACCATGGGCCCTGTACAGTAGCTCATGCACATTTCCCAATGCGCGCGATAGGCGGCCTTGCCAACGAATTGCAGGGCCTTGACGGCATCGAAAGCCAGGATGTCCTCGGCGTAAGGTGCGCAGATAGCGTCTAGGTCGCGGTCGCGTACGGCCTGTACCCAGCGCTCGATCAATTGGCGGATTTCATTTTCGGCAGCAGTGTTCATGGATGTCTCCTCCGCTTGCTCAGGTGTGAGGACGCCGTTGTACTGGCGCCTCGTACTACTCACCCAACGGTGTAGGGATAATCGACAACCAAGGACCTATCCTCAGGCCTCTCAGGGCTGTTCCAGTGGTACCCAGATTTCTACCAGCGATCGGGGATCGGCAGGGTTGAAGGTCGCAGGGTAGCGCTCGAACACAGGAGAATTGGCCGAATGCTCTCCCGAGTTGGGCAGCCAGTGTTGAAAGATGCCGTCGAACGTATCCTTGAGCGCTTGCAGGCCATCGCGGTGCTCGAAGACCGCATAGCGTTGCGGCGCCAGCACCAGCGTCGTGAATTCCTTCGGCAACTCGCCTGCATCGGCGACTTCCACTCCGGCCAGATACTCGAAGCCGCCCCGCTCGTCCGGGTGATAGCACAAGCCATAGGTTTCCATGCCGATCTGCTTGGGGACGTGGCCGATGCGCGGCGCGAAACGCTGCCACAGACGAGGCAGACCGCCCAGGTCATCGCTGCTGATGCGCCCGGCGAATCCAGCCACGATCATCGAGCGGCCGCTTTCGAAGCGAGAGGGGAAGACGGGGGTGGCAGTCATGTCCGTGGCCTCGACGTATGATTGGGCGGCAGGGGCCTGCAAGGTTGATTCGAACACTCGACCTCGAGCGCTCGAATGAGCCGCATGGACCACCAGGCATTGCCCGAACGGTACTGGCCCGATAGCGTAGCGCATAATTCGCCCCAAGGACTCGCCGATGACGCCCAGCATCGAAACGCTGCATGCCTGTCAGTCGCTCGAGCTGTCATGGGCACGTGCCGCCGCGGGCGCCAGCTTTCCCCGCCATACTCATGAAGACTATGTCCTGGGCGCCAACCTCGGCGGGCATGAACATGTCTGGCTGGAGGGTCGGGAGCTGCAGGTGTTGCCTGGTCAGGTGACGTTGTACAACCCGTTGGCGGTACAGGGGTCGTGCTTCGGCCCCGAAGGCGCCGAATACGTGGGCGTGCACCTGGCGCCCGAGACGCTGCGCCGGGTGATCGCCGAGAACAATCTGCGCTCGACCGACCAGCCACCCAGCTTCGAACAGGGCAGTCTGCATCGGCCCGCGCTGTTTGCCGCATTGCTCGAGCTGGCTCGATCACCGGCCCATGAGCAGGAACAGGCGCAGCTTCTGCTCTATGCGCAACTGCTCGAACAACCCGAGGCCACGCCAGGCGAGCAGAGGCCCGCGCTTGCCCGCAGCCTCGGCTGCATGCGTGATCATCTGTCGCAACGATTGGAACTGGACCATCTGGCTGGCGTTGCCGGGCTGAGCAAGTACCATTTTGTCCGCTGTTTCAAGAAAGCCACTGGCCTGGGGCCGCTGCAGTACCACATGCAATTGCGGCTGATCGAGGCGCGTCGGCGACTGCGTCGGGGCAGGCATTCCCATGATGTGGCGCTCGACCTGGGCTTTTATGATCAGAGCCATTTCATCACTGCCTTTCGACGCACGCATGGCATGACACCACGGCATTACGCAGCGATCTACGCAACAGGCACCGCCAGGATGAATTCGCGGTAGCCGGAAACGATCACATACAGGGCGAAGTAGCAAAAGATCCCTGCCGACAGCAGGTAGGACCAGGTCAGCAACCGATCCCCCAGCAATCGTCCGCCCTGGCTTGCGACGGCGCACAGCGACAGGCACCAGAACAGCCCGGCGGCGAAGAATCCTGTCAGGAACCAGCCGGCCTGCGCCAGGCCGCCGCCTGCGGAGCGCGAGATCAAGGCACCTCCGACCGCGGTGAACCAGAGGATTGCGCTGGGCGATGACAGGGCCAGGAAGATGCCTCGCAGGAACTCGCGCCAAGCCGATTCCACCACCACTTGACCGCGTGCCTCCAGATGGCCGCCGCGCCACGCGGCCAGCAGCATCCTTATCGCGAACCAGACCAGCAACGCCGAACCGCCCAGCCAGAGCGCCCACCGCACGGTGTCGAACTGCAGCAGCACGGTCATGCCTGCCAGTGCCGCGATGGCATAGATCAGATCGCCGATACAGGTTCCCAGACCCAACCAGAATCCCTGCAGGAACCCTCGCCGCATGGCCAGGGTGATCATGGCGATATTGGCGATACCGATGTCCAGGCACAAGGAGAGCGAGAGGAGAAAACCGTTGGTGAAGGGCATGAGCAAGACTCGGCTATTGATGGAAGCAGGGTCTATTGGATGTTGAAAGGATGGAAGCTGTATTGGAAGAAATTGCTGTGGGGATCTTGGTTTCAGTACCGCGAAACCACCATCATCGCGTTGTCAGAGCAGTATTTATTGCCAGGCGAGTCCTGCGGCCTCGATCGCGGGACAAGCCCGCTCACCACCGGTATGCGGTGTAGCGAAGACAAGCGTCTAGTGGTGAGCGGGCGAGTCCTGCGATCGAGGCCGCAGGACTCGCCTGGCAATGAATGCTGCTCAAACGACACGATGGCGGTGGCCATACTGCGTCAGCACTGCATTACCCTTCCCCACACCCTTCCCCCATCGCCCGGTACTGCAAGACATGCACCTGACCCTGGTGGTCTTCATAAGTCATGGTCGCCGGCACCACTTCGCATACATTGGGAAGGGTCGAAAGACTGATGACACGTTTGATGTCCAGGTTGGTGGAGTAGTCGTACTGTTCGACAACCGGCTGGGAAGCTGACGTGCTCGCCTCATCCGCCAAGGCGAACGAAGACGCACCGATCAATGCAAGTATCAGTAGTGATTTCATGGATAATGGCCTTTGAATGCAATCAAGCGACGCGATTGACTTCATATGCCCGAGTGGCGCGGAGAAGTTGTCAGATCTACTGCTGAAATGACACGAAGTACCGATCCCGCTTCAAACTGCTGTCTGGGATGGATACAGTCTACTCCCCGATCCGGATACTGAAATCCCGAACAAGTACATTCACTTTTACAATGCGTACAACAATCCCGCCTGTTATCACCGATACCAACGAGCCAAGCCTTGACGCAGAGCACTTCTCGAGCAGACTGCGCCTGACCCGCCATTGTCCTTCGACCGGGCCTCACCGTGCGCTGCTCGATAGATTCTATCGCCAGCATGGTTCGCGCATGCGTGCCGTCGGCGAAGGCACTCTATGGATGGCACGCGACAAGGAAATCATCGCAGGCCTGAACCTTGGTCCCGTGCCCGGCGGGCAATGGCTCACCGGACTGTTCGTGGCTCCCTCGAGACGAGGCCAGGGAGTGGCCGCACATCTCATCGAGGCAGCGCTCAACGACGTGGGAATACCCACCTGGCTGTTCTGCCACCCCGACCTCGAACCTTTCTATCGTCGCAATGGCTTTCGCCTTGCCGATCGTCTGCCCGCCGTGCTGGCCGAGCGTCTGTCGCGCTACCAACGCAGTAAGCCGCTGATAGCGCTGACGCGTCTTCAGTCGTCCTTGACGTCGAGCCCCGGGAACAGCACGTCGGTATAGCCGAACCGCGTGAAGTCCTGGATGCGCGAAGGGTACAAGCGCCCGATCAGGTGATCGCATTCATGCTGTACTACCCGAGCATGAAAGCCATCGGCAGTGCGCTCGACAGGTCGACCTTGCGGATCGATGCCTTCATAACGGATATGCTTGAAACGCGGTACCACGCCCCGCAAGCCAGGAACGGACAGGCACCCTTCCCAGCCGTCCTCCACTTCCATCCCCATGGGCGTGATCACGGGATTCAGCAGGATGGTCTGCGGCACCGCTTCAGCGTCGGGATAACGCTCGCTGCGCTCGAAGCCGAAGATCACCAGCTGCAGATCGACCCCGATCTGCGGCGCCGCCAACCCCACTCCGCCGACATGGTGCATGGTCTCGAACATGTCGTCGATCAGTTGCTGCAGTTCGGCACTGCCAATCAGCTTCTGCGGCACCGGCGGGGCGATACGCAGCAAGCGCTCATCGCCCATTTTCAGGATGTCACGGATCATGGACGGTTGGGCTCATGAGGTGCGGGCGCCGGCACGTTCTGGCGATCATGGCCCAGCACGGTCGGCTCTTCCTTGGATCGTGTACCGTCGAAATCCTTTTCACCCTTGTCCTTGCCTTCGGCCGACATATGCTCGATCACCGCGTTCATCTCGGCACCTAGCAGCAGCACGGCAGAGGAGATGTAAAAATACAGAAGGAGCACGATGATCGCACCGATGCTGCCGTAGGTAGCGTTGTAATCGGCGAAGGTTTGCACATAGAAGCCAAAGCCCAGCGAGGCGAGGATCCACACGACCACCGCCAGGACGGACCCTGGGGTAATGAAGCGGAAGTTCTGTTTTACGTCAGGCATCACGTAATACATAAGGGCCACCGCCACCATCATCAGAATGACGATCACCGGCCAACGCAGGATGGTCCAGAGCGTGACAATGAATTCTTCCATGCCGATCTGGCCCGCGATCCACTCCATGACCTGTGGGCCGAGCACCATCAAGGCTGCAACCATCAGCAGCATTGCGGCAATACCGATGGTATAGGCGATCGAAAGCGGGATACGCTTCCAGGCTGGTCGCTCTTCGGGGACGTCGTAGGCGGCGTTCATCGCGCTCATCATCAGCCGCACACCTGCGGAGGCTGTCCAGAGAGCGATGACGATACCCACCGAGACCAGTCCGCCCTTGGACTGTTGCAACTGATCGATCACCGGGTTGACCAGGTCCAGGGCCTGAGGCGGCAGGACCAGTTCGGACTGCAGGCGCAACCAGCTGAAGAAGTCCGGCAAGTGCAGGAAGCCGATCAAGGCAATGAGAAACAGCAAGAAAGGAAACAGCGAGAACAGCATCTGATAGGCCAGCGCTGACGCATAGGTGGACATATCGTCATTGATGAACTCGTTGACGGTGCGCACCAGCACGCGGTGCAAAGGCAGGCCCTGAAGGGCATTGAAAATCATAGCGTCTCCTTTCGCCGCTTGTCTGTCATCGATGCAGGCGAAAAACCGGGTGGGTGTCTCTGACTGCAGGTTGAGTTCAATAGACCACGTACCCGACGATACTGCTCACTGGAACACCAATAAAAACGGCCACCCTCAGGTAGCCGTGATTGCCGACCGCCGAGGGTCAAGGCTTTTTAACGGAATCCTTCACGGTATTCTTGACGTCGCCTGCCACTTGCTGGGCCTCGCCCTTCAGCTCCTGACCCTTGCCTTCGGCGCGCAGGTTGTCATTGTCGGCAACCTTGCCAACGCCCTGCTTGATGTTACCCACTGCTTCGTTGGCCATGCCCTTGACTTTGTCTTTGGTGCCACTCATGGGGAAATCTCCTTGTGCGAAAGACACATAAAGTGTGCCGACAATAAATGGACGCGGAGACATCGGGAAAGGTTTCAATTTTCTTTTCGAGTCGATCCGTCGAGAAACAGCGGGCGAATATCGCACCGAATCCGACCGCCCCTGGCTGCGTCGCCCCACTTCCCTGCCCTAGAATCCGCAGCGACACAGCGACCCACGCAGGTCGCTACCAATAAGAACAACAGCTGATCGGAACTCGTCCTCATGCGCTTGATGCCCGTGCTGGCAGCCCTGCTGCCCCTGCTTTCCTTATCCGCTCTTGGCGACACCACCCACCAGGTGCTGCGCGTCGATCGTTACGCCGACGATGACCAGACAGGCAGCCTGCGCTGGGCCATCGAAACCAGCAACCGTACTCCTGGTGAGCAGTCCATCGAAATCGACGCTGTCGGCCAGGCGCCCTATGTGATTCGACCTACCCGCGCCTTGCCCGCCATTCTCGGCCCGGTGCGGATCAGCGGGACCGCCTGGGCCCGCGACGGCCAGTACATCGCCATCGATGGCTCGGGCTACCTGCAGGGTGAAGGTGCTCACGCCTGCCCGGGCGCGACGCCTGGACAATACGGTACCAATGTACGCACCACCACAGGGCCCGGCCTGGTCCTGCGCGATACCCAAGGCGTGCACATCAGTGGCCTAGAGGTGCGCAATTTCTGCATCGGTATCCTGGTCAATCGCGCCAGCCACAACGTCATCCAGGACAACCGCATCGTCGCCAACAAGGGCGGTGCGGGGATCATGCTCACCGGCGACGATGGCAAAGGCAATCCGACCGCCACCAGCACTGTGAACAACAAGGTGCTGCGTAACCAGTTGATCGACAATGGCGACGGCCTGGAGCTCACCCGCGGCGCCGCTTTCAACCTGGTGGCCGACAACCTCTTCCGTTCGACCCCCGCCAACCCCGAGCCGTCCCAAGGCATCGAGATTCTTCTGGGCAATGACAATACCGTGGTGCGCAACCGCTTCGAGAACTACTCCGATGGCCTGCAGATCAACTGGGGGCATCGCAATTACCTGGGCGCCAATACCTTCAGCGGCAACTCCATCGGCGTCAGTGTCACCGGCGATGGCAACATCCTCGACGGCAACCTGATCCACGGCAACCGAATCGGCATCGCCCTGCGTCCGGAGCCGCAGGTGACCCGCACACGCCTGACCGCCAACCGCATCTGGCATAACGGACAGGACATTCGTCGCTGCGAGGCAGGTGGCTCCTGCGTCCCCGACCAGCGCACCGGGGCCATCATCTTCGGGGTGCCGGCGCAGGCCCATGCGCTATACGTCGGCTCACGCGGGATCGGCGCCGACTTGCCGAAGCAGGACCAGGCCAGCATCTGCGACGCCCAAGGCGCACCTGCGGGCTGCCAGCCCCTGCCCAATCACAACCAGCAACCCCCGCACCTCACCGCGCTGGACGGCAAGCGCCTGCTGGGCGAGGTCAAGGGCGCGGCTTCGACCAGCCTGCGCGTAGAGCTGTTCGGCAATGGATCCAGCGATGCCGTGGAAGCGGAGCGCTACTTGGGTGAAGTACTGGTGAACACCGATAGCCAAGGCCTGGGGCGATTCAGTTTCCCACTGGAGGAGGCAGGCACCTTGGGCAGCTTTACCGCGACCGTCACCACGGCAGACGGCGCGACCTCCGAGCTGAGCTCCGCGCTGCGTCGTTGACCGCCGCGATCGATACCAGCGGTTGCTCAATCACGCTGCACGGCCCAAGCTGTGTGGCGTGAGCCACAGGAAACAGAGCACACCATGGGTCGAGTCGTCGCAGCGGCGGTCTACAGCGCCGGCAGAAAGGTTACCAATATCAGCATGGCCGAAGGCCGCGAATGGGCATGCAAGCCTGGGCATTTCGTCTGGATCGGCCTGGAAGAGCCCAACGCCGAGGAACTGGCCACTCTGCAGGCCCAGTTCAACCTGCATGAGCTGGCCATCGAGGATGCGCTGGAGAAACACAGCAGGCCCAAGCTCGAAACGTTCGGCGACGCGCTGTTCATCGTGACCTACTCGCCAGTGCGGCACGAAGGCCGTCTCGAGTTCATCGAGACCCATATCTTCGCCGGCAACGGTTACGTCATCACCTGTCGCAACGGCCATTCCAAGTCCTATGCCCTGGTGCGCCAACGCTGCGAAGCGCGCCCGTTGCTGCTGGAACATGGGGAAGACTTCGTTCTCTACGCCCTGCTCGACTTCGTCACCGAAAACTACCAACCGGTCAGCGAAGCCATTCATGGCGAGATCGAGATGCTGGAGCAGAGCGTGCTCAGCGGCTCGCTCAAGGAACGCGACATCCAACACCTGCACAGCCTGCGTCGGGACATCCTGCGCCTGCGCCGCTATGTCTCACCAATGGTGGAAATCAGCGAAGAGCTGCAGCGCCTGAGCTTTCCGTTCATCGAGAAGAACATGCGACCCTACTTTCGCGACGTGCAGATCCACGTCAACCGGCAGATGGAAGACCTTACCAGCATCCATGATATCGCCAGCCAGACCATCGAGATCGGCATGTTGCTGGAATCCTCGCGCCAGAGCATCCTCCAGCGCAAACTGGCGGCCTGGGCGGCTATTCTGGCATTCCCGACGGCGGTAGCCGGGATCTACGGCATGAACTTTCAGAACATGCCCGAACTGGAGTGGCACTACGGGTATTACGTGGTCCTGGGGGTGATCACCGTGGGTTGCACGACGCTGTACACCAGTTTCAAACGGGCCGGATGGCTGTAGCAGGCTCGCAGCCGGGGCCGCAGGCGGTGCCTGGCGCGCTGCTCCGGCCTGCTGAACGCGTGCGCCATCGCCACCGCCGGGCCTCCAGCTACGCTTCCTGCTTTTCTGGCGAATGACCGATGAACCGCAACATCCACTCCCCAACCAGATCCCCTTGATGCTGCTCGTCAAGACTGGCCAGGGCTTTGCGATACACCTCATCGCCCAGATGCGTCTGGCGGGCATCCAGCAGCGCGCGTGAATAATCGTGGACGAACTCGGGGTGTCCCTGGAAGCACAGCACCTGGTCGCGGATGTGGTACGCGGCGAACGGGCAGAAGTCACTGGAAGCGATCACCGTGGCGTCTTTCGGCAACTGCGTAACCTGGTCCTGATGGCTGATCAACAGGGTCAGCTCCGACACATCCGCGTCCATCCAGGGCGCATGGGCCGCCAGGGTATAGCGATGGATACCTACGCCCCAGCCACCCGTGGCGCGCTCGACCTTACCGCCCAGGAGTAGCGCCAGCACCTGATGGCCGAAACAGATGCCCAACAACTTGTCGCCACGCCTGTAGCGCTCCAGCAGATAGTCCTTGAGCGTCTGGATCCAAGGATCGGCACCGAACGAATCCGCTTTGCTGCCCGTCACAAGATAGGCATCGAAAACCTGGTGCTCTTCGGGATACTCGCCATTCATCACGTTGTAGACGTGGAATTCGGCCGTGATCGATTGGCGCGTGAACAACTGCTCGAACATCCTTCCGTAGCCCTGGTATTGCGCGATCAACTCCGGTCGCAGGACGTCGGTTTCCAGGATGCAGATGCGTAACGACATAGAAGTAGTCCTGAACGACATGAATGGGAATGGCTGTAGAGCCTGCCGCGAAAGATACGTACAAGCAAGTCCAGGACTCAGACGAACGGTATCCAGCCAGGTCTCTCGTATCCGGCACCGCGCACCCGTCTAAACAGAGGATGCCAGCGAAGCGGACACTGGTGTTATATCCGCTTGACATCAGAAAGCCCATAAACAGAACAAAGGGTTCTCAAACATGGATGACGTTCGCCCTACTGTAGATTCTATATCCAGACAAGAGAGGCAGTCAGGCATGGCGTCCGGGGGCGCCATGGCAGTCGGCCCGAAGCGCGACAGGGAAGGCGTCGGGTCTTCAGGAATAACAACAAAAAGGCGGAACGCCATGTTCAAGCACTCCAAAGTACGCCAGGCCGGACTCATACTGTTTGCCACGACCTTGCTACTGATTCTGCCGAACCTGACACGTCTGTTCGGTTGAAGCCGCTGTGGCATTCATTGGTCCTGCGCGGTTAATCTGCCGACCCTGATGGTCGGAGATGCCCGATGCGCCAATGCCTGGCCCTGCTGCTGTTCGCTTTAAGCCTGCCACTTGCGGCGGCGCAGCTGAACCTGCAAATCGGTGCGGACCGCACCTGGCAGACTGCCGCCTTGCTCGCCCATCCTCAGACTCAGGACATTCAGGTCGAACAGGATGTGACCTACAAGCGCCCGATGCACTACCGCGCCGTGCCCTTGGCCGCGCTGCTCGACGGGGTAAGCGAAGGCGACCACTTGCAAGCCGTGGCACTGGACGGATTCGCCGCCGAAATGCCTGCCGGCCCATTGCTTCAGGACGGACCGGCTCGCGCCTGGCTGGCCATTGAAGATCCTGCTCATCCCTGGCCTGGGCTCGGCAAGGACAAGCCCAGCGCCGGCCCCTTCTACCTGGTCTGGACGCACCCCGAGGCAAGTGGCATTCGTCCGGAGCAGTGGCCGTTCCAGATCACCACGCTGCGCCGATTGGCGTCAGTAGCTGAGCGCTTCCCGGCACTATTGCCAGACGAAGCCTTGACCGAAGACGATCCGATCCGCCAAGGCTTTGCCCTGTTCCAGCAGAACTGCCTCGCTTGCCATCGACTCAATGGCGCCGGTGACGCCCAGTTGGGGCCGGATCTGAACCTGCCGCACAATCCGACCGAATACTTGCGTCCTGGCTACCTGAGACGGTTGATCCGCGACCCGCAAAGCCTGCGCCAGTGGCCGCAGGCGAAAATGCCGGGCTTTGCGCCGAGCGTGTTGAACGAGCAGGAACTGGATGCCTTGCTGGCCTATCTGGAGCATATGGCCGGCCGCAAGCTTCAGGCACGGTAGACACGGAGGGAAAGGGCTGCCGCGCAGCCTATGCCGGTCAGTCAAGGAAAAATATTCAATTCACATGCTGGAGATTAGACTTCGGCTTATGGAGTCTTCTGTGAAGCTGACGGCCTGTCGCGGGACAAGCCCGCTTGCCACCAGGAATATGTATTAGCTACACCGCGCACCGGTGGCGAGCGGGCTTGCCCCGCGACAGGCCGCCAGCCTCACAAAGCTTTAGAGCTGTCATACAAGCTCCAGCATGCGAAATCGAACATTTCCTTAACTGACTGGCATTGACCGCGCAGCCCTGGTTCAACGGCGATCGATCAGGCGCTTCAGCTTACCGTTCGCTCATGCTTGACACCCCAACCTTCGACCTCACCGCCCAATGGCAAGATGACCGCTTCGAAGCCTTGTTCGAAGTCGTCGATACCCAGGTAGGTGGCATACATGACCTTGCTCAACTGCAGGTGCCAGGCTCCATCGTCACGCTCGCAGATCTGGGCATTCAGGGACTCGCCCTGGAATTTGCCGGCAGCCTTTCGCGCCCCTGCTTCGTCGGGGAAAACCGCATAGAACTCGATCGGATGGATACGGGTGAAATCGAAACCGCCAGCTTTCATCTGGCTAAGGACACTGCTGCTGATATCGTCGTTCAAGCTGCTCATGGAACGTCCTCCTGAAAAACTATGGATAGACTTTCGGCGCCAAAGGCACGTTCTCGGCAGGCGGTGGCCTACCGAGAAATTCGAGCTAATGCATGAAGCGAATGAAGCGAAGAAGCGACGCGGGTCCGCAGAAATGACCTACGTCTGATTGCAGCGTAGCGTTTTGCGGCCGCTACGCCAACATGCATGTGGTTCAGGGTGACTCGTGAATGCCGGTAATGACCACTCCATTCTGCTCCTTGAGCCAGCGCGCGGTTGGAGAAGCGTCACGGTCTTTAAAGTCGTTCAGGTCCAATGTTTCCAGAAGGGGAAATAACTGCTTGCGAATCAGTTGCGCTGCGTATTCTTCACTAGGACGCTCTTCTGAAGGAATCAACAACGAGGTCGGTTCGCCCTTCTGATCGGCAAAGATGACTTCCCACTCTTTCATTGAACAGCCCTCGATCAAAGAAAAACCCTGGGGCGTATGGCCCCTGTCTTTGCTTGACCAATGGAGTCTGGGGTTCGTTCACAAGAGATGGCCAAGCGGTGATTGCCCTGAGCCCGGTAGCGGCTGTAGGCCGCAGTTCGCGCGGGTATCCCTGAAGATACACCGCGCAAACAGGACCAAGGTCTTACTCAGGCTTTCCGTGAACTACACCTGCCGTATTATCCAGCAAGCTCTTGGTCGCCGTCTGGATGTAGGACTCCAGCTTGCGCACCATCTCTGCCTGGTCGGGGCTTTCGATCAGCTCGGCCTTGAACTCGTTGCCAAGCTGGTAGCGATACAGGCGTGGGTTCATGTCCTTGGACTCGATCAGGATGCGGTCGCCCTGTACCAGGCCGACGATCTGCTCGCTGCCCGAAGGCTTGATCATGCCGAGACCCTGATCGCCCTCGGGGAGATTGAGCAGGTCTCGACCCCAGCACTGGTGACGGGTCTGCCCACCCAGACGGCCCATGATGGTCGGGACGACATCGACCTGGGTACCCACGGTATGGCTGACTGCGCCGAATTTTTCCTGGATGCCTGGCGCGATCAGCAGCAGCGGGACATTGAAGCGTCCAAGGTCCAGCTCGGTGACCTGCTGATGGTTGCCGAAACCGTGGTCACCGACGATGACGAACAAGGTCTCCTTGAAGTACGGCTGCTTGCGCGCCTTTTCGAAGAACTGGCCCAACGCCCAGTCCGAATAGCGCATGGCGGTCAAGTGCTCGTCGAGACGGCCCTGGCCCGTAACCGGCTCGACCGGCAGATCCTTGGGCAACGCATAGGGGGTATGGTTGGAAAGGGTCTGCAACAGGGCATAGAACGGCTTCTTGCCGTAGTTGTTCGCCAGCTCCTCGGCGGCTCGATCGAACATGTCCTGGTCGGACACGCCCCAGGTGGGGTCGGAGAACACCGGATTGACGAAGTCGTTGCGGCCAATGAAGGTGGTCATGCCTTGGTTGCCGAAGAAACCGGACTGGTTATCCCAGGCAAAATCACCGTTGTAGACATACACGTCATCGTAGTCGCGAGCACTGAGCAGGGCTGGCAGGCCGGACAGCTTGTGCCCGCCTTCGGGCGTCTGCATCAGGTACTCGAAACCTGGCAGGTTGGGGAAGCACGCCATGGTGGCGAACATGCCCTGATGGGTGTGGGTACCATTGGAAAAGAAGCGATCGAACAGCAGACCGTCCTTGGCGAGCTTGTCGAAGTACGGCGTGATTCGGGTCTGGCTGCCCAGGGCCCCTACCGAGTGCCCGGCGAAGCTCTCCATGAGGATCACCACAACGTTCTTGATCGGCAAGGCACGCTCGGCGGGCGGCAGGAAATCGCGACGGATCGCGGCGCTGTCGGCGTCGACCAGCGTATCGTTCGGCGTGAGCAGCACTTCGCGTACGTTCTGCTGGGCCTGTACGGGGTCGAGCGTCGCCTTCCAGATATTGGCGCGGTCTTCGCCGAAACGGCTCTTCGCCGCGTCGATCAGGGTCAGGGTACCGTTCAGGCCGAGCTGGTTGACGAAGTTCGAATCGGTGGTGAAGGCATCGCCCCAGCGCATGGGCGGCCCTTGGCGCAATGTGCCGCGTGCAGCGACCACGGCCACCAGCAGGATGACCATGAACACGGCCAGCCGGTTGTACCATGGCGCAATGCTTCGCTGCCCGCTCACCGCGCCGGAGGTATTGCCGCCACGGGTCAGACGATCGATACCTTTGAACAGCAGGCTCAGCAGCCAGGTGCCGAAGACCCATGCCAGCAGATAGCGCACGACCGGGAAGCCGTACCAGAGCATGCTCATGACGGTCTTGGGGTCTTCCTTGATGTACTGGAAGACCAGACCGTTGAGGCGCTGATGGAATTCGCGATAGAAGTCCATTTCCACCAGGCCGAGGAACATCACGATGCTGGACGCGAGCGTCAGCCACAGGCGGAACACCCCCCGCGCCGCCATGGCCCTGGGGCTGAGTATGGCCAGCAGCAGCGGAATGCTGAGATAGACCACGACGCGCAAGTCGAAGCGCAGCCCGTTGAGGAAACCCTCGGCGACGGTGGAATAAGGCGTATCGCCGATCATGTCGCTGTTATAGAGCAGCAGCCCCAGACGGACCAGGCTGAGCATCAGCATGATTACCAGAGCGCAGAGCAGCGTATAGAGAAGGTGCGATTTGAGGGTCGGCACGAACGGGCGCGACGCCGCTCGTTGTTTCAGGGCATCCGTGTTGGCCATGAATGAGAGGATCCTAGGATTACGGGTTTGCGAGGGGGCATACGTCGCCCAACAGCCTAATGTGCCCGGAAATGCCGTCGAGTAAAACGACAATTGGGCCAACGCAGCATTGCGCGGCGCGGATTGTGGTTAATGCCGTGTGAAAATTTTGTCACGGAGGGTTCATTGTCGAGCAGGGCAGCTATTTCAGACATTCTGGGGTTACCCCTATATGCCTCGGCTCTCAAGGCCCAGAAAAAGGGCGCTAGCGCATAATGCCAGTCAGCCAAGGAACACTATTCGATTTCTTACAGGCTGAACTTATCTGGTAGCTCTCGAGCTTGTGGATGCTGATGGCCTCATCGCGGGACAAGCCCGCTCGCCACCGGTGCGCGGTAATCCCCGGTGGCGAGCGGGCTTGTCCCGCGATGAGGCCATCAGCATCACACAGATTCTCGAAACCGAAGCCAAAAGCTTAAGCCTGTAAGAAATCGAATAGTGTTCCTTGACTGGCTGGCATCGCGCGCTAGCGGTCTTTATCCACCCGTTCGCACATTCCCTCGCGGCCCGGCGATCAGCCAGATGATCAGCCCGAATACCGGCAACAACAGGATCAACAGCACCCACAAGATCTTCGCTCCGCCTCCTGCACCGCTTTTGAGAACGTTGACGACTGCCCAGATGTCCAACGCAAGAATGATAAGGCCGACCAGGCCATTGAACGTGGAACCCATGTTGCCGCTCCTGCACGTCGTTGATGTCGCTGAGCATAGTCCGCTATCACGCCCATGAAGGAAAACCTGACGAGCTTGACGGGCAACGGGAATACACTGCTCTCATGCCATTGCCGACGAGGTCCAGATGCCACCCTCCCAAACCGAAAGCGCGGCACCCTACTCGCTCGTCAACGCCTGGCGGCAGCAGGCGCACAATTCGCCCTGGCTGAGCGCCGGCCTGGGCCTGAGCCTGTTGATCATCGTCGTGCTGCTGTTGGTCAGCATCTGGAATGCAATCAATGGCGATCATGCCCATAACCTCCACCTGGCGGTGCTCGGCGGATCGGCAGGCTTCGGCGCGACGGCGCTGGGGGCCGTCCTGGCGATCATCCTGCGCGATGTCAGTACCCGCAGCCAGGACGTGATGCTTGGCTTCGCCGCGGGTATGATGCTCGCGGCCAGTTCGTTTTCGTTGATCCTGCCTGGTTTAGACGCCGCCCGTGAAATCACCGGCAGCGGTCCGGGCGCCGCCTTCACCGTAGTGCTCGGCATGACCCTGGGGGTGCTGCTGATGCTCGGCCTGGACCATTTCACCCCCCACGAACATGAAAGCACCGGACCACGCGGCCCGGAGACAGAACGCATCAGCCGGGTCTGGCTGTTCGTCCTGGCCATCACCCTGCATAACCTGCCGGAGGGGATGGCCATCGGCGTCAGCTTCACCAATGGCGACATGAGCATCGGCCTGCCACTGACCAGCGCCATCGCCATTCAGGACATTCCCGAAGGCCTCGCCGTTGCCCTGGCGCTTCGCGCTACCGGCCTGTCCAACTTCAAGGCCGCGCTGGTGGCCATCGGCTCGGGCCTGATGGAACCGTTGGGGGCCGTGATGGGCCTTGGCATCTCCACGGGTTTCGCACTGGCCTACCCGATCAGCATGGGAGTGGCCGCCGGCGCGATGCTCTTCGTGGTCTCCCATGAGGTGATCCCCGAAACGCACCGCAACGGCCATCAGACTTCCGCCACCGTCGGCCTGATGGGCGGGTTCGCCGTGATGATGTTCCTCGATACCGCCTTGGGCTAGCGGCTGGTACGGTCGAGTCGAGTATTCGAACCGACCGTGCACGCCGCTAGACGTGGACTGCCACCCGCAACGCCTCCAGGGCAGGCGCCGCGGCGATGCCCACTTGCTCGCTCAACTCCAGCACGCGTGGCAGGTCGTTCTGCCCGACCATGACCATTTGCAGCTCATCGTCCAGCAACTGGCTGAAGTTCAACAGCACATAGCCCCCTGCTTCCTTGTTCAGAGCCGACATCTGCACCTGAATGCGGTTGAGCGCGGTCAGTGGCTCGGTCTTGGCCAATTGCTTGGGCTTGAGGGTGAAGGCGATGCTCTTGTCGAAGGAGTCGACGATATGCTGGAACAGTTCAGGGTAGCTGTCAGCCTGGAACAGGACGGTCTCGGGCAAGCTGCCGACGACGATCCACTCGCCCAGTGGGATCGGGAAGCTGTCGTCATAGTTGATATCGGGGTTGGCGGCCAGGAACCCGGCCGGGTCAGCATACGCCTGGCTGGCTTCCTCGGCGATACGCTCGATGTCTTCCTCGCGCAGGCAGCCGGCACCGATCAGGCTGATGAGTTCGAGCAACTGGTTTTTCATGAAAGGGCCCTGCGGCTTGAAAAAAGTCGCCAAGGATAGCCTTAAAAGGCCCTGCACGGTTAGCCGGCCAGCGCCTCCAGCCGCGCGGCGGTGTCCGTGGCGCCCATGGTCCGTGCCGCATCCAGCGCCGTGGCCCCGCGTGCGTCCTGGCGTCGCGGATCAGCGCCGTGCTGCAGGAGAAAATCGAGGATCTCGGTACGATTGAACATGGCCGCCAGCATCAGCGCTGTACGACCATCCGCCGCCGCGGCATCCACCACCACGCCCTGCTCCATCAGCAGCTGAATCATCTTCAGATCGCCCTTGAACGCAGCACCGGCAATGGGCAGTTGACCGTTGTCATTGGCGATGAGGGGATCGGCACCATGCTCCAGGAGCACGCGCACGGCTTCGTGATGGCCGTGATAGCTGGCCAGCATCAGCAACGTGTCGCCCTTGTGGTTACGCAGGTTCACCGGCAAGCCGCTGCCGAGCAAACGTCCCAGCATCTGGGCATCGCCCTGACGGGCACAGTCGAATACCTGGCTGACAAAGGCCGCAGCCTCGTCATCGTTCATGGTGGCGGGCTGACGCTGATCGGACATCTGGAACCTCCTGGCAATGGGTAATGCCTAAGTCTTTGTCAGGCAGTACTCGCGCGTCAAAGGTTCCGAATGCATGCATTCGATAGGGAATCCTCATCACCATGCAAAATGCACTATGCAATTTGCCCGACCATGCACAATGCACGGGGTTCCCACAAAATTTTATTAGTAACTAATTGATTTTAAAGGTTTTTTTGTAAGATAAAAAGCTGGCACAGTCGCTGCAACCATCAACTCATCTCTGAAAATCCAATGTCAGGAGTTGATATGGACCTCATCCAGCAAAAGTTCGCCTCGGTCTTTTCCGCTTACCAGGTCACTACCCAGCCACGTCCCGATGGCGGCATCCTGCTGTCCCTGCGCACCCCGGACGGCAAAGTGACTCGCCGAGTACTGTCTTACAGCCAGATGCATAGCGCAGAGCAACTGTCGTGGGCCATCAGCGCCATTCGCCGCGACCTCGCCGAACAAGCCAGCGAACTGCCAGTGATCAACATGCTGCAAAGCCAGCAGCGTTTCGCTCTGCCGACCTACCGTTGAGGTTGCACCGGATTCGCGGGGCAATGCCTTTTCCATGACAGATCCGATGGAAGAGGAATTACCCCGCGAATTTCCCCTGCAGGCGTCGATCAGTCGTCGAACCGGGGTAATTGGCGCGGAATCAGATCACCTGTATAAGTGGGTCGAGCGCCCTGCTCATCCTTGAAGAGCCGAATCGCCACGCACTGTGCCTGCTCACCCAGGTCGAACCAGCGACGCATGCCGCCGGGTATCACCACCAGGTCATGCTTGTCGCATAGCACGGCAAAAAAAGACTCATCATTGCGCACCACTACCTGACCATTTCCTGCCACGAACCAACATACCTCTTCACCGGTATGCAGATGTTCGTCGCCAAATTCGAGTGGCTGTGCCTGTGCCCCACCAATGCTGATCACCTTCACGGCCGCCAGGCCCCGCTCGGTCATCAAGCGGTCGAGCTGTTCGCGACAGGCATCGATCACGGCTTCGCTGTCGTCACCCGGCTGGATCGCCGCCTCCGCGCGACAGCGTTCGAAACGTACGCCGCACTCGGCCAGGGTCGCAATGATGTCATCGCGGTGAGTCAGCACCTTGTTGGGTACCGAAGGGCTGGACTGGTGGTAAACGCTGAGGAAGCTCATCAGGGGTTGTTCCCGGTCTCTTTCATTCGAATGACGATGATAACCGCTGCCGCGATGGCGGCGAGGCTGGCTATACCAAAGGTGAAGTGTGGGCCCAGCAGGCTCCAGCTGTAGCCCGAATACAGCGCGCCGAGCGCACCACCCGTACCGGCCAGGGCGGCATACAGCGCTTGCCCCTGCCCTTGTTGCCGAGCACCGAAACTGGACTGGACGAAGGCGATGGCCGCGGCATGGAAACAACCGAAGGTCGCCGCATGCAGGATCTGGCTGAACACCAGCACGGCCGGGACATCGGCCAAGGTTCCCAGCAGCAACCAGCGAAGCCCTGCCAGCACGAAGCTGGCCAACAGGACCTGCTGGATCGAAAAGCGCGCGAAGATCCTGGCCATGAACAGGAATACCAGCACCTCGGCCACCACGCCCAGCGCCCATAACAGGCCGATGGCCCCGCGGCTATAGCCCAGGTGCTCGAGATGCAGGGTGAGGAAGGTGTAGTAAGGCCCGTGACTGAGCTGCATCAGCCCCACGCACAGGTAGAACGCCAGCACGCCTGGCGCCGTCAGCTGCTTGAGAAAGCCTCCGGCGGCGCTGCGCTCGGGATGTTCCGGCGGCTGGGCGTTGGGTACCCAGAGGCTGGCAGCGACGATACCCGCCATGATCGCCACCAGAGCAATCGGGTAGATGTCCAGGCTCAGCCACTCGAACAGCTGTCCCAGCCCGACCACCGTGAGAATGAACCCGATCGAACCCCACAGGCGCACCTGGCTGTAGCGCCCCGTCTGGCCCTGCAGGTGGGCCAAGGTGATCACTTCGAACTGCGGCAGCACCGCATGCCAGAAGAAGGCGTGCAACGCCATTACCAGCGCCAGCCAGGCGTAGCTCTTGCCCAGGAAGATCAGCGAGAAGGTGGCCAGCGTCGCTAGCGCCCCCAGGCGCACGATCAACAGGCGCTGGCCGCTGCGATCACCCAGCCAGCCCCACAGGTTGGGGGCGACGCAGCGCATCAGCATGGGGATCGCCACCAGCTCGCCGATCCGCGCCGGAGAAAAGCCCAGGTGATCGAAGTACAGCGCCAGGAACGGCGCTGTCGATCCGAGCAGGGCGAAGTAGAACAGGTAGAAGCTGGACAGTCGCCAGTACGGGATCGGCGCCACGGCTCAGGCGGCCACGGCGCGCGCGCCGGGATGCGCCATCAGATCTGCCCCAGCACTGGCGTGGAAACACGCACCTCGGCGTTCTGCGCACGGTGGCGCAACAGATGATCCATCAGCACGATGGCCATCATGGCTTCGGCGATCGGCGTGGCACGGATGCCCACGCAGGGATCGTGACGGCCCTTGGTGATCACGTCCACCGGGTTGCCGTCGACATCGATGGAGCGACCCGGCACGGTGATGCTAGAGGTTGGCTTGAGCGCCAAATGGGCAATGATCGGCTGGCCGGAGGAAATCCCACCGAGGATGCCGCCGGCATTGTTGCTCAGGAAGCCCTCAGGGGTCAGCTCGTCGCGGTGTTCGGTGCCGCGCTGGGCGACACTGGCGAACCCGGCGCCGATCTCCACGCCCTTGACCGCGTTGATGCTCATCAGCGCATGGGCGAGCTCCGCGTCCAGACGGTCGAAGATCGGCTCGCCCAGGCCCGGCATCACGCCTTCGGCGACCACGGTGATCTTCGCGCCGACCGAATCCTGGTCGCGGCGCAACTGGTCCATGTACGCCTCCAGCTCCGGTACCTTGGCTGGGTCGGGACTGAAGAAGGCGTTGTCCTCGACCGAATCCCAGCCCTTGAACGGAATGTCGATCGGGCCGAGCTGGCTCATGTAGCCGCGCACCTGAATACCCTGGGTAGCCAGGTACTTCTTGGCGATGGCACCGGCGGCCACGCGCATGGCCGTTTCGCGCGCCGAGCTGCGGCCGCCGCCACGGTAGTCGCGAGTGCCGTATTTGTGATGATAGGTGTAGTCGGCATGGGCCGGGCGAAACAGGTCCTTGATCGCCGAGTAGTCCTTGGACTTCTGGTCGGTATTGCGGATCAGGAGGCCGATGGAGCAGCCCGTGGTCCGCCCTTCGAACACACCGGAGAGGATCTCGACCTCGTCGGCCTCCTGACGCTGGGTGGTATGCCGACTGGTGCCCGGCTTGCGCCGGTCGAGATCGTGCTGCAGGTCGGCCAGGGAGATCTCCAGGCCGGGCGGGCAGCCGTCGACAATGGCGACCAACGCCGGACCATGGCTCTCGCCAGCGGTGGTGACAGTGAACAGCTTGCCGTAGGTATTGCCGGACATGCAGACGCTCCGCGAATCAGCCTGATTTGAACAAGGCCGCCAGTATACGCAGGCGCACCGGGCAGTTCATCCCCGTTGAACGAACCTTGCGCCAGGTGCCGGGTCCAACCGGCATCCCCTCACGTAGTAGCCTCATGATGTCACGCATCGCCGCCCTGCTTCTGCTGTTCTGCGCCGGCCTGGCGCAAGCCGCCGCCCCGACCGTCCTGCATCGCCCGATCAGCCTGGATACCGGCCAGGGGACCTTGCATGGCAGTCTGCTCCTGCCGCAAGGCGATACGCCACCGCCGGTGGTGCTCATCATCGCAGGCTCCGGCCCCACCGATCGTGACGGCAACAACCCGGCGGGTGGTCGCATCGACAACCTCAAGCGCCTGGCCTTGCTGCTGGCCAACGAGCACATCGCCAGCGTGCGTTACGACAAGCGCGGCGTGGCCGCCAGCCAACCGGCCACGCCTGACGAGCGTGACCTCAGTGTCGAGCGCTACGTGGACGATGCCGTAGCCTGGAGTCGCAAGCTCAAGGCCGATCCGCGTTTCGGCCAGTTGATTCTGATAGGCCATAGCGAAGGTGCCTTGATCGCCAGCCTGGCCGCCGAACAGGCCGATGCCAGTGCCGTCATCACCCTTGCCGGCAGTGGTCGACCGGTGGCGCAGGTACTGCGTGAGCAACTGGCGCAGCGCCTGCGCCCCGCCGACCTGGCCCGAGGCACCGCCTTGCTCGATCGCCTGCAGGCCGGGCAGACCAGCCTTGACGTGCCCGCCCCATTACGCTCGGTGTTCCGGCCCAGCGTACAGCCCTACCTGATCTCGCTGTTTCGCCAGGACCCCGCGGCGGCCTTCGCCCGGCTCAAGGTACCGGCGCTGATCCTGCAGGGGCGCAACGATGTGCAGGTGGACGTGGAGGATGCCGAGCGCTTGCAGGCGGCCAAGCCCGATGCCCAGCTGGCATTGATCGACGGCATGAACCACATGCTGCGCATCAGTCCTCGGGACATGAGCCAGCAGCGTGACAGCTACAACAATCCCGACCTGCCGCTGGCGCGGGAGCTGGGTGAGCGGATCATTGCGTTCATCCAGGGGCTGCCCGCCAGCTGAAGAAGCCTCGACGAGCACCCTCAGGAATCGCCCGCGCTGGCCGATAAGTCTTCTGACAATCATGCGCGTGCGGCAAGGGCCCTGCCCTTCCTGATCAGGTCTCGGCTCGCCGGGTAGCCTCATCTGTCGGCCCCGCGCTGGACGCCGAGACGTGCACAGAGGACTTCCTGATGACCGACGCCCCCGCAGCCGCCAATACCGGCGAAGAACAACAGACTCCTCAGGGGGAAACCCACCTCTGGGCCGATGTGGTGCCCGAGCGCTTCCAACTGCTGCGCCTGGCGCCTTTGCCTACCGACCGCACCAGTGGCGCACGACCGTTGCGCTTCGTGGAATATGGCCACACCGAGCGGCATAGCAAGATCTGCAGCCTGCTGCGCCTGGAAGTGCGCCTTCCCGGGCAGAAGGTGCACAAGGAGCAGAACCGGCTGGATGTCTGGGTCGATCATGATGAGCGCCTGGTGCGCCTGGGCGCCGACGCCGGGTTGCAGGTCGATCCGGCGAACCGGGGCCTGGGGCGCTTCCTGATTGCCCAGGCTGTCTTGTGGCTGCAGCGCAGATGGTCGCATTACCGCATCGAGGCCACCGACCTGCTCACCAAGAGTCCATTGAACGAAGACATCCGTCTGCGCCGAGACCATGTCCTGCAGAGCGCGGGGATGGAAGTGGCCTATACGGATGCACAGCGCCTGAAGGCACATACGGTGGAGCTACAGGTTGGCCAGCTCAAGGCGGGATGGAACGGTGACAGAGTCCAGCCCGTCGGCATCCTGGACGCGGCAAGCATGCTGCAGCAGGCGGAGCAGAGCCTGCAGGAGAAGGAAGCGCAGCTGCGCGAGCGGGATGAACGAGTAGCCAGGTACAGCCGAGAAGACAGCGGATTGCGTTTCACCATTACCTGTCTGGTGGCGTTTTCGGTGTTTCAGGCGGGGTTGCTGATCTGGATGGCTACTCGGTAGATATAGGGTTTACGGATTATCGGGGGGTGAGGTTGGTTGGGGAGTGGTCGCTAGATGCGTGCCGTGGTTTTTTTAGCGCCCTCGAGATCGAGCGCTGCCCGTGCGGCGCTTCGCGCAGGGCATGTCATGGCATTTTTAGTGCCCCGGAGATCGAGCGCCGCCCGCGCGGCGCTTCGCGTAGTGCATGTCATAGCATTTGTAGCGCCCCTGAAATCGAGCGCCGCCCGCGCGGCGCTTCGCGGGTAAACCCGCTCCCACATTTGTTGCAACGCACCATGGCCTGAGAGAGAGGAGTTGTCAGCCTTGGTGCTTGGCTGAAGATTTCTATAGGCTTTTGCTGACACCTCGATATCAAGTCTTACAAGCAGGGCTAAGAACTCGGTCTATCAGGCCATGGTACGTTGCAACAAATGTGGGAGCGGGTTTACCCGCGAAGCGCCGCGCGGGCGGCGCTCGATCTCAAGGGCACTAAAAATCCAACAACATGCACTACGCGAAGCGCCGCACAGGCGGCGCTCGATCTCAAGGGCACTAAAAATCCAACAACATGCACTACGCGAAGCGCCGCGCGCGCGGGCGGCGCTCGATCTCGAGGGCGCTAGAAAGCCCAACGGCATGCGCCTGGCAGCCACAACACACTCCAGCCCCCACTACACCCGCGAAGCGAACAATGCCTGATGCTCCCGGCACTGCGCCGCCGTCAGCATGAACACCCCATGCCCGCCTCGCTCGAACTCCAGCCAGGCGAAGTCGACTTCCGGATACAGTTCCTCGACATGCACTTGGCTATTGCCGACCTCGACGATCAGCAAGCCCTTCTCGGACAGGTGGTCGGCAGCCTCGGCCAGCATGCGTCGCACCAAATCAAGGCCATCGGAACCGCACGCCAAGCCTAGCTCGGGTTCATGGTGATACTCAGCCGGCATGTCGGCGAAATCCTCGGCGTCGACATAGGGCGGGTTCGACAGGATCAGGTCGAAGCGCTGTCCCGGCAAACCGCCGAATCCATCGCCCTGGACGGTAAACACTCGATCCTCCAGGCCATGGCGCTCGATATTGCCATTGGCCACTTCCAAGGCTTCGAACGAGAGGTCGGCCAACACCACTTCGGCCTCCGGAAACACCTCGGCGGCGACGATGCCGATGCATCCCGAGCCCGTGCAAAGGTCGAGGATGCGCGTGGGTTCCTCGGCCAACCACGGTTCGAAGCGCTTTTCGATCAGCTCACCGATAGGCGAACGTGGCACCAGCACGCGCTCGTCGACTTTGAAGGCCATGCCGCAGAACCAGGCTTCACCGAGCAGGTAGGCAGTCGGTACACGGTCTTCGATGCGGCGCTTGAGCAGATGCTGCAGACGTACTCGCTCGTCATCCTCGAGCTGGCAGTCCAGGTAGGCGTCAGCGATTTCCCATGGCAGGTGCACGGCGCCCAACACCAGAAGGCGGGCTTCGTCCCAGGCATTGTCGGCGCCATGACCAAAGAACAAATCGTGTTCGTGGAAGCGGCTGACCGCCCAACGAATATGGTCGCGCAAGGTGCGCAGGCGGGATGTGATCACGGATGACTCCTTTTCAGACAGTACAAAAGTCTAACAGTCCAAGTGGATAAATGTTCCCTCGGCGTTGCCGGAAGTGGCCCGCAGGCCAGGAACTACGCTATCTGCGATGTCAAGCATTCCCATTGTCGCCAAGGCAAGGGAGAATAGGGCACAAAAGCCCTACCCAAGGAGCCCTTGATGTCTGTTCCAACCACGATGTTCCGCCTCAGCGGTCGCGACTATCCGCCGGCCAAGCTGAGCCAGGCCAGCCTGATTGTCATCGATGCGCAAAAGGAGTACCTGAGCGGTCCCCTGGCGCTGTCTGGCATGGACGAGGCCGTGGCCAACATCACCCGGTTGCTCGAGGCCGCGCGCAAGGCCGGGCGCCCGATCATCCATGTTCGCCACCTGGGTACCGTCGGAGGCCTGTTCGATCCGCAAGGCAGTCGTGGCGAGTTCATTCCGGGCCTTGAGCCACTCGCGGGCGAGACCGTCATCGAGAAGCGCATGCCTAATGCCTTCAAGAACACCCAGCTGCACGAAACCTTGCAGGCGCTCGGCCACCTGGATCTCATCGTCTGTGGGTTCATGAGCCATTCCAGCGTCAGTACCACCGTGCGGCGCGCCAAGGACTATGGTTACCGTTGCACCCTGGTGGAAGATGCATCGACTACCCGCGACCTGGCCTTCAAGGACGAGGTCATCCCCGCCGCCCAGATCCACCGCAATGAAATGGCCGTGATGGCCGACAATTTCGCTTGCGTAGCCCCCACCGCCAGCCTGATCTGACCGCCCAGCGGTCGACCGGAACCCGGAGGGTGGGCCAGAAGTCCAACCCCCGATATCCACAAAGGAGATCGGAATGAAGCTCTCCGACAGTTTCGATGCCAAACGCCTGCGCACCCGCCAGCCCCGTCACTGGGGCGTGCGGTTGGCCGCAGGCTTGTCTGCCGTGCTTGCCACTTTCGGCATTCTCCTGGCCATGGCCGGTATCGCCGGGCTGCTGGGCAACTATGACGCGCTTGCCGAACTCAACGCCAATCGGCCATTGGGTATCGTTCTGGCTGTCTCCGGCCTGCTCATGCTCTACCTCGGTGTCCGTTTCTGGCGCCGCAGTCGCCTGCGTCTGCGTCGTCATCGCGAGCTGAACCTTTCACCTCACTTGATGAAAAAGCACGATTGACTGTACGACGTCGAGCAGTCGCGTAAACTACGCCGCCCACGTGGAGGCATGCATGCAAGACGACGATTTTTCCCTGTTCCGCAGCGAGATCCGCGGCGTCAAACCGATCAAGCACGACCGCGCCGAAGTCGGCAAGCCCAGGACCGACCGCAAGCAACTGGCCGGCCTGCGCCAGGCGGCGACGATTCGCAGCGACCAAGCTCTGGTCGTGGACGGCATGTCCGATCAGTTCGTGATCGACGTCGGCGCCGAAGACGAGTTGCTGTGGCGGCGTGACGGCGTTCAGGAAGGCCAGATCCGCAAGCTCAAGCTCGGGCAGATCCCGTTCGAGGGCAGCCTCGACCTGCATGGCATGACCGTGGAGCGTGCGCGCGAAACCTTGTGGGCCTTCATCGCCGAGGCGACCAAGCTGGAGGTGCGCTGCGTGCGCGTGACTCACGGCAAGGCCGCGCGGATCGACGGCAGGCGGCCAATGATCAAGAGCCACGTCAATACCTGGCTCCGCCAGCATCAGCAGGTACTCGGCTTTGCCTCGTGCCAGCCCCGCCATGGGGGTACCGGCGCGGTCTATGTGATGCTCAAGCGCACCATGCTCGAAGGTCGCGACGAATGACGTCGCGCTTGCAGCGTCGCCCGCGCCGCCGTACCCTTCGCGTTTGCGATTAATCCCACAGGTTAGATCCATGTCCCTGGAACAGAACTACACCGCGATTCTCAGCCAACTCGGCGAGGATGTTTCCCGCGAGGGCCTGCGTGACACGCCCAAGCGGGCCGCGAAGGCGATGAAGTACCTTTGCCGCGGTTATGAGCAAACCCTGGAAGAAGTCACCAACGGCGCGCTGTTCAGCTCCGACAACAGCGAAATGGTGCTCGTCCGGGATATCGAGCTGTATTCGATGTGCGAACACCACATGCTGCCGTTCATCGGCAAGGCCCACGTGGCTTACCTGCCTGCGGGCAAGGTACTGGGCCTGTCGAAGGTTGCCCGCATCGTCGACATGTATGCCCGCCGCCTGCAGATCCAGGAAAACCTCAGCCGCGAGATCGCCGAGGCCGTGCAGCAGGTGACTGGTGCTACCGGTGTCGCCGTGGTCATCGAAGCCAAGCACATGTGCATGATGATGCGTGGTATCGAGAAGCAGAATTCGAGCATGATCACCTCGGTGATGCTCGGTGCTTTCCGGGAAAATTCGGCCACGCGTAGCGAATTCCTCAGCCTGATCAAGTGATCGGCCTGCGATCCGAGCCGGCCCCTCGGGGTCGGCTTTTTTCGGCGTTCAACAAGATCAGGAGTTGCCCATGATCGTCAAAGCCCTGCGCGTCGGCCTCGGCCAGCTCATCGTGTTCGGCGACTGGATCAGCCGCCCGGCCAAGCGCAAGCGCGACCCGGCAGCCCAGGCGCGCGTCGAGGAGCAGGCGCGCGGCCTTGCGCTGTACCAGTTCCATGCCTGCCCGTTCTGCGTCAAGACCCGCCGCGCCCTGCACAGATTGAACGTGCCGGTCGCATTGCGCGATGCCAAGCATGACCCTGTCCATCGCCAGGCCCTGCTCGACGGCGGCGGCCGGGTGAAGGTGCCGTGCCTGAGGATCGAGGAAGAAGGCAAGACGACCTGGATGTATGAGTCCAAGGAGATCATTGCTTATCTGGACAGGCGGTTTTCCGAGAGTTGAGAGGTTGCTTCCAAGGCGTGTCGTGCTCCCTGCGCGCATGCCGTCGGATTTCTAACGCGCTCTTGAGATCGAGCGCCGCGCGGGCGGCGCTCGATCTCAAGAGCGCTAAAATGCCATGGCATGCCTGCGCCAGCCAGCAGCCCGCTCATCGACTGTACGGTTAAATGCACTCCCCGCTGTACCGCAAGCATCGCCCCTTGTCGCGCTAGGCTGAAAAAAGCTTACACAAGTACAAGGAGTTCCCCATGACCAATGCCACCTCAGCGCGGCTGCGCCCACTGGCAGACACCTCTGCGTCGGCCGTGGTCGCCGGCTTCATCGCGATGCTCACCGGCTACACCAGTTCCCTGGTGCTGATGTTCCAGGCTGGCCAGGCAGCAGGTCTGAGCAGCGCGCAGATCTCCTCGTGGATCTGGGCACTGTCGATCGGCATGGCGATCTGCAGCATCGGGCTGTCCCTGCGCTACCGCACGCCCATTACCATCGCCTGGTCAACGCCCGGGGCGGCGCTGTTGATCACCAGCCTGGGCGGCGTCGGCTACGGCGAGGCCATCGGCGCCTACATCACCTGCGCGATATTGGTACTGATCTGCGGGCTGACCGGCAGCTTCGAGCGTTTGGTCAGGCGCATTCCGGCTTCGCTGGCATCGGCGTTGCTGGCCGGGATCCTGTTCAAGATAGGCAGCGAGATCTTCGTCGCCGCCCAGCACCGTACCTTGCTGGTGATGGGCATGTTCTTCAGCTACCTGTTGATCAAGCGTCTGTCGCCACGCTATTGCGTACTGGCCGCCCTACTGGTCGGCACGGCACTGTCCGGCGCCTTGGGCCTGCTGGATTTCAGCGGCTTCAGCCTCGAGGTGGCGGCGCCGATCTGGACCACGCCAAGCTTTTCACTCGCCGCGACCATCAGCATCGGTATCCCGCTGTTCGTCGTGGCAATGACTTCGCAAAACATGCCCGGCATCGCCGTGCTGCGTGCCGACGGCTATCAGGTGCCGGCTTCCCCCCTGATTTCCGCCACGGGCCTGGCATCCTTGCTGCTTGCCCCTTTCGGCTCCCACGGCATCAACCTGGCCGCCATCAGCGCGGCCATCTGTACCGGCCCGCACGCTCATGAAGACCCGAGCAAACGCTATACCGCGGCCGTCTGGTGCGGGATCTTCTATGGTGTCGCCGGGGTTTTCGGCGCCACCCTCGCGGCCTTGTTCGCAGCGCTGCCCAAGGAGCTGGTGCTGTCCATCGCAGCCTTGGCCCTGTTCGGCTCGATCATGAACGGGCTGACCGTCGCCATGAGCGAAGCCCGCGAGCGTGAGGCAGCGGTGATCACCTTCATGGTCACGGCATCGGGGCTGACGCTGTTTTCGATCGGCTCCGCGTTTTGGGGAATCATCGCGGGAGTGATGGCGTTGATGATCCTGAGTCCACGAAAGCCGGGGCCCGTGTAGGAGCGGGCTTGCCGGGACGCCGGACGCCTGCGAACGAGGCCGCAGGCCTCGCCTGGTAAAGCTAACGCTGTATTCACCCTGATGGTTGTGGGTACGCGGATTACCTGTATCTAGCGCATCCACGACCACCGTGCTGAATGAACGATCTTCGTTGCCAGGCGACCCCTCCGGGCTTGATCGCAGGCGGTCCGGCGTCCCGGCCCTTGCCACAGGTCCACTATGTGAGATGCAGACCAACCGGCCAACACCCCTCAAGGAACCACCCATGCCCACCGCTAACCCGATCGCCCACTTTCGCCTGGCCTTCGCCTTGTGCCTGATCACCCTGGCCGTCAACCTCCAGGCTCCGCTCTATACGGCCTATGCCGATCTTTCCGGACAAGGCGCGGCGGCCACCGCCGTGGCATTTTCCGGCTATGTCCTGGGTGTGATCCCTGTCCTCCTGCTGCTCGGAGGCCTTGCCGATCGGGTCGGTCGACGTCCGTTGATCCTGGTTGCGCTTGCCCTGTCGATGCTCGCCACCCTGCTGACCCTGCTCGCCCCCGGCCTGGAAACCCTGGCCGTGGCGCGCCTGCTGCTCGGTCTGGGGACTGGACTGGCCTCCGCCACTGCAACCGCCTACATGAGCGAACTCATGCCCGGCAGCGCCCCCGGCCGCGCGGCCAACTGGGTCACTGCCAGTACCTCGCTGGGTTTCGGTCTGGGCGCGGCCTTGACCAGCGTGTTCCTTCTGCAAGGACCCACGCTCACGCCCGGCAGCTTTCCCTTGCACCTGGCCCTGGCAACCGTGGCGCTGATCGCCGCCTGGCGCCTGCCCGACCGCAGGGCCGACCGTCACAGCCCGATGCTGCGCCTGCCGGCCTATCCCGACGGCAGCCTGGCCTACGGCTTCGCCATCCTGCTCGCCTGGGCCTGTGTCGGCCTGGTGATCGCCCTGTTGCCGAGCATTCTGCGGCAACACGGCCTTAGCGCCTGGTCCGGGTTCTCGACCTTCTGCGTGATCAGTTGCGGCCTGCTCTTCCAGCCGCTGGCCCGCCGCCTGCCCAGCGCGCGCGCCACCCTGCTCGGTTTGTCGATCCTGCCCTGTGGTTACGCATTGCTTGCCTGGGGCGCCATGCAGGGTCAGCTGGCGGCGGTACTGGCTGGAGCCGTGGTGGCCAGCAGCGCCTGCTATGGCTTCATCTACCTTGGTGGGCTCGCCGCGGTGAACCAGTTGGCCGGCAGCGAGAAAACCCGCGCCAGCGCAGGGTTCTTCCTGCTCGCCTATCTGGGCTTCAGCCTCCCGGTAATACTCACAGGAATGCTGAGCGATCATCTGGGACCGAACACGGCCTTGCTCATCTTCGGCGCAGCGTTGCTGCTCGGCTGCCTGGCGGTCGCGGGAGTACTGGCAAGCAGCGAGCGCGACGTACGCTTGTCGGCGCGTTGACCGCGCCGCTTCCGATCACCTCGCTGAATCGCCTCCCATTCGCCATCCAGGTGAACCTTGCCGGGCCGCAAGCAACGAACTATCAACACACATCGCCATCCACCGAGGCCCGTGCAATGACCCAGACCAATCGCCGCTTCCTGCTCACCAAACGTCCTGTCGGTGCCGTGCGCCGGGACGACTTTACCTTCGATGAAGCCGCCGTCCCATCACCGACCGAAGGCCAGGTCCAGGTCAAGAACCTCTACCTTTCCCTCGACCCCGCCATGCGCGGCTGGATGAACGAAGGCAAGTCCTACATTCCCCCCGTGGGCCTTGGCGAGGTCATGCGTGCCCTCGGAGTAGGCCAAGTGACTGCGTCGAATCATCCCAAGTACAAGGTCGGCGACTACGTCAGCGGCGCGCTGGGCGTGCAGGATTACTTTACCGGCGAAGCGCAGGATCTGCACAAGATCGACCCCGACCTCGCACCCCTGCCTCGCTATCTCTCCGCTCTAGGCATGACCGGCATGACTGCCTACTTCGCCTTGCTCGAGGTCGGCCAACCCAAGGAAGGCGAGACCGTGGTCATCTCCGGCGCTGCCGGCGCGGTCGGCAGCATTGTCGGGCAGATCGCCAAGATCAAGGGCTGCCGGGTGGTCGGCATCGCAGGTGGGGCACAGAAGTGCCAGTACCTGAAAGAAGAACTCGGCTTCGACGGCGTCATCGACTACAAGGCCGAAGATGTCCTCGCCGGCCTCAAGCGCGAGTGCTCCAAGGGCGTGGACGTGTACTTCGATAATGTCGGCGGCGACATTCTCGATACCGTGCTGACCCGCATCAACGTCAAGGCGCGCGTCGTCATCTGCGGCGCCATCAGCCAGTACAACAACAAGGAAGCCATCAAAGGCCCGGCCAACTATTTCTCGCTGCTGATCAACCGCGCGCGCATGGAAGGCTTCGTGGTCATGGACCATACCGCCAAGTATGGCGCTGCCGCGCAGGAAATCGCAGGCTGGCTCGCTAGCGGGCAGGTAAAAAGCAAGGAAGACGTGGTCGAAGGACTGGAAACCTTCCCCGAGACCCTGTTGAAACTGTTCAATGGGGAGAATTTCGGCAAGTTAGTGTTGAAGGTCTGACCCCTTCCTGCCACCGCTCGTCATGTGTCGAAGACATGCCGGGCGGTGTCACCTGCGCAACGCCTACCACCTGCTCGCGCAGCCTCCAAGAGCTCAATCGAGCATGCCCCCAGCCCACGATTGCTGCGGTCGCAGCTGCGCATGCCACCGCTCGAATGCCGCCTCGCTCATGGGCCTGGCCAGATAGAACCCCTGCCCCTGCGCGCACCCCCACGCTTTGACCTGCGCCAGCATCTGCGGCGTCTCGATCCCCTCGGCGGCCACCTGATACCCCAGCTTTCCCGCCAGCTCGATCAGCGTCTTGACCAGCAGCGCGTCCTTGGTACTGGCCGAGACCTTTTGCACCAAGGTCTTGTCCAACTTGACCATAGTCGCGGGGATGCGGCTCAAGTAGGCCCAATTGCTGTATCCGGTACCGAAGTCATCGATAGCGATACCGATCCCCACGCGTCGGGCCCGCTGCAATTGCTGATCGACCATGTCAGGCTGCTCGATCAACACGCCTTCGGTAAATTCCAGTTCTATGCGCGTCGGCTCGATCTGATGATAGGCCATTGCCTCCAGCAACCTGTCCATGAACAGCGGGTTTTCCAGATCCCGCGCCGTGATATTCATGCTCACGGCCAACCCCTCCACCGGGCAGCGCTTGAGATACTGGATTACCGACGTCAACACCCAGAAGCTGATATCGGTGATCAACGCCGTCTTCTCTGCCAGGGGAATGAACTCGGCGGGCGATACCGGGCCCAGCTGGGGATGGTCCCACCTCAGCAACGCCTCCACCGAGCGACACTCGCCAGACTGCAGGTCGACCTTCGGCTGGTAGACCAGGTGCAATTGATCCGTGCTGGCCAGCGCTTGCGACAACGAGCCGAGCAGGATCAATGCGCGCCGCTGGGCGGCATCGACCTTCGGTTCGTAGAAGGCCCAGCGCCGCGACGTACGCCTGGCCTGGTCGGCGGCACTGACCACCACTCTCAGCCAATCCAGATCATGATCGGGGCCCCTGGAAATCGGCAACACGCCAATACCGGCGTCCAAGGTTACCGGAACCCCATGGCATTCCACAGGCGGCGTGAGCGCCTGCACTAACCCGGCACAGGCGCTATCTATGTCCACCTCCTCGGGAAGGACGAAGCCAAAGCGGGTCGGGCTGATCTTGTACAGCTGCCGCGCACCGCACAATTGCCCGACGATCAGGTCCTTGACGCTCAAGATCAGGTCGTGGGCAAAGTTGTACCCCAGAGCCGTGACCACGCCACTGAGCTGCGTGGCGGTCATGATATCGACCACCAACAGCGTCAGTTCGCCCTGTTGGGCAAGTCGATCCTCGACATCGCAGTGCAACCGCATTCGATTCATCAGGCCTGTCGGTTGATCGACAAAATTCCTGAGGCGGATGCCTGTCAGGATCTTCATCACCAGGTCGGCGAAGCCGACCAGCATCGATTTGTCCGACTCGCTCATTGCCGGCCTGCCAACGGTGTCGATCAGGCACAAACTGCCGATGGCCAGCCCCTCTTCGGTGATCAGTGGCGCGCCGCAGTAATAACGGATACCGGGTTCACCCGTGACCAGGGGATTGCCCAGAAACCTGGGGTCGCAGGTCGCGTCCGGGATTTCCAGCGGCTGCTTCTGCAAGATCGTATAGGCGCAGAAGGACACGTCCCTGGAGGTCGACGCAGCGGCCAGGCCCGCCCTGGCCTTGAACCACTGCTGCCGGCTACTGACGATGGAAACCAGACAGATCGGCACCTTGAACGCCCGGGCAGCCATATTCACCATCGCATCGAGCTCTACATCCCCTTGGCTTTCGAAGAGGCACAGCTCTGATAGCGCGGCCAGGCGCTTGCTTTCCTGAATCGGGATAGGAGGACCGCCTGTCATGGCTCACCTGCTTCGTTAATACATGGGGTAAGGGCAGCATCCCAGAAAAGATGGCACTTGGCTATCCACCCGATATCAAGCTTCAAATAGGACGCTCGACGGGCGTCGCATTCCGTCGTTGTTGGCCGAACGTGACTCGATATATCCAGGCTGGCCAGCCAGGAGCGTTGTACACAAGGACGTTCATAAACAAAGGCATAGAGAGGATATATCTGCTTATAAGACCGCTCGTCTGCCGAATCCATGCAACAGCGATCGTTTTGAACTGATCCCGCCTAAAGGCACTCAGCTTAATAGTAGCCAAGCACATCTTCGAGGTAACGATCGGTTTTATGAACGACCCCGACATGCTCGATCCGAACAAGCCAATCCCCGTCCTCGAGGAGTTCGCTACCGTAGGTAAACGAACCGTCACCACGGGCGTGATCACGGTAGAAAAACACGTCGAAACACGGAACTACGAGGTGTCGGAAGTCCTGCAACGTCGGGGGGCGTCGGTGGAGCGCGTGCCCAGAGGCATTACGGTGGACCCTGCGAACCCTCCCCAAGTCAGGACCGTAGACGGCCTGACCATCATTCCCGTTCTGGAAGAAGTCCTGGTCGTGGAAAAACGCCTTGTCCTCAAGGAAGAGCTACAGATCCGGTATCACGTGGATGAAGTGCCCTGCACTCAAGATGTGACACTGAGAAGTGAAACCGTCGTGCTCAAACAGGATGAGCGCAACCCTTCGGACTCTGATTGATCACGAGCTTTTAATCAACGCCCATTATTCCCTAGCAAAGAAGAGAGATGACCATGACACATACTCTAGTAGCGGCATTCGACAACCTGAGTGAAGCTCAAGCTGCCAAGCAACAGCTGCTGTCAAAACAGATCCTGGAAAGCGACATCCAAATCTCATCATCCTCCCTCGATGCCCCCCAGAACAGTACTGACACCACCGATCTGCGTCATGAGCATGATGAGTCCTTCATGGACAAGGTCAGCCATTTCTTCGGCTCGCTCTTCGGTACCGACGAAGACGACAAACCGCACCGTCATGGCCGTGCCTATCCTGAAGCCTACCGCCGCGGCGCGACCTTGCTGACCGTCACAGTCGCCACCGACGAGCTGGGCGAAGAAGCCGAAGAGATACTCGAGCGCAACGGCGCCATCGATATCGACGAGCGCTCTCGCACCTGGACCGACTCTTCCTGGGATTATGAAGGCACCTCGGGCACTTATGCCTCGGGCGTGGCTGGCGTACAAGACACGACTACCACCCATCTCGCCGGCACGCATCAGGGCACCGATCACGCTGAAGTGGTCGATCGTCGCGTCGAAGACCCTACCGGTCGCACGGCGATCCCTGTCATCGAAGAAGACCTTCGAGTAGGCAAGCGTGAAGTCAATACCGGCCGGGTACGTGTGGTTTCCCGGGTGACCGAGCGTCCCGTGGAAGAAACCGTGAACCTGCATGAAGAGCATGCTCACATCGAGCGTCGCCCGGTTGACCGTGCCGCCTCGGCGAGCGAGCTCAACAGCTTCAAGGCCGGCTCCATCGAAATCCAGGAAACCGCTGAAGAAGTGGTCGTCGAGAAATCGGCACGTGTGGTCGAAGAAGTCACCGTCGGCAAGGAGTCTTCCGATCGCCAAGAGACCGTGCGTGACACCGTGCGTCGTACCGATGTGGATGTAGAGACCGACCACGATTCGCTGACCCGCGACAAGAACGTGGATCCTCTGACTGGCCGCCTCAAGGATCGTTGATAGCGCCTTGCGTGACCGAGATGCGGGCCGCCTTCGGGCGGCCTGTTCTTTTCTCATGTCGGAATTTGTCTTTCGACTTCCAACATTGTGGCAGCCAGGACAAGTTCCAGCATCTGACACATGGGCTGGCGAATTCGGACAACAACCCCTCTACACTTCATCCACTGGACGTTTGTCCAGCCCTGCGCTATCTTCGCGCCAATGCGACTCCCTCCTCCCGTTCCGCCTTCGAGACCTCCATGCAACACCTATTGAAAAGCCGCTTCTTCGCCATTTGCCTGGGCCTTGGCTTCATCGGCCTCGACCAGTGGGTAAAGGTACTTGCCCTGCTTCACCTGGACGCCAACAGTTTCAAATGGGGCAGCGGTGCCGCCTGGGTAGATCTGGGCCTGAGCCTCAATCCCGGAGCGTTCCTCAGCCTGGGCGCCGGTCTTTCGCCCGATGTGAAACAGCTGGTCTTCATTCTCGGGGTTGGCGTAGTCGTGTTCTGGGCGGCCGGATGGGCGCTGGCTCGCTGGAAACGCGCGCTGGGCAAGGCCGCGGCGGTCTACCTGATCGCGCTCGGCGGTGGCTCCAACCTGATCGATCGAGCGTTTCGTGGCGGGCATGTCGTGGACTATCTGGTGCTCAACCTTGGCCATTTGCACACTGGCGTGTTCAATCTCGCCGACATGGCCATCATGGGCGGAGCCGCAGTACTGGTACTCGAAGGGTTTAGAAAGCCAAGGTGGGCTTGAGACGATCGTGATCTCACCCTGCAGGCCTGGACTGGAGCCCGATTCAGCGAATGCATGCGTGCAAGCGAGGTTCGTCCAACACGAACGCGCTAAATGTCGGACTCCGCGTCAATGAATCGAAACGCAGTATTTTTCGAAATTCTTGATCACGAACTTGGTGAAGTCCCGCATAAGCGTATCCGCTTCCTGCTTCAGCCTTTCCATTTCCGCTGCGGGTCGCCCCTCGGCCTTGGCATCGTCTCGACGCTTGATCGCCTCCAATGCCTGTTGCTTGAGCAGTTCGGCTTCCTGCCTGAGTCTTAGATAATTGTGCATGGCATGGCTCCTGGAAAGGATACGTGAGGAGCGCGCGACCCTGCATGAGCGCTCATGGCGTAAGACAGTCGCATGCGGCGGCTGCCCCCCACTATCCAATGACAGAGAATAGTCCGCTCCAGGCAATTGCGCCGAACATGAGCCGATAACGGCCAATTCGCTTTCGAATGAGGGTCGGTTTGGTCTTCGCAGCGTCCAGAACCAGCCTCCTGGCTTGTCTCGGTCGGCCATGTGCGGTTCCACCGAGGCACCAACACAGGTATCCTCAATCCTCCTTGAGCAGCCTCCAGAAGGGTGACCATGACCAGGCCCCTGCTGCTGTTGACGGCAGCCCTTCTCTTCAGCCCGCCGCTGCTGGCCCAGCAGATCCAGCGCCAACTGGGCGATTTCGACTTCAAGCTGGGGACCATCGCCTCCCGCACCATGGCCCAGGGGCTGATCTCGCCCAGCGCCATCGGCTCTTTCCATGGAGGCCTGGACCTCACCCACGCCAGCGGCTGGTACGTCGGCCAGTACGCGCCGAGCATGGGCCTGACTTCCAGCCTCCAGGTCGACAGCTACCTGGGGTACAAGCAGCGTTTCAATACCAGCCTCGGCTATGAGGTGGGACTGATCCACTACAGCTACCCGGATATCTCCGGCAACGACAGCCATGCCGTATACGGGGGGCTGTCCGTATTCGGCAGCCGCCTGGGCGGCGCGTTGAACGACACCCCCGAGAACCGCACCGGGACACTGTTCGCCGACTTTGGCCAAGTGCCCATGCTCGGTGTCGGCCTGACCGTCAAAGTTGCCCACCATCGCCTGGGCACGCCTTTCACCATCGGCGAGGGCAGCCAGGTGGAGAGCTTCAACGACTGGTCACTGGAACTCTCGCGCCCCTGGTTGGGCATGGACCTCAACCTGATCTACAGCAGCTCGGAACTCAGTGACAGTGGCTGCGATGCATACACCGGGCTCAATACCTACTGTGAAAGCATGGTGACGCTCAAGGCACAGCGCAGCTTTTTCTAGTTGCCGAGCAAACGGCCTGGCTCGTCATGGTCAACCCGTTACCTTCGCTCGTGCCGCATGCAACTTCTTGTAGCTATCGATCAGGCGTAGGTGCCTGTCGAGGCCTTCGAGTTTCATGCTGGTCGGCGTCAAGCCGTAGAAACGCACGCTTCCGTCGACCGATCCCAACACCGCATCCATACGCGTGTTACCGAACATCCGGCGGAAATTGACCTCGTAGTCTTCCAGTTCCAGGTCCTCGTCCAGCACCACTTCCAACACCACGTTCAAAGCCTGGTAGAACAGCCCGCGCTCGACCGTGTTGTCATTGAACTGCAGGAAGGCGCCCACCAACTCCCTCGCCTCTTCGAACTGCCGCAAGGCCAAATGGATCAGCAGTTTCAGCTCCAGGATCGTCAACTGGCCCCAGACCGTATTGTCGTCGAACTCGATGCCGATCAAGGTGGTGATGTCGGTGTAGTCATCCAGTTCGCTGGCTTCCAAACGCGAAAGCAGGGCTTCCAGGCCGGCATCGTCCAGGCGGTGCAGATTGAGGATATCGGCGCGGAACAGCAGCGCCTTGTTGGTGTTGTCCCAGATCAGATCGTCCACCGGATAGATTTCCGAATAGTCCGGCACCAGGATGCGGCAGGCGGTAGCGCCCAGATGCTCGTACACCGCCATATAGACTTCCTTGCCCAGCGTCTCGAGGATGCCGAACAAGGTCGCGGCTTCCTCCTCGTTGGAGTTTTCGCCCTCGCCGGAGAAGTCCCACTCGACAAACTCGAAGTCGGCCTTGGCACTGAAGAAGCGCCATGACACCACACCGCTGGAATCGATGAAGTGTTCGACGAAGTTGTTCGGTTCGGTGACCGCATGACTTTCGAAGGTAGGCTGAGGCAGGTCGTTCAGGCCTTCGAAACTGCGACCCTGCAGCAATTCGGTAAGGCTGCGCTCCAGCGCCACTTCAAGGCTGGGGTGCGCACCGAACGAGGCAAACACGCCACCGGTACGCGGGTTCATCAAGGTCACGCACATCACCGGGAATTCGCCACCCAGCGACGCATCCTTCACCAGCACCGCAAAGCCCTGTTCTTCCAGGCCCTGGATACCCGCCAGAATGGCGGGGTACTTGGCCAGCACTTCCTGCGGCACATCCGGCAAGGCGAGCTCGCCCTCGAGGATTTCACGTTTCACCGCGCGTTCGAAGATCTCCGACAGGCACTGCACCTGCGCCTCGGCCAGGGTATTACCGGCGCTCATGCCATTGCTCAGGTACAGGTTTTCGATCAGGTTGGACGGGAAATACACCACCTCGCCGTCCGATTGGCGCACGAACGGCAGCGAACAGATACCACGCGCGACATTCCCGGAATTGGTGTCGTACAGGTGCGAACCGCGCAGTTCGCCATCGGGGTTATAGATTTCCAGGCAGTACGCGTCGAGGATTTCCGCGGGCAGTGCATCCTTGCGACCAGGCTTGAACCAGCGTTCATCCGGGTAATGCACGAAATCCGCGTTGGCGATGTCCTCGCCCCAGAATTGATCGTTGTAGAAGAAATTGCAGTTGAGACGTTCGATGAACTCGCCCAACGCCGACGCCAGCGCGCTTTCCTTGGTCGCGCCCTTGCCGTTGGTAAAGCACATCGGCGAATGCGCATCGCGCACATGCAGCGACCAGACATTGGGCACGATATTGCGCCATGAGGCGATCTCGATCTTCATGCCCAGGCCCGCGAGGATGCCGGACATGGTGGCGATGGTCTGCTCCAGTGGCAGGTCCTTGCCCGGGATATAGGTGAGCGCGTCCGAGGTCGAATCCGGCATCAGCAGCGCCTGCGCATCGGCATCGAGATTTTCCACTTCCTCGATCACGAACTCGGGCCCCGTCTGCACGACCTTCTTCACGGTACAGCGGTCGATCGAGCGCAGGATGCCCTGGCGGTCCTTGGCGGAGATATCCGCGGGCAACTCGACCTGGATCTTGAAGATCTGGTTGTAGCGGTTTTCCGGGTCGACGATATTGTTCTGCGACAGACGAATATGATCGGTGGGTATATTACGGGTCTCGCAGTACAACTTCACGAAGTACGCCGCGCACAACGCCGATGACGCCAGGAAATAATCGAACGGGCCCGGCGCCGAACCATCGCCCTTGTAACGAATAGGTTGATCGGCCACCACCGTGAAATCATCGAACTTGGCTTCAAGTCGAAGGTTGTCGAGAAAGTTGACCTTGATTTCCATGCGGGAATACCATCATAAAATGCGAAACGAAATGGCCGGCATTATCCGGTTTTTTCGCTGGGAAGTCTTGAATGATGTGTTGTGCCGTGCGGCCTCCACGCACGCTTTGCCTGCCCGAGGCGCCTGTAATCCCTATAGCGACACATGCGCCTTCAAGAACTGCATCAACGCCTCCGCGGCTGGCGACAAGCTGCGCCCCTTGCAGGTGAGTATTCCAATCCGCCGCTCCACTTTCGGTTCGGCCAGCGACAGAAAGGCAAGCTTCTCGTTTTCCTGTGGAAACGCCAGGTAAGGCAAGGTACTGATGCCGACACCTTCCTCCAGTATCGCGATGAGCGAGATCATGTTGGAGATGAACAAGCGACTGTGCTCCAGCAAGCATTGAGCGTCGGTGCCTTCCAGCAGACGTGAAGTGCCGTTACGAATCATCGGCAAACCCTGCAGTTGCGACCAGTGCAAAGCCCCTCCGGCGCGCACCAAAGGGTGATCAGCCCGACATACCACACCCACGTGGTCATTGAGGAGCGGTGCAAACTCGATCTGATCGTCGGCCATCCACATGCTGCTGATGCCGAAGTCGACCTGCCCCTGAGCCAACAGCTGCTGGACGCTGTCGGCGGTACCGTCCTGGATGCCGATCTGCACATTCGGATGTTCGGCCACGAAACGTCCCAAAGGGCCCGGCAACAACCGGCTGGCCACCGAAGGCACCGTGGCGATGCTGACCTGGCCAATTTCATGCCGGGCCAGCAAGGTAACCTCGCGAGCGATGCGGTCATGGTGATCGATCAGGGCCTGGAACAAGGGCAGGCAATGCTCGCCAAAGGGCGTCAGTGCGACACGGCCGCCACCCTTCTCGATCAATGCCTGTCCGAGTTTCTGTTCCAGTTCGCGCACCGCCAGGGACATCGCCGGCTGGGTGCGATACGCCTGTCGCGCGGCGGCATGAAAACTCTTGAGCTCAGCCACCAGCAAGAAATAGCGCAACTGGGCAATTTTCAGTTCTGGCAACATGCTTAGTAATCCTTATCGAATCATTTTTTTTATTAATTTTTATTTTTAGCATAGTGCTCGCAAGATGAGAGCCAGGCAAACGGAGGTTCTCAATGTCACTCACTCCCTACAAAAACTACATCGATGGCCAGTGGTGCGAAGGCCACGCCACGCTGAGCAACCACAGTCCCTCGGACGTCACTGACCTGATCGGTGAATACCATCAGGCCAGCGCCGAGCAAACCCACTCGGCCATCCAGGCCGCCCGTGCCGCGCAGCCTTTGTGGGCAGCCGTAGGCCTGGAAGCGCGCCAACGTGTGCTGATGGCTATCGGCGACGAGCTGATAGCCCGCAAGGAAGAGCTCGGCCAACTGCTCTCGCGTGAAGAAGGCAAGCCACTGGCCGAGGGCATCGGCGAGGTCAATCGCAGCGGCCAGTTCTTCCACTACTACGCAGCCGAGGTGCTGCGCCAGATGGGCGAGACCGCTGCCTCCGTGCGCCCCGGAATCGATATCGAAGTGCATCGTGAGCCGATAGGCGTGGTGGGCATCATCACTCCCTGGAACTTCCCCATGGCCACTGCCGCATGGAAGATTGCCCCGGCCCTGGCCTTCGGTAACGCCGTGGTGTTCAAACCGGCCAACCTGGTGCCCGCCAGCGCCTGGGCACTGACCGAGATCATCAGTCGCCAGGGTCTGCCCCATGGAACCTTCAACCTGGTCATGGGCAGCGGCTCCAGCGTTGGGGAAGCCCTGGTGCAGTCAGCGAAAATCGACGCGCTGACCTTTACCGGCTCGCTGGCCACCGGCCGACATGTCGCCGTCGCCACTGCCGGCAACCTTGTGCGCTGCCAGCTGGAAATGGGCAGCAAGAATGCATTGGTGGTGATGGACGACGCCGACCTCGAGGTGGCCGTGGAATGCGCACTCAATGGCGCGTTCTTCGGCACGGGACAGAAATGCACGGCGTCCTCGCGCCTGATCGTCTGCGCGGGCATCCATGACCGCTTTGTCGAGGCCCTGCGCGCACGCACGCGTCAGCTCAAGGTCGGCCATGCCCTGGAGGCCGGCGTGCAGATCGGTCCGGTGGCCGAGGCGCGGCAACTGGAACAGAACCTGGAATACCTGCGCCTGGCTCAGGCCGAGGGTGCCACGTTGATAGAAGGTGGCGAGCGCCTGCAACTGGAGACCGACGGCTATTTCATGCGCCCGGCGCTGTTCATCGACAGCCGCAATGACATGCGCATCAACCGCGAGGAAGTGTTCGGGCCCATCGCCTGTGTTATCCGAGCAAGCGATTTCGAGGAGGCCCTGGCGACCCTCAATGACACCGAGTACGGCCTCACCGCCGGGATCATCACCCAGTCGCTGCGCCATGCCAGCGAGTTCAAGCGCCGTGCCCAGACAGGCTGCGTGATGGTCAACCTGCCTACCGCCGGCACCGACTATCACGTGCCATTCGGCGGTCGCAAAGCCTCGAGCTTCGGCCCGCGCGAACAAGGGCAGTACGCCCGCGACTTCTACACCGTGGTCAAGACCACTTATGTCCGGCCTTGATGGAGCGCTCAGCATGCATGACCTTCTGATGATCGACGGCCTGCAGTACTCCAACTGGAGCCCGGAAATATTCCGGCAGATGCAGGCCGGTGGCCTGAGCGCGGTGCACGCCACCATCGCCTACCACGAAAACGCCCGTGAAACGCTCTCGCGCCTGGGCGAGTGGAACCGTCGCTTCGAAACCTGGCCCGAGCTGATCCGCCCGGTACGCTCGGCCAGCGATATTCGACTGGCCCAGGAAAACGGCCAGGTGGGTATCTTCTTCGGCTTCCAGAACTGCTCGCCGATCGAGGACGACATCGCGCTGGTGGAAGTTTTCCGCCAACTGGGCGTGTTCGTCATGCAACTCACCTACAACAATCAGAGCCTGCTCGCCAGCGGCTGCTACGAGCGTGAAGACAATGGTATCAGCCGTTTCGGCCGCCAGGTCATCGCCGAGATGAACCGGGTCGGCATGCTCATCGACATGTCGCACAGCGCCGAACGCAGCACGCTGGAAGCCATCGAGCTGTCGAGCCGACCGGTGATCATCTCTCACGCCAATCCGTCGAGCTTCCATGCGGCCAAACGCAACAAGTCCGATGAGGTGCTGCGCGGTATCGCCCAATCCGGTGGTCTGCTGGGCTTCAGCACCTATCCCTTCCACCTCAAGGGCGCCTCGGCCTGCAGCCTGGAGAGCTTCTGCGACATGATTGCCAAGACCGCCGACCTCATGGGCGTCGAGCATATCGGCATCGGTACCGACCTGTGCCAGTCGCAGCCGCTGTCCGTGCTCGAGTGGATGCGCAACGGGCGCTGGAGCAAGGAGAAGGACTACGGCGAAGGCTCCAAGGACAACGCCAACTGGCCAACTCCGCTGCAGTGGTTCCGCGACAGCCGCGACTTCCCCACTATCGCCCAGGGCCTGCGCGTCCGTGGCTTTAGCGAAGACGATGTGCGCAAGATCATGGGACTGAATTGGTTGCGCCTGCTGGAAACCGCCACCACGGCACAGGCCTGAGCCATCCCTGCACGGACAGCATGAATAATAAAAACAAACGCAGGTTCTGGAGGATTCATGAAAAATCCAAGCACCCTACAGGTGGACGGTCAAACCTTGACCCCACCGATCGCCCGAGATATCGACTGGCCGCTGTTCCTGATCAGCGGCGGCTTTCTGGGCGCCTTCCTGATCGCGGCGCTGGTCGATATCGAGGCGGTATCGGCGCTGGTCAACACGCTGTTCGCCTGGTCGACCAAGGTCTTCGGCCTGTACTGGCAGGTCCTGATGCTGGCGACCTTCGCGGTCAGCCTGGGCATCGGTTTTTCGAAGTGCGGACGCGTGCGCCTGGGCGGCATCGAGCAGCGGCCGGACATCAGCACCTTCAACTGGATCGCCGTGATCATGTGCGCATTGCTCGCAGGTGGCGGAGCCTTCTGGGCTGCGGCTGAACCGCTGATGCACTTTGCCAGTCCTGCGCCGTTCTTTGCCGGTGTACAGCCGCATAGCGAAGCCGCGGCGACCGCGGCATTGGCACAGTCCTTCGTGCATTGGGGGTTCCTGGCCTGGGCGGTGCTTGGCAGCCTGCTGGCGATCGTGCTGATGCACTTGCACTACGACAAGGGCCTGCCGCTCGCACCTCGTACCCTGCTCTACCCGCTGTTCGGCGAACGCGCCTTGAAAGGTCCCATCGGTACATTCGCCGATGCCACCTCGATCATTGCGGTGGTCGCCGGCACCATCGGTCCGATCGGCTTCCTCGGTCTGCAGATCAGCAGCGCCCTGCATACGGTCTGGGGAGTGCCCAACGACATCCTGACCCAGTCGATCACCATCGTCCTGGTCACCCTGATGTACACCACCTCTTGCCTGGTCGGTCTCAAGGGCATCCGCTTCGTCAGCGAGATCAACGTCTGGCTGATGCTGGGCCTGGCACTGTTCATGGTGGTGTTCGGGCCGACGCTGTTCATCCTCGGGGGCTTCCCTTCGGCTTTCGCGCTGCACGTCGAGCAGTTCATCCCGCTGACGATGTTCCGTGCCGATCCCAAGTGGCTGGACTGGTGGACGGTGTTCTACTGGGGCTGGTTCATCGGTTATGCGCCCATGGTCGCATTGTACGTCGCACGGATCTCGCGGGGTCGCACCATTCGCGAGATCATCATGACACTGTCGATCATCGCCCCGCTGGTGACCATGTTCTGGTTCACCGTGGTAGGGGGTACCGGCATCGGCCTTGAGTTGCAGACACCCGGGATCGTCACCGCCCATGGCAGCAAACCTGAAGACCTGCTGCTGGGCGTCACCCAAAGCCTGCCCCTAGGCGGCCTGATCAGCGCGCTGTTTCTGTTCCTGAGCTTCATTTCGGTGGCGACCAATGGCGACGCCATGGCCTTTACCGTCGCGCTGGCGATGTCGAGCAACGACAAACCGAAGAAATGGCTGTGCGGCTTCTGGGCAATCGGCATGGGCCTGGCGGCCGTGGTGCTGATCACTATCGGTGCCGGCGGCGTGACAGCCTTGCAATCGTTCATCGTCATCACCGCAGTGCCGGTGTCGCTGGTGATCCTGCCGGCGCTGTGGGATGCCGTACGCATCGCCCGATACATGGCCCGCGAGCAAGGTCTCTGATCATGATCCATCCAGGAATGACAACAATGTCCGACACCGAGTTTGCCGCGCTCGCTCTGCGTCCCGCCAGCCAGGTCATGGACCTGCCACGCCTTGGTAGCCATTTCCAGAGCCCCTTGAGTTTTGTGCGCAGCAGCATGCGCCGCATGATGAATCAGCACTGGCGCATCCAGCGCAGCCGTTTCGATCTGAATGAAGAAGGCTTCGGCACCGCCATCTATCGCATCGATACGCCGAACGCGCGCTATCACTGCGTGATCTTGTCGGCCTACCTGCCGCCCGAGAAGCGCAGCGACCGGGTAATCGCCGATCAATGGGATATCAGCTTCGTCCTGGTAGCCGGGGATCTCGACGAGGCACAATTGGTCGACCTGCGGCGCAACGTTCCGCTACAGGAAGCAGGCCGCTTCGACGCCCGGGTGCTGGTGCTGTCTCGCGCCAACCGCAGCCTGCGCAATTTCGAGCAATTCGTCTCGGCCCTGGCCGAAGGCACCCAGCCAGACCCACGCCAGCTGGCCAATGTCGGCTACCTGTATCGGACCACCGCCGTCTATGGCAACGGTAAGTTCGGTATCGCCGACTTCGGTTGCCTGCAGGACAACGCGGACTTCAAACAGCCCTTCAGCGCGCAGATGTTCGCCGTATACCTGTTGCGCCATTTCAGCATCGAGCAGATCGAGCACATGGCCCGGGCTCGCAATCCGCAACGGGCGGTCAAACTCGACATCGCACTGCAGCGTTATCTGGGCGTGGGCAACTCCACCGGGCTGGGCATGGCGCCCTTCCTGCTCAACCATCCGCAACTGGTCGACCAATGGATCCTGGCGCGGGAAACCGGACTGGCCAGAGTAGCGGCCCAAGCGGCCGACCCGGTGCGCATGCAGCGTTTCCATCAGCTCCTGCAACGGGCACAGCTGCACCTGCAACAGACCGTGACTGAAGACCTGCGCCAGCACGAGCAAGACCTGCAGACCCTTGTCGACCTCACCTTACTAGGCGACTGGCTCAATCGTCAGCCCGCCAGCGACGATCTCTGGTCAAGCTTGCTGGCGTGGAGCGAAGCGCACGCGGGGATGGGTTGCCAGGAGTTGCTGGTCAGCCTGCTGCTGGAGCTGTACCCCGAGCAGGTGACGCCGCTGGCCGATCAGATGGGCGTCCTTGAAAACTGGCAGCTGGATGCGCAAATGCCCCTGGATGAGCTGCGCGAACTGATCGAACAGCACTATGACTGGGCCTTGGCCTACGATTTCAGCGATACCGATGCCGAACACTTCTTCTGGTATCGCTCGGCTGAAAAGGAAGAGCCCCGCCTGGGCATGCGCGCCGAAGAGCCTGGCGCCGAGAAAGAGATGCAACTGGGCATCGCACGCAACATCCAGCGCTGCCATCGCGCACTGCTCGATCACCTGCGCGCGCATCCGAATCAGCTGACCGCGCACTTCCTGATCGCGCAACCAGCGTTCAAGGGCACGGTCCGCCGCCTGCAGGGCATGGCGCAGTGTACCTACGGCGAGATCCGCACCAACCTGCTGGCCCGAGACATGCTGCCCATCCACCTGTTGCGTTGCAAGCTGGCGTTCTTCGGCGCGGGCAAGTTCGACCCCAAATCCAGCCGATGGGTACGTATCACCCTGTTCCAGGGAGCGCCGCTAGTAAGCGAGATTGGTCAGCCGTTCGCCGACGACTGGAACTTTGCGGTCATGCCGAAAGGAGACCATTGAACATGCGCGTATCCCTCAACGAAATCCAGGTGATGTGCCGCAAGGCCTTCGAAGGCATGGGATTTGCCGCCGGCGATTGCGAGGACGCCGCCGACATGGTCGGCTGGCTGCAACTGCAAGGGCTGGACGGCATCGGGGCACTCGAAAAGGCCTTGGACTACCTGCAGAGCGAAGCTGAAAAGCCCTTCGCCCTGCGTTATGAAGATAGCGTCCTCCTGGTGATCGATGCCAAGGGCCAGAGCGTGCTGCGTTGTGCGGCGACCGTAGTGGAGTTCGCGCTGAGCAAAGCGCTGCGTGGCGGCCAGGCCGTGTTGCAGATCCATCAATGCCACAACCGACTCCTGTTGCTCGGTTATCTGGGGCGGGTCGCTGAGCTGGGACTGGATGTTCAAGCGCGCTGGGGCGATGCCAGGCAAGTTCGCATTGCGTCCTTTCGCGCAGGCAACGGCTGTCCTGACCTGCACATCGAAGAGCGATCTTGCGCCGAGGACGTGGAGCAAAGCATCACTGTCATCTTCAGCCGCCCGGCAACACCTGCTCGCCCTCAGGCCAGCGCGCACGCCGCGCTTGCGCAGGGTTTCAGCGTCCACGAAGCCACATGGCTGCGGCTCAAGCAGTTGGCGGAACAGGTTCTGGTCGAAAGCACCGAAGCCTCGCGACGCAACGGCGCGGGTGGCGGCAGCGATATCGACTGACACGTCTCGCCCATCTTACTCAGGAATACACCCATGAAATACGCCATCAAGACCGACCTGTTCGCATCCAAAGCTCCGCTAGAGTGGGCTGTCGTGGGCAACGGTACGCTTTACACCGCACAGATCCCGATAGATACCCACGGCCAGGTGGTCGCCGGCGGCATTGAAGCGCAGGCTCGCCAGACCCTGGACAACCTGCGTCATACCCTGGAAGCCGCAGGTAGTTCGATGGACGCCGTGACTCAGGTATTGATCTATGTCACCGATCGTAGTTACCTGGCAACGGTCAATGGTGTGTATGCGCAGTACTTCCAGGCCCCTTACCCCAACCGTGCCGCAGTCGTGGTGGCGGGGCTCGCACGCGAGGAGATGCTGGTCGAAATGGTGGTGTATGCCTGCTTGCCGCAGGTCGCGTGAAACGCGTGCCTTGAGTGGGTGAGGAATGCTGGTGACAATTAGCGCGCGCTGATTGGGTAGTTGAGCTTTCTGAAAACCCTAGGCACCCTGCCGGCGCATATTGAGGATGGCTGCGCCAACATGGAAATCGCACCGCACTTTATCGTTCATGAGACTGAACACTGGATCATCAATCACCATCTGGCCAGTACGCTTCCCGGCTATCTGATGTTGGGCGCCAAGACCCAAGCCAGCTCATTGGCCCAGCTAGCGCCGGAGGCGTTGGCCGAGCTTGGCCCTTTGCTTGCTAGAACCCAGCAGATCCTTGAGCGGCAACTGCGACCCAAACGTCTCTACATCAGCCGCTTTGGCCATGAGCCAGACCTGCCTATCCATTTTCACTTCATTCCAGTCTACCCATGGGTCGAAGCCCTGTTCTGGAGCGATGCGAAATACAGGCTGCTTGAAACGTTCGGGTCAGCCCATACCCCATACTCGCTGACGGATGGTGCAGAGTTGACGTTGTTCATTTGGCGGGAGTTTGGCGAAAGTCCTACGCCACCTGCTGCTCAAGGACCGTCCATTGAAGAGGTGATCGGGAATCTGCGAATTGCATTCTCTTGATTGGCAGGCCGTTAAGGGAGCCGTTCACTTTGATGACAGGCTTTAGCAGCTCTCACCAGACGTGAAGAGCTTTAGAGGGATCAGCCCCACAGGTTGCGCATCGCCCGCGACACCTCACCCCCCACGCCGTGCATACGCCGCTAGCACAGTCCGCTCGGACTGCACCAGATAAGCCTCCAGCGCCGCCGCGGCCTCTGCCGGGCGCCCTGCCACGAGCCGCTGGAGAATCGCGGTGTTCATGTCGATATAGGGCGCATGAATGAACTCCGGATCGTTGAGTAGCCCGAAGACCAGGCGCAGTTCCGCGGACAGGTGGGCATAGAAGGTATTCAAGCGCGGGCTGTCGGCCAGTTCGACAATGGCCGCGTGAAAGGCCATGTTCGCCGTGCCCACCCCTCCCCAGTCCTGGGCCTCGGCGCACCGCATCGCCACGGCCACGGACTCGCGCATGCGCTCCACCGCCGGGTGCTTGGGATAGGCCTGTGACAGCGCCTGGCACTCGACGAAACGTCGCGCGCGGTAGATGTCGATGATCGAGCCCATGTCCGGTACCGCGACGAACACACCTCGATTGGGCTCATGCCTGAGCAAGCCCTCATGGGTCAGCATGCGAAACGCTTCGCGCAGGGTGTTGCGCGAGATCTTCAGGCTCTCGCTCAGCGCGGCCTCGGACAGGCGCTGCCCCGGCGCCAGCTCACCCTCGACCAGCTTGCGGCGGATTTCCGCAGTGATGGTTTCACCGAGAGTGGGCAGATTATCGAGGGAATCTTTTTTCATCGATCGTCACACGCAGTAGGCCTGGAAAAGGCAGATGGTCTTCGAGTATGCGGCCTTAGGCAAGCATCGTTGGCTGTCACTGGACGCACCATGGCGTTACCCGCGGTGAGTGGAGAGGTAACAAAAAGGTGCAATAGCTGATCAATAAAGCTGGCTTTGTTCAACAATTCAACATACATGAATAAACGATTTTTTGCATAAAGACTGACAATGGCACGCAGATTGCCTGACATACAGCCTACGTAATTCACTTACCCAGGAGCGCTGCATGCAGGCCAAGAGCACCGGCGAATTCGCCAGATCCCGCCAATCGTCGCTACTCGCGGCCGTATTTCTCATGGCCACCTCGGCCATCGGTCCTGGTTTCATCACCCAGACAGCGACCTTCACGGCCACCATCGGTGCCGCTTTCGCCTTTGGCATCCTCGCCTCGATCCTCATCGACTTCGTCGTGCAACTGAACGTCTGGCGCATCGTGACCCTTACGCGCATGCGCGCTTCCGACATCGCCAATGCGACCGTTCCCGGCAGCGGCTACCTGCTGGCCGTCCTGGTGATCTTCGGCGGGCTGATCTTCAACGTCGGCAACATCGCGGGGGCGGGCCTGGGCCTGAACGCGCTGATGGGGATCGACGCCAAATGGGGTGGTGGGCTGAGCGCATTGGTGGCCATCGGCATATTCCTTTCCCATCGGGCGGGTGTCGCCGTCGACAGGATCATGATCGTGCTGGGCGTCACGATGATCGCCCTGACCCTGTTCGTGGCCTTCGCCTCCAACCCGCCGCTGGGTCAGGCGCTGTACCAGACCGTGCTGCCGGACCAGATCAACTTCGCCTCCATCACCACCATCGTCGGCGGTACCGTCGGCGGCTACATCACCTACGCGGGTGCCCATCGCCTGCTGGACCGCGGCACGACCGGCGTGGAAAACCTCCAGGCGGTCACCAGGGCCGCCCTCACCGGCATCCTGGTCACGGGCGCCATGCGCTACATCCTGTTCCTGGCCATCCTCGGCGTCGTCGCCAGCGGGGTGGTGATCGACACCTCGGGCCAGGGCGCCAATCCGGCGGCACAGGCCTTCCAGGCGGCGGCTGGCCAATTCGGCCTGCGTGCCTTCGGGTTGATCCTCTGGGCGGCGGGTATCACCAGTGTCATCGGCGCCGCCTATACCTCGATCTCGTTCGTGACCGTGTTCCAGCCGTCCATCACCGAACGGACGCGCAACCGTGCCACGGTGGTATTCATCTCGCTGTCCCTGGCGATCTTCCTGCTCCTGGGCACCCCTCCCGCCGCGCTGCTGCTCTTCGCGGGCGGCTTCAATGGGCTGATACTGCCTATCGGCCTGAGCATCTTCATCTACGTGGGCTGGTGCCGCTCCGACCTCATGGACGGTTACCACTACCCGCGCTGGTTGCTGGTGCTCGGCGGCCTGACCTGCGCGCTGACCTGGTACATGGCGGTGATTTCCGCGGGACCGATCTTCGCCTTCCTCGACGTGGCCTGAACCTGAATGCACAAAGGACTATCGACAATGCCAACCATAGATATCAACAGCGACCTGGGCGAAAGCTACGGCCAATGGCGCATGGGTGACGATGCCGCGATGCTCGAGGTGGTGACCAGCGCCAATGTCGCCTGCGGTTTCCATGCGGGCGATCCGGCCGGCATCCTGCGCACGCTGAAGGCCGCGCACCGAAAGAACGTCGCCATCGGGGCCCATGTGTCCTATCCCGACAAGGTCGGTTTCGGCCGACGCAACATGGACGTGGCCAGCGATGAGCTGACCGCCGACGTGATCTACCAGATCGGCGCCCTACAGGGTCTGGCCACGGCTGCGGGCACCCACGTGCGCTATGTGAAGCCGCACGGCGCCCTGTACAACACCATTGCCCACGACCGCAGGCAAGGGCTGGCGGTGATCGAAGCCATTCGCGCGGTCGATCCCGGCCTGATCCTGGTAGGTCTGGCCGGTTCCAGCCTGCTCGAGCTGGCACGTAACGAAGGCCTGCACTGTGTCGCCGAAGCCTTTGCTGATCGTGCCTATACCCCACAAGGCACCCTGGTCTCACGGCGTGAGCCGGGCGCGGTGCTGCATGATCCGAAAATCGTTGCACGGCGCATGCTGCGCCTGGTCGAGGACGGCATGATCGAGGCCATTGATGGCAGCCTGACCCACATCAACGCCGACTCTATCTGTGTGCATGGCGACAGCCCCGCCGCGGTAGACATGGCCCGCGAACTGCGCCGCGTCTTCGAGCTCGCCAACATTACCTTGGCCCCATTTGCTGGAGCACTCCGATGAACGCACTCGAACATGCCCGCCAGACAGCTATCGCCGCCGCTCGCCAGGCGCGCGCGCAATATCGTGGCGGCCAGATCAACCCGACCGCCGGCATCGCACCGGGCATGACCCAGGCCAACCTGATTGCCCTGCCACGCGCCTGGGCCTACGACTTCCTCCTGTACGCCCAGCGCAACCCGAAGGCCTGCCCGATCCTGGACGTCACCGAGGCCGGCAGCCCGAGCACCGTCCTCGCCGAAGGGGCCGACCTGCGCACAGACCTTCCGCTGTACCGCATCTGGCGGGATGGGCAGCTGACCGAGGAAGTCAGCGATGCCACCCAAGCCTGGGCGGAAAATGACGAGATGGTGGCCTTTCTGATCGGCTGCAGCTTCACCTTTGAGACGGGTCTGCAGGAGGCCGGTATCGAAGTGCGCCATATCGCCGATGGCTGCAATGTCCCGATGTACCGGACCAACCGTGCCTGTCGCCCGGCCGGGCGTCTGCAGGGTGAAATGGTGGTGTCCATGCGGCCGATCCCGGCGGACCGCGTGGCCGACGCGGTCGGTATCTCCGGACGTTATCCATCAGTCCATGGCGCCCCGGTACACATTGGCGAGCCCGCACTGCTGGGTATCAAGGCCCTGGAGCGTCCCGATTTCGGCGACGCCGTACGTATCGAACCCGGTGAAGTACCGGTGTTCTGGGCTTGTGGTGTGACGCCTCAGGCGGCGGTCATGGCCTCCGGCGTGCCGTTTGCCATCACCCATTCGCCCGGACACATGTTCATCACCGACGTGCCCGACAGCACGTACCACGTCTAGGAGACTGCCGTGCGCTTTCTACCGGTCAACTTTGACGCTCTGCTCGTCGAACTGAGCGACCTCGACGAGACGCTGGCGCTGTTCGATGCTCTGGTGGCCGAGCCCATCCCCGGCGTGGAAGACGTCATTCCCGCGGCCCGGACGCTGCTGATCCAGTTCCGTCCCAGCGCCATCGAGCGCCAGGCCCTGGTCAACCGGATCGCTGCCCGTGACCTGAGCCATCGCAGTGTTCGCGACGAGCGCCGTGTCGAGATTCCCGTGCACTACACGGGGGAGGACCTCGACGAGGTTGCCAGCCTGTTGGACATCAGCCGTGAAGAGGTCATCCGCAGGCATACCGGCAGCGACTACAGCGTGGCCTTCTGCGGGTTTGCTCCAGGCTTTGCCTACCTCACCGGCGGCGCCGGCTTTCAGGTGCCTCGCAAGAAAACCCCGCGTACCCGCATACCGGCAGGCGCGGTCGCCTTGGCGGGCGATTTCAGCGGCGTCTATCCACAAGCCAGCCCCGGTGGCTGGCAGATCATCGGCGTCACGCCCTTGCAGATGTGGGACCTGGCCCGTCCTGAACCGGCCCTGCTGCGCCCTGGCTACCGGGTCCGCTTCATCGATGCCGGGCCGCTTCCCGGCGCGGGTCTCCCGCCCCCTCGGCACGCAGAACACGCTTTCACGACGGCAAGCGATACGTATCTGGAAATCATCACCCCTGGCTTGCAAAGTGTATTGCAGGATCTTGGCCGCGTCGGCCAGACCAGCCAGGGTGTAGCCGCTTCCGGTGCCCTGGACCGGAGCGCATTGCGAGCGGCCAATCGCGCGGTGGGCAACCGCTCGGACATGGCCTGCGTGGAAGCGGTGCTCGGCGGCCTGAGCTTCGTCTGTCATGGCCGCGCCGTGATCGCGGTCACTGGCGCGCAGACGCCGATCAGCATCACCACCGCCAGCGGCTTGCGCTGGCACCCGCGCAACTACCAGCCTATCGAACTGGACGATGGCGATCGCGTCAGCCTTGGCTCACCCAAAGCGGGGCTGCGCAGCTATCTGGCGATTCGCGGCGGCTTCGATGTAGCGCCCGTGCTGGGCAGCCTGTCCACCGATACCCTGGCACAGGTCGGCCCACCCGTGCTCGCCGCCGGTGATCGTCTGCCGTTCGCCGCGCCCGCCACGGGCACCGGCGTGTCGCTCGATGAAACACCGGCCTTCGAACTGCCCACCGCTGACGACATCGTCACGCTCGACGTCGTCATGGGACCACGCAGCGACTGGTTCACCCAGGACGCTCTCGATCGTCTGAGCAGCCAGCCCTGGCGTGTCACCGCGCAGTCCAACCGGGTCGGTATCCGTCTGCTCGGCGAAACTCCACTGGAGCGCAGCCAGGATCAGGAACTGCCCAGTGAAGGGACCTCCGTCGGATCCATCCAGGTCCCCGCCAACGGTCAACCGGTACTGTTTCTCGCGGATCATCCGCTGACCGGCGGCTACCCGGTGATTGCCGCCGTGGCCACTCACCATCTGGACCTGGCCGGGCAGATACCCGTCAACGCACGGATCCGCTTCAACCCGCTGGATAGGTTCAGTGAGATCCGACCCGACGCCGAAGCCTCTCTTTCAACTGCCGATACGAAGAAACCCTCATGAAGAAACTGCTGATCGCCAACCGCGGTGAAATCGCCGTGCGCATCGCCCGCGCTTGCCGCGACTACGGCGTGCCTTGCGTGGCCGTGTACGCCGACGCCGACATGGATGCCCTGCACGTGAGCCTGGCCGACGAAGCCTATTCGCTCGATGGCCAGCGTCCGGCCGATACTTATCTGGATATCGCCAAGCTGCTCGACATCGCCAGGCGCAGCGGCGCGGACGCGGTGCACCCTGGCTACGGATTTCTTTCCGAACGCGCCGATTTCGCCCGCGCGGTGCTCGATGCGGGGCTGATCTGGGTCGGCCCCAAGCCACAGACCATCGATGTGCTGGGGGACAAGGTCCAGGCGCGCAAGCTGGCCCAGGAGGTAGGCGCACCTTTGGTAGCCGGTACGCCCGGACCCGTCGAAAGCGCGGCCGAGGTGCTGGCCTTCGCCGAACGGCACGGCCTGCCGATTGCCATCAAGGCCGCTTTTGGTGGCGGCGGACGAGGCATGAAAGTCGCCTGGCGCCTGGACGAGGTCGCCGAGCTGTTCGCCTCGGCGGTGCGTGAAGCCCAAGCCGCCTTCGGCCGTGGCGAGTGCTTCGTCGAACAGTTCCTCGATCGCCCTCGGCATATCGAGGCGCAGATCCTCGCCGACACGCAGGGCAAGGTGGTGGTGGTCGGCACCCGCGACTGCTCGCTGCAACGCCGCAACCAGAAACTGGTGGAAGAGGCGCCGGCGCCTTTCATCAGCGACGAGCAGCGCCAACGCATCCACCAGGCCGCTCGTGACATCTGCGCCAAGGCGGGCTATGTCGGTGCCGGCACGGTGGAGTTCCTGCTCAGCCAGGACGGCACCCTGTCGTTCCTCGAGGTCAACACACGCCTGCAGGTCGAGCATCCGGTCACCGAGGAAACCACCGGCGTCGATCTGGTGATCGAGCAACTGCGCATCGCCGACGGCCTGTCCCTGTCCTTCGACGAAACACCCGCCCCGCGCGGCCACAGCTTCGAGTTCCGGATCAACGCGGAAGACGCGGGCAAGGGCTTCTTGCCGACACCCGGGCAGATCAGCCTCTTCCAGCCACCCTCCGGCCCTGGCGTACGCCTGGACAGCGGCGTCACCAGCGGTTCGCGAATCCCTGGCACGTTCGATTCGATGATGGCCAAGCTGATCGTCAGCGGTGCTACCCGCGAACAGGCCATCGCACGAGCCCGCCGCGCCCTGGCCGAGTTCCGCATCGAAGGCGTCGCCTCGGTCCTGCCTTTCCACCAGGCCGTCATGGCCCATGACGATTTTACCGGCCCCGGCCGGTTCGCCGTGCACACACGCTGGATCGAAACCGATTTCGCCGAACGGGTCACCCTCGCCCCACGGACTCTGCCCGTGGAGGATGCGGCCGTGCTACGCACCTTCATCGAGATCGACGGCAAGCGTCATGCGGTGGGCCTGCCCAGTGCCTTGCTGCAAAGCCTCACGCCGCTGGCCGATCGGTCGTTGGCGGCACCGAACCCGGTAACCGACCCTGTCGCACCCTGTGAGGACCAGGTACAGGCGCCCATTTCCGGCAACCTGCACGCCTGGCTGGTGGAAGATGGTGCCCAGGTCGTGGCCGGGGACGTCATCGCGGTGATGGAAGCGATGAAGATGGAAACCCAGGTAACCGCACCGCGCAGTGGCAGGCTGGTCATCGAGCAGCAGGCAGGTGCCTATCTGGAGGCAGGCGCGGCATTGGGTAGAACGGCAACGCTCTGAGGAGATGATACAAGCGGCAGCGAAGGATTTGGACTTGTGCCTCCAGCGGCCACTACCGTCAAGAGACCGGTCATTCTTCGCTGCTGCTTGTCTGCGCCGGTCTCTCGAAGGGCCTGGCCTACGCGCCTGTTCAGTGAACCCAGTCTTCGTAAGAAAGCCCTGCAACGCGGCTGAACTCTCGCACGTTGTTCGTCACCAACACAGCGCCGGTGGCAATCGCGTGACCCGCTATTGCGATATCATTTTCGCCAATTACCGATCCAACTTCAGTCAGTTCACGCTTTAGTCTTATCGTCATGTCGTCGGCGTGCCGATCCCAAGGTGAAACCTCATCCAGACGTCTTACAAACTCATCGACCAACGTCTTGTGCTTGGGTGATGTTTTCTTGCCTATCTGCCCGTATCGCATCTCAGCGTAGGTAGTAGCGTGATCGTGTCGCCGCAGCGCGTGATTTCCAGCTCTCCGACACCCTCATAAGCCATGTCGTCTGGAAAGCGAACTGCTTGGTTTTTACCATTCTTGAGAATCGAAACGATGCGCATGGTGGTGCTCCTGCATAGGCCTGACCTATGCGATTTAGCGGCACACCCAGACTATGCAATGCCTATGTTGTAACCCCTTGAGTGGTTGGAAGCTTGCGAGCTGCCTTGGAGCCAGATCGAAATCTGCTGCATATCGAGGCATTGAAGATGGAACTCTCAGGCTTCGTTCCCATTCAGCTCGATCATGCCGCTCGTTCCAGCGTTTGCCAGCCATTCATCCCGTGACAGCTCCCAGATCTCCTTGCGCATCGCTCCGGACACGAATTTGCCGTCCCGCACGTCCACCAGCCGCATCCCCTCCTGTTCGGAAATGCTACGCGAGGCAAGGTTGGCCACAGCCTTGGGCACTTGCATGAGGGGCCGGCTCAAGGTTTCGAACCAGTAGGCATTGATGACTTCACAGGCTTCGCGCATGTAGCCCTTGCCCTGCCATTGGGGCGCGAGCCAGAAACCCCGGTTGTTCCCTGGCTGGTCGTACAGGCTGATGCTACCGATGCTGCAAGCCGACTCCCCGCTGAGCTGGATCATCCAGTGCCATTCGCGTCCTGCCTCGATTGCAGGGAGGGCAACGTCGCGAATATAGGTCAGCGCGCCATCTTCGGGATAAGGCCAGGGGACGCGGCTATCCAGATAGCGCACCACTTCCCAGTGCGCGAACAGCCATTGAACAGCCGGTGCGTCAGCCAATCGCAGGGGTACGAGGGTCAGGCGGCGGGTCTTGAGAGTGGGCGTGCATTCCATGGCGAAGATCCATTATGGGAGATTGCGCTGATCGATAAGCCCGACGTGTATATCCGTATGCGCAGGCAGGGTGAAGGTTCAGGATGCTTGCGAGCGGAGCCGGCCAAGGGTTCTGATCTATGGGCGACAGCCTTCCTCTACCGGGGTCAAGCCATCGAGAAATGTAGCAATCTGCCGCGTACCGCGTAAGTGCACCGTGGGCACTTGCACGGCTATGGCCAAGCGGACTGCTTCGATACCGGGACGGTAGCTGCGGTCGAACGTCCATACGAACCACAGGAACTTCAGGAACGCTCGATCGAACTTCTCCTTGCACCCCGCCGCGAGGTCAGGCCGAGGGCGATTCGTGACGCTGCGCCTGATCACTCGCAGAAAGCAGGTCAGCCGTGGGGTATCGAGCCAGACAACCAGGTCGGCACGGGGCAGGCGCAGATCGAAGGTGCGTCGGGCATAGTTGCCCTCGCAGACCCAGGTACCGCTGGCCACTGCCTCCCGCACCCGGTTTCGGAATCGCTCGGCGTCGGGCTCGACCCAGCCAGGTTCCCAGAACAGGCAGTCCAGGTGTACCACCGACACCTCAAGGCGCTTGCCCAAGGCACGCGCGAAGGTGGATTTACCACTGCCTGCATTACCAAGTATCACAATCCGTCGCATGGGGCTTCCGTTTCTCTCATTCCAAGGATGTGGTGGCCCTACGGCCTCAAACCTCCGGTATCATACCCGGCTGAATCCATGGGGCTACGCGGCGATAACAGACATGACTCTTCAGCAGCGTAACAACGTCAGTGTCGAGGGCGATGGCCCGGCGACCCTGATTCTTTCTCACGGCTTCGGCTGCGATCAGACGATGTGGATCTACCTGTACCGGCACTTCACCAGCCGCTTTCGGGTGGTCCGGTACGACCTGGTAGGTGCCGGCAAGTCGGACCTCGGCGCCTACGACAAGGAAAAATACAGCTTGCTCGCCGGTTACGCCCACGACCTCAGCGAGATCATCGAGCATTACGCGGTGGGACCGGTCATCCTGGTCGGACATTCCGTGAGCGCCATGATCGGCGCATTGGCCGATCGCATGATGCCAGGCCGCGTCGCGGCGCACGTCATGGTCGGTCCATCACCCTGCTATATCGATTCGGACGGCTATGTAGGCGGATTCACACGCGAGGATATCGACTCGCTGCTCGATACCCTGGACAGCAACTACCTCGGCTGGTCGAGCACGATGGCGCCGGTCATCATGGGCGCGCCGGGGCAGCCGGCCCTCAGCGAGGAGCTGGCCAACAGCTTCTGCCGAACCGAGCCCGAGATCGCCAAGCAGTTCGCGCGCGTCACCTTCCTGTCGGACAACCGATCCGATATCGCGGGGCTCGCTACGCCGACGCTGATTCTGCAGTCGACCGATGACCTGATCGCCCCTCTTGCCGTGGGCGAGTACCTGCATGCCGTCATGCCTGCCAGTACCCTGTGCATCATCCCCAATGTCGGTCACTGCCCGCACATGAGCGCGCCGAGTGCCTGCTCTGAAGCCATGGACCAGTTCCTGTCTCCCTGGGTCGTCGGACATGCCGGCTGACCCGCCCGCGTTGCCTGACTTCGAGGCACTTTTCGAAGGCGCGCCCTGTGGGCTGATCGTCACTACCGAAGATGGCACGATCTTGCGCGCCAACGACATCTTCCGCACCTGGATCGGCCTTGAGCCCTCCGAGCTTTGCGGCCGACAGTTCCAGAAACTGCTGACCATGGGAGGACGAATCTTTCATCAGACCCACTGGGCACCCCTGATGCGGATGCAGGGCTCCGTCGCCGAGGTGAAGCTCGACTTGGTCCATTGCGCCGGGCATACCGTTACCATGTTGCTGAACGGAGTCCGACGTGAATACCCCGGCGGGGTGTTCTATGAGCTGGCCCTGTTCGGCACCACGGATCGTGACCGGTACGAGCGCGAGCTGCTCGCCGCGCGCAAGCAGGCCGAAGCGTTGCTGAGTGAAAAGACCGATGCCGAGATGGCATTGCGGCAAGCGAAAGCGGAGTTGAAGCTGGCCTATGAAAAATCCCAGCGCAGAGCCTTGTTCGCCGAACAGATGGTGGCAATCGCGAGCCATGACCTGAAAAACCCACTGACCGCGATCAAGATGGCCACCGATCTGCTCTCCCGCGGCGAACGCAGCATCCAGGAAACCCAGTTGCTCGGCCATATCAGCCAGTCATCCGAGCGAGCGCGACGCATGATTGCGCAGCTGCTCGATTTCGCCTTGGTCAGGGTCGGCCATGGTATCGGCATCACTCGAAACCCCCTCGACCTGCACAAGGTGATCGGCCAAAGCGTCAACGAACTGCGACTTGCCTTCCCCCAGGCGAACTTGCGCCACGAATCCCTGGGTGTGGGCACTGCCGATCTCGATGCTGATCGTATCCAGCAAATCGTTGGCAACCTGGTCGCCAACAGTGTGGCCTATGGTGATCTCGATTATCCGATCACCATCACCTCGTCCCTGGAGGACGTAACGGCTACCGTCTCCGTGCACAACAGGGGCTGCGTGATCGAGGAAGGTGTGATGGCTCGCCTTTTCGAACCCATGACCCGTGCCAGCGAGCGTGAGGACAATGTGCGAAGCGTGGGCCTCGGGCTGTTCATCGTGCGGGAAATCGCCAAAGCACACGGAGGAGAGGTTGCGGTGAGTTCCAACGCTATCGATGGAACGACCTTCAGCGCCAGACTGCCCCTGGTCGAGCGGCCGACGGGACCTGGATAACCCGCGTTTCGACTCTTCGAAAGCACTCGGACGAATCCACATGCCCCCCCGTTTTCAAGCATGAACTCCTGGGGCGCCTTGTGTTCGGATCGGGTAGCCCATTGCAACCCGTGGTAATGCTTCATCCCGGTATTCCAACGCCCGTTCCATCTGATACCCTCAATTAACAGCACAGCCCTTGATTGCCAAGGAACCGGTGTGTCTCTTCATCCACCGGTTTTCCAAACATAGAGATTCTTCCAATGACCGCCACCGACCGTCTGAGCCTGCTTCAGTTCGAGCATCTAAGTATGAGTGGGGCTGCCGCCGCTCAATTCAGTATCGCCCTGGACGAACTGCGTGCGCTCAGGTTGCAGGACCGTTACGAACATCCAGCGGCTCTGTACCTGGGCGATATCGCAGAGGCAGGCAGCCGCGAGGAACTGGCCGCCGCCAAGGGGCAAGGGCTTGGCTTTGCGCATGGGCTGATCGTTGCCAAGGCGATCGCCGAGCAAGAGGCGGACGAGCTTCGACGCGTGTTCCAGAATGCGGCCGAACGCACCGGAGCGCGGCTGCCGGCGTGAACCGCCAGATGGCAGCGCACGGGCAGGAGTAGGCTTGGCCCGATAGCGGACCTGTCCGAAATTGCATGTGGAGCGACAAAGAAATTCGTTCCGCCAAACAGACTTTTCGCTTCACTGGGCGTCCAACCTGAAACGGCCGATATGGCTTTTCAAACCCAGACAGCTGGCCTCAGCTAAGGACAGACGATGACCTTCCTAGTTTTTCTCATAGCCTGTGGTGCTGCGGCGAGCACCGGTATCATCTTCAAACCGGGCCAATGGTACGAAGAACTCGTCAAACCAAGCTTCACTCCGCCCAAATGGGCCTTCCCCGTCGCCTGGACAATCATCTACCTGCTCCTCGCCTGGGCAGGTTACCGCCTGACCCTGTTGCCTGGGAGCCAGGAGCTGCTGGCATTATGGGCTGCACAGATTGCGCTCAATACGCTGTGGACACCGGTATTCTTCGGCGCGCACCGTATTTTCGCCGGCATGCTGATCATCACTCTGCTCTGGCTCGTTGTCGCCGTGATGGTAGTGATGGCATTCAGCCTGGACACCCTGAGCGGGTTCCTCTTGCTGCCTTATCTGCTATGGCTTTGCGTAGCCACCGCGCTCAACTTCTCCATCCTGCGCAATAACCGCTGAGGCGCTCGACGCGCGTCTCGTTCGGGCCTCGGAGCACGCTGCTCCGAGGCCCCCGGGTCTGCCAGGCCGGCGCCGCACTTCGCTGCCCTGCCCTCAACGAGTCTTATCGACGACCTCGATCTGCGTCAGCCCCAACAATTCGGCCTGCTCCAGGACCTCTTCCGGGGTCGCGTCCGCGCTGGGCATGACGAGGCTGTTCTCCCCGTCCCCGAAATGCAGCTGCAGCAAGTGCATCGCCGCCTCCTGGACGGATAACTTGGACTGTTCCAATTCGAACTGGTGTGTGCGGGGCTCGCCGTTGAACAGGTACTCGAGCGTATAGAGACGCATGGAGGGATCCTCGTGATAGAGAGAGAACAACTGTCTATCCTGACTCTTCAGTCAGTTATTGGTTCAACTCGAGCGCCATCCGTGGGGGACGGCTGTCAGGCGGGCCCTGACAACCAACTCATCACCCGCGTCAGTGGCCTCCTTCAGGAAACGCGATTTCCTTGATACGTGACTGGAAGCCGGAGGTCAGGAACGCCAGATACACCAGCCCGATCAGGAACCACGTGGAACCGATAGCCAATGTCAGCCCCGACAGGCTGGTCCACAGCCAAAGGGTCAGGCACAGTCCAATGCCGGGAACGATCCCGTACTTGAGGATCCCGGCGGCAGTCCGATTGTTCGGCTCATCGATCAGGTAAGTACGGATGACCGACAGGTTGACCGCCGAGAACGCCACCAGAGCGCCGAAGCTGATCAGCGAAGCCAAGGTCGTGAGGTCTATGACCAGCGCCAGCATCGACACCGAGGAAACCAGCAAGGTCGCCGCGACCGGTGTACCGAAGCGTGGCGACAGGTTGCCGAGCCATGCCTTTGGCAGGAAGCGGTCCCGGGCCATGGTAAAGATGATTCGCGATACCGCGGCCTGGGAAGCGATTGCCGAGCCGAGGCTACCGGCAACGAAGGCTGCGGTGAAGAAGTTGGCGAGCAACTGGCCGCCTGCCATGAGCATGACCTCGTTGGCGGCCGTGTCCACGTTATCAAAGGTGATGGCCGGGTGAACCAGTTGACTGACATAGGCCAGCAACGTGAAGAGTACCCCCGCCCCTACTGTCGTCAGCATGATCGCTTTCGGCAGCGTCTTGCGCGGGTCCTTGGTTTCTTCCGCCAGAGTCGAAACGGCGTCGAACCCGAGGAAGGACAGACACAATATCGCCGCGCCGGCCATGAGCGGGCCGAAACCCGTCACGCTGTCGCTGCCCCGCAAGGGCGCCAGAAAATCGATCGGCACACCGGTGTTCAAGGTCTGCGCCGACGAGGCGACGAACACCACGATAAAGACCAGTTGGGCCGCCACGATCGCATTGCTGGCTCGTGCCACCGAAGTGATACCGACGACGTTGAGCAGGGTGACCAGGACGACGGCGCTAACCACGATCGTCCAGATCGGGATTGCCGGAAAGACGATGTTCAGGAAGATACCGATAAGCAGGTAGTTGATCATCGGTATGAACAAATAGTCGAGCAGCAACGACCAGCCCGTGAGAAAACCGGTATTGGGCCCGAAGGACCGGTTGGTATAGGAGTAAGCCGACCCCGCGACGGGGTATCGCTTCACCATGAAACTGTAGGAAGCCGCGGTGAATGCCATGGCTATAAGGGTGATGACATAGGCACCGGCAGCGCGCCCACCGGTCACTTCGGTGACGATGCCATAGGTGGTGAATACCGTCAGGGGCACCATGTACACCAAGCCAAAGAACACCAGGGCGGGCAAGCCCAGAACGCGTCGAAGCGATGGATCCGAGTCGGCTGGACTTTCGTTGAGGCTATGGTCAGACATTGCATTTCCCGAGATTATTGTTGTTCATTGCCGGGGCTGGGACATCTGCTCCACACCATGGAGCGCAAACCATCGCGGCGCTTGGTAACGCATTGGCCAGGAGGGGCTAGGTCGGAGTGTACACTTGGGTACCTGAAACCCTTATTGCGCGGGTGCATGCGCTCCTTGCTGCGCCGCCTATCCCCTCATGAGGACAGTTGCCGGCCTGGTGGCGCAGAAGACCCCGGTGAAATACCGCAGCTCGGTTATCGGTGGGGTGACTTCAGTGGAGCTGGCCGATGACACCCATGTCGTCGCCAAAGTCCAACTGACCAAGGAGGCCGAGAGCTTCGCTACCGAAGGCGCGCGTTTTTGGGTCGTACGTCCACGTATCGGTGCCAGCGGCGTCAGCGGGACCGATACCTTGCTCTCGGGCAGCTTCATTGGCGCCGATGCGGGACAATCGGAGGTGCCCGCCCAGGTATTCACCGACATGGAGTCGCACCACCGATTACCTATGGGGAAAAGGCGAGGTGACCGCGGTGCAGCTGCACTACGATGAACAGCGTCAGACCTTCCCGGTGATGGTCGACGCGATGATCTATCCAAAGCTTCTGGGCCCGGTGCAAGGCGCGTGTATCGCCACCGTGAGCGCTTTTCTGAGCCAGCAGCCCTCACGCATTCGCGAGTGAATGCGCAGGCGCTGCCAATGCGCCCTGCGCCAAGCGCATTGCAGAACGATAAGGTCAAGACCACGGCAGACACGGTCCAAGCCACGGCCCTGGTCGCATAAATTTGAAATACCCCGCATTGCCCGACAGAATCGCGCCCCGATCCGGCCAGACGTGCCGGACGAGCCTGATGAAAAAGGGGATGCGGTTGAACGAACAGACACTGTCCATGCGTCTGGAGCGCGTGGCGGCGCAGGTGCCGACAGGGGCGCGCCTGGCCGATATCGGCTCGGACCATGGCTATCTGCCGGTGGCCTTGATGCGCCGTGGCGCCATCACGGCCGCGGTGGCTGGCGAGGTGGCGTTGACGCCGTTCCGTTCGGCAGAGCGCACCGTGCGCGAAAACGGCCTCGAGCAGCGGATCAGCGTGCGCCTGGCCGCCGGCCTGGCGGCGATCAGGCCGGAAGACAGGATCACGGCGATCTGCATCTGCGGCATGGGCGGTGAGACGATCCGCGACATCCTCGACCTCGACAAGGCACGCCTGAGCGGCCAGGAGCGCCTGATCCTGCAGCCCAACGGCGGCGAGCAGCCACTACGGCGCTGGTTGATGGAACAGGGCTATCGCATCCTCCACGAGGACCTGCTGCGAGAAAACCGCTTCGACTACGAAATCATCGTGGCCGAACGCGACGGACCGGTAGCCTATACCGCCGAAGAGCTGTACTTCGGCCCACTGCAGATGCGGGCGCGCAGCCCGGCGTTCCTGCTCAAGTGGCAACGCATGCTCCGTCTCAAGCAGAAGACCCTGGCCCATTTCGCCCGCGCGCGACAGGCCGTACCCGAGGAGAAGACGCAAGAGCTCGCCCGGCAGATCCGATGGATCAACGAGCTGTTGGCTTGAACGGGACCCGGAATCCGCGGAAAAGGAAATCCGCCCGGGTTTCCATGGTCTATCTTTACTGCCCTGAGTGTCTCATCGCTTAAGGTTCAACCTCCTGAAAGGATCTGCCATGAAGCTCTTCTACCTAACCGGTGCCTGCTCTCTAGCCCCTCACATCGTGCTGCGCGAAACGAACACGCCCTTTGACCTGGTCAAGGTCGATCGCACCAGCAAGCAGACCGACACCGGCGAGAATTACCTTGAGATCAATCCAAAAGGCTACGTCCCTGCCCTGCAACTGGACGATGGGCGCGTAGTGACCGAAGCGCAGGTGGTGCTGCAATACCTGGCCGCCCAACACCCCGACAGCGAGCTGGCCCCCGAGCCCGGCAGTGCCGAGCATTACCAGCTCCTGGAAATGCTGAGTTTCGTCTCCACCGAGTTACACAAGACCATGGGCTCGTTGTTCGATCCCAAGCAGACCCCGGAATGGCGAGCAGCAATGACAGAGCTGCTCGGCAAGCGTCTGGACTGGCTGTCGGAGCAGCTGGAAGGCCGGGAATTCCTGTTCAGTAGGTTCACCGTCGCGGATGCCTACCTGTTCACCGTGCTCAATTGGGCCGCGAAGGTCAAAGTCGACCTGGCCCCCTGGCCGTCGGTGGCTGCCTACCATCAACGCCTGAGTCAGCGCCCATCCGTGCAGCAAGCGATGAAGGCGGAAGGCTTGCTGTAGCAGAGTTGCAATCCTATGGCTGCCTCCGAGCAGCCATAGGCTGTCCATTCAAAGATCTGCCCAACGATTTGCCGACCTTCTGCCGTTCATCGATGGCCCAGTCGAAAACGCGTATCTTGGCCCTGCGAACAGGGACGTGCCGACGATAGAGTTCGCCTACCGCTTGCCTACCGCATCGGTCCAACCTACTCGCGAAGGAACACAGGCCATGTCTCAACGTCTCGATTACTACAAGCTATCCCCCGGCCGCTGCCGGCAAGTACCTTGAACTCACCCAACTGCTGAACAAGAAGCCATTCCTCGCCGAGGTCGGCCACCTTGTCACGCTGCGGGCATCGCAGATCAACGGCTGTGCGTTCTGTGTGGACATGCATGTCAAGGAAGCGAAGATCCACGGTGAACGGGAATTGCGCCTGCACCATGTCACGATATGGAGAGAGTCGACGCTGTTTTCGGCCCGTGAGCGCGCCGCGCTGGAATGGACGGAGACGTTGACCCGGCTTGAGCCGCACGGGGTCTCGGACGAGATCTTCAACCGCGTGCGCGAGCGGCTGTCGGACGAAGAGTTGGCCGACCTGTCGTTCCTGGTCATCTCGATCAATGGCTGGAACCGCCTGAGCGTGGCATTCCTGTGGGAGCGGGTTTACCCGCGAAGAATGCGACGCGGTGCATGGCACCGGCTTTACCGGTGTTCGCGGGTGAACCCGCTCCCACAAGGATCGCCTCTGCCAAGCAGTCTGCTTTTGGCCGTGAGCAACCCTTGGCTTTCAGAACAGTTTCCGCTAGAAAGTACCGGCGAGCATGCGAGATAATCAACGTCCGCAAGCACTGCGCACACCCTGTGGGAGCGGGTTTACCCGCGAAGAATGCGACGCGGTGCATGGCACCGGCTTTGCCGGTGTTCGCGGGTAAACCCGCTCCCACAGGATCGCATCTGCCAAGCAGTCTGCTTCTGGCCGTGAGCAGCCCCCCGCGAAGGTCTGCTATGGGCCGATATCAGGCACTCGCAAGGGGCTGCTATCATCCATAGCAGACCTTGGCTTTCAGAACAGTTTCCGCGAGAAAGTACCGGCGAGCATGCGAGGTAATCAACGCCCACAAGCGCTGCGCGCACCCTGTGGGAGCGGGTTTACCCGCGAAGAATACATTGCTGGGTATGGCACCGGCTTTGCCGGTGTTCGCGGGTGAACCCGCTCCCACAGGATCGCATCTACAAACGGCCCTGACACATCGCCTCAAAAATCGATCGTGCCAGAGAACTTCACAAGGCGCGGATCCCCCTGCGTCAGGTAGCCACCGTTGGCCGATGCCCAGTAGTTCTTGTCAGTGATGTTTTCCACATTCACGCGCAGCGTCAGGTCCTTCTCGGCGACCCTCAGACTGTACCGAGCGCCCGCGTCGAACCGATTCCACGTTGGCAGGCTCAGGGTGTTCGCCTGATCGACATACTGGCCACCCGTACGCAGCATCCTGGCATTGAGGGCCAGTCCCGGTACGCCCGGCACATCCCAATCGACGCTCGCGTTCAACTGGAAGGTCGGCACGCCGATGGCATGGTTGCCATCGGCGCTACCGCCCGCGGTGTTCTTGAGCTCGGAGGTCATGCGGGTGCCGCCTGCCATCAGGCGCAGTCCCTCGATCGGCTCGCCGTACACGCTCAGTTCGAGGCCTTTGTTGACTTGCTCGCCATCACGAAGGTACTGGCTCCCTTGGACGTATCCATCCGCAGGTTTCTCTATGCGGAAAGCGGCCAGGCTGGCGCCGAAGCTCAGCATGTCCAGCTTGATACCTGCCTCGAGCTGCTTGGTGCGTCCCGGCGGGAATGCCTGACCGGCGTTTTCGACATTACTTGGAGCTACTGGACCTTGGGCCAGCCCTTCGATGCGATTCGCATAAAGCGACACGCTGTCGGTGGCCTTGAACACGATGCCGTAGACCGGCGTGGTGACCGATTCGTCATAGGGCGCGCCGCTTCGGCTGCCGTCCTTGGACGGGTTGGTGGGACTGTTGGGGAAAGTGCCGTCGTAGAAGTAGTTTTCAACGCGCAACTGCTGCCTGCGAATGCCATAAGTCAGCAACAGGCGGTCATCGAACACGCCGACCGTATCGGAAACGGCGATGCTGCGATTACGAGTCTTGCCGGTTACGCCCGGGTCGCCCATTTCGCCGCCAGTACTGCTGACGTCGGTTGGCCGGGGGAGCTTCACGTTGTCGTAGATAGTGGTATTGCCAGCGGTGGAACGGTAGAACTTGTAGGCGTTTTCCTGCTGTGCCCACATGGTCGATGCGCCCAGCGCGATCTGGTGGCTCAACGGCCCCGTCTGGATGCGGCCGTTGAGGCCGGCGCTGAAACTGGTGTTGTCCTCGCCATGCACGATATCCGAGCCACCGATCGTGGCTCTCCCGGAATTACCTACCAGAACCGGCGTGCCATAGGTGCCATGCTCGCGGGTATGGCGGGCACCGCCCGCCAGGTAGGCGGTCCAGCTTTCGTTCAGGTCCCATTCGCCACGCACCATGCCGAAGGTATCTTCCGACTCGCTGTAGCTCCAGTCCTGGCCATAGTTGTGGCTGGCGTCCGGCGCGGTCGGAACCTTGGTGGTCGCGTTGGCGGCAGTGCCGAGGCGCACGGAGTTGCGCAGGTGGTTGACCCGCTGTTTCTGGTAACCGATATCGGTCGATAGGCGGAAGCCGTCACCACGGTAGTCGAGGCCCGCGACGAACAGCTTGGTGCGCTGGTCCTGATCGTCCACGGCGGTTTCGCCTTCGCGCTGGCTGAGGTTCAACCTTGCGCCGAACCGGTTGTCCTCGCCAAAGCGCTGACCGATATCCAGATGCTCGCCAATCCGCCCATCGGAGCTGATGTCCTGGGTGTAGCGACGAGTAGGCAGGTCGCCGGCCCGCTTGGGTTGCAGGTTGACGTTACCGCCCAGCCCCGTACCGGTCGGGCTCACGCCGTTGAGAAAGGCATTGGGCCCCTTGAACACCTCGACACGTTCCACACCGTCCGTGGACATGATCTGGCGCGGCAGGATCCCGTACAGGCCGTTGAAGGAAATATCGTCCCCCGCCAGCGGCAGGCCGCGGATCACGAAAATCTTGGATTGATTGCCGAAGCCGAACGACTCCCGTACCGATGGGTCGTTGGCCAGCACGTCCCCGATGTCCTCGGCCTGCTGATCCTCGATGACCTTGGACGTGTAGCTGGTCATGGTGAAGGGAACGTCCATGTTGTCCTGGTTGCCCAGCACCCCCATCTGGCCCCCACGGGCCACCTGGCCACCGGCATATTCCTCGGGAAGCGCCCCGGGGCTTTGCATGATGGCGTCGGCATTGACGTCGGTCGCATCAAGCTGGATCGGCTCGGCAGCGTGCGTCATCAGACTTGCGGAACAGCAGACTGCCAACAGAGCTGGCCGGGTTGGGAAGCGAGACACCATGGTGAAATCCTGGGAGGGATGAATCGGATACACGAATGCTAATCCTTCCCATCCATATCTATCAAGGAAAGCGAGCTGGCTATTCGCAAAGTAGACCGAAGCTCGGGGCGGACCGCCCTGGATCGGTCATCACAAGCCACCAGGCGAGGTGGATTGCGTCGTCGATTCTGCCTGGCTATCGGACAGGTGGACTTCTCTTTGAGAGGTGGCCTGCAAAGCAGAAATACCCGAGCCATGCAGCTCAGGAGTCAGGAGTCAGGAGTCAGGAGTCAGGAGAAACGATTGTTTCGTCACTGGACTCCTCAGACAGCTTCAATCGATCAGCCTTGCTGATGTATTTAGGCTTTTTCGGCGCCAACTTGGCGCTTGCCTTCTTGGCGTGAGCCTTGAGTAACTGGTTTATCTTTTTACGACGGTTCATAGCGTTCTACTAGATAGGTAAGGGCTTGATGATATCGGCTTATTGCTGGTCACTTGATACATATGGCTTTCTTGAGGCTGCTACGGCCCTTGCTGACGTTGCGGCGGTCCGGCAAGCCAGCTCCAAGTTGAACGGCACTCCAGATGTTGGACACTCAACCATTACTGGCGGCACTGCTGGACCCCGTGTAATGACATGGACTCGCCCACGCCGAGGCATCACAGTGCCACGGTGGCGTTCTTAAACAAGCCAACGGCAGCATGGACGAGTTCATGTCATTACACGGGGTCCAGCGGTGCCGCCAGTAATAATCCGGTGTTGCCGCCGGTAATGGTCGGTTGTCCAACATCTGGGTGCCGTTCATCTTGTGAGCAAGGCTATCACTCCCAAGGACCGCCTGGCACAACCTTCCACGCTCGCGGGCCAGGCCGTCAGTTTCCAGATGCGGCAGTAACAGGGCGGTGCCGCCTTCGAAGACTGATGAATCCAGCCCTACGATCCGTTGGCCAGCCTGCCACAGCCCGATACTCTACTTCGCAAACGCATACTGCCCGCCTTGCTCCAGCGCCTTGCGATACGCAGGTCGCTCCTGCAACCTCTGCACCCACGCCGCCACATTCGGATACGGCTGCAACATGCCCTGAGCCTTGGCGAATTCGCCCACGAAGCTCATCTGGATATCCGCGCCGGTCAATTCTTCACCCACCAGATACGGCGTCAGGCCTAGCGCTTCGTTCAGGTAGCCGAGGTAGTTGGCCAGCTCCGATTGGATACGAGGGTGCAGCGGCGCGCCAGCGTCGCCCAGGCGCCCGACGTACAGGTTGAGCATCAGCGGCAATATGGCCGAGCCTTCGGCGAAGTGCAGCCATTGAACATATTCGTCGTAGGTGGCGCTGGCCGGATCAGGTTGCAGACGCCCTTCTCCGTGACGGCGAATCAGGTAGTCGACGATGGCGCCGGACTCGATCAGCACGTGAGGACCGTCTTCGATCACCGGGGATTTGCCCAGCGGATGGATGGCCTTGAGCTCGGGTGGCGCGAGGTTGGTCTTCGGATCGCGCTGGTAGCGCTTGATCTCGTAGGGCAGGCCAAGCTCTTCGAGCAACCACAGGATGCGCTGCGAGCGTGAGTTGTTGAGGTGGTGAACAGTGATCATGAGGGCTCCGCTGGGCGAGAAAGGTGTCTAGGAGTGACTACCGTGCCGGCACGGAGTGCCCTGAATTTTGGATCATCGCGGATTGCCGGGGAGCCTGAATCAAGTGCCAACGTTTCCCCCGCGCAAGCAAAGCCGCGCTCGAAGCTCGACGCAACTTTTCCAGATCGTCAGCCGCTCAAGGTGCTCGGTTGTCACAGGCATTGAGGCGATACGCTTATGAGCGATCAGCGAACGGTCATTGCGTCGCGCCTCGCGCGCGATCTTGGGCATTGGTCACTGTCCTTGCCGAGGTCCTGCGGACCGCTTGAACCTCCGTCGCCTCAGTGGGCTCATAACCCTACAATCGAGGAGAGACCTATGTCCCAGACAGCATTGGTCGTGGGTGCCAGCGGCATCGTCGGCAGCGCCATCACGCAATTACTGATCGAAAACCACTGGCAGGTCGCAGCGCTTTCGCGTCATCCCTCGCCGACTCCTGGCGTGATTCCGGTGGCCGCCGACCTTCAGGATCCGGCCTCGTTGAGCCAAGCGCTGGCGAATATGAAACCCACCCATGTGTTCATTACCACCTGGTCGCGGCAAGCCACCGAAGCGGAAAACATCCGCGTCAATGCCGGTATGGTGCGCAACGTCCTCGATGCCATACGCCCCGCCGGGAGTGTTCGGCACGTCGCCTTGGTCACTGGCTTGAAACACTACCTTGGCCCTTTCGAAGCTTATGGCAAAGGCAGTCTCCCGCAGACCCCGTTCCGAGAAGACCAGGGCCGCCTGGACGTTGAAAACTTCTACTACGCCCAAGAAGACGAGCTGTTCGCCGCCGCGGCAAGGGACGTTTTCTCCTGGAGCGTGCATCGGCCGCATACCGTCACCGGTGTCGCCGTAGGTAACGCGATGAACATGGCGACCACCCTGGCCGTCTATGCCACCGTCTGCAAACGGACCGGGCGGCCCTTCGTGTTTCCGGGATCGAGGGTGCAATGGGATAGCCTCACCGACATGACCGACGCACGCCAACTGGCCAGACAACAGTTGTGGGCCGCCACGACGCCCGCAGCGGCCAATCAGGCGTTCAACATCACCAATGGCGATGTGTTCCGGTGGAAATGGATGTGGCGCAGGATTGCCGACTACTTCGACCTGGCTCCCGCCGATTACCCCGCCGCGCCCTCGCCTCTCGAACGACAGATGGCCGATGACCAGACCGTCTGGACCGAGATCGCCGCTGAACACGGGCTCAAAGAAAGCGATATTGGCCGCCTGATTTCGCCATGGCACACCGACGCGGACCTCGGGCGCCCCATCGAGGTGGTCACGGACATGTCGAAGAGCCGGATCATGGGATTCACTGCCTACCAGGCCAGCGATCAGGCGTTTTTCGACGTATTCGACAAACTGCGCGAGGAGCGCTTGATACCCTGAGTTATCGCTGGGCGTTGGGCTTGCGGAGAACCCATCGCAGGCCCAATGCCGGTCGGTTAGGGAAAGCGGTCGGGGTTCGGTGGCTAGGATTTGCTGTGCCGCCGATGGCCTCATCGCGGGTCAAGCCCGCTCGCCACCGGGGATTTGGTTCACCGAAAAGAGGCCCGCCCTGCCCTCCCACCCTGAGTGGGCGCCGAGTGTGGCGCTGCACTGTCGAGCAGAGAATAAGTACGCAATTGACGGGAAACCAGCGGGTTCGTAAGTGTGCGCGGCCGTAAGGGCACAGCGGGACGAGCTTTGGCAGAGTCTTGCGGAGAAACCCATCGCAGGCCCAACGCCGGTCGGTTAGGGGAAGCGGTCGGGGTTCGGTGGCTAGGATCTGCGGTGCCGCCGATGGCCTCATCGCGGGTCAAGCCCGCTCGCCACCGGGATTTGGTTCACCGGAGAAAGGGCGGCTGCCGCAAGATCGGTGGCGAGCGGGCTTGACCCGCGATGAGGCCATCGGCGGCACCGCAGATCTCAGCTGAAAACCAAATGCTGTGTATTGACCGATCGGCATTAATCGCAGGACCCGATCACCCCATCCCCGTGCCGCTTTCAGGCATCAACGTGGCAATCAACGCCCGCACCGTGCCCGGCAGCGCATCGAGTTCTCGCACCAGGATGCTGCGCTCGCGCACCGCCCAGGGTTCGTCCAGCGCGATGGTGACCAGTTTCATGGTGCGACTGTGACGCACCGCCGCGGATTCGGGAATGACGCCGATGCCCACGCCGGCCTCCACCATGCGGCAGATCGCCTCGAACCCCGACACCTGGATCCTCAGTGACAGACTCTGCCCCATCCGCTCGACATGGTCGCGCAAGAAGCTCAACAGCGTGCTGCCTTCATGCAGGCCGATGTGCTGGAAGGCGAGCGTCTGTTTCAACGTCACTTGCTTCTGAGCCGCCAGTTCATGACCCACGGGCACGGCCAGCAGCAGGCGATCGGTACTGAAATGGATCACTTGCAACCCGGCGGCCTCCACCGGGCCGGCGATGATCCCCATGTCCGTGCTGCCATCCAGCACGCCACGGACGATATCGCGCGACAAGCGCTCTTGCAGGTCGACCGTCACCCCGGGGCGCTTGGCGAGAAATCCCGCCAGCACCTCGGGGAGAAACTCGGTCACCGCCGTGGTGTTGGCGAAGATGCGGATGTGGCCCGCCGAATCCGTGCCGAAATGCGTGAACTCCGCCTTCAGGTAATCCACCTGGTTCATGATCAGGCGGGCATGCTTGAGCAGCTTCTGGCCGGCTGGCGTGAGTTCGACACCCCGACTGTCGCGGTAGAGCAGGCGAGTACCGAGCTGGCCCTCCAGCGCCTTGACGCGTGCACTGGCGGCGGCCGGGGACAGAAATGCCCGGCGCGCGCCCTGGGTTAGGCTCGGGGATTCGCCGATATGGATAAACAGCCTCAGGTCGGCCAGGTCGAAATGCATAAGAGCACCCAGACAGGTAACGAAGTGTTCAGCTTAGCTGAACGCCGCCTTACGCAAATGCAAATTCTCAGAATGCCCAGCGGCTCGCATGATCTGCCCATAACAATAAACGCAGAGGCGAACGGTAATGAATGCCCCCACTTCGACGACGGATTTCACCGCCTGGATCGGCCGTACGGAAGAAGCCCACGACGTCCTGAGCCGCAACCTGGTCAAGCGCATCGCCGCCACCTTCGGCGAAGACGCACCCGCCGACGGCGAGGCGCTGCCAGCGCTCTGGCAGTGGTGCTTTTTTCAGGAGCCCGTGGCCGAATCGCAACTGGGCGGCGACGGTCATCCGGCGCGTGGCGGCTTTTTGCCTCCCGCCGACAATCGCAACCGCATGTGGGCCGGTGGCCGGGTCGAGTTCATCGAGCCGCTTACCGTCGGCGCCGAGGCGCATCGTCTGTCGACCATCCTGCGGATCGAGGAAAAGCACGGCCGTACCGGCTCGCTGCTGTTCGTCACGGTACGCCATGACTACTCGCAAGACGGTCGACTCTGCGTGCGCGAAGAGCAGGACATCGTCTATCGCGAACCCAACCCACCCAAGCTCGCCAGTGGCGAAGCGCCAGGGCCGGGCGACTGGAGCGAAACCATTTCGCCCACGCCGACCCTGTTGTTCCGCTACTCCGCCGTGACCTTCAACGGCCACCGTATCCACTACGACTACCCCTACGTCACCGACACCGAGGGCTACCCCGGCCTGGTCGTGCATGGACCGATGATCGCCACCTTGAACCTGCGCGCCTTCGTCCGGGCCAACCCCGACAAACGCGTGCGGCGTTTCGCCTATCGCGGCGTACGGCCGCTGACCTTGCCCACCCCGTTCGAGGTGAGTGGGCGCATCGTCGAGGCAGGCAGCGCGCAGTTGTGGGCCGGCAATGACGCAGGCGTCGCGCAAAGCGCCGAAGTGGAGTTCGACTGACACCCTGTTCCGTGATCGCGCCCGTTCCTGCGTGGCGCGCCGCCGTCCGATCCAGAGAGCACGACCATGAATCCCTACGACTGCGAAGACCTCAATGCCATCCGTGAAGGCGTGCGTGCCCTGTGCGCCGGATTCGACGCCGCCTACTGGCGCGACATCGACGAGAAGAAAGGTTTCCCCGAAGCCTTCGTCAAGGCCCTCACCGACGCCGGCTGGCTGTCGGCGATGATCCCGACCGAATACGGCGGCTCGGGCCTGGGGCTTGCCGAAGCGTCGGTCATCCTGGAGGAAGTGAACGCCTGTGGCGGCAACTCCGGCACCGTCCACGGCCAGATGTACAACATGTTCACGCTGCTGCGCCACGGCAGCGAGGCGCAGAAGCGCCACTACCTGCCCAAGCTGGCCAGCGGTGAGCTGCGCCTGCAGTCGATGGGGGTGACCGAACCCACCACCGGCACCGATACCACCAAGATCAAGACCACCGCCGTCAGGCAAGGCGACAAATACGTCATCAATGGCCAGAAGGTCTGGATCTCGCGGATCCAGCACTCCGACCTGATGATCCTCCTGGCACGCACCACGCCGCTGGCCGAGGTGAAGAAGAAATCCGAAGGCATGTCCATTTTCCTCGTCGACCTGCGCGAGGCCATCGGCAAGGGGCTGACCGTCCAGCCCATCGCCAACATGGTCAACCATGAAACCAACGAGCTGTTCTTCGACAACCTCGAACTGCCGGCCGACAGTCTGATCGGCGAAGAAGGCAAGGGCTTCCGCTATATCCTCGACGGCCTCAACGCCGAGCGCACGCTGATCGCCGCCGAATGCATCGGCGACGGCCGCTGGTTCATCGAGAAAGCCAGCGCCTATGCCCGCGACCGCGTGGTGTTCGGCCGTCCGATCGGACAGAACCAGGGGGTGCAGTTCCCCATCGCCGAGGCGCACATCGAGATCGAGGCCGCCGACCTGATGCGCTGGCGCGCCTGCGAGGAATACGACAGCGGCAAGAACGCCGGGGCCAGCGCCAACATGGCCAAGTACCTGGCGGCGAAAGCGTCGTGGGAAGCCGCCAATGCCTGTCTGCAGACCCATGGCGGCTTTGGTTTCGCCTGCGAATATGATGTGGAGCGCAAATTCCGCGAGACCCGGCTGTACCAGGTGGCGCCGATCTCGACCAACCTGATCCTGTCCTACGTCGCCGAGCACTTGCTCGAACTGCCACGCAGCTTCTGAGGCCTTGCACATGAGCCATACCCAAGCCTTGGCCACATTCCTGGCCGACCTCCATTACGATCAGATTCCCGCCGAGGTGCTGGCGCGCACTGAAGAGCTGTTCCTGGACTGGATAGGCTCGGCGTTGGCCAGCCAGGGCGCTCACCCGATTCCGCTGTTCGAACGCTGGGCCGAACGCATGGGCCCGGTTGACGGGCGCGCGAAGATCCTGGTCAACGGGCGCGGCACCTCGCCCTACTTCGCGGCATTGGTCAACGGCGCGTCTTCCCACCTGGTCGAACAGGACGATCTGCACAACAGCTCGGTGCTGCACCCGGCCACCGTGGTGTTCTCGGCGGTGCTGGCGGCTGCCCAGGACCTGGACAAGTCCGGCAAGGACTTGCTGCTGGCCTCGGTAGCCGGCTACGAAGCCGGGATTCGCATCGGCGAATTCATGGGCCGTTCGCACTACCGCATCTTCCACACCACCGCCACCGTGGGCACCTTGGCGGCGGCCGTGGGCGTGGGCAAGCTGCTGGGATTGGACAAGGAGCAATTCATCAACCTGTTGGGCAGTGCCGGCACCCAGGCCGCCGGGCTGTGGGAGTTCCTGCGCGATGCCGCCGACTCCAAGCAGCTGCATACCGCCAAGGCTGCCGCGGACGGCCTGCTGGCCGCCTACATGACAAAGGACGGGCTGACCGGCGCGCGCAACATCCTCGAGGGCGACCAGGGCATAGCCGCGGGCATGTCCACCGACGCAGACCCTGCCAGGTTGTCGGACCGCCTGGGGACGCGTTGGGCGCTGATCGAAACCTCGTTCAAGTTCCATGCCTCGTGCCGTCATACGCACCCGGCCGCCGATGCCCTGCTGTACCTGATGCAGCGTGAAGGCCTGCGCCATGACCAGATCGCCAAGGTCGTCACACGTGTGCACCAAGGCGCGATCGACGTGCTGGGCCGTGTGGTGAAACCGGCCAGCGTGCACCAGGCGAAGTTTTCCATGGGCGCGGTGCTCGGGCTGATCGCCGTGCACGGCAGCGCCCAACTGATCGAATTCCGCGACCTGGCCCTGACCGATGCCGCCGTGGACGCCTTCCGCGAGAAAGTCGAAATGCAGCTGGATCCCGAGGTCGATACCGCCTATCCCGCGCGCTGGCTGGGCCGCGTGATCGTCACCACCACCGACGGTCGCACGCTCACCGCGGCCATCGACGAGCCCAAGGGCGACCCTGGCAACACCTTGTCGCGACCGGAGCTCGAGGCCAAGTTCCAGCGCTTGCTGGCGTTCTCCGGTGCACGCAGCGAAGCGCAGGGCAAGGTGCTGATCGACAAGGTCTGGCAGCTGCGTGACGCCGCATCGTTGGCGGATCTGATCTGACAGCTGGCGCGTCTTGGCCCGCGACAGAGCACCGTTGCAGGCCAGGGCCGCCAGCTCCAGCCACTGGATAATCCCATGACTCGACCCACTCCTCGGCCACTGCACAGCATCACCCTCATCAGCCTGGAACACGCCATCGCGGCGGATCTGATCTCACAGCTGACGCGCCTTGGCATGCGGCAATTCACCGTTGCAGGCCAAGGCCGGAGCTCTCGCGCAGGTAATGAAAAATGACTCACTCCAACCCTCGTCCACTGGACGGCATCACCGTCGTCAGCCTGGAGCACGCCATCGCGGCACCCTTCTGCACGCGCCAGCTGGCCGATCTGGGCGCCCGCGTGGTGAAGATCGAACGCCCCGGCAGCGGTGATTTCGCCCGTGGCTACGACCAGCGGGTCGACGGCCTGGCCTCGCATTTCGTCTGGACCAACCGTTCCAAGGAAAGCCTGACGCTCGACCTGAAGCAGGACGAAGCAGGTGGCATTCTCGAGGCCCTGCTGGGCAAGGCCGACGTCCTGGTGCAAAACCTGGCGCCAGGCGCGGCGGCGCGCATGGGACTGTCCTTCGAGGCATTGCAGGAGCGTTTTCCACGGCTGATCGTCTGTGATATTTCTGGTTACGGCGAAGGTGGGCCTTACGAGAAGAAGAAGGCCTATGACCTGCTGATCCAGAGCGAGGGCGGTTTTCTCTCGGTGACCGGCGGCCCGGGCGAGAACGAGATGGCCAAGGCGGGCTGCTCGATCGCTGACATCGCGGCGGGCATGTACGCCTATACCGGCGTGCTGTCGGCTTTGCTGCTGCGTGAAAAGACCGGCGTGGGCAGCCGCATCGATGTGTCCATGCTGGAGAGCCTGGTGGAATGGATGGGCTACCCGTTGTACTACGCCTACAACGGCGCCCCGCCTCCGGCCCGGGCCGGCGCTTCTCACGCGACCATCTACCCTTATGGGCCGTTCCCCACCGGCGGTGGCGGCACCATCATGCTGGGCCTGCAGAACGAGCGTGAATGGGCGCTGTTCTGCGAGAAGGTCTTGCTGGACCCGGCGCTGGCCTCGGACGAGCGCTTCTCGGCCAACTTCAAGCGCTCGGAAAACCGTGAAGCGCTGCGACAGATCATCGTCGATGGGTTTGCCACGTTGTCGCTCGACCAGGTCATCGCCCGGCTGGAGGAGGCGCAAATCGCCAATGCCCGAGTGAATGACATGCAGGGTGTCTGGGACCACGAGCAGCTCAAGGCCCGCGATTGCTGGCGCGAAGTGGACAGCCCGAGCGGCAAGGTGCCGTCGCTGCTGCCACCGGGACGCAACACGGCGTTCACGCCGCGAATGGACGGTGTGCCGGCCCTGGGGCAACACACCAGCGGCATTCTCGGCGAGCTGGGGTTTTCAGCGGATGAGCAGGCTCGCCTGGTCGCAGCCGGGGTGGTGTGAGATCACCGGCTCCCGGCTGTGCAGTCGCGCAGAAAACAAGGGCCGCAAGCCCAGGTGGAGAGCGGGCTTGTCCCGCGAACACGGGCGAAGCCCGTGCCATACACCAAGGTGTCTGGACTGGCTTCTTCGCGGGACACGTCACATCGGCGAACCGCCACAGGTACACGCTGGACAATGAGTTAAGTGCCGTTCCATGAGAGGCGGTGCTTGCCTAGGCGAGCCACAGTTGTGTTCTTTCAACCCACGAGGAGTTCTTCAGCATGTCGCGATCCATTGTCCGTTCGGCGCTCTTCGTGCCGGGGACGGTGTGCCGGCCCTGGGGCAACACACCAGCGGCATTCTCGGCAAGCTGGGGTTTTCAGCGGATGAGCAGGCCCGCCTGGTCGCAGCCGGGGTGGTGTGAGATCACCGGCTCCCGGCTGTGCAGTCGCGCAGAAAACAAGGGCCGCAAGCCCAGGTGGAGAGCGGGCTTGTCCCGCGAACACGGGCGAAGCCCGTGCCATACACCAAGGTGTCTGGACTGGCTTCTTCGCGGGACACGTCACATCGGCGAACCGCCACAGGTACACGCTGGACAATGAGTTAAGTGCCGTTCCATGAGAGGCGGTGCTTGCCTAGGCGAGCCACAGCTGTGTTCTTTCAACCCACGAGGAGTTCTTCAGCATGTCGCGATCCATTGTCCGTTCGGCGCTCTTCGTGCCGGGAAGCCGACCAGAGCGCTTTGCCAAGGCATTGGCGGCGGGCGCCGATGTGGTCATCGTCGATTTCGAGGACGCCGTCGAGGAGCCGCTCAAACGCCAGGCGCGCGATCACCTGGGGGCCTTTCTACTCAGCGAGCCGCAGGCATCGGTCTGGGTACGGGTCAATGCACCCGATCACCCCGAGCACGCCGCCGACCTGGCGTTCTGCAAGCAACAGCCCGGCGTCGCTGGCCTGTTGCTGCCCAAGGTGGAAAGCGCAGTCCAGGTCGCTGTTGCCTGGCAAACCGGCAAACCGATCTGGCCAATCATGGAAAGCGCCAAAGGCCTGTTGGCGCTGGAGCGGATCGCTCACGCCGACGGCGTCGAGCGCCTGTCTTTCGGCAGCCTGGACCTGGCTCTCGATCTCGGCCTGAACACGGACAGCGTCGCTGCCCAGCTGTTCCTCGACCAGGCACGCATGGCGGTGCAACTGCACTCGCGCGGCGCCGACTTGCTACCACCACTGGATGGCGTCTACCCGGCCATCGGCGACCCCGACGGTCTGCAGCGCGCGGTCCGGCACGCCTATGACATGGGGTATGGCGGCGCGCTGTGCATCCATCCCAACCAGGTGGCGCACATCCATCGTGCCCTCGCGCCCAGCGCGGACGACCTGGAGTGGGCGCGCAAGGTGGTGCAAGCGAGCGTCGCCGCCAATGGCGCGGGCGCGTTTCAATTGGAAAGCCAGATGATCGATGCCCCCGTGCTGCTGCGTGCCCAGCGGCTACTGGCTCTGGCGGTGAGTTAGGCTTTATCCCCGTCAACGGCGCAAGGGTGCTTTTAGCTGGAAGACCGGACGATCGGCGCTCTCGTGCCGCTGTTCAGCGGCTACTGGCCGCGGCGGTGAATGACGCTTCAGCTCCATCAACCGTGCAGGCGCGCTTTAACTGGAAGACCAGACGATCGGCGCCTCCATGCTGCTGCGTGCCTAGCGGTTGCCGCTCTCGCAGTGAGCTAAGCTTTTCCAGGATCGAGTCGAGTTCCCTGGTTGGCGTTCAGCATCCGCGAATGCAGGGTTATAAAAAAGCTAATTCACGAAACGCAATGGACTGGGCCATCTTAGGATTGAAAAGTTTGAAGCTGCTTTTGAACACAGGTAGCCCCGAAACGACGCTCAAAGGCTGATTTCTCTTACAACAATAAAAAGGTAATCGCTATGTTGAAGCTGACCAAGGCGGTGTTCTGCGCCGCCGCGCTCTCCATCACAAGCCTCGCGCAGGCAGCCGACCCTGTCGTGATCAAGTTCGCGCACGTGGTGGCGGAGAACACCCCCAAGGGCCAAGGCGCGCTGATGTTTCAGCAGCTGGTCGCCGCCGATCCCAAGCTCAAGGACAAGGTGAAGGTCGAGGTGTACCCGAACTCGTCGCTGTTCGGCGACGGCAAGGAGATGGAAGCCTTGCTGCTGGGCGACGTGCAGATGCTGGCGCCCTCGCTGGCCAAGTTCGAGCACTACACCAAGCAGATCCAGATCTTCGACCTGCCCTTCCTGTTCAACGACCTGGCTGCGGTCGACCGTTTCCAGCAAGGCCCTCAGGGCAAGGCGTTGCTGACCTCAATGGAGGACAAGGGCATCCACGGCCTGGCCTATTGGCATAACGGCCTCAAGCAACTTTCGGCCAACAAGAAAGTGATCCTGCCCAAGGATGCCCGTGGTCTGAAGTTCCGCGTCCAGGCGTCCAGCGTGCTTGAAGAACAGTTCAAGGCGATTCGCGCCAACCCTCGCAAGATGAGCTTTGCCGAAGTCTATCAAGGCCTGCAGACCGGCACGGTCAATGGCACGGAGAACACCTGGTCCAACTACGAAAGCCAGAAGGTCCATGAGGTACAGCCTTTCTTCACTGAAACCAACCATGGCCTGATCGACTACATGGTCATCACCAATTCCAAGTTCTGGAGCGGTCTGCCGGAGGATGTCCGGACAGAGCTGCAAAAGATCATGGATCAGGTCACCGTCGAGGTGAACAAACAGGCCGAAGCGCTGAATCTGGCCGCCAGGCAGAAAATCATCGACGCCAAGACCAGCGAAATCGACTCACTGACCCCGGAGCAACGTGAGCAATGGCGCGAAGCCATGCGCCCTGTCTGGGAGAAGTTTTCCAATGAAATCGGCGCGGACCTGATCAAAGCGGCCGAGGCAGCCAACCAGGCGTCCTGAGTGGTGGCCTCTACTCCCTGCATACGCTGTGTTGCCAGGGAGTGATGCATGCGTGGCCATACCCCCAGGGTGGCCACCCTCCCCCCGTTCGGAGAATTCTTATGCAAGGGCTCAGGCGAGTCTGGGAGCACTTCGAGGAAGGCATGATTGCCTTTCTCCTGGCTGCCATGACGCTGGTGACGTTCATCTACGTGGCGCTGAACAACCTTTATTCGATGTTCTACACGCTCAGCGACCGATGGGCGTTCAGCAGCGACTTCTTCGCCTCCATCGGCGATCACCTGATGGGTTATGCCCAGGAAATGACCTGGAGCATCTCACTGACCAAGGCGCTTTTCGGCTGGCTGATCTTCTTCGGCATCGCCTATGGCGTGCGCACGGCGGGCCACCTGGGCATCGACGTGCTGGTCAAGAAGGCCCGCAAACCGGTGCAGCGCGTACTGGCAATGATCGCCTGCGCATGCTGCCTGGCGTACGCCGGGCTGTTTCTGGTGGCAAGCCTGAAATGGGTCTGGGCGGTGATGGCCGCGGGCATCGGCGCCGAAGACCTGGACCGCTACGGGATCAAGATCGGCCATATCGCGCTCATCGTACCCTTCGGTTTCGCGCTGATCACCGTGCGTTATCTGGAAATCCTGTACCGCATCTACACCCATCGTCAGCTGGGCCTGGGTTTGGCGGACGAAGCGGCAGAAGCCACCAAACTGGCCAATCCCGGTGAGGAGCATCACTGATGACGGTTATCTGTTTGTTCCTGCTGCTCTTCATATTCATGTTCCTGGGCGTGCCCATCGCCATCTCGCTGGGCTTGTCGGGTGCGGTGTCGATACTGCTGTTCAGCCAGGATTCGCTGAGTTCGCTGGCGATCAAGCTGTTCGAAACCTCCGACAGCTACACCTTCCTGGCGATCCCGTTCTTCCTCTTGTCGGGTGCGTTCATGACCACCGGAGGCGTGGCCCAGCGGCTTATCGACTTCGCCAACGCCTGCGTCGGCCACATCCGCGGCGGCCTGGCCATCGCGGCGGTATTGGCGTGCATGTTGTTCGCGGCGCTGTCGGGCTCATCGCCGGCCACCGTTGCAGCCGTCGGCTCGATTGCGGTCGCGGGCATGGTGCGTTCGGGCTACCCCAAGGAATTCGGCGCCGGGATCATCTGCAACGCCGGTACCTTGGGCATCCTCATCCCACCGTCGATCGTGATGGTGGTGTATTCGGCCGCGACCGAAACGTCCGTGGGCAAACTGTTCATGGCGGGCGTGATCCCTGGCCTCCTCCTGGGCGTGTCCCTGATGGTGGTGATCTACATCGTCGCCCGGGTGAAAAATCTGCCGGCCCAGCCTCGGGCGACCTTTCGCGAGTGGTTGCATACCGCACAACGTGCGTTCTGGGGCCTGTTGTTGCTGGTGATCATCCTCGGCGGCATCTACAGCGGCATGTTCACCCCAACCGAAGCGGCGGCGGTGGCAGCGGTGTATTCAGCGTTCATCGCCCTGTTCGTCTATAAGGACATGCGCTTGAGGGACTGCCCGAAAGTGCTGCTCGAGTCCGGCAGGCTGACCATCATGCTGATGTTCATCATCGCCAACGCGATACTGTTCGCCCATGTGCTGACGACCGAGCAGATCCCGCAGCAGATCACCAACTGGGTGCTTTCCGAGGGCCTGACGCCGATCGGCTTCCTGATCATGGTGAATATCGTCCTCCTGGTCGCCGGTAGCTTCATGGAGCCGTCGGCCATCATCCTGATCCTCGCGCCGATCTTCTTCCCGATTGCCATGAAACTGGGGATCGACCCCATCCACCTGGGGATCGTGATGGTGGTGAACATGGAGATTGGCCTGGTGCATCCACCGGTGGGGTTGAACCTGTTCGTGACCTCGGCGGTGACCGGCCTGACACTGGGGCAAACCATCCGCGCGGCGCTGCCGTGGCTGTCGATCCTGCTGTTATTCCTGGTTCTGGTCACCTATGTACCGTTCATCTCGCTGGCCCTGCCGAATTGGCTGGGGATGCCGTAGGGGATGTCTGCATGCGGCAGGAAAGGAAGGGTTTAGGCTAATGTCAGTCAGTTAAGACAAAATGTTCGGCTTTCGAATTTCAGTGATGCTACTGGCCTATCGCGGGACAAGCCCGCTCGCCACCAGGACATGCGCGTATCAGTGGCGAGCGGGCTTGTCCCGCGATGAGGCCAGTAGCATCACTGAAGAATCCGGGAGCCGAAGGCTGAGCCCAGCATTTGATCGACGACTTCCCTTGTTCTTGCTTTTGGATCTTGGTCCTCAAAGCGTGATCGCTCCAACCCCGTCTCTTCCAGCAAAAACAGGTTAATGTCAGTCAGTTAAGAAAAAATGTTCGGCTTTCGAATTTCAGTGAGGCTACTGGCCTCATCGCGGGACAAGCCCGCTCGCCACCGGGACATGCGCGCATCAGTGGCGAGCGGGCTTGTCCCGCGATGAGGCCAGTAGCATCACTGAAGAATCCGGGAGCCGAAGGCTGAGCGCCAGCATTTGAATCGACGACTTCCCTTGATCTTGCTTTTGGATCTTGGTCCTCAAAGCGTGATCGCTCAACCCCCTTTCTTCCAGCAAAAACAGGTTAATGTCAGTCAGTTAAGAAAAATATTCGGCTTTCGAATTTCAGTGATGCTACTGGCCTATCGCGGGACAAGCCCGCTCGCCACCAGGACATGCGCGCATCAGTGGCGAGCGGGCTTGTCCCGCGATGAGGCCAGTAGCATCACTGAAGAATCCGGGAGCCGAAGGCTGAGCGCCAGCATTTGAATCGACGACTTCCCCTTGATCTTGCTTTTGGATCTTGGTCCTCAAAGCGTGATCGCTCAACCCCCTTTCTTCCAGCAAAAACAGGTTAATGTCAGTCAGTTAAGAAAAATATTCGGCTTTCGAATTTCAGTGAGGCTACTGGCCTATCGCGGGACAAGCCCGCTCGCCACCGGGACATGCGCGTATCAGTGGCGAGCGGGCTTGTCCCGCGATGAGGCCAGTAGCATCACTGAAGAATCCGGGAGCCGAAGGCTGAGCGCCAGCATTTGAATCGACGACTTCCCCTTGATCTTGCTTTTGGATCTTGGTCCTCAAAGCGTGCTCGCGCCCCCCTTCCAGCGAAAATCAGACCTCTTCTATCCGCCGGATGCCGCGCGCCATCTGGGCGGTGATCCAATCGCGGAACACCTGGCACTTGGCGCTTTCCTCGAGCGGGCGCGGCGACAGCAGGCAGTTGATCGCCCCGTCCCGCATGAAGCCGAACGGGGCGATCAACTGCCCGCACTCGACCTCGTCCTGAACCATGAGCAACGACGCCATGCTGACCCCGCCGCGGCCTGGAGGCACAAGTAGAAATGCTCGTAGTCGAGCCTGGTCGCATTCGGTGCCGCCGTCCCCGACAGGCGCAACCAGCTTTCCCAGGCCAACGGGCGCGTCTTGCTATGGAGCAGGCGCATGCCATCGAGCCGGCCACCTTGCGGATACGAAGCCGGGGTACAGACCGGACCGATCCATTCTTCGCAGATCGTCTCGCAGTGGATCGACGCGTCCCAGTAGAAATCATCGCGACGCACCGCCAGATCGACGCCTGATCGAGCGAAGTCTATGGGACCGCCCGCGGCAAGGAGTTGCAGCTGCAGGTGCGGTTGGGCGGCCTGGAAATCAGGCAAGCGCGGAATCAGCCATTTCATTGCGATGGTCGGCTCGCAGGAGATCACCAGCACTTCTTCACGAACGCCTTTCTGCAGCCGGGGAACGGTGCTTTCCAGTTGCTCGAACAAGGACCTGGTGACGTTGAACAGCTCCCTGCCGGCGTCATTGAGAAAGATCGCCCGGTTACGTCGCTCGAACAGCTCGACGCCTATGGCGTCCTCCAGCAGCCTCACCTGCCGACTCACCGCGCCATGGGTGACATGCAACTGGCGTGCGGCCCTGATCGATGCGCTCCAACGACATGCCATCCGTGGGGCGGCGCTGGATGTGTTCGCCCAGGAACCGTTGCCCGCCGATTCTCCTTTGTTGGAGTTGAACAAGCTGTTGGCGCTGCCTCATATCGGTTCAGCGACCCGCGAGGCACGGGAGCTGATGGCGCGCACGGCGGCGATCAATCTGGGTTGCGTTGTTGAGGGTAGAACGCCGCCTGATGGGGTGGTTTGAGCAGCGGTCAGCCATTAGCTGGTCGCGGCGCCAAGAGCAGTGACTCTTTGTCACTGCAGCCAGTGTCGCAAGGTACAACATTCGGTTCGTATGGCACTGGTATCTGTCAGTAAGGCACCTCAAGGCACCCCGTTTCTCCCATACCGGCAAAACCCGGCTCGCTGGCTCAACCGCTCGTAATAGGAACTTACCACCGGCAAGCCAGGCCGATCGAAAGGCGTTTCAAACCACCGATTGACGGACAGGCCAATGGGTATGTCCGCCAGCGAAAACTGGTCACCAGCAACGTAACCCCCGGTCGACTCGAGCTGCCGATCCAGAATCCGCATGTACCTGGACCACTCCGCACATCCTGCCATGAGTGCCTGAGCGTCCTGATGCAAGGGAGAATGACGGACCAGCGACATGAACGCATAGCTCCAGGACCGGTTCAGATCCGAAGCCTGCCAATCGATCCACTGATCGACTTTCGCCCTTGCTCTTGCTTCGACCGGATAGAGAGCAGTGTCGCCGTACCGCGTTGCCAGGTAGCGAATGATGGAATTCGATTCCCACAGCGTGAAATCGCCATCCTGGATGACGGGCATCATGGCATTCGGGTTCAGCGCCAGGAATTCAGGCGTCTGGGTCGATTCGAAACCTGTGCCCCAGTCTTCCTGCTCGAAAGAGATGCCAATCTCGGCGCATGTCCATAGCACCTTGCGCACATTGATGGAGGTAGCCCTGCCTAGTATCCGTATCATGTATTCATCCTTGTCTGGGAGGGAAATGCTCCATGACGATATGGTTAGCGGTCAAGGGAAGCCTCAAGCGCTGCTTTAAACCACAACAGATCAAGCATGATGGCCTCGAGCAACGGACCGACCTCCGCAAGCCAGCTCCTCTCAAGCAAGAACCAACCTACGCCACTGCGCTCGACTTGCCTCCCCCACCCGCCACAACACGCCGCGAACGCCAGCCAAACATCAGCACCATCACCAGCCCCAACCCCGCCATCATCGCGCCAGCGAGCGAAATCGCCGGATACCCCAGCCCTGCATTGATCACGGCACCGCCCAGCGCGGCACCGATCGCATTGCCGAAATTGAACGCGCCGATATTCACCGCGGATGCCAGGTTGGGCGCATCCTTGGCCGCCTCCATGACCCGCATCTGCAAAGGCGGTACCAAGGCGAAGCTGGCGGCGCCCCAGACCAGGATCGCCAGCGCGGTCGGCAACTGCCAGCGCATCAGTACCGAGAACGCCAGCAATACGGCGATCAACACGACCAGCGAGACGATCAAGGTGCGATCGATCGAACGGTCCGCGGCCTTGCCGCCCCACACGTTGCCCAAGGTCAGGCCGACCCCGAACAGCACCAGCATGCCGGTGATGAAGGTGGTGGAGGCATGGGTCTCGCTGTGCAGGATCGGCGCGATGTAGGTGAAGACGGTAAACATCGCCGCCGAGCCGACGACGGTCAGCGCCAGCGCCGCCAGCACTGGCCCACGGCCCAGCACGCGGATCTCGGCCAGTACCCCGTCGTTTTCAGGCAGGGGCATATCGGGCAGGGCGAACCAGAGCGCGACCATCGCCACGACACCCAGGCCGGCGATGCCCCAGAACGCGGTGCGCCAACCCATCAACTCGCCGAACCAGGTGGCCAACGGCACCCCGCCGATGGTCGCCAGCGTGAGCCCCATGAACATGGCTGCCACGGCGCCTGCACGCTTCTCCGGCGGTACCACGCTGGCCGCCACGATCGAGCCGACCCCGAAGAACGCGCCATGGTTGAGCGAGGTCACCACGCGGGCGACGAGCAGGCTCTGGTAATCGGTTGCCAGCGCCGACATGAGGTTGCCCAGCGCGAAAATGGCCATCAGGCCGATCAGCAGGTAGCGCCTTGGAACCCTGACCGTGGCCAGTGTCATCAAGGGCGCGCCGATCAGCACGCCGAGGGCGTAGGCGCTGACCAGCAGCCCCGCCGCGGGGATCGATACGCCCAGGTCCGCGGCGATACTGGGCAGCATGCCCATGGGGGCGAACTCGGTGACACCGATGCCGAAGGCACCGATGGACAGGGCTACCAAGGGTGGATTGATACGCATGAACGACTCCTTATCTGTGCGGGGAATGGTACGATCAGATCTTTTCAAGCGGTAGCCCGTGTCGCGGGCAAACACCTTTGCGTCAGAGGCACAAATGGATATCAGCGGGCGATCCGGGGAGATGGAGGTGTTCGCCAAGGTGGCGCAGGAAGGGAGCTTGTCCGCTGCGGCCCGGGCGTTGGGGCTGACACCCTCTGCGGTCAGCCGGGTCATCGCGCGTACCGAACAGCGCCTGGGTACCCGCTTGCTGCTACGTACCACCCGGGCGATCACCCTGACCGCCGAGGGCGAGGCCTATCTACGCGCTGCGCGGCGCATCCTTGCCGACATGGCCGAGGTCGAGGAAGCCATCACTGACCAAGGCGTGCCGAGAGGTCGACTGAGGGTCAGCGCGGCGCTTGGCCACGGTCGGTTGACCATCGTGCCCTTGGTGGCGGCGTTCAGCGCTCGTTATCCGGAGGTATTGGTGGACCTGACGCTGGGCGATGAAGTCGTCGACATCCTGGGCGGGGAAGCCGATGTCGCGTTGCGCTTCGGTCATTTGCCGGACAGCCCCCTGAGCGCTCGCTGCATTGGCGGTACTGGCCAAGTCATCGTCGCTTCGCCGGCGTATCTGGAACGTCACGGCACGCCTCGTGAACCTGAAGACTTGGTTCGGCACAACTGTCTGCGATTCAACTTCGTGCGGACCGCACCCGACTGGCCGTTCAGTCGTGATGGGCAAGGTTTTTCACTGAAGGTCGCCGGGACTATCGAATGCAGCAGCGGCGAGGCACTGGCACAGTTGGCCCGACTTGGGGCCGGTATCGCGCGCATCGGTGTCTTCAGCGTGGCTGAGGATCTGAAGAGCGGTCGGTTGGTGCCGTTGCTGGAGGCGTACAACCCTGGGGACAAGGAGCCGATCCACGCGGTGTTCGTGGGTGGTCCGGCAATGCCGGCGCGGGTGCGGGTGTTCATTGATTTCTTGCGGGAGCATCATCGGCTATGAGCGACGCAGGTTGGTCGGGATTTTCGAGGCCTTCCGACGTTTTTCTGGGTCATGTGTAACCCCAGCTTCTGCGTTGAATGAGCATGTTGTATTACCAGGCGAGTCCTTCGGACTCGATCGCAGGGCAAGCCAGCTCCCACCGGTTCAGTGCAAACCGTGAGAAAGTGCACGATGCTAATGCTCTGGTTTGGTACAGAACCCGATGGGAGCTGGCTTGCTTGTAACCAACAGGCTCTATTCGGACTGTACAAACCATAGTTTTGGCGTCGTGCGCCTTCTCACAGCTTGCATTAAACCGGTGGGAGCTGGCTTGCCTGTAACCAACAGGGCTCTATTCGGACTGTACAAAACCATAGTTTTGGCGTCGTGCGCCTTCTCACAGCTTGCACTGAACCGGTGGGAGCTGGCTTGCTTGTAACCAACAGGCTCTATTCGGACTGTACAAACCATAGTTTTGGCGTCGTGCGCCTTCTCACAGCTTGCATTAAACCGGTGGGAGCTGGCTTGCCTGTAACCAACAGGCTCTATTCGGACTGTACAAAACCATAGTTTTGGCGTCGTGCGCCTTCTCACAGCTTGCACTGAACCGATGGGAGCTGGCTTGCCTGTAACCAACAGGCTCTATTCGGACTGTACAAAACCATAGTTTTGGCATCGTGCGCCTTCTCACAGCTTGCACTAAACCGGTGGGAGCTGGCTTGCCTGTAACCAACAGGCTCTATTCGGACTGTACAAAACCATAGTTTTGGCGTCGTGCGCCTTCTCACAGCTTGCACTAAACCGATGGGGGCTGGCTTGCCTGTAACCAACAGGCTCTATCCGGACTGTACAAAACCATAGTTTTGGCATCGTGCGCTTTCTCACAGCTTGCACTAAACCGGTGGGGGCTGGCTTGCCTGTAACCAACAGGCTCTATTCGGACTGTACAAAACCATAGTTTTGGCGTCGTGCGCCTTCTCACAGCTTGCACTAAACCGGTGGGAGCTGGCTTGCCTGTAACAACATGCTCTATCGGACTGTACAAAACCATAGTTTTGACGTCGTGCGCCTTCTCACAGCTTGCACTAAACCGATGGGGGCTGGCTTGCCTGTAACCAACATGCTCTATCCGGACTGTACAAAACCATAGTTTTGGCATCGTGCGCCTTCTCACAGCTTGCACTAAACCGATGGGGGCTGGCTTGCCTGTAACCAACAGGCTCTATCCGGACTGTACAAAACCATAGTTTTGGCATCGTGCGCCTTCTCACAGCTTGCACTAAACCGGTGGGAGCTGGCTTGCCCTGCGATCGAGGCCGAAGGACTCGCCTGGTAATGAATCCTGTCAGGGCGATCCGTTAGTCATGGAAACACCGAACCACCCCCCCATGAACGCGCCGATCATCGCCCTGTAGATTCGCTCCACCACTATCCCTCCCCCTCGAAACCCAACGTGCGCGCCAACGCCATATCCTCGATCAACGCCTTGGCCATTCCGCTCAGGTAATACGCCGCCAGCACCAAGGTGTCGTCCGGCGCAAGGCTGGCTTCACGCGTCAGCTTGTACACGCAACCCATCATCAATAACGACTGCTCCAGTACATAGTCCAGGTCATGCCCCGGCACCACACGAAACAGCCGGTGCCCAATACTCTCGTCAGCCCCTTCGTCGAAGGTGCCAACGCCGATGGACTGCAGCGTGGAAAGGCCAGTTGGGCGGCCTGCCAAAACCGGTCGTTGGATTGGTAATGACCCAGCGGGACTAGAGGCCCAAGGAAATCACTGCAAAAGCGCAAAGGCGGTAAGAGTATGTTTGGGAAATGGACTACAAGAATAAGGAAAATCTGAAGATTGCATCGTTGCTACTGTACTGGGACGTTCCGAGAAGGCCATAACAGAGACACGTAGGAGGACGCTGTATTCCAGCTGTGTAATTACGCTCTCATAGAACAACGCTAACTCATTTATTTAGCAGGTCCCTGTGGGAGCGGCGGTTCACCGATGCGATTTACCCGCGAACCGGCGAAGCCGGTGCCATAACCCGCGGTGCCTGCTTCGCGGGTAAATCGCATCGGCGAACCGCCGCTCCCACAGAATATTCACCGCGCTTGAGGGCTTTGCTCTCTACGCGACAGCGCAGCCCAACGAGCCGAGCGATACCGCCGATAGAAAAGTCCGTTTCTTATAGGATTAATCCCACGCATGTGTAAAATCCCCGGCACAACAATATCGATTCAACACCGTGCGAGGACTCAGTGACAGGGCAATACCAGCAATGGCGCAAGGATTTTCCATACACCGTGCGCCACCAGCGCACCACTTTGCACTTCACCGATGAGATACCCGCCTACACACGGACGGCCCTGGAACGCCTGATCGACTCCCCGGCCGCCGCCAAGCGGGTCAGCGCCCCGCTGGATTGCCAGCAAAGCGCCCTGTTCACCAAACGAGAACAACTGGACTCGCTGAAGAAGAAGCTACGCGTCCATCGGGGCAACCCCAAGCGCAGCGGCATCTATGACTGGGCGATCGAAGAAATGATCAATACGTGCGAAGCCTATCGTCGCGGCGCTCGTGTCCCTCGATTACTCGGCTACGGTTATCGACGCTCGCGCCTCGGTCTGGTCGAGGACTTTTTCCTGATCACGGAATTGCTGAAAGATCACGTCGACGGCTTTACGCTGATAAGACGCGACCCACAGGCCATCCGTCCTTTGATCAGCGCGGTATTAGAGCTGCTGGCCTCATTGCACTCGCACGACATCGTGCACATGGACCTGTGGGCGGCGAATGTCATGTTGCCCAAAAAGGGAGACGGACCGGCCCACGCCATCGACCTCGAGAACTGCTTCTACGAGCCAACCAGCCACTTCAGCGAAGTGCTCGGCTTCCAGATGGGGTTCTTCTATTACCGCGAGATGTACCGCTACATCACCGAGGCCGACTACGACGCCTTGGTGGAGGCGGCACTGGGCGCTTACCCACACCTCGATCGCCCGGCCTTTTCCGAGATCTACGACATCAGCAAGCACCAGGACGTTGGCCGTCTCGAGCGCCGCGAGATCTTCCACCGTGGTGTGTTGAAACGGCATTGGTAGTCGGAAAACACACAAGTGCCCCGGTTGATCCTTAACACGGGGCATTATTGATTTTAAAATCCCTCAAAACACTCTAGCCACTTAACAGACAGCCGACTGTTCTGCCATTTCAACTACACAAGAACATTATCAAGACTTGCATGGCGCTCAACTTTTTTGACACCCCGAGCATTTAGGTGTCCGTGATCATTAAACCATCTCGTCGAGCCGAACAGCAGACTCAATATTCTGGCTTATATGTGACCCCCTCGCGCACATCCGACAACCAATAAATCCTGACCCTCTGACGCAAGCTCGTTATACTACCCCCAACCGAGCTTTCCACCTCAGCCAGATATGTGAAGTGAACAGATGATCAAAATTTCCTCCTCCATCGAATGCTCAAACTCCTTGCCCTTCGTACTCTTCGGAGGTGTCAATGTGCTGGAGTCGCTGGACCTGGCCCTGACGGCGTGTGCCGAGTACGTGCGTGTCACAGAGAAACTGGGGATTCCTTACGTCTTCAAGGCGAGCTTCGACAAGGCCAACCGCTCCTCGATCCACTCCTACCGTGGCCCAGGCATGGAAGAAGGCCTGCGCATCTTCGAGAAGGTCAAGGCTGAATTCGGCGTACCGGTCATTACCGACGTCCATGAGATCCACCAGGCGGGCCCGGTGGCCGAAGTGGTCGACGTGCTGCAGTTGCCGGCCTTCCTGGCGCGCCAGACCGACCTGGTGATGGCGCTCGCCAAGACGGGCAAGCCCGTGAACATCAAGAAACCGCAGTTCCTGAGCCCGTCGCAAGTGCAGAACATCGTGCAGAAGTTCAAGGAAGCCGGTAACGACCAGTTGATCCTGTGCGACCGTGGCACCTGCCTGGGTTACGACAACCTGGTGGTCGACATGCTGGGTTTCGGTGTCATGAAGCGTACCTGCGATGATCTGCCGGTCATCTTCGACGTGACTCACGCCCTGCAGCAGCGCGACCCTTCGGGCGCCGCCTCGGGTGGCCGTCGCGAGCAGGTCGTCGAGCTGGCCCGTGCTGGCATGGGCGTTGGCCTGGCGGGGCTGTTCCTGGAAGCGCATCCGGATCCGGACCAGGCCAAGTGCGATGGGCCAAGCGCCCTGCCGCTGGATCAACTGGAGCCATTCCTGGCGCAGATCAAAGCGCTGGATGATCTGGTCAAATCGTTCCCGCCGCTGAACATTCGCTGAGTTTGCGAAGGGTCGATATCGTGATGTCGGCCCGTTTGGAGCAGCAGCCGTCGAGTGGTTGCAGAAGAGGCTCACACGCCCACTGTCAGTCAGTTAAGTAGAAAAAATTCGCTCTTGCATACTGGGGCATATCCTGGGGTTTCTGAAATCTTCAGTGGTGCTGATGGCCCTGTCGCGGGACTAGCCCGCTCGCCACCGGTGCGTGGTGCAGCGAAACCCATACCAGGTGGCGAGCGGGCTAGTCCCGCGACAGGGCCATCAGCATCACAAAACTTCGAGACCCCTCAGATAAGCTTCAGCCTGTGAAGATCGAATGTTTTGCCTTAATTGACTGGCATTGGCTACACATGCCCGTTCATATCGAGTCAATCAGAGACACCCGAGCACAGGTAAAGTCAGTCGAAAATCTCGACGATACCCACTACCGCATTCCCCTCCCCCGTAACTGCCAGCACCCGAATCTTGTTATCGATCATATAGGCCTCCGCCGTCGCCAGCCGGGCATCCTGGTCAATGGTATGCGGGGTGGTGGTCATGAATTCGGAGACAACGGCATCAACGGTTCCTTCGTCTTCCAACAAGGCTCGGCGGACATCTCCGTCGGTGACTATGCCGACCAGTTTGTCTTGGTCGATCACCAGGGTCATACCCAGACGGCTCTGTGTCATGACCAACAGGCAGTCATGAAAACGGGTGTCGGGTGTGACCACCGGCGCTGGCGAATGCATGACGTCCCGAACGCGAGTCAGCAACTTGCGACCCAGGCTGCCACCGGGGTGGTAGCGCGCGAAGTCCATGGGTTTGAACCCGATGGCCTCGATCAACGCGACTGCCAGGGCATCGCCCATCGCCATGGTCGCGAGGGTCGAAGTCGTCGGCGCCAGATTGTTGGGGCAGACTTCGCGCTCTACTGAGATATCCAGCCAGATATCGGCATGCTTGGCCAAGGTGGAGCTGCCATTGCCGGTCATGGCGATGATCGTGTTGCCGAACGACTTGACGCTCGGGATCAGCTTGATCAGTTCTTCGGTTTCGCCGCTGTAGCTGATCAGAATCAGCACGTCGACCGGCTTGAGCATGCCGAGATCGCCGTGGAACGCTTCGGCGGGGTGCAGGAAGAAACTCGGCGTGCCGGTGGAAGCGAAGGTGGCGACCATTTTCTTGCCGATCAGACCCGATTTGCCCATGCCGCAGACGACTGTCCGGCCTTTGCAGCCAAGGATCAATTCGACGGCATTCTGGAATTCATCGTTCAGGCGGCCGGCCATCTGGGTGACGGCCTGGGCTTGGGCGATCAGGGATTTTCTTGCGATTGGAAGGTGGTTCATCAAGGAGGGTGATCGTGTCGACAGGCTGATAATGGGCGGGGATCTTAAGGGGGTTTGCGTTATCACGCAAAGCTTGGTGTCTTGGTGGGCCGAAGGGGCTGCGTTTGGCTGAGTGTGGAGGCTAGGGTTGTATGAACATACCCTGCTTGGAATCGGCTTTTCCGCATCTGGCGGGTGCGGCTGTATAAGCCCCTAAATAGAGACTGCTCCGATTACCCATACAACCACCCCGTCACTCTGAACTTGTGGTCACTCACAATCCGCAACAACATCCAAACCACGTATCCACGATGAACATTGGCCAGCGTAAAACACTTGTGCTATACGGCTTGTTTATCCTGTCCATCAAAGCTACAACTTCAGCTATCCGCACCACTCGCGCCCGTCAAATCGTCTCAGCAACTTTCGGCTTCTTATGCGCCCCAAAAAACCAACGGCAGCATGTTCACAAGAAATGTTGCGCTCTTTCGAGACGTGCCATAAGACCTGCAAAGGTCCTGTCATCATTCTCGCCTCAGGCCAAAGTGCCCGGCATTTTGATCTGGCTCATTTCCCCGATGTGCCAGTGATCGCAATGAACGGTTCGGTCTCCATGTTGATGGGCACCCCGATCAAGCCGTTCTTCTACGTCTGCTCCGATCTGGACTTCCCCAATCAACAGCCCGAGCTCTATGCCTGGGCGTTGCAACACAGCAATAATCTGTTGCTATGGCCAGAGCGCCTGCAAGAGCACGATATCCCGCCTGTCACCAACCGCTATCCGTTGTTCAAGGCCCGTGCCCTTTCGCTCGAGGATTGGCTGGGCACGGGATCGCTGGTGCGCAGTTGGACTTTCTGGAGCAAACGTGGGCGCTCGATCGGCTTCAGCAGAAACCTGAGCAAGGGCTTTTTCGATGCCAGGACCGTCGCCTACGTGGCGCTGCAGCTGGCTTGCCATCTCGGTTTCAGCGAGGTGTTTCTGGTCGGAGTGGATCTCGACCAATCGGTGGGACGCTTCTATGAAACGGGCCAGACAGGGCACTCCCCTTGCGGGCTGGACCAGCATTGGGAGCGTCGTATCCTGCCGTCACTGGCGTTGATGAGGCAGAGAGTGATCGATGACAGGTTCCAGGTTTACAACCTGTCGGCCACGTCGCGTGTCCCGACCTCGGTGATCCCCAAGATCGATGTAGCCCAGGCAAGGGCGCTGGTGGCTCGTCACCTGCCCGGTTGAGCCGCGATGCGTTGGCAGGGACCTGCCCGTTAAAGCAGGTATCCCGATTTTCAGATGCTGGAACTTCTCTTCAGGATTTCAAGATCTGCTGGGCATCTGCTGGCCCTGTCGCGGGACAAGCCCGCTCGCCACCGATGCGCGGGCGTGGCGAAAACCCAGGTGGCGAGCGGGCTTGTCCCGCGATAGGCCCTTAAAAGCCCAGCCGATTCTGAAACCGAAAGCCAAACCTCCAGCATCCGAAAACCAGGCTGCCTCGCCACAACTGGCTGGCCTTGCCCACCCACCCGCCTCGAGCGCTCTATTCAGCCTCCCCAGCCCTGCACGAACTCGGCCGTTTCCAGCACCGGCGCCGGGCGCGGTTGGTTCTCCGGCGTTCCGACATACAGATAACCGATCACCTCTTCGTTCTCCGCCATCCCCAGACCCTGATGCACATGGTCATCGAACGCCAGGTCGCCGGTGCGCCACACCGCGCCGATCCCTTGGGCATGGGCAGCCAGGAGAATACCGTGTGCGGCGCAACCGGCGGCCAGGCGCTGCTCGGACTTGGGCACCTTGTAATGATCCTGCAGACAAGCGATCACCACGATCAGCAACGGCGCGCGCAATGGCATGGCGCGGGCCTTGTCCAGCGCCTTGGACGTGGCGTCGCCCTTGCGCTCCACCGCTTCGGCGAACAGCTCGCCCAGGCGATCACGGCCCTCGCCTTCGATGGTGAGAAAACGCCACGGCCGCAGCTGGCCATGGTCGGGCGCGCGCAAAGCGGCCTGAAACAAGGCTTCGCGCTGAGCGCCATCAGGCGCGGGGTCGGTCAAACGTGCCACGGACACACGGTTGAGCAACGCATCAAGAGCCTCCATCGGCTACCCCCAAGAAAGATGAATGTGCGGTCATTCTAGCGTTTACTTCGAAAGGTCCATAGGTAGAATGGCGCCCTTCCGTTCCAAGTCAGAGCAGATCACATGGCGTTGCCGACCTTAAGGATCATTGGTTTCATCATCGGCATCTTCCTCATCACCCTGGCGGTCAGCATGGTCGTCCCCATGGCGACCCTGGTGATCTTCGAACGCACCGGCGACATGCATTCCTTCCTCTGGTCAAGCCTGATCACCTTCGTTGCCGGGTTGGCCCTGGTCATACCGGGACGGCCGGAGCACGTGCACCTGCGGCCTCGCGACATGTACCTGCTGACGGTCAGCAGCTGGCTGGTGGTGGGTCTGTTCGCCGCCCTGCCCTTCCTGCTGACCCAGCACATCAGCTACACCAACGCCTTCTTCGAAAGCATGTCCGGCATCACCGCCACCGGTTCGACCGTATTGAGCGGGCTGGACAGCATGTCGCCGGGCATCCTGATGTGGCGCTCGATGCTGCACTGGCTGGGCGGCATCGGCTTCATCGGCATGGCGGTGGCGATCCTGCCGTTGCTGCGCATCGGTGGCATGCGCCTGTTCCAGACCGAGTCGTCCGATCGCTCGGAAAAGGTCATGCCGCGCTCGCACATGGTCGCCAAGTCGATCGTGCTGGTGTACGTCGGCATCACGGTGCTGGGCAGTCTGGCCTTCTGGTGGGCGGGGATGGGGTTGTTCGATGCGGTCAACCATGCCATGTCGGCGATCTCCACCGGCGGGTTCTCCACCTCCGACCAGTCTCTGGCCAAGTGGGACATGCCTGCCGTGCACTGGGTCGCGGTGGTGGTGATGATCCTCGGCAGCCTGCCGTTCACCCTGTATGTGGCCACCTTGCGCGGCAATCGCGGCGCGATGATTCGCGACCAGCAGGTCCAGGGACTGCTCGGCTTGCTGGTGGCTACCTGGATCGTGCTCGGCACCTGGTACTGGGCCACCAACAACCTGCCGTGGTTCGACGCCCTGCGCCACGTGGCCCTGAACGTCACCTCGGTGGTCACCACCACCGGCTTCGCCCTGGGTGACTACAGTCTGTGGGGCAACTTCTCGCTCATGCTGTTCTTCTACCTGGGCTTCATCGGCGGTTGCTCCGGTTCGACGGCGGGCGGGATCAAGATCTTCCGTTTCCAGGTCGCCTACATCCTGCTCAAGGCCAGCCTCAACCAGCTGATCCACCCACGCGCGGTGATCAAGCAGAAGTACAACGGCCACCGTCTCGATGAAGAGATCGTGCGCTCGATCCTGACGTTCTCGTTCTTCTTCGCGATCACCATCTGCATCATCGCCCTGCTGCTGTCACTGCTGGGGGTCGACTGGATGACCGCCCTGACCGGTGCCGCCAGCACCGTATCCGGTGTCGGTCCGGGCCTCGGCGAAGTGATCGGGCCCGCGGGCAACTTCTCTACCCTGCCCGATGCGGCCAAGTGGATCCTGGCGGGCGGCATGCTGCTTGGCCGCCTGGAGATCATCACCGTGCTGGTGCTGTGCATGCCGGCCTTCTGGCGCCACTGAGTCTTGCGCGGCCGCCGCGCCCCGCCGGCCGCGATACTCGCTCGGCGTGGTGTCGAACCAGCGCCGGAAGGCGCGGTAGAAGTTGCTCGGGTCGGCGAAGCCCAGCAGGTAGGCGGTTTGCAGCAACGTCATCGCAGGCTGGGCCAGGTATTGCTCAGCCAGTTCACGGCGGGTGTCGTCGAGCAGGTTCTGGAAGCTGGTGCCTTCTTCCTGCAGCCGACGCTGCAAGGTGCGCTGGGACATGTGCAGGGCCTGGGCGACCGCTTCGCGCTTGGGTTCGCCCTCGGGCAGGATCCGGCACAGCACCTGGCGGGCGCGGTGGGTCACCCGGCTTTCCGAGAAACGCGCCAGGTACTCCCCGGCGAAGCGATCATGCAGGATGGCCATGGCCTCGTTGGCGGTCGGTAGCGCTGCTTCCATGTCGGCTCGTTCGAAGACCAGCGCATCATGCGGCGCGTCGAATATCAGCGGTGCGCGGAATGCCTTTCGGTAAGGTTCCACATCCGCCGGCTGTGGCCCCTGGATCAGCACCCTTCGCAGCTGGATCGCTCGGCCGCTGAGCCAGCTGCACAGTGACAAGGCGCAGGCGAGTGAAGCCTCGGCGCTGTGGCGAGTAGGCGGCAGGTGATCGCCATGCACGGTCAGTACGAGGGTGTAGTTGCCGTCGTGCAGATGGAAACTCAGGTCGGAGCTTTCTGCAATGATGCGCTGATAGCGCACCAGGCGATGGAAACCTTCGGCCAGGGTACGGCTCGACATCAACGCATAGCCGACCACATGGAAGGATGCCGGCCGCACCACCCGCGACATGTTCAGGCCGACGGCCTGATTGCCCGACAATTCCACGGCCAATTGCCAGAGCCGGGTCATGTCATCCTGGCGAAAACGTGCGTCAGGGTCGTCGAGGGCGGAAAAATCGAGCCCTAGTTGCTTGAACATAGCGCGGCAATCGAGCCCTTCGAGTTCGAGTGCCTTGACGATCCCTGAAGCCCAGCTGGCTGACGTGGTTCTCTCACTCATGGGCGACTTCTTGTGCTGACCGCTCCCGCGGTAGATTGCAAAGGATATTCAATTGGCGCTTATTGTCACTGGCCAGTACCGCTTATCACTCTAGACTCGAATCAGGTTCCACGCAGTCCTACCCTTTCAGTCAGAGCAGCCTTGGAAGCACAGTCATGACCCGTACAGCGCAATACCGCAGTTTTGCCGAGTTCTACCCTTATTACCTGGGAGAGCACAGCAACCCCACCTGTCGCCGTTTGCATTTTGTCGGGACCAGTCTGGTCATCGCGCTGCTGGCTTATGCCATTGCCAGCGGCGAGTGGCTACTGTTGGTGGCGGTGCCACTGGCCGGGTATGGGTTCGCCTGGGCCGGGCACTTTTTCTTCGAGAAGAATCGGCCGGCGACCTTTACCTATCCTTTTTACAGCTTGATCGGGGATTTCGCCATGTTTCGCGATATTTTGCGGGGGAAGGTGAAGCTTTGAGTGGGAGGCGGCTGACGGCTTTATCGCGGGTGGTCCGGCAAGCCCGCTTGCCACTGGAGAGGCGGTGCGGCTGATGGCCTCATCGCGGGACTAGCCCGCTCACCACTGGGGGCAATGCGTACTTTCACACCCCGCCACGGTGGTGAGCGGGCCAGTCTCGCGAGAGGCCATCAGCGTCACAGAAGATCTGTAAGATTGAAGATAAGCTTCAGTATGATTACTTTTGCGTCAACTGATCGACATCAAGGCCAGCCCTTACAAACCCGATCAAACCGGCTCTTTCACCCTAGGCATTGCCTGCCCTAAGCGCCCCTGCTGCACCTCGGCCAGCCGATACAGCTCGATCTGCCCATCCCAGTGCTCGATCAACGCCGTGCAGGACTCCACCCAATCGCCACAATTGAAATAATCCACATCGCCCACCTTGCGAATCTCGGCATGATGAATATGCCCGCACACTACCCCATGAAATCCGCGCCGGGTGCACTCATGGGTGATGGCCTGTTCGAAGTCGCTGATGAAGTTCACCGCTCCCTTCACCTTGTGCTTGAGGTAAGCGGAGAGCGACCAATACCCATAGCCATAACGCGCCCGCCAGTGGTTCAGCCAGCGGTTGAGCACCAACGTCACCTCATAGGCCCGGTCACCCAGAAACGCCAGCCATCGGTGATACCGAGTGATCACATCGAACTGGTCGCCATGGATTACCAGCAACCGCCGACCGTCCGCGGTCAAATGCTCGGCCTGATCGACCAATTGAATATTGCCAAGAACGAGCGTCGAGTAACGCCGCAGGAATTCGTCATGGTTGCCGGTGACATAGATCACCTCGGTCCCGCGCTTGCTCATGGTCAGCAGGCGGCGGATGACGTTGGTGTGGGCCTGCGGCCAGTAGATCCCCCCGCGCAGCTTCCAGCCGTCGATGATATCGCCGACCAGATAGACGCGGTCGGCCTGGTAGCCCTTGAGAAAACGCGACAGGTGCTCGGCCTGGCAGTCCCGGGTGCCCAGGTGCACATCGGAGATCCACAACGTGCGTACACGTTGCTTGCGCGACGGTCGAGAGCATTCGACGTGGGTCATGGATCGGCCTCCGGCGCTGTTTGCAGGAGGGTGACAGATCCAGGTGACAACGCGGTGGCGTTGCCATGACAGATACGCGAAGGCAATGCTGTCCAGCGTGCGAAAGATGCTGCGGTAGCGACACCGCTTTGGCGATCCCGTCGCAGTCACGCCAAAGCCACACTGTCCTGTTCAACGTGCGAAAGATGCCGCGGTAGCGAAACTGTCTTGGCGATCCCGTCGCAGTCACGCCAAAGCCACACTATCCCTGTTCAACGTGCGAAAGATGCCGCAGCAGCGACACTGCATTAGCGATCCCGTCGCAGTCACGCCAAAGCCACACTATCCCTGTTCAACGTGCGAAAGATGCCGCGGCAGCGACACTGCCTTGGCGATCCCGTCGCAGTCACGCCAAAGCCACACTGTCCTGTTCAACGTGCGAAAGATGCCGCGGCAGCGACACTGCCTTGGCGATCCCGTCGCAGTCACGCCAAAGCCACACTATCCCTGTTCAACGTGCGAAAGATGCCGCAGCAGCGACACTGCATTAGCGATCCCGTCGCAGTCACGCCAAGCAGCTCTCGCCCGCCTGCAGGGAGCAATGGGCAGCGTCGAACGTCATGACGTCACCATCGTCTTTACGCAAGCTTTACGCTCACCTGACCGCCCTTGACCTTGATCTCCCTAAACTGAGCACATCCGGTAAACACCGGCCCTCGAAAGGAGAGACACCATGCGCAAGACCCTGATCGCTCTGATGTTCGCCGCCGCTCTGCCAACCGTTGCCATGGCCATGCCAGAAGGCGGCCCGCGTCACGAAGGCCCACATCACCGCGGTGGCGCGCCTTACGCTCAACTGGACCTGACCCACGAACAGCGCCAGCAGATCGGCAAGCTCAAGGGCGAGGACATGAAAGCCCATCGCGACATCACCAAGCGCTACCTGGACAAGCTGCCGGCCGCCGAGCAGAAAGCCATGAAGGACGAGCTCAAGGCACGGCACGACAAGACCCAAGCTGAAATCCGCGGCCTGCTCAAGCCAGAACAGCAGAAGCAGTTCGACGAAATGCAAAAGAAACGCGCCGAACGCAAGGCCGAGTGGCAGGAATTCAAGGCCTGGAAAGCTGAAAAAGCCAGCAAGGCCCAGTAAGCTGTCGACCGCACGCCCGACCCGCCCCTGCGGCAGGTCGGGCTTTTCCCGTTTGTAGGAGGTGTTGTCTTGCGTTCATTGTTCTGGCGCATCCTGGCGAGTTTCTGGCTGGCCATCACCCTGGTCGCCGGTCTGTCCATTCTGCTCGGCCATATGCTGAACCAGGATGCCTGGATCCTCAGCCGTCATCCGGGCCTGAACACCTTGGCCAGTCATTGGGCCGAGCATTATGAACAGGAAGGTGTCGACTCCGCGCAGCAGTTCCTGGAGCGCCGCAGGCAACGCTTCAAGATCGATGTACAGGTGCTCAACGAGAGCGGCGAAGCCGTGGTGCCAGGCACGTTCCCGCGGCGGGCGGCAGCTTTCGAGGCGCGCCAGCACAATGACAAGCGCCTGCCTTGGCGACGACTGACCGAGGAATACACCAGCCCTCGCAGCGGCGAGACCTACCTGCTGATCTACCGCATTCCCCACCCCGAGCTGGATGCCTGGCACCGCGACAGCCTGCTGTGGCCCCTCAGCGCACTGGGCATCGCCTTGGTGGTGTTGACGTTGTTCAGCCTGTTGGTGACGCTGTCGATCACCCGGCCGCTGAGTCGACTGCGTGGGGCGGTGCACGACCTGGGCCAGGCCAGCTACCAGCAGAACAGCCTGGCGCGCCTGGCTGACAGGCGGGACGAGTTCGGGGTCCTGGCCAACGACTTCAACAAGATGGGCGCGCGCTTGCAGAGCCTTATCGGCAGCCAGCGCCAACTGCTACGTGATGTATCCCATGAGTTGCGTTCCCCGCTGGCGCGTCTGCGCATCGCCCTGGCACTGGCCGAACGCGCCGAGCCTGCCCAGCGCGAAGCCCTGTGGCCGCGCCTGACCCGAGAATGCGATCGCCTGGAAGACCTGATCAGCGAAATCCTCGAACTGGCTCGCGTCGATGCTGAACAGGCCCATGCCGAAACGGTCGACCTCAATGCCTTGCTCGGCAGCGTACGCAAGGATGCCCAGCTCAGCGCGCCGGACCAGGAGATTCGCCTGGAAAGTACGCCCGGCCTGACGTTGATGGGCTGGCCGACCTTGATCGAGCGAGCCGTGGACAACCTGGTACGCAACGCCTTGCGCTTCAACCCCGTGGGCCAACCCATCGAGATCAGCGCCCAGGGTGATCAGGATCGCATTCTCCTGAGTGTGCGCGACCATGGTCCCGGCGCGGCGCCGGAGCATCTGGCGCGCCTGGGAGAACCCTTCTTCCGCGCGCCGGGGCAGCAAGCATCGGGTCATGGCTTGGGACTGGCGATTGCCCGCAAGGCAGTGGAACGTCATGGCGGGAGCCTGGTGTTCGAAAACCATGCTCAGGGCGGCTTCGTCGCCCGGCTGGAGTTGCCGTTGACGAAGCCGGTGGGGGGTTGAGGGCGTAACGTACCTTTCACTTGTGCCTAGCACACGCCGGATAATGGCCTGATGCTGGTCAGTCGAGGAAAAGTCATCAAGTTTCGTTGGCTGGCGCTCTTGTTTGGCTTCTGGAATCTTCAGTGACGCTGCCGGCCTATCGCGGGACAAGCCCGCTCGCCACCGGTGCGCGGTGTCCCGGTGGCG
>NZ_JAAMQM010000029.1 GCF_013523055.1 Pseudomonas capeferrum | reverse complement strand
CCCCTTGACCCGCCCCAGCAACCCTTGCGAAGCCAGTATCAGATCGATCCGCAAACCCCGCTTGGGCTCATCCTCGAATCCCCGGCTGCGATAATCGAACCAACTGAACCGGTCCGTCACCTCCGGGTGCAGATGCCGGAAGCTGTCCGTCAATCCCCATCCCTTGAGCCTGGCCAACCATTCCCGCTCTTCCGGCAGGAAACTGCACTTGCCGCTCTTCAACCAGCGCTTGGCATTGTCAGCCCCGATCCCGATATCGCAGTCTTGCGGCGAAATGTTCACATCCCCCATCACCACCACCGGCTGATCACTGCTGAACTGCCCCTCGAGCAACGCCTGCAAGTCACTGTAGAAGCGCCGCTTGGCCGGGAACTTGGTCGGGTGGTCACGGCTTTCTCCCTGTGGGAAGTAGCCGTTCATGATGGTGATCGGCGTACCGTCGGCATCGGCGAAGGTGCCCCAGATGAATCGCCGCTGAGCATCTTCTTCATCGCAGGCAAAGCCCTTGTAAAGGCTCAGCGGTGCCTGGCGGGACATCAGCGCTACGCCGTAATGGCCCTTCTGCCCATGGAAGTGCACGTGGTAGCCCAACGCCTGCACGTCGGCCAGCGGAAACTGATCGTCGCTGACCTTGGTTTCCTGCAGGCCTATCACATCGGGCTGGTGCTTCTCGATCAGCGCCGCCAGTTGGTGCGGACGCGCGCGCAGGCCATTGATGTTGAACGAGACGATCTTCATGGCAACGCCATCCTGGTAAAAGCGAGAATGCTAGCGGACATCCAGGCCTGCTACCAGCGTGGCGCCGTCATCGACCGCTACTGGCGTGTTCATGGGGGGTGAACGATGTTCGACGCTTGCACCTCCAAACCATGATGCCCACTGCCCTGAAGGTTTGCCCGCAATGCTCGAATCTACCGCACCAGCCAGGATATGCACGCTCGATAACGGCTTCAGCCGCGAATCACGTGCCTTGCTGTATGAGGTCTATCGCCAGGAACCGATCTACGCGTCCCTGTTCGAGGCCCATCGTCCCGGATACGAGCGCAGGCTCCGGGCCATGATCCGTCTGTTCGTCCGCCAGCACTTCTACCTGCAACTGCCGGCGATCGGGCTGCTGGTGGATGATCGCCTGGTCGCCGTGGCCCTCATCGTGCCGCCACGGCGACGCCTTGGCGTCACCGACAGCTGGGCCTGGCGACTGCGCATGCTCATGTGGGCGGGCAGGCGCTGCACACGGCGCTACCTCGACTATCAGGCCGCGTTGGCGGGCTGCCTGCCCAGCGAGCAGGTGCACGTCATCCCGATGCTGGGCGTGCATCCACAGTTCCAGAACCAGGATTACGCCGAGCAGCTGTTGCAGGCCGTACACGACTGGTGCGCGGAAGATGCCAATACGCAAGGCGTCGTGCTGGATACCGTCAATGAGCGCTATCTGTCGTTCTACGAGCGCCAGGGGTATCAGGAAATCGGCGAAGTCGCTGTAGGAACGGTCAGAGAAAGAGTGTTCTTCCATCCTGACCCAACGTCTGAACATCGGGAAACGACTTGACAGGCGGGGTAATGGGCTCCCTCAGGCGATCAGCTCTGGTAGCATTCGGCGCATGACGTATTCAGGAAAGATTTTCTGGGGTCTGATTTTTTCGGCCGCCAGTTTTGTAGCATGTGCTCAGAGTGAATTGCGGGTCGAAGTGAAACCGGCCAACAAGGCGCTGCGGGCCAATGTCGAGGGCTATATCGGTAGCCTGGGAGACCGCGACGAAGACGCCTTGGTGCGTTTCAGTCGGGGAGCCGAGGAGCAGGCGCGCAAGGCGGCGCAGGCACTTGGCTACTACCAGGCGCAGATCGATACGCAAGTCAGGCCGGGGGCTCGGGCAGACCAGCCCCCGCAATTGATCATCCGCATCGATCCCGGCGAGCCGGTACGCCTGCGCAATGTTACCGTGCGCGTCGAGGGGCCGGCCAGCGAGCTCAAGTCGTTTCGCGTACCCGACAGCAAGGCACTGCGCCCGGGCGAGGTGCTCAACCACGGTAACTACGAAGATGCCAAGCAGGTGATCCAGAACCAGGCTTCGCGCTACGGTTTCTTCAGCGGGCACTTCGAGCGCCAGCGCCTGGCGGTCGATCCGCAGGCCGGCGTGGCGGACATCGAACTGATCTACCAGAGCGGGCAACGCTATCGACTGGGCGCGGTCACGTTCGCCGGTGACGCGCCCCTGGACGATGACCTGTTGCAGCGCATGGTGTCGTTCAAGCCCGGCACGCCCTACGACTCCGAACTGATCGCCGAGCTCAACAACGACCTGCAGTCCAGCGGCTATTTCGAAGGCGTGCGCGTCGACGCGGCGCCGCCTGCCGCGGTCGACCAGGTCATCCCCGTCGAGGTGCTGCTGGACATCCGCAAGCCGCGCACCCTGGGCCTTGGCCTGGGCTATTCGACCGACGTGGGGCCACGCGGCAAGGCCAACTGGACCCGCCACTGGGTCAACCCGCAAGGGCACAGCTATGGCTGGGAAACCGAGCTGTCGGCGCCTCGGCAGAACGTCGGGCTCTGGTATGACATCCCCCTCGATCCGCCGCTGACCGACAAGCTGCGCTTCGCCGGCGGCTACCAGAACGAAGAGCTGGCCGGCACCGATACCCTCAGCAAGCTGCTCACGGTCGGCCCCGAGTGGCACAGCAAGTTGCCGAGCGGTTGGCAGCGGGTCATCTCGCTCAAGTACCAGCGCGAGGAGTATCGCCTGGGCGACGACTCCGGCCTGAGCAACCTGTTGATGCCCGGCATCAGCTACTCCTACCTGCGCAGCGACAACCGCATCGACCCGCATAACGGCTACCGTCTGCAGTTCGAGCTCAGGGCCGCCAAGGAAGGGCTCCTCTCCGACACCAACCTGCTGCACGGCAACGTGCTGCTCAAGGGCCTGACCACCTTGGGCCAACGTCACCGTCTTTTGGGCCGGTTGCAGGTCGGCGGCAGCGCCACCAATGGCTACAAGAACAATATCCCCCCGTCGCTGCGCTTCTTCGCCGGTGGCGACCAGAGTGTGCGCGGCTACGACTACCAGACCTTGTCGCCGGAAAACAGCGATGGCGACCGGATCGGTGGCCGCTACATGATTGCCGGCAGCGCCGAATACCAGTATTCGGTGGCCGAGAAGTGGCGCGTGGCCACGTTCATCGACCAAGGCAACTCTTTCAACAGCCTGGATCTGCCCAGTCTCAAGACCGGCGTCGGCGTCGGCGTGCGCTGGGTCTCGCCGGTCGGGCCATTGCGCCTGGACCTGGCCAAGGCGCTGGATGACGAAGGTGGTATCCGCTTGCACTTCTCCATGGGGCCGGAACTGTGACGCGTCTGCTCAAACCCGTTTTGCTGACGCTGTTGGCGATTCTGTTGTTGATCATCCTGGCCCTCGGCCTGATCCTGGGTACCCAGGCGGGGAGCCGCTGGGCCTTGGGCCTGGTGCCGGGTCTTGCGGTCGACAATTTCCAGGGGCGGCTGGGTGGCCACTGGCAGGCCGATCACCTGTCGTGGATACAGGGCGCGGATCGGGTCGAGCTCCAGGCACCGCGCCTGGCCTGGTCGCCGCTGTGCCTGCTGCGCATGACCCTGTGCATCGAACGGCTGGAGGCCGATCAGGTCGACATGGCCTTCGCGCCGGGCGAGAAGACCGAAGACACGAGCCCTCTGCAACTTCCCGAGCTGCGCCTGCCCGTGGGCATCGAGCTGGGCGAGGTACGCGTTGGCCGCTTGCGCCTCGATGGCAGCGACCTGCTGGGCGACCTGCAGGTCGCCGCGCACTGGACCCATGAAGGTCTGCGCATCGACAGCCTGCAACTGCAACGTGAAGACCTGCACCTCAAGCTGCAGGGCCTGGTGCAACCCGAAGGCGATTGGCCGGTGGAACTCGGAGGCGAGGTGCAATTGCCCGCCGTGGATGGCAAGGCCTGGCACCTGGTCTTGCAAGCCAAGGGCGAACTGCAGAAGACCTTGGCCCTCACGGCCGACAGCATCGGTTACCTCAATGCACGCCTGACGGGGGAGCTGCAGGCGCTGGCCGAAAACCTGCCGGCAAGGCTGCAGCTGCGCTCGGACGCCTTCAAGCCGTCCGCGGCGCTGCCTGATACCTTGCAGCTCAAGCAACTGCAACTCGACGCCGAAGGCGACCTGCTCAAGGGCTACGCGCTCTCGGGTTCGGCATCGTTGCCGGCCGACAAGGGCCCCATCGCGCTGATGCTGGCCGGGCGGGTGGATGCCAAGGGCGCGCAACTGGCGGCCCTCGACCTCAGCGCCAGCGAGCAGCAGCGCCTGAAGTTGCAGGCTAATGCCGACTGGCAAGAGGGCCTGAGCGCCGACGCCAGGATCGATTGGCTGGATTTCCCCTGGCTGCGTCTGTATCCACTGGATGAAGCGCCTCAGGTCGACCTCAAGCGTCTGGTCGCCGACGTGCAGTACCGCGATGGCAACTATAAAGGCACCTTCAAGGGCAATCTGGATGGTCCTGCCGGGGCCTTTACCCTGGCCAGTCCTTTCGAAGGCGACCTGACCCAGGTACGTCTGCCCGAGTTGGCGCTGGTCGCCGGTCAAGGCAAGGCGGCCGGCAGTGTCGCGTTGCGTTTCGCCGACACCCTGGCCTGGGATGTCGACCTGCAACTGTCCGCCCTCGATCCCGCCTACTGGCTGGCCGAGCTGCCGGGCACCCTGGCCGGCCCGCTGCGCAGCAAGGGCGAGATAAAGGACGAGAAGATGCGCCTGGACGCGCAGCTCGACCTCAAGGGCCGACTGCGCGGGCAACCGGCCGTGCTCAAGGTCGAGGCCGAAGGCGCCGAGCAGACCTGGACCCTCGGCGCGCTGGCCGTGCAACTGGGGGACAACCGCATTACCGGCAGCGGCAGCCTGCAGCAGCGTCTGGCCGGCCAGATCGACCTCAACCTGCCACGCCTCGGACAGCTCTGGCCGCGCTTGCAAGGCCAGGTAAAAGGCCGTCTGGACGTGGCCGGTACCCTGGATGCCCCTCAAGGCACCCTGACCCTCACGGGTCGACAGTTGGCCCAAGAGGAAAATCGCATACAGAAACTGGATCTGAACGCGCGTCTGGATTCGGCCCAGCGCGCCGTACTGACGCTCAAGGCAGGTGCCATTCGACTGGGCGAGACCTCGTTGGGCACGCTCGATGTCACCGGCAAGGGCGACATGCGCCAGCAAGCGATGACCCTGGCCCTCGACGGCCCGCAGCTCAAGCTCGATCTGGGACTCGATGGCACGCTGGACAAGGGGGACTGGCGCGGTCGCCTGGCCAGTGGACGCATCCAGGCAGGCGGCCAGGACTGGAAGCTGCAGTCGCCCGCGCGCCTGCAACGTCTGGCCAGCGGCCAGCTGGACTTCGGCGCCCACTGCTGGCGCTCCGGGCAGGCTAGCCTGTGCGGAGAGGACCAGCGCCTGGCGCCGGAACCACGCCTGCGCTACCACCTCAAGCAGTTCCCGCTGGAAAGCCTGGCGCAATGGATGCCGCGCGATTTCGCCTGGCAAGGGCTGCTTAGCGCCGATATCAACCTCGATATCCCGCAAAGCGGCCCCAAGGGCAGCTTCAGGATCGACGCCAGCGGCGGTACCTTGCGCATACGCGACACGGATCGCTGGATCGACTTCCCCTACCAGACCTTGCGCCTGGACAGCACCCTGAGCCCACGCCAGGTCGACACCCGGCTGAGCTTCCGTGGCGAGCGTCTGGGCCAACTGGACCTGACCACTCGAATCGACCCGCTCGCCGCCGACAAGCCCCTGACCGGCGACTTCACCCTGACGGGCCTGGACCTGTCCATCGCCCGACCGTTCGTGCCCATGGTCGAACGGCTGACCGGGCAGTTGAACGGCAGCGGTCGACTCTCCGGGACACTGCTCGCGCCTCAGGTCAACGGCAACCTGGCCCTGACCGGCGGCGAAGTGAGCGGCGCCGAGCTGCCGATCAGCCTCGAAGGCCTGTCGCTGCAAGCGCAGATCGCCGGAGAGCAAGTGCAGCTCAAGGGCGACTGGCGCAGTGGCACGGCCGGTCGCGGCCAGCTCGCCGGCAACATCACCTGGAGCCCGGCACTGGCGGTGGACGTGCGCTTGCAGGGCCAGCAACTGCCGGTCACCGTCGAACCTTACGCGACGCTTGAAGTGGCACCCGACCTGACCATAAGCCTGCTGGACGACAAACTGGCGGTCACCGGCAAGGTGAAGGTACCCAAAGGCCAGATCACGGTGCGCGAGTTGCCGCCTTCGACGGTCAAGGTCTCGGAAGACACGGTCATCGTCGGCAACCAGACCGAGGAGGGCAAGCCGCCGATGGCCATGGCCATGGACATCGACGTCGAGGTGGGGCGCGATAAACTCTCGTTCAACGGCTTCGGCCTGACCGCCAACCTGCTGGGCCACGTGCATATCGGCGACAACATGGACACCCGCGGCGAACTGAGCCTTGCCGACGGTCGCTACCGTGCCTACGGCCAGCGACTGATCATTCGGCGAGCCCGGTTGTTGTTCGCCGGGCCTATCGGCCAGCCTTATCTGGATATCGAGGCGATTCGCCAGGTCGATGACGTGATTGCCGGCATCCGCCTCAGCGGCAGCGCCGAACAACCCACTACCCAGGTCTTCTCCGAGCCGAGCATGAGCCAGGAACAGGCATTGTCCTACCTGGTGCTGGGGCGACCCCTGAGCACGTCGGGGGAGGACAACAACATGCTGGCCCAGGCGGCGCTAGGCCTGGGCCTGGCAGGAAGCGCGGGGATCACCAAGAACCTGGCGAACAGCCTGGGCATCGAGGATTTCCAACTCGACACCGAAGGCAGCGGCGACACCACCAGTGTGGTGGCCAGCGGTAACCTGACCGAGAAGCTCAGCCTGCGCTATGGCGTCGGGGTGTTCGAGCCGGCCAACACGATTGCCTTGCGTTACAAGCTGAGTCAGAAGGTGTACCTGGAAGCGGCGAGTGGCCTGGCCAGTTCGCTGGATATCTTCTACAAGCGAGACTTCTGACGCACCAGGCTCAAGCGATGGGCCGTCGACCCCATGGGCTTCGACGGCTCGTTCGGGTGCCTGACCTGGGGCCACCGTTCAAGCGTGCCGACATTGGTGGTGTCTGGACCGCCAACCTCGGCTTCAGGGTGACCAACGCTGGAAGAATATCGCCCTCTACTCGAAATGGACGTTTTGCCGATGACCATCGGGCTTTATACCTGGTGTGCCACTGTCGGCAGCCTGTCCACCAAGAGGCGACTATGAGCGAGATTCTCAGCACCCGTTGCGCGGGTGTTCTCACGGTTGGCTTCAACCGAGAAGCCAGAAAGAATGCAATTACCATCCCGATGTATCGGGCCCTGACGGATATCCTTCAGGAGGCAGCCAGCGATGACGACATTCGTGTCGTGGTGCTGCGCGGCAGCGAGACGATGTTTACCGCAGGCAACGATCTGGATGACTTCATCAGCGACCCACCCCTGGACCCGCAAGCCCCCGTCTGGCGGTTCCTGCATGCCCTGAGCGCCTTCCCCAAGCCCTTGGTAGCAGCCGTATGCGGGGTAGCGGTGGGCATCGGCACGACCCTGCTGCTGCATTGTGATCTGGTCTACGCCGCCAGCGACGCACGCTTCAGTCTGCCCTTCATCAACCTCGGTCTGTGCCCCGAGGCTGCCTGCAGTCTGCTGTTGCCCCGGTCGCTGGGTTACCAGGGCGCCGCGGAGGTTCTGCTGACCGGCGACCCCTTCGACGCCCGTTTCGCCTTGAGCGCCGGCCTGGTCAACCGCATCTTGCCGGCGCCGGAAGTACTCCCCTGGGCGCTTGCCCAGGCGCGCAAGATTGCGCAGAAGCCAGCCTTGGCCGTGACCGAAACCAAGCGTCTGCTCAAGCGCGGCGGGCTGGCAGAGGTGCATGCCCGCATCGATGAGGAAGCGCAGGCATTCGCCCGGTTGCTGCAGAGTGAAGCGGCACAGACAGCCATTACCGCTTTCGGCCAGCGGCAGCGACCACGTTGAAAGGTGCCTCACTTCACGAGCAAGACCTGTAGTCGGGCTTGCTCGCGGTTGTACAGCGAAGTGCGCAGCAGCAACAATACCGCGCCCAGCACGGGCAGACTGACCAGCAACAGGGCATAGCGCAGCGACTCCTGGCCGAATAGCGGTTGCAGCAGGTCGCTGACCAAACCGGTGAGCAACGGCCCTATGCCGACGCCGAGCAAGGTGCTGACGATGGTCTGCAGGGCCATCGCGGTGCCGCGTCGTTGCGGTGCCACCAGTTGGGTGACCAGGTTGTAGGACGGCGCTACCCACCAGACCGCGAAGAAACTGTAGAGCGCGCACCAGAGCATGGCCGTGGGCACTGGCAGGCTGCCCAGGTACACCAGCGGGTCGGCGGGCCAGAGCAGGTACGTGCTCAGGGCGCTCATCGCGGTCAGGTGACCGAGGATCGGAAGGGAAAGCTGCCAGTGCGCGGCGCGGCGGCTGAGCCGGTCGCTCAACCAGCCGCTGAACAGCCCGCCGATGCCAGCCGCGGTGCCACAGATGACACCGGCCAACATCCCCGCATCCTGCACGGACAGGCCATGCGAGCGCACCAGGAAGCTGGTGTTCCACATCGCCACGGCATAGGAGCCCAGCGTCGTCAGCCCGCCCGCCAGGATCAACCAGCGGTAAGGTGCCAGTGCCCACAGTGCGCGCGCTTCGGCGCCTAGACCCAGCCGCGCGGTGGGCGCCGGATGGCTGCTCAAGTCCCAACGGCCGCGCTGCGGATCGCGCACCAGCAGTGCCAGGACCACGGAAAAGGCGAGGGCGGGCAGACCCAGAGCGATGAACGCATTGCGCCAGCCATGGTGCTCGACCACCCAGGCCCCGATGCTCAGGCCGATGATCGAGGAAAAGGTCGGCGCGGCCGTGAAGCAACTGATGGCGAACGAGCGGCGTTGGGGTGGGTAGAGGTCGGCGATCAATGACAGCGAGGCCGACGTGGTCGGCGATTCGCTGACCGCCACCAGCATGCGCGCCAACGCCAGTGCCAGGAAACTGCCAGCCAGCCCGCAGGCCATGGTCGCCAACGCCCACAGCAGGCACGCCACGGCCAGCAGCCGGGTGCGCGGCAGACGGTCCACCAGACGTCCCGCCGGCAGGCCAAGCACGGCGTAGACCGCCGCGAAGGCCAGGCCGGAGATGAGCCCCAGGGCAGTGTCGCCGACACCGAATTCCGCCTTGATCGGTTCGATCATCACCGCCAGGATCTGGCGGCCGATGAAGTTGTCGGCGAACACCGCACCCAGCAGCAACAGCAGGCCATGACTGCGCCAGCCGACCGAGGCCGGGGGCAGGCTGGTTACGGCGCCGCTCACCGCGGCGCCCAGAGATCCGGCAAACCGGGGTCACTGACCACGATCATGCGCTTGAGCAGCACCTTCAGCGCCTGGGCATCGGCCGCGCCAAGCTTGGCGGTCAGTTCTTCTTCCACGACCTTGGCCAGGGCCACGTGCTGCAACGACATCTCGCGGCCCTTGGCGGTGAGCACGAAGCGCAGCTGCGCGGCGTCGCCCTCGATCGCCACCAGGTCCTGCCGCTCGAGGAAGCGCATGCCGGCCAGGGTCACCACATGGCCGGTGTAGCTGACGAAGGTATTGATTTCTTTCAGGCTCAGGTTGTCGCGGATCGACAGCACCGCAAGGACGAAGAACGCCTGCTCGTCCAGCTGCTGGTTGCTCAGCAGATGGCGCAACAGGTTGAGCACCTGGTAATGGCCACGCCCGAGCAGGTAGCCGAGCAGGTCTTCGGTGTAGCTGCACTCCGGCGGCGGCGGGGTGGTCGCCAGGCGCAGTTCGCTGCGCGGCTTGCGCGTGGCCAGGGCGTACTGGCCACTCTGGAACGCCAGCGGCGCGCGGTCGCTATGGTCGAAGGCCAGCACCTCGCCGACGAAGATCACGTGGTCGCCGCCCTCGTACTGGAACGCCGTACGGCACTGGAAGCGTGCCGTGCAGTCGTGCAGCAGCGGTGCCTCGCTGATGCCGGTGTCGAGCTGGATTTCGGCGAACTTGTCCTCGCCCTGGGTGGCGAAGCGGCCGGAGAGCGTTTCCTGCTCGATCGACAGCACGTGCACGTTCCAGTGCTTGCCACTGCTGAAGGTCTGCAGGCTGCGCGCCTGCTTGGACAAGCTCCAGAGTACCAGAGGCGGGTCGAGCGAGACCGAGTTGAAGCTGTTGGCGGTGATGCCGACGGGCGAGCCGTCCTCGGCCTGGGAGGTGATGATGGTGACGCCGGTGGTAAAGGTGCCGAGCGCCGCGCGGAAGGCCTGGGGGTCGAAACCGATGTGTTGTGCTGCCATGGCTGGCCTCATGGGATGGGTGTTCGTGGCGCCAGTATTGGTGGGCCAGGCACGCCCTGCATCGTCTCAACGGACTAACGCTTTCGCCCGATTCTCGTCCGATCGGACGAGGCGCGAGGCCGTGTTCCATGGCTAGTGTGGCGCCATGCGCATGGGGCGCAACCAAAGGGGATACGCATGCATCCAGCTCCGTCATCGGTCCAGGCGCTCAGCGACCTGTTAACGCGGCAAAAACGCGCCTTCATCGCCGAGGGCGCGGTAGATGCCGACACTCGTCGCCAGCGCCTCCAGCGAGTGATCGACCTGCTGGTGGATCACCATGGCGCGCTCACCGAGGCCATCGACCAGGATTTCGGCGGTCGACCCGCGGGTTTCACCCTGATGAACGACGTGCTTGGCGCCCTGGCAAGCCTCAAGCACGCCAGGGATCATCTGCAGGGCTGGATGCGAGACGAGTCGCGCCCACCATTCGCACCCTATGATCAGCTCGGGGCCAAGGCCTGGATTCGTTACCAGCCCAAGGGCTCGGTGGGCATCATCGGCACCTGGAACGCGCCGTTGTATACCTTGTTCAGCCCGCTGGCATCGGCCTTGGCGGCGGGCAACCGGGCGATCCTCAAGCCGTCGGAGGTGCTGCCACGCACCGCCGCGCTGGTCGCCGAACTGTGCGCCGAGCACCTGGACCCATTGGACGTAGCTGTGGTAACCGGCGGCGCCGACCTCGCCGAAGCCTTCACGGCCCAGCCATTCGATCATCTGGTGTTCACCGGCGGCACGGCCATAGGTCGCTCGGTCATGCGCAACGCCGCGCAAAACCTGGTGCCGGTGACACTGGAGCTGGGGGGCAAGTCGCCGGTGATCCTGTCTCGCGGCGCCGACCTGGGCAAGGCTGCCTTCAGTATCGCGGTGGCCAAGGCCACCAATGGCGGGCAGATCTGCATCAGCCCGGATCTGGTCTACGTGCCCGAGGCTTCGCTGCAAGCCTTCATCGATGCATTGAGCGCTGCCTACGGTGATCTCAATCCGACGGTGGCAGGCAACCCGGATGTGGTGGCCGTGGTCAACGCGCGCCACCTGGCGCGGGTCGAGGGATTGGTGCAGCAGGCGCAGGCGCTGGGTGCCCGCATCGAATCACTGCCCGAAGAATGTATCGTCGAAAACGAAGACCGGCGTCGGCCGTTACGGGTCGTCATCGATCCACCTCAAGAGGCTCGGATCCTGCAGGAAGAGATTTTCGGCCCGGCCCTGGTGGTGCTGACCTACGAGACACTCGAGGAGGTCATTGCCCAGATCAATGCGCGGCCACGGCCCCTGGCGCTGTACTACTTCGGTGATGATGCGCAGGAGCAGCGACAGGTCCTCGACCATACGCTGTCCGGCGGCGTGACGCTCAATGAGGTGATGATGCATGCCGCTCTGCACGATGCCCCATTCGGCGGGATCGGCGCCTCCGGCATGGGTCATTATCACGGGCGCGAGGGGTTTCTGGAATTCAGTCACCTGCGCACGGTATTCCAGGCTCCAGCGCACGATCCACGCCGCGAGTGGGGCCTGCTGCCGCCCTATGGCGAACACTTCCTCGCCGCCATGCTGGCCCAGGTCACCCGCGACTGACCTACATTCAACACAACGACAAACAGGACGCGCCCATTCCCATGCAGATCGATCAGCACACACCGAACACCGATACCCCGACCACTTGGCCAAGACGCAGTGTGCTCAAGGCCGGCGCCATCGTCGTGGGGGCCGGGCTGCTCGGCCGCTTCGCCGAGGCCCGTGCGGCCGGGGTGTCAGCCACCGACTATCAAGGCCTGGATGCCTGGGCCATGGCCGAGGCGGTACGTGCCGGCAGCCTCAGTGGCGAGGACCTGCTGGCAGCGGCCCTGGCCCGCTGCGCCGCGGTCAATCCGCAGGTCAAGGCCGTCAACATGCTGCACGAGGAATACGCGCGGACCTTGCTGGCCCAGCGCCGCAGCGCCGGTCATGGCGCTCAGGGCGCGTTGGCCGGCGTGCCGATCCTGCTCAAGGACCTCAACACCTACTTGCAAGGTACGCCGACCAGCAACGGCAGCAGGCTGTTCCGCGACGCTCCGCCCGCGCCTCGCACCAGCACCCTGATCGCCCGCTACGAGCAGGCTGGAGCGGTACCGTTCGGCAAGACCACCTGTCCGGAGTTCGGCCTGACCACGACCACCGAATCGTTGCTCTGGGGGCAGACCCGCAATCCCTGGAACCTGGCCATGAGCGCGGGGGGATCCTCGGGCGGCGCGGCCGCGGCAGTGGCGGCGGGGATAGTCCCTGTGGCACATGCCACCGATGGCGGCGGCTCGATCCGCATCCCGGCCTCGTACTGCGGCCTGGTGGGGCTCAAGCCCAGCCGCTACCGCACACCGAGCGGACCCGGCCATTTCGAGGGCTGGTTCGGGGCCAGCGTAGGCAATGTGGTGTCGCGCAGTGTCCGCGATACCGCATTGTTTCTCGACGCGGGGCAGGGTCACGAGGCGGGCAGCGCCTACTGGAGCGCGCCCTTGGCACGCGCCTACGTCGAGGAACTGCGCCGCGACCCGGGCAGCTTGCGCGTAGCCGTGGTGCGCCAGTCCCTGACCGGTGCGCCGCTCGATGCAGCGGTGGCCGCGACCCTGGAGCAGACCATCAAGCAGCTGACCGGCCTGGGTCATGAGGTCGAGGAGCTGAAGCTGGGCGTAGACCCTCGCGAACTCTTCGGTGCCCATGGCACGGTGATCGGTACAGCGTTGTCGAACCTGGTGCACGAACGCGAACAAGCAATGGGGCGCGCGGCCAACGCGCAGGATCTGGAGCAGATCACCCAGGTCGTCCTCGAACGCGCCAAAGCGACTACCGGAGAGGGCTTGTACCGGGCCCGGCAAAGTTTCGAGCGGATCGGCGCGGCCATGGAGCAACCCTTCGAGCGCTTCGATGTGATCCTCTCGCCGGTCACTGCCAACCTCACCCCCGAGCTGGGTCAGCTAAGCCTCGACCAGCCATGGGACAGCTATGCCCAACGGGCGATGGGCAGCGCAGGTTTCACCGTCCTGGCCAACGTCAGTGGCCAACCGGCTATTTCCTTGCCACTGGGCCAAAGCGACAACGGCCTGCCGGTGGGCATGCTGTTCACTGCCCGACTGGGTGGCGAGGATGTGCTGCTGCGTCTGGCCAGCCAGCTCGAACAGGACCGTCCCTGGGCCGCACGGCGCGCCATGCTCTAGGCAATCATCGACCGACTCACCTGGTGGCGTGGGTGGCTGATTCGAATGCTCGGATCAGCCGTAAAGACGACTAGTCCGCTTTGACGATGAGCGCCAGCCGACCAGCGCCGATCATGGAGTGCACGCCGCCAGCGGCCGCGCAATGGCGTGGCGGCATCTCCCTGACCTTAGCGAATGGCACAACAACAATGACGGCTCAAGATCAGTCTCAAACCCGTTACGACGTCATAGTGGTCGGTTCGGGTGCTGGTGCGATGACCTGCGCGGTGTTTCTCGCCGACCAAGGCTTCAGCGTGCTGGTCCTGGAAAAAAGCGACAAGTTCGGCGGCACTTCGGCGATCTCCGGTGGCGGCATCTGGATACCCAACAACCATTATTTCGCCCGTCAGGGCGGCAACGACAGCGCTGAGCAGGCCTTGCGATACCTCACCGCGGCCGCGGGAGGACAGGTCGATCAGACGCGTCTGCAAGCCTACCTGGACAATGCGCCGAAGATGATCGAAGCGCTCACCCGCACAAGCCGCGTGCGCTACGCGGTGGCGGCGAAATACCCCGACTACTATCCGCACCTGCCCGGCGCCTTGCCGGGTGGTCGCACCCTCGACCCGGAGCTGTTCGACAGCAGCCTGCTCGAGGAAGAGCTGGACAACCTGCGCAAACCGTCGCCCTCGACCTTGCTCATGGGACGCATCGCCTGGACCGCGCGCGATGCCCACAAGGCCATGGCTCGCGGTTTCGGCTGGCAACTGCTGATCCTGCGGCTGATGCTGCGCTACAAGCTCGACTTCAAATGGCGGCGCAAGAGCCGTCTCGACCGCCGCGCGGCGCTGGGCAGTTCGCTGGTCTGTTCGTTGCGCCGCTCGCTGATGGACCGCAACGTACCGCTGTGGTTGAACAGCGACTTCCGAGAGCTGCTTACCGAGCAGGGCCGTGTCAGCGGGGTGCGCATTCATCGCGACGGGCGAGACATCGAGCTGCACGCCCGCCATGGGGTGATCCTTGCCGCCGGGGGGTTCGAACAGAGCCAGACCTTGCGCGAGCAGTACCTGCCCAAGCCGACACGCGCCGCCTGGAGCGCCACGCCCCCAGGCAACAACACCGGCGCCGCGCTCGAAGCCGGCCTCGCCCAGGGCGCGGCCACCGCGTTGATGGACTGGGCCTGGTGGGCACCGACCATCGCCGTACCCGGTGAAGACAAGCCCCGCGGGATCTTCGCCGAGCGGGCATTCCCCGGCGCCATCGTGGTCAATGGCCAGGGTCGGCGCTTCGTCAACGAGGCCGCGCCTTACCTGGAATTCGTCGATGCCATGCACCGCGACAACGCGCACAGCGGCGGAAGTTCGGTGCCGGCCTGGGTGGTCTTCGACGGACATTTTCGCTTCCACTATGCCATGGGGCCGTTGATGCCGGCCCAGGTCATGCCCGACAGCCGCCTGCGCAAGGAGTGGCTCGACACCCTGTACTGGAAGGCCGACACACTGGAAGCACTGGCGCAGCAGATCGGCGTCGACCCGCAGGGCCTGGCCACCACCGTGGCGCGGGTCAACGATTACGCCCGTACCGGCGTGGACCTGGACTTCGGTCGTGGCGGCAATGTCTTCGACCGCTACTACGGCGATTGCAATATCAAGCCCAACCCCTGCCTGGCGCCCCTGCGCAAGGGGCCGTACTACGCCATGCGCCTGGATGCCGGTGATATCGGTACCAAGGGCGGCTTGCTGACCAATGCCCAGGCCCAGGTGGTGCGCGAAGATAGCTCGCCGATTCCCGGCCTGTACGCCATCGGCAACTGCTCGGCCTCGGTGATGGGCACCAGCTATCCCGGCGCGGGCGGAACCCTGGGGCCGGCGATGACCTTCGGCTACATCGCCGCCAATCATCTGGCCACGCGCCGCCAGGAGGCCTCATGAGCTCCACGGTGACGCCGATCCTCGAGCCCCTGCGGGTGGACGACGCCAGTGCGCTGCAATGGGACGCGCGGTGCGATGTGCTGGTCATCGGCTGGGGCGCCGCCGGTGCCTGCGCGGCTCTGCAAGCCCGTGCCGAAGGCGCCGATGTGGTGATCGCCGACCGCTTCACCGGTGGCGGCGCCAGCGCCAGGAGCGGCGGGGTGGTGTACGCCGGCGGTGGCACCCGGCATCAGCGCGCGGCAGGTTTCAGCGATACGCCCGAGGCGATGTTCGACTATCTCCGGCACGAAACTCAGGGTGTGATCAGCGACGAGACCTTGCGACGCTTCTGCGCCGACAGTGTCACCAACCTGCAATGGCTGGAAAGCCATGGCGCGCCCTATGCCCACCAGATGCCGCCGGGCGGCAAGACATCCTATCCGCCTGATGGTGCTTACCTCTATTACTCGGGTAACGAACTGGTGCCCGCCTATGGCGGCGAGCATCCGCCCGCGCCTCGCGGCCATCGCACGGTAGGCAGGGGGCAGTGCGGCGCGGTCCTGTATGGGCACTTGCAGGCAGCCTGCCTGCGCGCTGGTGTACGGCCCATGCCGCAGTCGGCGGCCAGGCGCCTGGTGGTCGATCGCAGCGGGCGCGTGATCGGGGCCGAGTTGTGGTGCCTGGCGCCTGGCAGCAAGGAAGCCTTGCAACATGCGCGGCTGGCAGCGCGAGCCGAGCGCTTGCAGAACTTCGCCCCTGGTTATTGCGACCGCTTGCGCAAGCGGGTCAATGCGCTCGAGCAGGCCCACGCCAGGCGCTGCCTGGTGCGAGCTGGCAAGGGCGTGATCCTCGGCACGGGCGGGTTCATCTTCAACCGCGAGATGATCAAGGTGCATGCGCCCAAGTTTCGTCGCAACTTCAAGGTGGGCGCGACCGGCTGCGATGGCAGCGGACTGCGCCTGGGGCTAAGCGTCGGCGCTGCCAGCGACAGGCTGGAACGGGTTTCGGCCTGGCGTTTCATCAACCCGCCCTACAGCTGGCACAAGGGCATCGTGGTCAATCGAGCGGGTCAGCGTTTCTGCAACGAGGAAGTGTATGGCGCGACCCTGGGCCAGCCCCTGATGGAAGAGCAGGGTGGTCAGGCCTGGTTGGTACTGGACGCTCCCCTGCGCAAGAAAGCCTTGCGCGAGGCGGTGTTCGGCGGCTACTGGTGGTTCCAGGCACTGCCGGCACTGGCACTGATGCTGGGTGCGCGCAAGGCCAAGGACCTGCGGCAGTTGGCGGCGGTTACTGGCATGCACGCCGAGACGCTACGCCAATCGGTGCTGCTCAACAACGCTGCGGCCCGTGGCCAGGCGCCCGAGCCGTTCGGCAAATCCGCCGATGGCCGTCAGGCATTGGAGCAAGGGCCTTTCTACGCCTGCGACATCTCGGTGGGCAATCCGGTCTTTCCCCTAGGCGCGTTGACCCTTGGCGGTTTGCGTGTGGATGAGCGCAGCGGCGCCGTGCTCGATGCCCACGGCCAGCCTGTCGCCGGCCTGTTTGCCGCCGGGCGCGCGGCCGTGGGGATTCCTTCACATCTTTATATCAGCGGCCTGTCCCTGGCCGACTGCGTGTTCTCCGGGCGTCGCGCCGGGATGGCGGTGGCGCTGGGAGTGCAGCCGGAAGTGAACCGCGAGGTGGTGTCATGAACGAGGGCAGCGGATGGGTTCAGGGCAAAGTCGCGTTGGTAACCGGAGGCGCCAAGGGTATTGGCCGGGCGAGCGCGCGCCTGCTGGTGGCTCAAGGCGCGCAGGTGCTGATCAGCGATATCGATGAGCAGGCCGGCGAGAGACTGGCCGCGGAGCTGGGTGCGGCGGCCATGTTCATCCGCCACGACGCCAGCAGCGAAGAGGATTGGCAACGGGTCATGGACGTGTTGCGTGAGCGCCATGGCCGTCTCGATATTCTCCTCAACAACGCAGGCATGCTACAGCCCGGAGGCATCGAGGACACAAGGTTGCAGGACTGGGACAGGCTCATGCGGGTGAATGCCACCAGCGTATTCCTGGGATGTCGCGCGGGGATCGCCTTGATGAAGGAGCGAGGCGGGTCGATCATCAACCTGTCGTCGGTCGCCGCGCTGGCCGGGCGCGATGATTACCTGGCTTACAGCGCCTCGAAAGGCGCGGTGGCGGCATTGACACGCTCGGTGGCGGCCTTGTGCAGGCGTCGCAGGTATCGGATCCGCTGCAACTCGTTGCATCCCGACGGCGTATTGACCGACATGACCCGCGGCGGCTTCCCGGAAGGCATCGACCCGGCCCGGTTGACCATCGACAGTGACCCGATGAACCGCATGTGTCTGCCCGAAGACGTGGCTGCCAGTGTGCTGTACCTGGCCAGCGATGAGTCGCGCGCGGTCAATGGCGTGGAGTTGCGGATCGACAGTGGGCAGTTGGTGATGTCGATCTGACGAGAGGGCCGTGACAGGCTGGTGCATGGCAGGGGGTTGCAGAATGGCCGATAGGTGCATGCCATGGTCTTTGCAGCGCCCTTGAGAACGAGCGCCGCCCGCACGGTGCTTCGCGCGGTGCCTGTCGGTAGATCTTCAGCGCTCTTGAGATCGAGTGCTGCCCGTGCGGTGCTTCGCGAGGTGTTTGTCGGTAGATCTTCAGTGTCCTTGAGATCGAGCGCCGCCCGCGCGGCGCTTCGCGAGTGTTTGTCGGTAGATCTTCGGCGCTCTTGAGATCGAGTGCTGCCCGCGTGGCGCTTCGCGAGGTGTATGTCGGTAGATCTTCAGCGCTCTTGAGATCAAGTGCTGCTCGCGCGGTGCTTCGCGAGGTGTTTGTCAGTAGATCTTCAGTGTCCTTGAGATCGAGCGCCGCCCGCGCGGCGCTTCGCGGGTAAATCGCATCGGCGAACCGCCGCTCCCACATTTGTTGCACCGTGCCATGGCCTGTGAGATTGGAGTTGTCAGCCTTGGTGCATGGCTAAAGACTGCATCAAGGCTGTTGTTGGCACCTCATTATCCTTGCCATACAAACAAAGGCTAAGACCTCGGTCTATCAGGCCATGGCACGGTGCAACAAATGTGGGAGCGGGTTTACCCGCGAAGCGCCGCGCGGGCGGCGCTCGTCTCAAGGACAACAAAGAACCAACCGGCATGCACCTATCGGCCTTCCTGCAATCTCCTGCCATGCAGCCCAACGCTGACTCCCCTCAACACCCCTCGAACCGCGGCGCCCGCTTCTCGATGAATGCCTGCATGCCTTCCTTCTGATCCCGCGAGGCGAACAGCAAGGCATTGGCCTTGCGCTCCAGCGCCAGGCCTGTCTCCAGGGGCGCGTCCATCCCCGCCAGGATCACTTCCTTGATCTGTTCGGCCGCCAATGCCGGCATCGCGGCAATCACCCCTGCCAATTCCAGCGCATGGGCCTGGACCTGGTCATCGTCCACCAGATCACTCACCAACCCCGCCACCCAGGCTTCCTCGGCGCTGATCGGTTGCCCGGTGAGCGCCATGCGCATGGCCTTGACCTTGCCCACCGCCCGCACCAGCCGTTGGGTCCCGCCAATTCCGGGCATGATGCCGATGCGAATCTCCGGCTGGCAGAACCGCGCGCCACGCCCCGCGACGATCAGGTCGGCGAGCATCGCCAGTTCGCAGCCACCCCCATAGGCATACCCGCAGACCGCCGCGATCACCGGCTTGGGGCAATGCTGGATCGGCGCCCAGACCCGCTCGGTATGGCGCTGGTAGATATCGATCGGGCCGACGTCGGCCATGCTGCCGATGTCGCCACCGGCAGCGAATACCTTGTCGCCCCCCGTCACCACGATGCAACGCACCCCTGGGTCCATGCCCAGCTCGCTGAAATACCTTGAGAGAAGCATCTGCAACTCCAGGCTCAGGGCGTTGGTCGCCTGTGGCCGGTTGAGCCGCAGGAGGGCAACGCCCGATGAAGGCCGTTCGAGCAGGACCGGTGGGGCAGGGGTGTCGGGCATGGTTTCCTCACGTGCCAGGCGTTATCGATATGCCCGCCAGTGTTGCGCCCGGCCATTGCGCATTCATCGTCCGTTCAGACGAAGAATGCGCCGGGCATAGCGCCTAGAGTGCTCCCTGACAGCAGACCAAGGAGCATGAGATGTGGCTTGATTACAGTGGCAAGGTGGTGCTCGTCACCGGTGGCAGCAAGGGCATCGGCGCGGGTATCGCCCAGGGCTTTCTCGCCGCCGGAGCGCAGGTCATCGTCTGCGCTCGAAGCGAGCCCGAACAACTGCCTTGCGTAGGCGGGCGTCGTGCGATGTTCATCGCCACCGACGTCCGCGACGGCGATTCGCTCAAAGCGCTGTTCGACACCATCGAGCGTGATTTCGGTCGCCTCGATGTACTGATCAACAACGCTGGCGGCAGTCCTTCGGCCATCGCTGCCACCGCGTCGCCACGCTTCCACGAAAGCATCCTGCGGCTGAACCTGATCGCGCCACTCAACGCCGCCCAGCACGCCAACCGGTTGATGCAGGCCCAGGCGCAGGGCGGTTGCATCGTCTTCATCGGCAGCATCAGCGCCCTGCGCGCCTCTCCGGGAACCGCCGCCTACGGGGCCGCCAAGGCCGGCGTACTGGCCCTGGTGCAATCGCTGGCGGTGGAGTGGGCACCCAAGGTGCGCGTGGTGGCCGTCAGCCCAGGCCTGGTGCTGACCGATCAAGCGCACCTGCACTACGGCGACGACGCCGGGATCACCGCCGTCAAGGCCAGCATCCCGGCCGGGCGCATGGCCGATGCCAGCGATATCGCCAATGCCTGCCTGTACATGGGGTCGCCCATGGCCAGCTATGCCAGCGGTTGCAACCTGCTGCTGCACGGCGGCGGCGAGCGCCCGGCGTTCCTGCACGCGGCGCAAGTCCTGCCCACCTGATCGACCCTCCGGCGGCGGCCGCTTCCGGTCGCCGCCCTCACGCTACAGGAGACGACTTTGGCTGATCCACAATTGCTATCCAGTGTGCGCACCCTCGTGGGGCGCCAATATGGCCGGGTGTATGCCTGGGACGCGGTCAACGCGCCGATGATCCGCCAGTGGTGCGAGATCATGGGCGTCGACAACCCGCTCTACACCGACGCGGCTTACGCGGCGGACGGACCGCATGGCGGGCTGGTCGCACCGCCGGCCATGCTCCAGGTGTGGACCATGGAGGGCCTGCACGCCAACAACTACCCGCCGGGCTCCACGGATCAGAACCCCTACGAAGTGCTCAAGCTGATCGAGGAATACGGCTACGCCTCGGTGGTCGCGGTCAACTCCGAACTGAGCTTCACCCGCCCGGTGTACCTGGGCGAGCGCCTCTACTACACCACTCGCCTGGAGTCGGTCGGCGACGAGAAGACCACTGGCCTGGGCACGGGCTTCTTCGTCACCCTGGTCATGAGCCATTTCGTCGAGAAACCCGAGGGCGACGAGCCCGTGGGCGAGCTGCTGTTCAGGGTCTTCAAGTTCCGTCCGGCCAGTGCGCGAACCGCCGCCCAGGCCCCGATCGAGAACGAGCCTGCCAAGGCCAAGCGCCCACTGCCAGGCGTCAGCGACGACACCCGCTTCTTCTGGGAAGGCTGCGCCGAAGGCAAGCTGCTGATCCAGCGCTGCAGCGCCTGCGCCACCTTGCGCCATCCACCGGCGCCCGTGTGCACGCACTGCCACAGCTTCGAGTGGGACAGCGTCCAGGCCAGTGGCCGCGGCAGCCTGTACTCCTTCGTGGTCATGCATTACCCGGAGGTAGCGCCCTTCGATCATCCCAACCCTATCGGCCTGATCGAACTGGAAGAGGGCGTGCGCCTGATCGCCGGGCTGACCGGGGTACAGCGCGATGGGCTACGCATCGGCCAGCAGTTGCAGGTCGAGTTCCAGACCTTCGACGAGCAGCTGGCGCTGCCGTTGTTCCGGCCCGTGGGCGAGTAGGAGGGCGGCATCATGGATTTCGAATTGAGCGAAGACCAGCGCGCCATCGAGCAGATGGCCGACAGCCTGTTCAGCGATCACTGCCATGACGACTACATGCGTCAATGGGATGCTTCGGGCGAGGCGATGATGGCCCCGCTGTGGGCGCTGTGCCTGGAAACCGGGCTGCACGCGCTGGCCATTCCCGAAGGCGAGGGTGGCAGCGGCCTAGGTATGACCGAGCTGATGCTGGTGCTGCAAGCCCAGGGCCGCAGTCTTGCGCAAGTGCCCCTGTGGCGGCACCAGTTGGCCGCCGCGACCCTGGCCCTTTTCGGTCTGGGCGACAGTGCATCGTTGGGCGCGCAGGCGGCGCGTGGCGAAGTGCTGCTGAGCCTGTCCCTCGAGGGTGCGAACGCCGTCTGTGGCATCGCGCTGAACGCCAGCGCCTGCCGCGAGGGCGTGCGCATCGATGGCCGTGTGCCCGCGCTGGCCTCGGGCGGACAGGCGCAGGCGGCGTTGGTGCCGGTGCGGATGGAGGGCCGGATACGCCTGCTGCTGCTCGATCTCACCGATCCCGCGGTGCGCCATGTGCCCGGTGTTCTGACCCACGGCGAGGCGGTCACCGACCTGCGGATCGAGGGCCTGCAGGCAAGCGCCGACCGGATCTTGCCGGATGCTGCGCTGGCCTGGCTGGAACCACGGACCATCGCTGCTTTGGCCGCCTTGCAACTGGGGGTCAGCGCCGAGCAGATCCGCCGCACCGTGGCCTATGTCAGCGAACGCCAACAGTTCGAGCGGCGCATCGGCAGCTTCCAGGCGGTGCAGATGAGCATGGCCGACGCCCATATCGCCCTGGAAACCTTGCGCAGCACCCTGTGGCAACTGTGCTATCGCCTCGATGCCGGCCTGCCTGCGCCCTCCGAGGCGCTGGCCACGGCGTACCTGGCCTGTGAGGCGGGCCACCGCATCGGCCACATCGCGCAGCACGTGCATGGGGGCATCGGCGTCGACCTGAGCTATCCGATCCATCGTTTTCTTTACTGGAGCCGCGCCCTGGGCATCGCCCTGGGGGGATCGGCGGCAAGCCTGGAACGGCTCGGCGACTGGCTGAGCGACAACGACAAGCTGGGATGGAAATATGACTTCGAAGAACACCAAGCGCTTTGACGACGTGCGCCCCGGCGAAGTATTGCCGACGCTCGAAGTACCGATCACCGTGGCGCTGATCGCCGGCGGGGCGATCGCCACCCGTGATTACTTCCCCGGCCACCACGACCTGGACGCCGCGCGCGAGCTGGGTTCGCCCCATGTCTTCATGAACATCCTCACCACCAATGGTCTGGTGCAACGTTTCGTCGAGGGCTGGGCCGGGCCGCTGGCGCGTTTCACCTCGCTGAAGATCAAGCTGGGCGTGCCCAACTACCCCGGCGACCGTATGTCCTTCAGCGGCAGCGTGACCGGCCGGGACCCGCAGACCCGCACGGTGGAAGTGACCCTGAGCGGCAAGAATTCCCTGGGCAACCACGTGACCGGCACGGTCGCGCTGGTCTTGCCAGGACAACCGGAGGCAGTTGCATGACCAACCTGTCGATTTCTGGGCGCGCCGCGATTGTCGGACTGGGCGCGACCGAATTTTCCAAGAACTCCGGGCGCACCGAGCTGCGCCTGGCCCTGGAAGCCACCCTGGAGGCATTGCGCGACGCGGGTATCGATCCTTCCGAAGTCGAGGGCTTCAGCTCCTATTCGGTGGACAAGGTTCCCGAATACGAAATCGCCCGTCTGCTTGGCTGCAAGGATGTGAAGTTCTTCTCCCAGGTGCCCCACGGCGGCGGCGCGGCCTGCGCGCCGGTGATGCACGCCGCCATGGCGGTAGCCACGGGCGTGGCCAAGGTGGTGGTGGTGTACCGGGCGATGAACGAGCGCTCCTGGTACCGCTTCGGCAGTGGCAGCTACGGCTTCGCTTCGACACCGATCTTCGAGAACGTCAACTACGGCTGGTACATGCCCCACGGCTTCCACACCCCGGCCGCGTGGGTCGGGATGTTCGCTCAGCGCTACATGCACACCTATGGCGCTACCTCCGAGGACTTCGGCCGGGTCGCCGTGGCCGCGCGCGATTTCGCCGCCAGCAACCCCAAGGCATTCTTCCATGGCAAGCCGATCACCCTGCAAGAGCACCAGGCCTCGCGCTGGATCTGCGAGCCGCTGCACCTGCTCGACTGCTGCCAGGAGTCCGACGGCGCGGTAGCGATGGTCATCACCTCGGCCGAGCGGGCTCGCGATCTGCGGCAAACGCCCGTGACCATCAAGGCCGGCTCCCAGGGCATCACCAGCGGCCAGCAGAGCATGACCTCGTTCTACCGCGACGACATCACCGGGCTGCCCGAGATGGGCGTGGTCGCCCGCGAACTGTATCGCCAATCCGGGCTCGGTCCGCAGGACCTGCAGACGGCCGTGATCTACGACCACTTCACCCCGTTCGTGCTGCCGCAACTGGAAGAGTTCGGCTTCGTCCGGCGCGGCGAGGCCAAGGAGTTCATCCGCGAGGGGCACCATGCCCGCGGCGGCAAGCTGCCGATCAACACCCATGGCGGGCAGTTGGGCGAGGCCTACATCCATGGCATGAACGGCATCGCCGAGGCGGTGCGCCAGGTACGAGGCACGGCGGTCAACCAGGTGGCCGATGTGGCAAACGTGCTGGTCACCGCTGGCACCGGCGTACCCACCAGCGGCCTGATTCTTGGCACGGCCTGAGGAGCGCAGCATGTTCGTCGATCTCACCCCCGAGCAACACGCCTTGCGCCGCCAGGTACGCGATTACTTCCAGGCCTTGATGACCCCCGAGCTGCGTGACCGCCTGCGCGGCCAGGAAGGCGGCGAACTCTACCGGCAGACGGTGCGGCAGATGGGCCGCGATGGCTGGCTTGCGGTGGGCTGGCCCAAGGCCCATGGCGGCCAGGGCTATGCCGCCACCGAACAGTTGATCTTCTTCGAGGAAGCCAACATCGCCGGCGCGCCGTTGCCGTTCGTGACCATCAGTACCGTTGGCCCGGCACTGATGGAGCATGGCAGCGCCGAGCAGAAAGCGCGTTTCCTGCCGGGGATCGCCGCGGGCGAAATCATGTTCGCCATCGGTTACTCCGAACCCGACGCCGGCAGCGACCTCGCGGTCCTGAGGACCAGCGCGCGCCTGGAGGGTGATACCTTCGTGGTCAATGGCAACAAACTCTGGACCTCCGGTGCCGAGTCCGCGGACTTCATCTGGCTGGCGGCGCGCACCGATCCGAGCCAGGCGCGGCACAAGGGCATTTCCATCCTGATTCTCGACACCCGCCTGCCGGGTTTCTCCACCACCGTCATTCCGACCACCAGCAATCCGACCGCCGCCACCTACTACGACAACGTTCGGGTGTCCAGGGACATGCTGGTCGGCGAGCTGCACGGCGGCTGGAAACTGATCACCTCCCAGCTCAACCATGAACGGCTGGGGCTCGGCTCGTGGTCGGACAAGGTGGTGGGCCTGTTCCGCAGGGTCTACCTGTGGGCCAAGGCCCGCGACGAGCAGGGGCGTCGCGCCATGGACAAGGCCTGGGTGCGCGGTTCCCTGGCCGAGTGCTATGCCCGCCTGGAAGCCATGCGCCTGATCAACTTGCGCATCGCCGCCCACCTCGAACGCGAGCACATGGACGTGGCCCTGAGCTCGACCACCAAGGTGTACGGGTCGGAGTCGGCGATCGAGATCCTGCGGCGTCTGTCGGCCATCGTCGGCGCCAATGGCGTGGTGCGCGCCGGCTCCGCTGCCACGGCGCTGCAGGGGGAACTGGAATACGAACTGCGCGCCTCGGTCACCGTGACCTTCGGCGGCGGCACCAACGAGATCCAGCGCGAGCTGATCGCCCAGTTCGGCCTGGGCATGCCGCGCACTCAACGCTGAGCGTTCGTCACGCAGCTCAGCCAGTACAACAACAAAAGGATCCGCTCCCGCAGCCGCCGGAGCCGGATAGAGGGTCGCATCCGATGAGCACGATCGAGCAATTCAGGCACGAAACCCGTGCCTGGCTGGAAGCCAACTGCCCGCCGTCCATGCGCGCGGCGATGGCCGAGGGTGATGTGGTCTGGGGAGGCAGCCAGCCGCAGTTTCCCAATGACGATGCGCGTCTGTGGTTCGAGCGCATGCGTGACAAGCGCTGGTTCTGCCCCGAGTGGCCCGAAGCCTACGGCGGCGCCGGCCTCGATGCCGAGCAGGTCGCGGTGCTGGAGAGCGAAATGCGTCGCCTCAAGTGCCGCCCGCCGCAGATCAACCTGGGGATCTGGATGCTCGGGCCGGTGCTGCTGGCCTATGGCAGCGAGGCTCAGAAGCTCAGTCTGTTGCCGCCCATGGCGCGTGGCGAAGTACGCTGGTGCCAGGGTTTTTCCGAGCCCAATGCCGGCTCCGACCTGGCCAGCCTGAAAATGTCGGCCCGCGATGCGGGCGATCACTTCGTGGTCGATGGCAGCAAGATCTGGACTTCCTACGGCGACAAGTCCGACTGGATGTATGCCTTGGTGCGCACCGACCCCCAGGCGTCGAAGCATGAAGGTATCAGTCTGATCGTGCTGGATATGCGCAGCCCCGGGATCAACGCCATGCCGATCGACCTGATCAGCGGCAAGTCGGCGTTCTGCCAGGTGTTTTTCGATGCGGTCAAGGTGCCGAAAAGCCAACTGGTCGGCCCCTTGAACGGTGGCTGGAACCTGGCCAAGTACCTGCTGCAGCACGAGCGCAAGGCGATGTCGAAGTTCGGAGAGTTCAGCCTGCCCTCGCACTTCGACCTGCTGGCCCTGCTGCGCGAATACCTGCCACGGCCACGTACTCAGGGCGAGCAGGCGTTGCAGGCCCGGGTCGTCGCTTGCGCGATGGATGAGCACGCCTATGGCCTGACCGTGCAGCGCATGGCCGAGGAGGGTCGCTGCGGCGACGATGTCAGCGGCCTGATGGCGATCATGAAGCTGACCCATACCGAGCAGGAGCGCAGCAAGTTCGAGGTGTTGCTCGATGCCATGGGAGGCCACGCCTTCGGCTGGGAGAGCGAGGCCTTCAGCGAGCGAGAGCTGGCGGTGACCCGATCCTGGTTGAACAGCTATGCGCTGACCATTTCCGGAGGTGCTTCGGAAGTACAGCTCAATGTCATCGCCAAGCGCGTGCTTGGCCTGCCTGATGGCAAGAAAGGAGTGACCGCATGACGCTGCGTTACAACGAAGAACAACGGCTGCTGGCCGACAGCGCACGGGATTTTCTGGCGGCGCGCAGCCCGGTATCGGCGCAGCGAAGGCTGCGTGACGAAGGCGCGCGGGCAGGATTCGATACACAGCTCTGGCGCGATGCCGTGGAGCTGGGTTGGAGCGCCATCCCGTTCCCGGAACAACTGGGCGGGCTGGATTTCGGTTGCATGGGCCTGGGTCCGGTATTCGAAGCCATCGGCCACAACCTGGCACCCACGCCGCTGCTATCCAGCGTAGTGCTGGCAGGCTCGCTGCTGCACCTGGCGGGTTCGGCCCGGCAGCAGGCCACCTGGTTGCAACCGCTGATCAGCGGCGAACGACGCCTGGCCCTGGCCGTGGACGAGCGTGCCCGCCATCAGCCACGCGACATCGCCATGGCGGCGGTGGCCAACGCTGAGGGGTTCCGGCTGCATGGCGAGAAGTTCTGGGTGGTCGACGGTGTCGGCGCCGATGCCTTCGTGGTGGCGGCGCGTACCGACGGGCAGCCAGGCGATGCGCACGGGATCAGCCTGTTCCTGGTGCCGGCCGATACCCCAGGCGTGGAATGCAGCCCGTTGCCACTGATCGACTCGCGCAACTGCGGTCGGTTGCGCCTCGACCAGGTACAGCTGGATGCCCAGGCGCTGCTTGGAGCGCCAGGCCAGGCCTGGTCGGCACTGGACGCGGCGCTGGACCGCGGCCGCGCATGCCTGGCCGCAGAGCTGCTGGGCGCGGCACAGCAGCTGTTCCAGACCACCCTGGACTACCTCAAGACCCGGGTGCAGTTCGACGTGCCGATCGGCTCCTTCCAGGCCCTGCAACACCGTGCCGCGCAGCTGTATGTCGATCTGGCCCTGGCGCGCAGCGCGGTGATGGCCGGTTTGGCGGCGCTCGATGCGCATGAGCTCAATGACGCCCAGCGCGGTCGCCTGGTCAGCCTGGCGAAATGGAAGGCCGGTGACACCGCGATCAAGGTCGCCAACGAAGCGGTGCAGATGCATGGCGGGATCGGCGTGACCGATGAGCTGGATGTCGGCCTGTACCTCAAGCGTGTGCGCGTGGCGCAAGCCTGCCTGGGCGACCGCGACTTCCACTGCGAACGTTACTCGGCCCTCGACGAAGCCTGCGCCTGAGCGCCCCAGCCTGGAGAACCCGAAATGAGCATTGAACGCTGGCGACAGGCCTGGCAGCAGCTGATCGCGCCTGGCTCGCCCTTTGAAGTGATCACCCCGGCCGATGGCGGTCCTCGCTATTTCCGCCATGCGGCGCGCAACCTGTTGCAGGTGATCGACGCGGGCCGCGTGCATGGCGAGAAGGAGTTCGTGGTGTGGCAGCAGCAGCGCCTGACCTTCGCCGCCTATTACGACGCGGTCGACCGTCTGGCCGGGCAGTTGGCCGGCCGCCTGGATCTGCGTCCCGGCGAGCGGGTGGCCATCGCCCTGCGCAATCAACCGGCCTGGCTGATCGCCTTCGCTGCCATCCAGCGCTGCGGTGCGGTGTGCGTGCCGCTCAACAGCTGGGGGCTGCGTGATGAGCTGCTGCATGGCGTGGAGGACAGCGGCGCGCGCTTGCTGCTGTGCGATGAAGCGCGCCTGGCGATGCTGCGGGACGATCTGGCGGCTGGCGAGCGCACCTGCATCGTGGTGGGCCGCGTGCCTGCAAGCGATCTGCCCGAGCATTGCCTGCGCTACGAAGACCTGCTGGCCGCCGAGCCGTTGCCGGTCGCGGCGCTGGACATCGCGCCCGAAGCGCCGGCCCTGATCCTCTATACGTCCGGCACCACCAATCGCGCCAAGGGCGTGCTGTCGAGCCACCGGGCCGTCTGCCAGGCGCTGGCCGCGCTGGAGTTCCAGGGGGCGTTCTGCGCCCTCAGTTCGCCGGAGCGGGTACAGGGCATGCTCCAGAGCGGCTATGCGCCGACCACGCTGATGGCGGTGCCGTTGTTCCATGTCAGCGGCCTGCATGCCCAGTTCCTCGGCGCGCTGCGTGGCGGCCGACGTCTGTTGCTGATGTACAAGTGGGACGCCACCCAAGCCCTGGACCTGATCCGCGACGAGCGTTGCACCCAGTTCAACGGCGCGCCGGTGATGATGCAGCAGTTGCTTGCCTCGCCGCGCTATGGCGGTGACGACACGGTCAGCCTGTTCGGCCTTGGCCTGGGAGGGGGCGCGTCATCGGCCGGACTCCTGACCGAGATGCTCTCGCGCAGGCCTCAGGTGATCGGCGGCAGTGGCTACGGCCTGACCGAGAGCAATGGTATCGGCGCGGCCATCGGGGGCGACCCGTTCGTACACCGGCCAGCCACGGCCGGCTGGCCCTTGCCGATCGTCGACGTGCGCATCGGCGACGACCCCCGGCACCCCCAGTCGGACGGGAGCCCCGGTTTGATCTGGCTCCGCTCGCCGACATTGATGGAAGGCTACTGGAACCTCCCAGGTGCCAGCGCCGAAGCCCTGCGCGATGGGTGGCTCGACACCGGTGACCTCGGTTACCTGGACGAGGAGGGCTTCCTGTGCATCAGCGGCCGCCTCAAGGACCTGATCAACCGCGGCGGCGAAAAGATCTCGGCCGCCGAAATCGAGACCTGTGCCAGCGACATGCCCGGCGTGCTGGAAGCCGCGGCATTCGCCCTGGAAGACCCGCTATTGGGCGAAGTGGTGGCGCTGGCGATCCATGGCGATCCCACCGCGCTGCCGGGCGACGAGCAGGTCTGCGCCTTCATCGGCGAGCGTCTGGCGGCCTACAAGGTGCCCGCGCGGGTGTATCGAGTGAGCGAACCCTTGCCGCGCAATGCCACCGGAAAAGTGCTCAAGGCCGACCTCAAGGCACGCCTGTACGTCGGTTGATCCTTAGTCCCTCCGGACGATGCCGGTCTCCCTGGAACAGGAACAATGAAGCCATACCAGAAGCTCTATCAGCGAAGGAGGCAGTACATGAAAACAACAACAACAGGTGTGATGCTCGCGGCCGTATTGACCCTCAATAGCGGGCTCGTGACCTGCGTCTACGCCGCCGTCTCGCCCGAGGAAGCCGCCAAGCTCGGCAAGGAGCTGACCTGTGTCGGTGCCGAGCAGGCGGGCAATGCCGAGGGCACCATTCCGCCCTATACCGGAAAATACCTGGGCGAGGTGCCTGGCTGGAACCACGTGAAGTTCTCCGGTGACCAGCCGGTGGATCCTTATGCCGACGAGAAGCCCATCCTGGTGATCACCGCGCAGAACATGGATCAGTACGCGGCGCACCTCACCGACGGGCAAAGGGCCCTGCTGAAGAAGTATCCCACCACCTACAAGATGAACATCTATCCAGGCCACCGCGACTTCCGCTACCCCGATTACGTCTGCCGCCGGGTCAAGGAAAATGCCCTGAATGCCAAGTTGGTGAACGACGGGCTAGGGGTGGAAGGGCTGGGGCAGATACCGTTCCCCATCCCCAAGAACGGCATGGAAGTGCTGTGGAATCATCAGCTGCCGGCGCGGGCCTATACCGAAGAGAAGATCTCCGACCTGGCTTCGGTATTGCCCAACGGCAGCATCGGCTGGGGGCGTGCCCACGCTCGCAACCTCTCCCAGGCCAATTCGCCCACCGTCGAACCCAAGACGCAGGACATGATCCAGGCGATGAGCTACAACACCACCCTCAAGCCGGCCCGTGACAATGGCGTGATCAGCATTGCCCATGAGCCCTACAACTTCGTCACCTCGTCCCGTCAGGCCTGGTCCTACAGCCCCTCGACCCGACGTGTGCGGCAGATGCCGGGATACGGCTACGACCAGCCGATGATCGGCACCAACGGCACCATGACCGTGGACGAAGACCGCCTGTTCAACGGCGCGCCGGAGCGCTACACCTGGAAACTGCTGGGCAAGCGCGAGATCTACAGCCCCGCCAACGCCTTCAAGCCGAACGCCGGGACCATCAAGTACGCCCAGATGTTGACACCCAACCACCCCAATCCGGAGCTGATGCGCTATGAGCTGCGCCGGGTGTGGGTAGTCGAAGCGGATCTCAAGGAAGGCTACCGCCATGTCTATGGCAAGCGTGTGCTGTTCATCGACGAGGACACCTGGAACGCGGTGATGGCCGACAACTACGACGCCCGTGGGCAGCTATGGAAGCATGCGATGGTCAACTACTACTACCATCCGGACATGAGCGGCTGGCAGGCAGGGTCGCAGTTCTTCATGGACCTGAACTCGGGGCAGTACACCGGGTATGGGATGACCAACGAGGCGAAGAAGGGGCCGATTCTCAACGAGAGCAAGTTCACCCCGGACATGTATACCTCGGATGCGGCGCGGGCGATCGGGCGATGATTGGCTGAAGCTCGAGGTCGGTTCTACTTCTCTTGATGGGCTTTTGGGCTTGGTAGGCGGGATGCAGCCCCCCGCCAGGCCCACTGTCGCTCGGTCAAGATAAGCACCTCTACCGCCTATATATCAAACCGTCGTGGGGTACCTCATCGCCTGCCCATAGTGCGCGAATGATCCTCACGGCTTCGAGCAAACGGGCATTACGCTCGGACTTGGCAGGCCAATGCCCGCCGGTAATGCCATCGCGCGCGGCCTTGGCCCATCCTCGGCTGTCGGGCGCTAGTCTCTACGTTGGCGGTCGGACCGGTCAGTGCTGCACTCATCAAGAACGTTCGAGAAATGGACCACAAGAGGCGGCCCATTCCTCGGAGCGGCGTCCCGAGCTGCGCACTGAAGATCAGGTCGTCCCATCAACCGACGAGTCCTTTGGGATGAACGGCTGGCTCATTGGCTTCCGGTTCGAGACAAATGGCGAGGTATAGGGAAGTGCGCCAGCTGCTCTCGCTCGCCTACGCGAATCTGCCCGTGCACTTGAATTGCTCCGTCGATTTGATCAGCGCGTGCACGGTTCCCGGTTCGGTCGGCGCATGCCCGGCATCGGGGATCAACTTGAGTAGCGACCTTGGCCAGGCTTCATGCAAGCGGGAAGCGGAGTCGGGTGTGGTGATCACGTCATGTCCATCCTGGATGAGGGCGCACGGCAAATGGCTGATGCGTCCCGCCTCGCGAATCAGTTGATCCTGCTCCAGAAAGAAGTTCTGGCTGAAGTAGAAGACGTCCAGGTGTCCTTGCGAGCAGAATTCCGAACGATGGACAAGCGGCTGTATGGCGTTCGCCGCTCGTCGTTCTTTGGGATGATGTTTACAACCGCCCAGGGCTGCCTGCTTCTAATAACAAGGCCTCATGTCAGGCGTCGGCTTCAATTCATCACCTGAAGATTCGAGGAAATCCAATGAACGATGACAATCGCAAGACCGCGCTGACAGCCTGGCGGCTGTTATACGAAGACGATGCCTATCGCCTCGACCACCTTGAGGACTATTACAAGACGCTGATGGCCCGCGCCGATGAGTTGGTGTTGCGGGGTTTGCTGAGTCTGGAGGATTGGCAACTGCTCAAGGACGCGGCCGATGCTGCCTATCGACAGACCGTCAGCTCCCTGGATAGACAGGAGCGCGATTGCCTGAAAGCCAATGCGATGCCCTTGCCGTGTGTGGATTGATTGTCGCACGGGTTCATCGACGATCTGTTCCATGCTTCTGAACTGGAGCCTGAACAAAGTATCCACATCCAGCGACAAGGCAACGATAAGGTAGCTGGCAATTGAACGGCAAAGCGCTTGAGTGTTCCGAGCACGAAATCGTACAGATGCAACGGTTCAACAGGAAGCTCGCCTGGATGCCACGCTTCAGGATCAGGAATCGTCTTGCCCCGCTGGCTATCCAGGGGCTTCTGCGTATTGGCCAGATCGGCGCTGCGGGCAAGCTGGCTAGGCAGGGAATCCAGGCCGAGCGAAGGATCGTGGGACCTCTGGATGCACAGGTTCCGGTGAGGATCCTGAGGCCGGTCGGCAAGGCGAAGGGGATCGTGCTCGACTTTCATGGTGGCGGTTGGGTGATCGGGAATGCCCAGATGAATGACCCGCTGAATCTTGGGTTCGTCAAGGCGTGTGAGGTGACGGTCGTTTCCGTCGACTATCGGCTTGCGGTGTCCACGCCGCTCGAAGGCCTGATGCAGGATTGCCTGACCGCCGCTCGCTGGCTGCTGGGCAGTGACGATCCAGAATGGGCCAACCTGCCGGTCATCGTCGTGGGCGAGTCGGCGGGCGCGCATCTCGCGGCTGCTACCTTGCTGGGCCTCAAGGCATGGCCGGATCTGCTGCGGCGCGTGAGGGGCGCGGTACTCCATTATGGCGTCTATGACTTGAGCGGAACGGCAAGTGTCCGCTCGGCCGGACCCGACACCCTCGTACTGGACGGGCCAGGCATGGTCGAGGCTTTCCGCACGCTTACCCCTGGACTTACTGACCGACAGCGACAACTTGCGCCTGTATCACCCTTGTATGGAGACTTCACGGATTTCCCTCCCGCACTGATGTTCGCCGGCGAACTGGACCCGCTGCGGGATGACACGCTCGGCCTTGCCGCACGCTGGGCAAAGGAGGCGACAGTCGAAGTACACCTGCTTCCGGGAGCCCCGCATGGTTTCCTTCATTTTCCAGTAGCGATGGCGGATCGGGTGCTTGCGCGTACCCATGCATGGGTAAGGGATCTGCTCGTGATTTGACGCTCAAGAGAGTTTGGCCGCCTTTCTCTGGTTCGAATGGACGATGTCGAGACTGTTTCAATCCCTCATGGTTTTGCCCATACATTCGTCCACGCTAGCCGTTGCAGCGGTAACATCAATGGAGCCGATATGGGAATGCTTGAAGGCCGGGTCGCCATCGTGACGGGCGGTGCCGCGGGAATCGGTCATGGAATAACGCAAGCTTATCTGCATGCCGGTGCGTCGGTGCTGATGGCCGATATCGACGTTTCAGCGGGCGATGGCTTTCTCGACGGCCTGCCCACCGACCTTCAGGAGCGGATCAGCTTCATGCAAGTGGATGTGACGGACAAAGCGCAGGTACACGCAATGGTGGCCCAGGCTGTGAGCCGATTCGGGCGCCTGGATATTCTGGTCAACAATGCATGGCGTGGATCGGGCCTGGCGCGCCTGGAGGAACAGACCGACGAGAAAATGCGCGGTGCCTTCGACATGGCAGTCATGGCGGCGTTCTGGGCCATGCAGGCCTCGCTGCCGGAATTTCGGCGTATTGGAGCAGGGCGCGTCATCAACCTGTGCTCACTCAACGGCGTGAATGCGCACTTGTACAGCGCCGACTACAACGCGGGCAAGGAAGCGCTGCGGACCCTGACCCGAACAGCTGCGCGCGAGTGGGCCGAATATCAGGTGTGCTGCAATGTCATCTGCCCTGGAGCTGCCAGCGATGCCTATCAACGTTTCGCGCGCAGCCACCCTGAAAATGCGCTAGCGATGGCTAACGCCAACCCCATGGGTCGAATAGGTGATCCGCTTACCGACATTGCTCCCGTGGCACTGTTTCTTGCCAGCGACGCCAGTCGGTATGTCACCGGCAATACCTTGTTCGTCGATGGGGGTGCGCATATCAATGGTGTTCATTGGGCGCCTAAGTTGGCTTGATGATCGGTCCAGGCACGTCCTGCAGTGACGACCTTCACTCACGCACGACGCCCCTTGCGCTCAGGCTTGATTCTTAGCCGAGGGTACGGTCAAGCACGTAGCCTAAGCCTCCAGTGTTCGCGCCAATGCAATATCTTCGACCAATGCCTTGGCCATTCCACTCAGGTAATCCGCTGCCAGGACCCGGGTGTCATCTGGCTGCAGGCTCGCCTCACGCGTCAGCTTGTACACGCAGCCCATCATCAATGACGACTGTTCCGGCACGAAGTCCAGATCATGCCCGGTTACCGCTCGAAAAAGGCGATGACCGATACTCCCGTCGACTCCTCCGCCGAAGGCACCGGCGCCGATGGACTGCAGCTTGGTAACACGATTGTTCTTGCACTCATCGTTCATGAAGCACCCTCCATACGTTCAAGCTGCTCATGGCTGACTGGCGTCCAGATCTGGCCCCTGAGTCCGTTCATGACGAATCTTCTTGCTTCAGGGATCGGCGCCAGTCCTGGTAACGCAATCAGTGCCGAGCCTGCACCCGGCTCAGAGCGATCTCGACCAGACTGCGGGCGTTTCGATTTTCATGCAGGGTGGCAAGGGTCAAAACCTGGCCGGCGGGCCTGGAATGAAGGAGGACGGCTTGCTGGGCGATCGTGAGAGCGCAGGTCAGACGCTCTGGCCCAGGAGGGTGCCTGCTTCGCGGGTGAACCCGCTCCCACAGGTGTTGTGCGGCGCTACAGGCTCTGTGTCTATTCGATAGCGCGGCCCGGGGGCTGGGCGATTGGAGCGTCTGTGAAACCGTATATCGATTTTAGAGACCTGTGGGAGCGGGTTTACCCGCGAACACCGGCAAAGCCGGTGCCAGAAACCGCGGTGCCTGCTTCGCGGGTGAACCCGCTCCCACAGGTGTTGTGGGGCGCTACGGGCTGTGTGTCTATTCGATAGCGCGGCCCGGGGAGCGATCGGAGCGTCTGTGAAACCGTACATCGATTCTAGAGGGCCTGTGGGAGCGGGTTTACCCGCGAACACCGGCAAAGCCGGTGCCAGAAACCGCGGTGCCTGCTTCGCGGGTGAACCCGCTCCCACAGGCGATATGCGGCGCTTACGGGCTTTGTATCTATTCGATAGCGCGGCCCGGGGAGGCTATCGGCGCGTCTGTGAACCGTACATCGATTCTAGAGACCTGTGGGAGCGGGTTTACCCGCGAACACCGGCAAAGCCGGTGCCAGAAACCGCGGTGCCTGCTTCGCGGGTGAACCCGCTCCCACAGGTGTTGTGGGGCGCTACAGGCTCTGTGTCTATTCGATAGCGCGGCCCGGAGGCTGGGCGATCGGAGCGTCTGTGAAGCCGTATATCGATTTTGGAGGCCTGTGGGAGCGGGTTTACCCGCGAACACCGGCAAAGCCGGTGCCAGAAATCGCGGTGCCTGCTTCGCGGGTAAACCCGCTCCCACAGACGATGTACGGCGCTTACGGGCTGTGTGTCTATTCGATAGCGCGGCCCGGAGGCTGGGCTATCGGAGCGTCTGTGGAACCGTACATTGATTTTAGAGACCTGTGGGAGCGGGTTTACCCGCGAACACCGGCAAAGCCGGTGCCAGAAACCGCGGTGCCTGTTTCGCGGGTAAACCCGCTCCCACAGGCGATATGGGGCGCTACGGGCTTTGTGTCTATTCGATAGCGCGGCCCGGGGGCTGGGCGATCGGAGCGTCTGTGAAGCCGTTGCTCAGACAACCACCGGCCTGGCCGAAACAGCCCGTTCAGCGCCTCCTTTCATCTGCGCCCTGTAGCGCGGCAACGCCAGCGCCAGAAACACCGCCGCCAGCACCAGCAACATCACCGAAGCCGCCAACGCATACCGCAGCGACTCACCTTGCAGACTCGGCAGCAACAGATCACTGAGCACCCCTATCAACAACGGCCCGAGGCCAACCCCAAGCAGCGTCATCGCCATGACGAAGATCGCCGTGGCCTGCGCCAATCGATTGGCCGGAAACAGATGAGTGATGGCCCCCAGGCAAGGCGTTGCCCACCACACCCCAAAGAACCCGAATGCGCTATAGAACAGGAACGCCTGCGGCACCGGCGTATCCCCGATATGAAACGCCACCCCCTGCGGCCAGAGGAAGTAGGCGAGGGCGAACGGAATACTGATCAAGGTCCCCAGCAGCGGCACCCCGATCTGCCACCCCACATCCCGCCGGGCCAGTCGGTCCGTCAACATCCCGCATACCAAGGTGCCGATGGCCGACCCCGTGCCACCCACCACGCCCACCAGAAACCCCGCCTGCTGCATGTTCAGCCCATGCGAGCGAATCAGGAAACTCGGGCTCCAGGTCCCGATCGCATAACCGGCGATCGCCGCCGCGCCACCCGTCAGCACCAGCCACAGGAACGACGGCATGCGCATGAGCTCGACCAGCGTCTGCACCCACCCTTGCGGCTGCCCAGCGACAGCCTGCATGACACGCACAGGCGTCGGCGCACGCACGGTCAGCAACAGCACCAACCCTAGAAAGATCCCCGGCGCGCCGATCAGCAGGAACGCGTGACGCCAGCCATGATGCTGCGCAATCCAGCCCCCCAGCCCCAGGCCGACGACCGCGCCCAGGCTCGACCCAAGCATCAATACCGCCAATGCCGTGGAACGGCGGTTCGCCGGGTACAGGTCCGAGACCATCGCCACCGATGGCGCGGTCCCACCAGCCTCGCCCACGGCCACACCGATCCGCGCCAGCACCAGGGTAAGGAAGTTGCCCGCCATGCCGCAAAGCATGGTCATCAGGCTCCAGGCCATGCAGCTGAAGGCGATCACCGGCTTGCGCCCGATCCGGTCGGACAGCCGCCCCAGCGGGAACCCGAACACCGTATAGAACACGGCGAAAGTCACCCCCGAGAGCAGGCCGATACCGGTGTCGGAAATCCCGAACTCGAGTTTCACAGGCTCGATCAGGATCGCCATCAGCTGGCGGTCGATGTAGTTGAAGACGTAGATGCTGGCCAGCACCAGCAGGGCGTAGTGGGTACGCCAGGTAACGGGGTTGGGTGCGTTCACGTAGGGGGCTCCGCTTCTTGTTTTGATGCGCACGATGCTCGACGCATCCTAGCGATATTTCATCGTCTGTTCAGACCAGTTTTCGGAGGCGATGCCGCCTTTTGTCGCGGGCTGCCGTCCTCGCCGAACCTAGTCTCGACGGACGATGTTTCGCACCTGCCCAGGGTGAATGATTCAGCTCATATCCGGTGTTTCGCGGCCCCTGCGAGCCGGAAACAAGAAGACGTTGAGGAGCTGAAATGAGCATCTTGTTCGAGCCTGTGCGCCTGGGCGAACTGCAACTGGCCAACCGCATCATCATGGCCCCGATGACCCGCAGCCGCGCCGACAGCAGTGGGGTGCCGGGCAGCGACATGGTCGAGTACTACCGTCAGCGGGCAAGCGCGGGCCTGATCGTGGCCGAGGGCACCGCGCCTTCGGCCAGTGGCCTGGGTTATTGCCGTACGCCGGCGATCTACAGCGCCGAACAGATCGCTGCCTGGCGCCAGGTCACTCGCGCCGTACACCAGCGGGGCGGGCGAATCGTTCTGCAACTGATGCATGTAGGCCGGGCCGCCAGCCATCACAACAAACCGGTCGACGCCTCGACGGTGGCGCCCTCGGCGATCCGCGCTCGCGTGCAGCTGTTTACCGACATTGCGGGCCTGGTCGATGCCGACGAGCCCCAGGCGTTGACCTTGGAAGGCATCGCCGGCGTGATCGGCGAGTATCGCCAGGCGGCCCTGAACGCTCGCGAGGCCGGGTTCGACGGGGTCGAGCTGCACTGCACCAGCGGCTACCTGCCCATGCAGTTCATGGCCTCGGGCAGCAATCAACGCAATGATGCCTACGGCGGCAGCGCGCAGAACCGGGTGCGTTTCGCCAAGGAGGTGATCGAGGCCATGGCCGAGGCCATCGGCGCCGGCCGGGTCGGCTTGCGGATGTGCCCAGGCAACCCGTTCAACGACATCGACGACAGCGAGCCGGCCGCGACGGCCACGGCTCTGTGCGCTGCCGTGGCGCCCCTGGAGCTGGCCTACCTGCACATCATGCGTTCGCCGCTGCCGAGCCTGGACGCCTTTGCCTTGGCGCGACGGCACAGCGGCCAGTCGCTGATCCTCAACGACAGCTTCGACGGTGCCTCGGCCCGCGCGGCGCTGGAGGCGGGCGAGGGCGCCGCGGTCTCGTTCGGCCGCCACTTCATCGCCAATCCCGACCTGGTCGAGCGCCTTCGACACGGGCGGCCCCTGGCCGGGTTCGACCGAAAGACGCTCTATACCCCCGGCGCCCAGGGCTACTGCGATTACCCCAATTGGCAGGCCAACTTGGAGATAGCACCATGAACATGCCGCAATCGATGGCGGTTCAGGCCCAGGCACCGGTAAGCCGTGAGCAGACCCAGGCCTTGCTCGACCTGCGCGCCGCCGCCAGTGCCCGGATCAAGCCTCGCGATCACTACACCCTGGCCGACCGCCTGGAGGAACAATCGGCGCGTCACGGCGAACGGCCTTTCCTGATCCATGGCGAACAGACCCTGAGTTACGCCGAGGTCGACAGCCAGGCCAACCAGATGGCCCATGCCTGTCATGCCTTGGGCCTGCAGCCCGGTGACGTCTGCGCCATCCTGATGGAGAACCGTCCGGCGTTCTTCATCTGCTGGTTCGGCCTGGTCAAGCTCGGCGTGGTGGTAGCGCTGATCAATACCCAGGTCTCGGGCAAGCCCTTGCTGCATGCCCTGGACACGACAGGCGCCAAGGCGCTGGTGGTCGGTGAGGAGTGCCTGGCCAACCTGCACGCCACCGAAGGCTTGCCGGCCTTGCCGATGTGGCTGGTCGACGATGCGCAAAATCCCTGGTCGGGCAAACTGCCCAAGGGCCTCGACCGACATTTCGGCACGCGCCTGGCCAGCGCGCCATGCAGCACTTTTCCTCGCCACATGCGTGCCGCTATCGAGGCTCAAGCGACGACCTTGCTGATCTTCACCTCGGGCACCACCGGCCTGCCCAAGGCCGCGCGCTACAGCCACATGCGCTGGTTGTCGTCGGGCGATGTGATGGAGGTGACGCTCAACGCCACCGTCGATGACGTCTTCTACTGCTGCCTGCCGCTCTACCACGGCGCCGCCGCGACCTCGGTGACCTCGACCGCGCTGCGTGCCGGGGCGAGCATCGTGGTGCGACGCAAGTTCAGCGTGCGCGAGTTCTGGAACGATGTCGCCCGCCATCGGATCAGCGTGTTCCAGTACATCGGCGAAATCTGCCGCTACCTGCTGAACCGTCCGCCCGTTGCGGGAGAGCGCGAGCACAGTCTGCGCTGCATGCTTGGCGCCGGCTTGTCGAGCGAATCCTGGCAGCGCTGGGTCGAGCGTTTCGGGCCGATCCAGGTCTTCGAGGGTTGGGGCGCGACCGAAGCCAATACCAACCTGATCAATGTCGACAACTTCCTCGGCTCCTGTGGCCGGGTGCCGGACTGGAACCGCACCAACCTGCGCCTGGTGCGCTTCGATGTCGAGAACGACTGCCACCCGCGCGATGAAAACGGTTTCTACCAACTCTGCGAGGTCGGGGAAGTGGGCGAAGCCATGGGCATGGTCATCGACCACCCGGACATCGGCGGTGGCCGCTTCGAGGGCTATACCTGTGCCGCGGCCACCGAAAGCAAGATCCGCCGCAATGTCCTGCGCGAGGGCGACGCCTGGTGGAGCTCCGGCGATCTGCTGCGCCAGGACGCCGACGGCTACTGCTACTTCGTCGACCGTATCGGCGATACCTTCCGCTGGAAGAGCGAGAACGTCTCCACCCAGGAGGTGGCCGACGCCTTGAGCGACCTGCCGGCCCTGGAACTGATCAACATCTACGGCGTGCAGGTGCCCGAGCATGAGGGCAGGGCGGGCATGGCCGCGGTGTTGATGCAAGCGGGCCAAGCGTTCGACCCGCAGGCCTTCTACGCCCTCACCGAAGCCCGCTTGCCGCGCTACGCGGCGCCGGTGTTCGTCCGGGTGAGCGCGGCGGCGGACCTGACCAGTACCTTCAAGCTGCGCAAGGTCGACCTGCAGCGCCAGGGCTATTGCCCGCAGGCCTGTGCCGATCCGCTGTTCATCCGCGACGAGGCCAGCCGCACCTACCAGCCGTACTCGCCGCAGGCGTTGGCGCGCGTCGGCCTGCCGGCCTTCGTCGGTGGCCGACATGGATGAGCTCGATGCCAATGGCCATGAGCTGTACGCCGGCCTTCGCTACCCCTGGCCGCAGGCCCCGGACAGCGGCCAGGTGCGCGAGGTGGCGGCAGGTGTGTGGTGGTTGCGCATGCCGCTGCCGTTTCGCCTGGACCACATCAACCTCTACCTGCTGCGCCATGACGAAGGGTGGGTCGTGGTCGACACCGGCATGAACACCGATCAGACCCGCGAGGTCTGGGAGCAGGTATTCGAGCGGCTGTTCGGGGGCCAGCCGTTGCTGGCGGTGATCTGCACCCATTACCACTCCGATCATTCCGGGGTGGCCGGCTGGCTGGCCGAACGCTTTCGCTGCCCGGTGTACATGACCGCCGCCGAGTACCGTTCGCTGTACGTGGCGGTGCCCGAGGCCTCGCCGGCGGGTTGGGATTTCGTCGATTTCTACCGCAAGGCGGGGTTTACCGAGGAGCACGCTGGCGAACTGTACCGGTTGATCCAGAACGGGCATTTTCGCCCGCTGCATTTCAACAGCTTCCGGCGCCTGCGCGAGGGCGACCGTTTGCGCATCGGCGCACGGCACTGGCAAGTGGTGATCGGTCGCGGCCACTCCCCCGAACACGCCTGTCTGTACGCAGAAGACGAGGGCCTGCTGATTGCCGGTGACCAGGTGCTCCCGCGGATCACTTCCACGGTAGGTGTGCATGCCACCGAACCCGAGGCCGATCCGCTGCGCGATTGGCTGACCTCGCTCGAGCACCTGCGCCAGCTACCGGACAGCGTGCTGGTCTTGCCGGCCCACGAGCGGCCGTTCTTCAACCTGCATGCGCGCCTGGACCAGTTGCAGGCCCATCACCAGGCCCATCTCGCACTGTTGCTGGCCAGCTGTGACGAGCCGCGTAGCGCGCTCGAGCTGATGGCCGTGCTGTTCCCCACGCTGTCAGGTCGTTTCGACGAACTGATGGCGCTTGGCGAAACGTTGGCCCATGCCAACTACCTCATGGCCGAAGGGCTGCTCGTACGCGAACACCACCAGACGCACTACCGCTACCGGCGTGGTCCGCGAACACAGCCCGCTGTCGCGGCGCCTGGTGGCGGCCAGGCGCTCGGCTCGGCGACGACGTTGAACATTCCAGGCAGCCAGCCGGTTGCCCTTCAGGAGAGTCAGTGTGATCGACAAGAACAACAATAACGGGACCGGACTTGCTTCACGGGGCGTCCAGGCGGCCAGCCTGACGGCGGTGATCGCGCTGGCCTCGACGCCGGCCTGGTCAGGGGAAACCATCGAATTCGACAACGGCGCGACCATCGACTGGTCGGTGACGACCAGCTACGGCATCGGCATGCGCCTGGGCAAGCCCAGCGATCGCCTGCTGGGGGTCAACGCCGACGACGCCAACCGCAACTTCGACCGCGGCAGCCTGACCACCAACCGCGTGGGCGCGCTGGGCGAAATGATCCTGCGCATGGACAACTATGGCGCCGTGATACGCGCCAGTACCTTCTACGACGACGTGTACCACAACGAGAATGACAACGACTCGCCAGGCACCGTGAACAAGGGTGGCGATAACGACGAGTTCACCAGCGACACCCGCTACTACAGCGGCGGCCGTACCCGCCTGCTCGACGCCTACGTCTTCGGTGGCTGGCGTTTCGACAACGGCTCGATGCTCGACGCCAAGGCCGGGCGGCATATCGAATCATGGGGCGAGAGCCTCTACTACCCGGGCGTCAACGGCGTGCAGAACCCATCGGACGCGGTCAAGGCCGCGCAGCCCGGGGTCGAGGTCAAGGAAGTGCTGCTGCCCGTGGGGCAGGTGTCGGCCTCGTACCGCTTCAACCCTCAGTTCACCGTCGGTGCCTATGTCCAATATGAATGGAAGGGCACCGAGCTGCCGCCGGTGGGCAGCTACCTGTCGAGCAGCGACGTGATCGGCCCGGGCCGCGAATTTCTCATCACGCCGACCGGCAACGCGCCGTACCGTGGAACCGACGAGCCTCGAGACAGCGGCCAGTGGGGCGTGCAACTGCGCTACCGGCCAGTGCCGGCCCTGGAGCTGTCGCTGTTCCACGTCAATTACCACGACAAGAACCCGGCGACCGCGCTGCTCGGCTACAACACCGTGGCCGTCGGCGGCGACCAGTTCGCCTTCGCCAGCAACGGCTATCGGGTGAAGTACTTCGAGGACATCAAGCTGACCGGCATCAGCGCCTCGACCAAGCTCGGCGAAACCCAGATCGGCGCCGAATGGTCGTACCGCGACGGGGCCCCGGTAATGGTCAATACGGGCCTCGGGCCGACGCCGGCCAGGGGCAAGGGCCAGCAGATCCAGCTCTCGGCCATGCGCGTGCTGGGCGACATGCCCTGGGCCAGCCAGACCACCCTGACCGGCGAAATCGTTCATGTGCGCGTCGACAGCGTCGATGCCACGTCCGCCGCCGGGAACCTGCAGGACGTGAACCTGTTGCCGAGCCTGGCACCTCTGGTCGGAGCTTCCGATGACTACACCTACAAGTCCGCTTCCGGCTGGCGTTCCCGCGATGCCAGCGCCTACACCCTGGGCGCATCGTTCAGTTATCCAGGGGTTTTCCAGGGCTGGGATCTGGAAGTGCCGGTGCGCTTCTCCAACGTGTTCAGCGGCTCGACGCCCATGTCCGGCAGCATCGCCGGCGTACAGGGAGACCGCCGGATCAGCGTAGGCACCACCTTCAAGTACCTGGGCAACCTGGAAGTCGGGCTCAACTACACCGGCTACCTGGGCTCGCCCGATGCGATCAAGCGTCCCTTCGCTGACCGTGACTACGCGACCTTCTCGTTGAAATACACCTTCTGACCGATCATCTGGACAAGGCCGGGGCCAAGCGCCCTGGCATGGAGGCACCATGGGGCTCAAAGGCCACGCAGCAATAGTGGGTAGCGCGCAGTACAAGCCGGAAAAGTACGCGACGGCGCCCAGGATGTTCCACCTCGAACAGGTCGCCGACCTGGCGGCCCAGGCTTTGCGCGATGCTGGTCTGCAGGCTTCCGACCTCGACGGCCTGGTGATCAATGGGCCGCAGTTCCATGAGGCCTCGGTGTTCGTACCGGCCATGGCGGCCGAGTACCTGGGCTTGCAGCTGAATTTCGCCGAAGTGGTCGACCTCGGTGGTTGCACCTCGGTGGGCATGGTCTGGCGTGCCGCAGCCGCCATCGAGCTGGGGCTGTGCCAGGCCGTGCTGTGCGTGCTGCCGGCACGCATGGCGCCGCTGGGCCCGGATGAAGATCCGAGCTGGATGGCCCGGGCCATGCGCTTCGGAGGCCACAGCACCGCGTTTGGCGCACCCGAGGCAGAGTTCGACCTGCCTTACGGGCACATGGGCCAGAACACCGGCTACGCCATGATCGCCCAGCGCTATGCCGCGCAGTACGGCTATGACCCACGCGCGCTGGCCAAGATCGCCGTGGACCAGCGCAGCAACGCTCAGGCCAACCCGCAAGCGATGTTCTTCGGCCAGCCGTTGACCGTCGAGCAAGTGCTGGCCAGCCGCAAGGTCGCCGACCCGTTGCATGTCCTGGAAATCGTCATGCCGGTGGCGGGCGGCGCGGCGTTGATCATCGCCTCCAAGGAACTGGCGGCCCGTGCCCGCAAACGGCCAGCCTTCATCACCGGCTTTGGCGAGCACCTGGCCTTCAAGTCGCCGTCCTACGCCCAGGACATGCTGCGCACGCCGATCGGTCCGGCCTCGCGCCGCGCCTTCGACATGGCCGGGCTGAAACCTGCAGACGTCGATGCCGCGCAGATCTACGACTGCTACACCATCACTGCCTTGCTGACCTTGGAAGACGCCGGTTTCTGCGGCAAGGGCGAGGGCATGGCCTTCGTGCGCGAGCACGACCTGACCTGGCGCGGCGATTTCCCCATGAACACCCACGGCGGCCAGCTCAGCTTTGGTCAGGCCGGCTCCGCCGGTGGCATGTCGCAGGTCATCGAGGCGGTCACGCAGATCGCTGGAGCCGCGGGCGAACGCCAGCTCGAACGCTGCGACAGTGTCTACGTCTCCGGCACCGGTGGCGTGATGAGCGAGCAGGGCGCATTGATCCTTCAGGGAGCATAACCAGCATGTCCAACAACAAACCGATGCCCGTGGCGACGGAAATCTCCGCGCCGTTCTGGGAGGGCCTGAAGGCCCGGCGCCTGCTGATTCAGCAGTGCGCCGCCTGTGACCAATGGCTGTTCTACCCGCGCCGTCACTGTCCGGCCTGCCTTGGGCATGACCTGGCGTGGCGCGAGGTGTCGGGCCAGGCCAGCCTGTACAGCTTTACCGTGGCACGCATCCCGACCTTGCCCGACTTCATCGACGAAATGCCGCAGAAACTGGCGGTGGTGGAGTTGGCCGAAGGGGTGCGGATCAACACCACCCTGGTCGGCCTCGATGAAGCGCAGATCCGCATCGGCATGCCGCTGCAACCCGTGTTCGCCCAGGTCGATGCCAAGGGCGGTCGGCTGCTGCGCTTTACCGGCCTGGACCAGGATGCCATCGGCTTCGAGACGATGCCCGATGCCCAGCAAGCGCCACCGCTCGCGGTCGAGCAGAGCGACCGACAGCAGGTCGACTGCAAGGACGAAGCTGCCTTGCAGGCCTTGGTCAGCGAGCGTTTCAGCGAATGGAGCAACAGCCTGCTGGTGGACCAGGCGCTGATCGATGCCTTCGCGCAACTGTCCGGCGACGACTACTGGATTCACACCGATCCCGACCGCGCCCGACGCAGCAGCCCGTTTGGCGGCACCATCGCTCACGGCGCGCTGGTGCAGGTATTGCAGTCGCGGCTGAAGCTGGCCCTGGGCTTCGAGATCACCGGTTTCTCGACCCAGATCAACTACGGCTCCGATCGCCTGCGCTTCCCGGCGCCGGTGCCGGCCGGTTCGCGCATTCATGCGCGGGCGCGGGTCAAAGCGGTCGAGGTACGTGAACGCGGCACCCAGCTGACCCTGGAGATCAACACCCATGTGGTCGGCCAGGAGCGGCCCTCGGTGATCAACGACCTGGTGATTCTCTATCAGCGCTGATCCCCGTCAATCGGCCAGAAACGGTCCGATGCCAGTTTGATGAGGGCAGTCATTGATTTTGAGGGTCTGAGATCTTTTGTCGATTTCTGACCTTCGCTGTGCGATCGCTGGCCTCATCGCGGGCTTCCCGGAATGCCGGATCACTCGCGATGAGGCCAGCAGTCGCACCGAGGGTCTTACGAACCGAGATGAGTTCCAGCACCTGGAAATCAAAGCCCCTCTCCTGATCGACTGGCATCGGAGCCGGCTCCGGTTCGCCTTCTCCTACCCGTCCTCGGGGAGCAAGACGCCACGTAGGCCATTTGGACGATGTGGCGATCACGTCCCCGGCCGACTATCCCAGTGCCCCTTGCGGCAATGCCTGACCCAGCCCGCTTCAGCGGGCTCGGCGCCTGACAAGAACAAGAGGAATGGCTCCATGGCTGCTTTGTTCGCGTGTCACGATCAGGAGCGACGTCCATGCGCTCGGTGATCGGCTATCTGGTCTGCCTGTTCGTTGGCCTGACCATCGTCTTTACCTTTCTTCCCCGTCCCGAACCGATACCGGCCACGCAACCGCCGCGCGTCGACCGAGTGCAGATCAACGCGTTGCTCGACCTCGACCGTCGCGTGCTGGCGGTGGGCGAGCGAGGCAGCATCCTGTTCAGCGACGATCAAGGCGTGAGTTGGCAAGCGGCGCAGGTGACGCCGCAACGCCAGGTCGCGCTGACCGCACTGGTGGCCCTGGATGGCCAACGCCTGCTGGCGGTGGGGCATGACGGCTGGATCCTGCGTTCCGACGACGGTGGCGAGCAGTGGCGCGAGGTGCGTCACGACAGTCAGCTGGGCGAGCCGCTGTTGGGCGTATGGGCGGCAGGTGGCGACCGGGTCCTGGCCTTCGGCAGTTTCGGCAAGTTCTATCAGTCCGAAGACGCCGGGCTGAACTGGCACCGCCTGGCACTGGATATCGACAATGCCCACCTCAACGGCCTGGACGGCGGCGCCGATGGCCGACGCATGCTGGTCGGCGAACAAGGCCTGGTGTTGCGCAGCCACGACGCAGGCGCGCACTGGGAACCGCTGCCGGCGTTCTACACCGGCTCGCTGTTCGGCATCGTGCGCCTGAGCGCGAACGACTGGGTGGCCTACGGCATGCGCGGACATGTGTTCGTCAGTCATGACTTCGGCGAGCGCTGGCAGCAGGTCGAGACCGGCAACCCACTGCCTCTGTACGGCCATGCGCGGCTGCCGGGCGGTGGCGTGGTCATCGTCGGCGCAGGCAGCCTGGTGCTGCATCTGGATGGCCGCGGTGCGCTGGTGAGCAGCGCGCGGATGGCCGGGCGCGGCACGCTGACGTCGGCGGCGATGGTCGGTTCGCGGCTACTGCTGGGCGGCGAGCAAGGAGTATTCGACGGCACCGCGGGCAATCTTGTCACGCTGGGCAAATGAGGGACGGACGATGAAAAGAGCAGAGACCCGGGTAGCACGTTGCGTCGAGACCACCGCCAACACATTGATGAGCTGGCGAAAAGGCTTGCTGTTGTTGTTCGTGCTGCTGTCGTTGGGGCTGGGCTACAGCGCCACTCACACCCAGCTGGACCCCGGCTTCAACAAGCAGATACCGGTACGCCATGCTTTCATGGTCAATTTCCTCAGGTTCAGCCAGTACTTCACCGGCGCCAACCGTTTCCTGGTCAGCGTGCGCTGGAAGGGCGAGGGTGACCTGTACAATCCGGAATTCCTCGAGACGCTGAGAAAGGTCACCGACGATGTGTTCTTCATCTCGGGAGTCAACCGTGCCAGCGTGACCTCCTTGTTCACCGCCAACGTGCGCTATATCGAGATCACCGAGGAAGGTTTCTACGGCGACGTGGTGGTGCCGCCGCGCTTCAATGGCAGCGCCGAGGACCTGGCACAGGTGCGCAGCAATGCCGCCGCTTCCGGACAGATCGGCCGGCTGGTGGCCAATGACCTGAAATCGGCGATGGTCCGCGCCGACCTGCAGGACATCGACCCCCAGACCGGCAAGGCGGTGGATTACGCCGAGGTCGCCACACGCCTGGAGGCGATCCGGCACAAGTACGCCAACGAGCAGATCGAGATCAACATCGTCGGCTTCGCCAAGCTGGTCGGCGATGTGGTGGAAGGGCTGAACACGGTGATCGGCTTCTTCGTGATTGCCTTTGCCATCACCGCACTGCTGTTGTGGGTGTATGCCCGTTCGCTGCGCCTGACCTTGGTCGCCCTGGTGGTCGCCTTGCTGCCGGTGGTCTGGCTGCTGGGGCTGCTGCCGCTGTTGGGGCTGGGCATCGACCCGATGTCGATCCTGGTGCCGTTCCTGATCTTTTCCATCGGCGTGTCGCATGCGGTGCAGATGACCAACGCCTGGAAACAGGATGTGGTGGCCGGTGCCAGTTCGCTGGAGGCGGCGCGCTCGGCCTTCTGCAAGATCTTCATCCCCGGCTCCCTGGCCTTGCTGATGAACGCCCTGGGCTTTGCGGTGATCATGCTGATCGACATCCCGATCGTTCATGAACTGGGCGTGACTGCCTGCATCGGGGTGATGCTGATGATCATCACCAACAAACTGATGCTGCCGATCATTCTCTCCTGGCTGCGCCTGGAGCCTGCCTCCCTGCGCCGTGCCCAGGCTCGGCAGGGCGGGCGTCACCGGCTATGGTGGCGACTGTCGGCACTGGCCGAGCCGGGCCCCGCGCTGGCGGTGTTCGCGGTGAGCCTGACGCTGCTGGTGGCTGGCGCCTGGAAGGCACGCGACCTGGCGGTGGGCGATATCGGCGCCGGTGCGCCGGAGCTGCGCGCCGACTCGCGCTACAACCAGGACAATGCGCAGATCATCGGCAGCTACTCGATCGGCCTGGACGTGATGTCGGTCTTCGTCGAGGTCAAGGGCATCGAGGAGGGATGCCTGTCGCCGGAGGTGATGCGCGCCGTCGAAGCCTTCGATTTCCGCATGCGCGCGGTCAGCGGCGTGCAGTCGGTGCAGAGCGTGGCGGGCATGGGCAAGCGGGTGATCGCCGGCAATAACGAAGGCAATCCGCGCTGGGCGGCCATTCCCGGTTCGGCCCGTGGGCTGAGCCAGGGCGCGCGGGCCTACATGCCCGACGATGGGCTGGTGACCGAGGGCTGCCAGCAGATGCAGATCCTGGTGTTTCTCGCCGACCATGAGGGGGCCACCGTCGGCCATGCCATCGGCGAGGCGCGGCGGATCATCGAGCAGGTGCGCACGCCGCGGGTCGAGTTCCTGCTGGCAGGTGGCAATGTCGGGGTGATGGCCGCCTCCAACGAAGCGGTCAAGCGTGCCGAGGTCATCATGCTGGCGGCGCTGTTCGGCTCGGTGGCGCTGTTCTGCTGGCTGACCTTCCTCTCGCTGCGCGCGGTGCTGTGCATCCTGGTCCCCCTGGCCATCGTGGCGATCCTCTGCAATGCCCTGATGGCCATGCTCGGCATCGGCCTCAAGGTGGCTACCCTGCCAGTAATGGCGCTGGGCGTCGGGGTCGGCGTGGACTATGGCATCTATCTTTACGAACGCATCCAGCACGAGATGAGCGCGGGAGCGAACCTGCGCGAGGCGTTCTACCTCGCCATGTGCCAGCGCGGGACGGCAGCGGTGTTCACCGCGCTGACCATGTCGATCGGGGTCTGCACCTGGGCGTTCGCGCCGCTCAAGTTCCAGGCCGACATGGGCGTGCTGCTGTCGTTCATGTTCCTGGTCAACGTGCTTGGGGCGATCTTCCTGCTGCCCGCGCTCGCCGCCTGGTTCAACCGCGGTCAGGCATTGGTCAAGCCGCACACCGTGCCACGCGGTGCCGGCCGGCACGATGCACTTGTGACATCCGGTAACGAAAAATAAACCCTGACGCCCCTATTGTCGGCGCCGGGGCGGCGAACGAGACTGTGGCGCGGGCACGTGTTGCGGCAGTGGGGCCAGGCGCCCCGAGCCGAAATTATAAAAATAACAAGGGAAGGCCTACGGGCCTTGTCCCAGCGAGGAGAAGACTGTGGACAAAGCTGTCTTGACCCATGATGTACTGGCCAGTCTCGGCCACGACCTGGCCACCTATGATCGCCTGGTCGGCGAGATCTACGAAGGCGCCCTCGACCCCAAGCTGATGGCCCATGCGCTGACCAGCTTCCGCACGCTCTACGAAGCCAACTACGTCACCCTGATCCTGCGTGTGCCGGACCAGCCGGACATGGGCGTGATGATCATTTCCGGCGATATCGAAGGGGCCGGCGACGTCAGCTACATGACCTACCCGCAGACCAATACCCCCTTCGCCAACCAGCCGCTGGACCACGTCTTCACCGTCGATGACATCATGACTTCGACCGAATGGGAGCACAGCGCCTACTTCAAGATGTTCTGCGGCCCGCAAGGGGTGTACCACGTGATGGGGGCCGACATCTCCACCCCCGATGGCGGCAAGTTGCGTTTCCGGATCACCCGGCCCAAGCACGCGGCCAACTTCTCGGCCCATGAACGCGCCCTGTGCGGCATGTTCCTGCCGCACCTGCGGCGCGCGCTGCAGGTGCACAATCTGCTCGACCGCAGCGAGTCGCTCAGCGAGCTGTATTCCCAGGCCATCAGCCGCCTGTCGGTGGCTACCCTGGTGCTGGACGAGAGCGGCAGCGTATTGCGGGTCAATCCGGTGGCGCAGGAGATCCTGGCCAACGCCGACGGCCTGAAGCTGGTGGGTGGACGCCTGGAGGCGACCTACCCGAGCGACAACCGCGAGCTGCAGCGCCTGATCCGCTCCGCGTTTTCCCCGGATGCGCCGAAGAGCGCCGAAGCCATGTCGGTCACCCGGCCTTCGGGCCAGGTCAATCTCGGCCTGGTGGTGGAGTCGATTCCGTCGCTGGACTGGGCGGAAGAGAAGGGCAAGCCGGCGGCGCTGGTGTACATCCGCGACGCGGCGAGCAAGTCGCTGGCCAGCGAGGTAGTGACCAAGCAACTGTTCAATCTCACCCGGGCCGAAACCGCACTGGCCATGGAGCTGGCCAACGGACTGTCGCTGGAGGAGGCCGCCGAGGCGTTGAACATCCGCCGCAACACCGCCCGTGCGCACCTGCGCTCGATCTTCTCCAAGACCGGCGTGCGGCGGCAGACCGAGCTGGTGCGGATCCTGCTCAACAGCGTGGTGGCGCTAGGCAAGCCCAAGGTGGTGCTCAAGGCCGTCGACCGCCTCAAGGTACCGCCACCGCAGCTGGCCATCCCGGTGCCTCGTCGGGCCTGAGCGCGTCCCGCCCGCGCCGGTTTTAGTCCGCAAGGACGATGCTGGCGCGCTCTGCTCCTGCCGATACTGGCCGGACCCTTCATGGAGATTCACTATGTCTGTTACAGCTATCAGTGGCAGTGCCTCGGGCATTGGCGCGGCAGTCAGCGCCGTCCTTCGCGCTGCGGGGCATCAGGTCATCGGCATCGATCGCGACAATGCCGAGGTGATCGCCGACCTTTCCACGGCCCAGGGACGCCAGGCCGCCATTGCCCAGGTGCTCGAACTCAGTGGCGGGATGCTTGACGGTCTGGTCTGTTGCGCGGGCGTTGGTGTTACCGCGCGCTCGTGCGGGCTGGTGCTGGCGGTCAACTACTTTGGCGTCAGCCAGCTGCTCGATGGGCTTCAGGAGGCGCTGGCCCGCGGCCGCAACCCAGCGGCGCTGGTCATCGGCTCGGTGGCCGCCACCCAGCCGGGAGCCGGGCAGCAGCCGATGACCATGGCGATGCTCGAGGGTGACGAAGGCAAGGCGCTGGCGTTGGCCGATGAACTGGGTCAGCCGCATGTCGCTTATGCCTGCTCCAAGCATGCGATCACCCACCAGGCACGGCGCCTGGCACCGGAGTGGGCCAGCCGTGGCATCCGCCTGAACGTTGTGGCGCCCGGCGCGGTACAGACCCCTTTGCACCAGGCATCGCTCGACGATGCGCGGTTTGGCCAGGCGGTACGGGATTTCGTCGCACCCCTGGGGCGCGCCGGTCGCCCCGAGGAAATCGCCGCGCTGGTGACGTTCCTGCAATCGGAGCAGGCGGCGTTCATCCATGGCAGCGTGATATTCATCGATGGCGGCATGGACGCGATGGTGCGTGCGCCGCACTTTTGACAAGGATCCGGCATGAACAAAGTGGCATTCATTACCGGCGCCAGCCGTGGTATCGGTCGTGCGGCGGCGCTGGCCTTCGCGCAAGCGGGGTACGACCTGGCGATCAGCGCCCGCACCCTGGAAGAGGGCGAGCGCCATGACCACGCCTTGCGCGATGCAACGGGGGCGCCACTGCCGGGCAGCCTCAATGCAACCGCCGAAGCCATCCGCGCCTTTGGTGGGCGGGTGCTGGTCGTGCCCATGGACCTGCTCGACAGCGCCACGGCCGAAGAGGCCTGCGCGGCGGTGCTGGCCGAGTACGGGCGCATCGACGTGCTGGTGAACAACGCGATCTACCAGGGCAGCGACCTCAATTCGACGTTCATGGCACTGCAGCCCGGGACCCTCGAGCGCATGTTCAAGGGCTATATCCTTACCCCTTTGCTGCTGACCCGGGCCGTGGTGGACGGGATGCTCGGACAGGGCGGCGGGGTGATCATCAACGTCACCTCAGGCGCCGGTGAGAGCGATCCGCCTGTGGCGGCCGATCGTGGTGGCTGGGGCTATGCGTATGGTTCCGGCAAGGCGGCGGTCTCGCGGCTTTCGGGGATCCTGTCGGTGGAGCTGGGCGAACGGGGTATCCGTGCCTACACCCTTAATCCGGGGGTGGTGACCACCGATGCGCTGAAGGCGACCATTGGCGAGCAGGGCGTGATCGCCTTGCGTGCGGGCAGCGCGCCACCGGAGGTACCGGCGGCGGTGATGCTGTGGCTGGCCAGGGAAGAGCAGGCCGCGAAGTACCAGCGCAGAACCATTGCGGCGCAGGCGTTTGCGCTGGAGCACGGAATCGTCGCCGATTGGCGATGAGGGTGTGGCGTAGGGGCAGCATGTAACAGCCATGCTGGGCGCGTCACGGGCCTGCTCCAATGTCCGCCCGTTAAAGAAATGATTCGATTTTCGATGCCGCAGCTTGGCATTGGGCTTTTTAGATATTTGTGTGGCTGATGGCCCCTTCGCGGGTAAACCCGCTCCCACCGGGCCTTGTGGCGTCGGTGCAATCCAGGCCGCCACCGCCATCCGGTGGGAGCGGGCTATCCGATGGGAGCGGCTATCCGATGGGAGCAGGCCATCCGGTGGGAGCGGCTATCCGGTGGGAGCGGGCCATCCGGTGGGAGCGGGTTTACCCGCGAAGAGGCCATCAGCCACACAAAGGCTCGAACGGCGGGACCACAACCTCAAATCGAGTGATTTCTTCAACGGCCGGACATTGCGACAAGCCCACTCCCACCGGGCCTTGTCGAGTCTTTGCATCCACGCCGCCACCGCCATCCGGTGGGAGCGGCTATCCGATGGGAGCAGGCCATCCGGTGGGAGCGGGTTTACCCGCGAAGAGGCCATCAGCCATACAAAGGCTCGAACGGCGGGACCACAACCTCAAATCGAGTGATTTCTTCAACGGCCGGACATTGCGCAAAGCCCGTTACACCGATCAGACGGCATCCATGCCCCTCGGAGCGGGATGCCAGGAGTGATGATGCTCGCAATCAGGCCCGCAGCCGGGCCAGGGTCATCGCGGTATCCTCGATCATGTCCTCCTGGCCACCCACCATCCCACGTCGTCCCATCTCTACCAGGATCTCCCGCGCCGGCACGCCGTATTTCTGCTCGGCGCGCTTGGCGAACAGCAGGAACGAGCCATAGACCCCGGCATAACCCATGGTCAATGCATCGCGGTCGCTGCGGATCGGGAAGTCCATGATCGGCACTACCAGGTCCTCGGCCACATCCTGGATAGCGAACACGTCGACACCTGTCTCGATACCCATCCGCTTGCACACCGCCACCAACACTTCCATCGGCGTATTCCCCGCGCCTGCGCCCAATCCCGCGCAGGCGGCGTCGATCCGGCTGGCGCCGGCGGCAACCGCGGCGATGGAGTTGGCGACCCCCATCGACAAGTTATGGTGCCCATGGAAGCCGATTTCAGTGTCGGGATGCAGCGCCGCGCGCATCGCCGCGACGCGCTCGCTCACCTGGTGGGGCAGCAGGTAGCCGGCAGAGTCGGTCAGGTAGATGCAGTTGGCCCCGTAGCTCTCCATCAGTTTGCCCTGGCTCACCAGGCCCTCAGGGCTGTTCATGTGCGCCATCATCAGGAAGCCCACCGTGTCCATGCCCAAGTGGCGGGCATGGGCGATGTGCTGCTCGCTGACGTCGGCCTCGGTGCAATGCGTCGCCACGCGCAAGGTACTGACGCCCAGTTCGTGGGCCATCTTCAGATGCTCGACCGTGCCGATCCCCGGCAGCAACAGCGCCGACACCTTGGCTCGCTTCATCAGCGGGATGACCGCCGACAGATAGGCCTCGTCGCTGTGCGCGGGGAACCCGTAGTTCACCGAGCTGCCGCCCAGGCCATCGCCATGGGTCACTTCGATCAAGGGCACGCCAGCGGCGTCGAGGCCGCAGGCGATGCGCTTCATTTCATCCAGGCTGATCTGGTGACGCTTGGGGTGCATGCCGTCGCGCAGGCACATGTCATGTACGGTGATACGTTTGCCATTGAGATCCATGGTCGATTCCTTAGGCCAGTGCGCAGGGGGCAGGGCGGAGCACCAGCTCGCCTTTGAGGATTTCCTCGGCGAACAGCTCGGCGGTGCGGGCCGCCGCGGCGGTCATGATGTCGAGGTTGCCGGCATAGCGCGGCAGATAGTCGCCCAGCCCTTCGACCTCCATGAAGATCGACACGCGATTGCCGTCGAACACCGGACCGTTCACCAGGCGGTAGCCGGGCACATAGCGCTGCACCTGGAGAATCATTGCTTCGATGGCGGCGCGAATGGCGGGCTGGTCAGGTTCGTCACTGGTCAGGCAATGCACGGTGTCGCGCATGATCAAGGGCGGTTCGGCCGGGTTGATGATGATGATCGCCTTGCCTGTCTTCGCACCACCGACCTGCTCCACGGCATTGGCCGTGGTGCGGGTGAACTCGTCGATGTTCTTGCGGGTGCCGGGGCCGACGGATTTCGAGGCGGCCGTGGCGATGATCTCGGCATACTCCACCGACTGCACGCTGGACACCGCGGCGACCAGCGGAATGGTCGCCTGGCCGCCGCAGGTGACCATGTTGACGTTCATCACGCCCAGGCCCAGGTTGGCCCTGAGATTGACCGGTGGCACGCAGTAAGGGCCGATCGCCGCCGGGGTCAGGTCGATCATCAGCACGCCCAGGGCGTTGAGCTTGCGGCTGTTTTCGCCATGCACATAGGCGGAGGTGGCATCGAAGGCGATCTGGATGCGGTCCTCGAGCACATGGGGCAATAAACCGTCGACGCCGTCCGCCGTGGTTTTCAGGCCCAGTTCGCGGGCCCGCGCGAGGCCTTCGGAGCTGGCATCGATACCGACCATCCAGACCGGCTCGAGCACCTCGCTGCGTTTGAGTTTGTACAGCAGGTCGGTGCCGATGTTGCCCGGCCCGATCAGTGCACATCTGATCTTCTCGCTCATTGTCTATGGCTCCAGGGGAGTGGAAGGGACTCAGGGCATGAAACGCAGGCTGGATTGGCCCAGCCCGCTCATGCTCAGGGTGATACGGTCGCCGGCCACCACCGGCACCAGGGGCGCCAGGGCGCCGGACAGGATGATTTCGCCACGGCGGAACGGGATGCCGAGCTCGCCCAAGGTGTTGGCCAGCCAGGCCACCGCCGCGCAGGGATGACCCTGGACCGCCGAGCCCAGGCCGCTGCCAGCCGCCTGGCCGTTCTTGAGCAACTGCATCTCGACCCTGGCCAGGTCCAGCGTGCGCGGATCGACCCGTTGCGCGCCGAGGGCGAACACGCCGCAGGAGGCGTTGTCGGCCACGGTGTCCTGGATGCGGATCTGCCAGGCGTCGATCCGTGAGTCGACGATTTCGAAGCAGGGCATTACCCACTGGGTCGCGGCCAGCACGTCATCGGCCGTGATACCGGGGCCTCGCAGGTCTTCGCCCAGGACAAAGGCGATCTCGCCCTCGGCCCGCGGCTGGATCAGTCGGTGCCGCGACAGGCTCACGTCGCTGCCGTCCTCCACCTGCATGGCGTCGGTGAGAAAGCCGAAATCCGGCTGATGGACATCGAGCATCTCCTGCACGGCACGGCTGGTGACGCCGATCTTCTTGCCCACCACCCGCTCGCCGAGGGCTTCGCGGCGCTGCAGGAACGCCAGGGAAATACGGTAGGCCTGGTCCAGGGAAATGTCCGGGTAACGGCGAGTAAGGGGGGGTAGGGTCTGGCGACCGTGCAGGGCATCGAACAGCTCGTCACCGAGCGCTGTGATCAGATGGGCGTCCATGACGGGTTCTCTGCAGTGAAGGTAGAAAAAGGGTCGACCCCAACGGGTTCAAGGCGTCGACCGAAAAAGATGCGTGCTCAGCCGACCCACACGGTGGAATCGGCGCCGCCGTCGACATCGATGATCTTGCCAGTCACCCAGGCCGACGCCGGGCTGGCCAGGTACAGGGCGGCCGCGGCGATGTCTTCGGGCGTGCCCAGGCATTTGAGCGGGGTGTTGGCTTCCATGCTTTGGCGCATTGCCACCGGCATCACGCCGTTGAGCGCATCGGTCAGGGTCGGGCCTGGGGCGACGGCGTTGACCCGTACCTGTGGCGCGAAGTCCTGGGCGAGCAGGCGGGTCAGGTGGCTCAGCGCGGCCTTGGCCGTGCCATAGGCGCTGAAATGCCGCTGCGCGTAGCGCGCCGCCACCGAGCTGATATTGACGATGTTGCCGCCACCGGCATCGCGCATCAGCGGCACGCACAACTGGGAGAAGGCATAGGCGCTGGAGACGTTGAAGCGCAGGACCTCGTCGAATTGCTCGGGGCTCAGGGCCAGCGGATCGTTGGGGCCGCCGCCGCCCACGTTGTTGACCAGGTGGGTGATGCGCCGCAGATGCTCGTGGCTTTGCCTCACCAGGGCCTCGCGCTGTTCGCTGTCGTTGACGTCGCAAGCGAAGGCCAGGGCGTTGCGGCCCATGGCCCGGATTTCCTCGGCCACCGCCAGGACGTCGTCCAGCGTGCGCGCGGCGCAGACCACGTCGGCACCCGCCTCGGCATAGGCCAGGGCGATGGCGCGGCCGATGCCCCGGCCACTGCCGGTGACGATGGCGACGCCGCCATCGATTCGGAATCGCTGCAGGATACTCATGGCTGTGCTTCCTCAGGCTGTCGATGCGCCGACTATCGTGGCCCCCGGTCGCCGGTGCATCGTCTCAACGGACTAGCACGTCTGCCTCTATGCCAGGCAGTCAAGGACCAGCCTGGGTTTCGGGATGCTGGAGCTCTCTTTCGGGCTTCGAGATCTTCAGTGCACTTGATGGCCTCTTCGCGGGTAAGCCCGCTCCCACCGGAACCATGTAGGCCGGAGAATCGGCGTTGTGCAACCGCTCATGATTTGCATGGCACCTGTGAGAGGCCTTCCCATGCACCCTGGAACCCCCCACAGGTAGATAGCAGCCAAAAAAGGGTGAGCCACCACGGACCGGTGGGAGCGGGCTTGCCCGCGAAGAGGCCCGCAGTTGCACTGAAAATCTCCGGCCGAAAGATAGCTTCGACATTGGAAGCATCGGATGTCGCTTGGCGCAACTATCGTGGCCCCCGGTTGCTGGCGCAACGTCACCATGGACTGGCGGGTTGGCTTCGATGCGGGGAGGCAAGGAGCAGTCTGGGTCTCGGGATGCTGGAGCTCTCTTTCGGGCTTCGAGATCTTCAGTGCACTTGATGGCCTCTTCGCGGGCAAGCCCGCTCCCACCGGAACCGTGTAGGCCGGGAGGATCGGCGTTGTGCAACCGCTCATGATTTGCATGGCCCCTGTGAGAGGCCTTCCCATGCACCCTGGAACCCCTCACAGGTAGATAGCAGCCAAAAAAGGGTGAGCCACCACGGACCGGTGGGAGCGGGCTTGCCCGCGAAGAGGCCATCAGCTGTACAGAAAATTTCAGGCCAAGAGGGAGCTTCCACATTGGAAGCATCGGATGTCGCTTGGCCAACTATCGTGGCCCCCGGTCTGGCGGGTTGGCTTCGATGCGGGGAGGCAAGGAGCAGCCTGGGTTTCGGGGTGCTGGAGCTCTCTTTCGGGCTTCGAGATCTTCAGTGCACTTGATGGCCTCTTCGCGGGCAAGCCCGCTCCCACCGGAACCATGTAGGCCGGGAGGATCGGTGTTGTGCAACCGCTCATGATTTGCATGACACCTGTAGGCGGACTTCCCATGCACCCTGGAATCCCCCACAGGTAGATAGCATGCCAAAAAAGGGTGGACCACCACGGACCGGTGGGAGCGGGCTTGCCCGCGAAGAGGCCCGCAGTTGCACTGAAAATCTCCGGCCGAAAGATAGCTTCGACATTGGAAGCATCGAATGTCGCTTGGCCGACCGGCACGGATTCGCAGGTGCCGGTGCGCGGCCCTAGTCCGCTTTGACGATGATTCATCGCTCGGCCAATCCGATGATCGTTCCCAGCTCGCGCAGTGGCGCAGCGAGATCGGGAGAAACGAGTGATGCACAGCATGCGAGAAAAGACCCAGGAAGAAGTCGAACTGATCGAACGTGCGCGGCGCCTCGTGCCGCTGCTCAAGGCGCGCACGGCGCAGGCCGACCGCGACCTGCGGATCCCGGACCAGACCATCGAGGAGCTGCAGGCGGCCGGCTTGCTGCGGGCCCTGCAACCACGTGCCTTCGGCGGTTACGAAGTTGACCCGCGGACATTCTTCGAGATCCAGATGATCCTGGGCGAGGGCTGCATGTCCACGGCCTGGGTCTATGGCGTGATGGGCGTGCACCCCTGGCAGGTAGCCCGCTACCCGATCGAGGCGCAGCGCGAAGTCTGGGAGCACGACCACGGCGCGCTGATTTCTTCGACCTACATGCCGTCGGCCAAGATCACGGTGGTGCAGGGTGGCTACCGTATCAGCGGGCGCTGGGGATTCTCCAGTGGCAGCGAGCATTGCCAATGGGTGCTGCTGGGCGGGATCCTTCCGGCCGATGGCGATTTTGCCAGCGAGCACGGCACCTTCCTGCTGCCACGCGCCGATTACCGGATCGAACACAACTGGGACGTGCTCGGCCTGCGCGGTACCGGCAGCCATGACATCGTCGTCGAGGACGCTTTCGTCCCGGCCCATCGCGTCCAGCGCACCAACAACTGGCAGATCGAGGCCACCCCAGGCCGCCTGGTCAACACCAATCCGATCTATGCGATTCCCTTCGCCCAAGTGTTTTCTCGCGCCGTGTCGACCTCGGCCATCGGTGCGCTGCAAGGGGCGATCGATGCGTTCCGCGAGAACGCCGCCCAGCACATCGGCAAGCACGGCGCGCGGACGGCGGACGATCCGGTGGCCCAGACTGCAGTGGCCGAGGCAGTGATCACCGTCGATAGCCTGAAGCTCGTGCTCGAGCGCAACTACGAGCACCTGATGCGTCTGGCCCGAGCGGGCGAATACCCCGACACCGAGACCCGCCTGCTGTACCGCTACCAGTCTTCCTACGTGACCAACATCTGCGCCGAGCGGGTCAGCGACCTGCTGCGCAGCATGGCCGCATCGGGCTTGTACGCCAGTAATCCGGTAGCGCGGTTGTTCCGCGACCTGCACCAGGCCCGTGGGCATATCGCCAATAACTTCATGGCCTACGGGCGCAGCTTCGGCGCGGTGCAACTGGGCCTGCCCAACCCGGATCCGTTCGTTTGATCCGTGCCATCGCTCCTGGCGCATCCCTGCCTAGGTGACACCGAGTACCTGAACATGAATGACTATCTTGCCTTGCGTGTAGCGAGGGTGATCGAGGAAACCGCCGACGCCCGTTCGCTGGTGTTCGACGTGCCCGAGTCGCTTGCCGAACGCTTCCGCTACCGACCCGGTCAGTTCCTGACGCTGCGCGTGCCGTTCGACGGGGGCTGGCTGCCACGCTGCTATTCGTTGTCGAGCACGCCGCTGCTCGACGAACCGCTGCGGGTGACCATCAAGCGTGTGCGTGACGGTCGCGCGTCGAACTGGCTGTGCGAAGAACTGCAGGAAGGCCAGACGCTGCAGGTACTGCCACCGGCCGGCGTGTTCGTGCCGCGCGACCTCGGTGGCGACCTGTTGCTGTTTGGCGGCGGCAGCGGGATCACGCCTGTACTGTCGATCCTGCGTTCGGCGCTGTTGGCCGGGCAAGGGCGGATCCTGTTGATCTACGCCAACCGCGACCAGCATTCGGTGATCTTCCGCGACGAGCTCCGCTTTCTCGCCGCGGCCCATCCCCAACGCCTGCAAGTGGTGCACTGGCTCGACGCGCTGCAGGGCATCCCGACGGCGGCGCAGCTGGCGGAGCTGGCGCGGCCATTGATCGACGCCCACGCCTTCATCTGCGGACCTGGCCCCTTCATGGATACCGCGGTCGAGGCCCTGGGCAGCCTCGGCATGCCGGGCGCCAGGGTGCACGTGGAGCGCTTCGTGTCGCTGCCTGGCGAAGGCGAACTGCCCTTGGCGATGCACAGCGAGGCCGCCGTCGCCGCGCAGCTGGCCGTGCGCCTGGACGGCGAAGAGCACAGCCTGGCCTGCGACAGCGGCGAGACCCTGCTGGCGGCCATGCAGCGCGCCGGCCTCAATCCGCCCAGTGCCTGCCGAGTGGGTGGTTGCGCGTCGTGCATGTGCACCCTGGTGAGCGGTGATGTCGAGTTGCTGCACAACGATGCGCTGGACGCCGACGAACTGGCCGAGGGCTGGATCCTGGCCTGTCAGGCCGTGCCCACCAGCTCTGCGCTGCGGATCCTCTTTCCCGACTGACGCCACTGACCGAGCCTTTGATGAATCCGAGCTTGAAACTCACGACACCCCAGGCGCAAGCGCCTGACACCATCGCCCGCCTGCTGTTGGCCAGCGCGCAACGCTTCGCCGGCCACGCCGCCATCGAAGAAAACGGCGAACGCCTGGACTACGCCGATCTGCCGGAGCAGGCCTTGCGGGTTACCCGCAGCCTGATGGCACTCGGCATCAAGACCGGCGATCGGGTCGGTCTCTGGGCCCCGAACAGCCGCGAGTGGATCCTCGCGGCGTTGGGGGTTCACTGTGCCGGGGCGGTGCTGGTGCCGATCAACACCCGCATGAAAGGCCCCGAGGCCGCCGATGTGCTGGCGCGCAGCGGCTGTCGTGTGCTGTTCGTGCAGCAGCGGTTCCTGGAGGTGGACTACCCGGCGCTGCTCGCCCCGTACCGGCCCTCGACCCTTGAGCACCAGGTGGTAATCGCCTGCGACCAGCCGTTGGCCGCCTGTGACCTGAGCTACAGCCAGTTCCTGGTCGGCGCCGCGACCATCGAGAAGCTCACCGCCGAGCGTCGAGCGTTGTGCATCGGCCCCGAGGCGGTCTGCGACCTGTTGTTCACCTCGGGCACGACCGGCAAGCCCAAGGGCGTGATGAGCGCGCACGGGCAGAACCTGCGGGCTTTCGGCGAATATGTAAGGGTGCTTGGCCTGGGCCCCGGCGATCGCTACCTCATCGTCAATCCCTTTTTCCATGCCTTCGGCTACAAGGCCGGCTGGCTGACCTGCCTGATCGCCGGGGCGACCATCCTGCCGCATGCAGTGTTCGATGCCGAGGTGGTGTTCCAGCGCATTGCCCGCGAGCGTATCAGCGTGTTGCCAGGGGCGCCGACCTTGTACCTGTCCCTGCTGGCCCATCCGCGCCTGGCCGAGACCGACCTGTCCAGCCTGCGGATTGCCGTGACCGGCTCGGCGAGCATCCCTCCGAGCCTGATCGAGCGCATGCGTAACGAACTTGGCTTCAGCGTGGTGACGACCGCCTATGGCCTGACCGAATGCGGCGGGCTGGCGACTCTCTGCGATCCGCAGGCCCCGGCCGAAGTCATCGCCGGTACCAGCGGCAGGCCCTTGCCCGGCACCGAGGTCAGCATCCGCGACCCTGATAACCGCGGCCTGCCCCAGGGCGATACCGGGGAAATCTGCCTGCGCGGCTTTCACATCATGCAGGGTTACTTCCAGGACCCCGCGGCCACTGCCGAGGCCATCGACACCGAAGGGTGGCTGCACACCGGCGATGTCGGGCGCCTGGACCCGGACGGTAACCTGGTCATTACCGATCGACTGAAGGACATGTACATCGTCGGCGGTTTCAACTGCTACCCGGCGGAGATCGAAGCGGCCTTGCTGGCCCATCCGGCGATCGCCCAGGTCGCCGTGATCGGCGTTGCCGACGCGCGCATGGGGGAGGTCGGCTGCGCCTGCGTGGTGCTGCGCCAGGGGCAGCGGCTGGAGGAGCCTGAACTGATCGCCTGGAGCCGCGAGCGCATGGCCAATTACAAGGTGCCGCGTCAGGTACGTTTCTTCGAAGCCTTGCCCCTGAACCCTTCCAACAAAGTGGCCAAGAACGAGCTGCGCGCGGCGGTTGCCCTGGCCTGAGGGCCGCCATGCGGTTTCACCAAACGGACGATGCATGCCCGCGGGCGGTGTCCCAGGCTGCGCGGGCATACGCAAAAAATAACAACAAAGGAGAGCAGCATGTCTACGTCGAATCGGGTCGCGCACGGGGCAGCCAAGGGTTTGTCGAGTCGCGGCCTGCTGGCCATGGCCATCGGCCTGGCCAGCGGCACTGCCAGCGCCGGGCCTACCTTCGAGCTGGGCGAGAACACCACCCTGGACTCATCGCTGACGGTCAACTACACCGCGTCGATGCGTACCGCCAAGCCGGCGCACGCGTACCTCGACGACATCAACAACGATGACGGCACGCGCAATTTCAAGCGCGGTTCGCTGATCACCAATCGGGTCAGCCTGTTCGGCGAGTTGCGTCTGCGTCACGACAACCTCGGCGCGGTGCTGCGCGGCAGCCACTTCTACGATGATGTCTATCACCAGCGCAACGACAACGACTCCCCGCAGACGGTGAACAAGGTCGGCCGGTCCGACGGCTTCATCGAGGACACCCGACGCCTGAGCGGGAGCAAGGCGCGACTGCTCGATGCCTACGTCTATGGCAATTTCCAGCTGGGCGAAAGCCAGTACCTGTCGCTCAAGGCCGGTCGACATCTGGTGGCGTGGGGCGAGAGTCTGTTCTGGTCGAACATCAGCCAGGGCCAGGCGCCGGTGGATGCGACCAAGTTCAACGTACCCGGCACCGAAGCCAAGGACGCCTACCTGCCCGTGGGACAGGTGTCGATGTCCTGGTCGCTGAACGAGGACCTGGCGCTGCTGGGCTTCTATCAGTACGAGTGGGAGGAAACCCAGCTCAACCCGGTAGGCGATTATTTCGGCAGTGATACCTTCGGCCCGGGAGCGCAGTTCCTGCGGCTCAATCCGGGCGTGGTCGCGAGTCTGCCGGACAATACCTTCACCGCGGTCAACTATGCCGGCGAGGACAAGCCGCGCGACAGCGGCCAATGGGGCCTGGGCGTACGCTACCGGATCACCGAGAACACCGAGGTGGGCCTGTTCCACTACCGCTACCACGAACGGGTCGGCTCGCTGTACTTCGATTTCACCGGCCAGACCCGCTACTCATCGAACCCGGATATCGGCCAGCGCGTCACTGCCGGCGCGGCGCCGACCTACCGCATGGGCTATTTCGAGGATGTCGAGCTGACCGGGGTCAGCTTCAGTTCCAAGGTGGGCGATTCGGTGCAGTATGCCGGCGACCTGAGCTATCGCGATGGCGCCTCGGTCTACCTGGACAACGGTGCGCCCACGACCGGACAGATCTGGCAGGGCAACCTCAATGCCTCGTACATTCTCGGTCCCAGCTTCCTGGCCCAGCAGACCACCTTCATGGGCGAAGTGGTGCATCAGCGCATCGCAGGCGTCGACACGCTGGTCGTGACGGGCGGCGGCGCTGGCGTCGACGGCAGTTTCGACCAGTATGAGTCCGAGACCCAGACCCGTGGGTCGACCCTGTTCGGCCTGGGCGCCTACATGGAGTATCCCTCTATCGCCAACGGCGTGGACCTGATCACCAAAGTGGTCTGGCAGCAGAACGTCGACGGCAGCGCCTACCAGGGCCTGGGCCGTGACGAGAAGCGCCTCACCGTCGGTGGCGACTTCAAGTACCTGGGCAACTTCCAGGTCGGCATGACCTATGTCGCCTACCTCAGCTCGCCGGACATCGCTCAAGGCCGGCTGCTGGCGGACCGCGACTACCTGTCGTTGAACGCCAAGTACACCTTTTGACCGACCGGCCATGGCCTGCCCTCGGGTGGGCCTGGCCGGTTTCCCGATCATGCACCGAGGACGAGGCCTGTCATGAACCCGAATGCCAATCCATCACCGTTCAGCCCTGTCAGCATCGGCCCGCTGACACTCAAGAACCGCTTCATCAAGGCCGCCACCAACGAGGGCATGAGCGCCCAGGGCGTTCCCTCGCGACAACTGGCCAAGCTGCACGCCGACCTGGCGCGCGGAGGCATCGCGCTGACCACCGTGGCCTACTGCGCGGTGAGCCGCGACGGTCGCACACTGCCTAACCAGTTGATTCTCGAAGCCCAGAGCCTGCGACACTTCAAGGCTCTTACCGACGCGGTGCACCGTGAAGGTGGCCTGGCCAGCGCGCAGATCACCCACGGCGGTTGTTTCACCTTCATTCGCGAGCGCAGCACCGCGCGGCCGTTGTCGGCCAGTGGCGGCTTCAATAAGATCGGCATGATGAGTGGCATGTTCCTCAAGCAGGCCATGAACGAGACCGACATGCAGCAGGTGGTGCGCGATTTCGCTCAGGGCGCGCGCCTGGCCCGTGAGGCCGGTTTCGATGCGGTGGAAATCCACATGGGCCATGGTTACCTGCTCAGCCAGTTCATCTCGCCGCTGTACAACAAGCGCCGTGACCAATACGGCGGCAGCCTGGAAAATCGCCTGCGCTTCCCCCGGCGAGTATTGCGCGCCGTGCTCGACGCGGTGGGCCAGGACATGGCGGTGATCTGCAAGTACAGCATCACCGAAGGGGTACGCGCGGGTAACAGCGCCGAGGACGGCGCGCGGATCGCCCGGATGCTGGAGCAGGAGGGCGCTCACCTGCTGGTGCTCAGCGCCGGGATGAACGCCGAGTCGATCACTACCATGTTCGGCTCGTCGTTCCCCAAGGAGAACCGCGTGCAACAGAAGAATCCACTGATCGCCCTGGCGATGGCGCTGCAACGGCGCATGGACCCGGTCGTGGAGTTCCGCGAGCTGTACCTGCTCGAGCATGCGCGCAAGGTGCGCGCGGCGGTGAAGATGCCGCTGGCGTACCTGGGAGGTGCCAAGAGCCTGGCGAGCATCGAGCAGGTAATGGCCGAGGGCTTCGAACTGGTGGCCATGGGACGTGTGCTGATTGCCGAGTCCGATTACGTGAACAAGCTGGCCAGCGGAGCGAGCCGCCAATCGATCTGTACGGCGTGCAACCGTTGCGTGGCGATGATGTATACCCCCGGTGGGACCTCCTGCGTGCTGGGTCGCCCGGGGGATGCGCAGTTGAACAGCGAGCCTGCGGGGGAGTGAATTGCAAGAGGCTTTCGGTGGTTCCGTCATGACAGTGGGGGAAACCAGGCTTAGTGCATTACCTGGAGCCAGCGGGAGAATAATGTGCAGGCGGCAGGGCGGGTTCCGTATCAATGCTGAGGCTCATCTTTCAGTTTCTGAAATCTCCTTGAAGCTCATGGCCTCTCGCGGGACAAGCCCGCTCACCACCTGATACCTGG
>NZ_JAAMQM010000028.1 GCF_013523055.1 Pseudomonas capeferrum | reverse complement strand
GGGCAAGCCCGCTCCCACAAGAAGTGTGCACTTCCTGAGTTCAGCGCTCAACTTGTGGGAGCGGGCTTGCCCGCGAAGGGGTGCGAAGCAGCCCCACTGGCCTTCAGCCCCACTGGCCTTAACTGACAAGCATTAGCCTCAGGGCCGCCTTCTTGCGTTACGAGCGGGTGATCAGGCCTTGCCTGTGACCACCATCTTGCGCGCATGTGCCAGGGATTCCTTGGTCAGGTCGATGCCGCCCAGCATGCGCGCGACTTCCTCGACCCGCTCGCGCTTGCCAAGCGTGGCCACGGCCGTCTGCGTGGTATCGCTGCTGCGGACCTTGTGCACGAACAGGTGATGATGGCCCTGGGCCGCGACCTGCGGCAGGTGAGTAACGGTCAGTACCTGGCCGCGCTCGCCCAGGCGGCGCAGGAGTTGGCCGACGATCTCGGCTGTCGGGCCGCCGATCCCTACGTCCACTTCATCGAACACGAGCGTGGGGATGCGCGACGTCTGCGCGGTGATGACCTGGATGGCCAGGCTGATACGCGACAGCTCGCCCCCGGAAGCGACCTTGGCCAGGGCCTTCATCGGTTGACCCGGGTTGGCGCTGACCAGCAGTTCGACGACCTCGAGACCGTGAGGCGACAATTCGCCGGCATTGTTGGGGGTCAGCTCGATACTGAAGCGTCCGCCCGGCATGCCCAGGCGCTGGATTTCCTGCTCCACGGCGACGGCCAGTTGCTTGGCCGCCTGTTGGCGCAGAGCGCTCAGCTCGCAAGCCCTTTCCTGATAATGCTTGGCGTAGGCGGCAAGCTCTTCGCCGAGTCTCTCGATCGATTCGTCACTGGCGTTCAGGCCTTCGAGCTCTTCCATCAGGTGCTGCTGAAGGTGGGGCAGCTCGGTGGGGTGCACGCGGTGTTTGCGCGCCAGGGTGTAGATGGTGTCGAGCCGTTCTTCCAGGGTCTGCAGGCGCATGGGGTCGGCGTCGAAGTTATCGAGGAAGCGATTGAGTTCGCCTACCGCTTCTTCTACCTGGATCTGCGCGCTGGCAATCATGTTGGCGGCTTCGCCCAGTGCGCTGGGTGCGTTGCTCACGGCGGAAAGGCGGTTGAGGCTGGCCGTCAGCGCGCTGAGCACGTTGCCCGAGTCGCTTTCGCTGCATTGATCGATGACCTGGCGACAGATGCCGAACAAGGCTTCGGCGTTGGTCAGGCTTTTGTGCTCCTGCTCCAGTTGCGCCAGCTCGGACTCGCCCAGCGCCAGGTTGTCGAGCTCTTCCAGCTGATAGCTGAGCAGCTGGTGACGCGCGCGCTGTTCGTCACCCGAGTTGGACAGTCGCTCGAGTTCCTGGCGGGTCTGCCGCCAGCGCTGGGCCGCCAGTTGGACCTGGCGCGCCAGGTCGCTGGCGCCGGCGTATTCGTCCACCAGTCGACGATGGGTATCGGTCTTGAGCAGCGACTGATGCTCATGCTGGCTGTGAATGTCGATCAGCAGCTCGCCCAGGGCCTTGAGGTCGCCGAGCGGGCAGGGCGTGCCATTGATGTAGCCGCGGCTGCGGCCCTCGGCAGTGATCACTCGGCGCAGGATGCACAGGCCATCATGCTCCAGGTCGCGCTCGCCCAGCCAGGCACTCGCCTCGGGGATGTCGATCAGGTCGAAGGTGGCCAGGATATCTGCCTTGTCCGCGCCAGGGCGCACCACGCCGCTGTCGGCGCGATCGCCCAGGGCCAGGCCCAGGGCGTCGAGCATGATCGATTTACCGGCGCCGGTTTCGCCGGTGATAACGCTCATCCCGCGCGACAGCTCGAGGTCGAGGTGTTCGACGATGGCGTAATTGTGAACGGACAGGTGCACCAGCATGGAGGCGGCTCCCCAAAAGGACAGGTCTGGTTATTTATACAGTGTTTTTGATTTGCCTGACAATGCCCCTTCGTAGAATGATCCGCGTCCAGGTAAGCGGTCCGCCCCTTGAAGCTCGTTTTTAAGCCCCCATATAGCCCGCAGACGAAGCGAGCATGGCTCGCATACCCGATATCGCAGAGGAGAGACCCATGGCTGACGAACAGCTGGACGAACAGAATCTGAACGCCGAAGAGGCAGGTGCGCAGGATCTCGGCGCCCGCGTGCAGGTGCTCGAAGAGCAGTTGGCCGCCGCCCAGGATCAATCCCTGCGTACCGCCGCTGACCTGCAGAACGTGCGCCGTCGCGCCGAGCAGGATGTCGAGAAGGCGCACAAGTTCGCCCTCGAGAAATTCGCGGGCGACCTGCTGCCGGTCATCGACAGCCTCGAGCGTGGCCTCGAACTGTCGGATGCCGAAGACGAGAAGATCAAGCCGATGCGCGAAGGCATCGAGCTGACCTTGAAAATGTTCCACGACACGCTCAAGCGCTACAACCTCGAAGCCATCGACCCGCACGGCGAGCCGTTCAACGCCGAGCATCACCAGGCCATGGCCATGCAGGAAAGCGCCGAAGTCGAGCCGAACAGCGTGCTCAAGGTGTTCCAGAAGGGCTACCTGCTCAATGGTCGCCTGCTGCGCCCGGCGATGGTCGTGGTCAGCAAGACGCCGGCAGCTTCCCAACCATCGATCGACGAAAAGGCTTGAAATCCTTCCGGGCATCCCCATTTAGGTGTCAAGCATCCAAGTTTTGCTGCAGTTGACCAAAGTAGTCGCTGCAAACCAATTCAAGTTTCGGGAGAGTTAACATGGGCAAAATCATCGGTATCGACCTGGGGACCACCAACTCCTGCGTCTCCATTCTGGAAAACGGCAACGTCAAGGTCATCGAGAACGCTGAAGGCGCGCGCACCACGCCGTCGATCATCGCGTACGCCAACGACGGCGAAATCCTGGTCGGCCAGTCCGCCAAGCGTCAGGCGGTGACCAACCCGCACAACACCCTGTACGCGGTAAAGCGTCTGATCGGTCGTCGCTTTGACGAAGACGTCGTGCAGAAAGACATCCAGATGGTCCCGTACAAGATCGTCAAGGCTGACAACAACGATGCCTGGGTAGAAGTGAATGGCCAGAAGATGGCGCCTCCCCAGATTTCCGCTGAAATCCTGAAGAAGATGAAAAAGACCGCCGAAGACTACCTCGGCGAGTCGGTCACCGAAGCGGTCATCACCGTTCCGGCCTACTTCAACGACAGCCAGCGTCAGGCCACCAAGGATGCCGGTCGCATCGCGGGCCTGGACGTCAAGCGCATCATCAACGAGCCTACCGCTGCCGCACTGGCCTATGGCATGGACAAGGCCAAGGGCGACCACACCGTGATCGTCTATGACCTGGGTGGCGGTACCTTCGACGTCTCGGTCATCGAGATCGCCGAAGTCGATGGCGAGCACCAGTTCGAAGTACTGGCCACCAACGGTGACACCTTCCTCGGCGGTGAAGACTTCGACATTCGTCTGATCGACTACCTCGTCGACGAATTCAAGAAAGAAAGCGGCATGAACCTCAAGGGCGACCCGCTGGCCATGCAGCGCCTGAAGGAAGCCGCCGAGAAGGCCAAGATCGAGCTGTCCTCCAGCCAGCAGACCGATGTCAACCTGCCGTACATCACGGCCGATGCCACCGGTCCGAAGCACCTGAACGTCAAGATCTCCCGCGCCAAGCTGGAATCGCTGGTGGAAGACCTGGTTCAGCGCACCATCGAACCTTGCCGCATCGCCATGAAAGACGCCGGTATCGACGTCAGCAAGATCAACGACGTAATCCTGGTCGGTGGCCAGACCCGCATGCCGCTGGTGCAGAAGACCGTTACCGACTTCTTCGGCAAGGAAGCGCGCAAGGACGTCAACCCGGATGAAGCGGTTGCCATGGGTGCTGCCATCCAGGGCGCGGTACTGGCCGGTGACGTCAAGGACGTCCTGCTGCTGGACGTCAGCCCGCTGACCCTGGGTATCGAGACCATGGGCGGCGTGATGACCCCGCTGATCGAGAAGAACACCACCATCCCGACCAAGAAGTCGCAGGTGTTCTCGACGGCTGACGACAACCAGGGCGCCGTGACCATTCACGTGCTCCAGGGTGAGCGCAAACAGGCAGGCCAGAACAAGTCGCTGGGCAAGTTCGACCTGGCCGACATTCCACCTGCGCCGCGCGGCGTTCCGCAGATCGAAGTGACCTTCGACATCGATGCCAACGGTATCCTGCACGTCGGTGCGAAGGACAAGGCCACTGGCAAGACCCAGTCGATCGTGATCAAGGCCAACTCCGGTCTGTCCGACGAGGAAATCGAGCGCATGGTGCGTGATGCCGAGGCCAATGCCGAGGAAGACCGCAAGTTCGAAGAGCTGGCCGCTGCCCGTAACCAGGGCGACGCGCTGGTCCACTCGACGCGCAAGATGGTCGCCGATGCCGGTGACAAGGTGACCGCCGACGAGAAGACCGCCATCGAAGCTGCCGTGGTTGCCCTGGAAGCTGCAATCAAGGGTGACGACAAGGCAGCCATCGACGCCAAGGTCGAGGAACTGTCCAAGGTCTCCGCCCCGGTCGCGCAGAAAATGTACGCCGAGCAGGGCGAGCAGCCTCAGGCCGGTGCGCAGCAGGCTGAACCCGAAGCCAAGCATGACGACGTCGTCGATGCCGAGTTCGAAGAAGTCAAAGACAACAACAAGCAGTAATCGCTGCAAGTTGTCGGCCGGTTGACTGCCGTTTGGCAGTGACTGGTAGGATGTCGCCGCGCGGGGGCTTGCTCCCGCGTTGGTGTGTCTGGAATACGCGAATTTTTACAGCATCTGTCAGGGCTCTTTTTCGAGTGAGGCGGCAGGTGTTGTCGGCACGGCGCAATGGCGCAGAGGTTGCCGAACGCCCTCAAGAGTGCAAATGACCTATGGCAAAGCGTGATTATTATGAGGTCCTGGGTGTCGAGCGCGGCGCCAGTGAAGGAGATCTCAAAAAGGCTTATCGCCGCCTGGCGATGAAGTATCACCCGGACCGCAATCCGGGCGACAAGGAGTCGGAAGAGCATTTCAAGGAGGCCAACGAGGCCTATGAAGTGCTTTCCGATGCCAGCAAGCGCGCGGCGTACGACCAGTACGGGCATGCCGGCGTCGACCCAAGCATGGGTGGCGGCGGTGCCGGTTTCGGTGGTGCGAACTTCTCCGATATCTTCGGTGATGTCTTCAGTGACTTCTTCGGTCAAGGCGGCGGTCGCGGCGGCGCGCGTGGCGGTGTCCAGCGCGGTAGTGACCTGCGCTACACGCTGGAGCTGAACCTGGAAGAAGCCGTGCGCGGTACCACCGTCAACATCCGTGTGCCGACGCTGGTCAACTGCAAGCCGTGCGACGGTTCGGGCGCCAAGAAAGGCTCCACGCCGTCGACCTGCCCAACCTGTGGTGGTATCGGCCAGGTGCGCATGCAGCAAGGCTTCTTCTCGGTGCAGCAGACCTGCCCGCGCTGTCATGGCCAGGGCAAGATCATCACCGACCCGTGTGACTCCTGCCACGGCGAAGGCCGTGTCGAAGAGTACAAGACGCTGTCGGTCAAGGTGCCGCCGGGGGTCGATACAGGCGATCGCATTCGTCTGTCCGGCGAAGGCGAAGCCGGGGCCCAGGGCGGTCCTACCGGTGACCTCTATGTGGTCATCAATGTGCGCGAGCACCCGATCTTCCAGCGTGATGGCAAGCACTTGTACTGCGAAGTGCCGATCAGCTACACCGATGCTGCCCTGGGTGGCGAGCTGGAGGTGCCGACCCTGGACGGCCGGGTCAAGCTGAAGATTCCCGAGGGGACTCAGACCGGCAAGCAGTTCCGTCTTCGCGGCAAGGGCGTTGCGCCCGTGCGCGGTGGCGGGGCAGGCGACCTGTTGTGTCGCGTAGCCGTGGAAACCCCGGTCAACCTCAGTCGTCGTCAGCGCGAGCTGCTCGAAGAGTTTCGTGATTCCTTGGAAAACGACAGCTCCCACTCGCCCAAGGCCAGTGGCTGGTTCGAAGGCATGAAGCGCTTCTTCGGCGATTTGTAAGGTGAAAGGTATGCGACGTATCGCGGTAATGGGCGCGGCTGGCCGGATGGGCAAGGCGCTGATCGAGGCTGTGCACCGTACTCCGGATGCCGGCCTGACGGCGGCCATCCATCGGCCCGACAGCACCCTGGTGGGTGCCGATGCGGGTGAGTTGGCAGCACTGGGGCGCATTGGCGTGCCACTGACCGGCGACCTGGCCAGGGTGGCGGACGAGTTCGATGTGCTGATCGATTTCACGCATCCGAGCACGACCCTCAAGAACCTGAACTTCTGCCGCAAGACGGGCAAGGCGATGGTCATCGGCACGACCGGCTTCAGTCCCGAGGAAAAGCAGCAGTTGGTCGAGGCGGGCAAGGAGATCCCGATTGTCTTCGCCGCCAACTTCAGCGTTGGCGTCAATCTGTGTCTCAAGTTGCTGGACACTGCTGCTCGCGTGCTGGGTGACGAAGTGGACATCGAGATCCTCGAGGCTCATCACCGGCACAAGGTGGATGCGCCTTCGGGGACGGCGTTGCGCATGGGTGAAGTCGTGGCCCAGGCATTGGGGCGCGATCTCAAGGAAGTGGCCGTGTACGGCCGCGAGGGTCAGACCGGTGCTCGCGACCGTCAGACCATCGGCTTCGCGACCGTGCGCGCCGGCGATGTGGTAGGTGACCATACTGTCCTGTTCGCCGCTGAAGGCGAGCGCGTCGAAATCACCCACAAGGCCTCGAGTCGCATGACCTTTGCCAAGGGTGCGGTACGCGCGGCGCTGTGGCTGGATGGGCGCGAGCCTGGTCTTTACGACATGCAGGATGTGCTTGATCTGCATTGACGAGGGGCAAGGCAGGCAGGTCTCAGGAGCGGCCTGCCTCGTTGAATCGGGTCAAAGACGGCCGATTCTGGCAAAATGGCGGTTACCCCAAGAGATTGTCGCAATTCTGTGGTTCAAGGGCACATGTGTGGTAGACCAAAAATGGTCTTTCCTGTAAGCTACAGCTTTAGTGTGTCCACTAAAAGCGCGCAGATAATTCAGCATATAAAAGCGGGGTGACGTCTCATACGTCATTCCGCTTTTTTGCAACCTGCGATCGCCCCTTCAGGCTTGATTTACGGGAGGTCTTCTTGACTAAGCCAGCCATACTCGCCCTTGCCGATGGCAGCATTTTTCGCGGTGAAGCCATCGGAGCCGACGGTCAGACCGTTGGTGAGGTGGTGTTCAACACCGCAATGACCGGCTACCAGGAAATTCTCACAGACCCTTCCTACGCCCAGCAAATCGTTACCCTGACCTATCCTCATATCGGCAATACCGGCACCACCGCCGAAGACGCCGAGTCCGATCGCGTCTGGTCGGCCGGCCTGGTGATCCGCGACCTGCCGCTGGTGGCGAGCAACTGGCGCAACACCCAATCGCTGTCTGACTACCTCAAGGCCAACAACGTCGTGGCGATCGCCGGGATCGACACCCGCCGCCTGACGCGCATCCTGCGTGAGAAGGGCGCGCAGAATGGCTGCATCCTGGCCGGCGACGGCATCACCGAGGAGGCGGCGATTGCGGCAGCTCGCGCTTTCCCAGGCCTCAAGGGCATGGATCTGGCCAAGGTCGTCAGCACCAAGGAGCGCTACGAATGGCGCTCCAGCGTCTGGAGCCTCCCTACGGACAGCCACGCCACCGTGGAAGCCGCCGACCTGCCTTATCACGTGGTCGCCTTCGACTACGGCGTCAAGCTGAACATTCTGCGTATGCTGGTCGCTCGCGGCTGCCGCCTGACCGTCGTGCCTGCACAGACACCTGCCAGCGAAGTGCTCGCGCTCAATCCCGACGGTGTGTTCCTGTCCAACGGCCCAGGCGACCCCGAGCCTTGCGACTACGCGATCCAGGCGATCAAGGACATTCTCGAGACCGAGATTCCGGTATTCGGTATCTGCCTGGGTCATCAGTTGCTGGCCCTGGCCGCTGGCGCCAAGACCGTCAAGATGGGCCACGGCCACCACGGCGCCAACCACCCGGTCCAGGACCTGGACTCCGGCGTGGTCATGATCACCAGCCAGAACCACGGTTTCGCCGTGGATGAAGCCACCCTGCCAGGCAATGTCCGCGCCATCCACAAGTCGCTGTTCGACGGTACCCTGCAGGGTATCGAGCTGACCGACAAGAGCGCGTTCAGCTTCCAGGGCCACCCTGAAGCGAGCCCAGGCCCGACTGACGTCGCGCCACTGTTCGATCGTTTCATCGATGCCATGGCCAAGCGCCGCTGAGCATCCTGCGACAAGGCCCCGGACCGGCCACGCCCGCGTCCGGATGCGCCTGATCAAGAATGTTCAAGACGGCTTGCCGACTGACCTGCGGATTTGAGTGACAACCCATGCCAAAACGTACAGACATAAAAAGCATCCTGATTCTCGGTGCCGGCCCGATCGTGATCGGCCAGGCCTGCGAATTCGACTACTCCGGCGCCCAGGCCTGCAAGGCCCTGCGCGAGGAAGGTTTCCGCGTCATCCTGGTGAACTCCAACCCGGCCACCATCATGACCGACCCGGCGATGGCCGACGCGACCTACATCGAGCCGATCAAGTGGCAGACGGTTGCCAAGATCATCGAGAAAGAGCGTCCTGACGCGCTGTTGCCGACCATGGGTGGCCAGACCGCCCTGAACTGCGCGCTCGACCTCGAGCGTCACGGCGTGCTGGAGAAGTTCGGCGTAGAAATGATCGGCGCCAATGCCGACACCATCGACAAGGCCGAAGACCGCTCGCGCTTCGACAAGGCCATGAAGGCCATCGGCCTGGAATGTCCGCGTTCCGGCATCGCCCACAGCATGGACGAGGCCAGCGCGGTGCTCGAGCGCCTGGGCTTCCCGTGCATCATCCGTCCGTCCTTCACGATGGGCGGCACCGGCGGCGGTATCGCCTACAACCGTGAAGAATTCGAAGAAATCTGCGCCCGCGGTCTCGACCTGTCGCCGACCAAGGAGCTGCTGATCGACGAATCGCTGATCGGCTGGAAGGAATACGAGATGGAGGTGGTCCGCGACAAGAAGGACAACTGCATCATCGTCTGCTCGATCGAGAACTTCGATCCGATGGGTGTGCACACCGGCGACTCGATCACTGTCGCGCCGGCGCAGACCCTGACCGACAAGGAATACCAGATCATGCGCAACGCCTCCCTGGCGGTGCTGCGTGAGATCGGCGTCGAAACCGGCGGCTCCAACGTCCAGTTCGGTATCTGCCCGGACACCGGCCGCATGGTCGTGATCGAGATGAACCCGCGTGTTTCGCGCTCCTCGGCACTGGCTTCCAAGGCTACCGGCTTCCCGATCGCCAAGATCGCCGCCAAGCTGGCGGTCGGCTACACCCTGGACGAGCTGCAGAACGACATCACCGGCGGCCGAACCCCGGCTTCCTTCGAGCCGTCGATCGACTACGTCGTCACCAAGTTGCCGCGCTTCGCCTTCGAGAAATTCCCGAAAGCCGATGCCCGTCTGACCACCCAGATGAAATCCGTGGGCGAAGTCATGGCCATTGGCCGGACCTTCCAGGAGTCCTTGCAGAAAGCCCTGCGTGGCCTGGAAGTCGGCGTCTGCGGTCTGGACGAGAAAGTCGACCTGGCCAGCCCTGAAGCGGCCGGCATCCTCAAGCGCGAACTGACCGTGCCGGGCGCCGAGCGTATCTGGTACGTGGCCGACGCGATGCGTTCGGGCATGAGCGTCGACGAAATCTTCAACCTGACCATGATCGACCGCTGGTTCCTGGTGCAGATGGAAGACCTGATCAAGGACGAAGAGAAGGTCAAGACCCTCGGCCTGGCCGATATCGACAAAGCGCTGATGTTCCGCCTCAAGCGCAAGGGCTTCTCTGACCAGCGCCTGGCCAAGCTGCTCGGCATCACCGACAAGAACCTGCGTCGTCATCGCCACAAGCTGGAGATCTTCCCGGTCTACAAGCGTGTCGATACCTGTGCCGCCGAGTTCGCCACCGACACCGCCTACCTGTACTCGACCTATGAGGAAGAGTGCGAGGCCAACCCGTCGACCCGCGACAAGATCATGATCCTGGGCGGTGGCCCGAACCGTATCGGTCAAGGCATCGAGTTCGACTATTGCTGCGTGCATGCGGCCCTGGCCCTGCGCGATGACGGTTACGAGACCATCATGGTCAACTGCAACCCGGAGACCGTCTCCACCGACTACGACACTTCCGACCGCCTGTACTTCGAGCCGCTGACGCTGGAAGACGTGCTGGAAGTGGTGCGTGTCGAGAAGCCGAAAGGCGTGATCGTCCAATACGGCGGCCAGACGCCGCTGAAGCTGGCTCGTGCCTTGGAAGAAGCGGGCGTGCCGATCATCGGCACCAGCCCAGACGCCATCGACCGTGCCGAAGACCGTGAGCGCTTCCAGCAGATGGTGCAGCGCCTTAACCTGCTGCAGCCGCCAAACGCTACCGTGCGCAGCGAAGACGAGGCGATCCGCGCTGCCGGCCATATCGGTTATCCGCTGGTCGTGCGTCCATCCTATGTTCTGGGTGGCCGCGCCATGGAAATCGTCTACGAACTGGACGAGCTCAAGCGCTACCTGCGTGAAGCTGTACAGGTTTCCAACGACAGCCCTGTGCTGCTCGACCACTTCCTCAACTGCGCCATCGAGATGGACGTGGATGCGGTGTGCGACGGGACCGACGTGGTCATCGGCGCGATCATGCAGCACATCGAGCAGGCTGGGGTTCACTCCGGCGACTCGGCGTGCTCGTTGCCGCCTTACTCGCTGCCTGTCCATGTTCAGGACGAAGTCCGCGAACAGGTACGCAAGATGGCCCTGGAGCTGGGTGTGGTCGGCCTGATGAACGTGCAGCTGGCCCTGCAGGGCGACAAGATCTACGTGATCGAAGTCAATCCGCGTGCTTCGCGTACCGTGCCATTCGTGTCCAAGTGCATCGGCACTTCCCTGGCCATGATCGCGGCCCGTGTCATGGCCGGCAAGAGTCTCAAGGAGCTGGGCTTCACCAAGGAAATCATCCCGAACTTCTACAGCGTCAAGGAGGCGGTCTTCCCGTTCGCCAAGTTCCCAGGCGTCGACCCGATCCTCGGCCCAGAGATGAAGTCCACCGGTGAAGTCATGGGTGTGGGCGACAGCTTCGGCGAAGCCTTCGCCAAGGCGCAGATGGGTGCCAGCGAAGTGCTTCCGACCGGCGGCACCGCCTTCATCAGCGTGCGCGACGATGACAAGCCGCAAGTGGCTGGCGTCGCTCGCGACCTGATCGCCCTGGGCTTCGAAGTCGTCGCCACTGCCGGTACCGCCAAGATCATCGAAGCGGCAGGCCTGAAAGTGCGTCGAGTGAACAAAGTGACCGAAGGTCGTCCGCACGTGGTCGACATGATCAAGAACGACGAAGTGTCGCTGATCATCAACACCACCGAAGGTCGCCAGTCGATCGCCGACTCGTACTCGATTCGTCGCAATGCGCTGCAGCACAAGATCTACTGCACGACGACCATTGCGGCAGGTGAAGCCATCTGCGAAGCGTTGAAATTCGGTCCTGAAAAGACCGTCCGTCGCTTGCAGGATCTGCATGCAGGACTCAAGGCATGAACAAATACCCAATGACCGTCCAGGGTGCTCGCGCCCTGGAAGAAGAACTGACTCACCTGACCAAGGTCGTGCGTCCCAAGCTGAGCCAGGATATCGGCGAGGCGCGGGAGCTGGGCGACCTGAAGGAAAACGCCGAGTACCACGCCGCGCGCGAGCAGCAGGGCATGGTCGAGGCGCGTATTCGTGACATCGAAGGCCGCCTGCAGAACGCGGTGGTGATCGACGTCACCACTATCGCGCATACCGGCAAGGTCATATTCGGTACGACCGTCGAGCTGGCGAACGTGGAAACCGACGAATCGGTGAGCTACCAGATCGTTGGCGAAGACGAAGCCGATATCAAGCGGGGCAAGCTATCGGTGGGCGCGCCTATTGCCCGTGCCATCATTGGCAAGGAAGAGGGCGACGTAGTGGTCATCAAGACCCCTGCCGGTGTAGTCGAGTACGAGATTGTCGAAGTCAAGCACGTCTGACAAGCGCCTGCGGGCGCCATCCCTCGAGGGGATCCTCTGGCAGCTGGCCCAGGTATTCTGGGTCGGGGGCCTGTGGGTCTTTCACGTGGGGCTGGTGCCCGCGCTCAAGGTCAGCGGCCTGGCGCCACTGTTGGTGCAGGACATCGCCGCGCAGATCGATCGCTGGTTGATCGGCGTGGCCCTGCTCGGTCTGATGACGCAACTGGCGGTGCTGGCAAGAGTGGATGGCCTGTCGGCCTGGTGGCGGCAATTCAGGGGGCAGATGCTGCTCCTGGGATTTGCCGCCTGCCTCGGCTACTACACGCTACGCTACGGTATATCCGTGGGAGAGCGTTGGCAGATGTTCTGTTTCCTGATACTGGGCTTTTCCGGCATCGTGCTGGTGGCCCAGCCGGTCCCGGTCAGGGCGCGTCGATCGCGCCACTGACCTGTCTCGTCACTTGTATCGGTGAACGTTGGACAGCTGCTTGTTCGGTTGTGGGTTCTTGCGATAGATCAGCGCTTTCTTGCCGATGGTCTGTACCAGTTCGGCGCGTCCGGCCTTGCACAGCGCGGTTATGGCGGCGGCACGCTCCTCTCGATCTTCCGAGCGTATCTCCACCTTGATCAGCTCATGATCGCTCAAGGCACGTTCGAGCTCGGCGACCACACCTTCGTTGACGCCGTTGCCAGCAACGATCAAGACCGGTTTCAGGTCATGGCCAATGGATTTGTATTGCTTCTTCTGCTCGTTATTGAGCGGCATAATCTGACCCTTTCGTCTGATTCTGTAAAATTGGCGGCTATTTTACCCGAGGGCTCGTGGCTCCGCCCAGTCAATCACGATCTCTCATCATCGAGGTGCCCAATGGCGCGTTCCAAGACAAGCCTTGGTTGGCTGAAAGAACATTTCAACGATCCTTACGTCAAGAAGGCGCAAAAGGATGGTTATCGCTCTCGTGCAAGCTATAAGTTGCTCGAGATCCAGGAAAAGTACCGAATCATTCGCCCAGGCATGAGCGTGGTCGACCTGGGCGCCGCGCCTGGGGGCTGGTCGCAGGTGACCAGTCGCTTGATCGGAGGCCAAGGTCGCCTGATCGCATCGGATATTCTGGAAATGGACAGCATCCCGGATGTCACCTTCATCCAGGGGGATTTCACTCAGGACGAAGTCCTGGCGCAGATTCTCGAGGCTGTCGGCAATACGCATGTGGACCTTGTGATTTCCGATATGGCCCCCAACATGAGTGGTACGCCCGCGGTAGATATCCCCAAGGCCATGTTCTTGTGCGAATTGGCGCTCGATCTGGCGATGCGGGTGCTCAAGCCGGGTGGTGATTTCCTGATCAAGATTTTCCAAGGCGAAGGCTTCGATGTTTATCTGAAGGATACGCGCCTGAAGTTCGACAAGGTGCAGATGATCAAACCTGATTCCTCGCGTGACCGCTCTCGCGAGCAATACTTGCTGGCAAGGGGTTATCGCGGCGCGTAAGGTAACGAAACGACGACATCGGCTAACGCGATAGTTATTTCCAATCAGGTGTCTTGCCTGGCCCGAGCGAACATCGTGTAGTCTAGGTTCACAAAGGGTTACAGACGGCACCTGCGAACCCGTGGGTAATGTAGTAAGTTAGGCCGGTGAATATCATGCGAGGCACGGGTGCGTCGTGCGCCGTCCTCAGAGGGTAGCTAATTGAACGATATGGCAAAGAATCTGATCCTGTGGTTGATCATCGCTGCCGTCCTGGTGACGGTGATGAACAACTTCTCCAGCCCGAACGAGCCGCAGACCCTCAACTATTCCGACTTTATCCAACAAGTCAAGGAAGGGAAGGTCGAGCGAGTGTCTGTCGACGGCGCGGTCATTACCGGCAAGCGCAGCGATGGCGACAACTTCAAGACCATCCGTCCTGCCATCGCCGACAATGGCCTTATCGGCGATCTGGTGAACAACAACGTCGTCGTCGAGGGCAAGCAGCCCGAGCAGCAGAGCATCTGGACCCAGTTGCTGGTCGCCAGCTTCCCGATCCTGGTGATCATCGCCGTCTTCATGTTCTTCATGCGTCAGATGCAGGGTGGGGCAGGCGGCAAGGGCGGCCCGATGAGCTTCGGCAAGAGCAAAGCGCGCCTGTTGTCAGAGGACCAGGTCAAAACTACGTTGGCTGACGTCGCGGGCTGCGACGAGGCCAAGGAAGAGGTAGGCGAGCTGGTCGAGTTCCTGCGTGATCCGGGCAAGTTCCAGCGCCTGGGCGGTCGCATTCCTCGCGGCGTGCTGATGGTCGGCCCGCCCGGTACCGGCAAGACGTTGCTGGCCAAGGCCATCGCCGGCGAGGCCAAGGTACCGTTCTTCACCATTTCCGGTTCCGACTTCGTCGAAATGTTCGTCGGCGTGGGCGCCAGCCGGGTACGTGACATGTTCGAGCAGGCGAAGAAGCATGCGCCTTGCATCATCTTCATCGACGAGATCGACGCTGTCGGTCGTCACCGCGGTGCCGGCATGGGCGGCGGGCATGACGAGCGCGAGCAGACGCTCAACCAGCTTCTGGTCGAGATGGACGGTTTCGAGATGAACGATGGCATCATCGTCATCGCTGCGACCAACCGTCCAGACGTGCTCGATCCCGCATTGCTCCGCCCGGGCCGCTTCGACCGTCAGGTCGTGGTCGGTCTGCCCGATATCCGTGGGCGCGAGCAGATTCTCAAAGTGCACATGCGCAAGGTTCCGATCGGCGATAACGTCAATGCTGCCGTGATCGCTCGTGGTACGCCTGGCTTCTCCGGTGCCGACCTGGCCAACCTGGTCAACGAAGCGTCCCTGTTCGCGGCGCGTGGCAGCAAGCGCGTGGTCGAGATGAAGGAGTTCGAGCTGGCCAAGGACAAGATCATGATGGGCGCGGAGCGCAAGACCATGGTCATGTCCGAGAAAGAGAAGCGGAACACCGCCTATCACGAGGCTGGCCATGCGATCGTCGGTCGTGTCGTCCCCGAGCATGATCCGGTCTACAAGGTATCGATCATCCCGCGTGGACGCGCCCTGGGTGTGACCATGTTCCTGCCGGAAGAAGATCGCTACAGCCTGTCCAAGCGCGCCCTGATCAGCCAGATCTGCTCGCTGTACGGTGGCCGTATCGCGGAAGAAATGACCTTGGGCTTCGATGGTGTCACAACCGGCGCATCGAACGACATCATGCGTGCCAGCCAGATCGCTCGCAACATGGTCACCAAATGGGGCCTGTCCGAGAAGCTTGGCCCGTTGATGTACGCAGAGGAAGAGGGCGAGGTGTTCCTCGGTCGCAGCGCGGGTTCCCAGCATGCCAGTCTCTCTGGAGAGACCGCCAAGCTGATCGACCTGGAAGTGCGCAGCATCATCGATCACTGTTATGCCACTGCCCAGCAGATCCTTACGGAAAATCGCGACAAGCTCGATGCCATGGCCGATGCGCTGATGAAATACGAGACCATCGACGCGGATCAGATCGACGATATCATGTCGGGACGTACCCCTCGCGAGCCTCGTGACTGGGACAATGATTCCGGCGCGTCGGGCACTCCCGCAGCGCAGGGTGATCGTCCAGAGTCGCCGATCGGCGGTCCAGCGGCTCAAATCTAAGGCCAGTTATGACCTCACAGCAGTACCCGACCCGGTTGCCTTGCGGCAACCGGGTTCTTGATTTATCGCGTACCCATGTCATGGGTATTCTCAATATCACGCCCGATTCCTTCTCCGATGGTGGCCGCTTCACTCAGCGTGACGCGGCACTGCGTCATGCCGAAGCCATGGTGCTTGCCGGAGCGACCTTGATCGACATCGGCGGTGAATCGACCCGGCCTGGTGCTCCCGCGGTCTCTGTGACCGAAGAGATCGAGCGAGTAGCGCCGATGGTCGAGGTCATCAACAGCCGTCTGGACGTCATCATTTCCGTCGATACCTCCACGCCCGCAGTCATGCGCGAAAGCGCACGTCTTGGTGCCGGCCTGATCAACGACGTGCGAGGGCTGGAGCGCGATGGCGCGCTCGATGCCGCGGCGGACACCGGTCTGCCGGTATGCCTGATGCACATGCGTGGCGAGCCGGGCAATATGCAGGACAATCCGCATTATGAGAATGTGACGGCCGATGTTACGCGCTATCTTGAAAAGCGGATGGCAGCCTGTGCTGCAGCGGGCATCGATGCCCAGCGGATCATCCTCGATCCGGGATTCGGCTTCGCCAAGACCTTGGCGCACAACCTGAGCCTGTTCAAGCACATGGAGGCGCTCCATAGCCTGGGTCGCCCGCTGTTGGTAGGCGTCTCGCGCAAGAGCATGATCGGCTTGACGCTGGGGCGTCCAGTCGAAGAGCGGCTATACGGTGGTCTGGCATTGGCGGCACTTGCCATGACCAAGGGTGCAAGTATTCTTCGTGTGCACGATGTCGTGGAAACCGTTGATGTAGTGCGAATGATCGCTGCGGTACAAAGCGCCGAATAAGAAACCTGGAGTTCCTATGAGCAGAAAATACTTTGGTACCGACGGTATCCGTGGTCGCGTGGGCGAGTACCCGATCACGCCTGATTTCATGTTGAAGTTGGGGTGGGCCGCGGGGATGGCATTCCGCAAGCACGGCGCATGTCGCGTGCTGGTGGGCAAGGACACGCGTATCTCGGGCTACATGTTCGAGTCCGCCCTGGAAGCCGGCCTTTCGGCCGCCGGCGCCGATGTGATGCTGCTGGGGCCGATGCCCACGCCTGCCATCGCCTATCTGACCCGGACCTTCCATGCCGAGGCAGGAATCGTCATCAGTGCTTCGCACAACCCGCATGACGACAACGGTATCAAGTTCTTCTCCGGGCAGGGCACGAAACTGCCGGATGAAATCGAACTGATGATCGAAGAGCTGCTCGATCAGCCGATGCAAGTGGTCGAGTCGGCAAAGCTGGGCAAAGTGTCGCGGATCAACGATGCGGCGGGTCGCTACATCGAGTTCTGCAAGAGCAGCGTCCCGAGCAGCACTGATTTCGCCGGCCTCAAGCTGGTGGTCGATTGCGCTCACGGAGCGACCTACAAGGTGGCCCCGAGCGTATTCCGCGAGCTCGGCGCGGATGTGACCGTGCTGCACGCCCAGCCCGATGGCTTGAACATCAACGAAGGTTGCGGGTCGACTCACATCGAGTCGCTGCAGGCCGCCGTGCTGGTGGGGCATGCGGACCTTGGTATCGCCTTCGATGGCGATGGTGATCGGGTGCTGATGGTCGACCATACCGGCGCGATCATCGACGGTGACGAAATCCTGTTCATCATTGCCCGTGATCTTCACGACCGTGGCAAGTTGCAGGGCGGCGTGGTCGGTACCCTGATGAGCAATCTGGGGCTGGAGCTGGCGCTCAAGGATCTCGATATTCCGTTCACCCGGGCCAAGGTCGGCGACCGTTATGTCATGGCTGAGCTGCTTGAGCGTGAATGGCAGCTGGGCGGGGAAAACTCCGGTCATGTCGTATGCTGCAACCATACCACCACCGGCGACGCCATCATCGCGGCCCTGCAGGTGCTCATGGCGCTGAAACGGCGTGGCGAGACCCTGGCGCAAGCGCGGCAGGGCATCCGCAAGTGCCCTCAGGTGTTGATCAATGTGCGCTTTGGCGGCACTGGTATCGACCCTCTGGAGCATCCGGCGGTCAAGGAGGCCAGCGCCAGTGTCACAGAGGCTATGGCGGGGCGTGGGCGGGTGTTGCTTCGCAAGTCCGGTACCGAGCCATTGGTGCGCGTGATGGTCGAAGGTGACGACGAAAACCAGGTGCGTGACCATGCCGAGGCACTGGCGAGACTCGTAACTGAAGTTTGTGCCTGAAAGACGCTTGCCAGGCTTGTTCGGGTTGGGTAAGATCTGCGCCCACTTTGACCGACGAGGTAAAGCATGCGTCGCCCTATGGTAGCTGGTAACTGGAAGATGCACGGTACCCGCGCCAGCGTCGCTGAGCTGACCCTGGGCTTGAGCAATCTTGCCTTGTCGAGCGGTGTAGAGGTCGCGGTGTTTCCGCCGGTCCTGTTCCTCAATCAAGTGATTGATGGACTGCAGGGCAAGGGGATCGCCGTTGGAGCCCAGAATTCTGCTGTACAGCCCGAACAGGGTGCGTTGACCGGTGAAGTTGCACCGAGTCAGCTGGCTGAAGCGGGTTGCAAGCTGGTGCTGATAGGGCACTCCGAGCGTCGCCAGATCATCGGCGAAAGCGACGAAGTGCTCAATCGCAAGTTCGCAGCCGCGCAAGCCAGTGGTTTGAAGCCGGTGCTCTGCGTAGGTGAAACCCTCGAAGAGCGCGAGGCTGGCAAGACGCTTGAAGTTGTAGGGCGTCAGTTGAGCAGTATCATCGACGCGTTCGGTGTTGCGGCTTTCGCCAATGCGGTAATTGCCTATGAGCCTGTATGGGCCATCGGTACAGGACTTACGGCCACGCCTCAGCAGGCTCAGGATGTGCATGCAGCCATCCGCGCCCAGTTGGCGGTAGTGGATGCCGATGTTGCCGCCAATGTGCAGATTCTGTACGGTGGCAGCGTCAAGGCGACCAACGCGGCTGAGCTGTTCGGCATGCCGGATATCGATGGGGGGCTCATTGGTGGAGCGTCCTTGAACGCAGACGAATTCGGTGCAATTTGTCGCGCCGCAGGAAACTGAACAAATGCTCGAAACAGTCGTAGTTGTTTTTCATCTGTTGGGCGCCATCGGGCTAGTTGTGCTGGTGTTGCTGCAACAGGGTAAAGGTGCGGAAGCAGGTGCATCTTTCGGCGCAGGTGCTTCAAATACTGTGTTCGGAAGCCAAGGTTCTGCTACCTTTCTGAGTAAGATTACTGCTATACTTGCTGCCACTTTCTTCTTAACTGCTCTTGGGTTAGGATACTTTGCTAAAGAGAAAGCTCATGAGCTGACTCAGGCAGGTCTCCCAGATCCAGCGGTGTTGGAAGTCAAAGAGCAGAAGCCGGCAGTAAATGATGATGTACCGGTGCTCCAGGAACAGAAGAGCGAAGTCACTCCGGCAACGGGTGATGTACCTCCTCCAGCCGAAGAGCAGAAGTAACGGGTTTCAAGAAGTAGTATTGCCGAGGTGGTGGAATTGGTAGACACGCAACCTTGAGGTGGTTGTGCCCATAGGGTGTAGGGGTTCGAGTCCCCTTCTCGGTACCAATTGAAGCAAGAGAGCCCGCTTTAGCGGGCTTTCTTGTAGGTGGAGGTCGGATTGACCCTGCAGAGGGTTCGGTCTTATACTTTCGCCCCAGCGTAGACGCGGGGTGGAGCAGCTTGGTAGCTCGTCGGGCTCATAACCCGAAGGTCGTTGGTTCAAATCCAGCCCCCGCAACCAGCTTCAGCGGAGCCCCTATCAAGGGGCTTTTTGTTTAGCTGAACAGTTCTCGACACCGGTATTCAACGGTGTTTCATGATGGGCGCTTTGCCCATTTTTTATTTGCACAGCATGCACGAGGGGGTTCAGGTGTCGAGCAAGCTAGAACAGTTGCAGGCCTTGTTGGCCCCGGTGGTCGAGGGTCTTGGCTACCAATGCTGGGGGATCGAGTTCATCTCCCAGGGCAAACATTCGGTACTGCGTATCTATATCGACAAGGAAGGCGGAATCCTGGTGGACGACTGCGAAGCGGTCAGCCGTCAGGCCAGCGGTGTCCTTGATGTGGAAGACCCGATCAGCTCCGAATATACCCTCGAGGTGTCCTCTCCTGGCATGGATCGCCCACTGTTCACCCTTGAACAGTTTGCCTCGCATGCCGGCGAACAAGTGAAGATCAAGCTGCGTACGCCCTTCGAAGGTCGACGTAACTTCCAGGGCCTTCTCCGTGGTGTGGAGGAGCAGGACGTGGTGGTTCAAGTGGACAGTCACGAGTTCCTGTTGCCGATCGACTCGATCGACAAGGCCAATATTATTCCCAGTTTTGACTGAGACGTGCCTGGCCCGGTAGATGATCCGGGCCAAATGGCTTGCGCAAGGCGAGGCGTACGATGAGCAAAGAAGTACTGCTGGTTGTTGAATCGGTATCCAACGAAAAGGGCGTGCCGCCCGGCGTCATTTTCGAAGCGCTGGAAGTAGCCCTGGCTACCGCCACCAAGAAGCGTTTCGAGGACGAAGTCGACCTGCGTGTGGAAATCAATCGCCACACCGGTAACTACGAGACCTTCCGCCGGTGGACCGTCGTCGAAGAAGACGATCTGGACGATCCGGCGATCGAGACCTGGCTGACCAAGGTTCGGGAAACTCATCCCGACGCCAAGATCGGCGATGTGATCGAAGAGAAGATCGAGTCCATCGAGTTCGGTCGTATTGCCGCCCAGACCGCCAAGCAGGTCATCGTGCAGAAGGTCCGCGAGGCTGAACGCGCCCAGGTGGTGGATGCATACCGCGAACGCGTGGGCGAGATCATCTCCGGCACCGTCAAGAAGGTTACCCGCGACAACGTCATCGTCGACCTGGGCAACAATGCCGAAGCCTTGCTGGCACGTGAAGACATCATTGCCCGCGAGACTTTCCGCGTCGGCGTGCGTTTGCGCGCGCTGCTCAAGGAAATCCGTACCGAGAACCGCGGTCCTCAGCTGATCCTGTCGCGTACCGCGCCACAGATGCTGATCGAACTGTTCCGCATCGAGGTTCCGGAAATCGCCGAGGGCTTGATCGAGGTAATGGCCGCCTCCCGTGACCCGGGATCGCGTGCCAAGATCGCCGTGCGTTCCAAGGACAAGCGTATCGATCCACAAGGCGCATGCATCGGCATGCGTGGTTCGCGCGTCCAGGCCGTATCCGGCGAACTGGGTGGCGAACGCGTGGATATCGTCCTCTGGGATGAAAATCCGGCGCAATTCGTCATCAACGCCATGTCGCCGGCTGAAGTCGCGGCGATCATCGTCGATGAAGATGCCCATGCCATGGACATCGCAGTGGCCGAGGACAACCTCGCCCAGGCCATCGGACGTGGCGGTCAGAACGTTCGCCTGGCCAGCCAGCTTAGCGGCTGGACCCTGAACGTGATGACTGAGAAGGACATCCAGGCTAAACAGCAGGCCGAGACCGGCGACATCCTGCGCAACTTCATCGACGAGCTCGAAGTCGACGAGGAATTGGCACAGGTACTGGTCGACGAAGGATTCACCAGCCTGGAAGAAATTGCCTACGTACCGTTGGAGGAAATGCTCAACATCGATGGTTTCGACGAGGATATCGTCAACGAGCTGCGTGCTCGTGCCAAGGACCGTTTGTTGACCAAGGCCATCGCTACCGAGGAAAAACTGGCAGACGCACATCCAGCCGAAGACTTGCTCTCGCTCGAGGGTATGGACAAGGATCTGGCAGCGGAACTGGCGGTGCGCGGCGTGGTTAACCGCGAAGACCTGGCCGAGCAGTCGATTGACGATCTGCTCGACATCGACGGCATCGACCAAGAGCGTGCCGGCAAGTTGATCATGGCCGCCCGAGCCCATTGGTTCGAGTAATTAGGCGCGGCCTGAGGAGAGAAGTGCATGACGCAAGTCACGGTGAAAGAACTGGCCCAAGAGGTCGAAGCACCGGTAGAGCGCCTGCTGCAGCAGATGCGTGAGGCAGGTCTGCCGCACACCGACGCCGGTCAGGTAGTGACTGACAATGAGAAGCAGGTCCTGCTGACTCATTTGAAGAGCAGCCACAAGACCAAGGTGGAAGAACCGCGCAAGATTACCTTGCAGCGCAAGACCACCAGCACCCTGCGTGTCGCCGGTAGCAAGAGCATCAGCGTAGAAGTACGCAAGAAGAAAGTATTCGTGCAGCGCAGCCCGGAAGAAATCCAGGCTGAGCAGAAGCGTGAGGCGGATGAGCGCCGCGCGGCTGAAAACGCCACCCGCGAGAAATCCGAAGCCGCAAACCGTCAGCGTGCCGAGGATAATGCGCGACGCGAAGCGCCGTCGGCTCCGGCCGTTGCTCCGACCGCCGCACCTGCTCCTGCCGCCGCACCTGCAGCGGCCAATGAGCCTGGTACCGTCGATGCGCCGGCGCCTGGTGCCGAGCGCAAGAAAGACGACGTGCGTCGCACCGAGCATCGTGCCCGTGATGACGATCGTCGTGGCGAACGCCGCAACGAAACGCCACGCGTGTCGGTGAAGGTCAAGGTCAAGGAGAAGGAAAAAGCGCCGACTCCACGCGCCGCGCCACGCACCACCGAGGAAGAAAGCGACGGTTTCCGTCGTGGCGGCCGCGGCAAGGGCAAGCTGAAAAAACGCAACCAGCACGGTTTCCAGAGCCCGACCGGCCCTGTTATCCGTGAAGTGTTCATCGGCGAGACCATCACGGTTTCCGAGCTGGCGCAGCAGATGTCCGTCAAGGGCGCTGAAGTGGTCAAGTTCATGTTCAAGCTGGGCACGCCAGTCACCATCAACCAGGTGCTCGATCGCGAGACCGCGCAGTTGATCGCTGAAGAACTGGGCCACAAGGTCAAGTTGGTCAGCGATACCGCCCTGGAAGATTCCCTGGCCGAATCGCTGAAGTTCGAAGGCGAGTCCGAAGGACGTGCGCCGGTCGTGACCGTCATGGGCCACGTCGACCACGGCAAGACCTCGCTGCTCGACTACATCCGTCGTGCCAAGGTCGCTGCGGGCGAAGCCGGCGGCATCACCCAGCACATCGGTGCGTACCACGTCGAAACCGATCGTGGCATGGTCACCTTCCTCGACACCCCAGGTCACGCCGCGTTTACCGCCATGCGTGCTCGTGGTGCCAAGGCGACCGACATCGTCATCCTGGTGGTAGCGGCCGACGACGGCGTGATGCCGCAGACCCGTGAGGCCGTACAGCATGCCAAGGCTGCTGGCGTACCCCTGGTGGTCGCGGTGAACAAGATCGACAAGCCAGGTGCCGACCTCGATCGCATCCGCAACGAGCTGTCCGTCGAAGGCGTGACCTCCGAGGAATGGGGTGGAGATACTCCGTTCGTCAAGGTTTCGGCCAAGATGGGTACCGGTGTCGACGAGCTGCTCGAAGCCGTATTGCTGCAGGCCGAGATCCTCGAGCTCAAGGCAACCCCGACCGGCCCAGGCCGTGGCGTGGTCGTCGAGTCCCGTCTGGACAAAGGCCGTGGCCCGGTTGCCACCATCCTCGTACAGGACGGTACCCTGCGTCAGGGCGACATGGTCCTCTGCGGTTCCAACTATGGCCGCGTGCGTGCCATGCTGGACGAGAACGGCAAGCCTGTGAAGGAAGCTGGCCCGTCGATCCCGGTCGAGATCCTCGGCCTGGACGGTACGCCGGAAGCCGGTGACGAGCTGAGCGTCGTGGCCGACGAGAAGAAGGCGCGTGAAGTTGCTCTGTTCCGTCAGGGCAAGTATCGCGAAGTCAAACTGGCTCGTGCCCATGCCGGCAAGCTGGAAAACATCTTCGAGACCATGGGTCAGGAAGAGAAGAAGACCCTCAACATCGTCCTCAAGACCGATGTGCGCGGTTCCCTGGAGGCGCTGCAAGGTTCGCTCGCCGGACTGGGCAACGACGAAGTGCAGGTCCGTGTGGTGGGCGGCGGCGTCGGTGGTATCACCGAGAGCGATGCCAACCTGGCCCTGGCGTCCAACGCGGTGCTGTTCGGCTTCAACGTGCGTGCCGATGCCGGCGCGCGCAAGATCGTCGAGCAGGAAGGTCTGGATATGCGTTACTACAACGTGATCTACGACATCATCGAAGACGTCAAGAAAGCCCTGACCGGCATGCTCGGCAGCGATGTTCGCGAGAACATCCTGGGTATCGCCGAAGTGCGCGACGTGTTCCGCTCGCCGAAGTTCGGCGCCATCGCTGGCTGTATGGTCATCGAAGGCACCGTGTATCGCAACCGTCCGATCCGCGTGCTGCGCGAGGACGTCGTGATCTTCGAAGGCGAACTGGAATCGCTGCGTCGCTTCAAGGACGACGCCGCGGAAGTCCGCTCGGGCATGGAGTGCGGTATTGGCGTCAAGAGCTACAACGACGTCAAGGTCGGCGACAAGATCGAGGTCTTCGAAAAGGTCCAGGTCGCTCGTACACTCTGAGCCACTGGCAATGGAGGCCGCGAAGCCCCGCCGCAAGGCGGTCGGTAACGCCTCTGCAGGTAGCGCCCGGTCAGGCTTCACGCCTGACCGGGCGTTTGCCGCTTTAGATACAGGTAGCAAGAATGGCAAAAGAATACAGCCGTACCCAACGTATCGGTGATCAGATGCAGCGCGAGCTGGCAGAGCTGATCCGCCGTGAAGTCAAGGATCCACGTGTCGGTCTGGTGACCATCACTGCCGTGGATGTAAGCCGTGACCTGGGCCATGCCAAGGTCTTCATCACCGTGATGGGTTCCGAGGGCACCGACGCGGTGCCGCAGTCGCTCAAGGCTCTGAGCAGCGCGGCTAGCTTCCTGCGTTTGCACCTCGGTCGTGTGATGCAACTGCGCAGCGTGCCGCAACTGCACTTCCATTACGACGAAAGCGTTAGCCGCGGTGCGCACCTGTCGGCGCTGATCGAGCGTGCGGTGGCCGAAGACCGCCAGCACCAGGCCGGCGACAAGACGGACACCGAGGAGTAAGCGGTGGCCCAGGTCAAACGCATTCGCCGCAACGTCAGCGGCATCATCCTGCTCGACAAGCCGCTTGGGTTCACTTCCAACGCCGCGCTGCAGAAGGTTCGCTGGTTGCTCAACGCCGAAAAGGCAGGTCATACCGGTAGCCTCGATCCCTTGGCCACCGGTGTGCTGCCACTGTGCTTCGGCGAAGCGACCAAGTTCTCGCAATACCTGCTCGATTCCGACAAGGGTTACGAAACGGTCATGCAGATGGGCCAGACCACCACCACTGGCGATGCTGAAGGCGAAGTCCTGCAGTCTCGTGAAGTGACCGTCGGTCGCTCGGACATCGAAGCCGTTCTGCCAGGTTTTCGTGGGCAAATCAGCCAGATACCGCCGATGTACTCGGCGCTCAAGCGCGACGGTCAGCCGTTGTACAAGCTTGCGCGTGCAGGAGAGGTAGTGGAGCGCGAGGCGCGTTCTGTTACTATTGGCCGCTTGGAATTACTCGAATGCGAAGGTACTCGTGCGCGTCTGTCGGTAGGCTGCAGCAAAGGCACCTATATTCGCACGCTGGTCGAGGATATTGGTGAAGTGCTCGGCTGTGGCGCCTATGTCGCCGAGCTGCGCCGTACCCAGGCCGGGCCTTTCGAGCTCGCGCAAACGGTGACGCTGGAAGAGCTGGAACAGGCGCATGCCGAAGGTGGCAACGAAGCGCTGGATCGTTTCCTGATGCCTTCGGACAGTGGCCTGCAGGATTGGCCGCTGGTCTGCCTGTCCGAGCACAGTAGTTTCTACTGGCTGCATGGGCAGCCGGTCCGTGCGCCGGAAGCGCCGAAATTCGGCATGGTTCGAGTGCAAGATCACAATGGCCGCTTCATCGGTATCGGTGAAGTGAGCGAAGACGGGCGCATCGCGCCGCGTCGACTGATTCGGTCGGAATGATCGAAGCCGACGGCAAGGGCGAAGGCCCGTGCCGTCGGATCAGAGGGTGGCTGTCAGTAGGCATGGTCACACCTCTCTTATGAATACAGGGATCGAAGTCCCTGGCCTATTGGAGTCCGTTCGCGGAATCCGTTTATTGGAGAAGCCAGATGGCCCTCAGCGTTGAAGAAAAAGCCCAAATCGTTGCCGACTACAAGCAAGCAGAAGGCGATACCGGTAGCCCGGAAGTGCAGGTTGCCCTGCTGACCGTCAACATCAACAAGCTGCAAAGCCACTTCAAGGCCAACGGCAAGGACCACCACTCCCGTCGTGGTCTGATCCGCATGGTCAACCAGCGTCGTAAGCTGCTGGACTACCTGAAGGGCAAGGACACCACCCGTTACAGCGCCCTGATCGGTCGCCTGGGCCTGCGTCGCTAATAGCGACTCGGCCAGTGGTGTGCATGGCCTGTTGCATGCATCGGACCCGCTGCCCTGCACCGGGTCCGATGAGCATGTCATGCGTGTCTATGAGGTTGGCAGTCTGGTTCGCCGAGCGATTTTCGCCCGGCAGGCCAGGCTCCCAACCTCTAGTTTTATCTGGACGGTCACTGGGGCCGATTCCCCGTTCTGCCCAAGAATTCGCAAGAACCAGTTCCCCCAAGAGCCACTGAAAAGGTAGGAAACCGTGAACCCGGTAATCAAGACATTCCAGTTCGGTCAATCGACCGTTACTCTCGAGACGGGCCGCATCGCCCGCCAGGCATCCGGCGCCGTGCTGGTCACCGTCGATAACGATGTCACCGTGCTGGTGACCGTGGTCGGTGCCAAGCAAGCCGATCCAGGCAAGGGTTTCTTCCCCCTGTCCGTTCACTACCAGGAAAAGACCTACGCCGCGGGCAAGATCCCTGGCGGTTTCTTCAAGCGCGAAGGCCGTCCTTCCGAGAAAGAGACCCTGACCTCGCGCCTGATCGACCGTCCGATCCGTCCTCTGTTCCCGGAAGGGTTCATGAACGAAGTGCAGGTCGTCTGCACCGTGGTTTCCACCAGTAAGAAGACCGATCCGGACATCGCAGCGATGATCGGTACCTCGGCCGCCCTGGCCATCTCCGGCATTCCTTTCGAAGGCCCGATCGGCGCTGCCCGCGTTGCCTTCCACGAGAGCACCGGCTACCTGCTCAACCCGACCTACGAACAGCTGCAGGCTTCGAGCCTGGACATGGTCGTGGCCGGTACCGAGACCGCCGTGCTGATGGTCGAGTCGGAAGCCAAGGAGCTGACCGAAGACCAGATGCTGGGCGCCGTCCTGTTCGCCCACGACGAGTTCCAGTCCGTCATCAAAGCAGTCAAGGAACTGGCTGCCGAAGCCGCCAAGCCGACCTGGGACTGGAAACCTGCCGCGGCCAACAGCGAGCTGCTCAATGCCATCCGCGCCGAAGTTGGCGAAGCCGTTTCCCAGGCCTACACCATCACCCTCAAGGCTGATCGTTACGCGCGTCTGGGCGAGCTGCGCGACCAGGCGATTGGCAAGTTCTCCGGCGAGGAAGGTCAGCCATCGGCCAGCGAAGTCAAAGAGATCTTCGGCGAAATCGAATACCGTACCGTTCGTGAGAACATCGTCAACGGCAAGCCACGTATCGACGGTCGTGACACCAAGACCGTGCGTCCGCTGAACATCGAAGTCGGTGTCCTGCCCAAGACTCACGGTTCGGCGCTGTTCACCCGTGGCGAGACTCAGGCCCTGGTCGTTGCGACCCTGGGTACTGCCCGTGACGCACAGCTGCTCGACACCCTTGAAGGCGAGAAGAAAGACCCCTTCATGCTGCACTACAATTTCCCTCCGTTCTCGGTGGGCGAGTGTGGTCGCATGGGCGGTGCCGGTCGTCGTGAAATCGGTCACGGTCGTCTGGCGCGTCGTTCGGTCCAGGCCATGCTGCCTGCCGCCGACGTGTTCCCGTACACCATTCGCGTGGTATCGGAAATCACCGAATCCAACGGTTCCAGCTCCATGGCCTCGGTCTGTGGTGCATCGCTGGCCCTGATGGACGCTGGTGTGCCGATGAAGGCGCCGGTAGCCGGTATCGCCATGGGCCTGGTCAAGGAAGGCGACAAGTTCGCGATCCTGACCGACATCCTGGGTGACGAAGACCACCTGGGCGACATGGACTTCAAGGTAGCCGGTACCGCGAAAGGCGTTACCGCGCTGCAGATGGACATCAAGATCAACGGCATCACCGAAGAGATCATGGAGATCGCCCTGGGCCAGGCCCTGGAAGCTCGCCTGAACATCCTCGGGCAGATGAACCAGATCATTGCCCAGTCGCGCACCGAGCTGTCGGCCAACGCACCGACCATGCTGGCGATGAAGATCGACACCGACAAGATCCGTGACGTCATCGGCAAAGGCGGCGCTACCATTCGCGCCATCTGCGAAGAGACCAAGGCTTCGATCGACATCGAAGACGACGGCTCGATCAAGATCTTCGGTGAAACCAAGGAAGCGGCCGAGGCAGCTCGTCAGCGCGTCCTGGGCATCACTGCGGAAGCCGAGATCGGCAAGATCTACGTCGGCAAGGTAGAGCGTATCGTCGACTTCGGCGCTTTCGTCAACATCCTGCCTGGCAAGGACGGTCTGGTGCACATCTCCATGCTCAGCGATGCGCGTGTAGAGAAAGTGACCGATATCCTCAAGGAAGGTCAGGAAGTCGAAGTCCTGGTACTGGATGTGGACAACCGCGGTCGTATCAAGCTGTCGATCAAGGACGTCGCCGCGGCCAAGGCCTCTGGCGTCTAAGCGAGACAGGTTAGAAGAAAGGACCCTGTGGGGTAATGCTTGTCAGTTAAGGCCAATGGGGCTGCTTCGCGCCCCTTCGCGGGCAAGCCCGCTCCCACAAGAAGTGCGCAGTTCCTGAATTCGGCGCTCAACTTGTGGGAGCGGGCTTGCCCGCGAAGGGATGCGAAGCAGCCCCAATTGCAGATCGTGGGCCTTGACTGACTGGCATTACCCTACGGGGTCCTTTTTTATTTGGCGTGAAAAGCCCGTGGACATGCATCTTGCATGCAGTAATTTGTGCCGACATGCAAAATGCACGATTCAAGAAATTGTCATTTCTAGTAAGCCTTTGATTTTTAACGATTTTTAGGTTGTTAAAAAGCTGGCACAGGCCCTGCAACACTCCTTACATCTGCAGCCAGTTACATCGGCTCAGCCCTATCGTAAACCAGGAGTGTTTTGTATGAAGAAGTTCGCCATTGCTGCCGCTACTGCTACCGCTCTGACCATGACCATGGCTAACGTCGCATTCGCCCAACAAGCGAATCAGTCCCAGGCTCCAATGACGCTGGCCGCCGGCGAGATGACCAAGGCCAAAGAAGATACTTCCGACACTTGGATCACCACCAAGGTCAAGGCCGACCTGGTCACCGAAAAAGGTATTCCAGGTACTGACATCAAGGTCGAGACCAACAAAGGTGTGGTATCCCTGTCTTCCGACGTAGCAGTCACCGCATCCCAGAAAGAAATGGCAATTGCCATCACCAAGAAAATCAAAGGCGTCCAAGCCGTATCGGCTGACGGCCTGAAAGCCGAATAAGGATAGCTTCAGCGACCACATGGATGGGGTCACGCTATAAAGCAAAACCCCCGGCCTGCGCCGGGGGTTTTTCTATTCACCCATCACCTGCCCGCACTCACAATCCTGCCGTGGCAGGCTGCTCGTTCCTGGCTTACTCCGCATCGAGATGCAGAGGCGTGACGATGCGTCCGTCGGCTTCAGCCTGCCCGAGGCTGGTATCGATAAAGTAGACGCGGTCATCTTGCAGTTGGCCTTTATCAACCAGGTAATCCTTGATGCTGCTGGCCCGTGCCTGCCCGAGCGATCTGAGCAGTGTCGTGCTTTGTGCCCAGGTCTTGATCACCGCATCGTGCAGGCGGGCCGTACGCTCATTGCGATCGAGCTGTTCCCATTCCACCGGAGGCTGCTGCTTCAGGCGGGTACGATAGATGCCTTCCAACATGGCCGGCTTGTCCTCGTCCTCGACCGCCAACATCGATGCGCTGGCCGGCACCTTGTCGCCACGGCGCTGGAGGATCTTGTACCAGGTACTCTGATACTCGCGCTCCAGACGCTGCTGAGCGATCAGTGGGCCATCGCTGTCCTGGGCGCTGGTACCTTCGATTTCCAGGCGTAGGGCAGGGCGCTCCTTGAGGGCGATCGCGAGCTTGTCCAGTGCCGCCTGTGCGTCCTGAGCCAGGTCGCTCGAGCCCGGTGCGAACGCCACGGTACCAAGGTCTTCGGAGCCTCCACCGCTGACCAGGCCGCCTATGAACTTGAACGGTGCCTGGGCCGCGCGCAGGACGAGGTTGCGCAAGGTCTGCCAAACGATCGGCATCACGCTGAACTGAGGGTTGTTGAGATCGCCCGAGACAGGCAGCTCGATCGATATCCTGCCCTGGGTGTCCTTGAGCAGCGCGACGGCCAGGCGCAGCGGCAGGTCCACGGCATCCGGACTGTCGACTTTCTCGCCCAGTTGCAACTGCTCGACCACCACCTTGTTCTCGGCCTTGAGCTGGCCGTTGGTGATCAGGTAATGCAGGTCGAGGTTCAGGCGCCCCTTGCGAATACGATAACCCGCGAATTTTCCGGAATAGGGGGTCAGGGTCGTCAATTCGACACGGCGGAAGCTGGTAGCGATGTCGAGGCTGGCCATGGGGTCGAAGGGGTTCAATGCGCCTTTGATGGTGACAGGCGCGTAACGGTCGACCTTGCCCCGGACATCCACCTTGGCCGGATTCGGCTTGCGATTGTCGAGCGTCCCGATCTGGCCATTGAGCTCCTGCGCCGCGGTGGCGAAGAACGGGGTCAGGCTGAAATCGGCGAAGTTGGCAGAACCGTCATTAATACTGATCTCGCCGATATGCACGCCCAGAGGCGGTCGAGCGGCAGAGTCGGTACTCGCCGTGGAGGGCTTGCCCTGCGTGCGTTCGGGTGTGTCGGAGGGCTGCTTGATCAACAGGTCATCGATATTGGTCGTGCGATCTTCGTTGATCATGAAGCGCGCGTAGGGCTGCTGCAGCATGACCTTGTCGATCGACAGCGCATCGCCGTGCACATAGGACAGGCCATCCAGGTTCAGCTGCTGCCATTTGACGAAGTCGCGGTCCTTGATGGTATCGAGGGTGTGCAACTGATCGACCTGGGCATTCCCGGTCACGGTAAAGGCCAGCGGCTGGGTACTGGTGAGGTCGACCTTGAGAGCGCTGGCCAACCTGCCACTACGCAGTTCCAGACGTATGAACGGGCTGATGTAGGCCTGGGCCACGCGCAGATCGATGTCCTGAGTGGACACGTCCAGGCGCGCGCTTACCGGCGCCAGGTTCACCTGACCGGAAGCCTGCAGCTTGCCTTGACGCCCCACGCCGGTGTCCAGCTTGAGTGTGAAGGGCGACCGATTGAGGCTGTCGAAATCACGCAGGTCTGCATTGAGCGGGCCGACGTCCAGCGCTACCGGCTCCTTTCGACTACGATCGGCCAGGTGCACTTGGTAGTTGCGTAACTGGACATCCTTGAGCAACACCTGCCAAGGCTTGCCTGGCGCGTTGGCTGCAGAGGCTTCGGTGGACGGCGCGGCTGTCGCGGGTTCGGATATTTCCGCGGGCGTGGCTTTGGCTGGCGAGGTCGCGAAGAGTTTCTGCCAATCGAGCTGGCCATCCTGCTCGAGTGCCGCCCAGGTCTCCAGCTTGTCGCTGCGAACCTTGCCGACGACCACGCGCTGCTTGGCCAGGTCGATTGACGTTTCGCTCACCTCCAGTTTCGCCAGGCGCGCCAGCTTGCGCCCATCCGGTGCCTTGATGGCGAAGGGGGCGATACGCATGGAGATCTTGTCCAGCAGCAGCTCCGTATCCTTGGCCAGGCTCAGCTTGTAGTGGGTATTCAAGCTGATCGTGCCGTCTTCCAGCACCAGGGGCACGGCATCGCGTACGTAGGGCCACCAGGCTTTCATCTTGCCATCGGTAATCTTCAGCGTACCCTCCGAGGCGAGCGGGGACAGGCTCAGCGTACCGGACCAATCGATACGTCCGCCTGCCGGTCCGTTTGCGACCAGCGTCATGTCGGCATTGTCGTCGGGAAGGGTACTCAGGTTTTTCAGCTCCAGGTCGAGCGCATCGTAGAGGAACTCGATAGGCTCGCTTGGACGCAGGTCCTGAAAGCGCACATAGCCTTTGCTGAGCTTGATGCTGCCGATACGCAACGGAAAAGGATCGCTTGGGGCGGCCTCCGGCTGAGGCTCGCTGGGCGGCAGCTTGAAGAGGCGTTCAAGGTTGAGGCTACCGTTCTTGTCGAACAGCACCTCGGTACGCGGCCCATCCAGCTCGATGGCTTCCAGGTGCAGGGCGCCACTCCACAGACTGTCCAGCTGCGCATTGGCGTACAGTCGCTCGAAGCCTGCCTGTTCCTTGCCAGGTTCACCGATCCGAAGACCATGCAGCGTCAGCTCGAGCGTGAAAGGATTGAGCTCGATGCGCTGCAACTGGGCGGGCACCGTGGCGTAGGTCACCAGCTGCTGGTTGGCGATGCGCAAGGCAATACCGGGAAGAATCAGAAAGCCGAACAGGCTGTACAGGGCCACCAGGGCCAGCAAGGCGCCTAGGGCGCGGATCAATCCTTTGGGCATGAACGACGTCGTCTGTCACAGGCGGGAGTGCTTGGAGTATGGCAGGTAAAAACGGTTCCGCAGGTCGGCGAAATCCCTGCTTCAGCCGATGCCCATGCGTCGTCTGGCGCGGTGCACCGAACCGTTACGCATGGCCCAGCGCAGTACGGGCGCGGTGCGTTCGACGCCCAGACGAATCATCATGCGCTGCAAGGGGCCTTGCCTCAGTTCGAGCATCTCTGTGGCCCAGTCCGGAAGCAGCTCGATTCCGGCGCGCAACATCAGCTTGCCGACCGGTTCCGCCAGGCGGCTGGGAGCCGGTGCATCGAGAAGGATACTCAGCATTTCGCGGCAGCGCGCATCCCCCTGCAACTGTGGGCGCATATGCTGGAGATAGTCGGCGACCTGCGCGGTCGAGCGAGGCACGGCCCGGGCTCCCAAACGTTCGGCTATCAAGGCGATTTCGCTGTAATAGCCATCCTGATCGGCCTGTGACATCGAAGGGTTGCGGTAGCGCAGGTGCGCGGCCAGAAAACTGCTGACCTCGGCCACGTGAACCCATGTCAGCAAATCCGGATCGCTTGCCGCATAGGGGCGGCCATCCGGGGCCGTGCCGACGACCTTGAGGTGAACGGAGCGAACTTTTTCTATCAGCCATTCTGCGTCACGGGTCGAGCCGAAGGTCGTGCCCGACACGAACTGGCTGGTGCGACGCAGGCGACCGATCAGGTCCTGGCGGAAGTTGGAATGATCCCAGACACCCGCCAGGGCGAGTGGATGAAGCATCTGCATCAGCAATGCGCTGATCCCACCGATCATCATACTGGTGAAGTCACCATGCACGCGCCAGCTGACACTCTGAGGACCGAACAGGCCTGGGTCGCCCTTGGGTGACTCCAGGTCGAGCTGACCGAGAGCCATTCCGGTCAGGCTGAGAAGTTGGCTCTCGATACGGCGGCGAATGACTTCCATGGCGTCCTGTCGTGCAGTGGCAGCCAGCGCAGCCTGCCGTCTATTGATTGAGACGTGTGTCGATGAGTTCCTGAACCACGCTGGCGTCGGCCAAGGTCGAGGTATCGCCGAGGTTGTCCAGGTCGTTACAGGCTATCTTGCGCAGTATACGCCGCATGATCTTGCCAGAGCGGGTCTTGGGCAACGCGGGCGCCCACTGAATCAACTCGGGCTTGGCGAAGCTGCCGATCTCCTTGCTGACCAGCGCCAGGAGTTCCTTCCTGAGGACATCATCGGGCTCGATCCCGCCCATGGGTGTGACGAAGGCATAGATACCCTGGCCCTTGAGGTCATGAGGGTAAGCGACGACGGCGGCTTCGGCGATCTTGTCGTGAAGGACCAGCGCGCTCTCCACTTCGGCGGTGCCGATGCGGTGCCCGGAGACATTGATCACATCGTCGATGCGTCCGGTGATCCAGTAGTCGCCGTCCTCGTCCCTGCGCGCGCCATCACCCGTGAAGTAATAGCCCGGCATCGGTTTGAAGTAAGTGTCGACCATTCGCTGGTGGTCGCCATACACACTCCGAATCTGTCCCGGCCAACTGGCTTTGATGGCCAGCAGACCGGCACCCGCCCCCTCGATTTCCTTGCCCTTTTCATCGAGCAAGACAGGCTGGATGCCAAACATCGGTTGGGTCGCGCAGCCTGGCTTGACCCGTCGGGTGCCGGGCAGCGGGCTCAGCATGATGCCGCCGGTTTCCGTCTGCCACCAGGTGTCGATGATCGGACATCGCTTCTGTCCGACTTCCTCGAAGTACCATTCCCAGGCCTCGGGGTTGATCGGTTCGCCAACGCTGCCCAGCAGGCGCAAGCTCTTCCGGGACGACCCTTGCAGCGGTGCCGAACCCTCGCGCATCAGCGCCCGCAATGCGGTCGGGGCGGTATAGAAAATGTTGACCTTGTGCTTGTCCACGACCTGCCAGAAGCGCGAAGTGCTCGGGTAGTTCGGTACGCCTTCGAACATCAGCGAGATCGCGCCATTGGCCAGGGGGCCGTAGACGATATAACTGTGCCCGGTGACCCAGCCGACATCCGCGGTGCACCAGAACACCTCGCCGTCACGGTAATCGAAGACCACGTCGAAGGTCATGGCCGCTTGCAGCAGATAGCCGGCAGTGGAGTGCAGCACACCCTTGGGTTTGCCGGTGCTGCCGGATGTGTAGAGGATGAACAGCGGGTCCTCGGCGTCCATGGGTTCAGGCGGGCACTCGTCGTCTGCCTCGTCGATGGCTTCGTGATACCAGAGATCGCGGCCTTCGCTCCATTGGGTCTCGCCACCGGTGCGCTTGACCACCAATACGCTGCTGACGTCCGGGCAGCTCTGCAAGGCTTGGTCGACGTTCTGTTTGAGGGGAATGCGCTTGCCGCCACGGATGCCTTCGTCCGCGGTGATTACCGTGCGGCAATCGGCATCGAGGATGCGATCACGCAGGGCGTCGGGCGAGAAGCCGCCGAACACCACCGAGTGGACGGCACCGATGCGCGTGCAGGCCAACATGGCATAGGCGGCTTCCGGGATCATGGGCATGTAGATGCACACACGATCACCCTTTTTCACTCCTCGAGCTTTCAGGGTATTGGCCAGGCGGCAGACTTCACGATGCAGCTCGCGATAGGTGATGGCCCGGGAATCATCAGGCTCGTCGCCTTCCCAGAGCAGCGCAGTCTGGTCGCCACGCGTGGCAAGGTGACGGTCGATGCAATTGGCGCTGACATTCAACTGTCCGCCCGCGAACCAGCTGGCCGAGCCAGTAGCCAGGTCGCTTTGCTGAACCTGTGTCCAGGGCCGAATCCATTCCAGGCGATCGGCCTGTGCCGCCCAGAAGGCATCGGGCTCCTCGACGGATTCGCGGTAGAGGCGACTGTAGTCGTCAGGTGACAGCCGGGCCGCGTTGCTGACGGCTTGGGCATCGGGATATTTGCTGATATCGAACATGGCGTGTCCTGTCCTGCTCTAGTCGGCGCCGGCATAGCGGCGGTGGACTGCACGACATCCTCGCGCACATGGCGGCATCGGCATCGATGGCAGGATGAGGTGCAACGGCTATCGATAGGACAGTGTAGCCCCCGGACGCGTTCAGCGTGTCGGGGGCCGAAGGGGCAGGAGTCAGCCGCGGTGACGATTGCGGAAGTAGTTGATCAGCCCCTGGGTGGAGCCGTCATCGGCCGGCTGCTCGAGGCTGCCGGTCAGGCGCTGATAGACACCCTTGCCCAGCTCCTTGCCCAACTCGACGCCCCATTGGTCGAAGGCATTGATACCCCAGACCACGCTCTGGACGAAGACCTTGTGCTCGTACATGGCCACCAGCGCACCCAGACGGCGCGGGCTGATGCGCTCGACGACCAAGGTATTGCTCGGACGGTTGCCGGGAATCACCTTGTGCGGCGCGAGCCTTGCGATCTCGGCTTCGCTCATGCCTTTTTCGCGCAGCTCGCTTTCGGCCTCGCTGCGCGTCTTGCCGAGCATCAGGGCCTGGCTTTGCGACAGGCAATTGGCATAGAGCCACTGATGGTGGTCGGCGACAGGGTTGAAGCTCACCACCGGGACGATGAAGTCCGCCGGAATCAACTGGGTGCCTTGGTGCAGCAACTGGTGATAGGCATGCTGACCGTTGCAGCCAACGCCACCCCAGATCACCGGTCCAGTCTCGGTCTTCGCTGGCGAGCCGTCCTGGAGGACGCTCTTGCCATTGGATTCCATGTCCAGCTGCTGCAGGTGCTTGGTGATATTGCGCAGGTAGTGGTCATACGGCAGGATCGCATGGCTTTCCGCGCCCCAGAAGTTGCCATACCAGATGCCGAGCAAAGCCAGCAGTACCGGCATGTTCTGTTCGAAAGGCGCGGTCTGGAAATGCTGGTCCATGGTATAGGCGCCAGACAGCAACTCCTTGAAGTTGGCCGTGCCGATGGCCAGGGCGATCGGCAGGCCGATCGCCGACCACAGCGAATAGCGCCCGCCGACCCAGTCCCACATCGGGAAGATGTTTTCTTCGCGAATACCGAATGCGACCGCGGCGGTCTTGTTGCTGGATACGGCGATGAAGTGCCTGTACAGCTCGGCTTCCGAGCCGCCCTGGGCCAGGTACCAGGTCCGCGCCGCCGTGGCGTTCTTCAAGGTTTCGAGGGTGTTGAAAGATTTCGAGGAGACGATGAACAGCGTCGTCTCCGCGCGAAGCTTGGCCGACAGCTCGTGGAATTCACTGCCATCGATATTGGCCAGGTAATGGCAGCGCACGCCGCGCTGGGCATAGGGCAACAGTGCTTCGGAAACCAGTTCGGGGCCGAGGAACGAACCGCCGATACCGATGTTCACCACGTCGGTGATCGGTTTTTCGCTGTAGCCGCGCCATAGGCCATCGTGAATACGGCCGACCAGCTCGGTGATCTGGCCGAGTACCTTGTGCACCTCGGGCATCACATTGACGCCGTTGACGCTGAGCTTGTCGCCCACCGGGCGGCGCAGCGCCGTGTGCAGGACCGGGCGGCCTTCCGAGGCATTGATGATCTCGCCGCTGAACATCGACTTGATCGCGTCCTGCAGGCTGACTTCGTTGGCCAGGTTTACCAGCAGGTCTCGGGTCTGCTCGGTGATGAGGTTCTTCGAGTAGTCGAGAAACAAGCCGCAGCTGCTCAGCGAGAACTGATCGAAGCGTCTCGGGTCGCTGCTGAACGCTTCTCGCATGCTGAAGCCTTGCATGGCGTCGCGGTGTTGCTGAAGCGCCTGCCAGGCGGGCAGGGCCGTCACATCATGGGGAGTACGGTAATACGCCATTGCAGATGAGTTCCTTGTGCGTGGACATGCCTTTGACACTCGCCGCACCGGCCAGTTGCAGGCGGTTGCGGGCTGGCCATCATTATAGGCACAGCCCGCGTGGTCGTGATGCTCCCGGGCGCAGCGGCCAAGGATTTACTCGAGTGTCAGGTGCAGATTGTCGATCAGGCGTGTAGTCCCGAGGTAGGCGGCGACGATGATCACCAGATCGCGATCGGCGGCGGTCGCGGGAAGCAGCGTGAGTGCGTGGCGCACTTCCAGGTAGTCCGTGCGCAGGCCCGCTTCGAGCAGGACAGCCGCGGCGTCGCCGGTCAGTGCATCGAAGTCCCGGCTGCCCTGGCGGATCTGCCGGGCGATATGGTTCAGCGTCTGGAACAGTACAGGCGCGATGGCGCGCTGCTCGGTACTCAGGTAGCCATTGCGCGAAGACAGCGCCAGCCCGTCCTCGGCACGGACTGTCGGCTCGCCGATGATCTGGATCGGCATGTTGAGATCACGCACCATGGTACGGATCACGGCCAGCTGCTGGAAATCCTTCTCGCCGAAGACGGCCAAGTCGGGCTGGACCATGTTGAACAGCTTGCTGACAACGGTCGCTACCCCTTCGAAATGCCCTGGGCGGCTCGCGCCACACAATCCTTGCGACAGGTGAGGAACACTGACCCGTGTCTGGCCCGCCATGCCGTCGGGATACATTTCATCCACAGTGGGCGCGAAGATCAGGTGGCATCCGGCCTGAAGCAGGCGTTCCTGGTCGGCGGCAAGGGTCCGTGGATAGGTATCGAGATCTTCGTTGGCGCCGAACTGCAGCGGATTGACGAAAATGCTCGCGACCACGAAGTCCGCTCGCTGGGCGGCCTTGATCACGAGGGCGGCGTGGCCACTGTGCAGGTTGCCCATGGTCGGCACGAGCGCGACACGCTTGCCTTCAGTACGCGCACGCCCTACGGCGGCGCGCAGTTCGCGGACGGTCTTGACTGTGTTCATGCGCTGAATCCATGTTCTGTCGCGGGGAAACTGACATCCTTGACCGCCTTCACATAGGCGGCCAGGGCGCTCTGGATATCGGGCTGGCCGGTCATGAAATTCTTCACGAACCTGGGCACCCGGCCACTGAGCGAGAGTCCGAGCATGTCGTGCAGGACCAGCACTTGGCCGTCGGTGGCGCTCCCAGCACCGATGCCGATGACCGGAATCCCGACCGCCTCGGTGATCTGCGCGGCAAGCGCGGTGGGAACGCATTCGAGCAGCAGCATCGCGGCACCGGCTTGTTCCAGGGCAACAGCATCGGCGCGCAGTTGCTGCGCCTGGGCCTCATTACGTCCCTGAACCTTGTAGCCGCCCAGCACGTTGACCGTCTGCGGCGTCAGGCCCAGGTGCGCGCACACCGGTACGCCGCGCTCGGCCAGCCTGCCGATGGTATCGGCGAGCCAGGCCGCGCCTTCGAGCTTGACCATGTGTGCGCCGGCCTGCATCAGGGTGGCGCAGTTGACAAAGGCCTGCTCTGCGGTGGCATGGGCCATGAAGGGCAGGTCGGCGAGGATCAGCGCGCCCTCGTTACCGCGCTTGACGCAAGCCGTGTGGTAGGCCATTTCAGCGGTCGTGACCGGCAGCGTGCTGTCATGGCCCTGCAAGACCATGCCGAGGGAATCACCCACCAGCAGGATTTCCACACCGGCCTGGCTCGCGGTCTTGGCAAAGGTCGCGTCGTAGCAGGTCAGCATAGTGATTTTTTCACCCTTGGCCATCAGGCCATGCAGAGTGGTAAGGGTTACTTCAGGCATGTGGGGAAATCCTCGTTCAGCCGCTGCGAAAGAGACGGCGCTCAACGCGTGTGTTGATCTTCCGGAACGCCACATCATCGTGCGTGATGTTTGAGTATTGGGGCCGTTCCGGGTCGGGATGCGCCTTCTCCCTGAGCGACGTATCACATCCGCAGGGGGCGTGAAAGCGCTGCCTGGTCCGGATACTCAGAGTGCGCGGGAGGTCGACGTTAACCGTAGGCGGCACATCGGCACCACGGGACGCCTATAGTCGTGAGGGCGGTAGGCGAAGTCAATCACCCTGTTACCGGGTTGTTACGAATGGAGCGTTACTGGCGTTACCGTCGTTGCGGATGGCTGATCTACAGACGCTCAAGGCCTTCGAACGGGCACTGTGCCAGGAGCTGCGCAAGGCTGCGGCCGTCCGGCAGGCAGAAGTCGGCGGGCACCAGCTCGGCTAGCGGATAAAGGACGAAGGCACGGGCTTGCATATGGTAGTGCGGCACTTTCAGGCGGGGCATGTCGAGGACCTGATGGCCATAGAGGAGGATATCCAAGTCGAGGGTACGCGGCCCCCAGCGTTCCTTGCGCTCGCGCCCCTGTCCGGTTTCGATGCTCTGCAGGGCATCGAGCAGGGGCAGCGGTGCCAGCGATGTATCCAGTGCCGCCACCGCATTGGTGTAGCGCGGCTGCCCGGGCAGCAGGGAATCGCTGGCGTAGAAGGCGGAAACTTCCGACAGGCGGGTACCTTCCAACCCGTCCATGGCCTGCAAGGCGCTGCGCAGCTGCTCGGCCGGTTCAGCCAGATTGCTGCCCAGGCCGACGAAGACACGTGTCGTCATGACTTAATCAAATACGTCATCGTCGGTGCGCTTGCGCTTGCTGGGGCTGCGCTTGCGTTTGCGCTGGCCGGTAGCGGCGCCTTCATCCCGGCTGCCCAGGTCGCGGATCATGTCCCGGCGCTCGCTGTCGTTGGCTTCCTGGTAGTCCGTCCACCATTGGCCCAAGCCATCGGTTTCCTCACCCGCGCTTTCGCGCAGCAACAGGAAGTCGTAACCGGCGCGAAAGCGTGGGTTGTCGAGCAGCAGGTCGGCACGCTTGCCGCTACGGCGCGGCAGGCGCTCCTGCATGTCCCAGATCTCGCGGATCGGCAAGGTAAAGCGCTTCGGAATGGCGATGCGCTGACACTGTTCGGCGATCAGATCGTGCGCCGCGCCATTCATGGCTGGAATCGGCGGTACGCCCTGGGTTTGCAGATACAAGGCCCGAGCCGGAAGCGCCGGCCACAACAGGGCGGCGAACAGGAAGGCCGGTGTCACCGGTTTGCCCTGTTTGACGCGCAGATCGGTATTGGCCAAAGCCTGGCTGATCAACGTATGGGTATAGGTCGGGCGCTCTTCGAGGGACTGCGCGCTGGCAGGGAACAGCGGTTCGAACAACTGCAGATCGACCAGCATCTCGAAGGTCAATGCGGCGTGCCCGGACAGGAACAGCTTGAGGACCTCTTCGAACAGCCGTGCCGGCGGGATTTCGCGCAGCATCGACGACAGCTCGCGGATCGGCTGCACGGTGTGCTTCTCGATACCGAAGTCGAGCTTGGCGGCGAAACGCACGGCGCGAAGCATGCGCACCGGGTCTTCCTGGTAGCGCTGGGCGGGATCACCGATCAAACGGATGAGGCGGTTGCGGATGTCGTGCACGCCGTTGGCGAAATCGAGAATGCGCTCGCTGACGGGATCGTAGTACAGCGCATTGATGGTGAAGTCACGGCGCTGCGCGTCTTCTTCGAGCGTACCGTAGACATTGTCACGCAGGATTCGCCCACTGGCGTTGTGCGACGAGCGATGGGCATCGCCCTGATCATCATCGGAGTGGTGGGCCCGGAAGGTAGCCACCTCGATGATGTCACGGCCGAAATGCACGTGTACGAGCTTGAATCTACGGCCAATGATGCGCGCATTGCGGAACTCGGCACGCACCTGTTCTGGCGTGGCGCTGGTGGCGACGTCGAAATCCTTGGGAGGGATGCCCAGGAGTTGATCGCGCACGCAACCGCCGACCAGGTATGCCTGGTAGCCGGCGGTTTGCAGGCGCTCGACGATGCCCACGGCGTGGCGGCTGAACTGGCTTCGCTGCAGCGAGTGTTGAGCGCTATTGATCACCTCAGGCGTGGTACGCCTGTGGTGTTGACCACCGATGGGAGGACGGAACGACTGGAACAGCTTCTTCAGCATGGGATGCACTGTTTGAAGGAATGTTCGGCCAAGAATAGGAGAATGGCCGCATGATGGGCGGGGATTCTAGCATTTACTCAGGGAATGGTGTAGGCGGTCGTAAACGCCTGTCCGAGGGGGGGTGAAACGACATGGGGAGCCGAAGCTCCCCAAGAATGTCATTGCCTGCTCTTATTGTTTTTTTGCTGGGCTTCTTGTTTTTGTAGAGTGCCCGGTCCACGAATCACGAATTCATGGACGACTCCCAATTCGGGAGTCAAGAGCAAACGGATTGCTTTGATCGCTGTGTCATGCTGATCGATCGATCCAACCAGTTCAGGCTCTGCTTTAGTGCAGTTCTTGTTGTTCTCTGCCTGGTCGTGGGGCAACCCCAAACACAACGCCTCTCCAAAAGAATCAGTTAGCTGCGCCTCCGCCGTCTTGTTCTTGTTATGCGTGAGCCGTTTCGTCTTGTTCTTATTCTGTTTTTGCAGTGCTTGTTATTGTTCTTGTACCAGAAATATAGCAGGTGCCGTGCCAACTTTAGAAAATCCAGTAAAATCAAGGATTTGCCGTTTTTCCGAGAGCTGAGCTCGGTTAAAAAACGTCGCGTTCCGTTACCGTACGCCCCGGCGGCTGTTACGACGAGGCGCATGCGGTAACAGATTTTTAAGGGTGGGAATTGTTACGGGAGGTGGGAGAGGCGCAGACGATACGGCGGCGGGGCTGCGCTGCAGCCCCCAAGGAGGTTACTCGCTGATGGCTCCGCTCTTGCGGCGAGGTATGCCGAGACGCTGGCGTCGTTCCCACAGGCATTTGCGGCTGACCCCAAGCTTGCGAGCAAGCTCTGTTTCGGTCATGTGGTCCTGATGTTCAAGGACGAAATGCTGGAAGTAGTCTTCCAGCGAAAGGTCCTCGGTCGGCTCATGGCTAGTGTTACCGCCGGTTCCAGTCGTATTGGGGGCGGTGGCGAAGCCGTCATCGTCCTCCAGATCGCCCAGTTCGATGTCGATGCCCAGCAGCTCGGCGGAAATTTCCGGACTCTCGCTGAGGATCACCGCGCGCTCCACCGCGTTTTCCAACTCGCGGACGTTGCCCGGCCAGCTGTAATGACGGATCGCCTGTTCGGCTTCATGGGAGAAACGCAGGTCGTCGCGACCGATGCGCGCGCTCTGACGAGCCAGGAACACGGAGGCAATCTCGTTGACGTCACTCCCGCGCTCGCGCAGGGCCGGCAACTTGAGGGCGATGACATGCAGTCGGTAATAAAGGTCTTCACGGAACTGGCCGATCTTGGCCAGGTTCTTCAGGTCTCGGTGCGTCGCGGCGATCAGGCGCACGTCGACCTTCTGCGACTGTACCGAGCCCACCCTGCGAATCTCGCCTTCCTGTAGCACCCGCAGCAGACGCGCCTGGGCCTCGAGGGGCAACTCGCCGATCTCGTCGAGGAACAACGTGCCGCCATCGGCCGCCTCGACCAGTCCCGCACGGCCGGCGCTGGCACCGGTGAATGCGCCTTTCTCGTGCCCGAACAGCTCGGACTCGATGAGCGTTTCGGGAATGGCCGCGCAGTTCACCGAGATCATCGGAGCCTTGGCTCGGCGAGAAAGGTTGTGCAGTGCCCGAGCGACCAGCTCCTTGCCGGTGCCGGACTCGCCCTGGATCAGCACGTTGGAGTCGGTGGGAGCGACCTTGCGGATCTTGCTGTACATGTCCTGCATGGGGGCGCAGGAGCCGATGATGCCGATCTCGCCGTTGGCGGCCGCTTTCTCGGTCGTGGCAGGTTTACCGCCGACGCGGGGCTCGGCCACGGGGGTCGGAGCGCTCGGACGATCACGCAGGATACGCGCGACCGCCTGGAGCATCTCGTCGTGATCGAAGGGCTTGGCGATGTAGTCGACAGCGCCCATCTTCATGGAGTCGACCGCCGAACGCAGGCTGGCGTAGCTGGTCATGATCAATACAGGTATGCCCTGGCCCAGCTTGATCAGCTCGGTTCCGGGCGCGCCTGGCAGGCGCAGGTCACTGACGATCAGGTCGAAGGTAGCAATGCTGAAGCGTTCCTGGGCTTCCTGCACCGAGCCGGCCTCGCTGACCTGGTACTGGTTCCGCTCGAGCAGGCGACGCAGGGCCGAGCGGATGATGGTTTCGTCTTCGACGATCAGAATATGCGGCATTGATTCAGTTCTCTCGACGGTCTCGATATTCAGGGGACGTCGCTACGACATGCCTGGGCAGGGTCACGCGGATTCGGGTGCCTCGTTGGCGCTGTAGATCGGCCGGGCTGTCGATGGTGATTTGCCCATAATGCTCTTCCACGATGGAATAGACCAGAGCAAGTCCCAGGCCGGTTCCCTCGCCAGGGTCCTTGGTGGTGAAGAAAGGTTCGAACAGCCGATCCATGATGTTCTTCGGAATGCCGCTGCCTTCGTCTTCCACGATCAGGTCGACGGTATGCTCGCTCGGCTCGGTGCGAACCCGTACGGCGCTGCCCGCTGGAGAGGCATCGCGCGCATTGGAGAGCAGGTTGATCAGCACTTGTGCCAGGCGCTGCGGATCGCCCTCGACCCAATGCTCCGGATCGCAGAGATTGAAGAACTGCACTTCGAAATTGCGCCGGTTCAAGGCCAGCAGACCGATGGCGTCCTGCGCCACCTCGGCGAGGCATACCGGCTCTTCGCTGTTCTGGTGGCTGCCACCGGCATGGGCGAAGCTCATCAGCGACTGCACGATGCGCGATACCCGCTTGGTCTGCTCGAGGATCTGGCTGGAAAGCTCGATGATTTCTCCATCGCCTTCACGCTCTTCGCGCAGGTTCTGCGCCAGGCAGGCGATGCCGGTGATCGGGTTGCCGATCTCGTGCGCGACGCCCGCGGCCAGGCGACCGATGCTGGCCAGGCGCTCGGAGTGCACCAGCTTGTCTTCCAGGGCCTGGGTTTCGGTAAGGTCCTCGACCAGTACCACCAGGCCGCTGTTGCCAGGCGCCAGTGGCTCGGCAATGGCCGACTTGTGCAGGTTGAGCCAGCGTGGCTGCCCGTCCAGCGCCAGGCGCTGCTTGTGCAGATGCTCGTCGGGCACGTTGATGAACTCCAGCAGCAAACCGCGCCATGGTTCGGCGATGGTGACCAGGCGCGAGCCGACCACGTGCTTGGCGGCAATCCCGGTGAGCTCCTCCATGGCCTTGTTCCACATGAGGATCTCCTGGTCCTTGGCCAGGGAACACACGCCCATCGGCAGCTCCTGAAGGGTCTGTCGATGATAGCGGCGCAGAGCATCGAGTTCGGCGGCAAGGCCGGTCAGGCGTGAGTGGTAGTCCTCGAGCCGGCTTTCGATGAAGTGGATGTCCTCGGTGACGTAGTTCTCGTTGGCCGACTTGTACGGCAGGAAGGTCTCGACCATGTCCTGGGCGACGCTGGGGCCCATCAAGCCGGACAGGTTGGCTTCGATGCGATCGCGCAGGCGCCGCAGGGCGTACGGACGACGCTCGTCGAAGGGCAGGTAGAGATCACGCAGCGCCTGCTCGACCTCCTTCTGCGCCGCCTTGGCGCCCAATGGCTTGGCCAACTGCGTGGCGAACTCCTGTGGCGATGCGGCATACAGCTCGCGCCGTTGCGGTCGGCGCACATTGTCCACGGCGCAGGCTTCCGCGGCGCTGACTTCCTCGCTGCTGGCGTTGGTGAACAACGAGATCAGGGTGAACAGCAGGACGTTGGCCGCCAGCGAGGCGATGGCCGCCATGTGCCAGCTGGTATCGTCGAGGACGTAGATCATGTCCAGGAGGGGGATGTAGAACCCTTGCACGTTACCGATCAGCGGCAACAGCATGGTCACCATCCAGACCACGAAACCGGCGATCAGGCCCGCCATGAAGCCGCGGCGGTTGGCGGTCGGCCAGTACAGCACCGAGAGCACGCCTGGAAGAAACTGCAGGGTCGCGACAAAGGCGACGATGCCCAGGTTGGCCAGGCTCTGGTGGGTGTTCTGGGTCAGGTAGAAGATGAAGCCCGCCGCGATGATGGCGACGATCAGCGCGCGGCGGGTCCACTTCAGCCAGCGGTAGATGTTGCCCTCGGCCGGAGGCTGGTAGAGCGGCAGCACCAGATGGTTGAGAGCCATGCCCGCCAGAGCCAGGGTCGTGACGATGATCAGCCCGCTGGCGGCCGATAGCCCACCGATGTAGGCCAGCAAGGCCAGCGCCTCGTTGCCGGTGGCGATGCCCAGACCCAGCGTGAAGTATTCGGGGTTGGTGCTCGCGCCCATGCGCAGGCCGGCCCACAGGATCAACGGCACGGCCAGACTCATCAGCAGCAGGAACAGCGGCAGGCCCCAGCTGGCGCTGACCAGCGCGCGCGGGTTGAGGTTCTCGGTGAACGCCATGTGGTACATGTGCGGCATGACGATGGCCGAAGCGAAAAACACCAGCAGCAGCGTACGCCACGGGCCTTCCTGGAGCGGGGTGTGCAGCGCCGCCAGGGCAGTCTGGTTCTGCAGCAGCCATACCTCCAGTTGGTGCGGTCCTCCGAATACCCCATACAGGGCATAGAGACCGACCGCGCTCAGGGCGATCAGCTTGATCACCGACTCGAAGGCGATGGCGAAGACCAAACCCTCGTGTTTCTCTCGCGTCGCGATATGCCGCGAGCCGAAGAAAATGGTGAACAGCGTGATCAAGGCACAAAAAGCCAGGGCGACCCTGGCCTTGACCGGCTCGCCCGTCAGGATGCTGATGGAGTCCGCCACCGCCTGGATCTGCAACGCCAGCAGCGGCAATACGCCAATCAGCATGAACAGAGTCGTCAGTGCGCCGACCCAGGTGCTGCGAAAGCGGAAGGCCAGCAGGTCGGCCAGCGAGGAAAGCTGGTAGGTGCGGGTGATCTTGAGAATCGGATACAGCAGCACTGGCGCCAGCAGAAACGCGCCGGAAACGCCCAGGTAGCAGGCCAGGAAACCGTACCCGTACTGGTAAGCCAGGCCCACGGACCCATAGAACGCCCAGGCGCTGGCATAGACACCCAGAGACAAGGTGTAGGTCAGTGGGTGGCGGATGACAGAACGCGGGATCACACCACGTTCGCTGATCCATGCGACGCCGAACAGCACCAGCAGGTAGGCGGCGCTGATCAAGATCATCTGCGTCAGGCTAAAGCTCATCGGCATCTCGTTGGCTCTGGAGAATGAAAGTGACGACGATAAGGATCAGCCAGAGCAGATAAGGGCGATACCAGGCGCCGGTCGGTTCGATCCACCAGTCCATGATGGCCGGGGAGAACAGGTAGATTCCCACGACCAGTAGCAGTACCAAACGATAGATATACATGCCGGCCTCGTGGGTTCAGGACACTGCGCGCCTGGATGTGTTATTGGCGCCTATGGCTGCGGCGATGGTAACGCAAGCGCCGGTGACTGCAAGGGGTAGCACGAGTTTCGCCAAGGATTTGAATCCATTGAGCTTTATCATGTACTGCTGGTGCTCATGATAGCTGCGCTTCAGGCACGGTCCTGCGGTTCGGGATAGCCTGGCTGCACCAGCGCTCCCTGGCCGCCTCAAGCACTTGCGCGGGCCGTGCGCCCTCGAGTGCCGGGTCGGTGGCCTGGCCGAGCGCACGCAGGGCTCGCAGTAACAGGGGCGTGGCTTGCTCGCACGGCAGCGGCGCGGAACGATAGGACTTGCCCAGTTTGTGTCCGTCCGGTTGCACGATCAAGGGTACATGCAGATAGCGAGGCTGATGCAGGCCTAGCAACTCCTGCAAGTACAACTGGCGCGGTGTGTTGTCCAGCAGGTCGGCGCCACGGACGATGTCCGTCACCCCCTGCCAGGCATCGTCCAGCACGACTGCCAGTTGATAGGCATAAAGGCCGTCGCGACGCTGGATGACGAAATCGCCTACCTCGCGGCCCAGATGCTGTTCGAAACGGCCCTGCACCCGATCGACGAAGGCGTAGGTAAGCTCCGGTACGCGCAGGCGAATCGCCGCGCCTTCGCGGGCATGACCGGCATCGCGGCAGAAACCGGGGTAGATGCCGGCGTAGCCTTCGAGCTGTTTGCGCGAGCAGGTGCAGGCGTAAGCCAGGCCTTGGCGAAACAGGCGTTCGACGACCTCGGCGTAAGCGTCATGGCGCTGGCTCTGGTAGACCACCTCGCCATCCCATTCCAGGCCATAGCGTTCCAGGGTCTGCAGGATGGCATCGCGCGCGCCCGGTGCTTCGCGGGGCGGATCGATATCTTCCATGCGCAGCAACCATCGTCCTCCAACCGCTCGGGCATCGAGCCAGGAGGCAAGCGCCGCGACCAGAGAGCCGAAATGCAGGTAGCCGCTTGGGGTAGGGGCGAAACGCCCGATGTAGCTGGAGTCGTTCATGGGCAGCAGGCGCTAGGGATATAAATGAAACGGGGCGCTCAGAGCGCCCCGTTCGATTGCGATCGGGATCAGCCTTTACCGACCTGCTTTTCCTTTTTCTCCGCCAGCTCCTTGCAGTCGAAGCACAAGTCCGCGGTAGGCCGGGCTTCGAGTCGGCGCAGGCCGATTTCCACGCCACAGGCGTCGCACCAACCGTACTCTTCGTCCTGAATCAGTTGCAGGGTCTTGTCGATCTTCTTGATCAGCTTGCGCTCGCGATCACGGTTGCGCAGTTCGAGAGCGAACTCTTCTTCCTGGCTGGCACGGTCGGCCGGGTCCGGGAAGTTGGCCGCTTCGTCCTTCATGTGATCTACAGTCTTGTCCACGCCGATCATCAACTCTTGTTTCCAGTTGCTAAGGATCTTGGTGAAGTGAGCGCGCATAGGAGCACCCATGTATTCTTCGCCCTTGGTTTCCGTGTAAGGGGCGATACCGAACGTATTTTGACCTGTTTTCTGCTTTTCTTGGGTGGACATGAATAGACCGCCTCTCACTCATCTGATCCATTTCGCAGGCTGCTCCATCTCCGGCGCCCGCCGGCCCTGCGACTGCGAGCCGCCGAACTTACCAGATAGCATCGGGGTTCGCCACCCCGCCCGTATCCAGCTATTGACCGCCGGTTTTGGCGGACGTTCGTTCGCGTGCATGGGTAGAATCACCAGTCTAGTCCAAACGAGAGACGCTCCATGGCTCAGCCCTACAGTGCGCGCAGTCGCGCCATCGAACCCTTCCACGTCATGGCGCTGCTCGCGCGAGCCAATGAGCTGCAGGCGGTCGGGCATGACGTGATCCACCTGGAAATCGGCGAGCCCGATTTCACCACCGCCGCGCCTATCGTGCAGGCCGGCCAGGCTGCCCTGGCGGCAGGTCATACCCGCTACACCGCAGCACGCGGCCTGCCAGCATTGCGCGAAGCCATCGCGGGTTTCTACGGCCAGCGATACGGTCTCGAGGTGGATCCCGGGCGCATCCTCGTCACGCCCGGTGGCTCGGGTGCCTTGCTGCTCGCTTGCAGCCTGTTGGTCGATGCGGGCAAGCACTGGTTGCTGGCCGACCCCGGATACCCTTGCAACAGGCACTTCCTGCGACTGGTGGAAGGTGGGGCACAACTGGTGCCAGTGGGCCCTGAAGTCAACTACCAGTTGAGCGCCGAACTGGTCGAGCGCCATTGGAACCAGGATACGGTCGGCGCACTGGTAGCGTCACCGGCCAACCCCACGGGCACGGTACTGGACCGCGAGGCGTTGACCCGTCTGGCCCAGGCAACCCGTGGCCGCGGCGGCCACCTGGTGGTGGACGAGATCTACCACGGGTTGACTTACGGCATGGATGCACCCAGCGTTCTGGAAGTGGACGACGAGGCCTTCGTCCTGAACAGTTTTTCCAAGTATTTCGGCATGACCGGCTGGCGGCTCGGTTGGCTGGTGGCACCACCCGGTGCCGTGGCAGACCTGGAAAAGCTGGCGCAGAACCTCTATATCAGCGCACCGAGCATGGCCCAGCATGCGGCCTTGGCGTGTTTTCAGCCGGAGACGCTGGCTATTTTCGAGGAGCGGCGCCACGAATTCGCCCGCCGTCGTGACTACTTGCTACCTGCCCTGCGCGCCTTGGGCTTCAACATTGCGGTAGAGCCCGAGGGGGCTTTCTACCTGTACGCCGACATCAGCGGTTTTGGCGGTGACGCATTCGCGTTCTGTCAGCACTTCCTCGAGACCGAACATGTGGCCTTCACGCCAGGACTGGACTTCGGCCGTCATCTGGCGGGGCATCATGTGCGTTTTGCCTATACCCAGAGCCTGCCGCGCCTGGAAGAGGCTGTGCAACGCATTGCTCGTGGCCTGCAGAGTTGGCAAGGCTGATGGTGTTCTTTCCTCTGCTTGAACAGGGCCGTCTACTGCGTCGCTACAAACGCTTTCTCGCCGATATCGAGCTGGCGACCGGCGAGTTGCTGACCATCCACTGCCCGAACACCGGGTCGATGCTCAATTGCATGCGTGAAGGCGGACAGGTCTGGTTCAGTCGCTCCAACGACCCCAAGCGCAAGTTGCCGGGCACGTGGGAGATCAGCGAAACGCCGCAGGGTCGGCTGGCCTGCATCAATACCGGCCGCGCCAATGCGTTGGTGGAAGAGGCGCTGCGCGCGGGACGGATCACGGAGCTGGCCGGCTTCACCGCGCTACGACGCGAGGTGGCCTATGGTGAAGAAGGCAGCCGTGTGGATTTTCGCCTGGAGTTTCCCGAAGGGCCCGCCTACGTCGAGGTCAAGAGCGTGACCCTGGGCTACCCGGACACCGCGGTGGCGGCCTTTCCTGACGCGGTCACCCAGCGCGGTGCCAAGCACCTGCGTGAATTGGCAGCCCTGGCGCGCCAGGGTGTCCGGGCGGTGCAGCTCTACTGCGTGAATCTCACCGGCGTCGAGGCGGTACGTCCGGCGCACGAGATCGACGCGGCGTATGCCCAGGCGCTACGGGCTGCCGTGGCGGACGGGGTCGAAGTGCTGGCCTATGGTACGCATCTGGATAGCAAGGGGATCGTCATCGATCGGCCTTTGCCGGTGCTGCTCGATCAATGAGCCAGATGCCCTGGCTGTCTTCCAGGCACTCCAGGGCGTCAAGGTGTTCGCCCTCACAGGGGCCTGCCACGCATTCACCCGATTCGACGACGAACAGCGCGCCGTGATGAGCGCAATGGATCAGACTGGCGCTGTCGTCGAGAAAGGCGTCGTTGCTGCCATCCCAGTTCAACCGAATGCCACGGTGCGGGCAACGATTGCGGTAGAGGTAGACCCGGCCCTGGCGACGGATACCGAAAAGCTGTTCTGCGGCATGGGTAAAGGCACGGCTGCGGCCTTCGCCGAGGTCACCGGAAGGACAAAGGAACTGCATGGTGGGTAGACTCGCGCAACATGAAGGGCGGTTGACGTATAAACGCGAATAATTATCAAATTGCTCATGATTGATACGCCTGCATGCCTATAGTGCGCAGTCCTTCCGTATGCCACAAGGCTGCGGCCTCGCTTTCTGCAAAGGAATCCAACGATGCGTCGTCCTGCTGCCCTGATCGCCCTGTGCGCCGGCCTTCTCCTCGCCGGCCAGTCTTCTGCCGCCGAACTCGCGCAACGCTGGGTCAGCGCAGGGGGAGCGCTGAGTGAATGGGTCAGCGTGCTGGGTGGCGAGTCTCGGCTGGTCGGTGTCGACACTACCAGTCAGCACCCACGGTCTCTTCGGGCGTTACCGAGCGTAGGCTACCAACGCATGCTATCGGCGGAAGGTGTGCTCAGCCTGCGTCCGGACCTGCTGGTCGGGACCGAGGAAATGGGCCCTCCACCCGTGCTCGCGCAGATCCGCAATGCCGGAGTGCGGGTCGAGCTGTTTTCCAGCAAGGCCGAACTCGACGCCGTCGATGCCAACCTCGAGCGTCTGGGCGATCTGTTGGGGACCGAAGAAAAAGCCAGCGAGCTGACAGCCGACTATCACCAGCAATTCGAGGCGCTGGGGGCTCGGCTCGAACAGGCTCGGGGCAGTCAAGAAGCGCCAGGTGTCCTGCTATTGGTAGGGCACGCTGGTGCGAAGCCGTTGATCGCCGGGCATGGCACCCTTGGCGACTGGTTGGTACGCCAGGCAGGCGGGCGCAACCTGGCAGAGCATCAAGGCTACAAGAATTTTTCAGTCGAGGCGCTCGCCGCGCTGGATCCGGATGTCCTGGTGTTTTCCGATCGCAGCCTCGACGGTGAGCAAGCCTTGCAGGCGCTGCTGAAGGAAAACCCTGCATTGGCAGCATCGCGCGCAGTACGCGACAAACGTCTGGTCCCCCTCGACCCGACCCTACTGGTGGGTGGGCTTGGACCACGTCTGCCCGCCGCCGCACGTGAGCTGGCGGGCGCGTTCTATCCAGCGACCAAGGGTAGCCCGGCACCATGAGACGACGCGTCGAGGCGCGCCCGCTGTTGGTCTGCCTGGCGTTGCTTTGCCTGCTGGCCACCTGGCTGTCCTTGTCCCTGGGGCCGGTCAGCCTGCCCTTGTCCGATACCCTGCGCGCGGGCTTGCGGCTGGCAGGGTTGCCGATTGCCGGTGAGGGACTGGAACAGGCCGAGTTGATCCTTGGGCAGATTCGGCTGCCTCGTACGTTGTTGGGGTTGGCGGTGGGCGCCGTACTGGCCCTGTCCGGGGTAGCGATGCAAGGGCTGTTTCGCAATCCCCTGGCCGACCCAGGGTTGGTGGGGGTCGCCAGCGGTGCGGCGCTAGGGGCCGCGGTGGCTATCGTCGGCGGTAGCTGGCTCGGCGGTATTCCTGACTGGATCGCGCCCTACCTGTTGTCGCTATGCGCATTCATCGGCGGCCTGGGCGTTACCGCGCTGGTTTATCGGCTTGGACGCAGGAATGGCCGGACCAGCGTGTCGACCATGCTTCTGGCCGGCATCGCCCTGACTGCGCTGGCCGGGTCGGCGGTCGGTCTGTTCACCTACCTGGCCGACGATGCCACGTTACGCACCCTGACCTTCTGGAACCTGGGCAGCCTCAATGGCGCCTCCTACGATCGCTTGTGGCCCTTGTTGCTGGTAGCGACGGCGGTGGCCTTGTGGCTGCCACGCCGGGCGCAGGCACTCAATGCCTTGCTGCTGGGCGAGTCAGAGGCTCGGCACTTGGGAGTGGAGGTAGAACCGCTCAAGCGCGAGCTGGTGTTCTGCACAGCCTTGGGTGTGGGTGCCGCGGTCGCGGCAGCGGGCTTGATCGGCTTCATCGGGCTGGTGGTACCGCATCTGGTGCGGCTATTGGCAGGCCCCGATCACCGAGTCCTGCTTCCCGCCTCCTTGCTGGCCGGCGGTGCGCTGCTCCTGTGCGCCGACCTCGTCGCTCGCCTGGCACTGGCGCCCGCCGAGTTGCCGATCGGTATCGTCACGGCGTTCATCGGTGCACCGTTCTTCCTGATCCTGCTGGTGCGAGGGCGTAACTGATGCTCGAAGCTCGCGGTCTCCACTTGTACAGGGATGGCAAGGCGGTCCTGCACGCTATCGATCTGCACCTGCTTCCTGCGCAGGTGCTGGGGGTGTTGGGACCCAATGGTGCTGGCAAGAGCAGCCTGATGGCGGCGCTCTGTGGCGAACTTCCCCCTACCCAGGGCGAGGTCCGCTTGCTGGGACGAGCCTTGTCGACGTGGTCAGGACAGGAGCGTGCGCGGCGCATGGCCGTATTGCCCCAAGTGTCGACCCTCGGGTTTGCCTTCGGTGTCTCGGAAGTGGTCGGGTTGGGTCGACTCCCGCATGCCAGTGGGCAAAGGCGCGACCAGGAAATCGTCGAGGCAGCCTTGCGCGCTGCGGATGCCTGGCACCTGGTCGATCGCAGCTATCTCGCCTTGTCGGGTGGCGAGCGTCAGCGTGTGCACCTGGCGCGCGTACTCGCGCAACTCTGGCCAGGCGAGCAGGGCAGCACGCTGTTGCTCGACGAGCCGACTTCCATGCTCGATCCCTTGCACCAGCACACGACCTTGCAGGCAGTGCGCAGTGTTGCCGACCGAGGCGCGGCGGTACTGGTGATTCTGCATGATCTGAACCTGGCGGCTCGTTATTGTGATCGCATCCTGTTGCTGGACGGAGGGCGCTGTCATGCCTTGGATACACCTCAGCGGGTGCTCCAGCCTGACGCATTGAGGGCGGTCTTCGGCATCGAGGTGCTGGTGCAACCTCATCCGGAGCGTGGGCACCCTTTGATCATTGCTCGCTAGATTGCCACAGGATCAGGCGATTGCATGATGGCCTCCAGGCGTGATGAGGTCCGGACCATCCTTTTCCAATCCAAAAAAAGACCCGGCAAAAAGCCGGGTCAAAAACCGTGATTAGCCTGATGAGGAGATAATCTGAAAGCCCTAACCAGAGGCTTTCAAGTTATCCAACCAGTCTCGCGACCAGCTGTGATAATCATAACGATTCTCATTTCGTCGTCAATGCTTTTCTGTGTTTATTTTTCGCTCGCCGATGATTGGCTTCTTGCGGCCAACTGTTGATTGAGCGCTTGCTTGCGGTCTTGCGGCAGGTCATTCCAATGCATGTCGAGCAAAGCGCCTTCGATGGCGTACAGCAATACCTTCGATGCCCGGAAACCCCGAGAACGTACAGCTTGATATGCACCTACAGCTCCAAGTCGACGCAGATCCGACGCACTGTGGATACCGACGGCATGCAGCCATTGCGCCGAGGTCTTGCCCAGGTTCTTCAGGTGCTGCAACTCATCGTTCATCAAGCCTCCATGCGATGGTCGAACGGGCCTTGAGTGTAAATCGCGGACAGGTCAGGGAGTAGTGTAGCGGGGGTTGGGGATTGTGCGGCTTTGTTCGGGGGCGTGGCGGGCTGGCCGATGAGGCAGTCGGGGCTGCAGTGCAGCCCCGGTATGCTCAGAGCCCCGGCAGGCGCTGACGGATCTGCTCGATCAGTTGGTCCATGCTGCTGCCTTCGTTGGTTTCGACCCGTTTGCTGTCCCTGAGCTCCTGATCATCCAGAGGCTCGCGGTTCGCTTGCTGTGCCTTCACCACTTCCAAGGTTGCGTCGGAGGGATCGTTGTTGTCCGCCTGCCGCTGCGCCAGCCAGCTGGCGATCACGGCGTCAGGGGCGTTGCAGTCGAGGATGAGGAACGGAACGCCAGTCTCGCGGGCTACTTGCGCCGCGGCCTGGCGCTGCTCGCGTTGCAGGTAGGTGGCATCGACCACGACCGGGAAACCGGCCCGCAGGATGACTTCCGCCAACTCGTGAAGACGGGCATAGGTCGCTGCGCTTGTCTTGGCATCGTAGATGCCGGCTTGCAACTGGCCGACATTCTCGGCCTGCTGCTCACCATGCAGACGCTTGCGTTCGACATCCGAGCGCAAACGGATCGCGCCGATGGCCTCGACCAGGCGCATGGCGACGTGGCTCTTGCCGGTTGCCGAAACGCCATGGGTGATTGCCAGCAGGCGCGAGGGAATCGCACTGTAGCTTTCCGCCAGGTTGGCGTAGTTGCGATAAGTACGCAGGGTGGTGGCGCGCTGAACGCCATCGGCATCGGTGGGCAGGCTGAACAACGCGACCTTGGCGCGGACCAGGGCACGGTAGGCCTTGTAGAAGTTGAGCAGTTGCAGGCCTTCATAGTCGCCAGTCAGTTCCAGGTACTGGCTGATGAAACGCCGGGACAGGCACTTCAGGCCGCGATCTTCCAGGTCCATGGCCAGGAAGGCCGTGTCGGCGTAGACATCGGTCAGGCGGAACGGCTCGTTGAACTCGATGCAGTCGAAAATCACTACTTGACCGTCGATCAGGGTCGCGTTGCCCAGATGAATATCGCCATGGCATTCGCGAATGAAGCCTTGTGCCTTGCGCGCTTCGAACAGGCCGTGCAGGCGTTCGAAGCTGCTGCGTGCCCACGCTTGCAGGTTGTCCAGCTGCTGCAGGTCGGCGCTGTCGCTGAGGAACGGGCGGATTTGCTCGAAGTTCTGCTCCACTGGCGCCATGACACTTTCCGGGGTACCCAGGGGATGATCGAAAGCGACCTTGGGGGCCTCAAGGTGGAACTCGGCAATCTGTCGAGCCATCTGGTCGATATGGCCTGCGGTCAGCTCACCGTTGGCCTGCAAGGTGCTGAGCATCTGGTCCTGGGGGAACTGGCGCATTTGCAGGGCATATTCGATCGCTTCGCCCGCTCCACCGAGGCAAGGGGCATCCGGGCTACCGGTGATCGGCAGCACTTGCAGGTAGAGACCGTCGGTCAAGCGCTGGTTGAGGCGTAGCTCTTCGTTGCAGAAATGTTCTCGCTGGCTCAGCTCGGTGAAGTCGAGAAAGCCGAAGTTCATCGGTTTCTTGATCTTGTAGGCGTACTCGCCAGTGAGCAGGACCCAGGAAATATGCGTCTCGATCAGCTGGAAGCCGTTGACGGGGTGCGGATAAACAGCGGGATTCTGCAGCGCGGTGATCAAGGCTTGGCTCACGGGCGATCCTTCAGGGTCAGGGAATTCGAAGCCGCCATTATGGTCAATGGTGCCGTCCCTGCAAACCGCCGGAGGGCGTCTGCCCCCGCTTTATAAAGTGCGTATAATCCGCCGCCATGACTCGTACCTCAAATCCCCGCAAGACCAAGAAACGTCCGCCCGGTCGCTCTCGCGCCTGGCTGGGCTGGGCGCTCAAGCTCAGCCTGGTCGGCCTCGTGGTGGTCGCCGGCTTCGCCATCTACCTCGACGCGGTCGTCCAGGAGAAGTTCTCCGGCAAGCGCTGGACCATTCCGGCGAAGGTATATGCCCGTCCGTTGGAGCTGTTCGTCGGCCAGAAGCTGAGCAAGAACGATTTCCTTACCGAACTCGATGCGCTTGGTTATCGTCGCGAGAGCGCTGTCAGCGGCCCTGGCGCGGCATCGGTCAACGGCAATACCGTCGATCTGAACACCCGTGGTTTCCAGTTCTACGAAGGGGCGGAGAAGGCGCAGCCTGTGCGCGTGCGTTTCTCCGGCGACTACGTGGCCGCTCTCAGCGGCGCCAGTGGGGGCAAGCTCGACGTGGTGCGGCTGGAGCCGTTGCTGGTTGGCGGCATCTATCCCAAGAACCTGGAAGACCGCATCCTGATCAATATCGACCAGGCGCCGCCATACCTGCTGGAGACCCTGGTGGCAGTGGAGGATCGCGACTTCTACAGCCATTTTGGCGTTTCGCCCAAGTCCATCGCGCGCGCGGTCTGGGTCAACACCTCGGCCGGTTCGATGCGCCAGGGCGGCAGTACCCTGACCCAGCAGTTGGTAAAGAACTTCTACCTCACCAGCGAACGCAGTCTGAGCCGCAAGCTCACCGAAGCCATGATGGCCGTGCTGCTCGAACTGCATTACGACAAGCGCGAGATCCTCGAAGCGTACCTGAACGAAGTCTTCGTGGGTCAGGATGGTCAGCGTGCGGTGCATGGTTTCGGCCTGGCCAGCCAGTTCTTCTTCAGTCAGCCGTTGGCGGAGCTCAAGCTGCACCAGATCGCTTTGTTGGTGGGGATGGTCAAAGGGCCGTCCTACTACAACCCCCGGCGCTACCCGGAGCGTGCCCTCAACCGCCGTAACCTGGTGCTCGACCTGTTGGCCGAGCAGGGCGTGGCAAGCAAGGATGTGGTCGAGGCGGCGAAGAAGATGCCGCTGGGCGTGACCAAGCGCGGTAGTCTGGCCGACAGTTCCTTCCCCGCGTTTCTCGACCTGGTAAAGCGTCAACTGCGTCAGGACTACCGCGACGAGGACTTGACCGAAGAAGGATTGCGGATCTTCACCAGCTTCGACCCGATCCTGCAGATGAAGGCCGAGACCGCCATGGCCGAGACCTTTAAGCGTCTCGCCGGGCGCAAGGGGGCGGCGGAAGTCGAATCGGCAATGGTGGTGACCAACCCGGAAACCGGTGAAGTCCAGGCGCTGATCGGCAGCCGCCAGGCCGGCTTCGCGGGCTTCAACCGGGCTATCGACGCTGTGCGACCGATCGGCTCGTTGGTCAAGCCGGCCATCTATCTCACGGCCTTGGAAAAACCGAGCAAATACACCCTGACCAGTTGGGTCCAGGACGAGCCGTTTTCGGTGAAAGGGGCCGATGGCCAGGTCTGGCGCCCACAGAATTACGATCGGCGCCCGCATGGGACCATCTACCTGTATCAGGGGCTGGCCAACTCCTACAACCTGTCGACCGCCAAGATCGGCCTGGAAGTCGGCGTGCCCAGCGTGATCAAGACCATTGGACGATTGGGTGTGAACGTCGACTGGCCGGCTTTCCCGTCGATGCTGCTGGGTGCTGGTGGCATGTCGCCGATGCAGGTCGCGACCATGTACCAGACCATCGCCAACGGTGGCTTCAATACGCCCATGCGCGGTATTCGCAGCGTGCTGACCGCCGAAGGCGAGCCGCTCAAGCGCTACCCGTTCCAGATCCAGCAGACCTTCGATCCCGGCGCGATCTACCTGGTGCAGAACGCCATGCAGCGGGTGATGCGCGAGGGTACCGGGCGTTCGGTCTACAATGTCCTGCCCGGTAACCTGACCTTGGCGGGCAAGACCGGTACCAGCAACGATTCACGCGATAGCTGGTTTTCCGGCTTCAGCCAGGATCTGCTGGCAGTGGTCTGGCTGGGGCGGGACGACAACGGCAAGACGCCGTTCACCGGTGCGACGGGCGCGCTGCAGGTATGGACCAGTTTCATGCGCAAGGCCGATCCGCTGCCGCTGGACATGCCCAAGCCGGACAACGTGGTGCAGGCCTGGATCGATCCCTACAGCGGCCAGGGCTCGGATGCGAGCTGTCCTGGGGCCGTGCAGATGCCGTATATTCAAGGCAGCGAACCGGTTGCCGGGGCTGCCTGTGGCAGCGAGTCCAAACCGGATGATTCGGTCATGGATTGGGTCAAGGGCTGGATGAATTGAGCACGAGTGCAAAAGAGGATACGAAGTGAACAAGTGGTGGTTTCCTGCCTTGACGGCGATGGCCGTGCTTCACGGTTGCGCCAATGTCCCGCGTGGCTCCATTCCGGTCGTGGATTCGGGGAGCCGGGTTTCCAATAGCGAGCGTGTCTCGGCCAATCGCACCGCGACCGTTCCGGCCAGCACCGCTGGGACCAGCCAGGCGCAGACGATACCGCAGGACTCTGGCGTGACCGTGATGATCCCGCAAGGCGCTGGCGGTTCGCCGATCCAGACCTTCCCGGCTTCGAGCGCGGCGGCTCCGATCAGCACCGGACCGATCACGCCGGGGCCGGTCAGCGATGAGCCGTTCGACATCGCCGCGATGAACAGTGCGCCCAGCAGCACCAGTGCACCCAGCGCCACCAGCGCGCCGACCGGTATTCCCCGCAGTACGCCTGCTCCAAGCTCGCTGTCTGCCGACGAACAGCTCGACGGGCCGGTTCTTGCCTTGTTGACGACGGCCCAGCAACAGCAGGGGACTGGCGATTTCAATGGGGCCTCGTCGAGCCTGGAACGCGCCCAACGCATCGCTCCGCGCGAACCGCAGGTGTTGTTCCGCCTGGCCCAGGTGCGCCTGGCCCAAGGCGATGCCGCGCAGTCCGAACAGCTCGCCCGCCGTGCCCTGACCTATGCCAACGGCCGTCCGAACCTGCAGGCGGAACTGTGGAACATCATCGCCCAGGCGCGTGAGAAGCAAGGCGACAGCGCTGGTGCGGCGCTGGCGCGGCAGAAAGCCAAGGTCAGCTCGTGATGGAACAGCGCATTCTCGATATCGCCGATCACCTGTTGCTGATCGAGCGCGAACTCAAGGTACAGGGCTGGTGGAGCGAGGCGGCTCCCAGTGCCTCGGCCCTTGCCAGCACGGTGCCGTTCGCGGTCGATTCGATGAGCTTCGAGCTGTGGCTGCAGTGGATCTTCCTGCCGCGCATGACGCATATTCTGGAGCATGGCCTGGCGCTTCCCAGTGCCTCCGGCATCCTGGTCATGGCTGAAACGACCTTCTCCGACCGTCCGCACGAGAGTCGAGAGCTCAGAAGACTGCTGGCAGCATTCGATCGATTGATCGCTGCATCAGCCTGATTTCTCCCAATTTTTCATCAAGGGCCGCAGATTGTGGCCCTTTTTTATTGGAATCTTCATTTTTCTGCTGCTCATGCTGTTTTTAGTGGTGGCGAGGATTCATCCTGAGGAAAAATTGGCAATAATTTTTCTTGACTTGCGGGCGCCGAATCAGAAGAATCCAACTTCCGCTGTAGGGGGACTGCCAGAAGCAGACCCGCTAAGCAGATCATGAGGCGCACACCCGCGCCGACTTGTTACACCCCGCAACGCGTTACCTCGCGCTGGGTGGGAAATCCCCGCAACACTCTGGGGCGCTCCCAATACTTGCTCAGTCAGTGCTGACGTTCGCTCATGCTCTGCTTGGCAGTAAACCTATTAAGACCCGTCCGGATGGGCGGTATTCTGGCGTTTTAGAGGTGAACAACGTGGAGCTTTTATCTGGCGGCGAGATGCTTGTCCGCTTTTTGCGCGACGAAGGCGTCAAGCACATCTACGGGTACCCTGGTGGTGCTCTCCTTCATGTTTACGACGCGCTGTTCAAGGAACCGGAAGTCAATCACATCCTGGTTCGCCATGAGCAGGCGGCAACCCATATGGCGGACGGCTACGCTCGCGCCACCGGCAAGGCCGGTGTCGTGCTGGTGACTTCCGGTCCGGGCGCGACCAATGCCATCACCGGTATCGCCACCGCCTACATGGACTCCATTCCGATGGTCATCCTGTCGGGTCAGGTGCCTAGCACCATGGTCGGCACCGATGCCTTCCAGGAAACCGACATGATCGGTATCTCCCGGCCGATCGTGAAGCACAGCTTCATGATCAAGCATGCCTCGGAGATTCCCGAAGTCCTGAAAAAAGCTTTCTACCTGGCGCAATCGGGGCGTCCTGGGCCTGTCGTGGTCGATATCCCCAAGGACATGACCAACCCGGCCGAGAAATTCGAGTACGTCTATCCGAAGAAGGTCAAGCTGCGTTCCTACAGCCCGGCCGTTCGAGGTCATTCGGGACAGATCCGCAAGGCTGCCGAAATGATCCTGGCCGCCAAGCGCCCGATCATCTATTCCGGCGGTGGCGTGATTCTCGGTGGTGGCTCCGAAGTCCTGACCGCAATCGCCCAATCCTTGAACGTTCCGGTCACCAATACCTTGATGGGCCTGGGCGGCTATCCGGGGATGGACCGCCAGTTCCTCGGTATGCTCGGCATGCACGGCAGCTTCACCGCCAACATGGCCATGCATCACGCCGACGTGATCCTGGCAGTCGGCGCGCGTTTCGATGATCGCGTGATCAACGGCCCGGCCAAGTTCTGCCCGAATGCCAAGATCATCCACATCGATATCGATCCCGCATCCATCTCCAAGATGATCAAGGCCGATGTGCCTATCGTCGGGCCGGTCGATAGCGTACTTAGCGAGATGCTTACCATCCTTCGGGAAATCGGCGAGAAGCCTGAACAGGCGGCCCTCGATACCTGGTGGAAGCAGATCGAAGAGTGGCGAGGCGATCGCGGCCTGTTCCCTTATGACAAGGGCGATGGCAGCGTGATCAAGCCACAGACCGTGGTCGAGACCCTGTGCGAAGTGACCAAGGGCGATGCCTTCGTGAGCTCCGACGTGGGCCAGCACCAGATGTTCGCGGCGCAGTATTACCGCTTCAACAAACCCAACCGCTGGATCAACTCCGGTGGCCTGGGCACCATGGGCTTCGGTTTCCCGGCGGCCATGGGCGTCAAGCTCAGCTTCCCTGACGATGACGTCGCCTGTGTCACGGGCGAGGGCAGCATCCAGATGAACATTCAGGAACTGTCCACCTGCCTGCAGTACGGCTTGCCGGTGAAGATCGTCAACCTGAACAACGGCGTGCTGGGCATGGTTCGCCAGTGGCAGGACATGTCCTATAACAGCCGCCATTCGCACTCGTACATGGAATCGCTGCCGGACTTCGTCAAGCTGGTCGAAGCCTATGGCCATGTAGGTATCCGCATCACCAGCCTGAAGGACCTCAAGCCCAAGCTCGAAGAGGCTTTCGCGATGAAGGACCGCCTGGTATTCATCGACATCCAGGTCGATCGGACCGAGCACGTCTACCCGATGCAGATTCGGGACGGCGCGATGCGTGACATGTGGCTGAGCAAGACGGAGCGTACCTGATATGCGGCATATCATTTCCCTGCTGCTGGAAAACGAACCCGGTGCCCTGTCCCGCGTGGTCGGCCTGTTTTCCCAGCGTAACTACAACATCGAGAGCCTGACCGTCGCTCCGACCGAAGACCCGACCTTGTCGCGTCTGACCCTGACGACCGTTGGCCACGATGAAGTGATCGAACAGATCACCAAGAACCTGAACAAGCTGGTCGAAGTGGTCAAGCTGGTCGATCTGTCGGAGAGCGCTCACATCGAGCGCGAGCTAATGCTGGTCAAGGTGAAGGCCACCGGCGCGCAACGTGCGGAGATCAAACGGACCACGGACATCTTCCGTGGCCAGGTCGTCGACGTGACTGCCAGCGTGTACACGGTGCAGCTGACCGGTACCAGCGACAAGCTCGATAATTTCATCCAGGCCATCGGTACCGCGTCGATCCTGGAAACCGTGCGCAGCGGCGTTACCGGCATTGCCCGTGGCGACAAAGTGCTCAGCATCTGATAACAGCAAGACTCAGTGATGGTCCCGTAGGGGCCGAGTTATAACAGGGGTATTTCATGAAAGTTTATTACGACAAAGACTGCGACCTTTCCATCATCCAGGGCAAGAAAGTCGCCATCATCGGCTACGGTTCGCAGGGTCACGCCCAGGCGTGCAACCTGAAGGACTCCGGTGTGGACGTCACTATCGGCCTGCGCAAAGGTTCGTCGACTGTCGCCAAGGCCGAGGCCCACGGCCTGAAAGTGACTGACGTTGCTTCCGCCGTTGCCGCTGCCGATCTGGTCATGATCCTGACCCCTGACGAGTTCCAAGGCGCCCTGTACCGCGACGAAGTCGAGCCGAACCTGAAGAAGGGCGCTACCCTGGCCTTCTCCCACGGTTTCTCGATTCACTACAACCAGGTCGTGCCACGTGGTGACCTCGACGTGATCATGATCGCGCCGAAGGCCCCGGGTCACACCGTACGTTCCGAGTTCGTCAAGGGCGGTGGTATTCCTGACCTGATCGCGATCTACCAGGACGCGTCCGGCAATGCCAAGAACGTTGCTCTGTCCTACGCCGCGGGCGTTGGCGGTGGCCGTACCGGCATCATCGAAACCACCTTCAAGGACGAGACCGAAACCGACCTGTTCGGTGAGCAGGCCGTTCTGTGCGGCGGTACCGTAGAGCTGGTCAAGGCTGGTTTCGAGACTCTGGTAGAAGCTGGCTACGCGCCTGAAATGGCTTACTTCGAGTGCCTGCACGAGCTGAAGCTGATCGTCGACCTCATGTACGAAGGCGGTATCGCCAACATGAACTACTCGATCTCCAACAACGCCGAGTACGGCGAGTACGTAACCGGCCCGGAGATCATCAACGCCGAATCCCGTCAGGCCATGCGCAATGCTCTGAAGCGCATTCAGGACGGTGAGTACGCGAAGATGTTCATCAGCGAAGGTGCTACCAACTATCCGTCGATGACCGCCAAGCGTCGCAACAATGCCAACCACGGCATCGAAATCATCGGCGAGGAACTGCGCTCGATGATGCCTTGGATCTCGGCGAACAAGATCGTCGACAAGACCAAGAACTGAGTCTTGAGCTGATACGGAAAAACGCGGCCAAGGCCGCGTTTTTTCGTTCTGCCGGTCCGCATCTGGTATAAAGCCAACAGCGGTCGACCGGGCGAACCCCGCGCGGGAGCCTGTGTCGAACACTTTCCACCCAGTTGCAAGGTAATGTCCATGAGCGAACGTCCCGAAGAGCCGAACAAGCCCTCCGACGCCGAAAGCCTGCTACCTGTCGATGAGCATGTTGAAGAAGGGCATGACGCCGAAGGGCGCAAGGTTCGGCATCGCGGCATCTATCTGCTGCCCAACCTGTTCACCACAGCCAATCTGTTTGCCGGCTTTTATTCGATCATCAGCTCCATCAGCGCCCAGAGCGCGATGAGCGCCGGTGACCCTCGCGAGGCGAGCAAGTATTTCGCTTTTGCCGCCATCGCAATCTTCGTCGCCATGGTCCTCGATGGCCTGGACGGGCGTGTGGCACGCATGACCAATACCCAGAGCGCGTTCGGCGCCGAGTACGACTCGTTGTCCGACATGGTAGCCTTTGGCGTGGCACCGGCGCTGTTGGCCTTTGGCTGGGCTCTGGGCGACATGGGCAAGGTCGGCTGGATGGTCGCCTTCATCTATGTGGCCGGGGCTGCACTGCGTCTGGCACGCTTCAATACCCAGGTCGGTACCGCCGACAAGCGCTACTTCATCGGGCTGGCAAGTCCAGCGGCAGCCGGCGTCGTGGCGGGTACTGTGTGGGCATTCAGCGACTTCGGGATCCAGGGCTCCAAGCTTTCATTCCTGGTCGCCTTGCTGATCGCCGCGGCAGGCATGCTGATGGTCAGCAATATCAAGTACAACAGTTTCAAGGAGCTGGACCTGCGCGGGCGCGTGCCGTTCGTGGCGATCCTGGCCGTGGTTCTGGTCTTCGCCGTGGTATTCAGCGATCCGCCGCGAATCCTGCTGTTGATCTTCCTCGGTTACGCCATATCTGGGCCTGTCCAATACCTGTTGCGCATCCGCAGGCACAAGCGCTGACATGATTTAATGCTGGAATAACCTTGCGGCTCCACAGTCTACTGGTATCTCACCCAGCCAGTACTGTGGAGTCGATATGCTTATCAAGCTGCCCAGATCTTCCGATTGCAAGGCATCGGAGATCACCCCCGAACATCTCTATCTTTCCAGGCGATCCTTGCTGGGTGCGTCCCTGGCAGGCGTCGCCGTGAGCGCACTGCCCAGGATCGGCTCCGCCGAGCCGTCCCGGTATGCCGACGTCGAGTCGGGCAATACTCCGGGTTGGTTCGTGGAAAAGCTCAAGGACACAAACTGGCAGGCGGTCAATGTCAAAGGCGAAAGCATCACGCCGTTCAAGGATGCCACGCACTACAACAACTTCTACGAGTTCGGTCCTGACAAAGGCGATCCGGCGGCCAACGCCGGCAGCCTGAAGACCGAGCCGTGGTCGGTGGTGGTCGACGGTGAGGTGGGCAAGCCGGGCAGGTATGCCCTTGAAGACTTCATCAAGCCCGCCCGGATGGAGGAACGTATCTATCGCCTGCGTTGCGTCGAGGCCTGGTCGATGGTGATTCCATGGCTGGGCTTTCCCTTGTCGGCCCTGCTCAAGCAGGTCGAGCCAGGCTCCAATGCGCGCTACGTGCGCTTCGAGACCTTGCAGGATCCCAAGAGCATGCCTGGGCAGAGGTCCGGGTTCGCCTTGATCGACTGGCCCTACGCCGAAGGGTTGCGTCTTGATGAGGCGATGAATCCGCTGGCGATCCTGGCTGTCGGCATGTATGGGCGTGAGCTGGCGAACCAAAACGGCGCGCCCCTGCGTTTGGTCGTTCCCTGGAAGTATGGATTCAAGAGCATCAAGTCCATCGTGCGGATTAGTCTGGTTGCCGAGCAGCCGGGAACTACCTGGCAAGGCCTCGCTCCTGACGAATACGGGTTCTATGCCAACGTCAACCCGAGTGTCGATCATCCGCGATGGACCCAGGCTCGGGAACGTCGACTCCCCAGCGGTCTGTTCAGCCCCAATGTCCGCGATACGCTGATGTTCAATGGCTATGCCGATGAGGTTGCATCGCTTTACACCGGTCTGGACCTGAGGAAGAACTACTGATGCGCTATCGGTGGTTCCGGTTTGGCATATTCGTACTGGGCTGCCTGTTTCCTGCCTGGTGGTTGTACGAGGCGGGCGCAGGCTCGCTGGGGCCTGATCCAGGTAAGATCCTCGTGGATCGGCTGGGGCTGGGCGGATTGATCTTTCTGTTGATCACATTGGGTATGACGCCTCTGCAGCGCGTCACTGGATGGTCGGGCTGGGTCGTGGCGCGGCGGCAGCTCGGGTTGTGGAGCTTTGCTTATATAGTCATGCACATGACTGCGTATATGGTGTTCGTGCTTGGGCTGGATTGGGCGCAGTTAGGGGTCGAGCTACGCAAGCGCCCTTATATCATCGTTGGGGCGCTTGGCTTGCTGGGTCTGTTGCTTCTGGCGGCGACATCCAATCACGCAAGTCAGCGCAAACTTGGCAAGCGATGGAGAAAGCTGCACAAGCTGATCTACCTGATCCTGGGGCTGGGGTTGCTGCACTTCCTGTGGGTGGTAAGAGCAGACATGCTTGAATGGGCTTCATATGCCTTGATCGGTATAGTGCTTCTGTTGATCCGTCTACCTGCAATATGGCGCAGAATGCCTCGGTTCGGTAAAAAGCAGCCAATCTAGAAATTTTTTGGCATAAAGGCTTGACGTCTTCTTCCAGGTCCTTATAATGCGCACCACTTCCAGCGTAGTTGGAACGAGAAACTCCTTGAAGATCAATGAGTTAAGCGTTTCAGGCGATGCAGGAAGGGCTTCGATCGACAGATCGACAGCGGTGAAAAAGGTGGTTGACAGCGGTTTTCAACGCTGTATGATTCGCCTCCCGCTGACGAGAGATCGCAGCGCGTCAAGTGGTTGAAGTTGAACGAAAA
>NZ_JAAMQM010000027.1 GCF_013523055.1 Pseudomonas capeferrum | reverse complement strand
CCTTCGCGGGCAAGCCCGCTCCCACAAGAAGTGCGCAGTTCCTGAATTCAGCGCTCAACTTGTGGGAGCGGGCTTGCCCGCGAAGGGGTGCAAAGCAGCCCCATTGGCCTTAACTGGCAAGCATTATTCGCTCGAGTGCCGTTGGCTATCAGCCCTGCTGCACTTCACGCATCGGCTTGCCTTTCACTGGCGCGCCGTTGGCCACGTAGTACCTGGCAGTGCTGCGAGGCAGCGGCGCACGGTTACGGATCCGGTCGGCGATCTTCTCGGCGATCATGATCGTGGTGGCATTGAGGTTACCGGTGATGATGATCGGCATGATCGAGGCATCGACCACCCGCAGACCCTGCATGCCATGCACGCGACCCTGGCTGTCGACCACGGCCATTTCACCCGTGCCCATCTTGCACGAGCAGGAGGGGTGGAAGGCGGTTTCCGCGTGTTCGCGAATGAACTGGTCCAGCTCTTCATCCGTCTGCACGTCGGCGCCCGGGCTGATTTCGCGACCGCGGTAAGGATCGAGGGCCGGTTGGGCCATGATCTCGCGGGTCAGGCGGATGCCGTCACGGAATTCCTGCCAGTCCTGCTCGGTCGCCATGTAGTTGAACAGGATGCTTGGGTGCTGGCGCGGGTCCTTGGACTTCAGGTGCACGCGGCCGCGGCTTGGCGAGCGCATGGAGCCCATGTGCGCCTGGAAACCGTGCTCCTTCACCCCGTTGCTGCCGTTGTAGTTGATGGCCACGGGCAGGAAGTGGTACTGGATGTTCGGCCACTCGAACTCCGGGCGCGAGCGGATGAATCCGCCGGCTTCGAACTGGTTGCTGGCGCCGATGCCAGTACCGTTGAACATCCACTCGGCACCGATGGCCGGCTGGTTCCACCACAGCAACGACGGGTACAGCGAAACTGGCTGCGTGCAGGCGTACTGCAGGTACAGCTCAAGGTGGTCCTGCAGGTTCTCGCCAACCCCCGGCAGGTCGTGGACGACCGGGATGTCGAGGCTTTCCAGCAGTTCGCGCGAGCCGACGCCGGAGCGCTGCAACAATTGCGGCGAGGCGATGGCACCGCTGCAGACGATCACTTCCTTGCGCGCGCGAGCTTCCACGCGCTCCTCGCTGTCGCCGACCAGGTAGGCCACGCCGATGGCGCGTTTGCCTTCGAACAGGATGCGATCGGTGAGCGCGTGGGTGACGATGGTCAGCGTCGAACGCTTCTTGGCGGTATCCAGGTAGCCACGGGCCGTGCTGGAACGACGGCCGTTCTTGGTCACCGAGCGGTCCATCGGACCGAAGCCTTCCTGCTGGTAGCCGTTGAGGTCTTCGGTGCGCGGGTAACCGGCCTGTACGCCAGCCTCGACCATGGCATGGAACAGTGGGTTGTTGCCGGCCTTGGGCGTGGCCACGCTGAGCGGACCATCGCCACCATGGTAGTCGTTGGGGCCGATGTCGCGGGTTTCGGCCTTGCGGAAGTACGGCAGGCAGTCGAGGTAGGTCCAGTCCTCAAGGCCGGGCAGCTCGGCCCAGCCGTCGAAGTCCTTGGCGTTGCCGCGGATGTAGCACATGCCGTTGATCAGCGAGGAACCGCCCAGGCCCTTGCCACGGCCGCATTCCATGCGGCGTCCGTTCATATACGGCTCGGGGTCGGTTTCGTATGCCCAGTTGTAGCGGCGGCCCTGCAGCGGGAAGGCCAGCGCGGCCGGCATCTGGGTACGAAAGTCCAGGCGGTAGTCCGGACCGCCCGCTTCGAGCAGCAGGACGGTGACGTTGGCGTCTTCGGTCAGACGGGTCGCCAGGGTGTTACCGGCCGAGCCGGCACCGACGATGATGTAGTCATATTCCATAGCTTTCTCCGAAAGCAGTGGCGAGCATCGAAGCATCGAACTGCGTATGGCAGCCGTGCGACGCTCGCGAATGGATGGGGTCTGCAAGGGCCGGAGGGCGAGTTGTCCACCGGCTCGTTCCTGCAGTTGCGCCTTCAGGACGCGGCGGAAGGCCTTAGAAGACCGAGGCGTAATCGCCCAGCTCGACCTGTACCGACTTGATGCGCGAGTACTGGGCCAGCGAGCTGATGCCGTTCTCGCGACCTACACCGGACTGCTTGTAGCCACCGACCGGCATTTCCGCCGGCGACTCGCCCCAGGCGTTGATCCAGCAGATACCGGCTTCGAGCTTGTGAATGATGCGGTGGGCGCGGCTGATGTCATTGGTGCAGACACCGGCGGCCAGGCCGTATTCGGTGTCGTTGGCGCGACGGATGACTTCCTCTTCGGTCTCGTACGAGAGAATGCTCATGACCGGGCCGAAGATCTCTTCCTTGACGATGGTCATGTCGTCGCGGCAGTCGGTGAACACGGTCGGCGCCACGAACGCGCCTTTGGCGAAGTCACCTTCGTTCAAGCGCTCGCCGCCGCAGAGCACACGGGCGCCTTCTTCCTTGCCCTTGGCGATGTAGCCCAGCACGCTTTCCATATGGGCAAAGCTGACCAGCGGACCGAAGTTGGTGTTTTCGTCTTCCGGGTTGCCGGCACGGATGCGGGCGACGCGCTCGACGATCTTGGCCTCGAAGGCCGCTTTCATCGAGGCGGGAACGAACACGCGAGTGCCGTTGGTGCAGACCTGGCCCGAGCTGTAGAAGTTGGCCATCATGGCGATATCGGCTGCGCGATCGAGATCGGCGTCATCACAGATGATCAAGGGCGACTTGCCGCCCAGCTCCATGGTCACTTCCTTGAGCGAGGAGCTCGAGGCGCTGGCCATGACCTTCTTGCCGGTGGTGGTGCCGCCGGTGAAGGAAACCTTCTCGATACGCGGGTGCTCGGTCAGCCAGGTGCCGACTTCGCGACCGCTGCCGGTCAGCACGTTGAACACGCCATCAGGCAGGCCGGCTTGGGTGTAGATCTCGGCCAGTTTCAGGGTGGTCAGCGAGGTCACCTCGCTTGGCTTGAAGATCATCGCGTTGCCGGCGGCCAGGGCCGGGGCGGACTTCCACAGGGCGATCTGGATCGGGTAGTTCCAGGCACCGATACCGGCGGTCACGCCCAGCGGCTCGCGGCGGGTGTAGACGAACGAGCTGTCGCGCAGCGGGATCTGTCCGCCTTCGATCGCTGGCACCAGGCCGGCGTAGTATTCCAGCACGTCGGCGCCGGTGACGATGTCGACGTAGCGGGTTTCGGAGTAGGACTTGCCGGTGTCCAGGGTTTCCAGCATGGCCAACTCGTCGTTGCGCTCGCGCAGGATATCGACGGCGCGGCGCAGGATGCGCGAGCGCTGCATGGCGGTCATTGCGGCCCAGACCTTCTGGCCGCGCTCGGCGCTCTCGACCGCGCGCTCGACGTCAGCCTCGGTAGCACGTTGCACGTGGGCGAGGACTTCGCCGGTGGCCGGGTTGATGGCTTCGAACGTGGCATCGGTACCAGCGTCGACGTAACCACCATCAATGTAGAGTTTTTGCGTTCCGAAACGGGCCATAGTGTCCTCGCAAGTGCAGTGTGAGTTGGCTAGTCGCGCGGTGCTCCTGCCGAGTGGGCAATCGTTCCGCGCATATCTTCAGGGGCCGGCTCGTGTGTGTCCGGACGCTGCTGCTTAGCCAGTTGTAATTCCATGTATTCGTAGGCGATGCGTATCGCCTGCTCGGTGTCGAAGGCGTCCCCCGACAACGCCCCGCGCAACCACAGGCCGTCGATCAAGGCCGCCAGGCCGCGAGCGGCTACCCGTGCCTGGTCGAGTGGCAGGGCACGGCGGAACTGGCTGCACAGGTTGGAATACAAGCGGTGGTCGTTGATCCGCTGCAACCTGTGCAATGACGGCTGGTGCATGCTGGAGGCCCAGAAGGCCAACCAGGTCTTCATTGCCGGGCCGTTCACCTGGCTGGCGTCGAAGTTGCCTTCGATGATCACCCGAAGGTGGGCACGCGGGCTGTCGTCCTGCAGTGCCTGGCGTCTTGCCGCCACGCCTTCGTTGAGCATGCTCATGATGTAGCGCATGGTCGCCGCGATCAGGCCGTTCTTGTCCTTAAAGTAGTGACTGATGATGCCGTTCGACACACCGGCCAAACGTGCGATCAGCGCAATGCTGGCATCTCCCATTCCGACCTGGTCGACGGCCTGCAACGTGGCTTCGATCAACTGTTGGCGGCGGATGGGTTGCATACCGACCTTGGGCATCTGGCAAATCTCCTCAGGCCTGCGGGCAGACGACAAGCATCTGACTCGGCGAAGGCCAGTCTATTTTGTTTTGATTGAACGTTCAATCAATAAAGAATAAGCTCTGCGACAATTTGTGCCATTGACAGTCTTTGAGGCAGTCAAGGCGGCAGCAAATGGCACACCCGAAAAATGTGAAACAGGCGCGTCGAAGCGCGTCGAGCGTCCGCCCGAGGCGAAGGAAAACGATCCCTTGCGGCCGGGTCACGCTTTTCAAGGTGCTTTTATAACACCTGAGGCAGTAGGGCTATTGCACCAATTGCTCGGGAAAAAACTGATTAGCCTCCACTCCCGCACTGCCCGGAGCCTTCGTGCAATGAGTTCTGCCTCCCTTATAAAACCTCCCGCCGAGAAGGTGCGCGTCAACAGCACGGTGTTCTGCACGTCGGCGCTGTTGATTCTTCTGCTGACCGCCTTGCTGATCGCTGTCCCTGAAACCGCGGGTCGAATGCTGGGTATTGCCCAGTCATGGTTGACGCATACGTTCGGCTGGTACTACATGCTGGTGATCTGCGGCTATCTGGTATTCGTGATCGGTCTGGCCTTCTCCGACTTCGGCAAGCTCAAGCTTGGGAGCAAGGACGACATGCCAGACTTCAGCTATGGCGCCTGGGCCGGCATGCTGTTTTCGTCCGGCATCGGTATCTCGCTGTTGTACTTTGGTGCTTCCGAGCCCCTGGATCATTACTTCAATCCACCCCAAGGCTCACCGGCCAGCCTGGATGCTGCACGCCATGGCCTGCAGTTGACGTTCCTCCACTGGGGGCTGCACGGATGGGCGATATACGCCCTGGTAGGCCTGGCCGTGGGCTATTTCGCCTATCGTCACAACCAGCCGCTGGCCTTGCGCTCGGCCTTGTATCCGCTGGTGGGCGAGCGCTGGGTCAGGGGCAGTGCCGGTCATGCCGTGGATATCTTCGGCATGTTCGTGACGCTGCTGGGCTTGGTGACTAATCTGGGCATCGGCTCGATGCAGGTAGCTTCGGGGCTCGAGTATCTGTTCGGTATCGATCACAGCAAGACCAACCTGCTGGCGGTGATCCTGACCATGAGCAGCGTGGCAACCATCGCTGCCGTGTCGGGTGTGGAAAACGGCATTCGCCGGTTGTCCAACCTGAACATCATCCTGTTCAGCGGTTTGCTGTTGTTCGTATTGATGGCCGGCGAGACGCTCTATCTGCTCAACGGCTTCGTACAGAACATCGGTGATTACCTCAATGGCATCGTGCTCAAGACCTTCGATCTGTACGTCTACGAGAGCAGCGGCGCCGAGTCCGAGCGCTGGCTGGGCCTGTGGACCGTGTTCTACTGGGCCTGGTGGATCTCCTGGGGACCGTTCGTGGGCATGTTCATCGCCCGTATTTCCAAGGGTCGCACCGTGCGCGAGCTGGTCGCTGGTGTGTTGCTCATCCCGCTAGGCTTCACCCTTGCGTGGCTGTCGATATTCGGCAATACCGCCCTGGACCTGGTGATCAACCAAGGTGCGGTCGAACTCGGCAAGACAGCACTCGAGCAGCCTTCGATGTCGATCTACCAGCTGCTGGAGTACTTCCCGGCGGCAAGGATCGTGGTCGGCGTGGCGGTCTTCGTGGGCTTCGTGCTGTTCCTGACGCCTGCCGATTCCGGTGCGGTGATGATGGCCAATCTGTCGTGCAAGGGCGGCCATGTGGACGAGGATGCACCGCACTGGCTGCGTATCTTCTGGTCGGTGATCATTACCCTGGTCACCATCGGTCTGCTGTTCGCGGGCAACTTCGAAGCCATGCAGACGATGGTGGTCCTGGCCGGGCTGCCGTTCTCGGTGGTCCTGATACTGTTCATGGTCGGCCTGTACAAGGCCATGAAGCAAGACAGCCGGCTCGAGCAGGAGCGCGCCGAATTGGCGGCCCGTGGCCGACGTGGTTTCAGCGAGCGTCTCACCCAGCTTGAGCTGCAGCCTTCCCAGGCAGTGGTCCAGCGTTACATGGACAGGCAGGTAGGCCCTGCGCTCAAGGAAGCGGCGGCGCAACTGCAGTTCCAGGGTTTCGACGTGGAAAGTCGTGTCGGGCAGTCACGTGCGCTGATGGGGCTGCGAGTGATGATGGAGGAGGACAACCCCTTCGTCTATGAGGTCAGCCTGGACGGCTATGCGGCGGCGCCGAGCGATGCCGCGATGGCTGGGCAAGCTGACATCGAGCAGCGCTTCTACCGTGCCGAGGTCTACCTGCACGACGGTAGCCAGGAGTACGACCTGATGGGTTTCAGCCTCGAGCAGATCGTGCGCGACGTGCTGGATCAGTTCGAAAGCCATCGCCAGGTGCTCGGGTGCGTCTACAGCTGACAGCGAGCGGGGTGATGAAATGCTGACGTTCCTCCCTCCCTTTCGCTGATGCCCCGTAGGCGGCGAGCGTCATCGAGGGGGAGGGAGGATGTCAAAAGTCGAGATCACTACGTAACACGGGTGTTTGACGGAGAAACGTTACGTATCGCTTGAAAAGCGCTTGGCAAGCGCAAGCATTATGTAGTGCCAGCACAGTCTTCGAGTCTCGTTAAGTGGCGGCATCCCCTCAACAGGAAGCACCGTCATGTCGCAGCGAGCAACCATCCCCCGACCTCTCGACTACAAGCAAGCCGTAGCCGCACAATTTGCTGGTCGACCAACCCTGCGACAGGTCGCGGGGCGAGAGATCATGCAAGTGCTGATCGAACATCGACCGCTGATAGCGAGCGCAAGGCCAGAGATGCGCTCGGCGGAGCCCCTGTACCTCATGGTGCCGATGTCGGGAGCTTGGAAGCCATTGCCATTGGTGCAGGTCGTGCTGCAATCGATGCTCGATGGCATACCCCTGGACTTCGCGGATGTGGATGGGCTTGACCATTACTTGAGCCTGACACCTCCGCATCGCTTCTACGCGATCGAGGACGCCGGTTCGACCGCCGATGGCGATGCGATCAAGCTCCACATGCTGACCGAAGCATTCAATGACCTCGTGCTTTTGCTGACCGATTACTTTGCTCAGGCGCAGGTCGAATACTGGGCCTCGCCCTCCAACGTAGGCGTCAGCCGCGACCGCTGGTTGCAACAGACCCTCAAGTCGGCGCTGTTGCACAATCTCCCGTTGCAAGGTCTCGATGATCAACAGCTGGCCAGTGTCCATGGGCTGCTCAGGGGCGGCGCCGCGCGGCCCAGCGTGTTCATGGTGCAGGCCCGGTTGGAGACGCACGGCCAACCCTTTATCGAAACGCTGCCTGAACTCCTGGTCCACGCCGAGTGGGACGAGCGCCAGACGTTCCTCTGGTTGTCTGCCTCCGGCGTGATCAAGGCGTTCGATTCCCTCAGCGTCTTTGCGACCTCGTTACGCGACGAGCTGGCCGAGCGTTATCGGTTCGACGCGATGAGCTGGGACCGCCATGAGCTTGAAGGCGATGTGTTTGCCCAACAGGTCGCTGTCCTGTTCGACCTGATGCTCGACTCGGGGCGCCGTTTGCGCCGACTGCAACTGACCAACGTCGAAACGATGGAGCGTGCCTTGCATTCTCTGAGCGATCCGGCCAGGTGGTTCATCGAAGGCTACGCAGTCGATGTCGACGATAACGTGCGCCAGCCACCCGGCGTGCAAGCTGCCCGGGGTGCCGACAGCTTCGCCTACCAATGCGGGCTTTTCGACCTGGCACTGGCTCAAGCCGAGTCCAAGGGAAAAGCCGCGCTCGATGGCGTGCTGGACTTGCACAGCTATGCCAGTCAACGCTTGCGCGAGCAGATGCTCGACGATCACCCGGACGATGCCAACTATTTCTCCGACGACCTGATCCTCACGCTCTCCGTTGCGAGGGGGATTCCCGGTGGGGCTGGCGCCGGAGCAGGGGGTGGCGTGGTGGAGACAAGAACCATGAGCCTTACCCAGTTTGCTATTGGCAATCTCAGTTCCCTGCAAGGTGCGAATGTAACCGGCATCACCCATCGCAACGAGCAACTGATCATGGATTGGATGAATGTGGACTACGTAACGTCTCTGATCCAGCAGGTCGATATTGGCGGCAGTTATCCCACCTACGTGGCCCAGAAGCTGGATGAACCTCTCAGGCGATCGCAGCGGATTCAGCTGTTCGCCCGTGAGTGGCGATGCTCCCTGCTGTTCGCCGCACTCTCGGCAAGGCTCGCCGGCACGGTGAGCGAAGCAGGCCTGCAATGCGTGGTCAATTATTGCCGTGGTGATATCGATCCTCGACAGCCGGCAATCATGCTGATGCCATTGGCCTTCAGGCGCGAACCGCAAACCATGAACCATGACCAGGTACTGGGCATGTATGTCCTGTTCAGCGCGGAACCCTCCTGTGTGATGTTGTATCGACCGCTCTATGCTTCGGCGCCGGTGATGGAGTTTTCCAGCCTCCAGGCGCTGATGGCGAGAATACGCGAAGATCAATCGCTGCAGCGGAGCATCGTCGACTGGCTGCCCTCGCAAGCCCGCTCCGTCTATGACCATGGTGGCTTCTCCGAGCCGCACCTGATGCATCCGATCCTCGATACGACCTTGTTTCCCGAGGGGGTAGAACCACCGAGCTTCGCGGCGCAGTTCTGGCGCATTGATGTGGATACCAAGCTGTACATGGCCAATCGTGATCTGTTGGTCGAATTGGCCAGCCGCCAATCGGTCTCCAATGCCCAGAGCCGTTGGACAATCCTGGTTCAGGGGGCCTGGTTGCTGTTCGACTTGGTCACCTTGCAGCTGCGAGGCCCCGTTGCCGCGGTGGCCTGGCTGGTGCAGGCGTTGAACGGAATCGACAACGATCTCTCGGCGATCAAGCAGGGTAACGAATTCGAGCGATCGGCTGCGGTGGTCGATCTGATCCTCAACCTGGGCATGGCCATCATGCATGCACGCCTGCCCCACATCGCTTCGCCTGAATATCTGCAACTGCCCGATGCCGCTGTATTCGAAGGACCCGCGGCCAGGCCGGGCGCAGACGCTGGCATTCATGCCGTGCAGCCCGAGCAGGGCAAGGTCTACCTGCCCGCGGCGCTGGATGGATCGTTTGGCGCCCGGCTGGACTTTTCCTGGCGCGCAGCGCAAGGCTTCAACGTCCTGCCTCCCGAACGGCGCAAGGCGCTGCTGGCCATGCGCGTCGACAGGGTGCTGGATGGTCAGGAGCGCATGGGCTCAGGCCCTGGCAAGGGGACGGTTCTGGTCGAGAATCGACACTATGTGACACTGGGCGGCGACACCTATCCGGCAGAGGTGACGGCGCAGGGCGTACGGATCGTCGACAAGGAGGGTCAACCCGGCCCATGGCTGACATTGGACAAAGGGGCCTGGCGTATCGATTCCCAGCTTCGCCTGGCCGGCGGCATGCCCAAGAGCCGCGTCAGAGCCATGCGCGAGCAGAACATGCAGCAATTCACGGCGCTGAAGGACCAGGAAGAAAGAATCACCAGGGAATTCAATGAATTGAGTACCTGGTTCGAGCAGCATCGAATTCTGTTGACGGAAAAGGACGAGGCAATCAAGAAACTGGAAGCCAATCCTGTTCCGGATGAGTCCGATGATGCCGTACTCAAGTTGAGCGAGGCGCTGCGAGCAAGAATCCATCAGCGCGTCGTCAAGGATATGCGAGCGCTGATCGACAAGGGTTTTGAGCATGACCAGGTGCTGTCGAAGATAGCGGACATCAGGATCAGCGACCCCGCTATGGCGCAAACCATCACCAACCAACGCAGTGCCACCCGCCAGCAGCTTCTTGAAACCTGCGAATCGTACTACAACGAAATGGCGAACCTGATCAACAATGATGAGGCGGAAAAGCTGGCGGGCGCGGTAATGATTCGTCCCGAAAGCGAGCAAGAGCGCTCCCACTACAAGGCATTCGTGGATGCACTGGAAGTGGTGGTCGAACGGGAGTTGGACCTCATCGACCTGTCTCGTTCTTTCGACCAGTTGCTGGAATCGACCTATAGGGACGATTCGCTTCACTTCACCAATTTTGAGGGCACCGCCAGGATCAAGAAGGACGATTACCTGCTCCCGCTCATCAAGGGCCGTCAAACGTCGGCCATCGACCTGGAGTTTCGCCTGCTCGTGGATCTCGCCGAGCTGTGCCTCGATCGCACCGCTGGAGCCGATGAGAAGACACTTCAGGAGTTCTACGATTACCTGAGTGGCGACTCATTGAAAAGCGCCGGTGAGGCTCATGGAGATCTTGCAAGTAGCAACCTGTCGCTGAAAGAGCAGATCGACGTTCTGAGCGGCGTGCTGGAGGCTTACGAAGAGGCTTCGGTACTTGCGGGGTACCTGAAGGTCCTGGGTGGCCTGGCCATCCGTCAGGATAAGCTCAAGCGCTACGTGGAGACCTTGGAAAGCCTGAAGGCCGCGGCCGAAAAGGATCTGGCCATGAATCTGCGCGAACAGGAGCTACAGGAGCCGCGGCTATCACGACCTGTCCTCTACTCCGCGCGAAGCGGCAAGCGACGTGTGGTGAAAACGCAGCGTGGGCGAAGCGTCGTGGCTGAGGAGGTCGAGGTTGACGGTATAGCAGTGGTCCAGCAGCGCGACAGACGTACGAACAGCGTGTTGAAGACCTTTCACAAGAAAGGTGCGGAGTGGGTCGAGGACGACGTTGCCGCGGAGGTTCACGAGGTAGCCGAGCAATCTTCCAGCGCAGTCAGGACGCGCGCTACCACCATGATCGGTCAGGTCGAGTCGATCATCAAGCTGGCCAGGCTCTACAGCGCCAGTGACGAACCGATCGGCCTGTCTTCGGTAATCGACGGACATGTGGAAAAGCTCCAGGAAGCCAAGACGACGCTGACGCGGGCGGCGCCCGGTGACGAGCTTGTCGATGATCTGGACGGCAGCATCGAACGTTTGCGTAACGCGCGGCGAGACCTGCTGACCAACCTGTACTTCGTCACCAGTCATCCTACGGCCGAAAGCCTGCGGTTTCTGCTTGGGGAGGGTGAGGTGACCATCAGGCGCACGATCCTGCGCAAGAAACTCTCGACCAGCGACTACCTGGATGTCTATGCGATCGAGCGAGTACCAAAGGGCGCGGGCCCAGCCGCGGGCTTGTGGGAGGCGCACTTCCATTACGCCAGCGAAAGCACACCTGCCCGCGGGTTCAGCAAGGGTCATCTCAAGCTTTGGTCGCAACGCAATTTGGGGCGTGAGGCGCAGATGCGTGCAGCGGCGACTGGCAAGGATCTGCTGGCGATCTATCGCGGCAATCTTCATCTTTCCCAGGTGGATGGCGTGATTCCTTTCGACTGACGATCCTGGCGATTGGCATAACGGCCCTGTCTGCCATGGGCGGGCGTGGCCTGGTTGCTTCGCTCCGCGATCATCTGAAGAAGGTCGATCACCTTGATGCCCTGGCTGGCGAGCCGGGGCATTTCTCTTTCCAGCACTTCCAGGGTCTGTGGATAAGGATGGCCGATCAATACCGCCGAGCCATTCTGGCGCGCCATTTCGATACCCAGGCGCAATTGTCCGGCGATGGCCTCGGTGGTTCGCACATCATCAAGGAATACATCCCGTGAGACCTGGGCCAGGCCAATCGCCTGGGCCTCGGCCGCAGCGACCGTGGCCGCGCTGGTGCGACTGTCGACGAAGACGAGATCGCGGCGCTGCAACTCATTCATCAGCCAAGCCATCGGTTCGCGCTGAGCGGTCATGCGGCTGCCCATGTGGTTATTGAGACCAGCGGCGTAAGGCACCTTGGCCAGGGCCGTGTCCAGGCGCCGGGACAGCTCGGGTAACGGCGTGCCAGGATGCCAGGCGTAGGGACCGGTGGCCGGGTCCATGGGCATGTGCAGAATGACGGTCTTGCCGGCCTTGTGCCCTTGGCGGGCGAATTCGGTGGCGTGGGGGGTATCGGGCATTATGGCCAGGGTGACAGGCCCTGGCAGGGCCAGGACCCTTTGGTCACGTTCGACGTTCTGGCCCAGGTCGTCGATGATCAACGTCATGTAGGCCTGGGCAGGCTGACGCGGCGCCGCATCGGCGACACCACAGCATACGCAGAACAGCGCGAGCAGCAGGTACGGCATGCGCGGCATCATTTGTTCTGGGTGATGCTCAGACCCTTGAGCAGGCTCAGCGCCTGGCTCAGCTGGAAGTCATCGTCCTGCGGACGATCCTTGCGTGTGCCTGCCTTGCCGGAAGGGCGATCGGCGCCGCCATTGCCATTGCCCAGGTGGCCCTGCAGGTCGGCTTCCTTGAAGTTCTCGGTGTCTGCCTCGGCCGTCAGCTTGGCGGGGCGAACCTCGATGTCCGGCACTATGCCCTGAGCCTGGATGGAGCGGCCGTTGGGAGTGAAGTACAACGCCGTGGTGAGCTTCAGCGCACGGTCGTTGTTGAGCGGCAGCACGGTCTGCACCGAACCCTTGCCGAAGCTGTCGGTACCCATAAGCACGGCGCGTTTCTGGTCCTGCAGCGCACCGGCGACGATCTCCGATGCCGAGGCGCTGCCGCCGTTGATCAGTGCCACCAGTGGCACGCCTTCGCTGGCATCGACCGCATCGGCGGAGAAGCGCAGTTCGGAGTTGGCGATTCGGCCCTTGGTATAGACGATCAGGCCCTTGGTCAGGAAGTGGTCGGCCACTTCCACCGCCGACTGCAGAACGCCACCCGGGTTGTTGCGCAGGTCCAGGATCACGCCGCGCAGCTTCTTGCCGTTGTCCTTGCGCAGCTTGGCCAAGGCCTTGCCGACCTCTTCGCCGGTCTTGACCTGGAACTGGGTGATGCGGATATAGCCGTAGTCGTTCTCCAGGAGCTGGCTCTTGACGCTCTTGACCTGGATAACGGCGCGCGCAAGATTCACGTCGAACGGCGTGCCCCCGTCGCGGATCAGGGTCAGGGTAATCTTCTCGCCGATCTTGCCACGCATCTTCTCCACGGCTTCGCTCATGCTCTGGCCGCGGGTCGGCTGACCGTTGATCTTGACGATCAGGTCGCCGGCCTCGATACCGGCGCGGGAAGCGGGCGTGTCGTCGATGGGCGAGACGACCTTGACGAAGCCGTCGTCCATCCCGACCTCGATGCCCAGGCCACCGAATTCACCGCTGGTGCTTTCCTGCAGTTCCTGGAAGTCCTCGGGGCCAAGGTAGGCCGAGTGTGGATCAAGGTTGCTGAGCATGCCCTTGATGGCGTTTTCCAGCAGGGTCTTGTCGTCGACGGGTTCGACATAGGCAGCCTTGATCCGGTCCATGACCTCGGCGAAGGTGCGCAGCTCGTCCAGCGGCAGGGGCGCTTTGGCCGTCACCGTGGTAGCGGGCACCGCGGCCGAGGAGGCCGGCTCGGCCGCGTGGGCCAGCGGCGTGCCGATGACCAATGCGAAGGTCAGGGCCAGCGGGGTGAGGCGAGGCGATTGCAGCATGTCGAACCAACTCCTGATACTGATAGCGCTCGCTGGGAGCATCGGTGCAGCCATGTGCCACGCCGTCGAGAGTGAAAACCCTTATCCCTGGGCGCGGCACCATTGCGCCGGGTCGCTGGGGCGACCCTGCTGGCGAATGCCAAAATACAAACCTGCGCTGCTCTGGCCACCGCTGTCGCCAACGGTGGAAATGGCCTCGCCGGCCTTGACGACGTCGCCGGCATTCTTGAGCAGGCTCTGGTTATGGCCGTACAGGCTCAGGTAACCGTTGCCATGGTCGAGGATGACCAGAAGTCCGGAACCACGCAACCAGTCGGCGAACACCACTCGTCCGCCATGTATGGCACGAACCTGGCTACCTGACGCGGCGCCGATCATCACGCCATCCCACTTCGCCCGGACATCATCGCCGCGTGCATCGCCAAAGCGTGCCACCAATCGACCATTGACCGGCCATGGAAGTTTTCCCCGGGCGGCAGAAAAAGCGCCGCCGAAGGTTTCACCACTGCTGACGACCGGGCCGAGCGTGGGTCGCGGCTTCTTCGGTGCGTCGTCCTGACGGCTGGCAAGCGCCTCGCGTTGACGCTGCCTCTCGGCCTCCTGCTGCGCCAGCAAGGCCTGCTTGCGCGCTTCTTCGGCCTCGCGGGCCTGGCGGGCCAGGGTTTCCTCGATGGTCTTGAGCACGCGGGTCAGCTCGGCCTGGTCCTGTTGGCGTGCCTGAAGCTTGCTGTCGCGGGCCTTCATGTCGCTGTTCAGCTTGGCCAGCACCTGTCGTCGCTCGTTGCGCACGGCCTCGAGCTCCTGGCGGCGGCTGTCCAGGTTGCCGCGCTGGGCCAGCAACTGGGCCTGCTGGCGGGCGATATCCTGCTCGACACTGGCCAGCTGGCGCAGGGTCTCGTTGAAGGCTCGCAACTGTTCCAGGCGCGCCTTGCCAAGGTAATCGTAATAGGTCAGCGAACGAGCGAACTTTTCGGGGTTCTGCTGGTTGAGCAACAGCTTCAAGTATTCCTGGCGACCGTTCTGGTAGGCCGAACGGGCCTGGATGGCGATCAGTCGCTGTTGTTCAACGCGGGCGCTCTGGAGTTTTTTTTTCTCGGTATCAAGGCGCTCCAGCTCGCCCTCGGTCTTTTTTAGCTCTTGCTCCAGCGCCTCCACCTGCTTCTCGAGCGTACCGATGTCGGTCTCGGTGGTCTTGAGCTCTTTCTGTACGCCGGACTTTTCCTCCTGCAGCTTGTCCAGCATCTTCTTGAGCTCGGAGATGTCCTGGCGCGTGGCGTTCAGTTGTTGCTGAGTCTGCGCGCGCTCGTCGGCGAAGGCCGGGCTGAGCAGGCAGGTCATGGCGAGAGGGATCAGGACGCGAAGCATGGAGGGACGTACCAGGATTGGAGACAGCCTAGTATGCCCGCCATGGCGTGCAAAAAAAACGCCTCGCGGCATCTGCGGCGAGGCGTTTGTCCGATCGGCGAGACCTTTGCAGGGTTATGCCGGGTTGTCGACCAGGATCGAAGTCCCCGTCATTTCAGCCGGCTTCTCCAGGCCCAGCAACTTCAGCATGGTCGGCGCCACGTCCGCGAGGACGCCGCCTTCGCGCACGCGCAGGTCGCGCTTGCCGACATAGATGAACGGAACCGGCTCGGTGGTGTGGGCGGTATGGGCCTGCCCCGTGCACTCGTCTTCCATCTGTTCGACGTTGCCATGGTCAGCGGTGATGAGCGCCTCGCCGCCAACCTTTTCCAACGCATCGACGATGCGACCGACACAGTGGTCCAGTGCTTCGACCGCTTTCACCGCCGCTTCGAATACCCCGGTATGGCCGACCATGTCGCCGTTGGCGTAATTGACGATGATCACATCGTAGCGCTGCTGCTCGATGGCTTCGACGATGCGATCGGTCACTTCGGGTGCGTTCATCTCCGGCTGCATGTCGTAGGTAGCGACCTTCGGCGACGGGATGAGAATGCGCTCCTCGCCCTCGAAGGGCTCCTCGCGTCCGCCCGAGAAGAAGAAGGTGACATGGGCGTACTTCTCGGTCTCGGCGATCCGCAACTGAGTCTTGCCGTTTTTCGCCAGGTACTCGCCCAGAACGTTGTCCAGGCTGGCGGGGCCGAAGGCCGCCGGTGCGGCAATCTTGGCCGAGTACCGGGTGAGGCCGATGTAGGCCGCCAGCTTCGGCAGGCGCGCGCGCGGAAATTCAGCGAAATCGGGCTCGACGAACACCCGCGACAGTTCGCGGGCACGGTCGGCGCGGAAGTTCATGAAGATCACCGCGTCACCGTCCTCGACCTTGACCGCCTCACCGATGCGGGTGGCCTTGACGAACTCGTCGCTCTCGTCGCGTGCGTAGGCGGCTTGCAGGCCGGCCACGGCGGATTCGGCGCAGTACTCGGCGGTGCTGTCGACGATCAGGTTGTACGCGGCGCTGACGCGATCCCAGCGGTTGTCACGGTCCATGGCGAAGTAGCGCCCGATGATGCTGGCGATACGGCCCTTGCCCAGCTTGGCGAACGTGCCGTCGAGCAGCTCGAGCGACGACTGCGCGCTGCGCGGGGGTGTGTCGCGGCCATCGAGGAAAGCGTGCAGGTAGATCTTTTCCGCGCCACGTTGCGCCGCCAGTTTAGCCATGGCGACGAGGTGGTCCTGGTGGCTGTGCACGCCGCCGTCGGAGAGCAGGCCGAGGATATGCACGGCCTTGCCAGCGCCCACGGCCTTGTCCACGGCGTCGGTGAGTACCGGGTTGTGGAAGAAGTCGCCATCGCGGATGGCCTTGGTGACACGCGTGAAGTCCTGGTACACCACGCGGCCCGCGCCGAGGTTCATGTGACCGACCTCGGAGTTGCCCATCTGCCCGTCCGGCAGGCCGACATCCATCCCCGAGCCGGAAATGAGCCCGTGCGGGCGACTGGCGCGCAAGCGGTCGTAGACAGGGGTATTGGCCGAGTAGATGGCGTTGTATTCGGGGCTTTCGCTATGACCGAAACCATCCAGGATGATCAGGACCAAGGGTTTAGGCGTGCTCGTCATCAATCCCACTCACGGTTGCTGAAAATGGTAAGGACACGCATTTTAGGGCAAATCGATCAACGATGACGAATAATCCTTGGGCGTGCTGCCAGGCGGGCCGACAGGCAGGAACCCGCGAGGAGCCCGGCCCGGCCCGGCGGGCTTTGGCCGACCTTGGGGGCTGTGTATACTGGCCAGCATTTTCAATGGCCTGGAACACCCCTGATGGTTGATAACCTGATTCGATTTGCGACAGAACACTACATTCTGGTAGCTATCTTCATCGTTCTGCTGGTCCTGCTGATTCTCAATGAAGCGCGCCGCGGCGGCCGCAGCCTGAGCAACGGCGAGCTGACCTCCCTGGTCAACAGTGACAATGGCCTGGTGATCGATATTCGCAAGAACAAGGAATACGCCGCCGGCCATATCGTCGGCTCTCTGAACATTCCTCAGGAAAAGCTGACCAGCCGCATGGGCGAGCTGGAAAAGCACAAGGCCAAGACCCTGATCATCGTCGATACCATGGGCCAGCACTCCGGTGGCGTGGCGGGCGACCTGATCAAGGCTGGCTACACCGCGGCCAAGCTGGGCGGTGGTATTTCCAGCTGGAAAGCCGATAACCTGCCACTGGTGAAGTGATATGAAGCCCGTCATCGTTTATTCCAGCGACTACTGCCCCTACTGCTCGCGCGCCAAATACCTGTTGCAGAACAAAGGCGTGGCGTTCGAGGAAATCAAGGTCGACGGCAAGCCTCAGGTGCGTGCCGAAATGAGTCAGAAGGCTGGCCGTACATCGGTGCCGCAGATCTGGATCGGCAGCACCCACGTCGGTGGTTGCGATGACCTTTATGCGCTTGAGCGGGCCGGCAAGCTCGACGCCCTGCTCAAGACGTGATTCACACCGCATTCGAAATCATTAGGAAAAGGATCTGCCATGACTGACCAACAGACCAACGGCGCTGCCGAAGACAACTCCCCACAATTCTCCCTGCAGCGCATCTACGTGCGCGACCTGTCGTTCGAGGCGCCCAAGAGCCCGGCGATCTTCCGTCAGCAGTGGGAGCCGAGCGTTGCCCTGGACCTGAACACCAAGCAGAAGGCCCTGGAAGGTGACTTCCACGAAGTGGTGCTGACCCTGTCCGTCACCGTCAAGAACGGTGAGGAAGTGGCGTTCATCGCCGAAGTCCAGCAGGCGGGTATCTTCCTGATCAAGAACCTCGACGCCAGCTCCATGAGCCACACCCTGGGTGCCTTCTGCCCGAACATCCTGTTCCCGTACGCGCGCGAAGCGCTGGACAGCCTGGTGACCCGCGGCTCGTTCCCGGCCCTGATGCTCTCGCCGGTAAACTTCGACGCCCTGTACGCGCAGGAAATGCAGCGCATGCAGGAAGCTGGCGAAGCGCCGTCGTTGCAGTAAGCGCACCGCGGTCATGGAAAGCGTCCTGGAGGGTTCATCCCTTCAGGGCGCTTTTTTCATGGATCAGACAAACCCTTGCTGTCGCCAGGCTTCATAGACCGTCACCGCAACGGTGTTCGACAGGTTGAGGCTGCGACATCCCGGTCGCATCGGCAGGCGCAGGCGCTGCTCGGCAGGCAGACTGTCCAGTATCTCGGCAGGCAGGCCCCGGCTTTCCGGGCCGAAAAGGAAAGCATCCCCAGGCTGATAATCCACTTCGTGGAAGGGGTGCGAGCCTTTGGTCGTGAACGCGAACAACCGAGGCTGACCCAGGCTCTCCAGGCATGCGGCCAGGCTCTCGTGACGGCTGAGCGTGGCATACTCGTGATAATCAAGCCCGGCCCGCCGCAGACGCTTGTCATCCAGTTCGAAGCCCAGCGGCTCGATCAGGTGCAGGTCGCAGCCACTGTTGGCGCAGAGCCGGATAATGTTGCCGGTATTCGGCGGAATCTCTGGTTGAAAGAGGATGACGTGAAACATGCACGGCTCCGAGCATAAAGATGGCGAGCATTCTAACCCCGAACCGGACCCGCGTTCGAAGGCTTGGCCGCGCATGTTGTTTTCGCTGGCGCTGTTCGGCTTGCTGGTGGGTTTGATGATCGGTCGTCTGACCAATCCCGAGCCCGCCATGCTCGAACGCATCGAGGTCGTGGAGTCCGGGCTTGATCTGTGGTTCGACGAAGAACCCGAGCTGCATGGCGAAATCGTCGAAGGCACGCTGGCGCTGCTGTTCAAGGCGCAAGGCAAGGCTCGAAAGGGACAATTGCCGATGCAGGGTAGACCGGTCGGATGGCGGGTGCGCAAGACGGATGAGGGGTTGCTGCTCACACTGGTGGCCGCGCGTCCTCTGCAGGGTGATTGGAGCGCTGCAGAAGACGCTGGCGGCTGGCGGGTGCAGGTAAGGCTGCACGAATAAAAGAGGGGATTTCCCGGCCTGCCTGTACCGAGGTCCCCAAAACTGGAGGATGTATTACCTATTGCAGGTGTCGTGCCAGTTTTGAAAACCCCGCGAAATGGCGGTTTGACGGTGTATTACAGGCGTATTCTCGGTCGTGAGTGCCTTCAGGCGGTGCAGGTGGCTCGGAATCGGTGCATGGATGAGCAAGACCGCCCTGGCCGATCTCGATCAATGCTCCTCGCTTTCGTCGTCATCCCCGCCATCGACCTTCATCCCCAGTTCCTTGATCTTGCGTGTCAGCGTGTTGCGCCCCCAGCCCAGCAGCACCGCCGCATCGCGTCGACGACCGGCGGTGTGCTTGAGTGCCGTCTCGATCATGATGCGCTCGAAACTGGGCACGGCGCTGTCGAGCAGATTGGACTGCCCGCGAGCGAGAGCCTGGTCCGCCCATTGCCGCAGGGCCTGTTCCCAATTGGTCACTGGAATGGCGTCCTGCGGCAGGTTGAGCAATTCAGGTGGGAGGTCGCCAATCAACACTTCCCGGCTCGAGGCCATGACCGTGATCCAGCGACAGGTGTTCTCCAGCTGGCGTACGTTGCCTGGCCACGGCAGGTTGCGCATGAACTCCTCGGTCTCGGGCTTGAGCAGTTTCGGCTCCACCGCCAGCTCCTGGGCGGCACGCCCGAGGAAGTGACGGGCGAGTGTCGGGATGTCTTCACGACGGTCCGCCAGGCGCGGGATATGGATGCGAATCACGTTGAGGCGATGGAAGAGATCTTCGCGGAACTTGCCGGCCTGCACCAGGGTTTCCAGGTTCTGGTGGGTCGCGGCGATGATGCGTACATCGACCTTCACCGGCACATGTCCACCCACTCGATAGAACTCGCCATCCGCCAGTACCCGCAGCAAGCGGGTCTGGGTGTCGGCTGGCATGTCGCCGATTTCGTCGAGGAACAAGGTCCCGCCGTCAGCCTGCTCGAAACGTCCCCGGCGCAGGTTGGCCGCGCCGGTGAAGGCGCCTTTCTCATGCCCGAACAGTTCGGACTCCATCAGGTCCTTGGGAATCGCCGCCATGTTCAGCGCGATGAACGGCGAGGCTGCCCGTGGGCTGTGGCGGTGCAAGGCATGTGCGACCAACTCCTTGCCTGTCCCGGATTCGCCGTTGATCAGCACGGTGATGTTCGAGTGGCTCAGGCGTCCGATGGCGCGAAACACCTCTTGCATGGCCGGCGCCTCGCCGATGATCTCGGGCGTGCGCGTCAGGGCCGGCGGTATATCCAGGCCTTGCTGTTCCTGCGCGTGCTGGTTGGCGCGCTTGACCAGTGAAACGGCTTCGTCGACATCGAACGGCTTCGGCAGGTATTCGAAGGCACCGCCCTGATAGGACGCCACGGCGCTGTCCAGGTCGGAGTGCGCCGTCATGATGATCACCGGCAGACGCGGATGCTGCTCGCGGATCTGGGCCAGCAGGTCTAGGCCGCTCGTGCCCGGCATGCGGATATCGGAAATGATCACGTCGGGTTGTTGCCGGACCAGGCGGCCCATGACCCCATCGGCGCTGTCGAAACTCTGGGTGGTCATGCCCTCCTGCTGCAGGGCCTTTTCCAGGACCCAGCGGATGGAGCGATCATCGTCGACGATCCAGACGGTTTCACTTCGGCTCATGAGGCAGTGGCTCCTTGTTCCAGTGGCAGGAAGATCGAGAAGGTGGTGTGGCCGGGATGGCTGTCACACTCGATCAGGCCCTGGTGCTGGCTGATGATGTTCTGGGTGATGGCCAGCCCCAACCCGGTACCGTCCGGGCGTCCGCTGACCATGGGATAGAAAAGGGTGTCCTGCAGTTCCGCGGGTATGCCCGGGCCGTTGTCGATGAGTTCGACACGTGCCACCAGTCGGTGGCGCGTATGGCCGATGGTGAACTGACGCATGGCACGGCTGCGCAGGGTGATGCGGCCCAGGCGCAGTTCGTTCTGGCTGCCAATGGCCTGCATGGCGTTGCGCACGATATTGAGTACGGCCTGGATCATCTGTTCGCGGTCGATCAATACGTCGGGCAGGCTCGGATCGTAGTCACGCACCAGCGTGATGCAGCCCTGGCTTTCGGCTTCGACCAGGCTGCAGACCCGTTCGAGCACTTCGTGGATGTTGGTCATGGCCAGCGAAGGCAGCTTGTTGGAGCCGAGCATGCGATCGACCAGGTTACGCAGGCGATCGGCTTCCTCGATGATCACATTGGTGTAGTCGCGCAGGTCATCGTGGGGCAGCTCGCGTGCGAGCAGTTGCGCCGCGCCGCGGATCCCGCCAAGCGGGTTCTTGATCTCATGGGCGAGACCACGCACCAGCATCTTGGTGGTTTCCTGCTTGGACAGCTGGGCTTCTTCCTTGGTGATGCGCAACAACCGGTCACGCGGATGAACCTCCAGCAAGAGCAAGGTCTGGCCCTGGTTGAGGATAGGGGTCACGGCATAGTCGACAGTCAGGCTCTGGCCAGTCAAAGAGGTCAGCTGCGCTTCGCGCTTGGTGAACGGATGCGCCAGTTCGACCGCTTGGCGCAGGGAATTGAGCGCTTCGGTCGACTCCGTGAACAACTCGCTGATGAATTGCCCGTGACTGCGCTGGCCGCTGATGGCCAGCAGCATCTCGGCGGCAGGGTTCATGTACTCAAGGCGCAATTCGGCGTTGAGCAGGAGCGTGGCGGTGGTCAGGTTGTCCAGAAGCAGACGGTGCTGTGCATCGCTGATGGTCATGGGGCGTCGTTGACCTCTTTTGGCACATGGGCGCCCTGGGTTGGGCCGGGCGCGTGCGCGCGGTTTATCTGCAGTCAGAAAGAAAATGCAAAAAACAAACCAAGGCTCCGAAAAGAAGCGGTATTACTGGAGAAAGACCTTTATTCGCGCGTGGAAGGCTGAGAATTTCCTGGTATTAGGATATTCATGAACCAACTTGGGATATGGCGCGCTTTGATCCGTCTTATGGTGCACCAATATAGAGCATAGGACTGTTCAGGAAGGGGCGCACCCTTATAAGACGGCGAAAGCCCAGTAGTGGCGAAAAAGCATGCACATCGAAATCTCCTTGGAAAAAGGATCCGAGTGTGTCCAAGGGAACTTGCGCAAGCACTGGGAACCGTTCTGTTCGCCTGTCGGCGGAAAGAAAAATGGCCTCACGAAGGAGGCCATTTCTTACTGCTAGAGGACAGACCTCAGTGCATCAGACGCTGTAGTACAGGTCGTATTCCAGCGGGTGAACGAAGGTACGGACCTTGATCTCTTCCTCGGACTTCAGCTCGATGTAGGCATCGATGAAGTCGTCGGAGAACACGCCGCCCTTGGTCAGGAACGCACGGCCCTTGTCCAGTTCTTCCAGGGCTTCCTTCAAGCTGCCGCACACCTGTGGAATTTCCTTGGCCTCTTCGGGCGGCAGGTCGTACAGGTTCTTGTCGGCAGCATCGCCTGGGTGGATCTTGTTCTGGATGCCGTCCAGGCCAGCCATCAGCAGTGCGGCGAAGCACAGGTACGGGTTGGCAGCCGGGTCCGGGAAGCGAGCTTCGATACGGCGTGCTTTCGGGCTGGAAACGTAGGGAATACGGATCGAGGCCGAACGGTTACGCGCCGAGTAGGCCAGCATCACTGGGGCTTCGAAACCTGGAACCAGACGCTTGTAGGAGTTGGTGGCCGGGTTGGTGAAGCCGTTCAGCGCCTTGCCGTGCTTGATGATGCCGCCGATGAAGTACAGAGCGGTATCGGACAGGCCGGCATAGCCTTCGCCGGCGAAGGTGTTCTTGCCATCCTTGGAGATGGACATGTGTACGTGCATGCCCGAACCGTTGTCGCCATACAGAGGCTTGGGCATGAAGGTAGCAGTGCGGCCATAGGCATCGGCGACGTTGTGCACGCAGTACTTCAGGGTCTGGACTTCGTCAGCCTTGGCAACGAGGGTGTTGAACCTCACACCGATTTCGTTCTGGCCGGCGGTCGCCACTTCGTGGTGGTGAACTTCGACGATCTGGCCCATTTCTTCCAGAGCGTTGCACATGGCAGTGCGGATTTCGTGGTCGTGGTCGACCGGCGGCAGTGGGAAATAACCCCCTTTGACACCTGGACGGTGGCCCTTGTTGCCGCCTTCGACGGCCTGGTCGGTCATCCAGGAACCCTGTTCGGAGTAGATCTTGAACATAGAGCCGGAAATGTCGGACTTGAACTTCACTTCGTCGAAGATGAAGAACTCGGGCTCCGGGCCCACGAATACGGTGTCACCGATACCGGTGGACTTCAGGTATTCTTCGGCGCGGTGCGCGATGGCGCGTGGGTCGCGGTCGTAGCCCTGCATGGTGGACGGCTCGATCACGTCGCAGACCAGGATCAGGGTCGGCTCTTCGGTGAACGGGTCCAGTACTGCGGTAGAGTCATCCGGCAGGAGGATCATGTCGGAGGCTTCGATGCCTTTCCAGCCTTCGATGGACGAGCCGTCGAACATCTTGCCAGCTTCGAAGAAGTCGTCTTCCAGCGCATCGCGAGCTGGCATGGTGACGTGTTGCTGCTTGCCTTTTGTGTCCGTGAAACGCAGATCAATCCACTTGACGTCATGATCTTTGATGAGTTGAACCGACTTCGACATGTTGTCCTCCGGATGGTCTAGGGCAAGGTAGGCTGCTGCCCTGGAAAAGGGGTGTCGCTGGGCGCGCATAGTCGGCCAAGCTTACCTGCCTCACAAGGGAGCAAATTGCATGCCAGTGCCCAAAAATGGCCAGGGTGCGCCAACATCAGTCGTTTTCTGGTGTTTGAGCATCGAGAAAGGCCGTTTTCTGCACTTATAAGAGGCGGTCCTGGGTGCAGGCGCACCAATTTGGAGCGCTCTTAACCGTCTGTACAAAAGTTGCTCAAAGCCTGGGCTATTTCCGCTATAATTCGCGCCCCTCAATTTTGGCAGGCCAATTGCGCACGGATTTCATGAAACTTATCGTCAAAGTCTTCCCGGAAATCACCATCAAGAGCCGGCCGGTGCGCAAGCGCTTCATCCGTCAGCTCGGCAAGAACATCCGTACCGTGCTCAAGGACCTGGATCCCGAGCTGCGGGTCGACGGTGTCTGGGATAATCTCGAGGTGGTTACCCGCGTCGAGGACGAGAAGGTTCAGCGCGAGATCGTCGAGCGCCTAAGCTGCGTGCCCGGCATCACCCATTTCCTGCAGGTCGAGGAGTACCCCTTGGGGGACTTCGACGATATCGTCGCCAAGTGCAAGCAGCACTTCGGTCACCTGCTTGTCGGCAAGCGCTTCGCCGTGCGCTGCAAGCGTGGCGGCCATCACGACTTCTCCTCGATGGACGTCGACCGCTATGTCGGCAGTCAGCTGCGTCAGCAGTGCGGCGCCGCCGGGATCGACCTGCGCGACCCGGAAATCAAGGTACGCATCGAGATACGTGACCAGCGCCTGTACGTGATCCACAGCCAGCACCCGGGCATCGGCGGTTATCCGCTGGGGGCGCTGGAGCAGACCCTGGTTCTGATGTCCGGCGGCTTCGACTCCACTGTGGCCGCCTACCAGATGATGCGCCGCGGCCTGATGACCCATTTCTGCTTCTTCAACCTCGGCGGTCGTGCGCACGAGTTGGGCGTGATGGAAGTGGCACACTATCTCTGGAAGAAGTACGGCAGCAGCCAGCGCGTGCTCTTCATCAGCGTGCCGTTCGAGGAAGTGGTCGGCGAGATCCTCGGCAAGGTCGACAACAGCTACATGGGCGTGACGCTCAAGCGCATGATGCTGCGCGCGTCCGCCCGGATCGCCGATCGCCTGCAGATCGATGCCCTGGTCACCGGCGAGGCGATCTCCCAGGTCTCCAGCCAGACCCTGCCCAACCTGACGATCATCGACCAGGCTACCGACAAGCTGGTGCTGCGTCCTCTGCTGGCCAGCCACAAGCAGGACATCATCGACACCGCTTACCAGATCGGCACTGCAGAGTTCGCCAAGCACATGCCTGAGTACTGCGGCGTGATCTCGGTGAACCCGACCACCTGCGCCAAGCCGCACCGGGTCGCCCACGAGGAAAACCAGTTCGACATGGCCGTGCTCGAACGTGCCCTGGAACGTGCCCGCTTCGTCTCCATCGACAACGTCATCGATGAGCTGGGCCAGGACATTCAGATCGAGGAAGTGGCCGAAGCCCTGCCGAGCCAGATCGTCATCGACATCCGCCATCCCGATGCCCAGGAAGACGAACCCCTGGTGATCGAAGGCGTTGAGGTCCAGGTCATGCCTTTCTATGCCATCAACAGCCGCTTCAAGCACCTCGATGGCAACCGTCAGTACCTTCTTTATTGCGACAAGGGCGTCATGAGTCGCCTGCATGCGCATCACCTGCTCAGTGAGGGACATGCCAATGTGCGTGTTTATCGTCCGGCATAAGCTGCCAGGGCTGTATGGCGGCAGCATCCGCCATCGCCCTCCCGACCAGCGGGCCCACTGAGCCTTCTACATTCATATTGGCCGCCTAGACTGGGCGGCAACCGAATCCTCTGATCGAGATACATTTGTGATCGAAAATCTGCGTAACATCGCCATCATCGCCCACGTTGACCATGGCAAGACCACCCTGGTCGACAAACTCCTGCGCCAGTCCGGCACCCTGGAGCGTAACGAGCTCAACGACGAGCGCGTCATGGACTCCAACGACCAGGAAAAAGAGCGCGGCATTACCATTCTGGCGAAGAACACCGCCATCAACTGGAACGGCTACCACATCAACATCGTCGACACCCCCGGCCACGCCGACTTCGGCGGTGAAGTCGAGCGCGTGATGTCGATGGTCGACTCCGTGCTGCTGCTGGTCGATGCTCAAGACGGCCCTATGCCGCAAACCCGTTTCGTGACCAAGAAGGCTTTCGAAGCCGGCTTGAAGCCGATCGTTGTCATCAACAAGGTCGACCGTCCGGGCGCGCGTCCTGACTGGGTTCTGGACCAGATCTTCGACCTGTTCGACAACCTCGGCGCCACCGACGAACAGCTGGACTTCCAGGTCGTCTACGCCTCGGCCCTGAACGGCATCGCCGGTCTGGACCACGCCGAAATGGCCGAAGACATGACCCCGCTGTACCAGTCGATCGTCGACAACGTCCCTGCGCCGAACGTCGACCGCGAAGGTCCGTTCCAGATGCAGATCTCGGCACTGGACTACAACAGCTTCCTGGGTGTCATCGGCGTTGGCCGTATCGCCCGTGGTCGCATCAAGCCGAACACCCCGGTGGTCGCCATCGACACCGACGGCAAGAAGCGCAACGGCCGTATCCTCAAGCTGATGGGTCACCACGGTCTGCACCGCATCGACGTCGAAGAAGCCCAGGCTGGCGACATCGTCTGCATCAGCGGTTTCGACGAACTGTTCATCTCCGACACCCTGTGCGACCCGACCGCTGTCGAAGCGATGAAGCCGCTGACCGTCGACGAGCCAACCGTTTCGATGACCTTCCAGGTCAACGATTCGCCGTTCTGCGGCAAGGAAGGCAAGTTCGTCACCAGCCGTAACATCAAGGAGCGTCTGGACAAGGAGCTGCTGTACAACGTTGCCCTGCGCGTTGAAGAAGGCGACTCGGCCGACCGCTTCAAGGTGTCCGGCCGTGGTGAGCTGCACCTGTCGGTTCTGATCGAAACCATGCGCCGTGAAGGCTTCGAGATGGCCGTGGGCCGTCCTGAAGTGATCATCCGCGAAGTCAACGGTACCAAGCAGGAACCGTTCGAGAACGTCACCATCGACATCCCTGAGGAAGCCCAGGGCAAGGTCATGGAAGAGATGGGTCTGCGTAAGGGCGACCTGACCAACATGGCTCCGGATGGTAAGGGCCGCGTACGCCTCGAGTACAACATCCCGGCGCGTGGTCTGATCGGTTTCCGTAACCAGTTCCTGACCCTGACCAACGGTGCGGGCATCCTGACCTCGATCTTCGATCGCTACGACACCATGAAGTCCGGCCACATGTCCGGTCGTCAGAACGGCGTACTGGTTTCGGTCGAGACCGGCAAGGCACTGACCTACTCCCTGGAAACCCTCCAGGCGCGTGGCAAGCTGTTCGTCGAGCACGGCCAGGAAATCTACAACGGCCAGATCATCGGTCTGAACAGCCGCGACAACGACCTGGGCGTCAACCCTACCAAGGGCAAGAAGCTCGACAACATGCGTGCTTCCGGTAAAGACGAAACCATCGCGCTGGTTCCACCTGTTCGCTTCACTCTGGAACAGGCCCTGGAATTCATCCAGGACGACGAGCTGTGCGAAGTCACGCCGAAGTCGATCCGTCTGCGCAAGAAGATCCTGGACGAAGGCGAGCGTACCCGCGCTGCCAAGAAAGCCAAGAACTGATCTTCGGTCAGGCTGAATGAAAACGCCCCCGGTCGAAAGACCGGGGGCGTTTTTGTTTGTGTGGTCGATCGGCGGGGTCGTTTCAGCGCCCGACGGTCGGCGCCTTCGGCTTATATGCACAATACCCCGGCCGCGGGCCGATCTTGGGGTGGTTGCGGCAAGTGTCCGGGCGCTTGTCGTAGATGGTGCACAGGCGGCTCTTGCGGTCCAGGTACAGGCAGTCGTCGTTGCTCATCCGGGTCAGGGTGAAGATCCCGGACTTCTGGTTGAAGCGCTCGATGATGCCCTCCTTCTGCAAGCGCTTGGCGACGTTCTTCGGCGGTTCATCCTTCTCGAATTCGTCCACCACGCCAATCCGGATCAGGTCTCTGATCTTCACTTCCACCGGCAAGGTGCAGCAGGTGGAATGGCAGCCACCGCACATGTGGCTGGCATAACGTTGCCAAGTGTCCAGGCGGTCGACTTCGGCGGCGGCGATCAGGGTCGTTTTCATCTTTATAGGCTGGTGACTGTCATGGGCGCGCGATGATACCGGAGTTGTTCAATTTGTGAACAACCTTTCGACGCTTTGGTAACGCATGCGAGAAAACCGCGAACCGTCGCTGCCGCTCCGTGTCGAAGCGACTAGTCTGAACATCTCCATCCGTATTCGTCGACTTGCCAGAGGACCCAGCATGTCTCAGGAACCCAACGCACGTGACGCAGAGGTGGCTGCCTTTCGCGCCGCTGTACTGGCCAAACTCACCTACGCGGTCGGAAAAGACCCCGAGCACGCGTTCGAACATGATTGGTTCGAGGCCATCGCACTGGCGGCACGCGACCATATGGTCGATCACTGGATGGATCACACCCGGCAGACATACCGGCGCAGCCAGAAGCGGGTCTACTATCTTTCGCTCGAATTTCTCATCGGTCGCCTGCTGTACGACAGCTTGAGCAACCTGGGGCTGCTGGACATCGCCCGTGAAGCGTTGGACGGCCTGAATGTCGATGTCGAGCGCATCCGTCTGCTCGAGCCGGACGCGGCGCTGGGCAACGGCGGCCTCGGGCGTCTGGCGGCATGTTTCATGGAAAGCATGTCGACCCTGGGCCTTGCCGCTCATGGCTACGGCATCCGCTACGAGCACGGACTGTTCCGTCAGGCGATCGTCGATGGCTGGCAGCAGGAGCAGACCGAGAACTGGCTGGATTTCGGCAACCCCTGGGAGTTCGAGCGCGCCGAGGTGATCTACCCCATCAGCTTCGGGGGCAGCGTGGAAACACTGACCGATGCCGAAGGCCAGCAACGGCAGGTCTGGACCCCCGGCGAAACGGTGCGTGCGGTGGCCTACGACACCCCCGTGGTCGGCTGGCGTGGCGCCTGTGTGAACACCTTGCGCCTGTGGCGCGCACGCGCACTGGAAGAGTTGCACCTGGAGCGCTTCAACGCCGGTGACCACCTCGGCGCGGTCGCCGAAGTGGCCCGTGCCGAGAGCATCTCGCGTGTACTCTATCCCGCCGACAGTACCGAGGCCGGCCAGGAGTTGCGTCTGCGCCAGGAGTACTTCTTCGTCTCGGCTTCGCTGCAGGACCTGCTGCGCCGCCACCTGAACATGCACGAGACCTTGCTCAACCTGCCAGACGCGGCCGCGATCCAGCTGAACGACACCCACCCTTCGATCGCCGTGGCCGAGCTCATGCGCCTGCTGGTCGATCAGCATGAAATCCCTTGGGACACCGCTTGGGAAATCACCGTCGGCACGCTGGCCTACACCAACCATACGCTGCTGCCCGAAGCGCTCGAAACCTGGCCGGTATCGCTGATGGAGCGGATGCTGCCGCGGCACATGCAGATCATCTACCTGATCAATGCCTACCATATCGATGCCCTGCGTGCCAAAGGCCTGCATGACTTCGATGTCCTGCGCTCGGTGTCGCTGATCGAAGAGGACAATGGCCGTCGGGTGCGCATGGGCAACCTGGCGTTTCTCGGCTCGCACAGCGTCAACGGCGTGTCGGCCCTGCACACCAAGCTGATGCGTATCACGGTCTTCTCCGAACTGCACAAGCTCTATCCGCAGCGGATCAACAACAAGACCAACGGCATCACCTTCCGCCGCTGGCTGTACCAGTCCAATCCGCAATTGACGGCGATGCTGGTCGAGGCCCTGGGCAAGGAAATACTGGACGACCCGGAAGGCCGTCTCGTAGGACTGGCGCCGTTCGCCGAGCAGGACGATTTCCGTCGTCAATTCGCCGCCCAGCGCCTGCACAGCAAGCGCGCGCTGGCCCGGATCATCCAGGAGCGCCTGGGGATCACGATCAACCCCGAGGCAATGTTCGACGTCCAGGTCAAGCGCATCCACGAGTACAAGCGTCAGCTCCTCAACCTGCTGCATACCGTGGCGCTCTATCAGGCCATCCGTGCCGAACCGAGCACCGACTGGGTGCCGCGGGTGAAGATCTTCGCGGGCAAGGCCGCTGCCAGCTATCACCAGGCCAAGCTGATCATCAAGCTGACCAACGACATCGCCAGGGTAGTCAACAATGACCCGACCGTGCGTGGCCTGCTCAATATCGTGTTCCTGCCCAACTACAACGTCAGCCTGGCGGAAAGCATCATCCCGGCGGCTGACCTGTCCGAGCAGATTTCCACCGCGGGCTATGAAGCCTCCGGCACCAGCAACATGAAGTTCGGGCTCAATGGCGCCTTGACCATCGGTACGCTGGACGGTGCCAATGTCGAGATGTCGGAGCAGGTAGGCACCGAGAACATGTTCATCTTCGGTCTGACCGCCCAGCAGGTCGAGGCACGTCGACGCAGTGGCGATTTCGGCGCCGCTTCCGCCATCGCCGCTTCGCACCGGCTCAACGATGTGCTCCAGGCCATCCGCAGCGGCGTGTTCTCGCCGGACGATCCGGCGCGCTATACCGCGCTGGTGGATTCGCTGGTGGACCACGACCGCTTCCTGGTCTGCGCCGATTTCGACGCCTATTGGGACGCCCAGCAACGCGTCGAGGACCTCTGGCACGAGCCGCAGGCCTGGTGGCGCACCGCCGTGCTCAATACGGCGCACATGGGCTGGTTCTCTTCCGACCGGACTATCCGCGAGTACGCCACGGATATCTGGAAGGCATTGGACTGACGCGACCATCGGCCCGGGGAGTGCTGAACTCCCGGGCCGTTGTGCCGTCTGATCGGCCAGGCGTTATCTCATTGCTCGCTAGCCTTCAACTCTCCCTGTAAACTGCGGGAGTTTTTCCCCTCCCCATGCCTTCGGAGCCACACATGTCCCGCGTTACCCTGAGTCGCTATTTGATTGAGCAGACCCGTAGCAACAATACCCCTGCCGATCTGCGCTTCCTGATCGAAGTGGTGGCGCGTGCATGCAAGGAAATCAGCCACAACGTTTCCAAGGGCGCCCTGGGCGGCGTACTGGGCAGCATGGGCACCGAGAACGTGCAAGGCGAAGTCCAGAAAAAGCTCGACGTGATCTCCAACGAGATCCTGCTCGAAGCCAACGAGTGGGGCGGCCACCTAGCCGGCATGGCCTCCGAGGAAATGGACAACGCCTACCAGATTCCGGGCAAGTACCCCAAAGGCGCCTACCTGCTGGTCTTCGACCCACTGGACGGCTCCTCGAACATCGATGTCAACGTCTCGGTCGGGACCATCTTCTCGGTGCTGCGTTGCCCGAACCAGTACCTGACCCAGAACGAGAACCTGAACGAGAAGGCCTTCCTGCAGCCAGGTACCGAGCAGGTTGCCGCCGGTTACGCGATCTATGGCCCGCAGACCATGCTGATCCTGACCCTGGGCAATGGCGTCAAGGGCTTTACCCTGGACCGCGAACTGGGCAGCTTCGTCCTGACCCACGAGAACATCAAGGTCCCGGAAAGCACCGCCGAGTTCGCCATCAACATGTCCAACCAGCGCCACTGGGAAGCGCCGGTGCAGCGCTATGTCGGCGAGCTGCTGGCCGGTGAGACCGGTCCGTTGAAGAAGAACTACAACATGCGCTGGATCGCCTCGATGGTTGCCGACGTGCATCGCATCCTGACCCGTGGTGGCCTGTTCATGTACCCACGCGACGCCCGCGATCCTTCCAAGCCAGGCAAGCTGCGCCTGATGTACGAAGCCAACCCGATGTCCTTCATCATCGAGCAGGCCGGCGGCGCATCCACCGACGGCAACCAGCGCATCCTCGACATCCAGCCGGACGGCCTGCACCAGCGCGTGTCGGTGATCCTCGGCTCGAAGGAAGAGGTCGAGCGCGTTACTGCCTACCACAAGGAGTAAGTCATGCTCGCACCTTGGCAGCCGTTGTTGGCGTGGTGGTTCGGCTGGGGCAGAAGCCCCCAGGACGTCGCTGACGAGAAGAGCACCTTCTGGTTCGGCAAGCACCACGACGACGAGGCGCGCGAGCGCTTCGGTGACCTGGTCGAGCACGCTCTCGCCGGGGGGCTGGACGAATGGCAGGAGAGCCCCCAGGGCTGGCTGGGCCTGATCCTGCTGTTGGACCAGTTGCCGCGCATGATCCACCGCGACACGCTACGCGCCTTCGAAGGTGATCGACGTGCCCAGGTGGTGGTCATGCAGGGGCTGCAGAAGAACTGGGACTATCAGCTCCTGCCGATCCAGCGGGTATTCGTGCTGCTGGTGCTGGAACATGCCGAAGTGCTGGACTGGCAGAACCTGTGCGTCGAGCGCTACCGGAGTTTGCTGGAGGAACAGCCGGAGACCCATCGTCGGTTGTTCGAAGGCTTCCTCGACTATGCCGAGCAGCATCAGCGCATCATCGAGCGTTTCGGTCGCTTCCCGCATCGTAACCTGGTCCTGGGTCGTCCCAGCACCAGCGAAGAGATGGACTACCTCCTGGAACCCGGTTCGCGGTTCTGACCCGCAGGGCCCCGGCGATGACCCGGGGCCTTGCTGGTGCGAGCAGTGCAGCTTCTTCGCTCGCTTTCCCTGGCCATGAACGCGCTTGCCCGACGGCGACAATTCCGTCTCGCTCCTACGGAACCGAGGCGCCTTTTTCCCTTCTAAGGTCCCTGCAGATCCTCGCTTGAGTATCCCCTGTCCAGGAGCCCTTTAATGTCGTTGCGTTCACTCGCCCTGTTGTCCCTGTGCGTCGTCCTGACCGCCTGCAACAAGATCAACCAGGAAAACTATTCGAAACTCAGGGCCGGCATGACCAAGGCAGAGGTCGAGCAACTGTTGGGAGCGCCTGAAGAGTGCTCCGGCGCGCTCGGCATGAGCAGTTGCACCTGGGGTGACGAGAAGAGCTTCATCAGTGTGCAGTACGCGACCGACAAGGTGCTGATGTATTCGGGGCAGGGCCTCAAATGAGGCGTTGCGCCCTGTTGCTGGCACTGGGTGCCGTACTGTTGATCGGCGGCTGTGCCACGACCCCCGAAGACTCGTTGGCCCCAAAGACCGCGGGCGAAGTCGATCTCAAGCGTTACGAGGGCAAATGGTTCGAGCTGGCCCGCCTGCCGATGTATTTCCAGCGTGACTGTGCGCAGTCCGAGGCGCATTACAACCTCAGGACTGATGGCACGGTCGGCGTGCTCAACCGTTGTCGTACCCTTGAAGGCGAATGGCAGAGCGCGGAGGGTAGCGCGACGTTGCAGACGCCAGGACAGACCGACAGGCTCTGGGTCGAATTCGACAACTGGTTCTCGCGCCTGCTGCCAGGCGTGGCCAAAGGCGATTACTGGATACTCTATGTCGATCAGCGTTACCGCACGGCACTGGTCGGCAGCCCCGATCGCAAATACCTGTGGATCCTCTCGCGTACCCCGAACCTGCCGGCGGTGGAGCGTGAACACCTCCTGGCCAAGGCACGGCAGCAGGGGTATGACACTTCCCGGATGATCTGGCGGATGGCGGACAAGGAGATCGCGCGGGCGCATTGAGGCGCTTGAGCCTGGCGTGCCGCTTGCAGGGTGTTGAATCTTGCGGGCAGGCTCGACGCCGCATCAGTCCAACAGCTCCCTCAGTACGCCGACGAAGGCCCGCGCGCTTTGTTCCTCGAGCGCATGGCTACCTTGGCGTATCACCCATTTGCCGTTGACCATGACGTCACGCACCTGTCTGTCACTGCCGGCGAACAACCAACGATTGATGACATCGCTGGCGCTGGCGGCTGCGAGATAGGGATCGAGCCCATCGAGCACCACCCAATCGGCGCGCTTGCCCGCCGCCAGTTCGCCGACCGGCTGCCCCAACGCTTGTGCACCCCCGGCCATTGCCGCGGTATACAGCGTCTGCCCGATGTCGGGCTGTCCGTGACGATACAGCCGGTTGCGTCGCTGATCGCGCAGGCGCTGGCCATATTCGAGCCAACGCAGTTCCTCGACCACGCTCAACGACACATGGCTGTCCGAGCCGATGCCCAGGCGTCCACCCTGCGCCAGGTAATCGACCGCCGGGAACACACCGTCACCGAGGTTTGCCTCTGTCGTCAGGCACAGTCCCGCCACGGCGCCGCTGCGGGCCATGGCGCCGACTTCGTCGGGCTGCGCATGAGTGGCATGCACCAGGCACCAGCGCGGGTCGACGTCGACGTTTTCATACAGCCACTGCAGCGGGCGACGCCCGCTCCAGGCCAGGCAATCGTCGACTTCCTTCTGTTGTTCGGCGATGTGGATATGTACCGGACAAGTCTTGTCGCTGGCAGTCAGCACGCTCGTGATCTGCTCGAGCGTTACGGCGCGCAGAGAGTGGAAGCACAAGCCCAGACACTGGGCTGGGGTCTGAGTCACGAGGGGCGCGAGATGTTCCCGCAGGCGCAGGTAGGCCTCGGTATTGTTGAGGAAACGGCTCTGCCCGGCGTGCGGGGCCTGGCCGCCGAAGCCTCCATGACTGTAGAGCACGGGTAGCAAGGTCAGGCCGATCCCGCTGGTGTCGGCCGCGGCGCTGATGCGACGAGACAGCTCTGCCGGATCGGCGTAGGCGCACCCCGAGGGGTCATGGTGCACATAGTGGAATTCGGCCACCGAGGTGTAGCCTGACTTGAGCATCTCGATGTATAGCTGATGGGCAATGATCTGGAGTTGATCCGGCGTGATCCTGGCGACCAGCCGGTACATCAGCTCGCGCCAGCTCCAGAAACTGTCGTTCGGATCGCCCGCCACTTCGGCAAGACCCGCCATGACCCGCTGAAAGGCATGCGAATGCACGTTGGGCATGCCTGGCAACAGGGGGCCGTCCAGGCGTTGGGCATCATCCGCCGATGCCTCGGTTTCGACACTGGCAATGCGGCCGTCGACAGAGACTTCGAGGCGAACGTTGCTGGACCATCCGCCGGGCAACAAGGCGCGTTCGGCAAAGAAGGCGGGCATGGAGGAAATCCTGTGCCGATGAGTTGTATATACATATACGATTATTTTGCCCCTTGGGTAAACTCCAGTTTGCGACCACCTCCCATCGTCCAAAGGATGCAGCGCCGTGCCGACACCTCCCGTTTCCCCGCTGGCTACCCGGATCGGCCAAGGGCCTGCGCCGTTCTACGCCCAGGTCAAGCAGATGATCATCCGGCAGATCGAGAAGGGTAGCTGGCCGCCCCATCATCGCGTGCCGTCCGAGAGCGAGCTGGTCAGCCAGCTCGGCTTCAGCCGCATGACCATCAATCGCGCGCTGCGCGAACTGACGGCCGACGGCTTGCTGGTACGCATGCAGGGAGTGGGCACTTTCGTGGCCGAGCCCAAGTCCCGCTCCGCATTGTTCGAGGTCAACAACATCGCGGACGAAATCGCCGCGCGCGGCCATCGGCACAGCTGCCAGGTCATCGCCCTGGCCGCCGAAGCGGCGGGCGCCGAGCGTGCGCTGGCTCTGGACCTGCGTGAAGGCCAGCGGGTCTATCATTCCTTGATCGTGCATTTCGAAAACGCGGTACCGGTGCAGATCGAGGATCGCTACGTCAACGCTTTGATCGCCCCTGACTATCTCCAGCAGGATTTCACCCTGCAGACGCCCTATGCGTACCTCTCGCAAGTGGCTCCGCTGACGGAAGGCGAACATGTCGTCGAAGCCATCCTCGCCGATCCGGAGGAATGCCGCCTGTTGCAGATAGAGCGCGGCGAACCCTGCCTGCTCATCCGTCGAAGAACCTGGTCCGGACGCTCGCCGGTGACCTCGGCGCGGCTCATTCATCCCGGTTCTCGCCATCGCCTTGAGGGACGCTTCAGCAAGTAAGCCCGCAGCGCGCTCGTGTGCTGGATGCGACCAGGCAACTCCCTCCGATCGAATTGCCTATGCTTGTACATACAAGCAGGGGTGTGCTTGTATAGTCGCCACGATTCACCCGCCGTCGGACCGACCGCAAGGGGTTTTCACCGTGACTGACAATAATAAATACCGTGACGTCGAAATTCGTGCGCCCCGGGGCAATGCCCTGACCGCCAAGAGCTGGCTGACCGAAGCGCCGCTGCGCATGCTGATGAACAACCTCGATCCGCAGGTCGCCGAGAACCCCAGGGAGCTGGTGGTCTACGGCGGTATCGGCCGAGCCGCGCGCAACTGGGCCTGCTACGACAAGATCGTCGAGACCCTGACCCGCCTCGAGGACGATGAAACCCTGCTGGTACAGTCGGGCAAACCGGTCGGGGTCTTCAAGACCCACGCCAACGCGCCTCGCGTGCTGATCGCCAACTCCAACCTGGTGCCGCATTGGGCCAATTGGCAGCACTTCAACGAGCTGGATGCCAAGGGCCTGGCCATGTACGGGCAGATGACCGCCGGCAGTTGGATCTATATCGGCAGCCAGGGCATCGTCCAGGGTACCTACGAGACGTTCGTCGAGGCCGGCCGCCAGCATTACAACGGCGATCTCACGGGCAGATGGGTCCTGACCGCCGGGCTCGGCGGCATGGGCGGCGCCCAGCCACTGGCCGCGACCCTGGCCGGTGCCTGTTCGCTGAACATCGAATGCCAGCAGAGCCGCATCGATCTGCGTCTCAACACCCGCTATGTAGACGAGCAGGCGCAAGACCTGGATGACGCCCTGTCGCGCATCGCCCGCTACACCGGCGCAGGCAAGGCCATTTCCATCGCCTTGCTCGGCAATGCCGCCGAGATCCTGCCAGAGCTGGTCAGGCGCGGGGTACGTCCGGATATGGTCACCGACCAGACCAGCGCTCACGATCCTCTCAATGGCTACCTGCCGGCCGGCTGGACTTGGGAGCACTATCGCGATCGCGCGCAGAGCGAACCTGGCGCGGTGGTCAAGGCGGCCAGGCAATCCATGGCCGTGCATGTCAACGCCATGCTGGACTTCCAGCGCCAGGGCATTCCGACCTTCGACTACGGCAACAACATCCGCCAGATGGCTCTGGAGGAGGGTGTCACCAACGCCTTCGACTTTCCCGGTTTCGTCCCGGCCTATATCCGCCCGTTGTTCTGTCGTGGGATCGGGCCTTTCCGTTGGGTAGCGCTATCGGGCGATCCGCGGGACATCTACAAGACCGATGCCAAGGTCAAGGCACTGATCCCCGATGACGCCCACCTGCATCACTGGCTGGACATGGCCCGCGAACGCATCAGCTTCCAAGGCCTGCCGGCCCGCATTTGTTGGGTCGGCCTGGGACAGCGCGCCAGGCTCGGGCTGGCTTTCAACGAAATGGTGCGCAGCGGCGAGCTGTCGGCACCGATCGTCATCGGCCGCGATCATCTCGACTCCGGCTCCGTGTCCAGCCCCAACCGTGAGACGGAAGCCATGCGCGACGGCTCCGACGCCGTGTCCGATTGGCCCTTGCTCAACGCCTTGCTCAACACCGCCAGTGGCGCGACTTGGGTATCGCTGCACCATGGCGGCGGGGTCGGCATGGGCTTCTCCCAGCATTCGGGCATGGTCATCGTCTGTGACGGCACCGACGCCGCCGCCGAGCGTATCGCCCGGGTCTTGGCCAACGATCCAGGCACCGGGGTCATGCGCCATGCCGATGCCGGTTACCCGATTGCCATCGACTGCGCCCGCGAGCAGGGGCTCGACTTGCCGATGATCAGCGGCTGACCGCCCTGCAGCGAACGATGGTCGACCCCATCAGGAACCGACCGGCTTCCACCCGTATTGGAGTAGCAACGTGAGCGAACTGATCCTCAAGCCTGGCACCCTGACCCTGGCCCAGTTACGCGCTATCCACCGATCCCCTGTGCGGCTGCGGCTCGATGCCAGCGCCGATCGGCAGATCGAAGACAGCGTCGCCTGCGTCGAGCATATCCTCGCGCAAAATCTTACCGCCTACGGCATCAATACCGGCTTCGGGCTGCTGGCCTCCACGCGTATCGCCCGCCAAGACTTGGAAAACCTGCAGCGCTCGCTGGTGCTTTCCCATGCCGCCGGGATAGGGGCACCGTTGGACGACGCCATGGTGCGGCTGATCATGGTGCTCAAGATCAACAGCCTCAGCCGCGGCTTCTCCGGTATCCGCCGCAAGGTAATCGATGCCCTGATCGCGCTGGTCAACGCCGAGGTCTACCCGCATATACCGCTGAAGGGCTCGGTCGGTGCGTCCGGCGACCTGGCACCGCTGGCGCACATGTCGCTGCTGCTGCTCGGCGAGTCCCGGGCTCGGCATCAGGGCCAATGGCTGTCGGCCACGGAGGCGCTGGCGGTCGCGGGCCTGGAGCCACTGACGCTCGCCGCCAAGGAAGGCCTAGCCCTGCTCAATGGGACCCAGGCCTCCACGGCTTATGCCTTGCGTGGCCTGTTCGAGGGCGAAGATCTCTTTGCCAGCGCCTTGGTGTGTGGCGGGCTCACCGTCGAAGCGGTACTCGGTTCGCGCTCGCCTTTCGATGCGCGTATCCACGCCGCGCGCGGCCAGCAGGGCCAGATCGACGCGGCCGCCTGCTACCGCGACCTGCTGGGAGACGCCAGCGAGATCTCCGCCTCCCACGAACATTGCGGCAAGGTACAAGACCCTTATTCCCTGCGCTGCCAGCCCCAGGTCATGGGCGCCTGCCTGACCCAGCTGCGCCACGCCGCCGATGTGCTGGCGGTCGAGGCCAACGCGGTCTCGGACAACCCGCTGGTGTTCGCCGAGCAAGGCGACGTGGTCTCGGGCGGCAATTTCCACGCGGAGCCGGTGGCCATGGTCGCCGACGACATGGCGCTGGCTCTCGCGGAAATCGGCGCCCTGAGCGAGCGACGAATTTCGCTGATGATGGACAAGCACATGTCCCAACTGCCGCCTTTTCTGGTGGAGAACGGTGGGGTCAACTCCGGCTTCATGATCGCCCAGGTCACGGCTGCCGCCCTGGCCAGCGAGAACAAGGCCCTGTCCCATCCCCATAGCGTCGATAGCCTGCCGACCTCGGCCAACCAGGAAGATCATGTGTCGATGGCGCCTGCCGCTGGCAAGCGCTTGTGGGAGATGGCCGAGAATAGCCGCGGCATTCTCGCGATCGAGTGGCTGGGCGCCTGCCAGGGGCTGGACCTGCGCGAGGGCCTGAAGACCTCGATCAAGCTGGAAGAGGCCCGCCAGGCATTGCGCCAGGAAGTGCCGCACTATGACAAGGATCGTTTCTTCGCCCCGGACATCGAGGCCGCCGTGCGACTCCTGGCTCAGGGCTGCCTGACGCGGCTGCTACCGTCCGGAATCCTGCCTAGTCTGTAACTGCTATGTGGGCCTGCTCGTTGGTCAGGACAAGTCGGCTCGCGAGCAGGCCAAACTTCACCGCTGGATAGGGAGACCGCTCATGAGGACCCTTTGGCTGCACTGCCATGTGGCAAGCATGGCGCAAGGCGCCTACTCGATCATAGAAGAGGCCGCCATCGTCACCCGCGGTGGGCTGATCGAATGGATCGGCCCACACCGAGCATTGCCGATGACGCCGGCTGATCGCACCGTCGACCTTGGCGGTGCGTGGGTTACTCCAGGGCTTATCGACTGCCACACCCACGCGGTATTTGGCGGCAATCGCAGCGATGAGTTCGAACAGCGTCTGCAAGGGGCCAGCTATGCGCAGATCGCGGCCCAGGGCGGTGGGATTGCCAGTACGGTTCGAGCGACGCGAGCGGCCAGCGAGGATGAACTGTTCGCCAGCGCCTTGCCGCGCGTCCAGGCCCTGATGCGCGATGGCGTGACCATGCTGGAGATCAAGTCCGGCTATGGCCTGGATCTGGCCAACGAGCGCAAGATGCTCAAGGTCATCCGTCGCCTGGGCGAGGCCTTGCCGCTGACCGTGCGCAGTACCTGCCTGGCGGCTCACGCGCTGCCACCGGAGTTCAGCGGACGTGCCGACGACTATATCGGCTATCTCTGCGAGCAGATGCTCCCAACCCTCGCCGAGGAAGGCCTGGTGGATGCAGTGGACGCCTTCTGCGAGCACCTGGCGTTCTCGCCGGTCCAGGTAGAGCGGGTATTCATCAAGGCTCGCGAGCTGGGTCTGCCGGTCAAGTTGCATGCCGAGCAGTTGTCGTCCCAGGGCGGCGCCGGCCTGGCGGCGCGCTACCGGGGGCTCTCGGCCGATCACCTGGAGTTCATGACCGAGCAGGACGCCATCGCCATGGCGGCGGCGGGTACCGTGGCAGTGCTGCTACCTGGCGCTTTCCACTGCCTGCGCGAGACCCGACGCCCACCCATGGAAGCGCTGCGCAAGCATGGCGTGAAGATCGCCCTGGCCAGCGACCTCAATCCCGGCACCTCGCCGGTGCTGTCGCTGAGGCTGATGTTGAACATGGGCTGCACCCTGTTCCACATGACCCCGGAGCAAGCCCTGGCCGGCGTCACCTTGCATGCCGCCACGGCGTTGGGCCTGGGCCACAGCCACGGTTCCCTGGAAGAAGGCAAGGTGGCCGACTTCGTTGCGTGGCAGATCGAGCGGCCGGCAGACCTTGCCTATTGGCTCGGCGGCGACCTGAACAAGCGGGTAGTTCGCCGCGGCCAGGAAATTTCCTACTGAGAGAGCGTCATGGACAAGGTACTGCGCTTTCATCAAGGTCGGCTTCCGCTGCTGATCAGCATGCCCCATGCCGGATTGCGGTTGACCCCGGCCGTCAGGGATCACCTGGTGCAGCCGGCGCGAGGCCTGCCCGATACCGATTGGCATATTCCGCGCCTGTACCACTTCGCCCGTCAATTGGGCGCCAGCATGGTGACAGGAGAGTATTCGCGATTCGTTATCGACCTGAATCGACCAGAAGACGACACGCCGCTGTATGCAGGCGCGACCACGGGACTCTATCCGGCCACGCTGTTCGACGGTGGGGCGTTGTTCGAGCCGGGGAAGGAGCCCTCTGCCGAAGAGCGAGCATCTTATCTGGAGCGGATCTGGCGGCCCTACCACCATGGGATCCATGTCGAATTGGCGCGGCTGCGCGCCATGTTCGGCTACGCCCTGCTGTGGGACGCCCACTCGATCCGCTCGCAGGTCGCGCGTTTGTTCGACGGCAAGCTGCCGGACTTCAACCTAGGCACGTTCAACGGTGCCAGCTGCGACCCGGCCCTGGCGCGTTGTCTGCAGGCTGTATGTGGCGAGGCCAAGGGCTACAGTCATGTTCTGAACGGCCGCTTCAAGGGCGGCCATATTACGCGGCATTACGGTGACCCGGACAAGCATGTTCATGCGGTGCAGTTGGAGCTGGCGCAGAGCACCTACATGGACGAAGTACAGCCGTTCACCTACCGCGAGGACCTTGCGCGGCCGACGCAGGCAGTTCTGGAGGCGTTGCTGAAGACGGCACTTGCCTGGGGCGAGAAGCGCTATCGCTCCTGACCTCAGGCCGGACGTGCCATCATGGGCGCTGCGAAGCGCTACACAGGGGCATGCTCTGAGCGCGATTCAGGTTTATGATGCCCAACGGCTGAACAAATCCTCACACGGAGTGCGTAATGCAGACCTTGTACCCGCAGATCAAACCCTACGCGCGGCACGATCTGGCCGTGGAAGCGCCCCATGTACTGTATGTCGACGAAAGTGGCTCTCCGGAAGGTTTGCCGGTGGTGTTCATCCATGGTGGGCCGGGGGCGGGATGCGATGCCCAGAGCCGCTGCTACTTCGACCCCAACCTGTACCGCATCATCACCTTCGACCAGCGTGGCTGTGGTCGCTCGACGCCGCATGCCAGCCTGGAAAACAACACTACCTGGCACCAGGTCGAAGACATGGAGCGCATCCGCAAGCATCTAGGGGTCGACAAATGGGTACTGTTTGGCGGCTCCTGGGGTTCGACACTGGCCCTGGCCTATGCCCAGACCTATCCCGAGCGCGTCCATGGGCTGATCCTTCGCGGCATCTTCCTGTGCCGTCCCCAGGAGATCCACTGGTTCTATCAGGAGGGCGCCAGCCGCCTGTTCCCCGATTACTGGCAGGACTACATCGCGCCGATTCCCCAGGATGAGCGCGGGGACCTGGTCAAGGCATTCCACAAGCGTCTGACCGGCAATGATCAGATCGCCCAGATGCACGCAGCCAAGGCCTGGTCCACCTGGGAAGGGCGCACGGCGACCTTGCGTCCCAATCCGCTGGTCGTCGATCGTTTTTCCGAGCCGCAACGCGCCTTGTCGATCGCGCGTATCGAATGCCATTACTTCATGAACAACGCCTTCCTCGAACCAAACCAGCTGATCCGCGACATGCCGAAGATCGCTCACTTGCCCGCTGTCATCGTGCACGGGCGCTATGACGTGATCTGCCCGTTGGACAATGCCTGGGAGCTGCATCAGGCCTGGCCGAACAGCGAACTGAAGGTGATCCGTGATGCCGGGCATGCGGCCTCCGAACCGGGCATCACCGATGCCCTGGTGCGCGCCGCCGAGCAGATGGCTCGCCGTCTGCTCGACCTGCCGATGGATGAAGCATGAAGGGGTTGCTTCAGCGAGTGCGTGCCGCGCGGGTCGAAGTGCAAGGAGAGGTCGTCGGCGCAATCGACCATGGCCTGCTGGTCCTGGTAGCGGTAGAGCCCGGCGACACTCGGGAGCATGCCGACAAGCTGCTCCACAGGCTGCTCAACTATCGGGTGTTCGGCGATGCCGACGGCAAGATGAACCTGTCGCTCAAGGACGTTGGCGGAGGCCTGCTGCTGGTGTCCCAGTTCACCCTCGCGGCCGATACCCGCAGCGGCATGCGCCCGAGCTTCTCGACCGCTGCGCCACCGGCACTGGGCGCGGAACTTTTCGACTACTTGCTGGCGCGCGCCAAGGCATCGCATCCCGCCGTTGCCAGTGGCCGGTTCGGTGCCGATATGCAAGTGCACCTGATCAATGATGGCCCTGTAACATTCATGTTACAAATATGAGATGAAAAAGCCCGTCGGCGGTATGAATTCCATCGCTTTGTACGATAAATAGTTACTCGAGCCTGATGCGTTGTCATGCAGCCTGCTGGATAATCGCGCGCTGCACGGACCCACGTTCGCGGGTTCAATTCACCCTGACTTGAGTGCGTTTCGGAATCGCTTGGGGAATCATTACGCCCTTTCGGAGTCCGAACTGTGCTCGCCAACCTGGCATTTTCCGCTGGCCGTTGGTTTTATGATCTGTTTTCGGCGAGGGTTGCTCGTGATTGTAAGTCCCTGTAATGCACCAAAAACCCCCGGCATTCGGCTGCGCAAGGCCTTGTTGGCAAGCGCGACCCTGGTCGGCCTGCTGAGCGCCGGCCAGCTGTGGGCATTCAACCTGGACGACGTTGCGTCCAAGGCAAAGGACCTGGCTGGCGAGAAGTACGAAGTACCGAAAAGCAACCTGCCGGCGACGTTCCGCGACATGAAGTTCGCGGACTACCAGAAGATTCATTTCATTCAGGAAAAGGCCGAGTGGGCCGGGGACAAGACCCCGTTCAAACTGTCCTTCTATCACCAGGGCATGCACTTCGACACCCCGGTCAAGATCAACGAAGTCACCGCCACGACGGTCGAGGAAATCAAGTACGACCCGAGCCGTTTCGATTTCGGTGATGTACCGCACGACGCCAAGACCACCGAAAACCTGGGCTATGCCGGTTTCCGCGTGCTTTATCCGATCAACAAGGCGGACAAGCAGGACGAGATCATGACCCTGCTCGGCGCCAGCTACTTCCGCGTGGTCGGCAAGGGCCACATCTACGGTCTTTCGGCGCGTGGCCTGGCCATCGACACGGCATTGCCTTCGGGTGAGGAGTTCCCGCGCTTCCGCGAGTTCTGGGTCGAGAAGCCCAAGCCGACCGACAAGCACCTGGTGATCTACGCACTGCTGGACTCGCCACGTTCCACCGGCGCCTACAAGCTGACCCTGCGCCCTGGCTCCGATACCATCGTCGACGTCAAGTCGCGGGTCTACCTGCGCGATCATGTGAGCCGCCTCGGCGTCGCGCCCTTGACCAGCATGTTCCTGTTCGGCAGCAACCAGCCTTCGAAGATTCTCAACTATCGCCCGGCGCTGCATGACTCCGAAGGCCTGTCCATCCATGCCGACAACGGCGAATGGCTATGGCGCCCCCTGAACAATCCACGGCACCTGGCCGTCAGCAACTTCAGCGTCGAAAACCCGCGTGGCTTCGGACTGCTGCAGCGCCAGCGCGAGTTCGCCCACTACGAAGACCTGGACGACAACTACCAGAAGCGTCCGAGCGCCTGGATCGAACCACGTGGCGACTGGGGTAAAGGTACCGTGGATCTGGTAGAGATCCCGACCGCCGACGAGACCAACGACAATATCGTGGCCTATTGGAGCCCCGAGAAATTGCCGGAGCCCGGTCAGCCGGTCGAATTCGACTATCGCCTGCACTGGACGATCAACGAGTCCCAGTTCCACTCGCCCGAGCTTGCCTGGGTCAAGAAGACCCTGCGCTCCACGGGTGACGTCAAGCAGTCCAACCTGATCCGCCAGCCTGACGGCAGCGTGGCCTTCCTGGTCGACTTCGAAGGTCCGGTGCTCGCCGCACTGACCGAAGACACCGCGGTGCGTAGCCAGGTCAGCGTGGGTGACAACGGCGAGGTGGCCGAGAACAACCTGCGCTACAACCCCGAGACCAAGGGCTGGCGCCTGACCCTGCGGTTGAAGGTCAAGGATGCGGCCAAACCTGTCGAGATGCGTGCCGCGCTGCTGCGTGACGTACCGGCCGAACCGGCCAAGGACAGCAAGCAGGACAAGGCTGCAACCAAGCAGACCCAACAGGCCAAGGCTGATAAGCCTGCCGAGCAACCTGCCGCCGATGCGGCATCCATTACCGAGGCCCCGGCCACCACCGAACAGGTGCTGACCGAGACCTGGAGCTATCAGTTGCCTGCCGATGAGTAACTCAAGCGTCAAGCCGGAATCGCTCGGCGAATACCTGGCCCACCTTCCTCTGAGCGATGAGCAGCGTGCCGAACTGGCCGACTGCTCCTCGTTCGGCGAGCTGCACCAGCGCCTGTCGGCGCAACCTGCCGCGACGTCCACCGAGGCCGTCCAAGCCTCGGTGGGCAGCCGGTTGACGATGGGCACCGCTGCAGAGCTCGAAGAGGCCGAAATGCTCGGCGTCGACGGGGAAGGGCGGCTGAGCCTGAAAATCGCACCGCCGATCCAGCGTACCCGGGTCATCCCCGAGCCTTGGCGGACCAACGTGCTGGTGCGTATCTGGCGCCAGTTGACCGGCCGCACCAACGTGCCACCGCCGCCCGAGCGTGAGCTGCCCTCGGCGCGCTGGCGCTGGGTCGGTTCCATGCGCCGCTACATTCTCCTGGCCCTCATGCTTGGCCAGACGGTCGTCGCCAGCTGGTACATGAAAGGCATCCTGCCCTACCAGGGCTGGTCGTTCGTCGATCTTGACGAAGTCTTCAACCAGTCGTTGTGGGACACCGTGGTGCAGGTCTGGCCCTATGCCTTGCAGACCACCATCCTGATCCTCTTCGGCATCCTGTTCTGCTGGGTTTCGGCGGGCTTCTGGACCGCGTTGATGGGCTTCCTCGAGCTGCTTACCGGACGCGACAAGTACCGTATTTCCGGCGCGAGTACCGGTAACGAGCCCATCGAGCCGGGTGCCCGTACCGCGATCGTCATGCCGATCTGCAATGAAGACGTTCCCCGCGTCTTCGCCGGCTTGCGAGCCACCTTCGAATCGGTCGCCGCCACGGGCGACCTCGACCGTTTCGACTTCTTCGTGCTCAGCGACACCAACGACCCCGATATCGCCGTTGCCGAGCAGCAGGCGTGGCTGGAGGTCTGTCGTGAAGCCAAAGGCTTCGGGCGTATCTTCTATCGCCGTCGCCGCCGCCGGGTCAAGCGCAAGAGCGGCAACCTCGATGACTTCTGCCGCCGCTGGGGCAGCGAGTACCGCTACATGGTCGTGCTCGATGCCGACAGCGTGATGAGCGGCGAATGCCTGACCAGCCTGGTGCGCTTGATGGAAGCCACGCCGGATGCCGGTATCATCCAGACCGCGCCCAAGGCGTCGGGCATGGATACCCTGTATGCGCGCATGCAGCAGTTCGCCACCCGTGTCTATGGGCCACTGTTCACCGCTGGCCTGCACTTCTGGCAGTTGGGTGAATCGCACTACTGGGGCCACAACGCGATCATTCGCATGAAACCCTTCATCGAGCATTGCGCCCTGGCGCCACTGCCGGGCAAGGGTGCCTTCGCCGGCGCGATCCTTTCCCACGACTTCGTCGAAGCCGCGCTGATGCGCCGTGCCGGCTGGGGTGTGTGGATCGCCTACGACCTGCCGGGCAGCTACGAGGAATTGCCTCCCAACCTGCTCGACGAGCTCAAGCGCGACCGTCGCTGGTGCCACGGCAACCTGATGAACTTCCGCCTGTTCCTGGTCAAGGGCATGCACCCGGTACACCGCGCGGTCTTCCTCACGGGGGTCATGTCGTACCTGTCGGCTCCGCTGTGGTTCTTCTTCCTGGTACTGTCGACCGCCTTGCTGGCGACCAACACCCTGATGGAGCCTCAGTACTTCCTCGAGCCGTTCCAGCTCTATCCGCTGTGGCCGCAGTGGCATCCGGAGAGGGCGATCGCGCTGTTCTCTACCACCATCGTGCTGCTGTTCCTGCCCAAGCTGCTGAGCATCATCCTGATCTGGGCCAAGGGTGCCAAGGAGTTCGGGGGGCGTACCCGGGTCACCCTGTCCATGCTGCTGGAGATGCTCTTCTCCATGTTGCTGGCGCCGGTGCGCATGATCTTCCACACGCGCTTCGTCCTGGCGGCCTTCCTGGGCTGGGCGGCGACCTGGAACTCGCCGCAGCGTGACGATGACTCCACGCCCTGGAGCGAGGCCGTGCGCCGTCATGGTCCTCAGACGCTGCTGGGCATCGCCTGGGCCCTGCTGGTGGCCTGGCTGAACCCGAGCTTCCTCTGGTGGCTGACCCCTATCGTCGGCTCGTTGGTATTGTCGATCCCTGTGTCGGTGATCTCCAGCCGCGTCAACCTGGGCCTGCGCGCCAGAGATGAGCGTCTGTTCCTGATCCCCGAGGAATACGCCACCCCGCACGAGCTGCTGGCAACCGATCAGTACACCCATGAGAACCGTTGGCACGCCATGCGTGACGGCTTCGTCCGCGCCGTGGTCGACCCGCGCCAGAACGCCCTGGCTTGCGCCATGGGTACTGCCCGCCACGGTCAGGCCGAGCCGATCGAGGCTCTGCGGGCCGAACGTATCGCCAAAGCGCTGCAAGCCGGGCCCAAGGGTATCGATGGCAACACGCGCCTTGCCCTGCTGAGCGATCCTGTGGCGCTGTCGCGGCTGCATGATCTGGTCTGGACGGAGCACAAGGCAGAGTGGCTGGACGTCTGGCGCAGCTCCATCGACAACGATCCGCACTCACCCTTGCTGCCTCTGCACCCCGAGGCACAGCCCCAGCCCTCGCTGGTCGGCGCATGAAGTGATCGCGGGCTTGCCGGTTACCCGGCAAGCCCGCGATTCTTTTTGGCCAACAAAGTCCCTTCTGCTATATGTGTCGACCCGCGCATGGGTTAGCATCCCTTCCCGAATATGTCGGATCGGCCCGTTTGGCCGTTCGCCGCCAATAATAAAGCTCGCGTTTACTTGCTAGGGGACTTGGTGATGATGAAGAAATACCTGTCGCGACTGCTGGTCGGTGTCACTGCGCTGGTCGCAGTCGCTGCCGCTCAGGCCGGCGCCATCGATGATGCGGTCAAACGTGGCACTTTGCGGGTAGGCATGGACCCGACCTACATGCCGTTCCAGATGACCAACAAGCGCGGTGAAGTCATCGGTTTCGAGGTGGATATTCTCAAGGCGATGGCCAAGTCCATGGGCGTCAAGCTCGAGACGGTCTCTACCGCTTATGACGGCATCATCCCGGCCCTGTTGACCAACAAGTTCGACTTCATCGGTTCCGGCATGACCCTGACCCAGGAACGCAACCTGCGCCTGAACTTCAGCGAACCCTTCATCGTGGTGGGTCAGACCCTGCTGATTCGCAAGGAACTGGCAGACAAGGTCAAGACCTACAAGGACCTGAACGCCGCTGAATACCGCATCACCTCCAAGCTCGGTACCACCGGTGAGATGGTCGCCAAGAAGCTGATCAGCAAGGCCAAGTACCACGGCTATGACAACGAGCAGGAAGCGGTGATGGACGTAGTCAACGGCAAGGCAGATGCCTTTGTCTACGATGCCCCCTACAACGTCGTGGCGGTAAACAAGGCGGGTGCCGGCAAGCTGGTGTTCCTGGACGAACCGTTCACCTACGAGCCACTGGCCTTCGGCTTGAAGAAGGGTGACTACGACAGCATCAATTTCATCAACAACTTCCTCCACCAGATCAAGCACGACGGTACCTACGATCGAATCCACGACAAGTGGTTCAAGAACACCGACTGGCTGAAGGAAATGGAATAAGCCCAGGCTACACACCCAGGCTATGACCCCGACGCGCAGGCCAGTCCTGCGCGTTCGCATTTACGGAACTCCCCGACGTGATCAAACACAAGAAAGCCCAGTGGCCCTGGCACGCGCTGACCGCGCTGGTCCTGGTGGGCCTCGCGCTCAGCCTGTACCTTGCCACTTCGATGATCTCCTACGAGTGGCGCTGGAACCGGGTGCCGCAGTATTTCGCCTATCAGGCCGAAGAAGCCCAGCGGGCTTCCGGTAACGGCACGGTGCAGGACATCGTCCGCCAGGGCGAAACCGCCCGTGTCACCCTGCGTGACGAGGACGGCGCAGAGCAGGTGCTGGAGGTGGCGCAGGACAGTCTGCAGTTCAGTCGCGGTGACGACTTCGCCGAGGGCGACGTGATCGGCGTGACTCGGCACTGGGCAGCAGGGCCCTTGGCCTGGGGGCTTTGGACTACCTTGTGGCTTTCCGTGGTGTCCGGGGCGTTCGGCTTGCTGATCGGCCTGTTCGCCGGCCTGTGCCGGCTGTCGAACAACCCGACGGTACGCGATCTGTCGACGGTGTATGTCGAGCTGGTGCGTGGTACGCCGCTGCTGGTGCAGATCTTCATCTTCTATTTCTTCATCGGCACCGTGCTCAACCTGTCTCGAGAGTTCGCTGGCGTGGCCGCCTTGGCACTGTTCACCGGCGCTTACGTGGCCGAAATCGTTCGTGCCGGCGTGCAGTCCATCGCCAAGGGCCAGAACGAAGCAGCGCGCTCCCTGGGGCTCAATGCCGGGCAGTCGATGCGCCACGTGATCCTGCCACAGGCCTTCAAACGAGTACTGCCGCCGCTGGCGGGGCAGTTCATCAGCTTGGTCAAGGACACGTCGCTGGTGTCGGTCATTGCCATCACCGAGCTGACCAAGAGCGGTCGCGAGGCGATCACGACGTCCTTCTCCACGTTCGAGATCTGGTTCTGCGTGGCAGGTTTGTACCTGCTGATCAACCTGCCGCTGTCGCATTTCGCCAGCCGGCTCGAGCGGAGGCTAGCACAAAGTGATTGAAGTCCGTGATCTGCTGAAAGTCTTCGACACCCGTGGCCACGTGGTGCGTGCCGTGGACAATGTCACCACGCGCGTGGACAAGGGCGAAGTGGTGGTCGTGCTGGGGCCATCCGGCTCGGGCAAGTCCACCTTCCTTCGATGCCTCAACGGCCTGGAAGATTTCGACCAGGGCCATGTGGCCATCGACGGCTTGCCGCTGGACGACCCGAAGACCGACATCAATGCCTATCGGCGCGAAGTCGGCATGGTCTTCCAGCATTTCAACCTGTTCCCGCACATGACCGTGCTCGAGAACCTCTGCCTGGCGCAGAAAGTGGTGCGCAAGCGTGGCAAGGCCGAACGCGAGGCGAAGGCTCGTGCCCTGCTGGAGAAAGTAGGCATTGCCGAGAAAGCCAACGAGTATCCATCGCGGCTCTCTGGCGGCCAGCAACAACGCGTGGCCATTGCGCGCGCCCTGGCGATGGGGCCCAAGGTCATGCTGTTCGACGAACCGACCTCGGCGCTCGACCCCGAGATGGTCGGCGAGGTGCTGGATGTCATGAAGACCCTGGCGCAGGAAGGCATGACCATGGTCTGCGTGACCCACGAGATGGGCTTTGCCCGCGAGGTCGCGGACCGGGTGCTGTTCTTCGATCACGGTAAATTGCTGGAGGATTCCCCACCCCAGCAATTCTTCGCTGCCCCTCGTGATCCGCGGGCCCAGGCCTTCCTGCGCCAGGTGCTGTAACTACTGCCCGATACGGGGCCTACAGCCGGAATCTTCCGACCAGGCCCTGCAGGTGCGTGCCCAGGCGTGCCAGTTCGACGCTCGAGCTGGCCGTCTCTTCACTCGCGGCGGACGTCTGATCGGAGATGTCACGCACGTTCATGACTCCACGATTGATTTCCTCCGCCACGGCACTCTGCTGTTCGGCAGCGGTGGCAATCTGCTGGTTCATTGCCTGGATGGACGATACCGTGCGGGTAATGGTTTCCAGTGAACCACCGGCGCGCCGGGTCAGCTCGACGCTGTTGTCGGTAAGGCTGCGGCTGCTGTCCATGGCACTGGCGACTTGCTGGGTACCGCTCTGCAGCCCGGCGATCAGCGCTTCGATTTCCTCGGTGGATTTCTGCGTACGCTGGGCCAGGCTGCGCACTTCATCGGCGACCACCGCGAAGCCACGGCCCGCTTCACCGGCACGTGCCGCCTCGATGGCCGCATTGAGCGCGAGGAGGTTGGTCTGCTGGGCAACGGACTTGATGACGTCCAGGACGCTGCCGATCTTGTCGCTTTCGTTCTTGAGCTGGTTCATGGCCTCGCTGGAGTTTGCCACCTCGCGGGCCAGCAGTTCGATCTGGGCGATCGCCTCGCCGACCACGCGATCGCCCTCGCGAGCCTGCTGATCGGCCACGAGCGCCGCTTCCGATGCCTGTTCCGCATTGCGCGCGACTTCATGAACCGTTGCGGTCATCTGGTTCATGGCGGTGGCTACCTGGTCGGTCTCGACCTTCTGATTGGTGACGCCGGCGCTGGTCTGCTCGGTAACCGCCGAGAGTTCCTCGGCGGCACTGGCGATCTGCGTGACGCCATCGCCGATGCCGCCGATCAGCTCGCGCAGGCCCAAGGTCATGCGCTGCATGCTGGCCTGCAGTTGGCCCATTTCGTCGCGTCGATCCATGCGCACGTCCTGGCGCAGGTCGCCGCTCGCCACCCGCTCGGCGGCGGCCAGGGTTTCGCGCAGTGGCAGGGTGATCTGCCGGGTGATGATCCAGGCGGCGATGATACCCAGGACCAAGGCGAGTAGTGTAGCGCCCGCGAGCATCGACTTGGCCTGACGGCTATCTTGATTGCGCACTTCGGTCTGCGAACGGGTCAGCGCCTGGCTGGTATCGATCAGCACCTGGCCTTGGTCAGCCATATGCCGCAGTGCCTGGTCGCTGGCGACCTGGGCCGTGCCGAACTGGTCTACCGCCGAACGATAGGCTGCCAGTGCCTGGCTAGCCTCGTTTAACGCAGAGGCATAATCGGCGGGCAATTGGCTCGTCAGGGCTTGGAGCCCCGATGCTGCCTGGTCAATGGCTTGCAGTGCGCTTTGCTGGTATTCGGCCTGGCCACTGTAGGTATAACCACGTACCGCGAAACGAGCCTGTTGCAGCAATGCGTTGGCCTGCGCGGTGCTGGCGAAGTGGGTGATATCGCCCGCTTGCAGTAGGCGCTGCTCGACCTGGCCGATCAGTGCGGCGGCATGGTCGGCGCTGTCGCCCAATAGCGCACGGCTTGCTTCGCGCAACTGTGCGGCTTGGGTGAGTTCGGAGAACGCTCGCCGGTACTGGCGCACCGCTTCTTCCTGTTGCAGCAGGCGCTCGTGGTCGGCCGGCAAGGCGACCTTGCCCAGCACGATCTGCAGGCTCTGCTCAAGGGTGTCGAGGGTTTTTTCCATCTGCGTCACGCTCGTGGCATCGTGTTGACGCTCGTATTGCTGACGGGCAATGCGCAGATCTTGCGTACCCTGGTGGATCATCGAGATCTTGCCCAGCGTGTCGCCACGGTTGATGACACCATCCAGGCCAGTCCAGCCGGTCATGGTGATGGCCAAGGTCAGCAACAGCACCAGGCCAAAGCCAAAGCCCAATTTGCGATTGACGCTCGTGTTTCCCAAAGACTGGTTCAACCAACGGTACATGGATCGACTCCCTGACGCTCGTTCGGCGTTTTGATGTGCTTGGCCTTGCATCGGCCTGCACTGTCAGAACTTGACCTAGGAGTTATCCGAAAAGCTTGTCAGAAAATTCGCGATAGAAGCGCGGTCACCGCTGTTTCCACGCGCAGGATTCGGTCGCCAAGCTGTACGGGCGCCAGGCCGGCCTTGCCCAGCAGCTCTATCTCGTAGGGTATCCAGCCGCCTTCAGGGCCAATGGCCAGGGTCACGGAGCGATCGACGGCGCGCGGGCAGGCAGGGTATTGCCCCGGATGGCCGACCAGACCCAGGGTGCCTTCGGCGATGGCGGGCAGGCGGTCTTCGACGAACGGTTTGAAGCGCTTCTCGATGATCACCTCGGGCAGGACGGTATCGCGAGCCTGCTCCAGGCCGAGGATGAGGTTCTCGCGGATCGCCTCGGGGGTGAGAAAGGGTGTCTGCCAGAAACTTTTCTCGACACGGTAGCTGTTGACCAGGATCAAGCGTTGCACGCCCAGGGTGGCCACGGTCTGGAAGACCCGACGCAGCATCTTCGGGCGGGGCAGGGCAAGCACCAGCGTGAGTGGCAGCTTGGCTGGTGGCGGCTGGTCGAAGCCGACCTCGAGTTCGGCCTGATGACCTTCCAGCCGCACGACCGTGGCCTTGCCCATCAAGCCGCCCAGCCGGCCTACCCGCAGGCTGTCACCGACTTCGACACGGTGGATCTCCTGCATGTGGGTGAAGCGCCGGTCGGCCAGGACCACGCGATCCGCCGCGATGAAGTCGGCGTCATCAAGCACAAGCAGGTTCATGGCTGGGTCGCTGGTGGCTGATCGTCATGGTGGTCGGCGGTCTCGTCGTTCTCACGGCTGCGCTTGCGGATCAGGCCACCGAACAGCACGCCGATCTCGAACAGCAGCCACATGGGCACCGCCAGCAATGTCTGCGAGAAGATATCGGGCGGAGTGAGGACCATGCCGACGACGAAGCAGCCGATGATCACGTAGGGACGGATCTTCTTCAGATACTTGACGTCGACCACGCCGATCCACACCAGCAGGACCACGGCCACGGGGATCTCGAACGCCACGCCGAAGGCGAAGAACAAGGTCATGACGAAATCCAGGTAGCTGGCGATGTCCGTCATCATCGACACGCCCTCGGGAGTGGCGCTGGCGAAGAAGCCGAAAATCAGCGGGAACACCAGGAAATAGGCGAAGGCCATGCCCGCGTAGAAGAGGATGATGCTGGAGATCAACAGCGGGATGGCGATGCGCTTTTCATGACGATACAGGCCCGGTGCGATGAAGCCCCAGATCTGCTGCAGGATGACCGGCATGGCCAGGAACAGCGAGACGATCATGGTCAGCTTGAACGGCGTCAGGAACGGCGAGGCGACATCGGTGGCGATCATCGTCGCGTTGGCGGGCAAGTGCTCGCGCAACGGTGCCGAGACCAGCGTGTAGATCTGCTGGGCGAAGGCGAACAGCCCGGCGAAGATCAGGAAGATGGCGGCCACGCAGCGCAGAAGGCGGGTACGCAGTTCGGTCAGGTGCGAGACCAGCGGCATCGGCTGGTCGTGTTCCGGGATTTCGCTCATGGGGCTCGTGGCGGTTGAGGTGGCTCGGCCGGGGTAACGGGCGCAGGTGCGGTGGTATCGACTGGCGCGGGCGCATCGTTGGAGCTGGCGGGCGACGCTGTGGGAGCCGCCGGTGGTGTTTTCGGCGCCTGCGGGTTGAGGATGCGGCGTGCCTCCTGCTCCATCGAGAGGATGTGCTCGTTGTGTAGCTGACGACGGATGTCATCGGCGCCGATTTCGCGCTCGACCTCCTGCCGGATGCTGTTGAAGCTGCGTTTGAGTCGGCCGATCCACAGGCCTGCGGTACGCGCGGCGCCCGGCAAGCGCTCGGGGCCGAGCACCAGCAGGGAAATCAGGCCTACGAGCAGCAGCTCACTGAAGCTGATCCCGAACATTGGTCAGTCTTTCCGAATCGGGTCTTGGACCGGGTGGGCCTGGCCTTCGAGGGTCTGCGGCTGGTTCAGCGGGGCGGTGCCGTGTGGCTGTACCGGCGGCATGGGTTGCGCGGGCGGTGGGGTCGGCTCGACGGGTTTCTGCTCTTCATCGTTCATGGCTTTGCGAAAGCCCTTGATCGACTCGCCCAGGTCGCCGCCCAGGTTCTTCAGTTTCTTGGTGCCGAACACCAGTACCACGACCACCAGCAGGACGATCCAGTGTTTCCAGTCAAAAATACCCATGATGCTCTCCTCGAGTTCATTTCAGTCAGGCCGATGGCTGTCGTGCGGCTTTTTCGGCGTGCCCGGACAGGCCGAAGCGGCGGTCCAGTTCGTCCAGCACGGCTTGTGGATGCTGCCCCAACGCGCTCAGCATGACCAGGCTATGAAACCACAGGTCCGCGGTCTCGTAGATGACATCGCTGCAATCCTTGCTGATGGCGGCATCCTTGGCGGCGATGATCGTCTCGATCGACTCTTCGCCGAGCTTCTCGAGGATCTTGTTCAGGCCCTTGTGGTAGAGACTGGCCACATAGGAGCTGTCAGGGGCCGCGCCTTTGCGTTCTTCAAGAACTTGGGCAAGGCGGGTCAGAGTGTCGCTCATGTCAATGTCCTGCGTTGTAGATGGCATCAGGGTCCTTGATGACCGGATCGACGGTGATCCATCGGCCGTCTTCGTACACGCGATAGAAGCAGCTCTCGCGACCGGTGTGGCAGGCGATATGGCCCAGTTGCTCGACCATCAGTACGATCACGTCGGCATCGCAGTCCAGGCGCATCTCGTGCAGTTTCTGCACATGGCCCGATTCCTCACCCTTGCGCCACAGTTTGCCACGCGAGCGCGACCAGTAGATGGCCCGTTGCTCGGCAGCCGTCAGGGCCAGGGATTCACGGTTCATCCAGGCCATCATCAATACACGCCCGGTCTTGTGGTCCTGGGCAATGGCCGGTACCAGGCCATCGCTGTTCCACTTGATCTCGTCCAGCCAGTCTTTCATCTTCGGCTCCAAAACCAGGCCCGCTCCTGGGGCCCTGGCGCTAGTGTGCCAGCCAGCGGCGCGGCTGGCTATCGGCGCACGACCAGGTAGAGACCCGCGGCCAGCATCAGCCATGCCGGCCAGGCAGCCGGGGCGCTCAGACTGGCCGCGCCCACCGCGAGGGTCGCGCCGCCCGTGAGCAGTCCCGCACCCAGCAGGCGCAGTGCCCAGCCGTCGTGGTCACGTTGGCGCGGCATCTTCGGGTCTTTCAGGTGCGGCTGCGAGAGGCGTTCAAGCAGGTCGCGGGTCATGCCGGCCAGGTGCGGCAACTGCTCGACCTGGCTGTGCAGGTTGCCCAATACTGTCTTGGGGCTCATGCGCTCGCGCATCCAGCGTTCCAGGTACGGTTGCGCGGTGCTCCACAGGTCCAGGTCGGGGTAGAGCTGACGGCCCAGGCCTTCGATGTTGAGCAAAGTCTTCTGCAGCAACACCAGCTGCGGCTGGACCTCCATGTTGAAGCGCCGGGCGGTCTGGAACAGGCGCATGAGCACTTGGCCGAAGGAAATGTCCTTCAGCGGCTTTTCGAAGATCGGCTCGCACACGGTGCGGATAGCCGCCTCGAATTCATTGAGCTTGGTCTGCGCCGGCACCCAGCCGGAGTCGATATGCAACTGGGCGACACGACGGTAGTCACGCTTGAAGAAAGCGAACAGGTTGCGTGCCAGGTAATCCTGGTCCTCGGGCGTGAGGCTGCCGACGATGCCGCAATCGATGGCGATGTACTTCGGGCTCCACGGCTTCACGGTGCTGACGAAGATGTTGCCCGGGTGCATGTCGGCATGGAAGAAGCTGTCACGGAAGACCTGGGTGAAGAACAGCTCGACACCGCGTTCGGCCAGCATCTTCATGTCCGTGCGCTGGTCGGCCAAGGCTGCGAGGTCGGTGACCGGCACGCCGTAGATACGCTCCATCACCAGTACCTTGGGGCGGCACCAGTCCCAGTAGACCTGAGGCACGTACATCATGTCCGAGCCTTCGAAATTGCGTCGCAGCTGGCTCGCGTTGGCCGCCTCGCGCAGCAGGTCCAGCTCGTCGTAGATGGTCTTCTCGTAATCGTTGACCACTTCGACCGGGTGCAGGCGACGGGCATCGGCGGACACACGCTCGGCACCCTTGGCGATCAGGAACAGCCAGGCCAGGTCCTGGGCGATCACCGGCTTGAGACCGGGACGCACGACCTTGACCACCACTTCCTCGCCGCTCTTGAGCCGCGCGGCATGCACCTGGGCCACGGAGGCCGAAGCCAGCGGCTCGACGTCGAACCGGCTGAACACCTCGCCGACCGTGGCTCCCAGTTGCGCTTCGATCAGGGCCACGGCCTTCTTCGGATCGAAGGGCGGTACCCGGTCCTGCAGCAGCATGAGCTCATCGGCCATGTCCGTGGGCAGCAGGTCGCGGCGAGTGGAAAGCAGCTGGCCGAACTTGATGAAGATCGGCCCGAGGTCCTGCAGCGCCATGCGCAGGCGCGCGCCACGGCTCAGCGGCGAAGGCTTGCGCGGCAGCCAGCGCCAGGGCATGAACAGGCGCAGGCCCATCAGCCACCAGGGCAGGGGCAGGTCGAACAGCAAATCATCGAGTCGGTAACGGATTACGACGCGCTGGATGCGCAACAGACGGCGGACGGCGAGCAGCTTCATGCGTTATCGCTGGTATCAAGGGATCGGGCAAGGCGCTGGATACGCGCCTCGAGGCGTTCGATATCGACCTTCAGCGCATCGAGTTCGCTGAAGGCCGCTTCGGCTTCACGCTGGCCTACCAGAGTTCGAGACTCTTCGGCGAGGTATTCGGACAGGTTCTGGTTGAAACGGGCCAGGCCCTCGCGGGTCCAGCGCGCGCGCAGGCGCAGGTGGCCGGCGAGCAGCGCGGTAGGCACAGGGCCCAGCCAGCGCGACAGTTCGTATTCCCAGTCCAGCTCCAGGTCCTGGAGTATGCCGAACAGGTCCAGCAGTACGGCGGTGTCACCGCGCAGCTCGACCTGCGGAGCATGCAAGACGGCGTTCTTGTCCCTGGCGAATGCCAGCTGGACCAGGCTGCCGGCAGGTGCGCGCAAGGTGCAATCGACCTCGCCTTCCCAGTGCGCGGCGAGCATCAGGCCTTCTTCATCCGGCACGACGAAGACCTGCAGTGACGGCTGACGACAGTCGATGGCAATCACCTTGCCTTCGAGCGCGCCCAGTCGCGGCAGCGCCGTGCTGTCCATGCGCAGGACACGGTTGAGACCGTGTTCGACGCTGGCGAGGAGGCCGGCCAGGAACATCAGGGCTTGATGCCCCGGTGCAGGGCAACGATGCCGCTGGTCATGTTGTGGTAGGTGACGCGGTCGAAACCGGCGTCCACCATCATGCTCTTGAGCGTTTCCTGGTCAGGGTGCATGCGAATCGACTCGGCCAGGTAGCGATAGCTCTCGGCGTCATTGGTGATCAGCTTGCCGGCCAGCGGCATGAAGGCGAACGAGTAGGCGTCGTAGGCCTTGGACATCAGCGTATTGGTCGGCTTGGAGAACTCCAGCACCAGCAGGCGGCCGCCGGGCTTGAGGACACGGAGCATGGATCGCAGGGCGTCTTCCTTGTGGGTGACGTTGCGCAGACCGAAGGCGATGGTCACGCAATCGAAATGGTTGTCCGGGAAGGGCAGCTTTTCGGCATCGGCCTGGACGAACTCGATATTGCCCGCCACGCCCCGGTCGAGCAGGCGATCACGGCCGACCTTGAGCATCGAACTGTTGATGTCCGCCAGCACGACCTGGCCGGTGGGGCCGACCAGGCGGGCGAACTTGGCGGCCAGGTCGCCCGTGCCACCTGCGATATCCAGTACACGGTTGCCGGTGCGCACGCCGGACAGTTCGATGGTGAAGCGCTTCCACAACCGGTGCATGCCACCGGACAGGACATCGTTCATCAGGTCGTACTTTGCCGCCACGGAGTGGAAGACCTCGGCGACCTTCGCCGCCTTCTGGCTTTCCGGCACGTTCTTGTAGCCGAAATGGGTGCTGGGTTCGGCGTGGTCGTCTTTGCGCTGGTCGTTCATATCGATTCACCGAGAAAAATTATCGCCATTCTAGGGTGATCGGGCGGATTTGTCTTGGCAGGGTGTACCGTTGGACGGGTGCGGGCATAATGCGAGTATGTCTTCATACCCAGGAATTTTCGCATGACCCAGATCAGCGTCGAACGCAAACACAGCCTCGGTCGCGAGGCCGCGCGTGCCAAGGCAGAAACCCTGGTCGAGAAACTGTCCCGCGAGTACGATCTCAAGGCCGACTGGCAGGGCGATCGCGTCGACATCTCGCACAGCGGCGCCAACGGCAGCATCCAGATCGAGGACGACAGCATCCGGGTCGACCTGAAGCTGGGCATGATGCTGTCGATGATGAGTGGCAAGATCAAGAGCGAGATCGAGCGCGCCCTGGACAAGGCGTTGGCCTGAGCGAGCGTTACTCTCCGAGCGGTGCCGTCCGGTCCCGCTCACGCTTGCCACCGGCCGCTCCTCGCAGCCGCACCTGGCCGGCCACACCTAGCCGGCCGCACCTAGGGTGTGCATTCTAATTTTTTTGCCTACCTTGTGTTCGAGCCTTTCCCATCAATGAGCGCGAGGTGCAGAGCATGGCCAGAGTCACCCTGAGGAAAAAAGAAGTCCCGAACAGTACCCTGGGCGAGGTGCGCGGTTACGCGCGCAAGATCTGGCTCGCGGGCCTGGGTGCCTACACCCGTGCCGGCCAGGAAGGCGTCGACTATTTCCAGGAGCTGATCAAAGCCGGCGAAGGCGTTGAGAAACGCGGCGGCAAGCGTATCGAAAAGGCCGTGGACCATGGCTTGGACGCTGCCAACAGCCAACTCAACGAGACCGAGCGGGAACTGACCGCGGTGCGGGGTCGATTCGAGGTTCGTCTGGACAAGATCGAAAAAGCATTCGATGCGCGGGTCGCTCGTGCCTTGAATCGCGTCGGTATCCCGTCTAAACATGACGTGGAGACATTGTCCATCAAGCTTGAAGAGCTGACGGCGTTGCTCGCGCGCGTCTCGCGCAAACAATAAGGAGATCAGGATGGCTGGCAAGAAGAGTACCGAGAAAGAGAGCAATGGCTCCTGGGTCGGCGGGATCGAAAAGTATTCTCGCAAGATCTGGCTGGCGGGCCTGGGTATCTACTCCAAGGTCGATCAGGACGGCAGCAAGCTGTTCGACTCTCTGGTCAAGGATGGCGAAAAAGCCGAGAAGCAGGCCAGGAAGAGTGCCGAATCGGCCAAGGACGATGCCAGGGACAGCGCGCGGTCGGCGTCCTCGCGTGTTTCCGATGTCAAAGAGCGCGCCCTGGGCAAGTGGGGCGAGCTGGAAGAGGCCTTCGACAAGCGCTTGAACAGCGCCATCTCCCGCCTCGGCGTGCCGAGTCGCAACGAGATCAGGGCGCTGCATCAGCAGGTCGATACGCTGACCAAGCAGATCGAGAAGCTCACGGGCGCTTCGGTGACGCCGATCTCCACCAGGTCCGAGGCCACCGATACGGCAGCCGCCACGCCACTTGCCAAGGCATCGACCCGTTCCTCGGCAAAAGCAGCACCCAAGGCAGCGGCGTCAAAACCCGCGACCACCCGCGCAGCGGCGGCCAAGCCGGCGTCGGCCAAGGCAGAAACCGGCAAGGCTAGCAGTACTTCCAAGGCAGAAACTGCCAGGGCCAGCAGCACTACCAAGGCTGCAACCAGCAAGACAGCGTCCACCAAGACTGCCGCGAGCAAGTCTGGCGCGAGCAAGTCCGCCTCCACCACCGCGGCCAAGCCTGCGGCAGCCAGAAAACCGGCAGCCAGAAAGTCGCCTTCCAAAGTGGTTGCTGATGTGCCTGTTCAATCGGCAGCAGAGGCTGAATCGGCACCCGCCGCAAGCACCGCGAATTCCGGCAGCGCCCCGTCGACTTCGGAAAGCTCGGCCAGTCAGGGCTGAGGCCACCGCCCTCTATCGCAGGCCAGTACGGCACCCTGCGATGAGGGCGATTATGATCGTGCTGCCGCTGCCAGGGGCATGCCAGTAGGCTTTTGGCGCTCTCGAAACCGAGCGCCGCTCGCGCGGCGCATCGCGGGACAAGCCCGCTCACCACCAGTACGCGGTGCAGCGAGGCAGGCTCCCGGTGGTGAGCGGGCTTGTCCCGCGACGAGGCCATGAGCTTCAAGGAAGATTTCAGAAGCCGAAAGATAAGCCTCAGCATTTGAAAGTCGAATGTTTTTCCTTGCCGACTGGCATTGGGGTTTGCCAGGAGGCCGGCTCGCTCGCAATGCGCTGCCCAAGCGGCGCTCGATCTCAAAAACGCCACAAAACCTGACAGCATGCACCTGGCAGCTATCGCGCCATCCAACCCCATGCTCCCAACTCGGTCAAATTCCCGCCTATCCCTGCAGATACTTGCCCGCCACTTGCTCCGTCGCCCGCCGTGCCCCTGGCCGCAGGTGTGGCGCCACCAGCATCATCACCTGATACACCACCACCCCCACATCGCCCTCTCTGGCCAATACCCGCTGATAATCCAGCGAAAACAGCAGTGTCAGCGTGATCTGCTCCACCAGCTGACCCAGCGCCTGCGTTTCGCTGACCACCTGGTCCTGGGCCTTGAGACTGGCTAGCAGGGCGGCCAGCGTGCGTTTGAGGGCATTGATCAGGCTGCGGATGCGGCGGCCCAGGGTAGGCAGGCGGCCGGTGAGGTTGGAGAGGTCCTGGAACAGAAAGCGGTACTGGGCCATGCGCTCCATGATCAGGTGCAGGAACAGCCAGTAGTCCTCTGCATCCAGGCGCACCTCCAGAGGTGGATCGAGCAAGGGCAGCAGGGCTTCTTCGAAACGCTCGAACAGGCCCAGCACCAGCGGCTCCTTGCCGTGAAAGTGGTAATACAGATTGCCCGGACTGATCCCTAGCTCGTTGGCGATTTCCAGGGTCGTGACATTCGGCTCGCCTTGCTGATTGAACAGCTGCAGGGCGCAGTCGAGGATGCGTTCTCGAGTCTTTATCCGCGCCATGCTTACCGCGCCAGCACGTAGGTGCCGGGCGCGGCATCCAGCGGTGGATAGCTGGCATTGCCCAGTTCCTTGCGCGGCGCCTTGAACGCTCCCGAGCGCTCGCCTATCCACCCCAGCCAGGCCGGCCACCAGCTCCCCTCGTAGCGTGTGGCGTCATGGAGCCAGGCCCGTGGGTCGCTGGCGAGGGCAGTGCTGTCCAGGTAATAGGATTTGGGATTGCCCGGCGGGTTGATGATGCTCTGGATATGTCCGCTGTTGGCCAGCACGAAACGGCGCTCGCCCCCCAGCAGCATGGTCGAGCGGTAGACCGCATCCCAAGGCGTGATGTGGTCGTTGCTGCCCGCCACGGTAAAGCTGTCCAGGTCGACCTGCCGAAGATCGATCGGCGTACCGCATACTTCCAGGCGATTCGGGTGGACCAGAGGGTTGAGCTTGAAGAAATCCAGCAACTCGCCATGAAACGCAGCCGGCAACCGAGTGTTGTCGGCATTCCAGTAGAGGATATCGAAGGCTGGTGGCGTCTTGCCAAGCAGGTAGTTGTTGATCCAGTAGTTCCAGATCAGGTCGTTGGGCCGCATCCAGGCAAAGATTCGCGACACTTCGCCGCCATCGAGTACGCCTCGCTGATAGGACCGCCGCTTGGCGGCTTCAATGGTTTCCTCGTCGGCGAACAGGCTGGCCGGGCTGTCGAACTCGCAGTCGAGCAGGCTCACCAGGTATGTGGCGCTGCGCACCCGTTTGAGTCGTTGCCTGGCCTGCAGGTGCCCCTGCAGGGCCGCCATGGTCAACCCTCCCGCGCAGGCACCCATCAGGTTCGGGTCACGGCTGCCGGTGATGCTGCGGCAGGCGTTCAGGGCCTCTTCGAGCGCCTGGACATAGTTCGACAGCCCCCAGTCACGGTGCCTGGCCTCCGGGTTGCGCCAGCTGACCATGAAAACCTGCAGGCCGTTCTTGAGCATGTACTGGACGAAACTGTTGGTCGGTCCGAGATCGAAGACGTAGAACTTGTTGATCTGCGGCGGGATCACCAGCAGGGGGCGGGCATACTGCTTCTCGCTCATCGGCTTGTACTGGATAAGCTCGAGCAGCTCGTTGCGAAACACCACCGCACCCGGCGTCACGGCCAGATTGCCGCCGACCTGGAAGGCCTCGGGGTCCACCTGGCGCGGCAGACCCTGGTTGTGACGCAGATCGTCCAGCAGGTGCCTCAAGCCCTTGACCAGGCTCTGCCCCCCCGTGTTGAACAGTTCCTTGACCGCTAGAGGGTTGAGCAGTGAGTTGCTTGGCGCCAAGGCATCGTTGATCAGGCTGAACAGAAACTGCGCCCGGGCGCGGTCATCGGGTGCCAGACTGCTTTCCTCGATCCACAGCCGCGTCTGCTTCTGCCAGGCCAGATAGCCTTGCAGGCCGCGCCGGTACAGAGGGTTCTGTTCCCAGGTCGGATCACTGAAACGCTTGTCGCGGGGATTGGGCTGATGCAGCGTGTCTCCCAGCATTACCCGGCTCAACTGGCTCCCCAGGGCAAGCATGTGCCGGGCGGTGTGCACGGGATTGCGCAGACTGTGCGCGCCGACATGGCGCAGGGTCGATATCAGGTCACGACCGCGCAGGCCGGTCATCGCGTTCTGCACGTTCATCGTTATGGCGGGGACGTCTGTCGTTCCCCCGGCCGATCTTTCCTTCATAGCGCAACACTCCGTCGTCTGGCCATCCTTCCACGTACAGCTTGCGCAGACGTGGTCAGTGCACGCGCATCATCTCCCAGGGGCAGGTTGGGGATGCATGACCGCGCGCTGTCGCTCTTGCTGGAGAAACTTCATGATGATCGGGGCGACGGCTTCTGCCCGGGTGATCAGGAACAGATGGCCGTCGTCGATTATGTGTAGCTGGGCATTGGGAATTCGCCAGGCCAGCAGACGCATGTTGATCAGCGGGATCAGTGGATCGTCGTCACCGGCCAGTACCAGGGTCGGCTGTTGAATCTTGTGCAGCCAGTGGATACTGGTCCAGCCCAGCCCGGCGAACAGCTGCCAGTAGTAGCCGGTCTTGCCGCCCGAACGCACCTTCGCCGCGTGTGACAAGGCCAGGTTCGGATCTCGCCGAAAGCCGCCGCCATAGATCATGGGCGCGATGCGGATTACATGCGAGGGCTGCACGTAGCGGCGAGGGCTGGCCATCATCCACAGTACCTTGGGCTTGCCGGGCACCATGAAAGCGCCCGCCGCCGTGGCGGCCAGCACCAGCTTCTTGCAGCGCTCGGGGTAGTCATGGGCGAATTGCTGTGCCAGGGCCCCGCCCCAGGACACACCGATGACATTGACCTGGCCGTAGTCCAGGTAATCCAGCATGCGCGCGGTCAGCTTGGCCAGGCCAGGGAAGCGATAAGGCTGTCTCGGTGTGGACGAACCGCCGACCCCGGGCACATCGAAGGCGATGACTTCGAGGTCCGGGTCCAACGCGTCGATGAAGGGAAACACCAGCTCCAGATTGGCCCCTATGCCGTTGAAGATCAGCAAGGGCGTCAGGTGTGGTTTGCCAGGACGCACGGCGGTGCGGATCGACTGATTGTCCAGCTCGACAGTTCTGAAGATGTACGGATGCGGCATGCGCGAAACCCTGTGATGGAGAAGTCGCCGTGGCGCCCGCGGCGACACGGCGCAATGCTCAACGTTCGTGGACGTAGGTTCCCGGTGCCGCCTCGCCCGCGACGAAGGTGCGGTTGCCCAGGCGCGTAGGTGCCTTCTTGAGCTCACCGGCGCGCTCGCCCAGCCAGGACTGCCAGTGCAGCCACCACGAATCGGCGTGCTTGATGGCATTTTCCTGCCAGGCCAGCGCGTCACCGGGTTGCTCCGTACTGGTCATGAAGCGCGCCTTGGGATTGCCTGGGGGGTTGAGAAGGCTCTGGATATGGCCGCTGTTGGAAAGAACGAATTCGATCTTGCCGCCGAACAGGTGTGCCGAACGGTAGCAGGACTGCCAGGGCGTGATGTGGTCGGCGGTACCGGCGACACTGTAGATGTCGCATCGAACCTGCTTCAGGTCGATGGCCGTGCCGCAGACTTCAAGGGCCTGCGGCCTGGTCAGCGGGTTGTTCTTGAACATCTCGATCAGGTCGCCGTGGAACGCCGCGGGCAAGCGAGTGGTGTCGTTGTTCCAGAAAAGGATGTCGAACGCCGGCGGTTCGTTGCCAAGCAGGTAGTTGTTGACCCAGTAGTTCCAGATCAGGTCGTTGGGGCGCATCCAGGCGAAGACCTTGGCCATGTCGCTGCCTTCGAGCACGCCCGATTGATAGGAGTGTCGCTTGGCCGCTTCCAGGGTCTGCTCATCGACGAACAGGGCGACCTGGGTGTCCAGCGTGGTATCCAGCACGCTGACCAGCAGCGTGAGGGCATTGACCTTGTCCTGCCCCAGCGCCGCATAGTGACCGACGAGAGCCGTGCAGGTGATACCTCCCGAACAGGCGCCGAGCATGTTCAGGTCCTTGCTCCCGGTGATCGCCAGCACCGCATCGACCGCTTCCTTGAGCGCATCGATGTAGGTGGATAGGCCCCACTCACGCTGCGCCTTGGTCGGGTTGCGCCAGCTGATGATGAAAGTTTGCTGCTGGGAGCGCAGGCAGAAGCGCGCCAGGCTCTTCTCGGGGCTGAGGTCGAAGACGTAGAACTTGTTGATCTGTGGCGGGACGACCAGTAGCGGGCGGGCATGCACCTGCTCGGTGATCGGCCGATACTGGATCAGCTCCAGCACGTCGTTGCGGTAGACCACGGCGCCCTCGCTGGTCGCCAGGCTCTTGCCTACCTCGAAGGCGTTCATGTTCACCTGGCTAGGCATGCCGCCGTTGTTGACCAGGTCCTTGGCCAGGTTGGACAAGCCGTCCAGCAGGCTCTGGCCACCCGTCTCGAAGAAGCGTTTGACCGCCGCGGGATTGGCCATGGAATTGGTCGGGGCCATGGCTTCGGTCATCAGATTGATGACGAACTGGCCTCGGCTGATGTCCTGGGGCGACAGATCGCTGTTGCCGACCCAGTCATGCAGTTCCTTGCGCCAGGCCAGATAGCCTTGGAGGTAGCGGCGATACAGCGGGTTCTGACTCCAGGCAGGGTCGTTGAACCGGCGGTCGTCGCTTTCTGGCTGCAAGGTGGAACTGCCCAGCAGGACGTTCTTCAGCTCCAGGCTGAAATGGGCCACGTGCTTGGCGCTGAGCAAGGGCTGGCGCAGGGCCTGCCGCATGATGGTGCGTGCCGTGCTCAGCAGGTCCTTGCGGCGTATGCCGATGATCGGGTTCAGGCCAAGGGTGTTCTCCGAAGCCTGACGTTGCAGCTCATCGTTGTTCTTGCTACTCATCCGCGACGCTCCGTTGTCCTGAGACGAGTACCGGCTGGCTGTGGAGGGGTACACAGACAACGGCCCGGTACTGCTGCTCGGGTAACCAATGATGACGAACAGCGGTGCTGCGACCGACCTGCGTGCAGGGCGGGCAGTCTTGCGACAGACGCAAGAGCTGTTCTGCACGCGACCTGGCAGCTCGGCCCGGTCCTGCCCGTCAGACGATGCAGGGAACTTGCCAGCTCCATTGGTTACCCGACTTTGATGTAATGCGCAAGACAGTCACTCATTGGCTGTCTAGCAGGCATTCAAGCAGATCGGACGCAAAAAAAGCGCGTCAGTGTCCGGAAATGCCGTGTTAGAGCATCAGCTTTATTACCGTCTCGGCCGGATCACGGGACTTGCCTGCCTTGCGCAGCTCATCCAGATAATCGGCCCATAGCTGTTCCTGGCGCAGGCACAACTGCTCCAGGTACTCCCAAGTGAACAGTCCACTGTCGTGGCCGTCATCGAAGGTCAGTTTCAGTGCGTATTGTCCTGCGGGCTCCAGCCCGGTCAGGCCGACGTTGATCTTGCCGTATTGCAGGATGGGCGAGCCATGGCCCTGCACCTCGGCGGAGGGAGAGTGGACGCGGAGGAATTCGGCGGGCAGTTGGTAGGACTCGTCGGGGCCGTAGGTCAGGCCCAGGGTCTTGGAGGCTTTGTGAAGATTGATTGCAGTAGGGAGTCTGGGCATGGGGCTCGTCTCTAGGGCGTCTGGCCCTAGTTTCAAGCTTCGGGCATCAAGCCACAAGTCGGCTCATGCCGACTTGTGGCTTGAAATGCGCCGCGTTACAGGATGTAGCGCGACAGGTCTTCGTTCTGTGCCAGTTCGCCGAGGTGGCCGTTCACGTACTCGGCATCGATGCGGATCGGTGCCTCGCTGTGGGCGCTGGCCAGGTCGCCGGCGCTGAACGACACTTCTTCGAGCAAGCGTTCGAGCAGGGTGTGCAGGCGGCGAGCACCGATGTTCTCGGTTTTCTCGTTGACCTGGTAGGCGATCTCCGCCAGACGCTTGATACCCTCGGGTGCGAACTCGATGTTCAGGCCTTCGGTCTTGAGCAGCTCCCGGTACTGTTCAGTAAGCGATGCGTGCGGCTCGCTGAGAATGCGCTCGAAATCTCCCGGTGTCAGGGCCTTGAGCTCGACGCGGATCGGCAAGCGACCTTGCAGCTCAGGCACCAGGTCGCTCGGCTTGCTCAAGTGGAACGCGCCCGAGGCGATGAACAGGATGTGATCGGTCTTGACCATGCCCAGCTTGGTATTGACGGTGCAACCTTCGATCAGCGGCAGCAGGTCACGCTGGACACCCTCACGGGAAACATCGGCACCACCGACGTTGCCGCGCTTGGCGACCTTGTCGATCTCGTCGATGAACACGATACCATGCTGCTCGACCGCTTCCAGGGCCTTGGCCTTGAGCTCGTCCTCGTTGACCAGGCGGCTCGCCTCCTCGTCGCGGACCATCTTCAGGGCTTCCTTGACCTTCAGCTTGCGCGACTTGCGCTTGCCCTTGCCCATGTTGGCAAACAGGTTCTGCAGCTGGCTGGTCATCTCTTCCATGCCAGGCGGCGCGGCGATCTCGACGCCGACGGCCTCGGCCACTTCGATCTCGATTTCCTTGTCGTCCAGCTGGCCTTCGCGCAGGCGCTTGCGGAACAGCTGACGGGTATTGGAATCGCTGCTCGTGCTGGCGGCCTCCTCGCTGAAGCTGGTGGCGCGCGCCTGCGGCAGCAGGGCATCGAGGATACGGTCTTCGGCGGCGTCTTCGGCGCGATGACGCACACGTACGATTTCCTGTTCGCGCAGCAGTTTCAGCGCGGCGTCGGCCAGGTCACGGATGATCGACTCGACATCGCGGCCGACATAGCCCACCTCGGTGAACTTGGTCGCCTCGACCTTGATGAACGGCGCATTGGCCAGCTTGGCCAGGCGGCGAGCGATCTCGGTCTTGCCCACGCCGGTAGGGCCGATCATCAGGATGTTCTTCGGCGTGACCTCGGCGCGAAGCTCGGCGGGCAGTTGCATGCGCCGCCAGCGGTTGCGCAGGGCGATGGCCACGGCGCGCTTGGCGTCGTCCTGGCCGATGATGTGGCGGTTGAGTTCGTGGACGATCTCGCGGGGGGTCATGGACATAATGATGATGGTCCTCGGGCGCAGTGATTCAGCGTGGAAAAGCCCGACCACCGGGGGCGGGCGCCAGAACAGCTGATCACTCGGCCAGGTCCTGCTCCTCGATGGTCAGGTTGTGGTTGGTGAACACGCAGATGTCACCGGCGATGTTCAGGGCGGTCTCGGCGATCTCGCGTGCCGAGAGGTCGGTCTTGTTCAGCAGGGCGCGAGCCGCGGCCTGTGCGAACGCGCCGCCGGAACCCATGGCGATCAGGCCGTCTTCGGGTTCGACCACATCGCCGTTGCCGGTGATGATCAGCGAAGCGTCCTTGTTGGCGACCGCCAGCATTGCCTCCAGGCGGCTCAGCGAACGATCGGTACGCCACTCCTTGGCCAGTTCCACGGCGGCACGGACCAGATGACCCTGATGCTTTTCCAGCTGCCCCTCGAAGCGCTCGAACAGCGTGAAGGCATCGGCGGTGGCACCAGCGAAGCCAGCGATCACCTGACCGTGGTAGAGGCGACGGACCTTCTTGGCGTTACCCTTCATCACGGTATTGCCGAGGGAAACCTGGCCGTCGCCCGCCATGACGACTTTGCCGTGGCGGCGGACTGAAACGATGGTAGTCAAGGGAGAGTCTCCACGCAGCGGGGCGAAAATGCCTGATGAAGACTCATATGGGGTCGGGGGGGAGGATTTCAACCGTCGGATGTACAAGCGGCCGCCTGGCGGATGCCTTTGGATATCAGCGCCCTCGAAGCGCCGCCGCCCGTGCCATATTCCTCGGGTACCTGTCCTGGCCTCATCGCGGGGCAAGCCCGCTCACCACCTGGTCCGCGTCGCGCTTGCGGCTTGTGCGGGATCGCCTAGCCCTTTTTGCCGCGCTGTCCCGAAGCGAACAAAGACCGCAAGCGCAACGCGGACCAGGTGGTGAGCGGGCTTGTCCCGCGACGAGGCCGACAGCTGCACAAGCGATCTCGAGAGCCAAGGCCTCAACGCGCTGCGCTGCCGGCCATCATGCGGTTATACCTAAAGGCTGTCCCGAAAATGACACTCCAACCGTCGGATGTACAAGCGGCCGCCTGGCGGATGCCTTTGGATATCAGCGCCCTCGAAGCGCCGCCGCCCGTGCCATATTCCTCGGGTACCTGTCCTGGCCTCATCGCGGGGCAAGCCCGCTCAC
>NZ_JAAMQM010000026.1 GCF_013523055.1 Pseudomonas capeferrum | reverse complement strand
GCTGTTTGGGGGGGGAGGTTGAGCCGGATAGCGGACCGAGTTGCGGCTGATCGCTGCAGCTCGGCCCAGAGATCCACCTACGGTTTATTGGAATGCGCGTTCTTCTCCGACCCTGAAGACCCACTCCCTTTACTCGACTCCAGATGCCGATGCTGACTACCCGTAGGGTCCTGAATCTGCACCACCTTGCCCTTTGTCCACGCATCGGCGCCTGGATCTACCGCAGGCGCCTTGATATCTGCCCTGTTCGCTTTCTTCTCGGCACTGTCGACGCCCAGGCGCTTGTCGCGCTCGGTCGCCAGCCGTGGATCGATCTGGCCATCGGCGGTGAAGCCCATCATCAATTGCGGCACGCCATAAGGCAGGTCCTTGTGCAGATCGGTATGCCAGGTGTGCCAGGTCTTGCCGTAGGTGCCCACGAGTTTTTCCATCAGGGCGTGCTCGGCAGGCTCCGGTATCCCTGGCGCGACCAACTGACCTGACTTCACCTCATGCACATGGCTGTGCCAGAGCGCTTTCTCTGCTTCGGGAAGCTTGGCGAAAAGGGGCGCACTGATGATGTACTCGACGCCCATCAGCTTGGCATCCTTGACATTGCCGTCATAGATCACGCACTGGATGACTTCTTCGTTGAGAATGGCGCAGTAGTGGTGCGCCTCCATCTGCGTCTTCATGTGGCCGTTGTAGAAGTGGAAACCGTCCAGGTAGGCATTCAGGGCCTCGATCGGCGGTCGGTCCTGAAGGATCGCCGCACCGGTATCCAGAGCCCGGGTGAGCGGCTCTTTACCGGCGCCCGGTGCGATGACATCGGAGTGGGTGTTGTTACCGGCGCAACCCGCGATCAGCCATGAGCCCAGCAGGGTAACGGCAATCTTGTTGCATGCAGACCTGTGAGAAAAACGGCAAACGTCCATGATTCGAACTCTTGTCTGAAAGGGAAGGGGCACCCTGACGAGGGTGCGTGGTCAACAGCATGACCAAGCCTTTGCCTTTGCTGAGCATCGTTCGTGGACCGAAGTTTAATCAAATCGCCAATGGACCCGACCAGTGGACCGGGATCTTCACGGCCGAAAAGCCTAGTGCCTCACGGGCGCCCGCTTATCGCTGCGAGAGGATCGCACCAAGCAGTCCGGGAAAACGCACATCCAGCTCCGCGCTTCGCAACGAGTTCATGTGAGTGGTCCCGACGTTGCGCGTCTGCACCAGGCCCGCGTCCCGCAAGACACGGAAGTGGTGAGACATGCTGGACTTTGGCCGGCCGCCGTCGAGCTCGCCGCAGCTGGCTTCGGTCACGCCCGCCAGATGACGCACGATGTCCATGCGCACAGGGTCGCTCAGGGCATAGAGCACTCGCTCCAGTACCAGGTCTTCGGGATTGGGATGTTTGTAGGCTCGCATGGAGGACATGATAACTGGGGTTTCCCAAATTGCCATAGTTCGATTATGATCGAACTACCGTAACTCAATACTTCTGGAGCTTGCTCATGTCCGCACTGTTCGAACCCTTCACCCTCAAGGACGTCACGCTACGTAATCGCATCGCGATTCCGCCGATGTGCCAGTACATGGCAACCGATGGCTTCATCAACGACTGGCACCACGTGCACCTGGCCGGTCTGGCCCGTGGCGGCGCCGGTCTGCTGGTGGTCGAAGCCACCGCGGTATCTCCCGAGGGACGTATCACCCCGGGTTGCGCGGGCATCTGGAGCGATGAACACGCCCAGGCATTCGTCCCCGTGGTCAAGGCCATCAAGGCGGCAGGTTCGGTGCCGGGTATCCAGATTGCCCATGCCGGTCGCAAGGCCAGCGCCAATCGTCCTTGGGAGGGTGATGACCACATCGCCAACGGCGATGCGCGTGGATGGGAAACCATCGCGCCGTCGGCCATTGCCTTTGGCGCCAACCTGCCGAAAGTGCCGCGTGCCATGACCCTGGAGGACATTGCCCGCGTCCGGCAGGATTTCGTCGACGCGGCGCGCCGCGCGCGTGACGCCGGTTTCGAGTGGATCGAGCTGCATTTCGCCCACGGTTACCTGGGGCAGAGCTTTTTCTCCGAGCACTCCAACCAGCGTACCGATGCTTACGGTGGAAGCTTCGACAATCGCAGCCGTTTCCTCCTGGAAACCCTGGCGGCCGTTCGGGAAGTCTGGCCGGAGCACCTGCCACTGACCGCCCGTTTCGGCGTGGTGGAATACGACGGGCGCGACGAGCAGACCCTGAGCGAGTCCATCGAGCTGGCGCGGCGCTTCAAGGCCGGTGGCCTGGACCTGTTGAGCGTCAGCGTGGGCTTTACCATCCCCGATACTCAGATCCCCTGGGGCCCGGCATTCCTGGGTCCGGTTGCCGAGCGCGTGCGGCGTGAAGCCGACTTGCCAGTGACTTCCGCCTGGGGCTTCGGGACGCCTGAACTCGCCGAAGGCGCGATGAACGCCGGCCAGCTCGACCTGGTATCGGTTGGCCGCGCGCACCTGGCGGATCCGCACTGGGCGTATTTCGCCGCGAAGACCCTGGGCGTGGACAAGGCGTCGTGGACGTTGCCGGCGCCTTACGCGCATTGGTTGGAGCGTTATCGCTGAGCAGGATGAATGTTGCTTGACAGGGCGTGGTGCCGTGGTCCACGGCATCGACTGCTCGAAGCTCCTTCAGGGGCATGTCGCTTGACCCAGCGGCGCACGGCTTCTCGCTCATGCGCCCGGCACTTGTGCTTCGGGCGCACTGTAATGCCAGTGCGTCAGGAGACAAGCATCTGATTTTTTCGGATGTTGAAACTTATCTTTCTGTCCCTGAGATTTGCTGTGATGCGGATGGCCTCATCGCGGGGCAAGCCCGCTCGCCACCGGTGCGCGGTGGAGCCAAGTCACATTCCCGGTGGCGAGCGGGCTTGCTCCGCGATAGGGCCATCCGCATCACGGAGGATTCAAAAGCTACAACCTGAACTTCAGCATTTGAATCGAATGATATTTGATGACTGACGGGCATTGCGGCGCTCCGTGACAATGCCAGTCAGAGGACCTGACGCGGACTCACCCATGCGGCAGTTGTCCCGCCACCTCTCCCTGGGCATACCGCGCTTTCAGATGGCCTTGCTCATCCAGCAGCCAGGCATCCATCACTTCCCGAACCACGGGGCCTGCCACGCGGCCACCGGCTTCGCCGTTCTCGATCATCACGGCCACCACGATCCCGGGGTTCTGCGCCGGGGCGAAACCGACGAACAAGGCATTGTCGCGGTGCCGTTCGAGGGTCTTGTTGCGGTTGTAACGCTCGCCCTGGCGGATGGCCACGACCTGCGCAGTGCCGCTCTTGCCGGCGATGCGGTATTGCGCACCGGCTGCGGCGGCGCGGGCGGTGCCGCGTGGCGCGTGCATGACCATCTGCATCCCTTGGCTGACCTGGTCCCAGGCACGCTTGTCGTGCAGCACGATGTCAGGCATCGGGTGCGGGTCCACCGGGGGGCGGTCGCCCACGCTCATGGCCAGGTGGGGACGGTGCCAGACGCCGCGGCTGGCCAGCAGGCTGGTAGCCTGGGCCAGTTGCAGTGGTGTCACCTGCATGTAGCCCTGGCCGATGCCCAGGATCAGGGTTTCGCCGGGGTACCAGGCCTGGCGCCGCGTGGCGCGCTTCCACTCGGCCGAGGGCATCAGCCCGGCGGATTCCTCGAACAGGTCCAGGGAGACCTTCTGGCCAAGGCCGAACTCGCTCAGGTAATCGTGCAGGCGATCGATCCCCAGCTTGTGCGCCAGGTCATAGAAGTAGGTGTCGTTGGAGCGCATGAGCGCGCTGTACAGGTCCACCCAGCCATCGCCGCTGCGGTTCCAGTTGCGGTACTTGTGATCGTAGTTGGGCAACTCGTAGTAGCCGGGGTCGAACACGCGATCGCTCGGCGTGATGACGCCGCTGTCGAGGCCCGCGATCGCCACTTCCGGCTTGATCGTCGAACCTGGCGCATAGAGCCCGCGCAAGACGCGGTTGAACAGTGGCCGGTCGATGGAGTCGCGCAACGCGGCGTACTGCTTGAAGCTGATGCCCTTGACGAACAGGTTGGGATCGAAGCTCGGGTTGCTGACCATGGCCAGGACGTCGCCAGTGGCCGGATCCAGCGCCACCACCGATCCGCGTCGATCGCCCAGGGCATTTTCCGCGGCCTGTTGCAACCGTGCGTCCAGGCTCAGGACGATGTCCTGGCCGGGCACCGGGTCCTGATGGCGCAGCACGCGCATCACGCGGCCCTGGGCATTGGTCTCGACTTCCTCGAAGCCGACGTGACCGTGCAATTGGGCTTCGTAGAAATGCTCGATGCCGGTCTTGCCGATCGATTGGGTGCCCCGGTATTCGGTGCTGTCCAGGCGCTTGGCTTCGCGTTCGTTGATCCGCCCGACATAGCCGACCGAATGGGCGAAGTGGGCCCCCAGCGGGTACTCACGGATGAACTGGGCCTCGACATCCAGCCCCGGCAGGCGGAACTGGTTGACCGCGATCCTGGCGATCTGCTCCTCGCTCAGGCCGACCATCAGCGTTACCGGCTCGAAGGGTTTGCGACCGCGACGCAGGTCCTTGTCGAAGCCTTGCCGCGTTTCCTCGTCCAGACCCAGCAGTTGCGTCAGGGTGTCGAGCACCTTCGCCGAGTCGCCGGCGCGTTCGCGGGTCAGGGTCAGGTTGAAACTGGGCTTGTTATCCGCGAGCACCGTGCCGTTACGGTCGTAGATCAACCCGCGCGCCGGCGCGATGGGCAGCAGGTGCACGCGATTGTTTTCCGAGACGGCGGCGTGATAGTCGTGCTGGCGCACCTGCAACACGTACAACCGGCCGACCAGGACCGCAGCGAGGCTGCACACCAGTACGGCACAGGCGACCAAGCGGCGCCTGACCAGTCGATGTTCCTTGTCGTGGTCCTTGAGCGGAATGGGTTGCGGCATGGGTGACTCAGGTAATGGATGAGCGGGACTGCAGGACGCTTGCTTACCTGCAAGGGCACGATGTGCAGAAGGGGTTGCAAGGATCCGGTGGGTGCCAGCTAACCCAGGGATGCTACGCACGCACGCCGGTCCTCTCAAGCCAGATGCCGACGCGGGATCAGCCACAACACACGGCCTGCCACGTAGTCAGAGGCTTCGGAGCGCAGATGAAGAATTGTTCATGACAGCGCTGACGCAGGTTCACGCCTCTCGATTTCGCGCATCCATCCTGCGCAGTGCAACTTGTCTTGCGCCTCGGTTACTGGCATATGCCAGTCACGATCATTATCACTGTTTGAGATCTGTTTGCAGGTGGGCGATTTCGCCGCCGTCACCAGTGACCTTCCTGGTCGGCAACGCACGATTAACCAGTGGTACATCGACCATCACGGCATCGGTGTATGACCTGCATCGCAGCAACGTCCCGCCCCTTGATCCGGACGACACCCACCTGTGCAACGGCAGCCGCTGCCAGATCCAGAGCGGTGAAGTGCAGTCGCGTGGTTTCGAGCTCGAAGGCAAGGCCAGCCTGAACGACAACCTGGACAGCACGGCGGCCTATGCCTATCTCGACAAACGGATCAGCAGTCGAACAACACGGTGACCCGCGCCTCGGGCGTCGACGGCGTGCCGGGTAGCTCGCCGATGCCCGCCGCAGACACTACCACGTACGCCACGCCGCGGCATGGCGCCTCGGCCTGGGTCGACTACAACTTCCACGACGGCGTCCTCAAGGGTGCGGGCGTGGGCGGCGGCGCTCGCTACGTCGGCTCTTCCTGGGGCGATGACGCCAACACCCTGAAGGTGCCGGGCTACACCCTGTTCGATGCCGCGGTGCATTACGGCATCAAGGGCGTCGCCCGTGTCAGCGATTCGCTGCGCCTGGCGTTGAACGTGTCCAACCTGGCGAACAAGCAATACGTGTCGTCCTGCTAGGGCTATACCTGGTGCGGGCAGGGCTCGCAACGGACCATCCAGGCTAGCGCCACTTACCGCTGGTGAGTGTTGAGCGATCGACCGAAGGCGTCCTGCATGGGCGCCTTTCCAAGCTCTGCCGGAAAGTCCGGGAGGCTTCTCGCCACAACCGGCGTGAGGATTGACCAGGGCGGATTGCTGATTTGCGTCAGCCCTTGTGCATAAGCTTGGCAGCAGTGTTGCGGTGCATGTGTGGAGCGCGCAGTGGCTCCCTAAATATCCAGCACCAGCAGCGGTGTTTTCGAGCGTGAGCAGCACGGCGTGAACTGGTCATTGAGGGCTTGCTCCTCCTCGGTGAGGAACAGGTCGCGATGCTCCGGTACGCCCTCCAATACCCGAGTCAGGCATGTCCCGCAGATGCCTTGTTCGCAGGACAGGGTGATCTCGATGCCTTGGCTTTCCAAGGCCTGGACAACCGTCTTGTCCGCCGGCACTTCAATGATCTGGCCGGTACTGGCGACCTTGACCGAAAAGCGCCCATCGTTGCTGTTGTCTACCGGTATCGCGGCGAAGTATTCGCGGTGCAGGCAGTTTTCCTGCCAGCCCTGGGCCCTGGCAGTGTCCAGAATGTGTTGCATGAATCCGCCCGGACCACAGACATACACGTGTGCATTGTCTTCGGGTGCGGCAAGCACCCTGGCGGTATCCAGAGCCGTCTGTGGCTGTTCGTCGAAATGCAGAAATACCCGATCGGCAAACGCCGAGGCATTGAGACGCTGGACAAAGGCTGCACGTTCGCTGGCGCGCGCGCAATAATGCAGTTCGAAGTCGGCGCCGCTATGAGCCAAGCGTTCGGCCATGCACAAGATAGGGGTGATGCCAATACCGCCAGCGAACAGCAGGCTGCGACGTGCCTCGTGCACCAGCGGAAAAAGGTTGCGCGGTTCGCTGATCTGCAAGCGGCTGCCTGCATGAACCTGTTCATGCAGGCTGGCCGAGCCGCCACGGGAGGCCGCGTCCTTGAGCACGCCGATCAGGTAACGGTGACGCTCCTGTGGGTGATTGCAAAGGGAGTACTGGCGGATCAGCCCATTGGGCAGATGCACGTCGATATGCGCGCCGGCACTGAAGGCTGGCAGGGGACTGTCATCGACACTGGCCAACTCATAGCTGCAGATGTCCAGCGCTTCGGTGTTGCGCGATACCACCACCACATCAATCATGTTCGATCCTCTGAGTGCTGCCGCACCGGGGCGGTTACTTCTGGTTATTCGCTAAAGAGTCTGTACTGGGGGCGGAAGCACTGCGTCACGCTCGCCTGTGAATCAGAACTGGCCGATCTTGGTGATCAGTTGCAGTTCGCCGCTTTGCTCTTGGGCGATCAGCCGCTCCAGGATCTTGCGTGATTGCACACCACCGGCATCGATATTGAGCTTGAGCAAATTGCGCGAGGGGTGCCGAAGAAGGTTCTGCTGCTGACGTTCGAGCATCTCCAGGTCTTCGCTGAATATCTTGCCCTGGCCTTCGCGAATGGTTGCCGTCAAGGCTTCATCCTGCGGATTGAAGTTGCGCGCCATGCCCCAGAAATACCAGATCGAGGTCTCGGTTTCCGGGGTGATGAAGTCAACCACGATGCTCGACGCCTTGAACTCTGGCGCTGCGTGGTAGCCGCCCTTGCCGGCATGCGCCACGCCGACTTCGATCAAGACATGGCTGGGCGGGGTGAAGCGGCAGATCTGCCAGCGGTCCACCGGCACATCGTCTGCAAGGTTATTGCCGCGCAGGGCCATGCGCCAGAAGGGCGGTGCCATGATGTTTTCCATGTGCCGGGCCGTCACCACTTCGTCGCCATCCACCGTGGTCACGGGCGGCGCTTCGTCGATCTCTTTCTGCCCGATACTGGAGGCATGCACATAGGTTTCGTGGGTCAGGTCCATCAGATTGTCGACCATCAAGCGGTAGTCGCAGGCAATATGAAACAAGCCGCCACCGTAGGCCCATTCGTCGCTGACGGCCCATTCCAGAGGGTGGATCAGCTGAGGATCGGCCAACGCCTGGTCGCCAGGCCAGACCCAGATAAAGCCATAGCGCTCGACCACGGCATAGGCTTTGTTGCAGGGAAAGCCGCGTACCCGTTGTCCCGGCATGGCCGCGGTTTTGCCATCTGCACCCATCACCAGCCCGTGGTAGCCGCACACCAGATTACCGTTCTCGACATAGCCCAAGGACAACGGTGCGCCGCGGTGTGGGCAAAAATCCTCAACAGCCGCGACTTGGCCTTGCGCGCCGCGATAGAACGCGATTTTCTCGCCGCAAATTTGCCGACCCAGGGGCTTGTCGGCGATTTCATCGGGCGTGCAGGCAACGTACCAAGTGTTTTTCGGATACATAAAGAACTCCCAGGCTGATTGTTCTTGTTTAATGGATTCTTTGTATGTGTCATCGGCGCAGCGGCACGGGCGTGACTCGCTGCCCTCGTATCTCAACTGAACAGGCGATGGGGATCGATGACGAATTTCTTCGGCACACCGGCGTCGAATTCGCCGTAACCCCGTGGTGCTTCGTCCAGGCCAATCACCTGCACACCAACGACTTCGGCGATATTGATGCGATCCCACATGATTGCCTGCATCAGCGCGCGGTTGTACTTCATGACCGGAGTCTGGCCGGTGTGGAAGCTGTGGGATTTGGCCCAGCCAAGACCAAAGCGGATGCTCAGGCTGCCGAGCTTGGCGGCGGCATCGACAGCGCCCGGGTCTTCGGTGACATAGAGGCCGGGGATGCCGATCTTGCCGGCCACGCGCACCACGCCCATCAGCGAGTTGAGCACGGTCGCCGGGGCCTCGGCCTTGGCACCGGCATGCCCGTGGCCGCGGGCTTCGAAGCCTACCGCGTCGACGGCACAGTCGACTTCTGGCTCGCCCAGCAGGGCTGCAATCTGCTCGTGCAGCGGGGTGTCCTGGGACAGGTCGACGATTTCGAATCCCTGGGCCTTGGCGTGAGCCAGGCGGACAGGGTTGACGTCGCCGACGATCACCACCGCAGCGCCGAGCAGGCGCGCCGAAGCGGCGGCCGCCAGGCCGACCGGGCCGGCACCGGCGATGTACACCGAACTGCCTGGGCCAACCCCAGCGGTTACGGCGCCGTGGTAGCCGGTAGGCAGAATGTCGGATAGGCAGGTCAGGTCACGGATTTTCTCCATGGCCTTGTCGCGGTCCGGCAGCTTGAGCAGATTGAAGTCGGCGTAAGGCACCAGCACGTACTCGGCCTGGCCGCCGGTCCAGTCGCCCATGTCGACGTAGCCGTAGGCGCCACCGGCACGGGCCGGGTTGACGGTCAGGCAGACGCCGGTGTGTTGTTCTTTACAGCTGCGGCAGCGGCCGCACGCCACGTTGAAGGGAACGGAGACCAGATCACCGATGTTCAGGTTTTCTACGTCGCTGCCTTTTTCGATGACCTCACCGGTGATCTCGTGACCGAGCACCAGGCCGACCTGAGCGGTGGTGCGGCCACGGACCATGTGCTGGTCGGAGCCGCAGATGTTGGTGGACACCACTTTGAGGATGACGCCGTGTTCGATCTTCTTGCCGCGCGGGTCCTGCATTTTCGGATAGTCGATGGAGCGAATCTCTACCTTGCCTTCGCCCAGATACACCACACCTCTATTGTTCATATCCGCCTCTCTTGTTGTCATGGGCCTCACTTGGGATCAGGCCGGTTGGAATAGCGCCGATCAGCTGAGGCTGACCAGCTTGCTCGACAGGTAACCGTCCAGCCCTTCGCTACCGCCTTCGCTACCGAAGCCGCTGTGCTTGACCCCGCCAAAGGGTGTTTCGGCGAAGTTGATCGCCATGTTGTTGATGCCCAGCATCCCGCACTCCACCTCGCTGGCCAGAATGTGCGCGGTCTTGATCGACTCGGTGAAGGCATAGGCGGCGAGGCCGAAAGGCAGACGGTTAGCCTGGGCCAGGGCCTGGTCAAGATTGGCGAAGGTCGCGGTGACCGCCAGCGGTCCGAAGGGCTCTTCGTGCATCACCCGAGCATCCTCCGGTACGTGGGCGAGCAGGGTGGGTTGCCAGAAGTGCCCTTCACCGCCCATGCCGTGACCACCCATCAGGGCTTTTGCGCCATGTGCCAGGGCGTCCTCGACCAAGGTCTGCAGTGCTATGGGGCGGCGGGCGTTGGCCAGTGGCCCCATTTGCACACCGGGTTCAAGCCCGGGGCCGACTTTCAGAACGCTGGCGCGCTCGACAAAGCGCTGCACAAAGGCATCATGCACACGCTCATGGACATAGAAGCGAGTGGGCGATATGCACACCTGACCGGCGTTGCGAAATTTGTTGTCCACGCACACGGCCACGGCATGGTCGAGATCGGCGTCTTCGAACACCAGCACGGGGGCGTGGCCACCCAGCTCCAGGGTGCTGCGCAGGATGTGCTGGCCAGCCAATGCGCCCAGTTGTCGGCCGACCTGAGTGGAGCCGGTAAAGGTCAGCTTGCAGATGACGGACGAACGCAGCAGGTAGTCGGAAATAAACGCCGGATCGCCCGTCACCACGCTCAGTGCTCCGGCGGGCAAACCAGCGTCGGCCAGCGCTTGGGCCAGCGCCAGGCAGGTCGCCGGGGTTTCTTCGGCAGGCTTGATGATGCAAGTGCAACCGCTGGCCAGGGCCGCAGCGATCTTGCGCGCCGGGATCACTGCCGGAAAGTTCCAGGGAGCAAAGGCAGCCACCGGGCCGACGGGTTCGCGCAGGACCTGATAGCGCACATCCGCCGTGCGCGCCGGCACGATACGACCGTAGGCCCGCCGACCCTCTTCGGCGAACCAGTCGAAGATATCTGCAGCGGCCGCCACTTCGATACGTGCCTCGGCCAATGGCTTGCCTTGTTCAAGCGTGAGGTTCGTGGCGATGCCTGGCAGGCGTTCGCGCAGTAACTGGGCGGCGCGTTTGAGGATAGTGCCGCGGTCCATGGCGCTGGTGCGTCGCCAGCTTTTGAAAGCCAGTTCGGCGCCCTGGAGTGCCTGGTCCAGATCGGCTGCGCTGGCATGGGGCAGGTGACCGATGACGCGGCCGCTGGCGGGGTCTTTCAATTCGTTGTACTGGCCACTGCCGCTGGGTAGCCAGTGGCCGGCCAGGAATAGACGGAGCTCGGGATAGTGGGGGTTGGCGGTCATGCGGATGGCCCGTGCGTGTTTTTGTAGTAAGTAAACCTTATGTAAGAAGGGCTTTTAAGTCAACCGTGGAAAAGCATCGATTTAAGGTTGACTGAATGTATGTATACCTTATATAAGTGTTGTGTGCTTAGGTGGCATGCCGCAGGTTTTCCGCCGGGGCACGCCGCATGACGCTCGCCATCATTCTTATAAAAGGAGCTGCACTCATGAGCGCTATCCCCCAAAACGAACCCCCTGTACTGCTAGAAATCGAAGACGGCATTGCCTGGGTCACCCTCAACCGTCCGAGCAAGCGCAACGCCATCAACCCCGATATCGTCTATGCCATGCGCGACATCATGGCCCAGGTGGAAACCGACGATCGCTGTAAAGTGATGGTGCTGACCGGTGCCGGCGAAGCTTTCTGTGCTGGCATGGACTTGCGCGAGTATTTCCGTGATACCGACAACGATCCGGTGGAACGCGCCCGGCTGGTGCGGGCCAACGGTGACTGGCAGTGGCGCCATCTACGGGTATTTGCCAAACCGACCATTGCCATGGTCAACGGCTGGTGTTTCGGCGGTGCGTTCACGCCGTTGATTTCCTGCGACCTGGCGATTGCCGCCGAAGACGCGGTATTCGGCCTGTCGGAAATCAACTGGGGAATCATTCCAGCGGGCGTGGTCAGCCGTGCGGTCGCCGCCGTTGTGCGTGAGCGTGAAGCCATGTACTACATCATGACCGGGGACAAATTCGATGGCCGCCGAGCGGCAGAGATCGGTTTGGTCAACGAAGCGGTACCGGCTGCGCAATTGCGTGAGCGGACCATCGAGCTGGCGCGCAAGTTGATGGACAAAAACCCGACCGTACTCAAGCAGGCCAAGATCGCCCACCGTATCGCCTCGGAAATGAGCTGGGAGCAGGGCGCGGACTATTTGATGGCCAAGAGTGATCAGTCGCTGTTGCACGATGCCGAGCGTGGACGCGACACTGGCATGAGTCAGTTCCTCGACGAGAAATCGTTCCGGCCAGGCTTGGGCGCCTATCGTCGTGACAGCCGTTGAGACGACCAAGCCCATAACAACAAGAGCGGGGATCACTCTGTGAATGCAACTCGCAACTCTCTGGCGCGGCTCTTGCAGCCGCGCTCCCTGGCCGTGGTGGGCGCTTCGCCCGAACCCGGCTCGGTGGGCAATCTGGTGCTGTCCAATCTGCTGCGATTCCAGTACAGCGGCGAGCTGCACCTGGTCAGTCGCAGCCGTGACGAAGTGCTGGGACGCACGTGTGTGCGCAGCATCGACGACCTGCCGCATGGCATCGATGCGGCGATCATTGTCGCTCCGCAGGTGGCCATCGCCGATGCGATTGCCGCCTGCGGACGGCGCGGTATCGGTGGCGCGGTGGTGTTCGCTTCCGGTTTCGCTGAAATCGACGAAGCGGGACTGCAGGCCCAGCACGCCTTGGCGGAGCTGGCCGAGCAGCACGGTGTGGCGTTGCTGGGTCCCAATTGCATGGGCTTCGTCAACTTTATCGACCACATTCCCATGACCTTCGAACAGGTGCAGCCGCGCGCGGTGGGCGCCGGCCCACGCCTGGGGGTGATCGCCCAGAGTGGTGCCATGAGCGGTAACCTGCGTCAGGCGATGTTTGCCAAGGGCTTGAATGTGGCGTTCTCGCTGTCTACAGGAAACGAGGCGGTGCTTGGTGCCGAGGACCTGCTGGCGCAATTGATCGACAGCCCGGACATCGATGCCTTTGCCCTGTTTGTGGAAATGATCCGCAAACCCGAAGTGTTCCTCCAGGCCGCCGAGCGAGCACGCGCCGCCGGCAAGCCGGTGGTGCTGATGCACCCCGGTCGCAGCGCCCGGGCACGGCAGGCGGCGCAGTCGCATACCGGTGCGCTGGCCGGTGACTACCGCATCATGCGCACGTTGGTGGAGCGCGAGGCGGTGGTGGTCGTGGACAGCCTCGACGAACTGTTCGATGTCGCTGCAACCCTGGCGCGTTATCCGCTGCCGGTCACTCAAGCCGCGTGCGCGGTGGCGTCCAACTCAGGAGCGGTGAAAGGCATCGCCATCGACTTCTGTGAAGACCTGGGCCTGCCCCTGGCCGACCTGCACGCTTCCACGATCGCGGCTCTAGGTACGGTGCTGCCGGATTTCGCCACGGTGGAAAACCCGCTGGACCTCACGTCCCAGGGTATGCAACAACCTGAACTGTTCGGCCACTGCGCACGCATCCTGCTGGAGGACGACGGCGTGGGCAGCTTGTTGATGCCGTTGATGGGGGGCGGTCCGACCCAGCAAATGGACAAGGTGCGCTCGCTGTTACCGGTCATGGCCGATGCCAGCAAGCCGGTGGTCTTTGCTTTTATGGGCGATGCCTCGCCAGTGGCCGAAGACGTGCAGCAGGTCATAGGCGACAGCCAGGTACCGTTTTTCCGCTCGCCGGATCGCGCTTTGCGCGCGCTGGCCAAGGTCCATGAATACGGGCGGTTGTTCCATGCCGCCGGCCAGCGTCGCGAGCCAGCGCTGGCGCCATCGCTGGAGTCAGCCCCGAGTGGGCCAATGGCCGAGTACAAGGGCAAGCAGCTGCTTGCCGAGCTGGGCATCAGTGTGCCGGACGGGCGCCTGGCGCGCAGCCGCGACGAAGCCCTGGCAATTGCAGCGGACATTGGCTACCCGGTAGTCCTCAAGGCCCAGGCCGACCGCCTTACGCACAAGAGCGATATCGGTGGGGTGGCGATTCATCTAGGTGATGACGCCGCGCTGGTGCAGGCCTGGGACCGAATGCAAGCAGCCCTGGCGCAACATCAGCCGGGCTTGTCGCTCGATGGACTGCTGGTGGAACGCATGTCACCCGCCGGGCTTGAGCTGGTGGTCGGCGCCCGCCGCGACCCGGCCTGGGGCGTGGTCCTGATGGTCGGGCTGGGAGGCGTGTACATCGAGGTGCTCAAGGACTTCAGGCTGATGGCTGCCGACCTCGACCTTGAGCAAATCATCGAACACATGGATGCGCTCAAAGGTGCGGCGTTACTGCACGGCGTCCGGGGACGGCCGGGCATCGACCAGGTGGCCGTGGCCCGAGTGGTCAGCCGCGTCGCGGATTTAATGCTGCATAATCGCCGCCTGCTCGAAATCGATATCAACCCCTTGCTGTGTACGGCTGAAGGCTGCGTGGCACTTGATGCGCTGATGGTGATGGACTGATCGTAACCGCTTGATCAACCCTGGCGCCGTGCACCGCGGCGCCGCAACAGAGGAACAACAATAATGAGCCTCACTCTGACGCAGGAACACGTCTTCGATATCCGTATCGATTTCGCTCAGCGTAGTCGCTTCGGTCCCGTCGTGGGAGGCGGCGCCGTTGGCTTTACCTCGGTCGGCGGCGGAGTCGTTGAAGGCCCGCGCCTCAATGGCCGGGTGGTACCCCACGGTGGCGCCGACTGGGCCGATATCCGCGCCGATGGCGTGGTGGTGATCAACGCCCACTATCTGCTCGAACTGGACGACGGCACCACGGTGTACGTACAGAACCGCGGCTTCGTGGTACCGGCCGAGCGCCCGGTGGGCAGCGATCCGGCGCAGTTGATTCAGCCGGCCTATTTCCGCCTGGCACCCACCTTCAAGGTCGCGCAGGGGCCCCATGACTGGCTGACCCGCACAGTGGTGGTCGGCTGCGGCGAGCGGCACCTGAACCCCGATTACACGCTGTTTCGCTATTACGCCATGGGCTGAGGGCGCTGATGAATACCTTCGATTTCATCATTGTCGGCGCCGGTTCCGCCGGTTGTGTACTGGCCAACCGCTTGAGTGCCGATCCCCATTGTCGGGTGCTATTGCTGGAGGCTGGACGACGCGACGATGTCCCTTACATGAGCATGCCCCTAGCCTTTCGCAATATGTTTACCAACCCGCAAATCGACTGGGGCTACTTCAGCGAGCCTGAGCCTTTTGCCGACAACCGGCGGATCCCGGTCTTTCGCGGCAAAGTGTTGGGCGGCTGCTCTTCGGTCAACGGCATGCTCTATAGCCGTGGTCATTCCAGCGACTATGACGGCTGGCGTGACAAGGGTTGTGCGGGCTGGGGTTATGAGGACGTGCTGCCGTATTTTCGCCGCAGCGAGGCGAACTGGCGGGGGGCTTCGCACTATCACGGTGGCAACGGACCGATGGGAGTCTCCCGCCATGTCGGCGACCCGCATCTGTTCAAGACCTTGAGCGAGGGTGTCCAGGCATTGGGACATCCGTTGATCGACGACTTCCATGGCCCGGCGCAGGAAGGCTTTGCCGCGCCGGACTTCACCCTCGCTCGCGGTCGCCGGGCCAGTACCGCCCAAGCGTTCCTGCGCCCGGCGGTCAAGCGCGCCAACCTGATCGTGCGCACCCGCTGCACGGTCACGCGCGTACTGTTCGACGGAAGGCGTGCGAGCGGTGTCGAGTATCTGCAGGACGGCCAAGTGGTGCAGGTAGACGCCGAGCGCGAGGTCGTGCTCAGTGGCGGTGCCTTCAATTCGCCGCAATTGCTGATGCTGTCCGGCATCGGTCCGGCGACTGCGCTGCGCCAACATCAGCTGCACGTTCGCCAGGATTTGCCCGGTGTGGGCAGCAACCTGCAGGACCACCATTCTATTCGCGTCGAGTTTGTCGCCAATGGCCCGGTCGCCTTCGACAGCCAACTGCGCTATGACCGACTGGCGCGCTCGGTGGTCCAGTGGAAGCTGTTCGGCACTGGACCTGCGGCCGGGCTGCCGGTCAGCGGCATGTTGTTCTATCGCAGTGAAAACGGGCTAACGCGTCCTGATGGGCAAACCCTGATCAGTCCCATCACCGGTAATGCCCAGGTCTGGTACCCGCTGATCGGCAAAGGTGTCGGCCACCATTTTTCCACGGCCAATGTGCGTCTACGCCCGGACAGCCACGGCAGTGTGACCCTGCGTTCGTCCGATCCACTGGCCAAGCCGGTGATTCAATTCAACCTGCTGGCCGAGGAGAGCGACCGGACGTTTTTCCGCCAGGCTATCCGCCACATTCGCGAACTGTTTGCCAGCACCCCGGTCGCCCCGCTCATCAGCCGCGAACTGGTGCCCGGCGCGTCGATGCAAAGCGATGCGCAACTCGATGCCTACGTGCGCAGCATGATCGGTACTGCCTTTCACCCCACCAGTACGTGCGCCATGGGCGCGGGGCCGAACGCGGTGGTCGATGATCAGTTGCGCGTGCACGGCGTACAGGGCCTGCGCGTGGTTGATGCGTCGATCATGCCGGACATCGTGGGCGGCAATACCAATGCACCCACGATCATGATCGCCGAAAAGGCTGCGGATCTGATTCTTATGGGCGTGCCGAAGACCGCTTCAACCCCAACTCCGACTCAGGCGCTGGTTTGATGGCCTGCTCCTTCTTCTGCTGATGAGGTCTGCCGTGAATTACCCCGAAATCAAGATGTACATCGACGGTCAATGGATCGGTGCCCAAGGGCGCGATACCCAGCCGGTATTCAACCCGGCCACCGGCGAGGTGATCGGCCAGGTACCTTTGGCCACTGCCGCCGACCTGGACCTGGCGCTGGACGCCGCCCAGCGCGGCTTCGCTCTGTGGCGTGCGACTCCGGCACTGGAACGTGCGCGGGTACTGCGCCGGGCCGCTGACTGGCTACTGACGCGCCGTGAGGAAATCGCGGCGATTGCGACGTTGGAGCAGGGCAAGCCGCTGGCAGAAACCCGCATCGAACTGCAGGCCGCCGCCGAATGCCTGGAGTGGTATGGCGAAGAGGGCCGGCGCGCCTATGGCCGGGTGATTCCGCGCCAACCGGGCATGCGCACCCTGGTGGTCAAGGAACCGGTAGGGCCAGTGGCGGCCTTCGCACCGTGGAACTTCCCGCTGGGCAACCCGGCGCGCAAGCTCGGCGCGCCCATCGGTGCCGGTTGCTCGGTCATCCTCAAGCCACCAGAGGAGGCGCCGGCGTCGGCCATGCTGATCGCTCAGGCGCTGATCGAAGCCGGGCTGCCGGCCGGGGTGATGAGCCTGGTCTACGGCGTGCCGGACACGGTGTCGCGGCATCTGCTGGGCTCACGCATTATCCGCAAAGTGTCGTTCACAGGTTCCACGGCGGTGGGCAAGCATTTGATGAAACTGGCCGCCGACAATGGTCAGCGTACGACGATGGAGTTGGGCGGGCATGCGCCGGTGTTGGTCTTCGACGACGCCGATATCGACCAGACGCTGAACCTGATGGTCGGCAGCAAATACCGTAACGCCGGCCAAGTGTGCATCTCGCCGACGCGCTTTTATGTTCAGGAAAACCTCTACGCGCAGTTTCTGGAGGCGTTCACCCTGCGCGCCCGTGCCATTACCGTCGGCAATGGTCTGGACAGCGGCACGCGCATGGGGCCGCTGGCCCACGAACGCCGATTGGAGGCTATTGAATCCCTGGTGGGTGATGCCCGTCGTCAAGGCGCGCGCATTCAAACGGGCGGCACGCGAATCGAAGGGGCTGGCGGTTACTTCTTCGAGCCGACGGTGATCAGTGAGTTGCCGCTCTCGACCCGGGTCATGAACGAAGAACCTTTCGGTCCGTTGGCGCTGATTCAGCCATTCGCCACGTTCAATGAAGCCATCGAGCAAGCCAACCGCTTGCCGTTCGGCCTGGCAGCCTATGCCTTCACCCAGTCGGCGAACACCGCCCTGCGGGTCGGCGATGCACTGGAGGCAGGCATGGTCGGTATCAACACCACGGCCGTCGGCTCAGCGGATGCGCCATTCTGCGGGATCAAGGACAGCGGGCACGGTGCGGAAAACGCCAGCGAAGGTCTGGAAGCCTGCCTGACGATCAAACAGATCAGCCAAGGCTGAGGAGCCACTGCATGCATAGCACAGGACTATTGATTGCCAACCAAGTGGTCGAAGCCACCGGCGCAGCGACGTTCGAGCGCCTCAACCCGCTGACCGAAGCCGTGGCCACTCGGGCCGCTGCGGCCAGCCCGGACGATGCCCTTCGCGCGGTCGAGGCGGCCGCTGACGCCTTTGACAGCTGGAGCGAGAGTGCGCCGAACTTGCGCCGCAGCCTGCTGCTCAAGGCCGCCGATTGCTTGCAGGCCCGCGAGGCGGATTTTGTCGAGGCCATGGCTGAGGAAATCGGCGCTACGGCCGGTTGGGCGCGATTCAATGTGACGCTGGCGGCCAACATGTTACGCGAGGCAGCCTCGATCACCACGCAGATCGTCGGTCAGGTGATCCCTTCCGATAAGCCGGGCTGCCTGGCCATGGGCATCCGCCAGGCTGCTGGCGTGGTCTTCGGCATGGCGCCGTGGAATGCGCCGGTGATCCTCGGTGTACGGGCAGTGGCCTGGCCACTGGCCTGCGGTAATAGCGTGGTGCTCAAGGCCTCGGAGCTCTGTCCGCGGACCCACCTGTTGATCGGTGAAGCGCTGTGGGAGGCCGGATTTCCCGTTGGCGTGGTCAATGTGATCAGTCACAGCGCCGCCGATGCCGCCCAGGTGGTGGAGGCGGTGATTGGCCATCCGGCGGTGCGGCGGATCAACTTCACCGGCTCCACCCGGGTCGGACGGATCATCGCGCAGACGGCAGCCGGTTATCTCAAGCCGGTGCTGCTCGAACTGGGTGGCAAGGCGCCTTTGCTGGTGCTGGACGACGCCGACCTGGATGAAGCGGTCAAGGCTGCAGCCTTCGGCGCCTTCATGAATCAGGGGCAGATCTGCATGTCCACCGAGCGCCTGGTGGTGGCTGAGGGGGTGGCGGACGCTTTCGTCGAAAAGCTTGCGAGCAAGGCCGTGACGCTCACCGCCGGCGATCCTCGAGAAGGTTCAAGCCCGCTCGGCGCCGTGGTCGATCAGCGTTCGGTGCTGCATATGAATGCGCTGATAGACGATGCGCTGAGCAAGGGCGCAGTACTGCGCTGTGGCGGGATCCAAGACGGTTTGTTGATGGACGCGACGATCCTTGATCGGGTGGTGCCGACCATGCGGATCTATGCCGAGGAAAGTTTCGGTCCAGTGGTCTGCGTGATTCGAGTCGCCGATGAGCAGGAAGCCGTGCGGGTGGCAAACGATACCGAATACGGTCTCAGCGCTGCGGTGTTCAGCCGCGATATCGCCCGTGCCTTACGAGTGGCCAAGCGCATCGAATCGGGCATCTGTCATATCAATGGTGCCACGGTGCATGACGAGGCGCAGATGCCGTTTGGTGGCACCAAATCCAGTGGTTATGGACGCTTCGGTGGTCAGGCGGGCATCGCCGAGTTCACCGAGTTGCGTTGGATCACCGTGCAAACCCAGGCGGGGCATTTCCCGATCTGATCACCGGATGCGAGCCACCCATGAGCACAACAACGATAACAACGCACTACGACTACATCGTGGTGGGGGCGGGGTCGGCCGGCTGCGTGCTGGCCGATCGGCTCAGTGCCGACGGCCGTCATTCGGTCTTGCTGCTGGAGGCCGGGGGGACTGATCGCAAATTTCTGCTGACCATGCCCATGGGCTTTCTCAAGGCCTTGCGCCGGCCCGAGTTTATCTGGAACTACCAATCGGAGCCGGAACCGACCCTCAATGACCGCTCGATCCTGATTCCCCGTGGCAAGGCGCTCGGCGGCTCCTCATCGATCAACGGCATGCTGTACATGCGGGGCCATCCACGCGATTACGATCAGTGGCGCGACAGTGGCTGCGAAGGTTGGGGCTATGCCGATGTGCTGCCCTATTTTCTGCGCGCCGAGCGCAGCTGGCGTGGCAGTGATGCGCTGCACGGTGGTGACGGGCCCCTGAGCATCACGCCGATCGAGACACGGCGCCGTTTGCACGAGCCGCTGATGCAGACGGCCCTGGCGGCGGGCTACCGGACCAGCGCCGACCTCGACGCCGACCTTGAGGGGTTCGCCTGCGGTGAAGTGACTATCGACACCCGTGGCCGGCGCGCCAGTACTTCACGGGCGTATCTGCACGCGGCGATGAAACGGTCGAACCTGACGGTGATCTCTCAGGCCATGACGCAGCGGGTGATGATCCGCGATGGTCGGGCCGAAGGCGTGGAATATCGAAAGGACGGCGAACTGTTCCAGGTGTTTGCCCAGCGCGAGGTGATCCTCAGCAGCGGTGCCTACAACTCTGCGCAATTGCTGATGCTTTCCGGCGTCGGCCCACGCGCAGAGCTGGAGCGCCTGGGCATACCGGTGCTGCTCGATCTGCCGGGGGTGGGGCGTAATCTGTCGGAACATCCGCGGGTCAATATCGATTTCGAGGCCAGTCAGCCGAACACCTTTATCAACGAATTGCGCCTGGACAAGGCGCTTGTCTCGGTGGTGCGCTGGGCATTGTTCGGTACCGGCGCATTCGCCAGTCAGATCAACAGCTGCAATATCGTCCTGCGTACCCAGGCGCACTTGCCGCAGCCGGATATTCAGCTGCTGTGCAATCCCATCCGGCTCGACGCCGGGCTGTGGTTTCCGGGTTATGTGAAACCCAAGTCCCATCGGCTATCGGTATCGATCTGCCTGCTCAAGCCACGCAGTCGGGGCTGGATGACCCTGCGTTCGCGAGATCCAGCCGACCCGCCGCGGGTACAGCTGAACATCTTCGACAATGAAGAGGACCTGGCGACGGTGCGCCGGGGCATTGCCGCAGTACGCAAGATCTACGCCACCGAGCCTCAGGCCAGCCTGGTCGCCAGCGAAGTGCTGCCCGGCGCCCGGGTGGCCAGTGACGCCGCACTCGATGCCTTCATTCGCCAGACCGCTGGCGTGACCCAGCACCCGGTCGGTACCTGCTGCATGGGTCACGGGCCCGATGCGGTGGTCGATCCACAATTGCGAGTGCATGGCATCGCAGGGCTGCGGGTCATCGATGCCTCGATCATGCCGACCGTGCCCGGCGCCAATACCAATGCCGCGTCGATCATGATCGGCGAAAAGGGTGCCGATCTGGTGCTTGGACTTTCATTGCCTGCTTCCACTGTTTCCCGGTCCGCCTCGGTCGAGGCCGTGCCGCCCATGCCTGTTCACGTATCCAGCCAGGAGTTTTCGTCATGACAGTACACGCGCGTATCCAGACCCTGCAATCGGGCTTTCTTGCCAACCCTCAGCAGCTTTATATCGATGGGCACTGGCAGGCGGCACAGTCCGAGGAAACGTTCGAGGTGTTCAACCCGGCTACCGGCAAGGTGTTCGCCCATGCGGCGGCGGGTGCCGCAGCCGACATCGACCTGGCGGTGCGCGCGGCGCGGCGCGCGTTCGACAGCGGTCCCTGGTCGAAAATGAATGGTGCTCAGCGCACTCATCTGTTGTGGAAACTGGCGGAACTGATCACGGCCAACGCTGATGAGCTGGCATTGCTCGAATCCCTGGATAACGGCAAGCCTTTAGGGTTCGCGCGCATGGTCGATATGGGCGGCGCGCCGGAGATCCTGCGCTACAACGCCGGCTGGGCGACCAAGCTGACCGGCGAGACCATTCCGGTATGCGTGCCGGGCGAACACCACGCCTATACCACTCGCGAGCCGGTCGGCGTCGTTGGGCAGATCGTGCCGTGGAACTTCCCCATGCTGATGGCAGTGGGCAAGTTGGCACCAGCGTTGGCGGCGGGCTGCACCATTGTGCTCAAGCCTGCGGAGCAGACTCCGCTGACGACTGTGCGCCTGACCCAATTGATCGAGGAAGCCGGCTTTCCACCAGGGGTGTTCAACCTGGTGACAGGGCTGGGCGAGGCCGCCGGAAAAGCGTTGGTCGAACACCCGCAGGTCGACAAGATATCCTTCACCGGCTCAACCTCCGTGGGCAAGGCGATCATGGCCTCGGCGTCACGCAGCTTGAAGCGGGTGACGTTGGAATTGGGCGGCAAGTCGCCGACCTTTATCTTCGCCGACGCTGATCTGGATCGCGCGATTGCCGCTGCCGCTCAAGGCATCTTCAGCAACTCGGGCCAGGTGTGCGTGGCCGGTTCGCGGTTGTACGTGCATCGCAAGGTCTTCGATCAGGTGCTCGAAGGTGTGACCCAGCGTGCCCGTCAGTTGCGCGTGGGCGCGGGAACCGACGAGGGCACCGAGATCGGCCCTCTGGTGTCGTTGCAGCAGCAACAGCGGGTCATGGGCTTCATCGAGTCGGGTCGCCGCGAAGGCGCGCAGGTCCTGGTGGGCGGCGACTCGCCCGACCGTGAAGGGTACTTCGTCAACCCAACCGTACTGGCCCAGACCACCGCGCAGATGACGGTGTTCCGCGAAGAGATCTTCGGCCCGGTACTCAGTGCCATGGTCTTCGATGACGAAGACCTCGACACGTTGGCTGAACGGGGCAATGACACCTCCTACGGGCTGGCCGCCAGTGTCTGGACGCGCGATATCAGCACCGCTCACAAGCTGGCACGCAAGCTCAAGGCCGGGTCCATCAAGGTCAACACGCCTTTCGGCATGGATTTCGGCTTGCCGTTTGGCGGTTTCAAGGAGTCAGGCATTGGCCGCGAAAATGGCCACGAAGGCGTGCTGGCCTATACCGAGACCAAATCGGTGATCATCGGTCTTTGAACTGCAACGGCCGCAGCCTGTTGGCTGCGGCCGTTGTTTGTGTTGGCTACTGGATTTGCATCGCACCCGCCGGTTGGCGGGTGTTTGCGTTTCGCTCACGCACTCACGGGAAGTCGCAAGGGAAGGCCGCCCTGTTGGGGCGGCCAGGTCGCTCAAAGGGTATCAGTCAAGCTTGAACAGTCGGGTTGCGTTGGTCTCGAAGAACTTCTTCTTGGCCTCGTCGCTGATGTCCATGGCGTCCAGGGCAATGACTTCGGCCGGATCATACTGGTAGGGGTAATCCATGGCGTACATCACCCGATCAACACCGATCTGCTCTTGAGTGAACTTGACGGCGGGCTCCCAGGCCATGCCGCTGTTGGTGATATGAAAGTTTTGCTTGAGGTAGTCGCTAGGCTTGCGCTGCAGTGGGCGCATGCTGTCGTAACGCTCGGAGCGCACGGTTGCCGCATGCATGTAGTCCAGGCGGAACATCCAGAACGGCAACGCTTCGCCCATATGGCCAAGGATCATCTGCAGCTTGGGGAACCGATCGAACACGCCGGCGGTGATGATGCGCAGGGCATGCATGCCGGTTTCCATGCCAAAGCCGAAAATCGCGCCATCCAGGCCGCATTCCAGCAAGGGCTCGATCATGTTCTTTGGCGGCGTCATGGGGTGCAGGTAGATCGGCACGTCAAGCGCCTGGGCAGCTTCGAAAATATCCCAGAACTTGGGGTCGGACAGGTATTCGCCATGGGTGTGGGAGTTGATGATCACCCCCTTGAGGCCCAACTCGGTCACCCCGCGCTGGATCTCCCTGGCCGCAGCCTGAGGGTCCTGTGGGGCCACGGCCGCCAGTCCGGCGAGGCGGGTGGGATGACGGCTGATGGCGTCGGCCAGCCAGTCGTTGGACTGCCCGGCAAAGGACACCGCTTCGGCGCGGTCCATGATCTGCACACCGGGAGAGGTCAGGGACAGCACCTGCATATCGATGCCGGCGGCATCCATGTGGGCAATGCGTTGATGCTCCATGTCTGTCAGGCCATCGATGATGAAGCGCCCGCGGGCACTGGAGCCACTCAAGTAGAAACTCCACATGCTGTTGAAGCCGGGATCGTCGATCACCTTGTCGGCGGTCATGCGCCGGTAGATGTCGATCATCTCCCGGGGTGCGAACGCCTCTTCAGTGGCGATTCGACGGTAGGCGGCTTTGGATGGGGTCTGCTGGGTCATTGTTGTTTTTCCCTGAGTTGAAGGAGTGCGGTGGTGCGTCTTCATTTTGTTCGAATGATAACTTATATAAGGTATACGTATTTAGTCAATGAGCATCGCCGGTTAAATTTTGGGGCTCACCGCGACCATTCGCTTTACAATTTATATAAGATAGACTTACATAGGTGGCACAACAAAATTCCTCGACAGGACCCGACCCATGGCTAGCGCCTTTGATTCCGAAAGCTTTCAGGAACTGCTGCACACCGTTGAACGCTATGTGAAAAACCGGCTGATGCCGTTGGAAGACACGGTGGAGGAGAACAATGCCGTGCCCGATGACGTGGTGTCGGAAATGCGCGAGATGGGCTTCTTCGGCTTGGGTATCCCCCAAGCGTATGGCGGCCTGGAGCTGGACATCGAGCAGGAAATGCAGGTGCAGATGCTGTTCAGCCAGACCTCCCAGGCGTTTCGCCTTGTGTTCTGGCCGAACGTGGGGATCGGCAGCAAGGGCATCTTGTTGGCAGGTACCGAGGCTCAGAAGCAAAAGTATCTGCCGCGCCTGGCCAGCGGAGAGTATCGCGCGGCCTTCTGCCTGACAGAACCTGAAGCCGGTTCCGATGCGGGCAGCCTGAGGACCAGCGCGGTGCGTGATGGCGACGATTACGTTATCAACGGCACCAAGCGCTTTATCACCAATGCCTTGCATGCCGACGTGTTCACGGTCATGGCGCGCACCGACAAGAGCAAGCCGGGCGCGGATGGCATCAGTGCTTTTATTGTGGAGCGCACTACCCCCGGCCTGCAGGTGGGCAAGCCGGAGAAAAAGATGGGCCAGCGCGGTTCCTCGATCTGCGATGTGATTTTCGAAAATGTGCGGGTACCGGCCAGTGCCATGGTCGGCGGTGAAAGCAACGCCGGCAAAGGCTTTCGGATTGCCATGCAGGTACTCGACAGCGGTAGGGCGAGTGTTGCCGCCTCGGCGGTGGGGCTGGCCAAGCGCATTATCGACGAGGCGGCACGCTACGCCATGCAGCGCCGCCAGTTCGGCCAGCCCATCGCCAACTTCCAGTTGATCCAGGCCATGCTCGCCGACTCCGAAGCGGAGTACCTGGCGGGACACGCCTTGGCCATGCGCGCCGGTCAGGCCCTGCAGAACGGTGAAGACGCACGCACCCTGGCGGCTTCGGCCAAATACTACTGCTCGGAAATGGTCGGACGGGTGGCCGACCGGGCAGTGCAGATTTTCGGTGGCGCAGGTTATGTCGCCGAGTATCCGGTCGAGCGCCTGTATCGGGATGCACGAGCGATGCGCATCTACGAAGGCACCAGCCAGGTGCTGCAGTTGGTGATCGCCAAGACCATGCTCAAGCGATACGAGTGAGCCGCGCCAGCCGCGCGCAGAACCCGGCGCGGCTGGCCCCTCTCAACTGAGGGTTGCGCAGCGAGCCGACTTGATATGGCTGAAAAGGCCATCCAGCAGGCGGTAATGCACCAGGCTGACGATGTGCAGGGTATCGCCCTGACGGAGGGGACCGGCGATGAAATCGGGCCAGTCTTGCAGGGCTAGAAACTGCGTATCCAGCTCAGCGGCGATACCCGTATCGTCAATGATCAGGTTGTCGACGCGCAGGGTTTCCCGCACGCGGTCCTTGTTCTGGCGATAGAACGCGACGATGGCCGCTCGGCCTTCGAGCCGTGCCTTGGTCCCCAGTTCCAACACGACATCGTCGGCATAGAAGCAAGAAAAGCCGGCGAAATCGCCACGATTGAAGCAATCGATGTAACGCAGATAATCAGCTTTTTGCATGGGTAGCGCTTCCTGATCGGGGTGATGGTTTTTATTTAAGCAGACCTTATATAAACCCTCTTGCTACCAAATGTCTAAGGGGTTAGGCTTGCCCGGCAGGCAACCCCTCTGGATCGGGGCATGTATCTGTATCGAACAACAAATAGAAGCCGTTCAGCGGCTCTGCAGGAGTATGCGATGAGTACTACCAGTGCCGCTCAGCCTAAGCTCTCCACCCCCGCCTCACAGCCCACTACGTTATATACGCGCGCTTACCGCAGCTGGTTGCTGTTCATGCTGGTGCTGGTATACGCCTCCAGCTTCATGGACCGCATCATCATGGCGACCGTGGGCCAGGCCGTGAAGGAAGACTTGCACCTGAGCGACATGCAGCTCGGCCTGCTCGGCGGTCTGGCGTTCGCGCTGTTCTACACCGTGCTGGGCATTCCCATCGCCCGGCTTGCCGAACGTCACAATCGGGTCAAGATCATTTCCCTTTGCGTGGTGGTCTGGTCGACCATGACCGCCCTGTGCGGCACAGCCAACGGTTTTATTCAGCTGTTGCTGTTTCGTATGGGTGTCGGGGTGGGAGAGGCGGGCTGCACGCCGTCGGCGCATTCACTGATTGCCGACCATTTTCCTCGCGAACGGCGTGCCTCGGCCTTGGCGATCTTCTCGTTGGGAGTGCCTCTGGGCGCGGGCGCGGGCGCGGTGATCGGGGGCTGGGTCGTGCAGAATTATGGCTGGCGTGAGGCGTTTTACATCCTCGGGCTGCCGGGCATAGTACTGGGCTTGCTGGTGGTGTTTACCCTGCGTGAGCCCAAACGCGGTCTGTCCGACCAACATTATCAGGACACCGCGCAGGTGCCCGGTTTTATCCAGGTGCTCAAGCGCCTGTTCGGCTTGGCCACCTTTCGCCGTATTGCCTGCGGCGCCGGCCTGGGTGGGTTCGCGACCTTCGGTATCAACCTGTTCATACCCGTGTACATGATCCGCGCCTTCGACATGAGCTATGCCAAGGCCGGGCTGATGTTTGCCATTATTTCCGGTGGTGCCGGGTTGATCGGCAGTGCGTTGGGCGGCTTCACTTCGGACTGGGCCGCACGCCGGGGCGAGAAATGGTACGGCTGGGTTCCTGCCCTGAGTTTCCTGGTTGCAGCGCCGTGCTACGCATTGGGCTTTTTGCAGCAGGATTGGCAGATGAGCGTGCTGTTTATCTTCGTGGGCTGCATTTTCGTCATGTTCCATCAACCGCCGACCTTTGCGGTGACCCAGAACCTGGTGGAACCGCGCATGCGCGCTTCGGCATCGGCGATATTGCTGTTCGTGCTCAATCTGGTGGGCATGGGCCTGGGCCCGTTGTTTATAGGCCTGGCCAGTGACCTGTATGCCGCCCATGCCTTTACCCTGGGTGATTACCGTGCGCTTTGCCCCGGCGGCATGCCACCAGCGGGTGCCGAACAGGCACTGGCCCAGGCTTGCCGGGAAGCTTCGGTGATGGGGTTGCGTCATGCCATCGTCACCTGCACCGGCGGCTTCATTCTGGCGGCGCTGGCCTATTACATGGCCGGCCGGGTGATGAAGCGCGATCTGGCCACCCGTACGCAGCACTAAGACACGCAAAGGCCTGTGCGGGCGGATTCGCTCGCCTACGTCTGTTGGGGAAATGGGGGAATCATGGCTTTACTGGCTAATCACAAGAAAAACCTTCGGTGGGCCTGGGTGCTGGTCGCATCGCTCTGGTCGGGCGTCCAGGCTTGCGCCTCACAGCAGAGCGAATGGCCCGCTGGCGGGGGCTTTGGTGAGCAGTATTTTTCGCCTTTGGAGCAGATCAACGAGCAGTCGGTCGAGCGGCTGGGCCTGGCATGGGAATACGATACCAGTGTGCAGCGCGGGCGGGTGCAGCGTGGCATGCAGGCCACGCCTGTGATGCATGACGGTGTGTTGTTCACCAGTGGTCCCTGGGGTGTGGTACACGCGGTACAGGCGGCTACCGGCAAAGAGGTCTGGCGGTTCGATCCGCAACTGGACGGTGCCTGGGGGCGCAAGACCTGTTGCGATGTCAGCAATCGGGGTGTGGCCCTGGCCGATGGCAAGGTCTATGTCGGCCAGCTTGACGGCTATCTGGTCAGCCTTGATGAGCGGACCGGCCAGGTACTGTGGAAGGTCGATACCCTGATCGATCGCGGCCGCGCCTACACGTTGAACGGCGCACCCCAGGTGGCGGGCGATGTGGTGGTGATCGGCAATGCCGGTGCCGAATTCGGTGTGCGCGGCTACGTCACCGCCTATGACTTGAAAACAGGCCAGCAGCGTTGGCGTTTCTTCACGGTGCCGGGCGACCCGAAAAACGGTTACGAGCATCCCGAACTGGAGATGGCCGCCAAGACCTGGAGCAAGGATACGCTCTGGGAGTCCGGTGGTGGCGGCACGGTCTGGGACAGCATGGTCTATGACCCGCAACTGAATCTCTTGTATGTGGGAGTGGGTAACGGTTCACCGCACCCGGCCTGGCTGCGCAGCCCCGAGCAGACCGATAATCTGTTTCTGTCTTCGATCCTGGCGATCAACCCGGACACCGGCCGGCTGGTCTGGTATTACCAGACCACACCTGGCGACAGCTGGGATTTCACCGCCACCCAGCCGATGGTGTTGGCCGAACTGACCATCGACAACGCGCCGGTACCGGTATTGATGCAGGCGCCCAAGAACGGTTTTTACTATGTGCTCGATCGTCGCAACGGCAAGCTGCTGAGCGCCGAAAAATATGTCACCGCGACCTGGGCTGAGCGTGTCGATCTGGCCAGCGGACGCCCGGTGAAATCGCCGCAGGGCGACTACAGTCAGGGCCCGAAGTTGATCTACCCATCCCCCTTGGGCGGGCACAACTGGATGCCCATGGCCTTCAGCCCAGCGACGGGGCTGGCTTATATACCCGTCATCGATGTGGCCATGGTGTTCAGCATGGAGGCGAACTGGAAGCACGAAAAGAACACCATGGACTGGGGCTCGAGCTATTTGCCGTTTTTCGCCTTGCCCCAACAAGCGCTGGCGCAGTTGACGGCCAACCAGCCCACGCCGCGCTTCGAGGAATACCTGATGGCCTGGGATCCGTTGCGCCAGAAGGAAGTCTGGCGAGCGCCCAACAGCGGCCTGTGGAATGGCGGTACGCTCGCCACGGCAGGCAACCTGGTGTTCCAGGGCACCACCGATGGACATCTGCGTGCCTACCGCGCCACCGACGGTAAATTGCTCAAGGACATTCATGTTGGCACCGGCATCATGGCAGCGCCCATGAGCTACGAGGTGGATGGGCAACAGTACATCGCGGTGCTTGCAGGTTACGGTGGTTTGCCAGGTTCGCAACTGATGCCGGGCGCCGCAGCGTATGACCACTCCAACCGCGGGCGCCTGCTGGCGTTCAAGCTGGACGGCGGCCCCACGCCTTTGCCCGAGCCGTTGCCGGCGCCCATTCTCAATCCATTGCCACCGCGCACCGAGGCCAGCACCCAGGCGATACAGGAGGGCGGACGCCTGTTCGCGCTCAACTGCAACCGCTGCCATGGGGGAGGCCTGGGGCCGGCGCGCTCCAATTACCCAGACCTGTTCAATATGCCATTGGGCATGCATATGGCGTTCGAGCCCATTGTGCTGGGCGGCATCCTGGCCGACGGCGGCATGGCCTCGTTTGCCGATGTGCTCAAGGTCGAGCAGGTCCAACAGATTCACGCCTATCTGATCGATACCGCTTACCGACAACGCGCCGGTGAAGCAATCGCGCCATCGGTGCGCGGTCACTGACAACAACAAAAAAGCGAGGGCTTCGGCATGACACAAGCGTTTCCCAACACCATGGACTATAGCGGTTTCAATGCGCCTTCGCGGGTCGAGTGCGACATCTTCGATCTGGTCGTGGAGGGGCAGATACCCGCCGAGATCGAAGGCACCTGGTTTCGTTGCGTGCCCGATCCGCAGTACCCGCCGATGCTTGGCGAAGACACTTACCTTTCAGGCGACGGCATGGTCAGCGCATTCCGCTTTGAAAACGGCCATGTCGATTTCAAGATGCGCTACATCATGACCGAGCGCCTGAAGGCAGAGCGCAAGGCTCGCCGTGGCTTGCACGGACGCTATCGCAACCCCTACACCGATGACCCAAGCGTGCGCGGGGTGGTCGACCGCACGGTGGCCAACACCACGCCTGTCTGGCACGCCGGCAAGCTGCTTGCGATGAAAGAAGACGGTCGTCCTTACCAACTGGACCCTTACACCCTGGAAACCCTGGGCTCCTATGATTTCAACGGCGCGCTGCGCAGCGAAACCATGGCCGCCCACACGCGACTGGACCCGCAGACGGGCGAACTGTTCTTTTTTGGTTATGAAGCGGGCGGGCTGGCGACACGTGATGTGGCGCTGTGCATTGTCGACCGTGATGGCAAGCTCGTCAGTGAGCAGTGGTTCCAGACACCTTACGCCTCGTTCATGCACGATTTCGCGGTCACTCGCGAGCACATCATCTTTCCGGTATTTCCCACCATCGCCAACAAGCAGCGTATGGAAGCAGGCGGACCCCATTGGGTCTTCGAGCAGGGAGAGGACGCCTGGGTCGGGATCATGCCGCGCTATGGCAAGGTCAGCGAAATGCGCTGGTTCAAGCGCTCGCCGGCGTGCTCCTCGTTCCACTTCATGAACGCCTTCAGCGACGGCGAGCAGGTCCATCTGGACTTCGGTCTGTCGGTGTGCCCGCCGTTTCCGTTTATCAAGAAAGACTCCAATATCGACTTGCAACCCAAGGATATCCGCAGCCATTACGTACGCTGGAGCTTCGACCTGTCGCAACCTGGGGAGCATATCGAGGAGCGGGTCATCGGCCCCGCTGGCGACTTTCCGCGGGTGGCCGACAAGGATTTCATGGTCGATTACCGGATCGGCTACTACCAGGGTTTCAACCCGCAGAACGGTCCTCCGTTGGTCAGCGGTCCGGTAGGGGCGGGGTTCAACACCGTCATGCGTCTGGATCTTGATGGCGGGGCGATAAAGAGCCTGGCCCTGGGGCCCAATACCACCGTGCAGGAGCACGTGCATATCGCCTCGCGCCAGAGCGGACACGAAGGTTATCTGGCCTTTGTGGTCGACTTGCACGACCAGAATCTTAGCGAAGTGGTGTTGGTCGAGGCCGAGCATCTGGACCGAGGGCCCATTGCGAGAATCAAGTTGCCATTGCGCCTGCGTTGCCAGGTTCACGGTAACTGGGTCTCGTCCGACGCGCTGCCGCTGCGCGACTGAGCCGGCGCCATGAAGGCGCTGAAACATCGAGGGCCTGCGCTGAAAGCGCAGGCTTTTTTTTTCTGGGGTGGTTGTGAATAAATATTTTTGCCTTACATAAGCCTTCCTGATATTTATTCGTTGAAAAGATAGCTTATATAAGTGATATTGCTATCAGGCAGATCATCAACGGTCGGCTGGAGGTACGACGTTCTTATAAAAATAAATGAGGAAGACGTTGTGAAGATCACTTTCAAGAAGAACACCAGGCCCGTACGGTTGACGCAGGCGGCCACAGCCTTGGCGATTTCTCTGGCGGGCATCACGGGCGCCCAGGCCTATCAGTTCGACACCGGCAACCCCGACATCAATGCCAGCCTTGGCGGCACCCTGCGCTACAACCTGGGCATGCGTGCCGAAGGCCGGCGCGACGACGTGGTGGCCGCCGGCAACAACAGCACCTACAGCTACGACAAGGGCGATATCTACATCAACCGCCTGGATCTGCTGACCGAATTCGATGCCGATTTCCGCCAGACCGTCGGCGTGCGCCTGACCGGCTCGGCCTGGTATGACCAGGCCTTCAACGATTCCCCGCCCAGTGAAATGGGCGGCTACGACAATGGCCACTGGTCAAGCACCACGCGCCGTTACGGTGAAGGCCCTTCGGCGGAGTTTCTTGATGCCTACGTGTGGGGCACACACGCTTTCGACAATGGCGTGGACGTGACCGGTCGCCTGGGTCGCCAGGCCATTCTGTGGGGCGAGGTGATTGCCAGCTCCGCCCACAGCGTGTCCTATGCGCAGGCGCCGAGTGATTTGAACAAACTGTTCTCCACGCCAGGCGCTACCGCCAAGGAAACGGCCCTGCCAGTGGGCAGTGCCTGGACTCAAGTGCAGCTCAATCCGCAGTTGTCGCTCGAAGGCCAGTATTTCTACGAATGGCGCCCCAACCGCTGGCCCGAGGGCGGCACATTCATGGCGCCGCTGGACTTTGTTCTCGAAGGTCCTGACAGTGGCTTCGGCGGCTTGCGCAATGGCGGGATCGACCGGCCCCATGGCGCGCAATACGGCCTGGCCGTGCGCTACGCGCCCGAATGGTTCAGCGGCGGCACCCTGGGCTTCTATGCGCGTCAGTTCAATGAGACCACGTTCTGGACCGATCTGGATTTCGCTGGTGGCGAGTACAACTTCCGCTATGCCGAGAAGACGCGGTTGTACGGCTTCAGCCTGGCGAAAAGCCTCGGTGGCGTGAGTACCGGTTTTGAAATGAGCGTGCGCAAGAACACCGCGCTGAACTCGAACTCGGTGCTGATCGACGGCGAAGGGGCTACAGGCGACACCTTCCATACACTGCTCAACGGACAAAAATTCTTTGGTAGCAGCGCACTGTGGTCGTCAGCTTTGCTGATGGGCGAGCTGGCTTACAGTCGTTGGTTGAGCGTGGACAAGAATGAAGCGCTGTTCAACCGCTGTGACACTTCGGCACGTCGTACCGCCGGCACCAATGACAGCGACTATGGCTGCGTGACCAAGGACTTTGCCTCAGCGTTCCTGGTGTTCTCGCCCTCCTGGACGGCCGTGGCCCCGGGCTGGGATCTGTCGGCCTCGGGCAGTCTGAGCGTTGGCTTGCACGGGAACGCCGCGACCCTCGGTGGTGGCAACGAAGGCGCCGGTTCCTATGGCTTGTCGATGACTGCCAGCTACAACAGCCAACACGACTTTACCCTGGCGTTCAACGACAACCTGGCCAACAGCAAGCGTACCCGGGAGGGCGTCGATACCACCAATGGCTTGCCGTTGCAGGACCGCGGTCGCGTGGTGTTTACCTATCAGACATCGCTTTTTTAACCGACAAGCGCACAGGCACTGGTCTATGCGCACGCTAATAAAAACAACTAAGTACGGTCAGGAGAATGCAAGATGAAAACCACAACTTCGATGTTTGTCGCGGCGTTGGCTCTGGCCGCCAGCCAGACCCAGGCCGCACCCAGTGCCGCCGAGATCGCTCAGCTGGGCGCCAGCCTGACCCCCTGGGGCGCAGAAAAGGCTGGCAATGCCGACGGCAGTATTCCGGCCTACACGGGCGGCTTGACCCAGCCGCCGGCCAGCTATGACCCGGCAAAGCCGGGTTGGCGCCCGGACCCGTACGCGGCTGATAAACCGCTATACACCATCGATTCGAAAAATATGGCGAAGTACGCCGACAAACTCTCGCCGGGCACCGCCGAGCTGTTGCGCAAATACCCGGATTTTCGCATCGATATCTTCCCTACGCGGCGCAGCGCGGCCTACCCGCAAGAGGTGCTGGACAACAGCGTTGCCAATGCCTCGCGCTGCTCGCTGAATCAATTCGGTGGCCTGGAAAACACCGAAAACTGTCGCGGCGGCATTCCGTTCCCGATTCCCAAGACAGGGCCGGAAGTGATCTGGAACATCTTTGCCCGCTACTACGGCAAGGCTATCGAATACCAATGGTCGTCCAGCTACGTCAAACCGACCGGCGAGGTCGTCAGCCCCAGTGTGACCAACCGTCAGGAAGCGAGCGGTTTCTACTACGGCGGGCCGGTGGACTGGCGCGGCTTTACCCGCACCGAGTACACGGCGCCTGCGCGCTTGCGCGGCCAGGCCACGCTGTGGAAGGACATGTACGAGAAACTCGATCGCCAATCCTGGACCTACAGCCCCGGTACCCGACGCGTACGACTGTCGCCGGACTTGGCGGCGGACACCCCGATCGGTGCCCTTGGCGGTGCGGTGGTGTACGACGAGGCGTACCTGTTCGACGGTAACTTCGAGCGCTTCGACTTCAAGCTGGTCGGCAAGCAAGAGATGTATATCCCCTACAACAATTACAAGCTGATTTATGCCGACGCCAATTCTAGTTGCAATGCCGCCAAGGACCTGCTCAAGCCCAATCACCCCAATCCCGAGTGCATCCGCTGGGAGCTGCGTCGGGTCTGGCATGTCAAGGGCACGCTCAAGCCTGGTCAGCGTCATGTCTTCAGTGAGCGAGACATCTATGTAGAGGAAGATGCCTGGTATGGCGGCCTGCACGAAGGGCGCGACACCGCCGGCAAGCTGTACCACGTCACGCCAGTGGCCATTGCCCCGTCCTATGACATCAAGGCTCCTGCGCAGGGGACGGCGCTGTCCTTCGACTTGAGCTCGGGGATCTACGTTTACAACGCGCTAGGCGTCAATGGTAACCGTCCGGTGGAGCCGCCCAAAGCCAACCAGATGCGTGACAGCTCGTTGATGCGCTTCGTGCTCAATCCGTGAGTCGGCAGCGGTCGCTCAGGCGGCCGCTGCATTCACCCTGTAACAAGAATAATAAGGTGAGTGGCCATGACACTTCAGAATATTGCGCGGGCAATGTTGCTGGCGCTCGCGACCAGCCAACTGCCACAGGTGTACGCCGATACGCTGGACACACCGTCCAGGATCAGCAGGCTGGCCGAGCATAATCGCCTGAGCGCGGTCACACGGGCCGGCGACACACTGGTCGCCGTGGGGCCATGGGGGCGTATCCTGTTGGGCAATGCTCACGCCAGCCAGTGGCGACAGGTACCCGTGCCGGTGAGCAGCGACCTGGTGGCCGTCAGTTTTGCCGACGCCGAGCATGGCTGGGCCGTCGGCCATGATGGCGTCGTGCTGCACAGCGCCGATGGCGGGCAGAGTTGGGTCAAGCAACTCGACGGCCGCCAATTGGGTAAGTTGCTGCTGGACTACTATCAGCCTCGGGTCGAGCGCGGCGAGGTGGACGCCGAAATCATGGACAGCGTGGCCCGAATGGAAGGCGACGGCCCCGCCATTCCCTTGCTGGATGTCTCGTTCAGTGATGCCAACAACGGCCTGGTGGTCGGTGCGTTCAACCTGGCATTGGAGACCCGCGATGGCGGCCAGACCTGGATGCCGCTCATGGACCGAACGCAGAACCCCGACGGCATGCACCTCTATGCACTGACCCGCGCCGGTGATGAGCTGTACTTGGCTGGCGAACGCGGGCTGTTGCGCCGATGGAATCCGCAAACCCGAATGTTCGAGCGTTTGCCGTCACCCTATCGCGGCACTTTCTTTGGCCTTAGCGCTCGGGGCTCGACTCTGGTGGCTTACGGCCTGCGTGGCAATGCCTTTTCCAGTCAGGACCATGGCCAGCACTGGCAGCCCATCGAGACCCCCGGCGATGCCTCCTTCACCGCCAGCACCGTGCTGGCCGATGGCTCGATTGTGCTGGCCTCTCAGGCTGGCCAATTGCTGATCGGATCTGCCGATGGCAGCGGTTTCAAACCGCTTCGCAGCGACAAGCCCATGCCTTTTTTCGGCGTGGCCGTCAGTGACCAGCAGACATTGGTGGCTGTGGGCCCCTATGGCGTGCGGGTTCAGCCCATCAAGTAATCTGCAGTGGTGAGTGACTATGACAATCAATATTAAGGGCACCGATCTGGCGCATCAGAATCCAACGCTGCAGTCATTTGACAAGCGTTCGGGCAACTTGATGGAACGGGCGCTTTTCAATCATCGCCTGCTCTTTATTCTCATCTGCCTGGCGGTGACGGTCCTGCTGGCGATGCAAGCCAGTCGTCTGGTGGTCAATGCCGGTTTTGATAAGGTCATTCCGCAAAACCACCCCTATGTACAGAACTACTTCGAGAACAAGGACAAGCTGGCCGGCCTGGGCAACTCGGTACGCGTAGTGGTGGAAAATACCCAGGGCAGCATTTTCGAGCCTGGATTTCTCGACGCCACCTTCAAGATCAACCAAGCGTTGTTTCTCGCTCCCGGCGTCGACCGGGCGTGGATGACCTCCATCTGGATGGCCGCCGTGCGCTGGACCTCGGTCAACGAGGACGGTTTCGAGGGCGGGCCGGTGATGCCGGAGAACTACGATGGCTCGGCCAAGAGCCTTGAGCAGCTCAACACGCAGATCCGCAAGGCGGGGATTATCGGCAGCCTGGTGGCCACGGACCTGAAGTCGATCATGATGGTGGTGCCGATGCAGGACCACGATCCGGAAACCGGCGAGCGCCTGGACTACAGCCAGTTCGCCGCCAAGCTGGAGAGCATTCGCCAGCAGTACTCCACGGCAGGGCAGGGCGGCAACGTCGAGGTGCACATCATCGGCTACGCCAAGCTGGTCGGCGATCTGATCGACGGGCTCGGCAACATCGTTATCTACTTTCTGATTTCGATCGCCATTGCCGCCTTGTTCCTGTTCCTTTACACCCGTTGCACCCGCAGCACCCTGTTGGTGGTATCGGCTTCGCTGGTGGCGGTGATCTGGCAACTGGGGATCGTCAACAGCCTGGGCTTCGAGCTCGATCCCTATTCGGTGCTGGTACCGTTTCTGATCTTCGCCATTGGCGTTAGCCACGGCGCGCAGAAAATGAATGGCATCATGCAGGACGTCGCCAGGGGCATGCACCCGTATGTTGCCGCGCGCTTTACCTTTCGCCGGCTGTTCCTCGCCGGCCTGACGGCGATCCTCAGCGACGCCGTAGGCTTTGGTGTACTGATGATCATCGATATCCCGGTCATCAAGGAGCTGGCGCTGACGGCCAGTATCGGCATGGCTGCGCTGATCTTCACCAACTTGCTTCTTTTGCCGGTGGTGCTGTCCTATACCGGCGTCAGCCAACGGGCGGCCGCGCGGGCGCTGGCCAACGAGAAAAGAGAAGACCGAGGCCTGGGCCTGGGCCGCGTGCTCGATGGCCTGACCCGCTTCACCGAGCGGCGCTGGGCCGTAGCGGCGCTGGCGGTGGCTGCGGTATTGATGGTTGGTGGCTATCAGGTGCGCTCCCACTTGGCCATTGGCGATCTGGACCCTGGTGCGCCGGAGTTATGGCCTCAGGCTCGCTATAACCAGGACGTCAACTACATCAATAACCACTATCGGCTCTCGAGTGATCAGTTCGTGGTGATGGTGAAAACCCCGGCCGATGCCTGTTCGACCACCGACACGCTCAAGGAGATAGAGCGCTTTACCGTCATGCTCCAGGAGCTGCCGGGGGTGCTTCACGCCAGTGCGCTGTCGGACAACGTGCGCAACATGATCGCCGGCCTCAACGAGGGCAGCCCGAAATGGTTGACCATCTCCCGGGATGCTTCGCTGACCGGTGCGGCATCGTTCCAGGCAATGACCGACAACCCGGCAGCGGCCGACCGGATCTGCACACTCGTGCCGGTGATCGCCTACCTCAAGGACCACAAGGCGCAAACCTTGAAGGACGTGGTCGCGGCCGCACAGTCTTATGCAGACGAGCATTCGACGCCGGACCGTCAATTTTTGCTGGCTGCCGGTAGCGCGGGCATCGCGGCAGTCACCAACATCGTGGTCGAGGACGCCAATCACACAATGCTGCTGTACGTGTTCGCGGCGATTACCCTGTTGTGCTTCATCACCTTTCGCAGTTGGAGAGCGGTGCTGGTGGCTATCATTCCTCTGCTGCTGGCAGCGGTGCTTTGTGAGGCGCTGATGGTGCTGCTGGGGATCGGTGTCAAGGTTGCAACCTTGCCGGTCATTGCCTTGGGCGTCGGCATTGGCGTGGATTACGCGTTGTACCTGCTGTGCGTCCAACTGACGCTGCAACGCCGTGGTGTACCCCTGGCTCAGGCCTATCGCCAGGCACTGGGCTTCACCGGCAAAGTGGTCGGTCTGATTGGCGTCACCATGGCGGCGGGGGTGGTGACCTGGATCTGGTCGCCGATCAAATTCCAGGCCGATATGGGCATCCTGCTGACCTTCATGTTTGTCTGGAACATGTTCGGTGCCCTGGTACTGATTCCGGCCCTGTCGCATTTCCTGTTGCAAACCCGCGTGCCCCGCACGAGCGAGCAGCTGCCAGCCAGCACGCGCGCAACCGAGCCACGCATGGACCTGTCCGATTCTTCCACTGCCAAGAGGAACCACCATGAACGAGAACAAACCGCCCAAGCACCCCTTTGAGCCACGCTTGGAGTTTGCCTTTACCGTCAGCATACAGTTGAGCAAAGGGCTGTACCTGAGCCCCGGTAACATGGGCGCCGAGCGGGCGGCCGTGTATGTGGAGTCAGGGGAGTTCGAGGGGCCGAACATCAGGGGCAAGGTGCTGCCCTTTAGCGGCGGCGACTGGCCGCTGGTGCGGCCCGACGGCGTCATAGATTTCGATGCACGCTACTTGCTGCAGGCTGATGACGGTACGTTGATCTATATGCAGAACCGCGGTTATCGCTGGTCAAGCCCCGAGGTACTGGCACGCCTGCAGCGTCAGGAGGTGGTAGACCCCGACGAGTACTATATGCGAGTGTCGCCCAAGTTTGACGTCCCGATGGGGCCGCATGACTGGCTGGACCGGCATGTATTCGTCGGCGTCGCGGAAAAGACCCCGGGTTCCAACCGCATCCATTACTTCAAGGTTCTATAAATAAAAGGCCGCGAGCATGGTCAGTGCTCGCGGCCTTTTGCCTTGCCTTAGCGTTCGCGGATCTTGCCGACGATCTTGTGCAGCGTCGTGCGAAACTTCACCAGCTCTTTCTCGTTCAACTCTCCGAACACCTCTTGCTCGATCTGTTGCATATGAGTCTGGCATGTCTTCACCAATGCATGGCCGGTGGGTGTCAGGCTCATTGCCAGGAGGCGGCGGTTGGCCGGGTTTTCTTCGCGAATCAGCAGCCCGCGGGTTTCCAGGGCGCTGAGCACCTGGCCCATGGTTTGCGGCGTCACGTAAAAGCGCCGAGAGAGATCGGCAGAAGACAGCCCTGCATGGCGGTCGACGACCGACAATAGCGTGAATTGCAATGAAGTCAGGTTTTCCGCCTTCAAGGCCGGCTCGATCCACAAGGCACGCAAGGCATGAAAGGCCTGAGCCAGCATATAGGTAGTGGTCTGGGTAGAGGGATGTTTATCGTTGTCGCTCGTTGGGATTTCAGCAGTTTTGGTCATCGTTTGGGAGCCGTATTTATAAATGTATTTTCTATAAGGTACCATTACATCGGGTCGCTGATCCACGTGGAAGGGATGTTTTTCCATCATAGCCTCTGGCGACCTTCAAAGGCGCTTTCTCTGCGTGCTAACGTCAAATGCCTTGATCCGGCGCAGCCTATGTCACGATGCAATGGCATCTTGCTTATCAGCCCTATCTGGTCGGCCCAGCAGGCTGTAGAAACCGATCTGAACATCCTGGGTGAATACCAGTTTCGCTGACTCCATACATGCCTTGTCCTCACGTATCGAGTAGGCCAAGGAAAAACGGTATTCGAGCCACCGATGCCGTAGGCAAGCAGCGCTATCGGCATTTTAGGTGAGAGGATGTCAAAGTAAATCTGGTCGGCATCATGCCACTGACCCAACCTGTTTCTGGTGGTGACATGCACCTGTGTTACCGACAGGGACGCACGGGTCTAGGCGCTGAATCGGCGACGTGCGGCCGCAAGCAATGCGATCACTTCCTCGTCATGTGTCTGGTCGAAATGTTCGTAATGTAGGCCGACCGCACGAAACGGCTTGGGTGTAACAAGACAAACCAACGCATCGACCCAAGGTTCGAGCTTCTTGATCGCTTCATGAGAGCCTACGGGTACTGCGAAGCTGATGCGCCTGGGGCGCGCCTGGGCCACGGCCATCAACGCAACTTGTGCGGTATTGCCGGTGGCGACGCCGTCATCCACCACGATCACTTCACGGCCCTCTACCTGGAGGGGGCGGTGGTCGCCACAATAGATCGCTCGCCGGCGCTCTATTTCCTTCAGTTGTTGATCCTTCTGCAGTTCGAACCAACCCGCAGGCACGTGGAAGTGTTCGAGCATGGTCTGGTCGACGATCCAGTGCGGCTGAACGCCATCGGCAACGGCACCGATGGCGAACTCTTCATGCCCCGGCGCGCCGATCTTTCGCACCAGCAACAGATCCAGCGGGGCTTGCAGTGCCAGGGCGACTTCATAGGCCACCGGTACACCGCCGCGGGGCAGGGCGAGGACTACCGGTGCTTCGTGCGCCTGCGCCAGCAGTGCGTTGGCCAATGCCCTGCCGGCTTCACGGCGATCGCTGAAAGCAGGGCGGGATGAACAATAATCGCTCATCGCTTCACACTCCGAAGGGAAAGGTATCTTCTTCACCACGTGGGGTACCGGAGACCGGCAAGGGCGTAACGGCGTGTGTTTCCTCGATCCACACCAGGGCATCGAACTGCTCGCTGAGCACGGCTTCGAAATAATGGCTCTGGCGCTCTGTCATGGGCCGGTAGATCACGCCGATCGCGCGTTCCAGCAATGACGCCGACAAGGCCTGGCGTAATGCGCCACGGTCTTCGGCGCGCCAATCGGTGAGCGATGCGGGGATGCCGGCCTTGAGAAATTGCTGCTCCCAGCTCTGCGCCAGGGACGGACGCACATCCATGACATTCATCTCGCCGTCCCAGTCGTTGGCCGCCGCCACCTGACCACGATCGGTACTCATGCCGATCAGCACGGCATCGCGTCCGTAGGCGGCGCGGCACAGTCGCCCGATGTTGAACTCCCCGCGCCAGCCCATGGCGGTGGCGGCGGCATCGCCTATGTGCGAGTTATGCGCCCAGACCACGGCTTTGGCGTCACGCCCGCGATGCGCGAGCAGCGTCTGCAGGGTATCGAACATATGCTGGTCGCGCAGGTTCCAGGACAGGACGGAGCCTTTGTACATGGCGCGGTAATACTGCTCGGCGGCGCGAATCACTCGGGCATTCTGCGTGGCGTTGAAAAAGGCTTCATCGTTGCCTGCGAAGCGCGTCAAGCGCTTGTCCAACAAGCTTTTCAACTGCTTGACCACCGCCTCCTCGCAAGGCGCCACGCCGTCGCGCTCGACAAAATGGCCGTAAAGCGCTGGGTCATCCTGCCAGGGTGTCAGGCATCCGTAGCGCTGGCGCGCTTCATGGGCAAGGCGGGGGTCGGTACGGTCCAGGTAAGCCAGCACCTCGGTGATCGAATTGCTCAGGCTATAGATGTCCAAGCCACGAAACTCAACCTTCCGCTCGAAGGGGAGCGCCTGGTTATAACGGTGTAGCCATTGGCTGAAACTGGCGACATCGGTGTTACGCCACATCCAGGTCGGGAAGCGATTGAAGGCTTGCTCATCGGTAGCCGAGCTTTCCATGTCCCGTACTAAACGGTCGATTTGACCAGCATCGGGCCAGTCCGCCTCGACGGCGACGACAGTAAAGCCATGGTGCTCGATCAGGTGCTGGGTGATTGCCGCGCGAGTCCTGTAGAAATCGCTGGTGCCATGGCTTGCTTCACCGATCAGCACGACTTTGGCATTACCGTAGCGATCGAAAAGCTCACCAAATCCAGGTTCATCCAGGCCAGGCAGCGGCTCGGCATACTGGCGCAGTAGCGATTGGATTTCTTCGGTTGTGGAGCCTTGCGAATCTTTCTTCGGTGCGTTCATGAGCGATCATCCTCAAGTGACGACCCCGCCAGCCAGCAAGGCCTCGATATCACTGCAGACGACGCGCACTTGCAGAGTGTTCCGCTGTCGGGATCAAAGGTCGTCTAGAACGGATCAACGCTTGAATGAAGACAAAGGCCTGCAGCAGACTGGCAAACGCATCGAGCAAAGGCAGGGGCAAGTCTTCTGCAGGGCACCCGAAAGTGGACTCTTCTCGCTAACGCAACCGTTTGGAATGGCGGCCGTTAGCTATCGACGCTATTCAAGGGTTCAAGTCGATCACGTGATTCGTATTCTCGGTACGGTCAATACGGCAATCGAAGGCGAGGGCGGTGATTTCATCGCCTTCGCTGACAGACTTGACGCCCATGCTGTCAACTCCAAGCTCCGCAGCCTTATTGAAAGCCGTGTTGAGCGCATCGTCAGCGGACCAACCTTGCACAGTGAAGGTCTCGACAAGATAGCAGGCGTTTACAGACGAGGCCGTGACCAGGTTTATCTGCTGGCCCTTCTCGGTCAGCTGTGTGGTGCAGCCACCCAGCAGCGCGCTCATGAGCAGCGTGGCGGTTAGGTAGAAGGTTGAGCCAGGTTTCGTGAACGACATAACTAACACCTTAAGCAAGCAGATGACGGTGGTTATGCACCGAGCCGAGTTTGATGCAGAAGATGAAGGTACCAGGCCATATAGATAGTTAGCTAGCTAATTTATTAAGAGAATGCTTTGCCGTTGCGGTAATAATCCGGGCGAGTTAAACGAGGCCACCAAGATAGCGGGCGATTTCTGGGCGATCAGCGCGGCCAGCCGACAGGGCCGGCGACTGTCACGGTCAGGCCCATGAGGGCCACACTCAGGACAAGCGTTCTCACGTCATCGAGCACTTGCTGCGCTGCGAGGTAGCCTGAGCTACTGCTCCAGATTTGCCCGTCTACACTGACAAGATAGCACTTACAGTGAAGTGGCCATCCCCGGAAAAGTGCTACATCGCAACAAAGGAACAGCTCCGATATCCTATTCAGTGCGCATAAATCGAGGTGGACCATGCTCCAGTTCAGCAAGAACGCTCTGGTAAGCGCTGTGCTCGTCGCCTTGGCAACACTGCCCCTGCTGGTCAGGGCTGAGGCGAGCACGTCTGAGCGACTTGCCCCCAGCACGATGAAGGCGGTCGGTACTGTCGATGAGCGCTATCAGTCGTACAACGTCGAGATGCTCGAGGTCACGGGGGGCAAATTCTGGAAACCGTATAGCGACATTGACGCGTCTTCCTCGGACGGCGAAGCCGAGGCAGGCAGTGCACCGTCCGGAATGGACCCTGGCCTCTACCAATATCGAGCGCCGCTCGACCTCGCCAACAAACGCTTGCGGGCAATGGCTCAAGCGCTCGCGCCCGCCTATATGCGGATCAGCGGTACATGGGCCAACACGACCTACTTCGCCGATACCGACACACCGCCCAAGGATCCGCCCAAGGGCTATGCTGGCGTACTCACGCGACAACAGTGGTTGGCCGGGATCGAGTTCTCTCGGGCTGTCGACGCGCCTATCGTCACGTCGATGCCGACAGGCGTGGGTACTCGTGGCCCCGATGGCGTCTGGCAACCTGATCAGGCGCGCCGTTGGCTTGATTTCACCAAGGCCCAGGGTGGAACGGTGGCTGCGGTCGAATACATGAACGAGCCTACGATGGCGGCCATGGGTGGAGCGCCTGAAGGTTACGATGCACAGGTTTATGGGCGTGACTTCAAGGTGTTCGAGGCGTTCATGCGCAAAGAGTTTCCGGACACCAAGCTCCTGGCCCCTGGCTCCGTAGGCGAAGCGGACGCTGACTGGGCGGTGGCCAAAGGAGGGTATGGCAATCAGAAGGCGCTTCCAGCGGCCGACCTTGCCGCTTCGACAGGCGACGCCGATGCGTTTTCCTATCACCATTACGGCGCCGCCTCGCAGCGATGCAAGAGCATGGGCTTTCAGACCAGCAGAGATCAGGCCCTTTCCGAAGACTGGTTGAGTCGTACCGACAAGACGCTCGCGTTCTACCGCGACGTGCGCGACCAGAGCATGCCGGGCAAGCCGTTCTGGAACACCGAGACGGCTGACTCGGCCTGCGGCGGCAATCCCTGGGGGGGCACCTTCCTGGACACCTTCCGCTACCTCGACCAGCTCGGGCGGCTCGCTCGCCAAGAGGTTGACGTGGTCTTTCACAATACCCTGGTCGCCAGCGACTATGGGCTTCTGGACGAAAACACCTTCGAGCCCAAGCCCAACTATTGGGGCGCTCTGCTTTGGCGTCGACTCATGGGCACCACGGTACTCGATGCGGGGTTTGCCAACCGCGCCGGCTTGCATGTCTATGCCCAGTGTTTGCGTGGAGTGCCCGGTGGCGTGGCGATGCTCGTGCTGAACACCGACCGCCAGAAGCCCGATTCGCTGAGCATCACTGGCGCAGCAAGCCGCCATACCTTGGCAGCAGCAAGCTTGACCGACAAGACCGTCATGCTCAACGGCACCGCCTTGCAACTGGGCACCGACAATGACCTTCCTGCGATGAACGGCTCAGCGACAGCTGGCGGCGAGCTCTCGTTCGAACCCGCGACCATAACGTTCTTGAGCGTACCATTGGCCAAGAATCAAGCCTGCATGTAAACGCAACGGGCGTCGTGCGGTCGCTGATCCCATCACCGCACGACGCAAAGCATCTGGGTTAGCCTCGAAGGCTTGTACGCCCCACGGCGACGTTTTACTCAGGAGAACGAGCTATCCAGTTCTGCTTCCAGCCCCGGTCGATGGTCGGGGTGAGCGATGTCGAGCATTTTGACGATGCGCTGCCTGACCGAGAGTCCTCGCAAGTCGGCAATGCCGAATTCAGTCACGATGATGCCCGCGTCACTGCGGGCCAGCGTCACCGGTCCGCCGAGCTTGGCAATGATACGGCTATGGTTTCCTGCCGTTGAAGGAAGCGCGATGATCGGCAGGCCACCCTTGGACAGATGAGCGCCGCGAATGAAATCCGCAGCGCCGCCTACTGCCCCGACGTAGCTGCCCGCGGCGACCTCGGAGTTGACCTGGCCTGTGAGATCGACTTCGACTGCTGAATTGATGGCCACCAGGCGGTCGATACTGGCAAGCACCGCGGCGCTGTGGGTGTATTGGGTCGAGCGCAGCTCGATGGAAGGGTTGTTGTGAGCAAAGTCATGCAGCAGGCGCGAGCCTATCAAGACGCCGCCAACGCTCACGCCGCGATCGATGGACTTGCGCCGGTTGTTGATCGCGCCGGTCTGCATGAGGCGTGCAACGCTGTCGCCGATGCTGCCGGAGTGCACACCAAGGTCCCGGTGGTGCTCTAGGGTATGGACGACGGCATCCGGTATCGCACCGATCCCCATCTGTAACGTCGCGCCGTCTTCAACAAGCCCTGCGATGTGACGCGCGATGCGCAGGTCACTTTCACGCACGCGTGTCGCGGTGGTTTCCAGGGGAGGTCTGTCGGTGTGCACTATGACGTCCAGGTCTTCCTCGCCCAGCGTTCGATCACCGTAGGTCCAAGGCGCCTGTTGATTGACCTCGGCGATGACCACACGGGCACGGTCGATGCAGTGCAACAGGTACTCGCTGGCCATGCTGAGGCTGTAACGGCCCATTGCATTGGCAGGAGCTACCTGCAGCATCAGCACATCAATGGGCAAGGCACCCTCGGCAAGTCGCTGTGCGAAGCACGAGTAGTGGATCGGCAGGATATCCAGAACGCCTGATTGGGCCAGATCGCGATTGCCGCCTGCCCCACAATAGGAGATGAAGTTCACGCAATCGGCATGTTCCACCTTGCAGGTCGTGCTTTTATCTATGCCTAGGACGACGGTGAACCGTCCTATCGCATGGCGCTGTTCCATCAGCGCCTGGGTCAAGGGCAAGGGCTCGGCGTTTGCCTGGCCCCATATGACGGTGTCTCCGGGACGCACCACTTGGGCCAGATCCAAGGAGTCAAGTTGCACTAACATTGGCATTGCCAATTCCCGCCGTGAATAGAGCGTGCATGGACAGATAAGAACGGCGGCCAGGGCCGCCGCGCGTGTCTTAAACGATGGAGGAGGGGTGCTTGGCCAATGGCGTGACCTGAATCGTCATGAAAGGGAATAGCGGCAGGCTGGACAGCAAGGCATGAAGCTCATCGTTACTCTCGACATCCAGAATGCTGATGTTGGAATACTGCCCGACGATCCGCCACAAGTGCGGCCACTTGCCGCTTTCCTGCAGCTCGGTCGCGCGTTTCTTTTCTGCCGCCTTGATGGCTTCGATCTCTTGGGTCGGGATATCGCGCGGGATTTTTACGTCCATTTTTACGTGATAAAGCATGAGGTACTCCTTGTTGTTAGGATTCAGAGGTGGTCAGTGCCTGCCTGACGATCAGGTGGCACGGGGCGAAATCAACAGATCCCGGGCTACGCTGGCCACCAGCCGCCCGTCGCGACGGAAGATGTTGGCCATCGCAAGGCTGCGTCCGGACATGCTGCGAACACCGTCGTCGACGAACAGCAGCCATTGAGTGACGTCAAGCTCCAGGCAATGAAACCAGAGGCTGTGATTCAAATTGCTGACGTAGTGCTGCCAAGGGGCATCGAGCAATTCCCGTGAGCTGACGTTGCTGCTGAGCCAGCTGTCGGACATATACGCCAGGGCTGCGTGATGCAGGCAACCTTCGCTCGGGAGTGGTTGGTCCAGACGCATCCAGTACGCGACTTCCCCGGGGCCCGCCGCAGGATCGAAGCAAGCCGCCGGATTGATCAGGCGTATGTCGAGCAGCGGTTTGGCTCTGGCACGCAACTGCAGCGATTCACCCTGTGCGGGGAAACCTGCCGCGAGTTCGGACAGTGTCGCCAGGCTTTCGGGGCCTGGGACTTGCCGCGCTAGTCGATAGGTATCGTCCGAGTCCGCTGCCGGGGCCTGGAAACTGGCATTGGCGCTCATGACCAGGCCCGCACCCTGGACGCCGTAGATATGGCGGCTGGAGATCCGCCGGCCGTCCTGGAGTGTCTCGACGCTGTACTCGATCGACTCCTGTGGCCGTGCGCCCTGCAGGAAGGTCATTTGCAGCATCGTCAAGCTACGCTCCTCGACGGTTTGCGCGGCGGCCCAGAGCGCCTGGCCCAGCAGCTGCCCCGCGTACACCCGCCCATTGGCATTGGTGTCGCAGACGTAGCTTCGCCATGTGTTGTCGGCCGCTTTCTCAAGGCTCAACAACTCGGTCAGGTCGCGCTGGTCCCAGCTCCAGTTGCCATTCACCTTTGCAGTTCCGCGCAGTGCTGGGTAACGGCCGGTCGTTGCGTCGACGCGGCGGACGGTATGATGCCGAGTGCCGAGAAGTCCAGCGGGACGCCCGTGACTTCCTGCAGATGCTCAGCAGTAGTGTCGCCGACCAGTTCGATGACCCGGACACCTTCCGGGGTGATGTCCAGCGTGGCCAGTTCGGTATAGACGCGACTGACACACCCCAGGCCGGTCAGCGGATAGGTGCACTCCGGCAGCAATTTGCTGCGACCGTCCTTTGCGAGATGTTCCATCATCACGAAAACGCGTTTCGCGCCAATGGCCAGGTCCATGGCGCCGCCAACGGCAGGAATAGCATCCGGGGCACCGGTATGCCAGTTGGCCAGATCACCTTGGGCGGACACCTGAAAGGCGCCTAGTACGCAGATGTCCAGGTGACCGCCACGCATCATGCCGAACGAATCGGCATGATGAAAAAAGGCAGCGCCTGGGCTCAACTCGATCGGCTCCTTGCCAGCGTTGATCATGTCCCAGTCTTCTTCACCCGGTGCGGCTGCCTGCCAACGGCCCAGTACGCCGTTCTCGCTGTGCAGGAAATAGTCCTTTTCCGCGGGCAGATGGTTGGCGACCAGGGTCGGCAGGCCGATGCCCAGATTGACATAGGAGCCTTCGGGGATGTCACGCGCCACGCGCTTGGCCATGGCGATTCTCATGCTGTTGTCCATGGTCGATTATCCTGCCTGATTCAGAAGGTTGGCCGACGCTTTGCGCAGCACCAGGTGCTTGACGTATATGCCGGGGGTTACCACTGTTTCCGGGTCCAGCTCACCCAGTTCACAGAACTGCTCGATCGAAGCGATGGTATTGGTGGCTGCCATGGCCATGACCGGGCCGAAGTTGCGGGCTGTCTTGCGGAAGGTCAGGTTGCCCCAGCGGTCGGCCGTTTGCGCCTTGATCAGCGCGTAGTCGACGTGTATGGGCAGCTCCAGCACGCACTGGCGCCCATCGATCAACCGCGTCTCTTTACCTTCGGCGAGCAACGTACCGAAGCCTGTCGGGGTGTAGAACCCGGCAATGCCGCAGCCCGCAGCCCGTAGCCGCTCTGCAAGGTTGCCCTGAGGAACGATTTCGAGCTCGATCTTGCCTGCCCGATACAACGACTCGAACACGTGCGAACCGGTCATCCGCGGGTAGGAACAGAGAATGCGACGGACCTGCCCGGCTTTGAGCAAGGCGGCGAGTCCTGAGTCGCCTTGACCGGCATTGTTGCTGACCAGCGTGAGATCGCGTGCACCCTGTTCGATCAGCGCGTCTATGAGCTCGTCAGGCATGCCGGCGCCGCCGAATCCTCCTACGGCAATCGTTGCCCCGTCTTTGATGCCGGACAGGGCTGCCTGGGCATCGGCGCAAAGCTTGTTGATCATGGCTTTTGTTCCTTGCTGGAAATTCTACGCCGCAACCAACGCGCGGACGGCGGTGAGTACCAGGACCGACGAACGCTGGGTGCGTGGCCGCAGTTGCTCGTCGCCTGGTGTCCACAGCTTGCCCAAGGCTGTTGAGCGCTACAATTTCGGTCTTCGGAAGCCCTGATTAACCTTTGGTTAACGGTCTGTGCGTGCACACGCGCAGCGCGACTTTCCGGGCAGGACAGGTGGGCGCAAGAGGGCTGGCAAGGATGAGCTCAGGCAGGCAGAGCAGGGGGTAGGGGGTTGCGGTAGTACGCGATCAAGCTGTCGGCAAAATCGCGAGCGAAGGCCGAGAGCCCATCGAAGTCCAGGGCGCACAGCTGGAACGTGCGCACGGCCCAGGGGTCGAGCAGAGCGCAGGAGCCGATCTGGGGACTCTTGAGGCGGTTGTAGACTGCTTGCGGCACGATGGCGATGCCGGCGCCTGCTTCGACCATGCGGAAGATGGCATCTGAACTGGCCACCTGAACACGGATGGTGAAGGGTTTGTGAAGGGCGGCGGCAGCGCGGCTCAGAAATACATGGATGGCACTGCCTTCGAGCAGTGATACGAACTCATACTGGAGTGCTTCTTTGAAGTGGACTTCACTTTTTTTCAGCAGCGGATGGCCGAGCGGGGCGATGATCATCAAGCGGCTGGAAACCAGCGGCACGCTCTGCAAACCGTCGGTAACCACGCTGCCGGACACTATGCCCAGGTCGGTGCTGCCGTCGCGAACGCTGCGTGCGATGTCATCGCTCAACCGCTCGCGCATGTCGATATGCACGTCAGGGTGGCTTTTAAGGTAGTCGCCCACCACGGGCGGCAAGTATTCGGTGATGGCGGTGGTATTGGCTTGAAGCCGAATCTGACCCTTGAGGCCAATTGCATATTCCTGCAGCGCCCCGGTCAGCATTTCGAGTTGGGCCAGCACAATCCGCGCGTGTTGCAGATAGGTCCGCCCAGCGCTCGTCAGCGTGACGCCCTGGGGCGAGCGCTCGAGCAGGCGCATGCCCAGATTGTCTTCCAGGTTCTTGATGCGGTTGCTGGTCGCCGGAACGGAAAGAAAGGAGCGCTCTGCACCTCTGGTGAGGCTGCTGGTTTCCGCGATGTTGATGAACAGACGGAAATCAGTGATATCGAAATGCATCGCCATGATGTTCGCTTCTTGCCAGTAAAAGACACACGGTACTGCCTGTAAGCTTGCGCTGTCCAGAAAGGCCCGAGGCCTTTCTGGACAGGCGAATTACCAGGCCGAGGGTTCGAAGCGGAACCCATCGCCCTGGCGGCGAATGAAGCCGCAATGTGGCTCGCCGAAATGCACGGGCATGATCAGCGCTTCGCGGTCAGCGGCGCGATTGAGAAACTCCATGCGCGTCTGTCGCGCGGTATCGGCCCAGATGCAGTAGCCGGAGTTCACGTCGGGTCGGGCGATCTGCAAGGGGCTGTGCAGGATATCACCGCAGAACAAGCCTTCTTCCCCGCGGGAGCGAACGCGGAAAGCGACCTGCCCCGGGCTGTGCCCCGGCGCGGGCTCGACCACCAGGCAATCGGCGATCTCCTGCGTTGGATCGATCATCACCCCCAGGCCTTCGTCGATGATCGGCATCACGCTGTCAAAGAAGGAATCACCGAACACGTCGATCACACCGGGCTCTTTGTTCTTGCCTTCCTTGCAGAAGACAAAATCTTCCTTGGGAATGAAATAGCGTGCATTGGGGAACGTCGGTACCCAGCGGCCATCCTGCCATGTGGTGTTCCAGCCCACGTGGTCGGCATGCAAGTGGGTCAGTACCACATGGGTGACCTTTTCGGGCGGCGCGCCCGCGGCGATCATCCATTCCCGCACCAAGGTGTTGAGCATGTTCATGCGTGGGATGCCGGCCCTGGGCTTGAAGTTGCCCACGCCGGTATCGACCACGATGATGTTGCTGCCTGCGTGGACAACCCAGAACTGGATCGTGACGATGAGTTTGTTCATATGCGGCACCCAGTGATTGGGTGCCATCAGCGCCTGGTGTTCCTCCAGAACGCTACGATCGATATCGGGAAAGAGAAAGGCCGGGTCATGGGTGGGCCCTGCGTATTCCAGGATCCGGGTAACCTTGATATCTCCGATCATGCGTGACTGCATCATAGGGCTATTCCTTCAATCTTGTTTTATTTGGACGGCATGACGGCAACCACCGGCTGGTATTGTCGGCGAGCCTTGTCATCAGGGTCCATGGGTTCAGATTCGCTCGAACAGGGCGGCCATTCCTTGTCCGCCACCGATACACATGGTTTCCAGGCCATAACGGGCGTCGCGCCGACGCATCTCATGCAGCAGCGTGGTCATGATCCGTATCCCCGTGGCCCCGATAGGGTGGCCCAGGGAAATGCCGGAGCCATTGACGTTGACGCGATCGAGGTTGTCCATGTTCCATGCGCGCAGCACGGCCAAGGCCTGTGCGGCAAAGGCCTCATTGACTTCGATCAGGTCCATTTCGGCAAGGCTCAGGCCGGTACGCTGAAGCAGTTTTGCCACCGCCGGCACCGGGCCGATGCCCATGTGCGAGGGTTCGCAGCCGGCCGCGGCCCAATCGACCAGCCGGGCCAGCGGGCGCAGGTTGTAGCGGGCGGCATACTCGGGTGAGACCACCAGACAGCCGGCGGCAGCATCGTTCTGCTGGCTGGAGTTGCCCGCCGTACAGACGCCATCAGCCAGCAATGGGCGAAGTTGGCCGAGGCTGTCGAGGTTCGCATCGGCGCGTATGCCTTCATCGCTCGCGACTCGCACACTGGCGCCGCGCTTACCCGGCACGTCCAGGCTGATGACCTCATCATCGAAGCGGCCTTGCTGCCAGGCACGTGCTGCATTCTGATGGCTGCGCACCGCGAAGCGATCGGCCTCGTCGCGGCTGATGGCATAGTCGCGTGCCAGGTTTTCCGCCGTTTCGGGCATGCCGGATATGCGCCCGAAACGCGTCTCGGGCTGTGAGCGTTCGCGGCCGCGCTCCAGACGATCATGCAGCTTCACGCTGCCGGCGCGGGCGCCCCAACGCATGTCGGTGCTGTAGTACTCGATATTGCTCATGCTCTCGACGCCCACCACCATCACCGCTTCGGCATGGCCTGTCTGTACGTGCATGGCAGCGTTCACTATCGCCTGCAGCCCCGAACCGCAGCGGCGATCCAGTGTGTAGCCGGGCACTTCGACAGGCAGGTCAGCGAGCAGCCCGGCGTATCGGCCCATGCAGGGCGCTTCGCTGGAGGCGTAGGACTGGGAGACGATGACCTCGTCCAGGGACCCCGGCGCGATGCCCACTCGCTCGATGAGCGTACGGATGACCGTAGCCGCCAGCTGGTCCGCCGTCAGCGAGGCGAGGGCACCGCCGAACTTGCCTATGGGGGTGCGCAGCGGCGAAACGATCAAAGCGTCCTTCATAACGCAAGTGCCTCTTGTTCTTTTGGGTGGATACGGCTCGATGAGAGCCAGCATGGCTGGTGGTACCCGGGCGAACAATTCGATTTAGCGAAAGGCCGTCTTTCAGCAGGATTAAGGCAGCGACACAGGTGCCCATGTTTCGCTGCACGCAAGTTCCGCTTAAGCAAATTCCAATACCCAACAGATGAGCGCCTCACCATGCTGGGCACGCTGACCCGTGGGGTCGGTAAATAACAAGAACAATCGACAGGAACATCTCCATGTATAAGCATCGTCTGGCACGGTCGTGCGCGTTGTGTTGCATCCCTCCCGTCATGGCGCTGTCCACGCTGGCGAGGGGCGATTTCAGTGGAGACAGCAGTATCAACCTCAATTTGCGCAACTTTTACTTCAGCCGCGATTTCCGCCAGGAAGATGCCGTGCAGTCGAGGCGGGCGGAGTGGGCGCAGGCGTTCATGCTCGATGCGAAATCCGGCTACACCGAGGGTCCGATCGGCTTTGGCGTGGATCTGTATGCCGCGCTCGGGGTGAAACTCGACTCGTCCGACGCACATGCAGGCACCGGCCTGCTACCCAATGCTTTCGGTAATGCGGGGCCAGGGGAATACAGCGATCTGTCAGGTGCGGTCAAAGCCAGGATTTCCAAAACCGTGGTCAAGGTCGGGGGCCTGATGCCCAAATCTCCCGTGTTGCTTCCCAGCGATGCGCGGTTGATGCCGCCATTCTTCAACGGTGTGTCGGTGGTCTCCAGTGACATCGACAATCTGGTGGTCGATGGCGGACAGATTCGCAGCGTCAACTTTCGCAACAGCAGCAGTAACCACGATGACCTGCGCACCGCCAACTTCGCCGCCAGCAGTGATCGATTCAATTACCTGGGCCTTGCCTACAGCTTCTCCCCGCAGCTCACTGCTTCCGTCTGGCGCGCCGAACTCGAAGACGTCTACCAACAGAATTACTACGGCGTGCTGGCCTCGAAAAAATGGGGTAACTGGACGGTCGGGGTCAATCTTGGGTACTTCGACACCTCCGAGGTGGGCGAGCAACGCGCCCGCAATATCGACAGCGATCTGACGTCGCTGCTGTTATCGGCCAATACGGGGATCCACACCTGGCGGGTGGGGTTCCAGAACAACCGCGGCCATACGGCTTTTCCCTTTCTGCAGGACGCAGACCCGAACGTCGCCAACGTGGTGCAGGTGCTGGACTTCACGCGCGCGGAGGAACAGTCCTGGCAGGCGCGCTATGACCTGGACTTCGCAGGCTTAGGCGTGCCTGGGCTTACGGCGTTCGCGCGGTACTTGCGCGGGGACGGTTACCAGGTGGCGGGCCAGGACGGTCATGAATGGGAGCGAGACCTCGATGTGAGCTACGTCATCCAGAGCGGGCCACTCAAAAACCTGGGCCTGCGCTGGCGGAACGCGATGGTGCGTTCAGATGTGACGGGTGAACTGAATGAAAACCGCTTGATCCTCTCCTACAGCGTTGCGCTTGACTAGCGCTGTGGAAGCAGGTGTAGGGCTTGGGCCGTATGGCGTCCTTTAGATCGAGCGCCGCCCGCGGGGCGCTCGATCTAAAAGGGCGCCACACGCTTCAAGGCATGTACCCCGATGCCCCGCTCGATCTCAAGAACGGCGCAAAACCCAAGGCATGCCCCTGTGCTCAAGAATCGCGGGCAGCCTTCAGCACATTCCGGGCACGCTGAATGACCGGCGCATCAACCATCTGGCCATCGAGCTGGAAGGCGCCAGCGCCATCACCAGCCCGCTCCAGTACGCGCTGAGCCCAGTCCAACTGGGACTCACTGGGTCGCAGGGTACGGTGCGCGATGGCGACCTGGGTAGGGTGAATGCATAGCATGCCGCCGAACCCCATCCCTTGTGCCGCGCCCATGAACCGCTCGAGCCCTGATGCGTCGTCAAACCGGGCGAAAACGGTTTCAAGTGGCGGCGCCAACCGGGCCAGGCGACTGTGCAGCAGCAGGGCGAATCGCACTTGGTCGAGCATGCGTTCGGCATCGCTATGACCGGCAACGAGGCCCAGGTCGAGACTGAGATCCAGCCCCCCGTACGTCAGTCGCTGAACGCCTTTGGTCTGGGCAATGTCGGCCAGTCCAAGCAGCCCTTCGGCGCTCTCGATGATAGGGATGACCGCCTTGCCGCCCTGCGCCGCCCTGGCGACGTCGGCCTGGCATTCGGCCTTGGGAAGCATGACACCGATCACACCCGGTACCCGGGCGCAAAATGCCAGCTCCGCCGCATGCTGCTGATGGTGCACGGTGTTGACGCGCACCCAGACACGGGCGTCTGGATTGGCGTCGAGAAACTGCCCCAGGTGCTCACGCGCCGCGGCTTTATCCGTCTCTTGCACGGCATCTTCGAAATCGACGATCACCGCATCAGCGCCACATGCCAAGGCCTTGGCAAAGCGTTCCGGGCGATTGCCCGGAACGAACAGCGCCGTTCTCATCAGAACGTTACTCATGACCCCTCCCTTCAAAAGCTGCGCGGCAGCTCAAGCAGATGCTCGGCCACATACGACAGGATCAGGTTGGTCGAAATCGGAGCCACCTGGTACAGGCGCGTCTCGCGGAACTTGCGCTCGACGTCGTATTCGTTGGCGAAACCGAAGCCGCCATGGGTCTGCAGGCACGCGTTGGCCGCTTCCCAACTGGCCTTGGCCGCCAGGTACTTGGCCATGTTGGCTGCAGCGCCGGCATTCTTGCCGCTGTCGTATTCTTCACAGGCGCGCCAGCGCATCAGATCAGCCGCTTCGATCTCGATATGCGCCTCGGCAATCGGGAACTGCACGCCTTGGTTCTGTCCGATCGGCCGGCCGAACACGACGCGGTCGCGGGCATACTGGCTGGACTTCTCGATGAACCAGCGGCCATCGCCGATGCATTCGGCGGCGATCAGGGTGCGCTCGGCATTGAGGCCGTCGAGGATATAGCGGAAGCCCTTGCCTTCTTCACCGATCAGGCTGCTGGCGGGGATTTCCAGGTTGTCGAAGAACAGCTCGTTGGTCTCGTGGTTGACCATGTTGGCGATCGGCTGCACGGTCAGGCCGTTGCCGATGGCTTCGCGCAGATCGACCAGGAAGATCGACATGCCTTCGGATTTCTTTTTCACTTCCGCCAGCGGAGTGGTGCGGGCCAGCAGGATCATCAGGTCCGAGTGCTGGATGCGCGAAATCCAGACTTTCTGGCCATTGATCACATACTTGTCGCCCTGGCGCACGGCGGTGGTCTTGATCTTGGTGGTGTCGGTACCGGTGGTGGGCTCGGTCACGCCCATCGACTGCAAGCGCAGCTCGCCACTGGCCAGCTTGGGCAGGTAGTAAGCTTTCTGTTCGTCGCTGCCGTTACGCAGCAGGGTAAACATGTTGTACATCTGCCCGTGGATGGTCCCGGAGTTGCCGCCGCAACGGTTGACTTCCTCGAGGATGACCGAGGCCTCGGCCAGGCCCAGGCCCGAGCCACCGTACTCCTCAGGGATCATCGCCGAGAGCCAGCCGGCATCGGTCATGGCCTTGACGAAGGCTTCGGGAAAACCTTTTTCCTCGTCGATCTTGCGCCAGTATTCGGCAGGGAAATCATCGCACAGGGCGCGCACGCCTTCGCGGATAGCGTTGAGTTCTTCATTGTTGTCGTGATTCATCATGGATCCTTGGGGCCTAATCAATAGCCTGTCAGTCGAAATCGATCGTTGCGTATTGGCTGATGCCGTTGGCGTCACTCGCCCAAAGCTCTGCCACCCCATGCTCGAGGTGTCGCCCACCAAAATGGATGGGCGCCGGGGCAATCAAAGGGCGAACGCCGCGAAAGCTGAAGTGCTTCAATCGCGCCAAGGGGTGGGCGCGGGTGAAGGCAGCGAGGTTCAGGGTGGCCGTGAGGGGGCCGTGAACCACCAGTCCGGGATAACCCTCTGTGTCGGTCACATAGGGCCAGTCGTAATGAATGCGGTGGGCATTGAAGGTGAGTGCCGAATAGCGGAACAGCAGCACCGCATCAGGCACGATGCTTTCGCTCCACTGCGTTTCGATCACCGGATCGCCAGCGGCCATTTTTGGCGGGACTGGCTCACGGTAGACGATGTCCTGTTCTTCGCGCAGGCATAACCTATCGTCCTCCCACACCTCGTGTGCCAGGGTGACGAACAGCAGGGTTCCGCTGCGACCGTGTTTCTCTTCGATGTGCTCGATGGTGGTAAGACGGCGGGCACGAGCTCCGACGTGCAACGGATGGATAAAGCTCACGCGACTGCCGGCCCACATCCGATTGCGGCCGAAGGCAGGTGGCATGAACGTACCCAATGCCGGATGACCATCAGGACCGAGCCCGCTTTGCTGCGCGCCATCATCGAAGAAGCACCAGTGCCACAACCATGGCAGTTCCTCGCCCTCAGCGGGGACGGGCTCTTCAAAGGTCGCGGCAATGCGGCGCACCAGTGAGACACTGAACTGATCATGACGCTCCTGCGTTCGTCCCAGCCAGTCGGCCGACTCAAAATCCTTCATGCTTCTGCACCCAGGTCACGGTTGATGCCAGCATCATGAGCGGGACGAAGTCGAGGGGGAATTTGCTTTTACAGAAGTCGGCATGAAGCTTTGCCTAAGATGCGCCGAGGTGCGCGGTCTAACGCCGCCTTTCAATTTTCGAAATTGCCCTCGTAGCGGTGTCCAGCCATGCTCGCGCAACAGTTTCAAGGGAGGCAGGCGGCTATCGACCGGTTTTCGGATACACGCAGTCAGGCGCTGTCACTGTTTGCCGACAAGGGCTATGGCAATGTGGGAATGCGCGAGTTGGCTTCGGCCTTGGGCGTTACTTGTGGCTCGATCTATAACCACATCGAGAGCAAGGAGGCGTTGCTCTACGAGTTCTTCGAGGAGTTGCTGGAGCTATTGCGGTTCAAAGCCGAACAGATCCAGCAGCGGGTGGCTGCGCCCGCTCGACTGCGCGCCATCATCGAAATGCACCTGGAACTGCAGCGCTACATGCCCTGCCATTTCCTGATCATGGAGCGCGAATGGCCCACCCTGAGCGAGCCCTGGCTGGGCCAGGCCGCAGCCCAGCGGTTGAGGTACGAGGAAACGGTCGCTGCGGCGCTTGGCGATTGGGGAGCGGACCTTGGCTGCGCGAAAGCTGTCGTAACGCTGCTGAATCAGGCGCAAGCGTGGCTGCCCCGCGTGGCGGCGAGGACTGAACAACGGGTAGAGCTTGTGCATGGCGTGATCAAGGTGATGCTGGATCAAGCGGCCCCGCAACAGGGTCTGACAGGGCTGGGCCTGACTGATTAGGAAAAGCAAAAGGCAGGCTTCCAATAAGTCAAATAGGCGCGTAACCGAAACTGAGTGATGCTCTCCCGCAGTGAGGTACCCATAACAATAAGGATGCTCCTATGTTCTCCTGGTACAAGAGCGGCACCGCCCGTGAGAAAAAAACCTTCTGGGCCTGCTATGCAGGATGGGCCCTGGATTCCTACGACATGCAAATGTTCAGTTTCCTGCTTCCGACTCTCATGGCCATCTGGGGCCTGACCAAGGGCGAGGCAGGGATCGTGGGCACATCAGCGCTTCTCTCCGCTGCGCTAGGAGGCTGGTTTGCGGGCATTTTAAGCGACCGTTATGGGCGCGTGCGAATCCTGATCTTTACCGTCTGCTGGTTTACCTTTTTCGGGATCGTTGCTGGTTTCGCCCAGAACTTCGAGCAGTTGCTGGTGGCACGCACGCTTCAGGGGCTTGGTTTTGGCGGTGAGTGGGCGGTCGGTGTGGCCTTGATGGCCGAGGTCATCAACCCGAAAAACCGCGGTCGTGCGCTAGGCTTTGTTCAGTCAGGCTTTGCCTTGGGTTGGTCCGGTGCGGTGCTGATCGTGACAGCGATCCTGGCTTACGTCCCAGCGGAATACGCTTGGCGAGTCGCCTTCTGGGTCGGCGTGCTTCCGGCGCTGGTGGTCATTTTCATTCGTCGCAACGTCAAGGATTCGCAGGCCTTCGAACAGGCACGCCAATCGAAAGCCGAGAAGGCCACGGTCTGGACGGTTTTCTCGAAAAAGTATATTCGGGTCAGCATGTTGTCCAGCCTGCTGGTGATCGGCTTGCAAGCGGGCTGCTACGTCATCCTGGTGTGGACCCCTGCCATGATGGCTGAGCGCGGCATCGAGAAGGGGTCACTGATTGTAACGATCCTGATCATGGCCTTGGGCAGCCTCTGCGGATTTGCCACCACCGCCTATCTGTCGGACCGGCTGGGGCGTCGACCTTCCTTGATCATGCTGTCACTGGGCTCGTGGATCGTGACCGTCGCCTACATGTTCGTACCCTTGAATGCCGTGGTGGCACACGTGATGGGCTTCTTGGTCGGAGCGCTGGCGATCGGCATGTTCGCAGCACTGGGACCGTTCTTGAGCGAGCAGTTTCCTACCCAGGTCCGAACGACCTGCATGGGCTTCTCTTACAACGTGGGTAAATCCATTGGCGCCCTCGCCGTGACCGGCGTCGGTCTGCTGGCCGCCAAGTTTGGCCTCTCGCAGACAGTAGGCGGCTTCTGTCTGGTGGCCTATGCGCTGGCGGTGTTTGCCTTGATGTTGTTGCCCGAGACTAAAGGCATCCGCCTGGACGCCATTGATGAAGGAGTCGATGAGCCACTGTTGCAGCCCTTTTCAAACAACGTAGTCGAGAAATTCAAATGATCAGAATCGTGTATCTGTTGGTGAAACCCGAATCCATGAGCGACGAGGTCTTCAAGCGCGAATGCATTATCCACTTCGACATGAGCCAGGGGATGCCGGGCCTGCACAAATACGAAGTGAGGCTGGTGTCAGGCAACCCCAGCGACACCCATGTCCCCTATCTTGATGTGGGCCCTGTGCATGCGATCGGTGAATGCTGGTTCCTCGATGAGGCAAACTATCAGGTCTACTTGCAAGCCGATCAGCGCAAGGCATGGTTCGAGCACGGCAAGTCATTCATTGGGCAATTAAAACCATTTGTGACCGAAGAACTGGTGTAAAAACGCAGTCCCTGGAAGTGTGGCCTGGCCACGATGAGGTTCGATCGGACTACGTCGGTGTATGGCATGTACCTTGCCCGTGATCGCGGGCAAGTTCGTTTCTTGTCTGTCGTGACCGAGCGATCTTCTACACTGACTCTCGACTCACAGAAACGCTGGGCGGCAGTGAAGTTTTGGGAGGAAGGCGATCTGGCTTCAAGATTCAGACTAATGGGCCGCATGGTTGACACTCTTAGCATGCTATCGATTAGGCTGATGTTCTGGCAGCGACCGATAGTGGCTGCTGCACCTATCCAGGAGTGTAAACAGTGCGACCGTTCCTACCTTTGACAGTGGCAGCCGGCCTGGTAATGGGGGTTTTGGGTAATGCTTTCGCAGAATCCAGCGCTCTCGAAAAGCAGGCATTTAGCCGCGCCACCGCCATCGAGCGAAAGCTGATTGACTGGCGCCGCGATATTCACCAGCATCCAGAGCTTGGCGATCAGGAGACACGAACTTCCACCCTGGTTGCAGATCACCTGCGCAAGCTCGGCCTCAAGGTCCACACCGGCATTGCCCGCACTGGCGTGGTGGGCATTCTGGAAGGCGGTAAGCCCGGACCTACTGTGGCCTTGCGCGCCGACATGGATGCCCTGCCAGTCAAGGAACCGGAGGACCTGTCGTTCGCCTCCAAGGCCCGCAGCATCTATCAGGGCAAAGAGGTAGATGTCATGCATGCGTGCGGCCACGATGCTCACACCGCCATGCTGATGGCCACGGCCGAGGTGCTGGCCGGTATGCGCGAGGAACTGCCTGGCAAGGTAATGTTCATCTTCCAGCCTTCGGAAGAGGGCTCGAGCCAGGTCATGCCCGGCCAGAACAAACTCTGGGGCGCGCAGCTGATGCTGCAAGAGGGAGTGTTCCACGAACTTGAGCCCGATGCGATCTTCGCTGTGCACGTCATGCCCGGACTCTCAGGGGAACTCAGCTGGCGGACCGGCGCGACCACTGCCAGCAGCGATGATCTGCAGATCACCGTCACTGGCAAGCAGGGCCATGGCGGAATGCCCTGGAACACCGTCGACCCGGTAGTGACCGCAGCCCAAGTGATCACTGGCCTGCAGACTGTGGTGAGCCGCCGGACCAATCTGACCCAATCACCAGCGGTGGTCACCGTTGGCATGATACAGGGCGGCAGCGCCCCCAATATTGTCCCGGAGCAGGTACACATGGCCGGCACCATTCGTACCTATGACGAGAAGGTGCGCGCGCAGGTGGGGCGCGACGTGAAACTCACTGCAGAGAAGGTCGCTGAAAGCGCGGGGGCAAAGGCCGAAGTATCGGTGGTCCCGGCTTACAGCACCACGATGAACGACGAAAGGCTTGCAACGCAGATGGCGCCCGTGCTTGCCCGAGCCGCCTCTGGCAAGGTAGCTACTACCCCGTTGATCGGGGCCTCCGAGGACTTCTCCTTTTTCGCCCGACAAGTGCCTGGGCTCTATTTCTTCCTTGGAGTAACGCCGGATGGTCAAGATCCGGCGACCGCCGCGCCTAACCATAATCCTCAGTTCTTCGTGGATGAAAAGGCGCTAGTCGTGGGCGCACGTGCACTGTCAGGGGTGACGATCCAGTTTCTGGAGGCAGGGAAGAAAGAGGGATAGTCCAAGCGCTCGACTCATCCCAGTCACCTATGCGCGAGTTATGCACTCAGCCCACCGCTTCCTCGCGGCGGGCAGCGGCTCGGCATATTGTCGCAGCAGCGAACGGATTTCTTCAGGGGTGAAGCCTTGCGGATCTGTCTTCGGTGCGTTCATGAGCGACCATCCCGATGTGACCTCCCTCTCGGCGGCAGGGTCTCGATATCACCACACACGTTGCACGGGGGCAGCGCGTTCCTGTATCGGGACCAGTGGTTGCCTTGAATGAATCCGCATGTGAGCAACCGTTCGTCCCTTTTCCGGCACTCCCATCTTGTGTGACTTCTCAACAGTCAATACAGGCCAAGCAGGAGTCAATGTCATGCCACGTGGAAGCAAGGACCAATACACCAACGAGCAAAAACGCAAAGCGGAGCACATCGAGGAAAGCTACGAGCACAAGGGCGTGTCCAAGGACGAAGCCGAGTCCCGTGCTTGGGCCACTGTCAACAAGCAGTCCGGCGGCGGCGAAAAATCCGGAGGCTCGGGCAAGAAAACCTCTTCGAGCGAGAAGAAGTCCGCGCGCTCCGACTCCAGCAAGCGTGCTGCCAAGACGCGTGAAGGGCACTCACGCACGTCAGGGGAATCATTGGAGACACAGACCAAGGAAAGCCTCATGAAAGAAGCTCGCAGCAAGGATATCAAGGGCCGTTCTACGATGACCAAGGCACAACTGGTCGAGGCATTGCGCAAGCACGGTTGATACACCCGCACGGGACAGTTCGACGAGCTTGCAGGGCAACGGCCACGGCTCGTCTTGATCAAGCGTATGGTGATTTGCCAGGCATCTGCGCCCTCGTTTCTCTATCAGAGGACTGTGAAAGGCATTTGCTTTGCCAACCGGAGGTGAGTCGTGAGCAAGAGCATCAGTGCTGCGAATCTGAATATTCACTTGGTTAAAGACGATGAGCATTCTTTGTTCAAATGGTTCATCGCCAGCTTTTTGATGGGTAAGCGAATCCGCTCGGAAATTGCTGCTGACGCCTACAGGGTGATCGTCGAAAAGCATACGCGTGACACGCCTCGTAAACTGGCGGCTTGCACGCATGGAGAACTGGTGAAAATGCTTGGAGAGGCCGGCTACGCCCGCTATGACGAATCCACTGCCGAGCGCTTGGTGAAGTTGAGCAAGAAACTGAACGATGAATATGCAGGGCAGGTTGCGAATATTCGCAAAGCCAGCGAAAGCAGGGCAGACTTCGAAAAGCGTCTTGGAGCCTTTGAAGGGATTGGCCCGAAAACGATCGAGATATTCATGCGTGATGCTGAAGAAGTATTTTTTTGATAGACGCCTGGGGTTTGACCCTGAGTCGCTGAAGGCCTGAACGTATTGGCTTTACAGCGTCAATGGCGTCTCGTGGAAATCGGCGTATTGGCATTCTGCGCCAGGTCGCTACAGCGTTTCAGCGCTTGTCCGCTGAAAGCGTTGAGCATCTCCCATGCGTGCTGCGTTCCGGGACCGTGGATATCGCGCAAGGGAGAGGCGACTCCGATTCGCTCCGAGTCGCCTGCCATCGATGTCATCAACGAGGATTTGGCTGGTCGTCAAATTCGGCGTTATCGACATCCACATCCGTCATTTCTTCTTGAGCAAGCGCGTCGTCATCCTCGTCCAAGGGAATGGCGCCCTCATTATCGGGTAGCTCATCTACCCCTGGCCGATCACTCGGGTTCAGGTCCGTACGACCTGGTGATAGAGGATCCGGGGAGGCAGGGACTGGATCGTCCTCACCCATCGCGGTTTGAAACTGGGTATCTGTTTTCATGGAGCCCTCCTAGGCCAGCGTTTTTGCTGCGCTTGGTTTTTGGAGCTTCACCTCGGGCCTTCGTTCCGGCGAGGAGACTGGCGGTTGCTGCATTGCTGTGGCGCTGAACGAAAAAGCAATGGCAAGCCGTTGGCGCGCAGACGCAGGACAAGCGGGTGCGGTGGATATACACGAAAGCGAAGGCCAGCGCCGCTGCTCGAACCAGCGGTTCGACACCTCGTGTTGCCAGTTCGAATGCCTTCAGGCCATCAAGCAACTGCGGCAGCCGCTCGAATGGCGGGCAATGTAGTGCACGATATCCTCGCGCATGGTGGCCTGTCCGACGAAGAACGGTGAGCGCCGAAGGCCTCATGTAACGAAAGCTTAAAAACGATAACCAGAAGGCTGGCCCTCGACCCCGCTCAAGATCTCCAGCACAGCCTTCGGCAGCGGCTACCGGTTTAGCCTGGCGTAGGTCTGCTCCAGGGTCAGCGTAAAGCGCTCCAGCAACAGAGTGATTTCGTTTTCGGTGATGATCAATGGCGGGCACAGCGCGATGGTGTCGCCGATTGGGCGCACGATCAGGCCGTTGGCGTGGGCCTGGGCGGTGAACCATTTGCCCATTTTCCCCACGGATTCGAAAGGCGCCTTGTTGGCCTTATCCGCAACCAGTTCCACCCCGGCGATCAGCCCGCAACCGCGTACTTCCCCCACCAGCGGGTGCGCCTTGAGGGGGGCTAGGCCTTCGTGCAGCAAAGTGCCCATGCGTGCGGCGTGCTCCACCAACCTATCCGACTCGATTATGCGTACGTTTTCCAGTGCCACGGCTGTGGCCACCGGATGACCGCTGCCGGTAAAGCCGGTACCCAGCGCGCCCAGCGCATGGCTCTGGTCGGCGATGCCCTGGTAGAGAATGTCGTTGATCAGCACGGCGGCGATGGGCTGGTAGGACGAGGACAGCTGCTTGGACAGCACCATGGCGTCCGGCACGATGCCAAAGGTTTCGCAGCCGAACAGCTTGCCGGTGCGGCCGAAGCCGCAGATCACCTCGTCGGCGATGATCAGCACGGCATGGCGACGGCACACCCGCTGGATCTTTTGCCAATAAGTTGCGGGCGGCACGATCACGCCACCGGCGCCCATCAAGGGTTCGGCGACGAAGGCGGCGATGGTGTGGGCGCCTTCCCTGTTGATCAGCGCCTCAAGCTCGTCGGCCATGCGGTCGGCGAACTGCTCCTCGGTCTCACCGGGCAGCCCATGGCGGTAGAAGTGCGGGGTGCTGACGTGAAGGAAGCCGGGCAGGGGCAGGTCGAAACCCTGGTGCACCGAGGCAAGGCCGGTGAGGCTGGCGCTGAGGCCTGTGACGCCATGGTAAGCGCCCTGGCGGCTGATGAATTTCTTGCGCAGTGGCTGGCCGATGGCGTTGTTGCGGTACCACACCAGCTTGACCAGCACGTCGTTGGCTTCGGAGCCGGAGTTGGTGAAGTACACCTTGCTCATGGGCACTGGCGCCAGGTCAATCAGCTTCTCGGCCAGGGCGATGCTGGCAGGGTGCGATTTGTGGCTGAACGTGTGGTAGAAAGGCAGGGTCTGCAACTGGCGGTGGGCCGCGTTCACCAGGCGCTGTTCGCTGAAACCCAAGGCGGTGCTCCACAGCCCGGCCATGGCTTCAAGATAACGGTTGCCCTGGTCGTCGATGACGAACACGCCGTCGCCGCGCTCGATTATCAACGGGCCTTCTTGCTGGTGGGCACGGGCGTCGGTGTAGGAGTGAAGGTGGTAGTCGATGTCTTTTTGAGCCAGCGGGTTTGGCGGCATACAGGAAGTCCTAGAGTGTGCAGCCGCTGCCGCCTTGTGGAGCAAAGCTTGCCCGCGAAGGGGGCGGCGCGGATGGCCAGCGCAGCCTGACGGCAGCGGCTACAGGTCAGTTGTCGAGCTCAAGCACTTTGGCCAGCTCAACGTAGTCCAGGCTCCACAAGGTGCCGCCGCCCAGTTTCTGGTTGTGCATCGAGCGGAAGCCAATCATTTGCTGGGCGCGCTTGCTCAACGTGCGAGCCATCTCCATGGGGACGGCAAACGGGTAGGCTTCCTCAGGCACCAGCCAGCCCGGGCAGAAGGCCAGGGTCAGCGCGCGACGCGGGCGGTTGGAGACGTTGGCACCGCCACCATGAACCACCTTGCCGGAGAAAATCATGGCGTCGCCCTTTTCCATCACCGCGGCAATGCTCGGAGTGTTGTTCATGCGCTCGCGATCATTGTAGTCAGGCCATTTGTGACTGCCGGGGATCACGCGGGTGGCGCCCATTTCCTCGGTGTAGTCGGAGATGGCGATGATGCAGTTGCACATCACCTCCGGGCCCGACGGGCCGTAGTTGCGAAACACCGGGTAATTTTCCAGGTCGCGGTGCAGGAACTGCGCCTTCTCGCCTGGCTGGATCTCGATGATCTGCGCAGCGTTCATCCAGTAGGCGTCGCTGGTTTCCAGCATCAAGGTATCGATGTACGAGAGCATGACCTCATGGTCCAGCATTTCTTCGCGGAACGTCTTGCTGCGGCGAATCAGCTGGGTGATTCGCTTGGTTTTCTTGCCAGCGAATTCAGCCATCCAGTCCGGCCCGTCGTAGCCTGCGGCCCAGCCCGCAACGATCGGCTCCATGTCAGCGTTGAAGCGGTCGACCTGTCCTTTGAACAGGCCCTTGATGATCACGCCACCGTCTTCATCGATGATGCGTTTGACAATCTCGGGGGCAGTTCCACTCGGGACTTCGCGCATTTTGGCAGGTGCCTGGACTTCAGTAGCTGACATGGTCTTCTCCGGTCGATAGAGGCAGAACTGTGCTCCTGGTAGGGGTGTGGAGCATGACTAGATGTTAGGTAGTGGCCGTGGTGATAAACAGGTGGACGGCGGCCAACTACCCATTCTTTTGTGGCCAATCCTAGACGTGGCTTCCAACCACAGGAGTTTGGCCACCATGCACCTGTCCGCGTCCCCGGCGCCCAGCCACTATCTGCCCGAGCGCCGCATGTGCGGCAGGAATCTGGCTTGGCAGGAGACGTTATGCGTACCGACATCAGCTTCAAGACCACCGATGGCCTGACCTTGAAGGGTTGGCTGTTCACCCCGCAAAGCGGCGCTGACCGCCATCCGGCCATTGTCATGGCCCACGGCTTCACCGCGGTGAAGGAGCAGTACCTGGACCGCTACGCCGAGGTGTTCGCTGGCCAGGGTTTTGCCGTGCTGGTGTACGACAACCGCAACTTTGGCGCCAGCGAAGGGCAGCCGCGTCAGGAAGCTGACCCCCTGCTGCAGGTGCGCGATTATCGCGACGCAATCACCTATGTGAGCAGCCTCGACAACATCGACGCCTCGCGCATTGGCATCTGGGGCTCCAGCTACAGCGGCGGCCACGTGCTGCAGGTGGCGGCCTTCGACCGTCGGGTGAAATGTGTGTCGTCCCAGGTACCCGCCATCAGCGGCTCGGCTGACGTGCGCATGGCGGTGCGCCCGGACCTGATGCCAGGCCTGATCGAAGCCTTCGAGGCCGATCGCACAGCCCGGTATGCCGGCGATCACCCGCTGTTGATGGAAGTGGTCAACGAAGACCCGAAATCCGACTGCGCGCTGCCCGGTCAGGATTGTTACGACTTCTTCGTCGGTAGCCAGCGCAGCGTCGCCCCGGCCTGGCGCAACGAGGTCACGCTCAAGAGCATCGAGATGCTCAACGAGTACGAGCCCGGTTATGCTGTGGACCGCATCAGCCCCACGCCGCTGCAGATCATCGTCGCCCAAAAAGACACCGTCACCGTGCCGGACGCGGCCCTCCGGGCCTATGAACAGGCTTTGCAGCCCAAACATCTGGTGCTGCTAAACTGCGGCCACTTCGACCCCTACCTGAGTGAGTTCGAGGCCTCTAGCACCGCTGCCGTCGAATGGTTCAAGCGTCACCTCTGATTTCCGCCTATTGTCTTGAAGGAAACACCATGTCTGCGAAATGGCCCGAAAACCACAGCCAATCCAAAGCCTTGTACGATCGCGCAAGCAAGGTCATGCCCGGTGGCATCACCCGCATCCTGCCATGGCAGGAACCGTTCCCAGTCTACGCCGGCAGCGGCTCGGGCGCCTACGTCACCGACGTCGACGGTACCCGTCGCCTGGACCTGCTCAACAATTTTGCCTCGCTGATCCATGGCCATGCGCACCCGGCTATCGTTGCCGCGATCCAGGAACAAGTGACCAAGGGCACGGCGTTCACGCTGCCTACCGAACCGGAAGTGGTGCTGGCCGAGACCATCTGCGCCCGCGCCGAGAGCTTTGAGTGGATACGCTTCTCCAACTCCGGTACAGAAGCCGTGATGTGCGCCATCAAGGCCGCGCGTGCCCTTACCGGGCGTTCGAAGATCGTCAAATGCGAAGGCGTGTACCACGGTTCCTACGACTACGCCGAAGTGAGCCTAGACTCCTCGCCGGACAACTGGGGCGATGATCCGACCTCCACGGGCTACTCCAAAGGCGTGCCCGAGGGCGTCAAGAACGACGTGGTGGTGATCCCGTACAACGACGTGGCGGCCGCCGAACGCATCATTCGGGCCAACCGCGATGCTATTGCCGCGATCCTGATTGATCCGGCGCCGAGCTATTTCGGCTTCGTGCCGGTGACCGAGGAATTCATTGGCATGATCCGCCGGGTTGCCACCGAGATCGGCGCCGTGTTCATCCTTGACGAGGTGATCACCTTCCGTGTGCACAGTGGCGGCGCCCAGACGCGCTTCAACATCAAGCCGGACCTGACCGTGCTGGCGAAGATCATCGGCGGCGGCTTTCCGGTAGGCGCGGTGGCTGGCTCGCGCAAGTTCATGCAGGTGTTCGACCACCGTGAAGGCAAGCCGCTGCTGCCTTGGAGCGGTACGTTTACCGCCAACCCTATTACCATGACCGCCGGCAAGATCGCGCTGGATCTGTACACCCAGGCCGAGTCCGACCGCATGGACGTGCTGGGCGACCGCCTGCGCGCCGGCGTGACCCAGGCGTTTGCCAACGCCGGCTTCCCTGGCCAGGTCACGGGTTTCTCGTCGATGTTCATGGTATTCGGCCACCAGCGCGAGATCCACGACTACCGCTCTGGCTACTCTAGCAAGGCGGAGATGAAGTGGGTGAGCAAACTGCAGCGCAACCTGGTGCTGGAGGGCTACCACATTGCCAAGACCGGCAAGGCGTTCCTGTCCACCGTGATGACCGAAGCCGAGGTGGACGGTTTTATCGCCGCCACTGAGCGCGCTGCCAAGGCCGCCGTCGCCGAAGCGTAACCTGAACCGTACATCGCGCACTCTGTAGCCTGGCGGTAGCGACTACAGAGTGCGGTGAGTCGTGATAAAAAAGGGGGGAATGCCTTGTGGGCATTCCCCCCTTTTCATGATGCGACTTATTGCGCGGTGTAGGCGCCATCCACCGTCAGCAGCGAGCCGGTCATCCACTGGGCGTCTTCCGAGGCCAGGAAGGTCACCGCCTTGGCCACGTCATCGACATTGCCGATGCGCGGCCACGGGGTCAGGTCTTCGAGCAGAGTCTTGATCTCGGGGTTGTCCAGCTCCTGGCGCACCATGGCCGTGGCCAGGAAACCGGGGCACACGGCATTGACGTTGATCTTGTGCTGGGCGAAGTCCACGGCCAGTTGCCGGGTGAGGTTGTTCACCGCGCCCTTGGAGGCGCAGTAAGACGCTTCCTGGGCCAGGCCCACCAGGCCACCGATGGACGAGATGTTGACGATCTTGCCGCGGGTGCCGGTGGCGCTTATCTCCTGCTTCATCATTTGGGTAATGGCGAACTTGCAGCCCAGCCAGGTGCCCTTGGTGTTGACGTTCATGGTCAGGTCATAGTCGGCCTCGGTTTCCTCGACGATGGTCTTGAGCTCCACCGCCACGCCGGCGTTGTTGATCATGATGTCCAGGCGGCCGAAGCGCTTCACGGCTTCCTGGACCAGGTTGTCCATGTCGGCGTAGCGCGACACATCGGCCTTGACGAAGATGGCTTCGCCGCCGTTTTGGCAGATCAGGTCGTCGGTATCGATGTGCAGGTCTTTCTCGAAACCTTCAGGGCGAGCGCTCTTGGAGAGGTCAGAACACACCAGGTGGGCGCCTTCGGCGGCCAGGGCCAGGGCAATGGCGCGACCGTTGCCTGAACTCGAACCGGTGACAATGGCTATTTTGTTGTGAAATCGCATTGAATCGCCTCCATCGGCGTTATCGGTCGTGAATAAGGGCAAGGCCCTCGATTTATTGGTGTCCAGATCAGTCTATGAACCGGCCGCGGGCGAAAACAGGTTAGAAAGGGACAGCGGTCACCCAGGGCCATTGAAATTGGCCATTGGCAACCTGTCCGGTGCCTGGCCGGGCCTTTAGCCTGCGCTTCGATCATGGATAATTTCGAGGTCAGGACCATGCCCCAACCCGTTTCCCATTCCCTCAAGCGCGACACCCTGGGCACCAGGGACCTGGTGCTGCTGGTGCTCGCCGCAGTTGCTCCCATGGGCATCGTCGTCTCGCTGACCACGCTGTCCATCGCCCTGGGAACCGGCGCCGGTACGCCGGGCACCTACATCGTCGCGGCGCTGATCTTTTCCGTATTCGCCGTCGGCTACCTCAAAATGAGCCAGCGCATCACCAATGCCGGTGCCTTCTACGCCTACATCGCCGCCGGCTTTGGCGCGCGGGCAGGGCGCATGGCCGCCTGGCTGGCGGTACTGACCTACAACGCCATCACCATCGGTACCTTTGGCAGTCTGTCGTTCTTCAGCAGCCTGGTGTTCAAGGACCTCACCGATATCGACATCGCCTGGCAGTGGTTTGGCCTGTTGTGGTTTGTCGCTACCCTGGTGCTGGGCTATTTCGACGTCAGTGCCAGCGCCAAGGTACTGGCCGTGGTGCTGCTGCTGGAGGTGATCAGCCTGTTCGCCTTTGACTTCGCGGTACTGTGGAACAAGGGCTTCCAAGGCTTTTCCCTGAGCGTGTTCGACCCGCATATCGTGCTGGGCAGTGGCGCAGGACTGAGCCTGATCCTGGGGCTGGGTTCCTTCATCGGTTTCGAGGCTACGGTGATCTACGGTGAAGAGGCACGGGACGCACGACGCAGCGTGTCGCGGGCCACCTACATCGCTATCGGCTTGATCGCGGTGTTCTACCTGACCACCACCTGGGCCATGGTCTCGGCCGTGGGCGTGGACCAGGCCAAGGCTGCGGCGGCCGCCGATCCGTCCTCCTACCTGTTCGTGATCAACACCCAGTACATGGGCACCCTGGCCACGCAGATCATGCAGGTGCTGGTGATCACCAGCCTGTTCGCCGGCTTCCTGGCGTTGCACATGAGCACCGCGCGCTACCACTTTTCTCTGGCTCGCAGCGGCATCCTGCCCGCCTGGCTGGGCAAGACCCAGGCCAAGCACCATTCGCCATTCAATGGCACGGTGGGGCAGTTGGGTCTGCTGGCGCTGGTCACGGTGGCTTTCGTCGCGGCAGGCCAGCACCCTTATCTGCAGATGGGCGTGGCGCTGTTTGGCATGGGCGTGCTGGGGATCGTGCTGTTGCAGGCGCTGACCAGTTTCGCCGTGCTGCGGTATTTCCGCCTCAATCGCCCTGAGGATTCAGCATGGAGCACGGCTCTGGCACCCTTGCTGGGCGGCATCAGCATGCTGGTGGCCTTTGGGTTGATGATCGACAACTATGGCGTGATGACCGGCAGTGACCTGTGGTGGGTGAACCACCTGCCGTTGGTGTTTCTGCTGGCGCCCCTGCTGGGGCTGGTGGGGGTGGGTGCGACGCGCCGCAAGGAGATGGCGCAGGCCCTGTAGCCGCCGTCAGGCGGCAGCGGCCACAGCCGTCAGGCCAATGCCCGTGCGGCGAATTGCGCCGCTTGGGCCAACACCCGCCGTCCGGTCTCGATCTTTCCGGCGCTGGTCAGCAGGCCGTGAGCATGGGCAGGCAAATGCACATGCTCCACGTGTGTTCCCGCCCGGGCGGCCGCACCCGCATAGGCAATGCCTTCATCCGCCAACGGATCATGCCCCACGGTCAGGATGAACAGCGGCGGTTGCCGCCGACCTTCGGCGTGCAGCAGGGGCGACAGCCGCTCATCACGCCAGTCTTCCAGCGGTCCGGTGTACTGCTCCCGGAACCAGTGCATGGAAGCCGCCGTCAGGGGAAAGCCCCGGGTAATGCGCTGGTACGAGGGCTGGCTGATGGTCAGGTCGGTGACCGGGTAGAACAACACCTGCCCGCTGATGCGCAAGCCCAGGTCCTGGCTGGCCGGGTCGTTGGCCAGCACCGTGGCCATGTTGCCGCCCGCGCTGTCACCGGCAAGGATCGTGCGGCCCGGGTCTACCTTCAGCTGTTCGGCGTGGCTGGCGATGTATTGCAAGGCCGCCGCACAGTCTTCCAAAGGCCCCGGGAAGCGGTGCTCCGGTGCCAACCGGTACTGCACGGCGATCACCGTGGCGGCGCTCTGGTTGGCCAGCGAACGGCACAGGCTGTCGTGGCTGTCCAGGTCGCCGATCACCCAGCCGCCGCCATGGATGAACACCATCAGCGGCGTCACTGCCTGCTCTGGCGTACTGGCAGGGCGGTATACACGCAGGGCGGCTGTGCCGCCAGCCACCGGGTAACCCAACGTGCGGGTCTCGGCCACCGCTTCCGCGGCTAGCCCGTTGGCGGCGCAGGCCTTGAGGTAGTTGGCACGACCGACCGCCAGCGGCACGTCCTGAAAGGATACCTCGCCGCTGGCCCGAAACGCCCGGACCAGGTCGACCGCATCGGCGGCGACCTCGTCCAGCGGCACGATCCCGGTCATGGCGTCGCCGCTCACTGTACCGCCTCCGCCTGCAGCAGGTGGTAGTCATTGACCTTCCAGTCCGCCGCCAGCGCCTTGTATTCGTCCACGGTGCCCGACCAGTTGTTGATCACCTTGCCCGCCGCGTTCTTGTACCAGCTGGAGCAGTCCGACGAGAAGGCCGAGGACTGCATGTTGGTCTGCAGGGCGTCATTGTAGGCGTTGAAGGTATCGACCCTGACGTCCACGGCGACGCGCGGGTGTTTGTCCAGACCTTGAATGGCCTGGATAATGTAGCGTTGCTGGATTTCCAGCATGGTGATGATCGAGTTGTGGTTCAGGTTGGTGTTGGGGCCGTAGATCATGAACAGGTTGGGGAAGCCCGGCACGCTCATGCCTAGGTAGGCCTCGGCGCCTTGGGCCCATTGCTGGTGCAGGGTCTGGCCACCGATACCGGTCACCTGCAGGTCGCCGTGGAAGGCCTGGCTTTCAAAGCCGGTGCCGAAGATCACGGCGTCCAGTTCATGCAGCGTGCCGTTCTTGTCAACGATGCCCTGGGGTACGAAATGGTCGACCGCGGCGGTTTCCAGGCTGACGTTGTCGCGCATCAGGGTGGGGTAATAGTCGTCGGAGCGCAGGATGCGCTTGCAGGCGAACTCGTAGTCTGGGGTCAGCTTGGCGCGCAGTGCTTCGTCCGGTACCTGCGCGGCCAGGTGCCCAGTGGCCATGGCGATGCCTTCCTGTTGCGCGTCGGTGCCGTGGCGGGTGCGGGCGAAGCCGTTCTCGCGGAAGGCGTGCAAGGTGCGGCGGCTTTCTTCGAACAGCTCGGGGGCGGCCGTGTAGGCATCCAATTGCTCTTGTGTGAATACGATCTGGTTGCGCGGCATGATCCAGTTGGCGCTGCGCTGGAACACGGTCAGGTGCCGGGCCTGGCGGGCCACTTCCGGTACGTACTGCACGGCGCTGGCGGCGGCGCCGATGCTGGCGACCTTCTTGCCAGCCAGGTCCACGTCCGCCGGCCATTGGGCGGAATGGAAGTAGCGCCCGGCAAAGCTGTCTAGGCCCTTGAAGGCCGGGATCGCGGGTTTGTTTAGTTGGCCCCAGGCCGGCACGAAGAAGCGCCCCTGCAAATGCCTGCCGTCGGCCAGTTCGAATGCCCAGGTGTTGGCCTGCTCGTCCCAGCGCGCCTGGCTCAGCTCGCTGTCGAGCTGGATGTGCGGCATCAGGTCATAGCGCTCGGCCAGGGAGTCCATGTAGCGCAGCAGTTCGTCGCGGTCGGCGTACATCTTGCTCACCCGCAGGTGCGGGTGAAAGCTGTAGCAGTACAGGTGCGATTCGGTATCGCAGGCCGCACCGGGGTAGGCGTTGTCGCGCCAGACGCCGCCGATGCGTGAGCCCCGTTCCAGGATGATGAAGTTGTCGATGCCCTGGCGCTTGAGCTGGGCCCCCATGCCCAGGCCGCCGAAGCCGGCGCCTAGAATGACGATATCGTAGGTGTTCTGTGCAGTGGACATGCGCTGATTCCTTGTTAGAAGGCTTTTTTGTACAGGGCCAGGGCGTCGGCTTCGCGCACCTCGACGGGGTTGTTCTGCAGCAGGCGTTCCTGCTTCATGGCATCGCTGGCCAGCAGCGCCAGGCTGTCCTCGGTTACCTGCACGTCACGCAGGCGGCGGGGTGCGCCGGAGGCATTCATCAGCTCCTCCATGTACTCCACGAAACGGGTGGCACGGTTGGTGACCGTGGCGTTGCTGGCGCCCAGCAGCACGTCGCCAAGCTCGGCGTAGAGCGGTGCGGCGGCGCTGAGGTTGAAGCGCAGCACCGGACCCAGCATCAGGGCATTGGAGAGGCCATGGGGGATGTGATAGTGGCCGCCCAGCGGGTAAGCCAGGGCGTGCACCGCCGCTACTGGGGCGTTGGCGAACGCCTGGCCGGCGAGGGTGGCGCCCAGCAGCATGGCCTCGCGGGCCAGGCGGTTCTTGCCGTTCTCGCAGGCGGCGATCAGATTGCCCGCCAGCAACCGCAGGGCTTCGCGGGCCAGGGCGTCTGAAACCGGGTTCTTGCGGTGGCGACTGGTGTAGGCCTCGATGGCGTGCACCATGGCGTCGATGCCGGTCGCGGCGGTGGTCAGCGGTGGCAGGCCGATGGTCAGTTCTGCATCGAGAATGACCTTGTCGGCATACAGCTGGTTGGCCACCACGCCCATCTTGGTGGTCTCGCCGGTGGTCAGGATGGTGATGTTGGTCACTTCCGAACCGGTACCGGCGGTGGTGGGAATCTGTACCAGCGGCAGGCGCGTGCCCTTGACCTTGCCGATACCGTACAGCTCGGACAATGCCTGGTTGGACGGGATCAGTACGGCGGCGAGCTTGGCTATGTCCATGGACGAGCCACCGCCCAGCCCCAGCACCAGGTTCACGCCCGCCGCACGGGCCTTGCCCACGCAGTCGTGCAGCACGGCTTCGGGTGGGTCGGCTACCACGTCGTCGAATACGCTGATGCTGAAGCCGGCGGCCTGCAGCGAAGCCTTGGCCGGATCGAGCAGCCCGGCGGTGTGCAGGAACTTGTCGGTGACGATCAGCAGGTTGCGCTGTTCGGTCCAGGTGCCCAGCAGGTCGCCCAGGCGGCGCGCGGCGCCCCACTCGGCGACGATGGAGGCGACGGTGTCAAAGGTGAAGGGCTTGAAGATGCTCATGGCTACCGCTCCTGAGGAAGTTGACCTGTAGCCGCTGCCGCCAGACTACAGGTCGTTGGTGAGGCCATTTAAAAGGGCGATGGCGTACCAAAGCTTCAACCTGAGGGTGGAATTTGCCGCTGGGACGGGTGGAGAACATGGGTTGGGCAAAGGCGGGCAGGGCAAAATGTCCACACCGCACCTGTTGCGAATCCACCCACGGGTTGAAGATCGCGCCAGGGCAACTCGCTATATACACAGCCAATAACTACAAGACCGATGCCACTGGAGGACCGATGACTTTGCCTCATCAACCCAAGTTTCTGGCCGCCACCGACAGTTTCAAAACCTCGCCACTGCTGATCGGCGGGCTGCTGGAGACCGGTCTGCGCGCCGCTGGCGACAATCAGATTGTTTACCGCAATCAGGTTCGCCACGACTACGCCACGTTCAACCGCCGGGTCCACCAGTTGGCCCATGCCCTCAGCGCGCTGGGCGTGAAGGCCGGCGACACGGTGGCGGTGCTGGACTGGGACAGCCATCGCTACCTGGAATGCTTCTTCGCCATTCCGATGCTGGGCGCGGTGCTGCACACCGTGAATGTGCGCCTGGCACCCGAACAGGTGCAGTTCACCATGGCCCACGCCGAAGACACCTTGGTGTTGGCCCACCACGACTTTCTCCCGCTGCTGGAGGCCATCGGTAGCCAGTTGCCGACTGTTCGAGGGTATGTGCTGTGCCAGGACGAGGGTGCGGGCCTGGAAACCTCGTTGCCGCTATTGGGGGAGTACGAAGCGCTGCTGGTGCGGCAGCCGGATCACTACGCATTTCCCGAGTTCGATGAAAACGCGGTAGCCACGCTGTTCTACACCACCGGTACCACGGGCAACCCCAAGGGCGTGTACTTCACCCATCGGCAACTGGTGCTGCACACTCTGGCCGGTGCCAGCGCCCACTGCAGCGCCGGCGCGGCCTTGCTCAACCGCGACAAGGTCTACATGCCTATCACGCCGATGTTCCATGTGCACGCCTGGGGCGTCCCCTACATCGCGACACTAATGGGTTGCCAGCAGGTGTACCCGGGGCGTTACGAGGCCGGGCTGCTGGCAACGCTGATCGAGCAGGAACGCGTCAGCTATTCTCACTGCGTGCCGACGCTGCTGGCCATGGTGCTGGATGCCGCCCAGGCCAGTGGCGCCGACCTGTCGGACTGGCATGTGCTGATCGGCGGCTCGGCCCTGTCCGCAGGCCTGGCGCGCAAGGCCCAGGCCATGCACGTGGACGTGCGCGGCGCCTACGGCATGTCGGAAACCTGTCCGATCGTTTCCCTGACCCGTTTTCCCCAGCAGTTCGACCAGTTAGATGACGAACAGCAGTTGCGCTGGCGCTGCAGTGCCGGGGTGATCGCGCCGCTGGTGCAGATGAAACTGGTGGACGAGCATGGGCAGCCCGTGGCCCAGGATGGCCAGCAGGTTGGCCAATTGCTGATCCGCAGCCCTTGGTTGACCCCCGGCTATTTCAAAGACCCGATCAACAGTGAAAAACTCTGGGAAGATGGCTGGCTCCACACTGGCGATGTGGCGAGCATCGATGGTTCGGGGCTGGTGCACATCCACGATCGCCTCAAGGACCTAATCAAGACCGGTGGCGAGTGGATCTCGTCCCTGGATATTGAAAGCCTGATCAGCCGCCACCCCCATGTCAGCGAATGCGCCGTGGTGGGCGTGGCGGATGCGCGCTGGGGCGAGCGGCCAGTGGCGCTGCTGGTACAGGCCGCGGCCACGCCGCCCTTGGACGCCGAGGCCCTGAGGGCCCATCTGGCAGGTTTCGTCAACCAGGGGGCCTTGTCCAAATGGGCCATCCCCACCGAAGTGCGGGTGGTGGCCGCGATCCCGCGCACCAGCGTGGGTAAGCTGGACAAGAAACTGATCCGCACGCAGTTCTGACCCTTCGGGGTAAGATCATCATTACCATCCGTGGAGCCAGGCAGTCGCTGTGAAGTTAACCATCGATACCAGCAAGTTCCGCCCCGCGCCGTTGCCGCGTACACTGATCCCAAGGCCGCGGGCCATGACGCAGATAACTGAGGCGTTGCAAGGCGACGCCACGCTGATCCTGCTGCGCGCGCCCCTGGGTTACGGCAAGTCGCTGTTGCTCAGCCAACTGGTCGAGCAGGACGGCGCGGCCCTGGGTTTCCTGCGCATCGATCATGGGGATAACGACCCCAGCCATTTTCTCGGCCACCTGTACCAGCTCTTGCTCAAGCGGGCTGCGCCGCCGGAAATGGACAAGGACCAGGCCTGGGCGGCCATTCGCAGCCACCTCGACGGGCTTATAGCACCCTTCGTCCTGTGCCTGGACGACTTGCAGCTGCTGCGCTCGGCGAGGGTGGTCGGGTACCTGGAGGCGTTGCTGCATCAGCCGCCCAGGTTCCTGCGTATGGTCGCGGCCAGCGAGGGCCAGCCGACGTTGGGGCTGAGCCACCTGCGCCGGGACAATCGCCTGCGCATGCTGGGCCCGCGCGAGCTGGCCCTGGATGGCGAAGAGACCCAACAGTTGCTGCTGGCCCATGGCTTAACGCCGGAGCCGGCATTCGTCTATCGCTTGCAGGCGGGTAGCGAGGGCTGGATCAGCGGTGTGCTGTTCTGGTGTTCGGCCTATCGGGAGCTGCCAATCGTCGACCATTCCCCAGACCAACTCCAGCAGGCGGTGCAGGGCTCGTACCAGCACATCGGCGCGTTCATCGAGGAAGACGTGCTAAGCCGCTTACCCCACGCCCTGGTCCGCTTCATTGAACGCACCTCGGTGGTCAGTGCGTTCGACCTTGAACTCGCCGCCCTGCTCAGCGACCAGCCCCATGTCGAAGCACCGCTGCGCAAATTGCTGCAACTGGACCTGTTCATCGAGGATCGAGTGGGCGAGCGGCTGCGCTATCAATACCACCCCGCCTTGCGCCTGACCGCGCTGCAGCGGTTGCGTCGGCGCAATCCCGAGCAACTGCTACACCTACATCAGCGCGCGGCGGATTGGTTGCTGGCCAATGCCTTTTATGCCCAGGCTGTGGCCCAGTACGGCCGGGCGAAAAACACCGAGGCGTTGCTGCGCACGGTGGAGCAGCACACCTTCGACCTGCTGCGCGAAGGCGAGATCAACGCCATCGTCGATTTCCTTCGCCATACCCTGCGTGACAGCGAGGCAGACCATCTGAACCTGGCCATGACCGAAGCCTCGGCGCTGATCGTGACCAATGATATCCAGCGCACCCGCAGCTGCATCGGTGCGCTGAAGCGCCTGGGCGGCCCAACGGCGGAGCGGGTCATGCAGACCATCGCCTTTTTGCGCAGCCACCTGGCCTGGCTGGGCGGCAACCTGCGTCATGGCGTGGACGTGGTGCGCATCGCCCTGGAGCGCTACCCCCAGGCCAACGCTGCCACGGCCATCCTGCATGCCAACAGCGCCGGCTGCCTGGCGGCGTTGGGGCGTCTGGAGGACGCCCGGCAGCAGAACGACCAGGCCCTGCTGCAGTTATCGGCGCTTGGCTTCAAGGGCTACACCCATCGGCTGCATCTGCAGGCGGGGTTGATCGAGCTGGCTCAGGGCCAGACCGAAAAGGCCCGTTGGCGCTTCTTTGACGGTGGCCTGGCACCCGGAACCGGCAAGGCTGCGGGTAACTTCTACGATGCCTTCCTGCACCTGGGCCAAGGCCTGGTGCTGATGCAGCGTAACGCCCTGAGCGCCGCGGCCTTGAGCCTGGCCAAGGCGGAAAAGATCGCCATGGACTTCCCCCACAGCGCGGCGCTGGCCTTGATTTTCCATCATCAAGCCTGCCTGTTCGACGCGCTGGGTGATTCGCCCCGCGCCGTGGCCAAATGGGAACAGGCTCGGCGCCTTGCCCGCGACTTCGGCCAGTGGCGGGTGTACCGCCTGGCGGGGGCGTGGCGGGTACGGCACGCGGTGCGCCAGGGTGACCAGGCTTTCCTGCTGGACTGGCTGCATGAGTGGCACTGGTGCAAGCAGCGGTATGGCGAAGACCTGCAGCCCGACGAGTTGCTGGCCTACGCCTGGGTGCAGCGCCATCTGGGCCAGCGGGCGGTCGTGGCCCAGCGGTTGCGCGCACTGGATGAATTGGCGCAGGAACAACAGCATCATCGGCTGCGCCTGGATATCCTGCTGCTGCGGGCCAGCGTGGCCTTGGACCAGCATGACCAGCCACAGGCCATGCACCTGCTGGATGAGGCCGTGGCCCTGGCCTGCGAGTACCAGTTTGGCCATCTGCTGCATTTCGAAGGCGCGGCCTTGAGCGATCTGTTCCAGCAACTGCTGGCGCCGGAGGCACGCAAACAGTATGAACTGCAGCGCGCGCTACCTGATGGGCAACAATTGCAGCAGTTGCTGCCCTCGCTGTTGAAACCGTCGCAGGCGGCCCAGCGTCTGTTTGAACCGGTCACTCGCCGTGAGCGCGAGGTGCTGCAGCGCATGGCCCGTGGTCAGGGCAACGCGCAAATCGCCGAGTCGCTGTTTGTCAGCCTGAGCACGGTCAAGACTCATATCAACAACCTGTTCCGCAAGCTGGAGGTCAACGACCGCGACGAAGCCCTGCGCAAGGCGCGCAGTGTCGGGCTGTTGAGCTGACCGGCACCGCCTCCACCCGCGGCTGGCGCAGAATCCATCCCAAACTCCACCCCCGGTTCGACGCAGCCCGGGGCGGGCGCTGATACAACATGATGGTCGTTTTCGCTCATGACTTTCACGGCGGGATTTACCTTTATGTTGCTCAACGAACGCGATCTCAATTTCCTGCTCTACGAATTTCTCGACACCCAGGCCCTGCTTGAGCGTGAGCGTTACGCCGAGCACGACCGCGCGGTGTTCGACGCCACCCTGGCTACGGCGCGCCAGGTGGCGGCCGACTTTTTCGCCCCGCACAACCATAAGGCCGATCAGAACGAGCCCATTTTCGATGGCGAGCGGGTGACGCTGATCCCTGAAACCCTGGCAGCCTGGAATGCGTTTGCCGAGGCGGGATTCCTGGCGGCACACCATGACGTCGACGACGGTGGTCTGCAGTTGCCCGAAGTACTGCTGCGCGCCTGCATGGCCTATTTCAATGCCGCCAATATCGCCACCACGGGTTACCCGTTCCTGAGCATCGGCGCGGCGAATCTGATCAAGACGTTTGCCTCGCCTGCACTGCAACAGCGTTTTCTGCCAGCCCTGTTCGCCGGCCGCTTCAGCGGCACCATGGCCCTGACTGAGCCGGGTCAGGGCTCGGCGCTGGGGGACCTGCGTACCCGCGCCGTAGTGGCTGAAGACGGTACCTACCGAGTGTTCGGACAGAAGATGTTCATCTCTGGGGGCGACCATGAACTCACGGAAAACATTGTGCATTTGGTGCTGGCCCGTATTGAGGGAGCTCCAGCGGGGGTGAAAGGCATTTCGCTGTTCGTGGTGCCCAAGTTCAACGTCGACGCCGATGGTGCCTTGGGCGCACGCAACGACGTTGCCCTGGCCGGGCTGCTGCACAAGATGGGCTACCGCAACACCACGTCCACCGTGCTGAGTTTCGGTGAGGGCAACGGGGCGGTGGGCTACCTGGTGGGCGAGGCCAACAAGGGCCTGGGCTACATGTTCCAGATGATGAACGAAGCGCGGATCGGCGTGGGACTGGGGGCCGCGAGCCTGGCGTACCAGAGCTACCTGCATGCCCTGGACTACGCCCGCGAACGACCCCAGGGTCGCCTGTCCAGCTGCAAGGATCCGCTCACGCGCCAGGTCCCGATCATTGCCCACGCTGATGTGCGCCGCATGCTCTTGATGCAGAAGGCGTATGCCGAGGGTTCACTGGCGCTGTGCCTGTACGCCAGCAGCCTGGTGGAGGATGCCCATACCGGGCCCACCGCGCAGGCCCGGGACGACGCGGCGCAATTGCTGGACTTGCTCACGCCCATGGTCAAGACCTGGCCCTCGCGTTATGGCCTGGTGGCCTCGGACCTGGGTATCCAGATTCTCGGGGGCGCCGGCTATACCCGCGAGTACCCGCTGGAGCAGCTGTACCGGGACAACCGGCTCAATCCCATTCATGAAGGCACCGAGGGTATCCAGGCCCTTGACCTGTTGGGACGAAAGCTGGGTCTCAAGGGCGGCCGCGGATATGCGCTGTTCCTGGAGCAGGTCGAGCACAGCCTGGCGCAGGCGGAACGGTTGGGTGAGTGCCAGGCGCTGGGCCGTCACCTGGCCAAGGGCATGACGATATTGGGCGAGGTCACCGCTGCGTTGCAGCAACAGGTGGCCGAGGATGCGGATCGTGGCCTGGCCAACGCCACCGCTTACCTGGATCTGTTCGGGCGCGTGCTGGTGGGCTGGGTGTGGCTGCGTCAGGCCATGCTCGGCGAGTCGGCTCTAAGCCAAGGGGCAGTGGGTGAAGAGGCGGACTTCTACCGCGGCAAGCTGCACACCGCGCGCTACTACCTGGAGTGGGAGCTGGCGCCGCTGCCCGGCATCGCCCACCTGTTGTGCGCTGGCAACAGCGCCTGCCACGACATGCAGAGCCATTGGTTCTGATCCTCCAACGTTTTCTGGAACCTGCTCATGACTGCACTGATTGATTACCGCCGTGACGGCCGCGTGGCCCTGATCGGCCTGTCGCGTCCCCCCGTCAACGCCCTGGGCCAGGCCCTGCGCCAGGCGTTGGCCGAGGCCTTCGAGCAAGCCCTGGCCGATCCCCAGGTTCAGGCTTTGGTCATCCACGGCCAGGGGCGAGCGTTCAGCGCCGGCGCCGACATCAACGAATTCGGCACCCCGGCCGCCTTCGAAACGCCTGGCTTGGCCAGTCTGCTGGAGCGCCTGGCGCAATCGCCCAAGCCCGTGATCGCGGCTATTTCCGGCGTTGCCTTGGGCGGCGGGTTGGAAACCGCCTTGGCCTGCGGTTATCGCCTCTGCACGCAAGGCGCGACCCTGGGCTTGCCGGAAACCCGCATTGGCCTGTTGCCCGGTGCAGGTGGTACCCAGCGGCTGCCGCGCCTGATCGGCGCCCAGGCAGCGCTGGACATGATCATCTCAGGCGAGCCGGTTACGGCGACCAAGGCGCTGGAGCTGGGCCTGGTAGATCGTTTGGTCGATAATGCCGATACGCTGCTGGAAGCTGCTGTGGACTTCGCCAGCGCGTTGCTGGAAACCCCGGCCCCCGCCCAGCGCCCTTGGCCCCATGCCAATCCTGCCCAAGGCCTGCCGGCGGATTTCTTTAGCGCTTATGCTACCCGCCACGCTCGGCGCTGGCACGGCCAGCTGGCTCCCCAGTTGGCGCTGGAAGCGGTGCGCGCAGCGTGCGAGGGTAGCCTGGCAGAAGGACTGGCCAAGGAGCAGGTGCTGTTCGCCCAGCTGGAGTCGTCGCCCCAATCGGCCGCGCTTCGCTATCAATTTTTTGCCCAGCGCGAGGCTCTGAAGGTGCCCGGTATCGACAAGCACACTGCGCGTCGTACGGTGGCGGGCGTGGCGGTCATCGGCGCCGGTACCATGGGCGGTGGCATCGCCATGAATTTCGCTAACGCCGGCATCCCGGTCACCCTGCTCGAACTCAAGGGCGAAGCACTGGACCGTGGCCTGGCCCATGTCCGCCAGCAGTACGACAGCGCGGTCAAGCGCGGCAAGTTGAGCCCCCGGCAACTGGATGAACGCATGGCGTTGATCACCGGCACCTTGGAATATGCGGACATCGCCCAGGCCGATTTGGTGATCGAGGCGGTATTCGAAAGCCTGGCGATCAAGCAGAACGTCTTCCGCACTCTGGATGAGGTATGCAAACCCGGCGCGATCCTGGCCACCAACACCTCGACCCTGGACGTGGACCTGATTGCGGCGGTCACTCGCAGGCCCCAGGACGTGATCGGCCTGCACTTCTTCAGCCCGGCCAACATCATGCGCCTGCTGGAAGTGGTGCGCGGCCGGGAAACCTCGGCGCAAGTGCTTGCCACCACCCTGGACCTGGCACGGCGCATCGACAAAATTGCCGTGGTGTCGGGCGTGTGCTTCGGTTTTATCGGCAACCGCATGCTTGAACCCTATGCACGCGAGGCGCACCGATTGGTGCTGGAAGGTGCGACTCCGGCGCAGGTCGATGGCGTGCTCACCGACTTGGGCCTGGCCATGGGCGTGCTGTCGATGTACGACCTTGCTGGTATCGATGTGGGCTATCGGGTGCGGGAATCGCGCCGTGACGCGATCGCCCATGACCCCAGCTACTGCAAGCTGGCCGACGAGTTGTATGCCCAAGGGCACCATGGGCAGAAGACTGGCCGTGGGTTCTACCGCTACAACGGCCGCGAGCGCATCGAGGACTACGAAGTGGTCGCTTGCGCCGAGGTGCTGGCCAACGAACTGGGTATTGCCCGCCGGACGGTATCCAATGAGGAAATCCACGATCGCTGCCTGTTCATGTTGATCAATGAAGGCGTGCAGTTGCTGGATGAGGGCATTGCCCAGCGCGGGGGCGATATCGACCTGGTGTGGATCAATGGCTACGGCTTTCCCGCCTGGCTCGGTGGGCCACTGTATTACGCCGAGCAGTTGGGGTTGCAACGGGTGCTCGCAGGTATTGAACACTACCGCGAGCAGCTGGGCGACTACGGCCAGATGTGGTTCCAGCCGGCCCCGTTACTGCAGCGCCTGGTGGCCGGGCAGCACACTCATATTCAGCGCCTTTGAAGGCCCTTGCAAGGAGAGGCAACCATGTCGAGCGCTGTCATTCTTTCAACTGCCCGCACACCTATCGCCAAGGCGTACCGGGGGGCGTTCAATATGCTCAAATCACCGAGCATGGCGGCGCTGGCCATTGCCGCTGCGGTTGAGCGGGCCGGTATCGAGACTGGTGAAGTCGAGGATCTGGTCATGGGCACCGCCATGCCCGGTGGCACGGCGGGCTGGAACCTGGGGCGCATGAGCGCGTTGGCGGCCCGCCTGCCCCTGAGCGTGGCCGGGCAGACCATCGACCGCCAATGCGCGTCGGGGCTGATGGCTATTGCCACGGCGGCCAAGCAGATCATCTATGACGGCATGCGCGTGGCCATTGGCGCCGGCCAGGAAAACATCAGCGCGGTGCAGGCGCGCAGCATGGAATGGGCGTTCGCCGAGCGCGACCCGCGGGTGGAGCAGCATGCCGCCCATGCCTACATGCCGATGCTGCAGACGGCGGAGTGGGTTGCCAAGCGTTACCGCATCAGTCGCGAACAGCAGGATGCCTATGCGCTGCAATCCCAGCAACGCACTGCCGCTGCTCAGCAGGCTGGATTGTTCGCGGATGAAATCATCTCGGTCAGCACCACAAAGGCGGTGCAGGACAAGACCACTGGCGTGGTCAGCCTGCAACCAGTGACCCTTAACCTGGATGAGGGTAACCGCCCCGATACCCAGCGACAGGACCTGGCGCAACTCAAGTCCGTGGTTGAAGGCGGCAGCATCACCGCTGGCAACGCCAGCCAACTGTCCGATGGCGCCAGTGCCTGCGTGTTAATGGATGGGCGTATGGCCGAACGGCGCAATCTGGAACCCATCGGTGCGTACCGTGGCGTCGTCGTGGTGGGCCTGGCGCCAGAGGAAATGGGCATCGGCCCGGTACTCGCGATACCGAAATTGCTGCGCCAGCATGGGTTGCGGATGGAGGACATTGGCCTGTGGGAACTCAATGAGGCCTTTGCCTGCCAAGTGATCTACTGTCGAGACAAACTGGGGATCCCTAACGAACGGCTTAACGTCAATGGCGGCGCTATCGCCATTGGCCATCCCTATGGCATGAGCGGTGCGCGCATGGTCGGGCACGCCTTGCTGGAGGGGCAACGGCGCGGCGTGAAGTACGTCGTCATTACCATGTGTGTGGGCGGCGGCATGGGTGTCGCCGGCCTGTTTGAGGTGTTGTGATGAATACACTGTTTTCTTTGCAGGGCAAGGTGGTGCTGGTGACCGGTGCTTCCAGCGGGTTGGGCGAGCACTTTGCCCAAGTGGTCAGCGCCGCCGGCGCGCGGACAGTGATCGCGGCGCGACGCCAGGAACGCTTGCAGGCGCTGGCCGGGCGTTTGCGCGAGCAGGGCGGCGAGGTACTGGCGGTTGCCCTGGACGTCACCTCGCGCGATAGCGTGGAGGCGGCGTTCGATGCCGCCGAACGCGCGTTCGGCATCATCGACGTGGTAGTCAACAACGCGGGTGTCGGCGGCGCGGTGAAGGCGCTGGAGGTGAGCGAGGGTGACTGGAGCACCATGCTGTCCACCAACCTCGACGGCGTGTGGCGCGTGGCCCAGTGTGCGGCTCAGCGCCTGGCCAAGGCCGGGCAGGGCGGCAGCATCATCAACATAGCTTCCATACTCGGCGAGCGGGTTGGCAATGGTCTGAGCCACTACTGCGCGGCCAAGGCGGGGGTGTTACAGCTGACAAAGGCATTGGCGCTGGAGTTGGCGCGGTACGGCATCCGCGTCAACGCCATCGCCCCCGGCTATTTCCAGACGGAAATGAATGACAGTTATTTCAACTCGGAGAAGGGCCAGGCGTACATCAAATCGGCGGTGCCCATGCGCAAGCTGGGGCAGCTGCAGCAACTGGACGGCCCTTTGCTGCTGCTCGCCAGCGAAGCCGGCAACTTCATGACCGGTGCCACCCTGGCCGTGGACGGCGGCCATTTGGTGAATTCCCTCTGATCGACCGCCTGAGGCCCTGAGGCAGCCTGCGGCAGCTGCTGCGCGATCCCCGCCGTAGCAGCGACAGCGACTGTTTTCTGTGGGAGCGGGCTCCTCCGTGAAAAGGCTGCCGCGGTCCGTCAAATCCTCGGCGGTGTGGCCTTCGCGGGTAGAACCGGGTGGCCAGCCACCCGATCCTAAAGGAGCGCCACAGCAGCTGCCGAAGGCTGCGTCAGAGCGCCGCTATTTAAACGGAATAGCGCGACAGCGTTTCACCACCATCGATGCGTACCAAGGCGCCATGGATGTAGCTGGACCGGTCGGACGCCAGGAATACCGCCAGGTCGGCCACGTCGCTGATCTCGCCCCAGCGCTTGAGCGGGATGCTTTCACTGAAGTCATCCACGTAGCCAGGCTGCTCCATCAGCGCGCGGGTTAGCGCGGTCTTGGCGTAGGTAGGGCAGATACCGTTGACGCGGATGCCTTCGTGGCCGTATTCGATGGCCAGGCAGCGGGTCATGTTGGCCTGCGCGGCCTTGGAAATATTGTACACCGACTGCCACGGGTGCCCGCCCAGGCCGGCGGTGGAGACCAGGTTGATGATATTGCCGCCGCCGCCCTGCTGCAGAAAGGCACGCACGGCTGCCTGGGAGCCGAAGAAGCTGCCTTTGACGTTGACGTTCAGGCACAGGTCCAACTCTTCTTCGCTGAAATCGTGGATCAGCTTGCCATCACGGTACACGCCGGCGTTGTTGATCATCACGTCAATGCGGCCGAATTCGCGCGTGGCAGCGTCTACCAGGGCGGTCAGGTCGGCACTGCGGGTGACGTCGCAGCGCTGGAAGATCGCGCGCCCGCCACGTTCGGCAATCAGCGCGGCCGTGGTGAGCTCGGGTTGTTCATCGAAACCGCCAGGGTTGCTGGCTTCGTTGATGTCGCCAATCACAAGGTTGGCGCCTTCTTCGGCCAGACGCAAGGCAATACCACGGCCAAGGCCGGTGCTGGCACCGGTGATGACAACCACTTTTCCAGCCAGATTCATGTCCATCTAATGGCTCCGCTTCAGATTGAATGGGCGCTGCAGAATAATACCGGCATCGAGCCCTTGTTCGTGGAAGAGGTCGATACCGGTAGGTGATGCTCGGGCGTTCAGGCCATGCCGTAGGCGGCAGACTGGGCAAAGCGTGAGGCGTACTTGCCGCCATTGTTCAGCACGCGGTATTCGCGCGGCGAGCGCCCGGTCCAGCGTTTGAAGGCATGGCGAAAGTTGGCGGCGTCGCTGTAGTTCAGTTGCTCGGAGATCGCCTCGGTGGTCATGGGGGTGTTCAGCAGGTAGCGGATGGCGAGCTTTTTGCGCACTTCCACCAGCAAGGCGTTGTACGAGGTGCCCAGGGCGTCGAGGCGGCGGCGCAGGGTGCGCGGCGACAGGTGCAGGTGATCGGCAATCTCTGACAGCGAGGCAATGCAGTCGCCGGAATTGAGCAGCAGATTCTGCACCTGGTAGCTGATATCGTATTTCTGCACAATCTCCTGCAACTGTGCCTTGCAGTCGGTCTTGCAACTGCTGTGGGTAATGCTGTTGGACTGCGGCAGTCTGCTGTCCAGCCAATGCGCCGCCAGGCGAATGGCCGTGCGCTCGCGATCGAAACGCACCGGCACACCAAAGCTGGCCTGGATATCGGCTCGCTGCTGAGCGGTCGCCTCTCCGGCCAGTTCAATACCGTCGCAGGTGAAGTCGCGGCCGAGGATGTCTTGGAGCAGGGTGAGCAGCTTCGACACTTCCAGGTGGTACCAGAAGCTGTTCTCAGGGCTGATCAGTCCGTATTGGTCGCTCAGCTGCAGTACGGCCTTGTCATTTTCGACGTGCAGTTGCAGGCCCATCTTCAGGTTGATCAGCAAGCCGTATTGGCTGGCGGTTTCCAGCGCATCGCGCAGCGTGGCGCTGCTGAGCATGGCAAAACCGACGATGCCGTAGGACGTAAGGTGCAAGCGCTTGCCCACCTGCAGGCTCAACAGCGAGTTGCCTGTGACGCGATTGAACGCGGCGTTGATCAAAGCCTGCTGGTTGAGCGAGATCTTGGTCAGCGGGTTGGCCAAGTCGGCCAAGGACATGGCCCCTGCGGCCAGGCATTCGCTTAACTGCTCGTCACTGCCGATCAGGCCGGCCGCCGCGAGGATTTCCGCAGTGGAGAAGACCTTATCATCCAAGGTGATTGGTGTGGTTTCGATATGTCCCATCGTACTGCCCTCACGGTGTAGCCAAGCCAATGTGACCGCGTGCGATCGCGCCGTGGCGGCGGATCATCCGCGTCGCTTCATTCGGACATTCAGGGGTGGCGTGGGCAGGCCGGGGGGTGGTCGCAACAGGTAACCAGCAAGAGCAGCGTCAAGCATCATCGGGCATGGTAATACCACGGATCCGATACGGGTCTTCGACCTCATTTTTATCTCCTGACCTTTTCGGGGCTGTGCTTCAACGCCCGGTTTTGTTGTTGGTCTATCAGGTAGGTAGTGCTTAGAAACTGACGCAGGGCAAGTGTCTCTGCACTTCCTAGGTCATGCGACCGATTAAATACGGTCATATGACCTAGGTCAAGTGACAGATGTATGCTGGCGCTATTAATTGCGATAAACGGAAGGTCCCTGCAGCGTGTCGGCAGCGGGGACAGGCTTCGCGGTCAGGGGAGGGGTGAAGAGGTAGGGGTCAAGCCTCCAGCGTGGCGCCGCAATCGCTGCCCAGGTAGGTCAAGGCCGGCCCCAGTGTGCGGCACAGGGGTTGCAGGCGCTGATAGGCCTTCAACGGCCCCGAGCACTGCAGTTCGCAGGCCTGCTGACCGATCGCTTCAGCATCGCTGTGCAAGCTGATCTCCAGGTAGTCGATGTGCTCGCTGCGCGCCCATTCGCCCATGGAGCGCGCCGAGGCCGCAGGGCGGGTCTGGGAGGTGTTGAAGCTGATCAGCGCCTTGCCGTGCAGGCCGAAGGTGGTCTCGGGGCTGCACAGGCGGGCGTTTATCAGCAACTGATCGGGGAAACAGGTGATCACCACGTCGCTGCTATCGATGGCCTGTTCCAGATTACGCACCAGCCTGAAACCCTCGCACGGCAACACTTGGTTGGCGCGCAGCGGATCCAGCCCGGCGACTTCGAACCCTTGGTTGGCCAAGGTACGGGCGATGGTGCTGCCCACGTGATCAAGGCCGATGATGGCAATGCGTTTGGGGGCGGTATGCATAGGGCGCTCCGGGAATAGCGGGTTTCAGGGGTGCATGGCTTTGAACAGGGCGGCGATGTCCCACTCGCCCATGCCAGCGGCCTGGGCCTGGCGGCAATACGTCAGGTAGGCGTCGGTGCTGGCATGGGGCGCCTTGGCGCGCACCAACGCATCGAGCACCACTTCCTGGCCGGCCACGTGCACATCGACCGTGGCTTGTTCGCCGCTGTAGTTGCCAGCGCTGATGCGCGCGGCGGCGGTGTTGATGCCTTCCACCAGCATGTCGGTCATGATCGGCGACAGGGTCTTGAAGGCCTCGGCCGAAACGCCGGCGGTGGAGGCCAGCACCGCGCCTTCCAGCCAGGCGGCGAAAGAACCGAAGTAGAAGGCATACAGGGCCAGGTAGGCCGGGGTGCAGGCGGTAGGATCGGCACCGAGGAATTTCGGGTTGCCCGCCAGCAGCTTCAGGGTCTGGCCATGGGCATGGTAGGCGTCGGTGTCGCCGGAATAGAGGATGGTGGTGGTGGCGCCGCCGATTTCCTTGGGGTAGCACATGATGCCGGCGTCGATGTAGCGGCCGTCGCGGCGGCCCACCCAGGCAGCGGTGAGGGCCACGTCGTCCACGGTGCCGGTGCTCATGTTGACCAGGGTCTTGCCGCTGAGGCTCAGGCTCGGTTCTAGGGCCTGCAGCACACCGAGCGCCGCTGCCTTGTCGATCATGCAGACGATGCTCAGTGCGGTGGACTGGATCGCTTCACTGGCACTGGCCGCCTGGCGGGCACCTTCGTGCACCAGAGCGCTGGCGCGTTCCGGGTTGCGGTTCCACACGGTGACGTCCACCCCGGCCTGCAGCAGGGTGCGGGCCAGCACGCTGCCCATGGCGCCAAGGCCCAGGACGCTGACAGAGGGTTTCTTCGATGCGGGCATGGTTGACCTCAGTGTAGGGTTAAGGAGGGGGAGGCCTCAGGCATCCTGAGGCAGGCATCAGCGGGGGGTATTGAGCCCGATGTAGTCGGCGATTTCCTCGTAGTTCACCTGCCAAAGGCCCGGCAGGCCGTAGAGGTCGGCGGTAAAGGAGCGGAAGCCGAGGATCTGTTGCACGCGCGGTGACAGAGTGCGTACCAGCTCCATGTCCACCACGAACGGATAGGCTTCCTCGGGTACCAGCC
>NZ_JAAMQM010000025.1 GCF_013523055.1 Pseudomonas capeferrum | reverse complement strand
GTGGGTGGTTATCGTGAGGCAAAAAAAAGCCACTCCGAAGAGTGGCCGGGGATCATTGGTGTTAGGCAGCTGACTGCCTGTTCTGTTGCTCCCACCATGTGCGGAAGCTGGATACTAGAGAGCAGCCATTGTCTTCAGGCAAGGTGATAACCGCCTTGTTCTCGTGACTGATCTCATGTTCTGGCTCACCATCACGCGAACAGTGGTAGAGCTTGAAGGAGTTACGCGTGTCCAACTGGAAGCAGCACAAAGTGCCCTTCGGCCGTTTGTAGTAGACCCGGCAGAAGCCCGACTCAACAGAGTGGAATGCCAACTGCTCAACCTGTGTGACTTCAACTGGTGGTACCAGGCGGTGACGATGCTCAACGATCAAAGCTCGCAATTCAGTCATATCGATCGAGCGCTTAACGCCATCAGGGAAGAGAACGTCGCCGTACAGTGCTACCAGATCAGAAGCCAAACTGTCCTCAACCAAGTGACAATCTGCGAGGTCCCAGGCTCGGCCAGAAATCCATTCTCGCTTTTCCTCTGGGGTTTCCAGTTCGTCGATATACTCACGCTGCTCTGCCATCGACTCAGCTACTTTGAAGCAGGCTTCATTTTGAGAAACTGCAAAGGCATATTCGGAATATGTCCCCTCATCCTGCTGCCCCCAATTCAGAGTAACTGCGAACAATGCAAGGGCTGGTTGATTAGCTTTTACTTCAGTGCTGCTCATGATCGGTGTTCCTTTGAAAGTTAGTATCAGCCAGCAAGTTTCATATCTTGCTGAAGCGCAGTTTTGCCTTCATTGAAAGCGTTCAACAGTTCCGGGACATCAGACAGGAGTGCATGAGGGGTTTCAGAAGCCCCCCAGCCATATCCCCAGGCAGCATCCTTTGCATCTTGAAATGCGCTGGCTGCTAGTTGAGTGGTTTCCGGAGATTTCATGAGTAGTAGGGCTAGCGCCCATTGAGTTCGAGCGTAAGCCGCAAGCTGAAAACAAGTATTCATACTTCACCAGAGTAGTTTCATAACCATCTGTAATGACGCACACGGACCTGTATTACCATCTGGCCTGTAGTTGTACTGTGCAGTACACAGGACAAGACAAATATCCGGATATTGACTTGAACGTTTTGAAGCTTTGCTAAAGAATTACTGCATCATGTTCTAGGAATGAAAACCATGCTGCCTGACGCACTGGTAACCATCGGGATGTTCGCCATCGCCTTTTTCGTCATTTGGCTGATGCTCGTGTTCTTGCTTTTGATCCACGAAGCCGGGCATCTAATACCGATGCAGCGGTTTGGCATTAAGCCTGACAAACTCATTATTGGCGGATATAAGCTTTTCTCGTTCCGAAAATCCGGGATCATTCATGAAATCGGTTTGATTCCGCTTTGGGCCTATGTGGTCAGTACCGACTATGAAAAGGCGCCCTCAGACCGCCGGGCGATCATTGCTGCAGGCGGCCCACTCATCTCGCTGGCGACCGGCCTGCTGTTTTTCGGTATTAACTACGTCTCGCCGAACTGGCCGACGCTTGTCGCGGCCCAGGGCTCGATCCTCCTAGCAGCGACTAATATCATCCCCTTGCCCCCAATGGACGGGTGGACGATCGTCGAACATTTCTTGAACCGCCGTGGGATCTACTTTGATGACCGGAACAGGAAGGTCCTCATGGGCATAGGGCTTTTGACCATTATTGCTATCACCCTCGCCCTCTAGATTTACAGAACCCTGCTCTGCATCTCCTGGTGCAAGTTCAACCCACCAGGAGATGATTCATGACCACCACTTCCCTCGACGCTACCTCTCAACGCCCAGCTGTGCACCCAAGCTTCTTCGAGGAGGCCTTCAAGAGCTACAACGTACCGCCGAAGATCCGCGCATTTGCAGAAGCATTCTGCATTCGCTTTGACGTTCGCGGCATCTGCGACCCGGCCTATTGTGCAAACTCTGCAGCCCTTAAGCTGAAGATCGGTAATGGTTGCGGGACGTTCGATCACGAGAAAGACCCCGACGAAAACGGCATCCCCCTGATCGGAGAGCAACTGCTGTTCTCATACAGCACCTGCATCCAACGAACAGAGCCGGGCACTACCGCTGACGTCATCAACAGCATGGTGAAAGCAGCCCTCGCCGGCGCAGCTGTAGAGGAGCTTCTGCCTGCGCCAGCAGCCTCAGCTACAAACTGACCATACCCAGCCGCCCTCTTCGAGGGCGGTTTTTTTCGTCCACCAAATGTAGCGATGGCATTACGATACAGGTGGCGTATGTGTTCATGTATCATTCACGCGTCAAAACTATGAGGGACTAACCATGCTCACGAGCCAGCCCCAGCAAGGCATTTCTTCCCCCGCCCATCTGCCGGCCGCCAGCACCTCAGCGGTTAAGTGGTTCTCCCAGGTCACTGTCGAGCTTTCGTATTGGCACGGGAATCAGAGGTTAAAAAACCTCGACCAGTTTGAATGGCATGGTGATGCCGTCATGGCGCCAGCGCTGACCCACGCTCAAAGCAAATGTGATTTCTACAAGATCGACGAATCGTCCTCCCTTGAGCTGTGGGCGTTTCGCTCCCAGTGGCAAGTTGCGAAAGTTCGTGCCGGCGCCGACCAGCACTGGTCGTTTGCGGAAAGCCTCGACCACGTGACAAGAGTCATGGTCAGCCATCATCCCGTCTGGTCATCAAAACACGGAAAAATTTCCCCCCCTGACACCTGGCCAGGGTTCACTGCTACCTTCCAGAAAATCATTTCAGTCGACGCTTGTCGATCGAGAGATGAACTGAATGGGCTAGTCAGTGCAAGTCTGTGCATCTTCGGACAAGGTCCTGAGGCAATGAGTCTCGCTATTACGAATGGTGCCATCCGTGACCTGACCATCACTCGCGTTGGAGCGAACAACCACAGCCCTGGCTGTGAGTTGTTTAAGGTGACGGGTGCAATCGAGGTGGCCATGTCTCCCTACCAAACAGAATCGGGCCTTGACCATCTGGAAGACACCATCCGCAGCTCAGTCGGTATCAAGTTATCCCTTGTCGACGGAGCCACCGCCACGGGGCAACTCGATGCCGCGCAGCGCTCTACGATCTGGGTAGTTGAGCGCAGGTAACGCAGCAATCCTTTAAGAAATACCTTTCGCGTATGCGTACGCGTTATGTATTATTGCCGCGCCAGACAGGTAGCATATCTGTCCGGATGGCTGGTGTCGGCAAATCTGGGTTATGCGCAGGTGTCAGTCATCTCTGTTAGCAAGTTCAACGATCACTGACCCTTCAGGAGGGCACCGCCATGACCGCAGCCGTCGAAAACAGCAGCACCGAACACCAGATGGATCTGGATTTCCGCATGATCATCGCCACTGGCAACATCAAGAAGGCAATGGAAGAAGGTGATGGAAAAAAGAAATTTACCGCCGGCGACCTGTGGAATGTGGCGCCAAGCACCATCAAGGTCATCCCGGGATACAATGTCAGGGAGCGCAATGCCGCCTACCTGGCCAACGTTCAAAAGCTGAAGCAGTCAATCAAAGACAATGGTTTTAAAAAGGATTCCGCTCTGTCGGTCATCATCCGTCGCGATGAAAATGGCGGGCAGTCTATTTGTCTGAAGCGTGGCCATCAGCGGCTTGAAGCCACGCTGGAAGCGATCGCTGACGGTGAAAGCATTCCAACCATTCCTTGCATCATTGCTGCAGATGATTGTTCTGAAGAGGACATGACGGCAGACCTCGTGATCAGCAACAATGGTTCACCGCTTAGCCCGTATGCGACCGCAGTCGTTTGCAAACGCATGACCCGCTTCCACCCCGATGACCATACCGCGATCGCCAAAAAACTGAATCTCTGGCCCGCCCAGGTTTCGGACTACCTCTTGATGATCAACGGACCTATCGAGATCAGGAACTATGTCCGCGACGAAGTGGTTTCCTTCACGCTGGCAGTTCAGATACTTCAAGAGCATGGTCCCAAAGCTCTGCAAGTGATCGAGCAAGGCCTTGCCCGTTCAGCTGCTGCAGGCGGCAGAACAGAGAAGCTGATGCCTCGTTTTGTACCAGGCAAGGTCATCAAGAAGGCAATCACCAACGCAGCACCAACGATGAAAACGGCAATCCTAGAGATTCGGCAAGACAAAGGCTTCAGCCAGCTTTCCCCGGAAAACCAAAAGCGGCTTGAAGATATTCTCGAACAATTCCGCCTGGCGGAAGAGGAAGAGAAAAAACTGAACGTAAACCCGTCCACTGAGCAAGAGCTCAACCTCAAAACTACTGAGGACTAACCATGCCTTCCAGGCTACCCCTACACTTGATGTAGGGGTTTTTTTTGCCTATCGAAAAATGGCCCTCAACTTCGTCCACCAAGTTGTGTGCACCTCATGCCGCTTCAATTGCCCAGCAGCTGACAACTCAAGCCGCACCGAACCGGATGACCCCGTACACATGATCGCGAATCGGGTGAACGACGCGCATGCCTCACAGGCAGCAAGCCCAACCAGCTCGAAGCGATCGCCCGGCTGAGGTCTGATCTCACCCCTCACCAAATGTCCGTTCAAACTACGCCGGCACTGGCCGCAGTCGACTGCGAAGCGGGCAAGTTGAGTACCATCTGAAAAGACGATCGGGAGGCGTAGGTGCAAGGGCTTCACTTGCCTCCACTGGCTGATCGCCCCGTCAATTGTTGAACTGCTACCAACATCCTCACTGCTTGCCACTGACACGGCCCTCGTCGATCGCCTTCATGTACACCTGGACCCAGCCTGGTATCCGCCGTTGTCCTCTTTCCCAATAGCCTACTGCGGCGTAAGCCCACCCCAGCGCATCGGCCAGTTGTGCTTGTGTCCAGCCTAGAACCTCGGCCCTGATGCGCCTGATATCCGCACCGGCCAGGCTCGGGGCGTCGCCGACCAACTCAGCTTGCACTGCAGCGCGGAAGAGTGATCGAGCTGCAACCGGCATATCGGCCCCCTTCTCCCATTTCGATACCAGCCCGGGCGACACGGACAGCATCGAGGCTATAGCTGCTTGAGTCAGGCCTGCTGCATGGCGCTGGTGCGCAAGATCAGTGTGCACGGTTTGGGCGAACTGGATCTGGTGTTCTGTGGCCATGTCGTCGCGATAGCATTGCGCTGCGTGCTTCGCCCGGGAACGGCCGTGGTAGGCTAGGTCGCGAAAATGGCGATCGGCGACAAACTTCCCATCCTTCATCAGTCGAACACGCCAGCCGGCATCAGAAGGCTTCGATGGGCGATTGTCACGGGTGATGCCCTGCATGCTTGAGTCAGTGATGCGCCTAGCAGAGGACACTTCGATACCAGGCGCGGGCTTGGAGTTCTCCATAAGCCTCAATCATCCAGGGAGTCGTTCTGACCTGACTCTTGGGCATCATCACCACCCAAGAACATCCCATTGCTGGAGAGCAGAGCACCACCCAGAACGAGAGCTGACGTAACTGCCAGCGCCGGCACCCCATCCGACTCCCCTGCGTCTGCGTTGGCGCCCTTCGGCCGCGGCTTCACCGGAATCGGGATACTCGCTGCCGCAGTTGCCGTGGGGGCTTGGAGTGTCAGGGGGGCATCAGGACGCTTTTGTGGTACCGGCTTAGGTAGAGGATTGCCCCGTTCTGGCATGAGCAGTGGCACATCATCATCCAGACTGAGCGTGACCTCATTGGCCTGCGCTTTCTCCAGGCTGCTGAAAAGCTCATAAGACCGCGCCATCAACTTGCTGAACTGCTTGTCGGTCATGAGTTCCCCCCTGCGCAGCCCACCCATGTTCCGAATGGTGTCTGTAGTGATGGCGTACAGGGAATCTTGAAGCTCGGTGCGCACCTGGTGCGTCATGAATTCACACTCCAAGGACAGTACTTGTTCCGCTCGGCCGACCTGGGTCTCCAGCTTCTCAAGCGCCTGTAGTTGGCGCTGGATCCGCAGCTCTGCCACTTGTGCCGTAGTTCTGTACCGGTTGAACCTGTACCAGGCGCCGAGGAGGAAAATGGCCCCCGCAGATGCAGCCAGGTACGTAGGCAGTTCGCTCGAAGGCGGGTCTGGCACAAGACTGAAACTGAACGAGTCAGTTGAGATTAGGGACAGTGCGACTGCCCCTGACAGAGACAAAAGAAAAGGTGGTTTTGCAGTCATATCGAGCTCCAACGCTGACAGCTTCACTAGGCTTGCAGATACATAACGCGTACGCGTACCCGAATAGTATCGCCTATGAATTTTTATTGTCACGCTGTAAGAATGAGCTGTCAGGGATTCCCTACCTACCTTGGCATTACATCTGATCGAGCTTGAAAGAATTGGCGCCGGCCACGAGATCACTACCCAGGTTGGCCAGAATCGTGTCCTGCGCTACGGTGGCAACACCATGGCCGCGGATGCCGCCAGTACTAACCCAATAGACCTTACCGGTGCCAGCCTCCTCCACCCGTTTATGAAGCTGCACTGAATAGCTGTAAAGCCGTTCTCCCGGCTGGTAGTCGGCCGTCTCCAGGTATGCGTAAAGTTTGTAGCTGCCATCAAGCTCTACGATTTGCCGTGGCAGGTGCGCTGAAATCGTTTCCTTGACCAGGTCATGGGGGATTTCAGTGGCATTGGAAGAAAGCACCAGTTCGACAGCAGAGGCATTGCATGCGCTGAGTGACGCAATGGCCAGGAGGGCAAGCTTTGTCAATTTGATCATGGGGGGGGTCTTACTCATTCAGTTGATGTGTGGGCGCTGCAATCTGCCGCTGAGATGACCTCTCCGCGAAGGTTCAACATCATCGCGTAGATCGCGACATCGAGCGGATCTCCTTTCTCTACGTGCTCGCGCAGCTCTTTCGAAAGGAAATCAGCTGTGCATGTATCGCCTTCATTCCAGCCAGCACGGCCTTTCGCCCGGTTCCTGGCCATCTTCACCTTCATGTTGAGCGCGATGGCGTCGACGGCCGCATCATCGAGCTCTGTCTCACTGAGCTGGTATGGAGCGTTGTAAGTACGAACAACAGCGGTCGATCGATCAGGCCCAGATACCCTGACATGCACCTCACCGACCTCTTCCAAGGCCGCGTGCACGCCACCTGGGTTCTCCCGATGAGCCACACGGAGCGCATCCAGCCAGATCTGCTCTGTTGTCATGTCGCTGCCGGCTGCTCCTGCAGGCGCAGAGGCCTGGTTCTTCGCGTTGGCCAGAAACAACACGGTATTGCACGCAGGGCAAGGGGGCATCTCATTATGGCCAACGATAGCCCCCTGGCTCGCCACGAAACCATATCCAGCGCATTCAACCGACCCCCCTATTACCGCGCAGCAAGGGGTGTCGGCTGGAGCTGGTGAAGCAAGCGCAGCTGCATCTTGGTGCGCTATTGAGTTCTCTAGTTGCACGAATTCACCTGAGACACCGATCAGAGGAACACCGAGGTGCCGCCCGCTGGGGGTTGCGCTTGGGATGGTTGAACTGCCGGCGACTCACCCGTCGACACTGGGGGCGAGGACAGAAGCGCAGACGCTTCCTGCCGGGCTTGGTGGATGACTGCGGGATTAATTGCCTTCCAGTAGCAATAGGCCGAACGGGAGTTCTCGTGCATGGACAGGTCACGCTTGCGCATCAAATGCTCGATCTCCGAAACCACCCAGTGGCCAGCGCCAAAAGCTTGATCCTTGCCCGAAAGCCAGAAGTTGGCATCAGTGATCTTGAAGAGCATCTCGAAGACAGCCAGCGCCACAACTGCCACTGGATCAGTACTGCACTTCAGACGGGCCATGATCGGACCGAGAGAGCGTATATGAGCCACGCGGAGCGAATTGGCCCAGGAAACAGAACGAGGGCGGCCCACCAGCTGGGGCAAAGTGATCTTATAGAAGCCCTTTGCTTGGGGCTTAACCAGGTCGCGGATGTGGGCGCTGCAATCCCCGCAGAGAGTGCTGTTGGCGTAGAGGCGATCCTGCCGGCGCCCGCTCATCCCTGGAGAGGAAAAGCTGAACAGATCAATGTGCCCACAAAGGCACTTGGTTGGAGCAGTAATGTGAGCCGCCATGGACACCTCCAGAAGTTTTGCCGGCGAAAACCACCGGAATCGATCTGAAGCATAACACGTACGTATACGATATGGATCACTTGATTCTGTGAATTTCCCTTCCCTAGGCGGCCGGCAGCAGCGACAGGATTAGGGGGCCAAGCTCCTTGGCCGTGTAAGCACCGGATATAGCCATCTTGACGCGAAACGGGATGGGCTTACGCCCCGTGCGGATCAGAATGAAATCCTCCAGTGACAGGCCGATTCTGGACGCCTGCTCACTGTCACTCAGCCCAGAGATCGCTGCCAAACCATCGAAGAAGGCACTGACCAGGTCTGGTGAACCGCCGGCGTCAAGGCGATCGAAGAAACCGTATACCAATGTCTCGCGGACCACCTGTGACTGTTGATTGGCCGCCTCCACTGCCTCCCGAATGGGCTCTGGCAATGCTGCGAGCAAAGTCGACAAGGTCACCTCCACACCCATCGCGCCCAGCGTGCGTATGCGCGCTGGAGGAGGCAACGGGCGCATGTGCACTCGGCATTGGCGGATCATGGAGATGCTGATGCCAATTTCTTTGCTAAGCCGGGTATCCGCCCAGCCCTGCTCGTCGCGGAACTGGTCCATCAGCTGGGCCCAGGCAACATTGCTCAAACCGCTATCCGCCGATTCGAAAAAGAGATTGCGAGAGCTCAGGTTGGCTGCCGCCTCGGTACCGCTGCTCCCTTCATGAAGGTCGAACATCTATTTGCTTCCGTTCGGTTCTGCAGCAACCTGGTCATCCAGCTCAACAGGAGCGGCCACGAAAGAGCGAATGATGAGGTACAGGGCCCCTCCGACAAGACAAAGGAAGACGCCCTTAAAAATGAGCTGGGGGGAAATCTGCACCACGCCGGCGCCAACAGCCATGGTAGCCAGCAGGCCCATGACTACGACGACAAGAGCAACCACGACGCGAATGATCAGAGAATGTGAAGAACGGCTATCCATGACTAGGCCCTTTCGATACGTAACGTGTACTGATAATACTGGATGAGTGCATATCAGTACAACGCCATGTGTGACCCCTCGGAGCCCAAAGGTCCGAGGGCAAAAAAAACCCGGGCACTTGGCCCGGGCATACAGCTGGTTTACAAACTGGCCACCCCAAGCGGGATGATTGGCGAGGTAACGGCATGCAGTCCGAAACCGTTCCCCTCGATGCTTACCGAAGCAGTCTTGATGCGAATAGCCCCCAGAATTCCGACATTGGAATTGGAAACGATGCGCTCCTGGCCAGTCTGCGTAACTGAAACAGGTTCGAAATCGGCGCCCATGTCATTGGCCAGCAACTGGTTGATGCGTTTAACCATTTCGGATGCAGCTTCGTCGGCAAGACCTTCTGCCGAAGCGGAGTCAAAGCAGATACCGATCACCTCTGCATCCGCACCAGACTCGTCGTCATCCTGGGACAACACTACGTGGGCCGTGGCCTTCAGTTCACTGGAGCTCACCAACTCGGCGAAGACTGTCGATCGATACGCTTGCTCAAGTTCAGCGAGCTCAGCGTCACGTACCGTTCCTGCAGGGTACGACCCCACCTGGTGCAGCAGGTTACCGCGAGAATCGACTGCAGCTGCTGCGAGTTGGGCATATTTGATTGCGGTGTCATGGAAGTTCATGCGTTTCTCTCCTGAAAGGTGGGTGCAAGGCCTTGCGTTGCCTTACAAACAGGTAATGAGGAACACGGGGGTGTATTCTTGCGTTGCTCCATGACAGCTTGCTCCTTGATAGCGAATCAGCGAGATATTCGACTGAATTCCAATCTGCCGTTAGTGAAATCAAGATCAAGAATGGCGCGACCTATTATTTCCTTGTCCGAGACAAAACCCCAGTAGCGGCTGTCCAAGCTATTGGGGCGGTTATCACCCAGTACAAAATAAGAACCGGCAGGAACAGTACATGACAAGCCTGACACGCTTCTCTCACAGCCGGGAATGGCAGGAAAGTCAGTGCTTACACCAAAGTCACTGCTGCCAGGGTCTTTGATCGTGCCGATTTGTAAGTCCTGAATTTTCTCCAGCGTATAAACGGCTTGTTTGAGCTTTCCGCTAGCTTCATCTTCGTAAGCAAATGGCTTCTCGCCCAGATGTACCGCCGGTGCATTATTAATGGCTAATACACCACCTTGATAAGTGATGTGGTCACCGGGGACTCCAACCACACGCTTGATGTAAGGCTTAGACGGATCGAGTGGGAATCGGAAAACCACAACATCCCCAAGTTTCGGTGGTCGGCCTTGCGTGATTGGCTTCGGAACGAATGGTAATCTCATACCATAGGTGAACTTATCGACTACAACGACACTACCCACCACAAGTGTGGGGCGCATTGATGACGACGGAACAAGGTATGGCTCGGCGACAAAGGATCGGAATAGGAGCAGGAACACGGCAACAGGCGTCAACTCCACCAGAAAGGCCACTACCCCTTGCGTGAAGTGATGCCGGCCTTTAGCTCCCAGATATCGTTCATACATCCAAAACGGCAGCCCAAGGACTGCTGCAGTCGCGAGCAAGGTCGCCATGTCCAAAAATGTGCAAAGCAAAATGTATGGGCCAAGCACCGCAGCGGCGCACCCGAGGGAGTAGATCCAGGCTGGTCCATGGGCCTGATACTTTTTGCGACACAGCGCCGGAGCAGCTACCGTCAAGCCAACCCCGATCAAGAACAGACTCATAGGTATTTGCCCATCTTTACATGGTAACGATAGATAACTAGGCGGATTATGAACAGAGCGACAAAAAAACCACCCATTGCCCAGCCAATAACCTTGACCCAAAAGCCGTAGCTGTAAGCAGGGATGATTTCGAACTTTTCCAGGAGGAAATCAGTTAAGGATCCAACCACCCAGAAGAGCGCTGCAACCACCCACCCATTCATGAGAAGTTGAATATTATACTTTACGCCATTGGGCTGCTTCGATTTTGCGAGCATATTTACTCCGCTGCTATAAACGACCACCCTGCACGGCTTAGCGCGCATTTGTATCCGCTCAGCGGCTTGATCAACAAAGTAGACTCAAGTGACGCAGCAATACAATCAAAGTGATAGCTGTAGTATAAAGAAAGCTTCTCCACGTCCGCTCTAAGGGCTCGCCAGTATGCCTCGTAATGCCGGCTGCCTAGAACTGGAGCAGTATTTTCGTATTGGAGAGGAAACGGCTGCAGGGTTAGCAGCACCAACCGGAATTTCGATCGAAGCCAGGTGCATGAAGCTTCGATAATAGACTCGCTCTGTTCTGACGACCTGAATTTGTCGCGAACTTCCAGCCGGGTTATAACAAAGACGCTGCCAGCTTCGAGCACAGCAGAGAAGTCCTGGTGGCAGGTTCTCACCAGCTCGTGAACCAGCTTCTGGACGGTCTCGCTGACCAGATCGCAAGCCTCAGCCAAGGAGTATCGCTTCCCCTCCCCACTGGACAACAAAACCGCGTCCAGGACAGCGACTGGTACAGCCTCTGACTTCGATAGCAGCCAGGCTGTAACCAGTCGCCCTTCACATACCGCAGAGCCATCAAATACATCCCCTGAAAGGCTCAGCTCCACGGCATAGCCACCTGCGAGCTCTACGCGCTCAACCACCCCGCGGTGCATCGGTATCTCGCTGTAGAAACCGGTGTCGATCAGGCTTCGCACATACGGGCGGCAGGGGATGACTTGCGCCAGGCTGGCAGGCACAGTGAAACTCAGCGCAGACCGGTGCCAGCACGAGCCTGCTCACTGGCCTTGGCCTTTCTACGGTCGGCCATTTTCATCAGCTGCACGAAGAGCACCGCCATCATCAGGACCGCGATCAGCACGAAAGCGAGTGCAGGGGTGATGTGGCCAATCTTTGCCCACACGAAAACGAAAGCCGCCAGTGCCAGGGCTGCCGGCACTTGGCCGACAATGTTCAATGTACGCATGGCCCAAAATTGGATTCGTTGCATTTCAAGCTCCTTGAATTGATTGATAACACGTACGCATAATACAAGAAGAATCTATATGCTGCTAGCCATTCGATGTCATGATGCCGCCACAAAAAAAGGCCTCAGTTCACAGTAATGAACCGAGGCCTTGTGGTCACCGACCAGGGAGTGACTTACAGAGGGTTGAAAATCGAATAGAAGCACACGGCCAGTGCAGCTGCGCAAAGGGCCGAGCAAAGCCAGAGCAGGATATTGACATCGCGCAGCGAGCGGTCAGCAAAGCCCTGAATGGCCTGGGCCTGCTCAGGGCCAGAGGCGTTTTTCACACTGAAAAGAGCTTTCCGGCGCTTGATTGCGATCGAGATGATCACGGCCAGCACCACAACGGCGATACGAGCGAGCATGTCGGTAGTGATAGTCATAGCGGTTCCTCAGGTTGGGTTGGATACAGAACAGGTAAACGACTTACTTAGCGAGAGGTGGCATCACGGCTGCCGCCCCCTTGTTGAGTCATGGTTTTGATGGCTGCTAATACTGGGTCCCTGGGACCGGTATCCTCGCCCTCGCAATGGGTCCGGTGCTCACCTGGCTTGATCAGGCAGTACCGCCCCACCGGCTTAACTGCTGCTACCTCGAAGCCACGCTGGGCCCAAGGTTTGAACAGAATCAGGCCGACAGCAGCAACAGCGCAGACAGTGGCAACGGCAGCTATAGCGATGCGCAGAGAGAAGAATCGCCCTCGACTATTCACCGACAGCAAGCTCCACCCCGGTCGACAGGCTGATCATCTGAACTGCAAGGTCTGGGTTTATCAGCCCTTTGGACGCGAGCCCCCTGATCTGGCCGGAGAAGAACTGCACGAAGAATCGTTGCGAGGCGTGCACGCTTTGCTCTGCCCCACCGTGTTCCTTCACCTGGTCACGGCGCTCGATGGCAGCTGCAGCTGAGCTGGCGATAGCGCTGGCCAAGTCCGCAGCAACACCGTCACCGCGAGACTGCAACCTTTTAACGTCCAACTGCGCAAGGACCTCATGTGAGAGGTGCAAGCTTGCTAAACCCTCACCGTACCACCCGTCATACACCGTCACACCGTGCTCGTCGGTGGCGAGCACGGTGAGAAAACGGGAGAGCTGGTGCGTATGATCGTCACCGACAGCCAGCTTGGGTGGATTGGTTACCTCGTAGCCGGCGCCGACCTCGAATTCGAGAGAGTTGGCCAAATTGAACGCTCCTATCGGTTCCTGAAATGTGCAGTCCGCATAATACATAACGCGTACGCATACGGCGATAGATTCCTTTAGAATCTGCCGACTCTCCATCCAGACCTTGCCCCCACCCAGGAGGCTCCCGGGCGGTACCGAGAAATCAGATCCAAAAAAAGACCCACCATCTAGGATGGTGGGTCGGATTTAGCGTTACTTTATAGGTAGCTCTGCTGAGCGTTTATTTGGATTGCAGCGGCTTGCTGTTTTGGTCTGCACCATACTTCACGCGCCTGAACTCATCCTTGATGGCAGCTACAGCTCCCATCAATGGCGCGAAGAAGATTCGTGGTGCCTGCCTTGCAGCGTTAGCGAACTCAGACCCAAATGTTTGATTCATTCAGCAAACTCCTTGATTGCTCGGGCTGCCCCAATGCATATAAAGACGAAGAAAAGACCAGCATCTACAAGCACAATGGCATGCTCAAGCAGCCCTAGGATCAGTAAGGTAAAGTCGCTGATCCCGAACTTAGCCAAGTATTGGACCAAATGGTTAAGCAGAACTGCTGGCACCATGATGATCAAGAAGATGATAGTACCGACGAAGCCATGAGCTCCGAAGTGAGCGATCGGGCTCCACCAAGGTTTTTTGTGGGTTTTGGACATCTGTTACTCCTGAAAGGACCTGGGGCGGTCGTTGAGAAATCCCATAGGCCTTCTTGCGGTAGACCTAGCCCTTGGAGATGCGTAACGCGGGTCTGTAATTGGTAGGCACAAAAAAGCCAGGCATAACCTGGCTGGGTGGTACATCTCAATCAGCTCTGCCTGGACTGCCGCAGCCGGCCTGGTGTGAATTTCCCCGAGAACGAGAACCCCAGATCCTTCACACGTTCACGTACTTTGAGCTTATTGGGCTTGTCACCCCGCTCCTTGTGAAGCTCGACATGCTCAGCCTCTACCCTCAGCAAGAACTCGACGTCCTTTTGGCACAGCTCCAACGACCGCTCCAATTTTTTTCGGTCTGAAAATTTCTTTCCGATCAGAGCGGCTGATGCCGCAGCCAGGACAGTACTGACGATAGCAGCAAATGCGTTTATCAAAGCGGATTGCACCGCAGGATCGTTGATTGCGAGAAGCATGGTGGGCCCCTGAAAGTTAACTTGCTTCAAGGGGATGCTTCACAGAAACCAGTAAATTCCAGGCACAAAAAACCCGCTCAATCGGCGGGTTTTTCGTGAGCATCAGTGTTTAGGCGTCGTTTCGCCTGGGCGGTCACCACCCGAAGCCTTTGCCATCTCAGCCTTGATAGCTTTATAGGCACCAACCAAAGGCGCAAAATAGATGCGTGGTGCCTGTTTTGCAGCACTCATAAACTCAGAAGCGAAAGTGATATTTTTCATGTGTTTGCCTCCTCTCTGGGAAAACTAGTAACCAATGTATAGCAAAATACGTCAGTACCTTCAAGCGTCTGAAACAATTTCATCGAACAAAGAAAACCCGATTCGCATAAGCGAACCGGGCATGTGTGGCGTTTAAGGCGAAACCTAGCAATCAGATCAGCAAAGCCAAGGTTCCAGTTTGGAGTTTGTCGACTTCAGCACCAACCGAATCATCCGTGCTGGCTTGAGCGGGTCGAGTGGGAAAGTTAACAACATTGTTGCGTGAAACCATGACGGCCCTGCCGATTTCCTCACCTACAGATACGAACTTTGGAAAGCTCACGCTTTGACCGCAGATCTCATGCCCAGTAGTTTCAGAAACACCATCGGTGAGCCCAGCTGGAATTCCTTTAAGTCTCTCGTGCTCGGACTTTTTGAATAGCCTGCTGAGGTTTGGATCCTCTGGATGCACCAGGAAGGGTTCAGTACTCCGGCCTTTGGCATACCCGCGACACAATACACCACAACCATCTTCTTCACCTGTTAAAAGTTGACGGGCGAACCCTTTTCCTGCAGCCAGATCTCTAACTTCTTTCTCCGCAAGATATGAGTATTCCTTCCAAGATCCATCATTGAGAGGAACCGGATCGAGAATATCGTTAATACATGACTCACGGACTTTGTTAACCTTGAGATTATCGAAAGAAAAACCATCTCCAATCCCAGGAGTCATTGCCACAACCACAAGCCGCTTACGGTGTTCGAGCGTACCAAAATCCCAGCCATCCAGAATAGCTTCATGAACCACATAGCCAAGATGTGTGAAGACGCTTCGAATAACGGACATCGATGCAGTGTTAGCGTACTCGCCTACGTTTTCAATAATTGCAATGCACGGATTTACATGACGCAACCAGTTCAAATACTCGACGAACAGTGCGCCGGCATCAGAATGACCTTCTGCGAATGCAAGTTTGTTTTTGCTCCTGCCGCTCTTACTTGCCCCTACGCAGGGTATACCTCCGACAAGTATTTCGCAAAGTGGCGTATTTTCACTCAAGTAAACATCCCGAACATCGGAGTTAATAGCGATTGAGTCCTCTGTCCAAATATCGACATTGTTACGCATTGAGCAGTCGAGATATTCACTTTCCATCTCAACGCCAACCTGCACAAACGAGCCGACACCGGCCTTCACCATGCCTGAGTGCAATGCGCGGTCGAGGACCCCGCCCCCGTGGAAGAGCGAAGCTACAGCGAGCTTTTGACCACGCTCTAACTTTTCCTTCATGCGCTTGAGGCGCTCGCGGATCTTAGTTTGAATCTGCAAAGCAGTGATCACAATCCGGCCACGACGAATCGCAACACGGACCTTATGGTCATCTTCAAAGACTTCGCGGAGTTGCTCAGATCGCAGGTCAATTACTGGATGTACAACCCCATTACGCTCGCGCTTAGATACACTGATGCACTTCCCGGCGAAGCCGGTTGGAACCTCAATTAGTTCAAGGCGTCGGGCTACCTTGTCAGACTTAATCGAGTATTTCTTGCCGATCTGAATACCAGCTGTCAAAAGGTGACGGCCCTCCATAAAGACCCGTGAAACGCCCTTCGACTCGCCGATTTTTGCGTTAATGATGGTGGTCATTGTGCTGCTCCAAGTAGTCGGCACAGCTCCCCTGACGGGGACTGGGCCCGATCGGGGGAATGACAAACTGGTTGTCCGTACCTACCTGGAATGCAGAACAGGGCTCCATACTTTTTTCACGCAACAAAAAGCCCCCGTCGCGGCGGAGGCTTGGTGTCCTGCTGGGATCAGATGGACGCGGGCACTTCCTCACCACCCAGCGCCTCGTACAGAGACGGGAGGAATTCGGCGAAGGTCATCATCATCAGCACGAACGTAGCATCAGCCTGCGCCAGCGCATCCTCCCCTCCGTCCTGGCTGGCCTGCTCCTGAAGCAACTCTTCGAACTTCAAGCGTCTGATCACGAGCTTGTCGTCAAGGACAAACGACAATTTATCCTGCCAGGCCAGCGACAGCTTGGTCACGACCTTGCCGGTTGCCAGGTGATTTTTGATCTCGTCACTGGTGAGATCCTGCCGCTTGCAGCGAACCGATCCGCCATCTTCGGCGGTGTCATGCAGTTCACATTCATCCAGGACGTAGTAGCCTTCACTTGCCTCGCCGGTTTTGAGCCAGTCAGTGAGTGTCGCGCTCGGGGCGATCCTCACTGACACCGGGCGCACCGGCAGGGAGCCCATTACCTCGCGGAGCGTGGAGAGCAGATCCTCTGCACGTTTGGCGCTCGCATTGTTGACGATGATCAGACCCAGCTTGGGTGCGATGGCTGCTGTGATCACACCACGACGGATAAACGCCTTCGGCAGCATGGCCTGGATCGTTTCGTCCTTGATCTGATCACGTTCTTTCTTGTAGACCTTGCGCTGCTGTGAGTTCTCGATCTCTTCGACCTTCTCTTTCACAGCTTCATTGACCACGCTGGCCGGCAGGATTCGCTCTTCCTTCCGAGCACTGATCAGGAAAAAATTGCCGCTCTGGTGTACGAGCGGAGCATCCTCTCCATTGCCCAGCGGCGCGATGAACCCATAGGTGACCAACTCTTGCGAACCGCACGGCCGTGCAGGTTTCGACGCCAGGGCGGCTTGAAGGGTATGCGTGGCAAATTCAATTTCTTGGGTCAAACGGTAAACGGTCAGATTCTTAAACCACATGGTCATGCCTTGTTAGGTAATGGGGGTGATGACAGCGCCCTTATGAGCACTGACTTGAATGCTTGAGGTTGAAGCAGCTGAGTGCTTTCTGATGCAGCTAGGCGAGATGCTGATCAGCTGGCAGATGTGTTGCGGAAGCAGTCGATCTCTTCGAGGGGGTTAGGCCGGTCGAGCAATGCCCACCATCCTCCCCACTCCTCACAACTGATTGATCGCTTTAAACCTGGTGCCCCTTCTACACAGAACTTGCCTATGTCTGAGGACCAGGTGACAGCCAACAAGGATGCTTCGATGCCCTCCTTACCGCTCCAATTCCAGTAATGACCAGCACTTTCGGGGGCCGCTTGTGACCAGATTCGGCGTGTACGGCCCTCAATAGCCCGCTGGCGCTCATCAGGCTCATAAATCAAACGTTGCGTAGGTGAACCGCGGAAAGTTTCGAGGGCCCCTTCCTTGACTGTTATCTGAAGCCAGGGCATCGGAGAGTTCATGTACGCGATGTAGTTAGCAAAGAGATTCGCTGTGTCACGCACCCCTACCGCAGTCGCGTACTTCAGGAGTTGAGCCGCCTGGGCTGGTTGTGGCGCTGCGAGAAGCTTCCGCAGAAACATTGCCTCAGCGGCTGAGAACTGATAGCTGCCGGTATGGCCGCCGGCTCCTGGTGGAACACTGAGCCCCGCGGCATGGGCCTCGATCATCGCCCGGTCGACTTCAGCATCCAGCGATTCGCCGCTTAGCAGCTTGTCGATGCCGATACGTACCATTGGGACATTGGCTTTCCCAGTCCGGAGGGCAGGGCCACGCAAGTAGAAATACCGCTGAGCGGCCTTCAAGAGGACCCCAGCAATGTCGCCAGCGCCAGCGGCAGTTGCGCCCGGACCTACATCAAGCAAGTTCCCCATGGTGGTCGTCCTTCACTGCGCGCTGGCGATCGACAGTCTAGGTGGGAGCTGCAGACCTGGCTTCGGGGTTTCGGTGCCCTGATTTGCTTTAAGCTCTGCCAGCTGTTGCTCCAGCTCCTCACAACGCCGAGTAACCTGCGCCAGCGTACGGACCGTCAGATCGCCCTCTTCATCCTGCGCAATGCTCAGCGTCAGGCGATCGATGATTTCAGAGTTCATGCTGCGGTGGTTGTCTTTCGCAATATCAGCGATCTTCTCGCGCATCCCGTCAGGCAGGCGCACCACGAATTTGTCAGCTGTGCGGGAGGACTTGACGGGCAGGGATTGGGACTTGGGCATGGGGATTAACCTCAGTATGACGGGCTGGCGGCATTACAGGTAAATGGTGATTACGCAGCGCGAAGGTGCCGGGATTTGTTCTCGCGGCTCTCCTTGGCCTCGACAGTCAGTAGCGATCGAGGGTTCGAGAGCAAGCGACGGAGACCAATCGGCTCACCGGTGTCTTCGCACCAGCCGTAGCTACCGTCTGCGATCGCTGACATCGCCTGTTTGATATCACGCAGACTTTGGTTCTCGCGTTCGATGCTGCCCAGGATGGACTGGCGCTCTTGCTCGATCAGTGCTGCGTCGGCTTCATCAGGGGCTTTCTCCAAGCCCGTCAGGTCGACGCGCAGCTGCTCGATGCGCCCCATGGCTGTAGCACTTTCGTTCGCCAGCAGGTTTTTGAAGAACGCTACTTGCTCAGGGTTCATGTACTGGTCGTCGGGCTGTTGCAACAGTTCCTGAGGGGTCATCGATTGGGCCTCGTGATTGGTTGGGTCAATGTGCCTGGCGCCAGCGTCTCTAAGATCGATACGGCAGGTTGATGGCACCATGCTGTCATTTTCACACGCACCGATATTACGGCCAGTATCCGAAACGCACAACAGTAAAATTACACATACGTGTTATGCATACAGAAAAATATTTTCGGCCGAACGTCCGGGTTTTCTGTAGGCGTAAAAAAACCCCAGCGCTAGGCGGTGGGGTTTGGGTGAATCGTTATGCAGCTTCAGGCTGAAGGCTTCGTTTGTCCACGTAGATTTCCTGCACGAGATGAACTCGGTCTGGATTCTGCTGCGCGAATTGAGCAAGAGCGGCGCCCGGGCTACCACCACCGCAGCGGAACGTCTGGAGCCCATCTTCGTTTGGCATCGAGTAGACCAGCAAGAACGCGGTGTCCTCGTGATAGCGGTTGGCAGCGTAGTCGACAGCTTTCCCTGTCAGACCGGCCATTTCAACAACCCACTGCAGTGTTTGAGTTCGAACCTCAAGCTCGATCATCGCCTCCTCGCCAGTCCGGGGGAACTGAACCTGAGACATATCGCGGCCCATGTAGGCTGTCTTCGCTTTTTCGAACTGACTGAGCACAAGATGTGCGAAATCACCGAACTGGAACGCCAGCTTGGCCCGCAGAAGGTCCAATGGCTGATAGAAGTCAGGAGCTTTCCAATCAGCTGGTACACGGCCTTCAGTGGAGACTGCTACTGCTTGGTTTGGGTTAGTCATGGTGCGGCACCTCATGTGCGTTAAGTTTGTAGGTGGAGATGGCCCACACGGACATGTATGGCGTGAGGCCTCTCCCCTGCCGCTGGGTGCATGGTGCCGGCATGCAAAAGGCTCACGCCGCTTGCACGTCCAGAATATGTAGATCTGCAGGGACGCTCACGACATCCCCAAGCCACCGCCGTACGGCGTCCCTCTGAGTGGCGACTGGGCAGCCAGGCTCAGCGCTCATCATGAAACCAAATGCCTTGAAGCTCGCTTCACGCATGGCCCATTCCAAGCTTCGTCCGCTCAGATCTTCGACAAACACGGTCTGGTACGAATGGTCTGTTCTGCAGCGACCAAGCATGCCCGGTGCGGTAGCCCGGGCGAGTAGCGCCGAACCGCCAGCGGCGAGCTCAGCGCCATTCTCATCCGCTACCATCCAGTCCCAGTGGTTCGCCGCGACGACGTCACGCAGGCTGAGCTGGGGCTGTGAAAGGTGCGATTTGGCCATGTCGAGCGCATGCTGCGCATTGGCTGCAGCGAACAGTTCGCCGGTGACGACTCGGAATGCTTTCAGGCGGAAAGTGTCCGCGGCATCGGGGTGTTGCTGGGTAGGCTCGGTATGACGCATGACGGGCTCTACGCGAATTGCTTCAGGGGTAATGGGCGCTTTCATAACCGCCACTTCAGCCTACACCTGCTCGCACCATCCGCACCTTCACCCCTCGCTGCTCGAAAGCCTTAGCTACGCGCCCTTGACGCTCGTCTTGGCCATCGCCGAAGACGATGGCGTGAGTCACCCCGCCTGGCAAGGTGTCGGGGGTCGGATGCCTGGTCACCGAGGCCAACGGGACATTCAATTTCTTGCTCAACAGCTGGCGGTGGCGTTCACCCGTGATTAAGGAGTCAACGACGACCTGGTTCACCTGGTGATCAATGATGAGCTTGGCGATCCGGTCAGCTTGAGCGCTGTCGAGCGCGGGGCCTGAGGTACTAATGAAGAGTTTCGAAATTACAGGAGCAGGTGCTTTCTCTGCCTGCTGGACGAACTCCAGAATTTCACCACACGTCTTGCATTGGAGTATGGCTGCCTTACGCTGGACCCGATTGTGCTTCGTGGTGCTGAGCTTATGGTCCTTGCCCTTACACCCGCATCTGTAGACGAAGCTTTTTTTGACCGCCCTCGACGTGTCCATGCTGTGACACCTGCTGGGGTCAAGCTTGAACACATCCCTCATGATGCCCTGCCATTCTGCTCCATGTGAGGAAGGCTCCATTCCCCAGATAGTGCGCGTGATGTAATGAGCCACTTCATGAGGGCAGGTGTCATCAAGGAACGTGCGAAGGTTTTCCTTGGCCAGTATTCGGTTAAACCGGAACTCCTGATCCTTTGGCTTGCCTGTGTGCTTGTCGATCCTGTATCGATACATGCCAGCTGTACGGCCGGTGAGATCAAATCGCACAGGTATTTCCGGAAATACTCGGCCAAAACCTGAGGACGCTAACGCCAGGCATTCTGTGACACGGGCCCTGACCGCCTTCAGTTCGTCGACGGGGAGCATCAGGCTTCAGCCTCTGGCAGCACCTGGATACTCAGCTGGGTTTCACGAGCAGAGGAAGGTGTATGCATGGCTGAGGGCGCTGGATTTAGAGAATTAAAACTGTCGCAAAGAGGCCCAGTTTCCGTGGCCTTCAGCCCGATTCGGAGTAAACGCAAAACTGTCGCGAGCCCCCAAAACCGTTGACTCGGACAAATGCGCCAGAGAATAAAAACTGTCTAGCCCAGTAATGACGGGCCTTACAGCCACCTCTGAGATTTCAGGAGTGGATGTCCTGCCCGCTATTCGGGTTGAACCCAGCAGCCCGGGCTCTCACTGTCGAAGAAATCGACGTCAACTGGCCCCAGGTCATCCTGAATGATTTGGTAAGCCATGTTGCAATAAGGCTGATATCCCCGAAAGACTGAGACGGCTACGCGCTCAATGCCCGTCCCCTTCATTCGCTTGAGCAAATGCCTGTCGTGCTCCCCCAAGCCCCAACCGAACAGTGTCAGTGTCTTCCGGGGCGCCGTAAGCACCTCTCGATAGACAGTCGACAGGTAGTAGCTATTTTGAATCGAAGCTACCTTCTGACGCATGGTTCCTTCACTGACAAACAGCGGTACCACACGCTCGTTTTTCCACTCCTGAAGAATGGCTTCCAGCAAGCCGCCGCCCAATGCGCGGATCTTGAACTCTTCCTCTATGTTGTTGCGGCATAAAGCTAAGCTGCCATGGGGGTAGAACACCAACGTATTCACTCGCTCCTTGTACAGCTTCCGGAATCGACGCCAGTCGTCATCGAATACCCCGCCATCGACGAAGCAGTCTTTGAACATATGGCCGTCCGGGATGTTGAGACCATAGGCCACCGTCCAGTAAACCAGCAGGTCATAGTTTAGCGACAAGACCGTGTCGAACTCCTTCAGATACCGGTACATGTTCGGCAGATGATCGGTGATCTGGTGATATTCAGGGTGAACATCCCGCACTGCCTGGATCAGGCAATCCCGGACGCGCACGTAGGCTTCGTGGGTACGCTGATCTGGGATCTCCAACGATTTGTTGACGTTGGATGCTTGCCAGACGACCCGCAGAATTAGCTCAAAATCTTCTGTCTCAAAAAACTCGAACAGACGCGCCACGTCGTTCTGGAGCAGCTCATTTTCCCTGACATGTTCTAGCAGTGAGCGGTACGCAAAACTCTGCGACACAGCGATACTCGCGCCGTTGCCCAACAAGATGGTACCGCGCTGATAATGCTGAGCTATTTCTGCCCATGGCTTTACGGGGTATGGCATAGAGGCCACCTTCGAGTTGTGATCGCAGGATCATATCTCTGATGGTTCCATCGAGTCTTCTAGGCCGCCGACGTGTCTTCGCAACACGCTAGCTCAGATTCAAGCCCTGGTGACGAAACGCTCAGCGGCCGCTCAAATGGACCCTTCAAAATGGACCTCATGTTCTAACGCGGCATCGGGATTTGGGATAAGAAGCTTGTAGGAGCCTCAGGCCGACAACCCTCGCCACCGAAATCAAACCGCCAATATCCCACGTCATGCCACGCACCGAGTTTGAACCCGACCTGCGAAAACGTACCGATGTGCTGAAAGCCGAGTCGCTCATGGAGACCCACGCTTCCTTCGTTCGGTAAAGAAATACCCGCGTATGCAGAACGATATCCTAGCTGCTTCAGAACCGGCAGGAGAACGTCATAAAGCTGCCGGCCAATCCCACTCCGACGCTGCCCCTCTGCAACGTAGACGGTCACATCTACCGCCCACCGATATGCCGCTCGCGCTCGATGCTGGCTAGCATAGGCATAACCGACCACCCGACCTTGCTGCACAGCCACAAAATATGGATAGGTATGAAGCGTCGTCTCGATACGCTGGCGCATTTCTTCCGCGCTCGGCGCTACCTCTTCAAACGAGATGGCAGTGTGGAGCACAATCGGAGCGTAGATAGCCTGTATGGCTGCAGCGTCTTCTGGACCAGCAATACGAATCTCGATTCCGCTATGCATCCGGCTGCTCCAAGCTGTTCAGGTATTCCACTACTTCGTTTACGGTGCTGCGCGCGGTACGGGTGACGCCGATCAGCGTCGCCGAGGCCAGGGCGGTCCAGTCGCCATATCCGACCAGCCAGAGGCGCGGCTCGCGAATAGAGCGCGACCCGTCAACCTCGACCTTACCGCTGTCATCCAGCACGTCCAAGTCCCGCAAGTGATCCAGAGCCGGCCGGAAACCGGTACACCAGATCACCGCATCGACCTGGGTTTTCTCACCATTGGGCCAGACGACCCCGTCAGGCGTGAATGAGACAAAAGGCCTTACAGACCGTAGGGCTCCTCGCTCGCGGGCCCGGACCACCGGGGGCACCATGACTATATCGCCAAGCCCGCCGACCGGTACGTTGATAACACGGCCCTCCTGTTGAGCCTTGAGGCGCTCGGTAGCCCGCTCGAACAGCACCCGGCCATCGACATCATCAGGCAGAAACGCCGGCTCCTCCGTGGTTACCCACGTTGCGTCGGCGACCTCGGACAGCTCCGCATAGATTTGCGCCCCCGAGTTGCCACCACCAACGACCAGCACGCGCTTTCCTTGGAAAGCCTCTGGTGACTGATAATGGGCGGAGTGAATTTGCTGCCCCCCGTACAGCTCTATCCCCGGATAAACCGGAACATAGGGTTTGCTCCAAGTCCCCGTTGCGCTGATGACGGCACGGGCTTCCCAGTCGCGGTCCTTCGAGCGAACACGAAGGCCACGCCCGGTTCGCTCCACCGCCGTAACGCTGACGGGGCGAACGATAGGAAACCCGTAGCGCGCCTCGTACTGCTCCAGATAGCTGACCACGTGATCCCTATCGGGATTACCTTCGGTGACTAGCGGCATCGGCCAGCCCGCGATCGAGCTCCATGCTGAGGGTGAGAATAGCGTCAGCGAGTCCCAGCCATGGCGCCACGCCCCGCCCGCAGCCTCTTCGGCGTCGAGCAGCAGAAACGACAACTTGGCCCGCTTGAGAAAATAGGCCACCGTAAGCGCGGACTGCCCGCCGCCAATCACGATGACATCGAGTAGTTCGCCGTCGGTGGCCATGGTCTCTCCTGTCTGGCTGGAGCGCTCAGTCTTCGCCGAATTGGTTGATGTAGTTGATGTGCGCAGGCTTCTGAATCGCCCGTGGGCGAAGCTCCTGCACCCAAGCGATCGCCTCGCGACGCGGCATTCCGGATTCGATCAGCAGACGGGCAGCGAACAGCCCGGTGCGACCGGAGCCGCCCTTGCAGTGGATGGCCAGGGCCTTGTTGGAAGCGAGCAAATCGTCTAACTGGTGGCGAATCTCCCCCAACCGAGCCTCGAAGGTTTGATCAGGAGCCTGATCATCCTCGATCGGCAACTGGTACCACTCCAACCCATACTGCCTGGCCGCGACGCCAAGCTCACCAACGCCGTTTTCCTGAAGCTCTGTATCCGACATCAGGGTAACCAGCGCCACGGCGCCAGCCTGCTTCAGCGTCTTCAGGCTTTCAGCAAGATCGCTGGCCTGGGTGCCCGGGCAGGGTGTGAAAATTAGCGCTCCTGGGGCATGGGGCAGCGATTTCATCGAGTAGGGATGTGACATGCTCATGACCTCAAATGGACCGCAGATTGACTCGCTTGGACAGCTCTTCCGCCGACTCCTTGCGCTCGGAGTAGCGATCCACCAGGTAATCCTGGCGGTCGCGCAATAGCAGCGTGAACTTGGTCAGTTCTTCCATCACATCAACCAGCCGGTCATAGAAGGAAGAAGGTTTCATGCGCCCGGCATCATCGAACTCCAGGAAGGCTTTTGGAACCGACGACTGGTTAGGGATAGTGAACATGCGCATCCAACGGCCCAGCACGCGCAATTGGTTCACCACGTTGAACGACTGCGAGCCACCACAAACCTGCATCACCGCTAATGTCTTGCCCTGGGTCGGACGTACGGCGCCCATGGCCAAAGGTACCCAGTCGATCTGCGCCTTAAAGACTGCGCTCATAGAACCGTGACGCTCGGGCGAGCACCACACCTGGCCCTCGGACCATTGCATCAGCTCGCGGAGTTCCAGCACCTTCTCGTGGGAGTCCGGAGCGTCATCCGGGAGCGGCAGGCCGGAAGGGTCGAAGATACGGGTTTCGGCGCCGAACTCTTCCAGCAGGCGCGCAGCTTCCTGGACCATCAAGCGGCTGAATGAGCGTTCGCGGGTCGATCCGTACAGCAGCAGGATGCGTGGTTTATGCGTGGAGGGATCCTTCGGCTCCAGACGCTCCAGCGACGGCAGATCGATCAGTTCTGGCTGGATATTTGGCAGGTGGTCGTTCATTTCAGTCTCCATTGATCCAGGGCCTACAGCGCGCCGATGCGAGCAAGTTCGGCTTTCAGTTCGTCCTGGCTCAGTTGCGAGAAGGGCAGCGCAATGAAAGCGCGCACGCGCTCATCGATCTTCGCAAGTGTGGTCTGGAAGGCTTGTTCGATTTCCGCCTCACTGCCGGTAACCGCCGAAGGGTCGGCCAGGCCCCAGTGGGCTTTGAGCGATGGACCGAAGAAGATCGGGCAGGCTTCGCCGGCAGCTCGATCGCACACGGTGACGACTATGTCGGGAGGAGAGCTCTCGAAGACATCCGAGGCCTTGCTTGAAAGACCAGCGGTGGGGATACCGGCGGCTTCCAAGGTCTTCAGCGCCCGCTCATTGACCTTGCCGCTTGGGAAGCTACCCGAGCTCACAGCTTCCATACCCTCGGGGGCCAGATGATTGAACAGCGCCTCGGACAGGATGCTGCGGCAGCTGTTGTGGGTGCACATGAACAAGACTTTCATCAGATATCTCCGGTTCAAAAGCTCAGGCGTATGGCCAATGCGGCCAAGGTGGCAAGCAGGATCGGCAGCGTCAGGACGATACCGGTGCGGAAGTAGTAACCCCAGGTGATAACGATGTTTTTGCGGGCCAGCACGTGCAGCCACAGCAAGGTGGCCAGGCTGCCGATTGGGGTGATTTTCGGACCGAGGTCACAGCCGATGACGTTGGCGTAGATCATGGCCTCACGCACGATGCCAGTGGCCTCGGCGGAATGGATCGACAAAGCTCCTACCAGTACAGTGGGCATGTTGTTCATGACCGACGACAGGCCAGCGGCGAGCAGCCCCGTCCCGAGGGATGCGCCCCAGACCCCGTAGCCGGTGAAGACATTGAGGATCTGCGTCAGGTAGTCGGTGAGGCCGGCATTACGCAGGCCATAGACCACCAGGTACATGCCAAGCGAGAACACCACGACCTGCCAAGGCGCGTCCTTGAGCACCTTGCGGGTTGAGATCACGTGCCCATGCGCAGCGATCAGGTAGAGGATCAGCGCACAGGCAGCAGCGATGGCGCTGATCGGAACGCCCAGCGGCTCGATGGCGAAGAAGCCGACCAGCAACAGCGCAAGCACCCACCAGCCGGCAACGAACGTCGCCTTGTCGCGGATAGCGGCTTCGGGAGCCTTCAGTTGGTCGAGTTCATAGGTTCGCGGCAGGTCCTTGCGGAAGAACCACAGCAGCATTCCCAGCGTGGCGGCGATACTGACCAGGTTCACCGGCACCATGATCGAGGCGTACTCGCTGAAACCGATGCCAAAGTAGTCGGCGGAAACGATGTTCACCAGGTTGGACACCACCAGCGGCAGGCTCGCGGTATCGGCGATAAAACCTGCTGCCATGACAAATGCCAACGTCGCCGCCGGGGAAAAACGCAGGGCAAGCAGCATGGCGATAACGATCGGCGTCAGGATCAGCGCTGCGCCATCATTGGCGAATAACGCCGACACTGCTGCTCCCAGGAGAATGATGAAAGCGAACAGCTTGCGGGTACTGCCGTTGCCCCAGCGGGCCACATGCAACGCTGCCCATTCGAAGAAACCCGCCTCATCCAGCAAAAGGCTGATGATGATGACAGCGATAAACGTTGCGGTGGCGTTCCATACTATCTGCCACACCACTGGGATATCAGACAGATTCACTACGCCCGCCAGTAGCGCCACGACCGCCCCTAGACCAGCGCTCCAGCCCACCCCCAGACCCTTTGGCTGCCAGATCACCAGAACGATCGTTGCGAGAAAAATCAAAAATGCGATGAACATGGCTCAACTCAGTCAGCGAAGTGAAAATCAAGCACAAGCAGCAGGGCTTTGTGGACGCTCGCCCATTTCAGCAAGGCGCACAGCATCGGCGCTTAGCCACTGGGCGTTTGCATCGACAACACTCTTGAGCATCATCTGCACCCATTCTGGCAAGGACGGATTGAGGCGGTAATACACCCATTGTCCCTGCCGCCGGTCCATGAGGATTCCGGCTTCTCGCAATTGAGCAAGATGCCGAGAAATCTTCGGCTGGCTGAGGTCGAGTGCGCAGGTCAACTCACATACGCATAGCTCGCCTTCACTGGCGATCAGCAAGGTCATCCGGGCTCGTGTTTCGTCAGCGAGACATTTAAAAACGATGGGGGGGGTTAGGGTTTCCCGCATTTGACCTCCTGGGGAACGCAGCACGGGCGGCTCATATCTGGAGGCTCGAATATATGACCATTCAGATATACGGTAAAGCAGATATTAATTCACTGACCAGATGACCGAGTCACAGTAGGAGGCAAAATCCAGGGTTCGCGCCCTTATCCGGATATTGATTCCCTTCCCATCGAGTCCACGATGAACCACCCTGAGATGTCTCTCCGATTGCTTGGTGCCGATCAGATCCAGGGGTTGGATGAGTATCTTTCCGCAGCCGGCTTGCCTACCCCGGACCTTCTGCAGCACGACCGCATGTTCTATTCCTTTCACCGTGGAGAAACGGAACTGGGATATGGGGCATCGAAGGATGGCCAGGCTCGTCTAATTCGTTCGCTGGTTGTGGATCCTGGGAAAGAGGATCCGGGGTCGGTACCTTGCTGCTTAGAGCACTTGAACGCATAGCCGAAGCCGACGGGGCTTAAAGCCTCTGCGGACCACAATTGCGCCCGATTTATTCGAGGCTCGGGGATATGAGCGCAGAGAGCGATCCCTAGCCCCTAGGGTGATTTCCAACTCCGCAGAGTTTGAAAAGCTCTGTCCCGTGTCGGCTTTACCTTAGGCACCCGCAAACTGTCTATGAGGGAATAGCGCTGTCAACCCAGCACAGCCTTACAAAGATGTAATGCCTGGATCACATGGATGACAGCTACCGGGCCTTAGGCTGCAGTCATGTTTTCATGGAGTAATTGAAATGATCAAAGCCAAATGCATCGCCGGCCTACTTCTCTTAATCGCCTCCTCATCCGCTTTTTCCGAAGGAGGTTCTGATCGTTTGCACGGAAAAATGATTCAGGCGAATGAGCAGGCTATGCGTGCATACGCAGCGGCCAATGGAAAAAAGCCACCTGAGGTGATCCATTATCGCTATGGAATGAAGCTGGACGTGGCGAGAGTCATCAGCAGGACTTCGACCAACGGCAGCTGCGACGTGATGCCGGCACAGATGAATTACGAGGACTCAACAGGAGAGCTGAAAATCCTTGAATATCGCACTGCCGGAATTAACTGCAGGGGTCAAAACTGACCGAAGCACAGGTTAATTCTTGAAGTCAGCTGATCACCAGTAGCGCCAGCTGATCGGCCGCCAGGGGGCTTGTGATCGACCGACCGAGGTCTTCCCTAAGTACTTTGCAAAAGAACGACGGTCGGTCGAAATTAATTAGGCAGCCATTGCTTCGCAGGATTGTGCGCAGGCCAAACAGGCTTGTGCGCAATGCTGACAGTGGTCTGCCGTGTGCTTACTGCACTCCTCCCCGCAGGCGCGGCAAATCCTGGCGCACAACGCACAAAATTCCTTGGCGAGCATGCTTTCTCGTGCCATCAAGGTAGCCGCCAGCCTGCACATATCTGCGCAATCCCTGTCCAACTTGATGCAGTCAGCCATCATTTTTACGTCCTGCTCTTGCAGGCAGGCTGACGCGCAGCCTTCACAGGCCAGCGCACAGCGCAGGCATTCCGAGATGCATTCATCAAAGCTACTGTTCATGATCATATCTCCGGTATCGGGTCGATGTGATGCCAGTGCACCGTCTCATGACGGTATGTAGCGTTCGACCTGAGGGGTTCCTGAAGATTGATTACATTTCTGTAAGCTTGTCCGAATCATCTCAGTATGAAGGCGTGCCCGATCATTCAAGGCTTTTCAATCACTGCTTCTGGATGCTCACGATTTTCGCGGAGCTTCCCTCCATGCGGAACCCAAATTTCACCTTGTCGCCTACGTTCAAGCCCTTCAGCTGTGCAGGCTCAGATTGGAAGCCCATGGTCATCGCCGGCCATTTGAGCTCTGCTACCGGGCCGTGCGCTAAGGTGATTTTCCCGCTTTGAAGATCCAGCGCCTTTATTGTCCCCTCAGCATGCGCAGTGGGAGCCGCCTGGCTCCCTTGGCCCCCCTCGGCGGAGGCTGGCATTTTCTTCATGTCCATACCATCCATGTCCTGGGCATGCACACTGGTGGCAAAAGCGGTGACCAGGCCTGCGATGACAATTAGCTTTTTCATTGGATTTCTCCTGAGAGGTTGGGGGTAGTTACAGCAAGTTCGCGGCGACGGATCAGCCAGTACGCCGCAGGGATTACAAAAAGGGAAAGCAAGGGGGCGGTGAGCATGCCGCCCACCATGGGAACCGCGATGCGGCTCATGACCTCGCTGCCGGTACCGCTGCTCCAGAGGATGGGCAGCAAGCCTGCAACGATGACCGCCACAGTCATTGCCTTGGGCCTGATGCGTTGCACCGCGCCCTCACGGATCGCGTCGAGCAGCGCTGTTCGTGTGGTTTCGCCTTTGGCTTGACGCTCAGCCCAAGCGTTATTCAGGTAGATGAGCATGATCACTCCGAACTCCGCCGCTACGCCGGCCAGGGCAATGAAACCAACGCCTGTGGCCACCGACAGGTTGTAGCCCAGCAGGTACAGCAGCCAAACGCCTCCGGTCAGCGCGAACGGTAGTGTGCCCATGATGAGCAACGCCTCACCGAGGCGCCCAAAGGTCAGGTAGAGCAGCACGAAGATGATGGCCAGCGTCGCCGGCACCACCCAGGCCAGACGGGCATTCGCCCGCTCCAGGTATTCGAACTGGCCGGAGTAGCTCAAGCTCATGCCTGGATCGAGCTTCACCTCGCTGTTGATCGCCTGACGAAGGTCTGCCACAACAGACGATAGATCCCGGCCGCGCACATCGATGTACACCCAACCCGAGGGGCGAGCATTCTCGCTCTTAAGCATGGGCGGGCCATCAGCGATACGTATGCGGGCCACGCTGCCGAGCGTCAGCTGACCGCCCTGCGAGGTGTAGATCGGCAGCTGACGCAACGCCTCCACGGAATCACGCCATTCGCGTGGATAGCGCACGCTGATGGGATAGCGGGCCAAGCCTTCAACCGTTTCTCCAATGGTTTCGCCACCAATGGCGCCAGCCACGAGGGCCTGTACGTCGGTGATGTTCAGACCGTAACGGGCAGCGGCATGGCGATCGATATCCAGATCAATGTAGCGGCCACCAGTCAAACGCTCCGCCAGCGCCGAAGTCACTCCAGGAACCTTTTTCGCTGCCCGCTCCACAGCGAGGGTAGCCCGGTCTATCTGGTCTAGGTCGCTGCCGGCCACCTTGACGCCTATTGGGCTCTTGATACCGGTGGCCAGCATATCGATGCGGTTGCGGATGGGCGGGATCCAGATGTTGGTCAGCCCAGGCACACGCACAGTGCGATCAAGCTCCTCGATGAGCTTCTCCGTGGTCATTCCTGGACGCCACTCACTCTTGGGCTTGAGCCGAACGATGGTCTCGAACATCTCCAGCGGTGCCGGGTCGGTAGCGGACTCGGCGCGGCCGGCTTTACCAAAGACACTGGCCACCTCGGGAACAGTTCGAATCAGACGATCCGTTCGCTGCAACAGCTCTGAAGCTTTCTGCGCCGAGAGTCCAGGCAAGGCTGAAGGCATGTAAAGCAGATCACCTTCATCGAGCGGAGGAAGGAACTCGCCCCCAAGATGATTCAAGGGCCACAGACTGCTGAGCAGGATGAGCAATGCTCCAGCGAGGGTAACCAGAGGCCGGCGCAGGACGACCTCTAATGCCGGACGGTACAGCCGGATGAGGCCCCGGTTGAGCGGGTTGCGCTGTTCCGCAGGCAGTGGCCCTCTGATCCAGTACCCCATCAGCACCGGAATCAGGGTCACCGATAGCGCAGCCGCCGCTGCCATTGCGTAGGTCTTGGTAAAGGCCAGGGGTGCGAAGAGACGCCCTTCCTGGGCTTGCAGCGTGAACACCGGGATGAACGATAGCGTGATGATCATCAGGCTGAAGAATAGTGCCGGTCCTACCTCGACGGCCGCCTCTGTCATTACCCTCCAATGCGCTTCGCCTCGCAAGGGTTGACCAGGATGCCGGGCATGCCAAGCCTCAACACGTTTGTGGGCGTTCTCGATCATGACCACGGCAGCGTCCACCATTGCACCGATGGCAATAGCGATTCCGCCAAGGGACATGATGTTGGCATTGATACCCTGATGACGCATGACAATCAGCGCAATCAAGATTCCCACGGGAAGCGACACGATAGCCACCAACGACGAGCGCAGGTGCCAGAGAAACGCTGCGCATACCAACGCCACTACTACGAATTCCTCGATCAGCTTGTGACTGAGGTTCTCCACGGCACGGTCGATCAACTGGCTGCGGTCGTAGACGGTGACAAGCTCCACCCCGGCTGGCAGGCCTTTCTTCAGGGTTTCTAGCTTGGCCTTGACGTGCCCGATGGCCTCACGAGCATTCTTCCCGCTGCGCAGGATCACCACCCCTCCTACGGCTTCGCCGAGGCCGTCCAGTTCGCCTATGCCTCTGCGGGCTTCCGGACCTATCTGCACCGTAGCGACGTCGCCTAATGTCACCGGCACGCCCTTGGTAGCCAGTCGCAGCGGTATCGCTCTGAAATCATCCAGCGATCGCAGGTAGCCGGCCGCACGTACCATGAACTCCGCTTCGCCCTGCTCCAGTACACCGCCACCGGTCTCCTGGTTGGCCTTGCCTATAGCCTCAACCACCTCAGCCTGGGTGATACCGAGGCTGGCCATGCGCAGCGGATCGAGGACGACTTGGTACTGCTTGACCATACCGCCGATGGTGGCTACCTCAGCGACATCCGGCAGGGTCTTGAGCTCATAGCGCAGGAACCAGTCCTGCAGGCTGCGCAGTTGCGACAGGTCATGGCCGCCGTTGCGATCGACCAACGCATACTGATAAATCCAGCCCACTCCGGTGGCATCCGGGCCCAGTACCGGCTTGGCTGCCTCAGGTAATCGCGATTGCGCCTGGCTCAGGTACTCAAGCACCCGTGAGCGCGCCCAATACAGATCGGTGCCGTCCTCGAACAGCACGTAGACGAAGCTGTCACCGAAGGCGGAGAAACCGCGTACCGTTTTGGCCCCCGGAACCGAGAGCATGGTTGTGGTCAGCGGATAGGTCACCTGATTCTCAACGATTTGGGGAGCCTGGCCTGGGTAGGACGTGCGGATGATCACCTGCACGTCCGACAGGTCGGGCAAGGCGTCGATTGGCAGGCTACGCACCGAGACGAAGCCCCATGCCACCAGAAACAGCGTGGCGAGGAGCACCAGCACACGGTTGCCTACCGACCAGCGGATCAGTTTGGCAATCATGGTTGGCCCTCCACCACGTTGATCTGCTCAACTACCATGCCCTCGTCGCGTTCGCGTATGCCAAAGCGAATCTGCGCACCGACCTTGAGGCCATCAAGGAGAGACTGATCAACCACAGGAAAGGTCATGGTCATCCCTGGCATGCCCAGGGTGATGAAAGGACCGTGGGCAACGGTGAGCTGGGTGCCGTCTATCTGCACGACACGGCCATCCGCTTCATGCAGGGCTGGCCCCGCATTAGGCTGACTATCCTGCGCCGTCGCCGCCTCGATGCCTTTCAAATTAGCGTCGGAGTCCAACAGGAATTGCCCGGACGCGACGATGCGCTGTCCTGGCTGAAGGCCCTGCAACACCGCAACTTTCCCTCTGCTCTCCTGGCCCAACACGACTTCCACCGGCCGGAAGCGACCACCGTCTTCAGCCAGCATCAACAGGTCTCGCTTGCCGGTGCGGATGACCGCCTCGGCAGGCACCAAGAGGCTTTGCTCGGAAGACTCGCCGGGATGGAGAGCCACTTGAGCGGTCATCCCAGGACGAAGCCGTCCATCCGGGTTGGGCAACTCGATACGCAGGCGCAACGTGCGGCTCTGCAAATCGGCATCGGCGAGCAACGCGGTCAACTTGCCCGGTATGGGATCGCCTGGGAACGCTGGCAATTGCGCCCGCACAGGCTGGCCTTCGCGAAGACCTTGAGCCTGGGCTTCCGGCACAGCCGCTTCCAGCCAGACGTTGGCCACTCCATTGATCCTCGCCAAGGTAGCCCCCGGCGTCAACGTCATTCCGGGTCGCAAATCGAGAACCTGGATGACTCCGGCCGTGGGTGCGGAGAGTGTGACCGAGAGCTGCACCTTCCCAGTGCTCGCGACCCGGTTGATCAGGTCGGCCGGCATGCCGGCGAGCACAAGCCGCTGTCGTGCCGCCGCCGTCAGCTGCGTGTCGCCGGAATGCCGCAGCGCCAGGTATTCCTCCTGCAAACCAGCCCACTCCGGGGTTAGCACATCGGCTAGAGGAGCCCCTTTGGCAACGATGTCGCCCGTCGCTCGACCATAGACGCGCTCGACGTAGCCGCCAGTCCGGGCCTGCAATACGCTGAAGTCGCGTTCGTCGAACGTTAGAACGCCGCTCACACTCAGGGTCCGTTCTAGCCGGCCAGCCGTCACCGTCGCCAATCGAATCCCAAGGTTTTGCTGGAGCCCAGCCGAGACCTGAACCGCAGGCTGCTCCTCGCCAGCCGTGTCATCCGAATACTTGGGCACGAGCGGCATGTCCATGAACGGCGATTTTCCGGGCGCCGGGAAGTGCTGCTGGGGATACATCGGGTCATACCAGTACAGCGCTTTTTTTTCCTCACCTACTGGCTGGGATGAGGAATACGCACCTCTTCCACCTAGCCAGAAGCCCGCGCCTATCCCAATAGCAAGGGCAGCAGCCACGAGCAAACCAATCGACCTATTCCTCATGCCCGCACCTCTCCATAAACGAAATGCAGACGCGCTGCTGTTGCCGCCAACTGTCCTTGCAGGTCCACATCCTGTAGCAGCGCTTCCACACGCTGCCGGCGTGCCGACAGCACTTCACTCAACGGCGAATTACCGGCGCGGTAGTCCGCCAGAGCGAGGCGTACCCGGTCCTCGGCCAGGGGCAAAAGTGTTTCGCGACTGCGCCGTACAGCCCGTTGCAAGCGTTGGTACTCGGCAAGGTCTGTTTCAAGCTGAGCTTGATGCTCGCGCAGGGCAGCGTCCTGCTCATTTTCCAATTGGCGAACTTGTGCGCGTCGTGCCGCAATCATTGGGTCTTGCCGGGAGCTGGTGAACAACGGCAACTGGAAGCTGACTTGCAGGCTGACCATGTTGCTGAAGTCCGGACCACGGCGCTGATAATCCACCCCCCAGGACCAATCCGATTTCTTTTCCGCCTGAGCCTGGTGTACCTGGGCTTGAGCCTCGCGTGTCATGGCGTTGTAGGTATTGAGCTCCGGATGGGCATGGACGGAGTGCAAGTATTCAGCTGCATCTACAGGCCAGACAGGGAACGTCGGCGCGCCCACTTCGGCGTCCTGCCCAATCCAGCGCTTCAGCGCGGCTCGCGCCTGAGCTGACTGACTCAACAGAACGTCTTTCTGCTCGTCCAACTGTGCCAATTCCTGTTTGGGAGCCAACGTATCGGCCGTTGAGCCTGCGCCTCCGGCCAGGCTGGCCCGCACCGTGGAAGCCAGCAGCTGGTTTTCTTTGTAGAAGGCGTCGAACTGTTCAAGCTTTCGCTGCACGGTGTATGCAGCCACCCAAGCCTGTGCGGTTGCCGCCCGAACTTTCAGCCGTTCGAACAGCGCCTCGGCATCGGCTCGCTCGACCGTGGCCTGCGCTGTCTCTATGCGAGCTTTGCGTTTGTCCCGGTTCGGTACTTCTTGGGACAGGCCAACCACCTGCATGGTCATGAAGTCTCTGTTCATGCTCCAGCGGTCGGTGCCTTCAATCGGCAGGTTCTGTACCCCGAGATTCAGGCGCGGATCGGGTAGTTCGCCCGCTGGAATGACTGCGCTGCGCGCAGCTGATGCCTGCTCCTGGCGGGCCTGTAGAGAGGGAGCGTTGCGTTCAGCCAGTTGCAGCGCCTCATCCAGCGACAGCGTTGCAGCCTGTGCCGAGACAGCCGGCAGCAGTATGAACAGGACGGCCGTGGTTATCCGTCCCTGAAAACGTTGGGGAGTCATGAAAATGATTCCTCGAAAGATCAGCGCCCAGGCGCGTGCCATCGCCCCGCTGCTAGGCGGAACGACGGTGTGAAATTAAGAGGGAATCAGACGCGGGGAGGCCGCCATGGATCGGGGGGAGAGCCTGTCGCTATGCCTACCGCGTAGGTATCGGCAGGTCGTGGCTTGGCAAAGGTCAGCCCAGGCGTCAGGAAGCTGAGCTGCACTGTGCTAGCAGTCCTGCACTCCTGGCCGACCTTGCAGGATTTGGCGTGATCGCCGGCCTTGCCCAGGTCTTGGTCCTGGCAGCAGTCATGATCCATACCCGCCATCATTTCCATGCCCATGGTCTGCATTGGGCAAGGTTCAGTCGCCGAATCGATGCCCGCCATCCCGTTAAGCGGAAGCGCCACGATAAGCATCAGGATGGTGAGCAGTCGAATGAACCGATTCATGATGGGCGAGTATAGATTACCGGGATGAGTTCAGCATTAAGGGGTTGGGGCTGCACTAACCCACCGCTTAGAGGCTGGGAGACTGATGAAGAAGGTTGTGACACCCTCCGCTGAAGTACACCAGATTCGTCCGCTATGAGCCTCGATGATAGAGCGGGTTATCGACAGACCCAGGCCTGCATTGCTTGGGCCGCCTTCGCGCCTGGCTGGATCGGCTCGATAGAATCGGTCGAAGATCTTGCCAATGTGCTGGGAATCGATGATTACCCCGCTGTTACGCACGGAAAGCGTCACGCTTTCAGGCGTCTGCTCGATTCGCACTGATATCTCGTTACCTTCCGGGGTGTAGCGCAACGCGTTGGATAGAAGGTTGGAAAGCGCTCGGTCAATCATCAGGCGATCGCCACGAACCTTACCCTGCCCGTGTAGGGTCAGCTGGATGCCTTGATCCTCAGCCAGGAACTGGTAGTACTCGAACAGCTTGGAAACGAGGTCGGAGAGCTCCACATCAATCTGCTCAGGGACGATCAGACCGTTATCCGCCTTGGCGAGGAACAGCATGTCGTCGATCATGCGCGACATACGCTTGAGGTCTTCCAGGTTCGAATAGAGGTTCTCCTCATAGGCATCCAGGTCACGCTTCTTGGTGAGCACCACTTCAGTATGGGTCAGAAGGTTGCTGACTGGCGTTCTCAACTCGTGAGCGATATCGGCAGAGAAGTTGGACAACCGAACGAATGCATCCTCCAACCGTCCCAGCATCCCGTTGAAAGACAGGATGAGCTCCTGAAGCTCTAGCGGCACGGGCTCCAGGGGAATGCGCTCGCGGAGCGATCTTGCCGACATCCCGGTGGCCACTTTGGTGATTTGCCCAACAGGCCGAAGCCCACTCTTGGCCACGACCCAACCCAAGCCTGCGCTTACAATCGCGCTGATCACCAGGCCAATTCCGAACCACCATTGCAGGGTGACAAAGAAATGGGCGTGAGTGGTGACATCGAGCATCAGCACGGCCGTCACCGGTTCCGGCTCGCCTGCAATGGTCAGCTGGGCGGTAATGCCGCGAAAGTTCTGCGATTCATCCTGCCATTCCCAGACCGCACCCCGGTGCGCCTGCTCGAACCGCTGGGGAATTTGGGAGGCTTTGGGGTCTGAAAACAGGACCGTACCGTCAGCCTTGGTGATTTTCGCCGACAAATCCTGATGTGCGCCGAGCAATGCCCGCAGCTGCTGCTCCTGATCGTGGAGCCCGCCTCGCGCTGCTGAGATGGACAGGATATGACGCGTTGACTCCAGCTTTTCGGAAAGCGCCTGCTCATCCAGCATCCGGAAATGGTGCTGGCTGAGCCCGTAGAAAGCCACCCCGGCAACCACCAGGACAGCAGTCACTGCGAACATGAACATCAGGGTCAGTCGCTTGACGAGCGATGATTGCGGGCGCATCACTCGGGCACATCCATCATGTAGCCCATGCCTCGGGCGGTATGGATGAGCTTTGGCGCGAAGTCGTCATCTATTTTGGCCCGCAGTCGGCGAATCGCTACCTCAATCACGTTGGTGTCACTGTCGAAGTTCATGTCCCAGACCTGAGAAGCGATCAGCGACTTGGGGAGCACCTCGCCGCGTCGGCGCATGAGCAGCTCCAGCAGGGAAAACTCCTTTGCGGTAAGGTCGATCCGCTTGCCGTTTCGCGTAGCTCGACGCTTGAGCAGGTCTACCTCAAGGTCTGCCATCTTCATGGTGGTTTGAGCAGCACCACCGTTGCCTCTGCGCAACAACGTGCGAACCCGAGCCAGCAGCTCCGAGAACGCAAAGGGCTTCACCAGGTAGTCATCAGCGCCCAGTTCCAAACCTTTCACGCGGTCGTCTACGCCGTCTCGGGCCGTCAAGAAAAGAACCGGCACATCCTGACCCGCCGCACGGATCTTGCGCAGGACATCCCAGCCATCGAGCCCCGGCATCATCACGTCGAGTATCAGCAAGTCATACGCTTCGCTCTGTGCCTGTTGCAGGGCGTCAGTGCCTGTCATCACCCGGTCAACGGTGAAGCCAGCTTCTGTCAGACCTTGCTGGAGGTAGACACCGGTTTTTGGCTCATCTTCGGCTACGAGTAATTTCATCTGCTCTCATCCACGCGGGGTGCATCTCCAGTTTGCAGGAAAAAAGACGCCCAACCAGAAGCTGACGGAAAAGTAATGTCGAGATCAGTTTTCTGACAGCACCGCGAAGCTAACTTGACCCTGTACCTGACGCCATGAGGCGCAGAACCCACTGAGGATCTCCAGATGAACATGGTCAAAGCAATTGTGATGGTCGTTACCTTCGGCATGGCAGGCATCGCCCTGGCAGAGGGCGGCGCGGACCGGACCTTTGCGCGGATGGAAGCGGCTCGCCAAAGCTCCATGCAGGCATTCCAAGTTGCGCAGGAGAAGAAAGAGCAGGCGCCAGTTGCCGCCCAGTCCAGCAAGCATGCCGGCCACGAAAGCTGCTGATCCCAGCTTACAGAAATGTAATCACCCCGGAATCTGAACTATGGCAGTTTCAGACTACGGCCTCTCATCAGCCTCGCGCAGTGACGAAAGTCTACGAGACTGGTGAGAGCTCCAATGAACCCAAGGGCTGCCCCATCGAGCAGCCTGGATATCAGCGATCTACCTGACTGGACGCAACGGCATGCAAAGCAAAACCACGAGACGATCTTTCGTCAAAGGCCTGGCCGCTACCGGACTTCTGGGTGGGCTCGGCATGTGGCGCGCGCCGGTCTGGGCCGTGACCAGCCCTGGCCAACCGAACGTGCTGAGCGGCACGGACTTCGATCTGTATATCGGCGAACTCCCCGTCAATATCACGGGTGCAGCTCGCACGGCCATGGCCATCAACGGTTCGGTGCCAGGGCCGATCCTGCGATGGCGCGAAGGCGACACCGTGACACTGCGCGTACGCAACCGGCTGAAACAAGACACCTCCATTCACTGGCACGGCATCATCCTGCCCGCCAACATGGACGGTGTGCCGGGCTTGAGCTTCCACGGCATCGCTCCCGATGGCATGTACGAATACAAGTTCAAGGTCCACCAGAACGGCACCTACTGGTATCACAGCCACTCAGGCTTCCAGGAACAGTCCGGGGTCTATGGGGCGTTGGTGATCGATGCCAAGGATCCGGAGCCGTTTGTGTACGACCGTGATTACGTCGTCATGCTCAGCGATTGGACGGATGAAGACCCGGCGCGGGTGCTCTCCAAACTCAAGAAGCAATCTGACTACTACAACTTCCACAAGCGCACTGTTAGCGACTTCGTTGACGATGTGAGCGAGAAAGGCTGGTCGGCCGCTGTAGCGGATCGGAAGATGTGGGCTGAAATGAAGATGAGCCCCACCGACCTCGCTGACGTGAGCGGGTATACCTACACCTACCTCATGAACGGCCAGGCTCCGAACGGCAACTGGACGGGTATCTTCAAGCCCGGCGAGAAGATCCGCCTGCGCTTTATCAACGGCTCGGCCATGACCTATTTCGATGTCCGGATTCCTGGGCTCAAGATGACGGTTGTGGCTGCCGACGGCCAGTACGTCAAACCCGTATCGGTCGATGAGTTCCGGATCGCCGTTGCCGAAACCTACGATGTCATCGTCGAACCTGAAAACGAGCAGGCCTATACAATCTTCGCGCAATCCATGGACCGTACCGGGTACTCCCGAGGCACCCTGGCAGTTCGTGAAGGCTTGCAAGCGCCCGTGCCGGAGGTAGATCCACGCCCGATCATCGCCATGAGCGATATGGGCATGGACCACGGCAGCATGGGCGGAATGGATCACGGCGGCATGGCTGGCATGGACCAGGGGAACATGGCCGGGATGGATCACAGCAAGATGGCTGGGATGGACCATGGCAGCATGGCCGGCATGGACCACAGCAAGATGGCTGGAATGGACCATAGCAGCATGGCCGGCATGGACCACAGCAAGATGGCTGGAATGGACCATAGCAACATGGCCGGCATGGATCACAGCACGATGGCTGGGATGAGTCATGAGGGCATGGCCGGCATGAGCGGTGCAATGCAGAGCCATCCGGCTTCCGAGACAAACAACCCGTTGGTCGATATGCAGACCATGTCGCCGACCCCGAAGCTGAACGATCCGGGAATTGGCCTGCGCAACAACGGGCGCCGAGTGCTGACCTACGCCGATTTGCGGAGCACCTTCATCGATCCCGATGGTCGAGAGCCTGGACGCACAATCGAACTGCACCTTACCGGCCACATGGAGAAGTTCGCGTGGTCGTTCGACGGTATCAAATTCTCTGATGCTGAACCGCTGCGGTTGAAATATGGCGAGCGTCTTCGCATCACCTTGGTCAACGACACCATGATGACTCACCCCATCCATCTCCACGGTATGTGGAGTGATCTGGAGGACGAGAACGGCAACTTCATGGTTCGCAAGCACACCATCGACATGCCACCTGGCTCAAAACGAAGCTATCGCGTCACCGCAGATGCCTTGGGACGTTGGGCCTATCACTGTCACCTACTGTTCCACATGGAAATGGGCATGTTCCGAGAAGTCCGTGTGGACGAATGAGCTGGAGATTTGAGATGAGCAAACCAATGAAACGAAGCGCCTTTTTCCTCTCTGCTGCGATGGTCGGCATGTTGGCTGTTTATGCCCCGTCGTCGTGGTCCAGCGACAACCATGATCAGCATTCCCAGAAATCTACCGAGGCCGGTAAAGCCAAAGGTTCGCAGGACAAGCAGGGTCAGGGGATGAACCATGAAGGCATGGACCATGGGTCCATGGAAAGTATGGACCACGGCTCGATGAAGGGGATGGACCATGGCTCGATGGAAGGCATGGACCACGACATAATGATGGAATCGCATGGCAGCGACAAAGCTAAGGCAGGGAAAGATGGTCAATAGCCTTGGGCGGCCTTCGCTGCTGGCCCTGACTGTTTCAATCGGCATGCTGGGCGTAACGCCCAGCTTCGCCGCTGAAGAAATGGATCACTCGGGCATGGATCATTCGAAAATGGGGCACGGTTCCATGCAAATGGATGCTGTTCCGTCCGAATCGATGCCGGCGATGGATCACAGCAAGATGGGGGTGAGCAAACAGCAGAAACAGCCTGCCCCTGTTGATCACAGCCAGATGGAGCATGCTCAAAGCCAGAGCAAATCCAGCCCGGTGGACCATAGCAAGATGGACCACAGCAAAATGGGCCATGGAAACATGAAGGGCATGGATCACGGTTCGATGAAGGGCATGGACCATTCCCAGATGAATCATGGTTCAGCGATTTCTCCGACCACAACGAGTCGCACGCCGATTCCAGTGCTCACTGATGCCGACCGCGAGGCAGCCTTTCCGCCTTTGGGTGGCCACCAGGTGCACGACAGCGGAATCAACAGCTTCTTCCTGTTGGACCAGCTCGAATACCAAGACGCCGATGAGGGCAGCACCCTGGCCTGGGACGCATCAGGCTGGGTAGGCGGCGACATCAATCGACTCTGGGTTCGCTCGGAAGGCGAGCGCACCAATGGGGTAACCGAAGACGCTGAGCTGCAACTGCTATACGGGCGCTCGGTCAGTCCTTGGTGGGACGTGGTCGCCGGAGTCCGTCAGGATTTCAAACCGGAATCACCGCAGACCTGGGCAGCCTTTGGTATTCAGGGCATGGCCTTGTATGACTTCGAGGCCGAAGCTACGGCGTTCATCGGCGAGAACGGCCAGACTGCTGCGCGTCTTGAAGGCGAATACGACATCCTGCTGACCAATCGCTTGATTTTGCAGCCCACGGCCGAGGCGAACTTCTATGGCAAGAACGATCCTGAGCGCGGTGTTGGATCGGGTCTGGCCAATACCGAAGTCGGGCTGCGTCTACGGTATGAAATCGTCCGCCAGTTTGCCCCGTACATAGGCGTTACCTGGAGCCGCTCCTACGGCAACACCGCTGACTTCATCCGAGACGAGGGTGGAGATGTTGATGAGGCACGCTTCGTTGCCGGTATCAGGATGTGGTTCTGAGAATTCCAACATGAAAAGAACAATTACAACGCTGCTTGTGGCCGGTGCTGTCGGAAGTGCTGCGGTATTGGGCACCGCGTATTTCGGCTTGGTGAATGTCGGCGCCGATGATCCTCACTTCCCGGCTGTCCATTCGTTTCTCGCCATGGCTCGCGACCGGTCGATTGAGGTTCGAGCGCGAGACATTGAAGTGCCTGACCTGAAGAACGCTGCGTTGATCAAGGCAGGCGCAGGCAACTACAACGCCATGTGCATTGGGTGCCACCTCGCCCCTGGCGTTGGAAAGACAGAACTTAGCCAAGCGCTATACCCGTCGCCACCTGACCTCACCAAGGTGGGTGTCGGAGGCGAACCGGCTGCCGCATTCTGGACGATCAAGCACGGCATCAAAGCCACCGGCATGCCCGCTTGGGGCAAGAGCATGGGTGATGAGTACATCTGGGGAATAGTCGCGTTCCTGGATCAACTTCCCGAAATGAATCCCGAGCAGTACAAGGCTTTGGTGGCCACGAGCGGTGGCCATCAGCACGGCGGCGGCGAAAGCGATATGCATAACCATGAGGGCCAGCACGGCGGGAGCGGGCATGCCGAGCATGGCGATCACGACGAAGCGGCAGACAACGATCATGCCCAGGCAGCTCACGACCATGGAGCTCCACCCGCAGGCGCCACCCAAGCGGCAGATCATCACGGTGACCACAATGCGGCCGAAGCCCATTCGGACGCCCACCCGAAATCGTCGACAAAGACGCATGTTCACAAAGACGGTAAGGAGCACACTCATGCCAACTAACCGGATACTCGTTCGTCTAGCCGCTATCGCTGGGCTGCTGGTGACCTCAGCGGCCTACGCTGCCGAGCCTTTGTCCATCGACGTTCACCGAGACGCGAACTGCGGTTGCTGCAAGAAATGGATCGCGCACTTGGAAGCCAATAGTTTCAAAGTGACCGACCATATTGAGACGGACATGAGCGCAGTGAAACAGAAGCTGGGCGTAGCGCCACGGTTAGCGTCCTGCCACACAGCCGTGATTGATGGAAAGTTTGTTGAAGGTCACGTGCCAGCTGAGCAGATTCGAGAACTCAAGGAGCGGAACGATCTGGTCGGGATCGCCGTGCCAGGAATGCCAGCTGGATCCCCAGGCATGGAGGTTGATGGCGTAAGCCATGCCTACCAAGTCATTGGGTTAACCAAAAGCGGCGCGGACCTAGTAGTCGCCAACTATCCAGCCAAATAACGCACCGACCAGAAGGACGGCAGTAGGCTGACTGCCGTCCCATGTATCCCCGCTAGAAAGCTTCATCAGCTCAACACGACGACACAGAGGGCCTGCAACGCGTAGCTAATCAGATTCGCGGCGCTCGCGGACTGGCTTGAGTACGATATCGCCGTTGATGAGCTCTATGGAGAGTCTGTCGCCCGTCGTGACCCCGAGCTCGCGCAGAATGTCGTCAGGTAATTCCACAATCACATCGCCGGAGCCGTCGCCGGGATCCAGGCACTTTACCGTGGTGCGCGCTGATTCAGTCATTGGGCTCTCCTGCCAGAGCTACCAGTCCCCATCATACTCCAGCAGCCATGCAAGCGGTGATTTGCTCAAGCAGCTTTGCAAATGCCATTTTGTTGGAGTGTTCAGTACGCCGGAAGCCCCTTGCGACTGAGCTAGATCCCATCGACGAACATCGAAAGGGGCCGCAACCCCAAACGGTGCGTAGCTCGTCCGCTTCAATCGGACGGCAAGTTCGTGCCGAAGCTGCGTTCAATCTTTCTGCGGTGCAGCCCGGTTAGGCAATCCCTAGCAGCAGCTATGCCTGAATTGCTCGCTCTTGGTGATGACGCTCAGTGGCAGCCGCACATGGATGAGGTTTGTCGGGACAGGGCGATATCATATGGCCAGTTTACGCTCTGGTCGCTACAGTATCAGCAGTACAATAAGGACGTGCCTGTATGAGAAGGAAAGCTCGCATACTAATCCTATGCAAAACATACCCGTCACCCAGCGCTGCCTATACAGAGACTTCGTGCGTTGCGGGGATGGACGAGGCAGGCAATCTGATCCGTCTTTACCCTGTACCGTTCCGCCTGGTCACTGATGATCAACGATTTTCAAAGTGGCAGTGGATCGAAGCCTCCATCGAAAAAAGCTCCAACGATCACCGACCTGAAAGCCATAAGATTGGCGTGGATACGATTCAGCCCCAAGACATTATTCCAACCTCGAAAGCGTGGATTCGAAGGAGGGAAATGCTTAGCAAGCTGCCCATCTACGACAGTTTTGAGGCTCTGGAGCAGGCTCGACAGAATTCCAATGTCACGCTCGGCTTGATCAAGCCTGAGCGAATTATTGGATTAGAGATCCGTAAAGCCGCGTCAGAAAGCTGGACTGATGAGGAGCTTGAAAAACTGGAGAGACTGCAGCGCCAGCCCGGTTTATTCGATCAGGACGATGTCAAAGCCAGCATCAAGCGCCTAGAGAAGGTGCCCTTCGATTTCTACTACAGCTATGAGTCAGTACTTGATGGTGAGGTAAAGATTTATAAGCACAAGATCGTAGACTGGGAGGCAAGCCAGCTGTACAGAAACATGCGCCGAGCTCATGGGCCTAACGGCTGGGAAGCGCCGTTTCGACAGAAGCTGGAGGTCGAGTTACCAGGAAAAGATCTTATGCTTCTAATGGGAACGATTCATCGATTTCCGCAACAGTGGCTTATCATCAGTCTCATCTATCCACCTAAGCAACCGCCCGAAGCAAATCAGCAAATTTCTCTATTTTGAGAGGCAGATGCCGCGTATCCAGGGATGAATCCAATTCACTCGCAGCCTCGGCGATAAGGCTGCGGTGACAAAAATTCGCGTCAGCTTCGTAGCAAACCATACAAATGCGCTGGCTTGAGGCATCAGCTGTCAGGTTCTCCAGAAGGTCCATCCGGGTACGGATGTAAGCCCTGAAGTCGCGCGCATAGACCCCCCAATCGCCATCGACCTTATAGCGGTTTCGAATCGGTTTTGGGCAACCCAAGGGAGGGGAATGCTCGTAGGCAATTCCTGCATCCGCCAAGCACTGGGCGAAAGCCTTCTTGGAGAAACCAGGCTTTCTGGACAGAGGGTACTCGCGAACGTCCAGAACCTTGTCGATCTGAGCTTGCTTAAGACGAGCGATGAAGGCGTCGATAGACAACCCTTCATAGCCTGCGGTGTAGATCGCCATGTGAAATCTCCCAGCGGCTTCCTGCGGCTGTTCTGCAAATAAATGAGAGACTATACCATTCTAGCCATGCTGTACCCCATGGGCATTGGATGGATGGCCATCTCCAAGAGGTAGCGACGAGCGGATGGTAGGGGCCAGAAATCATCTCGGTCCGCGTTAGGTGGAAGCGCCTTCGCCGAGAGGCTATTGAGGTTTAGGACTTCGAATAGAGCATCGCAGCAGCCAAACCAGTGCATTCCTCAAGAAGCGCCGCTATCACGGATCGGAGCTTACTCGCGTCATACACACCTGATTCAACATCCTCCTGAGTGGTTTCATAAAACGCCTTTGCGTAGCTATCTTTGAAATCGAGGGCGCCCTGATAAATACCTAACGACTCCTTGTAATTCGTCCAGGTCACCTGCGCTGGGGGTCGCCCCTTAAGATTGAGATCGAGATAGCACTCGATAGCGGCCGCGCAGCCGTTGATGTCAGCGTTGGCAACACCACACGGGCCTTTCGCCGGAAACTCGCGCAGCTCGTCCAAGTCAGGAAGAACCATAGCTTTCATGTTCACTGGGAATTGAAAGCGTTTGAGTAGATTTTTATAGGTATCCACTCCTTCGGCGTCGTTATCGAACAGGAAGACCACGCGATTGTGAACATCAATTTTGACCAGTCCCTCGGCGAACTTGGACAGATTACCTGTACCGGAAAATGGGTGACGCTCCTCGATGTCAATGAATCGAAAAAAATCCTCGATGTCCGGGCGGAGCAGCGCCAGACCCCGCTTCAGAATGTGGGTATCAGAAGTGCCTTCAGTCGCTATCAAATAGGTCTGGGTCCGACGTGCGTTCCCAATGAAATCCTCATTTTTAGCCCATCCTGCATCCACAAAATTGCCGTAATCCCAGACGACATCTTCACCTAGATTAGCGGGGTTTTCGGCAAGGATTCGCAGAGTTGCATATGGGCTCAGAAATCCTAACATTGAGCCGAAATGGCTGCGCTCGGAGTAGCCTCCGATGTCTCGATCAAACACTCCCGTCGGGAGTAGAGATGCCGCTGGATCAGCCGCAAAGCGGCCCCGGCCCTGTGCATGATCGGAATCGTAGCTGGCGACATAGTCGCTTTTTAGGTCTCGCAATGCGTACGCTTTGATGAAGTCGATAAATTGATCGAAAGTCAAACGGTCGGATCGACGCTCACCTGGCAGGTATTCCTCGAACTGGTCTCTGTCGAGCACGACCTGATTTTCGTATTCCGACCTCACCGCCGCCAATGTGTATCCGAGCAGCTCCAACCGTGACACCATCGAACCAAGTGTCCGGCAAAAACACAGCTCCATTTGCTCCAGACTTTCAGGGCTATGAGCGTAGTCGTAGTCGATGCCCTCGTGCCGACGGTACTGGCGGTCGGACTCTTGATAGAGCATCCCGTGATCCATGCCCATATAGCCAGTGTTGTATGTGAGATCGAGGCTACCCACAGACAGCGTAATTGGTGTGCTCATAAGATCTTTGTACCTGGAGTTAACTGTCTAACGCCAATGCATGACGCGAATCTGGACATGCTTGTACTGGCACGTGATAGCACATTTCAGCGGCGTCGGAGATGCATCCGAGCTCAGGTGCTCTATCCTGGTGTACCTGCCCCTCGCTAACTCAGGCGTGTAAACCTGTTTTTTTCACTGTAAACCACTCTGGTTAACAGTGAAAAAAATAGGTTTACACGCCAGCAATCATAGGGCCCGCGAACGGAATTCTTCGCCACACCATCACTTGGGTTTGGGGTCCTTGTCGTCCTCCATCAAGGCAAAGAAAGCTTTGGCCTGCTCTTCCTCGGAGAGCTCCTCAACCGGAGTCCGCCGCGGGCGCGCAGTCGGCTTCTGCAGAGCATTCGCTGAGGCATCAAGTTGCTTTTTTACAGATCGTTCCGACGCAGTGAGCGATGAGTCGAAAACCTTCTGGGTGACTCGGTCCTGCCGTTCAGCTCGCGCAAATTTCACTACGTTGGACGTGAACGCGGCTGGCAGGTCAAACGGACACCGCAGGTCTGGATGCTGTTTGGACACCCGACCACCCAGAGCCAATTTTTGAAGGTGTTCGACCTGTTTGGCACTGGACGTGTAAGCCGCTGAGCGGTAAGCATGGCCGATGTCTTGAAGGGAGGCCGCATGACGGCCTGCACTGCGGCACTCAATGTACGCCTGCTTCAACAACTCCACCGCCAGGCGCTTGATACCGAAGGTGCAACGGTAAATTTCCCTTGCCAATTCACCCTGATTACCGCGAATCGCGCCATTGCCCACGCGAACACATTCATCAATGAAAGCTTTCCAGTCGGAACTGCCAGGCTCATCGGGAAGCATGATTCTTGGGTCCGTCAGCAAGCGCTGCTGATCCTCATTGTTTCTCTCAAACAACTTGTGACCCAAGCTGTAATTGCACACGTAGACCATTGGCGGACCGATACCAGCCATGTTCAAGAGGATATCGGTAACCTTCGCTGCACCAAGCCCCTTTTGGATGTACTGCATTTCATCCAGGATGACTAACGATACCCCATCACGATTCGCCCTACGCCGGCATTCACTCAGCAGCTCAGCAACGGTCAGTCGCGACAGAGGCAACTCAACGAACTCTCGAAGAAGGGCCTTAGCATTGGTGGTACCTCGGGCGCTTGCATACCAATGCGACCGCAACGGTAGCTCACCCTGGAAGTGATCGCAGGACAGATCAACGGGGCCAGGCAGAACCTTGCGCAGCGCAGCAATGGTCTGGCTCTTCCCAACCCCTGCAAGCCCTGTAAAACACACCGGCACAGCATCGACTGCAGGTGCTTCATAGAGCCCTCGGGCGTACTCGCGCTCAGAAGAGAACAATGCTCGCGCATGCAGCGCTGCGCGCCCCACCATCTCCTGGATGAACTCAATCGTAAATGCGTTGGGAATGAACGATTCACGCAATGCTTGAGACAGCACCTCTGCCGCCAACCGAGGTTCAATTTCGTACAGACTTTCCAATGGCTCAGGTCGACGCGTGATGATCTGGCGGACCTGATCAGCCGTTTGGCAGCCGTCGAACCAACTCGCAATGGCCTCATTCATTTGGCTTTACCTCGGAATCGATCATAGTCATCTGTATCTCGCTGCGCAGATGCCGATTTAGGTGGTCGACCAATTCTTCTCACGCCACCTTTACACTCTTCACCGGTATCTTCTTTGAATCTATCATCGTGAAATTGATGAATTGCCGGCATCTCATTACGAAGCAAAGTTTGAGATTTTCGCCTTAAGGCATCTAGTGACTGAAGATCACGTAATGATATGTCCCGATCACCGTCAACGGTCCTTTGCGTCGTTACAAAGTCCAGTTCGAACAGTGTGCCTCCTACCTCAATCCATATATGCCGAACGCACATAGTCAGTACATATACATCAACTTCAATAACGCTGCTCCTAGCAACTCGATCAAATATCCCGGTATTGATCAAATCAACAGACCTATACTTGCGCCCGTACAGATAGACTGCGTCTTGACGTACAACGGCCGGGTGCACAGACAGGAAGCTCTTTATGGCAACCTCTTGCTGCATCCCGATTGCAGAATTACGGAAGCGGCTGTCCCAGTAATTCCAGATACCCAGCGGGGTGGGCTTTATTCCGCACCAATACATTTCGGTTTCCATGCGGCCACTTGCGTCAGACGACCGGTTGTCTTTCAGGACTTGGTGAATCTCCCTGCGGGCCATTTGGACAAAATTCAGTGTGCTATGAACATAGGTGGGTTGATCGAGGTCGGATTTTGCTCGCGGGTGCGATGACTCAACCGTAGCTTTAGACTGGCCAGAAAAAACTGGCGTATTTTCAAGTGTGCCTAGCCAGTGGATCTCAGGCTCCGTGTCCAGGGCTGCTGCAGGACCTCGATCAAACACCAGCCCACCTGCCAAGCCTTCGCAGGGCCACCAGTCCGGTTTGATGGTTACTCCGAAAAGCCCACAAAACCATACTTTGTCGACAGCCATGGAAAACAGACACATCCGATAAGCTTCTTTGGTTTCTTTACCTTCGGCAAATCCAATGCCAACCACCATTCCGGACAATCCACACACGGCACGAACGACGCAAAATCCGTCAACGGGGCTACCCTCTGTCAGGCCCGAAAGTTTTTCAACTATGTAGTAACCATCAAACTCGACCTGCTGATTTAGATTCGTCAAGCGTTCTGAGAAACTGCCCAAACTGCCGCTCTGGTCGCGGGTCTTTTGTTTACCTCTTACGCCAATAGATTTCTCTTTAGCGCTAACTTGTTGTTCGATGCAGTAACGCACTTGGTCAATAGTTGGAAATGGGTGCCCTTTACGATTGATGAAAAATGCTACTCCATTTCGTTCAACGGAAACGCAACCAAATTCCTCTGTAAGGATTTTTCGGTAAACTTGACTATATGTTTTGTCAGCGGAACGGAACCTAAGATACGCAGAAAGGATTCTTTCCCTCATGGCGCTATCGGCCCGGTAACCCCACTCTTTGCCATTGGGTGATGGCCGGCCCAGCCTGCGTAATTTCCCCGGCCCCTCCCTGTCCCACCTCCCGATGCGGTGCAGGGGAGGCATGAGAGCCCACTTGTTTTGTCCAAAAGTAATGTAAGTGTAGAACCACAACCTCAAGCGAGCTGCATTTTGCTGAGGCGACTGGCTTTTGGCATGAGCGTTAATTACAGCGTCCGGATCGTCACTGGCTAGAACCTCCTGGAGACGAACCATCAGGCCTGAGATAGCCAGAAAACGGCGGTTGACCTTTTGGTCGTAGGTTTCCTTAGCAGAAACCCGCTTCGTTTCACGATCTGAAATTGCGATCCCCTTAATCGGTTCCAGCCATGGCGGAAATTTGTCCGTCTCCCCTGACGCCAGCAGCGCACCCGCTTCGAGCGCTTCTTCGAACTCGAACCTTGTGAGGGTGATCAAGGTGGTGCGCACGTCTTTCGCTAGATCACTGAACTCCACCAAGCGCACCCGGTTGTGGACCGCATCACTGTTCAGGAAATGGTAATAGTGGCCTTTGACAAGGCTCCGATAACCTTCAGGCGCAAATAACCTAGCGCCCGTGATCACGGCTCAATCTCCAAGAAAAATTTGCCGTAGGCTGCCAGCAGATCACCACCGTCGGTATCGAGAGGATGGTCGATCAGAATCGGCTTGAAGAAATTTACTGGCAGCTTTCGGTCCCAGATGTCTTGGTAGACCTTCGCAATAAACTGGTCACGCTTACCCCATCGGGCTGCATACCGGTAAATGATGGGGTGGATCAAGGCCCCAGCATGCACAGCGCCCTCAATCTCAGCGCTAAACTCCCTGAGCAGCTCGGGGTCGTGGGTCAGCGGCAAGCCATGCATCGGAAATAGCAGATCGAGATTGCCCATGACGATCGGGTCCAGACGATCCAAAGACATTTGCACGGTCCTGATACCGCCGCTTGCGTAATGCAGTTGCTCTAGGGCTGTGCGTAGCTCAGCATGATCACGGTCCTTTTTTTGCTGATTAGGGGTCTTGGCTGCTGAGTAGCGCCTCTCGCTGAAGGCATGAGCTTGATCCTTCACCGTCCAATTGACCGCGTAGGGTTTCCCATCTGAACCCATCAAATACAGTAAAAGGTCCCCCTGATAGGGAAAGGGCATTCTCTGTCGGCTACCAGCTTTAGTGGTAATCACCACCTGGTGATGCTTGAAGCCAATTTGCTTGGCAATTTCCATCGTCCCAGTGACAGGATGAGAAAAATGTCCTTTGGTGAGTGGATGCCCGTGCAATGGATGCGGGGCGTGATATGGCCACAGCATCTTCTGCTCGTGAATATCGAGCAGCTGAGGATGGAAGAGCGCGAGCTGTGCGAACACCGCTTCTGGGGTGGACAGCGAGTGAATCGCACGGCCGAGCTTCCGGCTATTCATTCTGCTGATACGAGAGCCCTTAGGGGCTTCTCGTGGAACCGCTAAAATCGAAGGCGTGTAGATATCGCCCCACGCGAAGTGAGCTTGTCGGCTCCTGATGAGGGCAAATCTCTCCTGCAAAGTCATCAATACAGTCCAATGTCTACGGACCTAGGATCGTCATCCAGCCTGGGGATAATTTGCTGGATGCCCCTATAGCCCTTGCCTCCCGGGCGTACCCAAGAGTGCGGGTTGTGGATAACGCTCACCTTCTTGTGGATGAACGAAGCCCTGCAGGACTTGACGTCCCGCATGTTCGGAATAGACAATGGAAAGGTCAGGTCGCTAAATTCTGACTTATCCACAGAGGCCCAAGGTCGCACTTGGGCCTTTGTCTATCTGAATTCTAGCGCTAATTAACTAGTCAGATTTCATTCAATACTTCCTTATTATTCATACGTGTTAAGAATCTAGGACATAGTTAGCAGCTATCTGCAATGGATTCGCTGGGTGTACACGTATCTGTGTGCACATTTTAAAGCGCTTCGCTTAGCAGGGTATGTTACCGCCGTGGTTAACAGGGTGACAACTGAAAAGTCATCCCTCTCTGGGTCGCGACTGGATTCAAAATTGTCCAGCTTGGGTCATTATCTAGATCAACCGTGCGCCTCACACCCATCGGATATATATCTTCACCCCCTTATCTCAACTGATAATTTAAGGGTTTAGCCCCAATCAAATAAAATGTTGAAAACGACAAGCGTTTGGTGAGGGAAATGGCTGATTCTGCAAATGCATCTGTCCCTGTCGTTCGATGGCTACCGGATGAGACCTTTTTCAGTATTTGTTGTCGTCAGCATCGTTTTATGTGCCACGTTACTAAGGCTAGCACCACTGCATGGCTATTTGGTGAGGGATCAAGTAGTGTGCAGCATGACTTTCCTAGCAGACTAAACTCTTTGCCCCAAAAAGCCAAAGAAGTATGGGGAAGCCCATTCAACATCATTACAGAACATACGATATTGCCGTTGTTTTTTCCTTTTCAATCCAAGGAAAGAATTGACGACGTCTTTCATACAGTTTCAAACAATTCTTTGGGCACCTTAAAATATCGCCTGGGTCTGGTGACCGGTCGCTTTGGCGCAGAGCACCCATTGAAAGCATGCCTCGAATGTTTAAGGGAAGACCGTATCAATCATGGGGTCGCCTACTGGCACCTGTCCCATCAGTATCCAGGCGTCACGTTATGCCCTAAGCACGGAACTCTCATCAGGATTTGCTCGGCCAACCGGCAGTGGTCGGACTCTGCGCACTGGGTATTACCTGCCGAGCACCTAATAGCGAGCGTTGCAGAGCAGCCCGTATGCCCGACAGTGGTACAAACCCTCAAGCGTTTAGGACACTCAGTGATTGAGTTAGCCAAGCTAGGCATTTCTGAGCAATTTCGTCCAGAAAATGTCACGGCTGCTTATAACGAAGCTATTCGTCGCCTCTCAGTCAATACAGAAGCATGCTTTGATGCCCAAGCAGACCTAGCTTCGTTCGCTTCACAACTGCAACCGTATCTTCCACTGGCCTCGCTTCCGACCACTCCAAAGAGAGCTGAAACTTTTATACAGAGTCTGACCCGTACACCGCGCGTTTACTCCCATCCGCTCAAACATCTGATTTTGATCACCTGTATATTCGGCGAGTTTGCGCCGTTTTTATGTGCGTTAAAAAGATTTCAGTCTCCAGGGGATCAGGAAACCCCAGTACAGTCTCCAGACCACGGAAGACGAGCAGTAGGCGATAAAGCAGCACACCGATTTAAAGGTCAGGAAATCAGGGATAGAGTCTTCAAAAAACTGAAGCCTAAAAAGCTGAAACCCGAGCTTCGGGAACAAATCTTGGGTTGCTTGGGCAAAGGAGTGGAGAAACATTCCATAGCGGAACGATATGACGTTTCGGTTTCTACAATAAACAGGATCCTAAGGAGACGCTGCATAAATAGCCAACCGCTCAGAGCCTTGGCACACTGACCCCCTCAATCAGCCCCCTCTTCGTGAGCCTCGTTACGCGCTATGCAGAAGACCTTCTCCGAACTCGAATACACCGGCAAGAAAAAGCAAACCCGACGAGATCGCTTCCTGGCGGATATCGAGCAGTTGGTGCCCTGGGCACAGCTGGAAGCTCAAGTGGCGCCGTTCTACCGCGACACCACCGGCAAGCGCGGACGCCCCTCGATTGGGTTGTCGCGCATGCTGCGCATGTATGTCGTGCAGCAGTGTTTCGGTTTCTCCGATGAAGGCACCGAAGATGCCATCTACGACAGCCAGGCCATTCGTGGCTTCATGGGCATCGACCTGGGCCGGGAGTCGGCACCGGATGCCACTACCTTGTTGCGCTTTCGCCGCTTGCTGGAAACCCATCAGCTGACGCGGGTGTTGTTTGAAACGATCAACCAGCATCTGGCCAGTCGGGGTCTGCTGCTCAAGGAAGGCACCATCGTCGATGCCACCCTGATCGCCGCACCGCCCTCGGTCAAGAACCGAGAAGGTAAGCGCGATCCTGAGATGCATCAGGCTAAAAAAGGCAATCAGTGGCACTTCGGGATGAAGGCCCACATTGGCGTCGACGCCACGTCGGGGCTGGTGCACAGCCTGGTGGGGACCGCGGCTAACGTGGCCGATGTCACCCAGGTCGACAAGCTGCTGCACGGTGCCGAAACCTATGTCTCGGGAGATGCTGGATACACCGGTGCGGCCAAGCGAGCGGAGTATGCTGAACGGGACGTTATCTGGTCGATTGCAGCACGGCCAAGCAGCTACCAGCATCACGGCAAAGACAGCGTGCTGTTCCGGGTCAAGCGCAAGATCGAATACGCCAAGGCGCAACTGCGTGCCAAGGTAGAGCATCCGTTCCAAGTGATCAAAGTGCGCTTCAACCATCGCAAAGTCCGTTACCGTGGACTGGAAAAGAATACGGCGCAGTTATTCAGTCTGTTCGGGTTGGCCAATCTGATGCTGGCAAAGCGGTACTTGCAACGGGTGGCGGGATAAATCCGTCTGAAAGGCGGGGTTTACCCGCTAATCAGTAAAACAGGGCCTGAAATCGGCCCATAAACGCAAAATAAGACCGTCAGGTTGAAAAAATCGGTTGGAAAATGGAATGCGGACTGAAGAGGTAAATTGTTCAGCGTCTCCCTAAGTGCTGATCCTCTACTGATGGCTGCTTGGACAACTCAGCGCAGGGAGCTACTGCTACACAATCACCGTGCGGAGTGGGTTAGCGCCATCGGCATGAATCCAGACGCCAGTCCGAAAAGCCTGAGATCAATGCTCCCCAAGGTCTATCAATGGCTATACCGGAACGATAATGACTGGTTGATGGCTCAAACTAAGCGGATGCCAAGTGGTCGCGTAGGCAACAATCAAAAAATCGATTGGAGTGCTCGCGACAGGCAACTATGCGAATCAATTGAATTGAGCATTCAAAGACTGAAATACTCGGCCACGAATTTCCCTGTTCGAGCTAGTCATATTTTCGCGTTGGTGCCCACACTGCATCGGTGCCTAGAAAAAAGGAATCGCTACCCAGAAGCACGAAACCTACTAGAAATTGTTACCCAATCGACCAAGACTTAACATGCAAGTGCAGCAACGCTCAGTCAGCTATTCCCGACAAGTGGTCGCATACCTACCATTACCATAATTTCGCCATAGAGACTCAATAGGAATCAAATCTTTATCATACTCGTACAAATCAACAACAAATTCATCGAAAGTCTCATAGGCATAAACCACGATTTTCAAAATTTCTTCGGGGAAAAATTCCGTCTTTACAACAGGACTCTCAAATCTTTTTTCTTCCAAATTATTTGAAATCCGATCGAGATACTCAATCATGGCTGTCCGCTCAGATTTCATCCGCTTCGTCAGTTTCTTGAGGCTGCGCAACTTATCGGAGAGAATGGCCACTGCAGAATGGATTGAAATGGAGAATTCATAAGCGCATAGCGCTTCTACGAAGCGAGCATGTTTGAGAGCATCTTCATCCAAGTTCATTACGCTCTCTGCGTTACCGAGGTGTCGCCCAGAACACTTTCTCCACATCACATCGAGATTGTGGCCTTTTGATGAGAAAGGTTGATCGCAATATGGGCAAGTGGACAGCAGCACCACATTGTGTGTGGCACACACGCTCACATGATCAGGGAAATTTCGTCGCCAGTAGGAAAAGCCCAAATCCTGCACGTCCTGCCTGACGCATTCCGGGCAGTAGGCGTGCAAGTCGGAATTAGTAATCGCCATTCGGGGTTTGAGATACGCCGTTCGAGAATAACTGGCATCTCGGGTATCCCTGATAACAAACTGCAGGGGCAATTGAGTGTGTTCGTGCAGCAAGCGGTTGAAGCCATAGCATCCTTGCCAACCCATCGTTGAGGCGATCACCTTAACTGCTTGGTGAGTAATCTCCCCTTCAGAAAGCCATCGTAACCTGTCTACCCTCCAGTCCATAAAATTCACGAGCAAATTGCGGTCAACATATGAGCGCAAAGATTCATCAGGTTGGATACGCAACAGCATGGATGGGTTGGCCCCTCAGCGACTGATCCCGCGTCATCGTTCAAAGGTTGCGGTTGAGCAAACATTGCCAGAAATAAGGTGTAAAAAAGGCACCCAAAGGTGCCTTTTCGGAAGGTTCGAGGAGTAGTCGCAGCGATCCTTTAACTCCCAGCCTTGCGACCTTGGGTTCAGAATCCGACCGGCTATGCCCGTCGTCACTACTTCAGAGAAACCAGCATTCTCTGCTGCCGAAATTGCGGGGGGGCCTTGCTGGTACCCAGTCCCAACGGATGCGCAGTTGCAGTCCTCGACTACAAGCCTATACAGCGTGACACACCTGTCAATTAGATTCTGAGGCGTAATTCCAAGTCGGGACAACGGCGTGCATCACTGCACCCCGCCAACCCGGATTGGTCACGAACAGGGTTACCCGCGACAGCTTTATTTCCCTTGCGACAGGTTTAATTCCCTAAATCTAGCGCTCCTGGATAGAAGCGCCAGATATTACACGTACGCGTTAAGTATCGTAAACGCACATATTAGATGAAGAAGCCAGCTCACAGGGTCCCTGTAGATGCGCCGATCGCCTTTTCCGCGGGCAAAAAAAACCTCAGCACTTGGGTTGCTGAGGCTTCTTGATGGTCGCTATCTTCATTGCTACCTAGGCACGAGCTTTACGGCGGCGAGAAGTATCCGGTCATAGCGCATGACCAATTGTTTAAGACGGCGGCTAGATACGTTGCCGTTGATCGCCTTGGCTACCATTCTCTCGTGACGTGCTTGGGCGCGACGCAGCCGCTGGCCTTGTTCTCCTCGCCATAATTTGAGAGGCATCTCCGGACCAGTGGGGGTAGAGTTGAGTGTTCCCATTTGCAATCTCCTGAGGCTTGCGTTGCATGACTCAGGGAGATGCGGAACGCAATTACATACGCCTCATTCGACTTTCATTTTCCAGAACTACAACGAGCCAGCCGGCCAAAATTTGCTTACATCCCGGTGGCGGCACCGCTCAATCCGCATTTTTCTTTTTCGCCCTTGGCTTCTTGGTGATCACAATATTTGGCAAGCCGCGGACCGCGTCATCCCAGTGCGGATCACGGTCAAGGTCGTTGACCACTTTGCTGATCCACACAGCCGTCTTATCCCAGCGGATGGCAAGCTGGCGGCCATTCCAGCCGCGGGCCTTGTACTCAGCTTTGAACTCTGCCGGGGTCAACAGCGGCTGTTTCAGTTGAACTTCGTTTTCCAATTTCATGCACTCGAAAATTTTGATGTCGAAGGCTGGTCGAGAGTCCACCCTCACCTTCGTACGCTACCACGAAAGCGCAGAGAGAAGATGCATTTTTAAACTATAGGACAATAATATTCAACTGGGAACAGCCTGCCCTCTTCAGTGGGGCACAAAAAACCCGGCCTCGTGAGCCGGGTGGATGAATCGTTATTGGTTCAGCATCCGAGTGCCTGGCAGTCGTCGCAAAGGCCAACCTGGAATACTTCAAGATCGGTGAAGCACCGGGGACATTGCTCGACATCATGATCTGCCGCAGGCTTGCTGATTGCGTCGCCGAACTCGGCAACCAGTGCAGCGTAGTGATCGCTGGTTGAAGCGTCACCGCGCAGCTCAAAATAGCGGTCCTCGGTCTTCGAGTAGGCTTTGAACACTTGTTTACCGTTGAACTGGCTGGCGCCCACTGAAACGGGTGCAATGTTGCGCAGCATGGCGATGTTCACGGGCATTGTTTGCATTGGGTTCTTCCTCAAGGAGTGGGTTGGCCGTATAGCTAGGAATGGCCAACAACACCTGATAAGCCGCCCCAGACTGCAGCTCCCGCGGGCGAAGCTGCGGGTATCAGCTGCCGATCGCCGCAGGCTCTTTGAGTTGCGCCTTCCTGACATTACCCTCCTGAGCAGGAAGCGCAGGTGTAAAAAACCCCGAACTGCGTGAGCAGTTCGGGGTGGTGCAGCGTTAGGGGACCAGGCCTGGCGGAAGTTACTACCAGTGCGAAGGCCACTGGATAGAATCGTCATCGTCGTAGGGGACAGGCTTCACCTTGAACCCAACAAGCAGAATCTCCAGCAGTTGCTCATCGTCCTGGGGCAAATCAAACCAACCTGCCTTGTAAAAGCGTCTCGCGAAGCTGTAGTCATCCCACAGCCGCTCGATATCGTTCTCGCTGGCCATGTAGCCTGCATTCGCCAATGCCGCACACATGCGGCGAACATCAGCGCTGCGTGCCGACGGCGCCGGCGTGTATTGAAGGTATTCCATACTGCTCATCCGCCAATAATCACTTTTTGCTCGTGTTGAGAACGTCACGCAGCGCGTTTGTAGGCCTCGATTCGCTCGTCGGCTGCGGCCAGGTAGCCCTCGACCCTCGCACGCGCTTTGGCCATGTTTTCGACATCATCGGGTTTCGCACGCGAGCACGAAATGTACGAGACCTCAGTCAAAACACGTTGGGTTATCTCTTTCCAATGGGAAACTTCATCGGCACTGCAGCAGGCATGGTAGTCATCAACCTTGCGGTGGAGACGGTCGTAGGCACGGCGGTATTCAGCGACAGGGACGGTTTTGTTGCTGCTCATGGGTGGCACTCCTCAGAAGGGAAATCTGGTTGAACTTGCCCATGGAGATGCCTCACGCACGCGTGTAACGGATGTGCCGGCGAGCACCATCGTCCTTGTTCTGCAATGTAACTCATCCCTGAGCACGATGTTCAATTCCTCAGGAGAGAAACTATGACAACACTCGTGAAAGTAGCGACCTGCTTGACCCCGGAACTTGCGCGTACCATCGTCAAGATGGCGTGCATCGTGCGCATCTCTCAGACCGGAGAAGGTGTAGAGATTCGCGACACCAGACCCCTGCTCGATCGCTTGGAGTCCCCAATCGAAGGGCGTGGTGTCGTCCGAACATTTGGCTCCACGCATTTCGTGGTGACCGAGGACCTGGCGCACCGGCTCGACGCAAAACACCTACCAGGTGAGCCGACTGAAACTTCACCGGTGACTGCGGCAGAGGATTCCGACGCGCTGAAAACGATTATTGCTGACCGGCTGGGATCTCAAGGTTGGGTGATCGTCGACGACCTGAGCTTCAACTGCACCTCTGGTGTGGCCAAAAAGCAGTACCAAACAGCAGTCGGCATCAAAGAGGCAATCGCATACCTGCAAGCCGGGGATGACGGCGCCAGGCGCCTGCTCGCTGAATACTACAGCGAGGGCAACAATGTGCTGAGCACAACCACTGCGACCTTCACCCCAGTCTGCTCGACCGAGGCTGTAGGAGCGGGCACTAGCCGTTTCGCAGCCCGAGTTGACGACGTAGTCAGCGGCACCTATGCAGTGCGCCTGCTTCGTCCTCGCGACCTGGCCGCAGATGGTAAATAGCACCACCACGCTCCCCTAAACGAACGCTCCACCATACCCCGGGTTCGCCTGGGGTTTTTCTTGGCCAGAGTTTCCTTTTGCATGTGCGGCATCACCGCGTACATAGCCAACAATCCACCGGGCGGAGACACCATGAACCATTATCAGCAACTGATCGCAGACGAAATCCTGTCTGTTCAAGGACAGAAAGACTATTGCTTGCAAGTCCTATCCGCCGGCGGCCTTCAAAGCTGGGAGTCGAAGGAATACAGCGACCTGGTTGAGGAATACGACCAGAAGCTCAAAGGGCTGAATGAAAGATTGCCCGCGGCCGGCTGATCACCAGTCCTCCCTTACCCCCCCAACCTCACCCAGGAACATCATGACCAACGCAATCGAAGCACAAGCACAGAAGGTCCGTGCCGCCTATGCAGTTACTGGCAGCGTCAACCCTGAATACGAGCGCGAGTTCGACAAACTCTCGGATATGCGTCGTGAGAACATGGCTCAGGAGTTCCGCGCAGAGCGTGGCCTGCCCCCCACGGCCGAAACCCCGTATGACTGAGCCTCAGGGACCTGAGTCTTGAACATACACACCACCGCCCCCGGCTTGCTGGGGGCGTTTTTCGTTCCGCTTCCGGCAAGGTAGAGCCAAGCTGCAATGCGCAAGAGGCACCAACAAAATCGAAGGGGTCCTTTGATGGGTTGCATCGGTTGCCACGTAGGTGTAAATCACCGTGTGCACGCAAATTTCAAGGAACAGGCATGACTGAACAACCCGACCAGGAGCTGTATTACGAGCTTCAGATCGCCGCCAATCGCCAGACCATCTGGATTCACAGCAGTGATGGCTCAACGGTCGGTCGATTCAGCCCTAGAGGAATTGATCTTCACAATACCGTTACCGAAATGATGGCCGGAGCGCCTGAATGCCGCCTGTGTACGCATGGAAGTCCAACACAGGCCGACTGGCTGACCTTTCGCAACCGCTCGCTTGAATGGTGGGGCGTGGATGTTCCTCACAATGCAATCGACACCAGTTTCCTGCTGCCAGGCTAAGAGGCGATGACAGGGCCTCACTCGGTAGCCAGGCGGCCCTTAGCACGCACTGGGCGCCTCGGTCAGAGGTGAACCCTCCATTTCATCATCGCGCTTGTCGGCCTCTTCCATACAGGCACGTAGTAACTCAATTTCTAGCAGATCATGTTCAATTTTGGTGACCACGCGGAAATCTCGCAGCAACATTAGACGCCCCATGTGATAGCCCCGGGTTCGCTCCAAGTCCGGGTGCTCACGATAGCTGCCAAGGTTCGCCATATCATTCTCCATGGCGTCCAGCACAAACTGTTTCAGGGCTTCCGGATCGATCATGCTCATGGTCTGTACCTCTCGAAATCGCAACTGGGAGAGCGTATTTCGTGAGCGTCGTGACTGTCCATTTCATCGCCAGCCTGACGCGATTACCCGCACTCAAAGAAGCTGCATGCCTGCCCTGCTCCGGGCAGCGGGTTTGAAGTCCATTCAACCTACATCGCGGTGAGCACTGACAACTGCCCCGCCCCGCTTACAGGTCACTGCAGGCAGGGCTATCAGTATAGCGCGTGGCTTCAAGGTCGGCGGCGAGGAACCGGCCGGACTGTCGCTGAGCACTGATCAGATGAGAATGACCGGCTCCGGATCATTTTTATCGGCCCAGCTATGTGTACGGCGATCCCGTGTAGTGAGCTCCCAAGTGCGAACAGTCGGAGTAGAACGTGTCGTTCTCACAGACCAAGGTAAGATCCAAATGCTCGTCAGGGACCGTTTGAGGCTCTGAAGGGCCTCCCGCACTGTTACCACCGCGTTTCGTGAATTCTTGCTCTTGCAGGCCTTTGTCAGGGTCTTCAACCCCGGAACGCTTGCCTGCAGTTGCAGCCGTGAATTTGTTCGAGGAAGACGGCAGCTAGGCACTTGTGCCTACCGGATGACTAGGCACATGTGCCTAGCTAGGAATGGGCCTCTTCAGCGATGGACTGCGCATCTAGCTGCTGCTTTCGACGCTCCATCAACTTCTGCATGTATACGATCCCATCTTCCAAGGCCTTCACCGCCCAGGACGGGCAAGGCCTGGATGATTTCTTGGTCGGATCGTTGAGCCAAGATCGAACCGCACGAACTGAACAGGGTCGCTGGGTCACGGCATTGATGAGCATCGCGCTCTCCCCCTGCTTCACCTTGTGCTTTTCCAGCAGCGCGAGGAACGCTTGCCGGTTGGCATCCCGTTGTTCGACGTCCATCAACCCTCCGAGCCTTTTGAAATTAGGCACATGTGCCTATCAAGTGAACTACAAAATTATGGTCCCAGTCATGCCTAGGCAGTGCTTCCGACGTGCTTCCGCGGCCCAGGCCACACCTGGGCGCTGCCGGTTGGCCGTGACTGGTCAGTCGTCGTAGAAGTCGGTGTAACTCTGCAGAGTTCTCCCTCCACGAACCAGGTCGATCGTCATCTTGTTACGGTCGGGCCCCATTTGGAAGGTACGGCTGGTATCCCAGGACTTCACGACCAGCGTCACGGTACCGCCGGTGGCGTCGGTGTACTCGTTAGTGGTATCCCAGTAGGCATCAGGCCTAAACGCTATCGTCTATTACCATTCTGAGCTTGGGAAAGTCGATCGTTGAAATCGTCAAGGGACAAGCTGCCATCGTTCAATTGGAAAAGCAGGTTCTGGCCTTGCACCCTCCCCTCCGCTTTGCTCTCGCGGACCACTACATCGGTGGCCAAGAGGAACTTGCGAAGGGCTTCTTGAAATTCACGAGGGACGGTTGCGATGAAGTCGCATTGGTGGGAGTCACGGTGACGCACTTCGAAGAAACCGTCACCGCTGTACATCTGGCCCGCCCCCCTTTGCACCCAGGGATCAGTCACTACGCCAGGACTAACAGCCTCGGTGGGGAATGATGCTCGCACAAGCTCAGACAGAGCTTCAGCCATACGCTCGCTACCAGGCAGCTTGTAGCACCCCATTGGCAACGCCAAACCGATCCAAGCGCAATGAGTGCGAATAGTTGCCAAGCGTGTGGCACCTCATTGAGTGGGACCAATTTTGAGATCGCGCCGGCGAGTGATAAGGCCGCCTGGCTCACCTCTGGCTTTGAAGATAGGTTTTACGCCGACTCGTTGCCAGCTGACGCGGGATTGGCGGCCCTCACCTACGAACAGTTTCACGAGTTGTCATCGCGTCTCGCTGTCAGAAGTTTGCCTACGGAAAGAACCCAGCCGCTGAAGGTTGCTGATTCGGGTTCGCTAGAGATATCGCGGCTTATGGCAAACGCGGCGGGCGTGGTTCTCATGAACTGGCCTCTCGCATTCAGAGAACTGCTGAGTGGCCTCAAGGCAGTCCATTCCGATAACGAACATTGGACGCTCAGCAGATCGTTCGGCCCGATATACCACGACATCCACCGTGATCTGGATGACTCTTGTTTTGACTTTCTTCGTCGAGAGTTCGAATCATTTCTGCAGCATGCGTGGGAAGCACCGTTAGCGAAGCGAAATCGCAATTTGAGTGAGGAGACGATTGAGAGACATCGTTGGGTGTCGTTCGATTCTGCTGCTGAAGCTTGTGGTCTCGGGGTATCAGTCATAAAACGCCTTCATCAGGAGGGACAAATCGCCTATCGGGAGAAGGTCCATGAAGATCGAGTCTTTACGGTCGTGGACCTGGATCATTTGAAGGCAATCTCGCAGCATCTCCAGGGCGTGGCTGATATGAAAGAAACCTCGACTTTGCTAAGCCTCTGTCGCAATCGGGTTAGGCAGCTGCTAGCTGGTGGTACCCTCCAGTTCTTTGGTGGAGAACCGCGCCCAGGCGAAAGGTGGCTGATTGACTGCCGCTCGATCAACGAATTGATTGATGAGAAGCTGCCTACCAGCTCTGACCAGAGCCTGGTGTCGATCAACTACTTGGCCAAGCATTCTCTGCCCAAGGGGGGTGGGTTGGTCGAGTTGGTTCAGGCAATACGTGCAGGTGAACTTCGCGCTTACGGCCCAGCTGAGAATGGCTCGGTTGCGGTAGGGGCGTGGTTACTCAAGCCGCAAGATTTTGCAGCGTGGCAACAAGCCCGAGCTGAGAACAAGAGTCCGGTCTTTCCCGGCCTGTCGGTAGTCAAGGCTGCTGCGCTGTTAGGCGTCAAAGAACAATGCGCATACGCGTTCGTTCGACTGGGTCTGCTATGGAGCACTGCTGTCGAACGAGGCCGGCGTACGCAATTGATGGTTAAGCCTCAAGCCATCGACAGATTCAGGCGTGGCTATATCTTGGGACCGGAGATTGCGGTGTATTTGGGGAAGTCGACCAGGGAGGCGTTCAAGCACCTTTGGGAGGCCAGGTTTCGCCCCGTTGCGGGGCCATCCATTCCAAACGCGGCTTGCCGGCAGTACGTTTGGGTAAGAAGCAAAAAGCTGATCGATTACCTCGCAAGTGAAGCCGCCCAGATCGACGATCCTGAAGCCATCACGTTTTTATCCACACCGATCGCTCAGCCTCGTGATTGCCGATTCAGGCATGTGGGATCAAGATAGTTAGCACGCTTTCTTTCTTGATTGCTAAAATCATCGAACCCATTTTGGAGAATCTTATGTCCCGTCTCGCTGAATTCCGCCTGCTCGAACAACAGCTCGCAGCCCAACTGGCGGAGCTGGAAGCGCTGAAAAATGACTCTGCCCTGAAGCAGGAAATGGAATTTGAAACGAAGCTGCGCAGTTTGCTCAACGAGTATGGCTACGGCCTGCGCCAAGTGGTGCTGATCCTCGATCCGCAAGCGGTGGCTTCCACTGATATGGCCCCAAAAACCTCTCGGAAACCACGCGAAGTGAAGGTCTACAAGAATCCACACAGCGGAGAGGTTGTTGAGACCAAGGGTGGTAATCAGCGTACGCTTAAGGCCTGGAAAAACGAGTATGGCGCTGAGGTAGTCGAGTCTTGGCTCGCCAATTGATTGCACTGCAGGCGGCTTCTGGCACGAGATGAATCGTGGTGCGCCCCGAATGCAAATTCCCATTCTGGGGCGTGACGAAATTTTCTGCGGGTGGTGGTGACACACAGTTTATGCGCATTAAATAGAGGTCCACTTCAAAAAATGGACTCTCCAAAATGCGGAATGCTCTCGTCTCAATCTCAGTGAACACCATCGCAAGCCTCCTGACTGCGCTTGTGCTTCACTGGATCACCCCTCCTCTTTCCGACCTCTCCATTCAGCCAATCACGGCCTCAAACTCTGGATCCAAGAGCTCTTCGTGCTCTTCGTAGATGAGAAATCTGGACCAGACAGCACGTTTCTGAACCACCCCATCAGAGCAAGCGTTCCCCTGGATTGAGCTATCTGGTGACGATTCGTTGAGTTTCTTCTCACTGCTAGGAAGAGCTCTGATTAAAAATTCGTGCTTCCTCAGAGGCTTAGCGATGGTGTCTGTAGAGGCTTTTCTGGAATGACGAGTAAGCTCCTGATGGAGGCGTTTTCTGCACTCCATCCCTCACGGGGACCGCTTGTCAAATCGAAAGGCCCTGCTATACAGTTCTTGTCAAAGGATTTGTCAAATGATGTAGAATCCGGTCCCTCGTTGGGGAGCGGTGGAGGAGTTAACATGTCAGAACGCGAAGGGGTCTTAGCAAGGGCGCCGCTTATCTATGCGTTGAGCGTAATCAGATTTGCCCCGATTCTTAAGCTGCCAAAGCTGATCCCAGACATTCAGCACACGATCCGTCAGAGCCTCCCGGGCTTCTTCCAGATGGTCAAGGGCGTGCCGCCTGGAGTGATGCACAGCGGAGAACCGAATTCTTGGGCGTTCCTTAATCGGGATGCTGACTACGCGTGCGTGCTGGCCATGGATCACATGATCCTGCAAAGCACAAATTATCTTCATTTTGATAACCACTTAGCGCTTTTCCGTGAGTGCATTGAGGCGCTGGTAGGGCAAGCAGGTGCATTGGATATCACCGCTATCGGGATGCGGTACGTCGATAAAATTGAACCAGCTGAAGGTGAGACCCTAGCCGACTACCTTCCGGAAGCCATGCTCCCACTTAAATGCGATGAGCTAGCGGCGCATTGGAAAGTCCCCAAGGAGCAGCTTGGAATCTCTACTACCACCTACCATCTAGATCCGGAGTATCTGCACATCAGATGCTGGCGGCAGACTGGTATGTGGATACCGGAAGATTTGGTCGAGCCGGCCATGGTTTTCGAAATTGCTAAGCAATCGAGGAATTCATCCAAGCATGGTGCTCCTCTGCAAGGTGCATTTGTGCCTGTTAGCGAAAATGGTGCTCTTCTCGATACGGATGCGCATTGGCCGCTGCAGTTAGCCGAACGACTGGGAACCGAGGAGATCTGCACGAGACTCGACGGTTTGCATAAGACTGCTAACTTTGCTTTTAGGACAGTCGCGAAAGATCATGCCTTTGAGGTTTGGGGGAAGGCGAAATGACTACAGCAATGAATGGGCAATGGATTGATCCTACCGGGGCTGCTGTAAGCAGATCTTCTACTTGGGAAAACCCTGAAATTGCTCCGCGTGTAGGTAGCACGACAGCAAACCCTGTATTGGCGATTGCTTTCACAGCGATGCTGGCCGTTTCGGTAGTAGTCGCTCCTGGGACTGCCTCCCTGCCCTATCCACAACTTATCGGCTCAGCAGGCATGAGCTTTCATGGCGTGCATGCTGGTGCCTGGACCGAGGTGGACACCAGCCAGGATGCCAATGTTACCGAAGACGTAGCGCCGGCCTTAATCGAGGAGCTTAGGAGCGACTTCAAGTTGTCAGATAGCTCCATCGCGCAGATCTTCAACGTGTCTCGTCAGACCGTGTACAATTGGCGGACTGGAAAAACCGCCACTGGTTTTCCCGAGAGGCTTGCGGCTTTAACTGAGGCGTTGCGCCAAGTTAACGCCGAAGAAGCGCAGTATCTGCATCGGGTGCTTTTCTATCCAACCGCCGATGGCCGCATGATTCAGGATGCGCTTTCGGATGAAGCGTGGAATCGAAATGGCGCTAAAGGTGTGTACGGAATGGTTGCGGAGTTGGCTGGCAAGGCGCAGCAGCTACGTGATAGGGACCTCAAAACCATCGCCAGGTTAGAAAAATCGGGCGGTTCGAATTTGGTTTGATTATGGCTGATACACCTGAGCAAGAGATCGTAAGTGCCATTAGCGCTGCTGGTTGGCTGCAAGGAGATACCGTCTCAGGTGACGCCTTGATTGAACACATATCCGAGGAGGTCCTGAAAGGCCAATTCGAGGGGGTGGCTCCAGCTTATTGGATGTTGGCCTCCCATTCCTGCACGGTGCATGCACGCAACCTTTGTGATGCGCCGTGGATAGAGTGGATTGCCGTTAAGGTAAAGAAAAAGGCCTTTGATAAGCAGCTGCACGCCCTCAATCCACGTACGCTGCACCTGCAGCACGCGGAAAAGCAGGTTTTGGAGCTCAAGATTCACAAGCGTGTGTGGACCAAGAGAGCCGTGCTTCCGACGCTCCACCGAAATCCGGTAATCACGCTGAGCGAAGAAAACGGTCAGTATTTCTCATACTGGATGTCCCACCATTACAACCGTATTGCGATGCCGGACGAGTTGGTCAACCGCCTGAAGGCAGACCAAGGTGACGACGGCATGAAGGGCATCGCCGTGCTTGTCGACGATTTCCTCCATCAGAACAACCAATTTTTCGCTAGTGCTTGGGTTTCCTTCAACCCCAAGGGCGAGATTCGCGACCCGGCTGAGCCCTACGAGGTGGTGTTCCGGTTTTTGACCAAACGAGAGCACGCCAGGCGCGCAAATGAGCTGCACGACCAGCTGAATGAATTGCTCGGGGTGGCCAGAAATCTCAACGATGGGCTGTACTTCGGTGGAGCAGACGTCACGGTGCTCCAAGACTTTACCATGCTCGATGCGGAAGACTTCGTGCGGTACAACCTTCACGACTGGCTCAGTGTTGGGGATACCGATGAAGATGAAGAAGGTGCCGATGATGCTGACTGAGCTGCTATCGGCCTCCCCTTTAGGATCTGGGATTGACCTTAGCTGACCGGCTGCTCTACAAACCAATTGATTTTCTCCGGAGCCGGTGTCACTGTCGCTCCAAGAATAGCCCCCACGCCTCGGGCAGGTCCCAGACCTGTACTGCGCACCAGGGGGTTAGTTGTTTCTAGGGCCCGCCCAGGTCGATCAGGCATGCTTTGGGCGGGCCTCAAACCAGTGGGTGACCACCAAAAGGGTCAGTTAGGCCTACTGCTGCCTATCCTCGCTCGTTACCATCCAGAGACCCTCTATTGATACGGTTTCAGCAAAGATGGATGTCTATAAGGTCCGCATCGAAGACACAGAAAGCAAGATCATCGACAAGGAAGGTTTCGAGGCCGAGACCTTCCGCAGAGATCCATGGTACCAGCCTGGAAGTGCCGGCAAGCTAGCTCAGTTTGCTGTATGCCCGGCATGCGACAACCCTGTCCAGCTGGTTGGGCTGTATGAGCTACCGCCTAACGTGAAGAACCCATTCGGGAAACATGCTACTAAGAGCATTCGCGGCATCGCTCCATTTGATAGTGAGGCCCGTAACGATTGCCCGTACTTCCAGCCTCGCCAGCACAAGAAAACAGAACGAAAAACCAGGTTTGACGGCGTCCCACGGAAGATTCTCAAGCTATTGATCGAACAGTTCGATCGCGTGGTTTACATCCTGGAGAAAGAGACCCAACTGGTCCTTTCCGAGAACGCGTTGAGAGGCATGCTGCAGCGTTACAAGGGAGAGCGTGGCTACCTCTATACCGGCGCGACGCTTCGCAATGTGCCATGGATCTTTGCTTACATGTCGGACGCCACCCGCCTGTTTGGCCAGAAGGTCATTGGAAATGCTGAGCTGGTGAAAGCTATTGCCGCTGAGGTGCCAGGGGCGGAAATCAGCAGCACTGGTCGGCTGGAATCGAAGAAGGTGCCTGGTTCGAAGGCGGCATATTTTGATCTCAAAATGAGTTTCATCCGCCATCGAATCGTCAAAGACAGTGAAGCGTCCGGCTTGGTTGAAAGCATGGAGTTTGTAGTGTCACAGCCTCGCGGAGGTGAGCTTGAGCACATTCACAAGGAAGTCATCAAATTCGATTCGGCTTGGTTCGAATCCCTTATCCGGATGCCGGTTGATCATCCTTATCGCAGAATGGATAGAGTGAAGATGGCCCGGGAGGAACTGGGCGATCTGCTGGAGCTGACTCAGGCCTGAGGAGGCCTGCTGTAAACCACTTTTTTTCACTGTAACCACAGTGGTTTACAGTGAAAAAAAGTGGTTTACAACGTAGCTACGACGTAACCGTCCGGCCAACTCACCTTCCTGACCCCGACGCCAAAGGCGATGGTGTCCACCTAATTTAAGTGGACACCATTTCTAGCCTTTTAAGCGGGTCTTTCCATGCAGTCACAACGCCGTTCCTATTCAAAATCCTTCAAGGCCCAAGTTGTCCAAGAGTGCGCCCAGCCCGGCGCATCGATTGCCAGCGTCGCGCAGAAGCACAGCCTTAACGCGAACCTCGTACATAAATGGATTAGGGTACTCACGAACAAAACCATGGCGCTGCAACCTGCTTTCATTCCAGTGCCCTTGCCGCTAGCCGGAGGACATTCGCAGGCAGCTTCATCAAGTATCTGCATTGAAATCCAGCACCCGCGTGGCACCGTCAAAGTGAACTGGCCGACCGAAAGCGCTGTCGCCTGTGCCACCTTTCTGCGAGACCTGTTGGAATGATTCGGATCGATGCCATCTGGCTTGCCACCGAGCCTATGGACATGCGCGCCGGTACCGAGACCGCGCTGGCCAGGGTGATCGCGGTGTTCGGTGTGGCGAAGCCGCACTGCGCATACCTCTTCGCTAATCGCCGTGCCAACCGAATGAAAGTCTTGGTGCATGACGGTGTGGGCATTTGGCTGGCAGCGCGACGATTGAACCAAGGCAAGTTTCATTGGCCCGGCATCCGTCACGGATCGGAAGTCGAACTCGATAACGAGCAACTTCAAGCCTTGGTACTGGGTTTGCCGTGGCAGCGGGTCGGCGCAGGCAGCGCGATCACAGTGCTTTAGCCCCTGCCATTAGCCCATCGGTTTATCGCTGTTGACGACCTACTCTGACACAATCAGCGGCATGACTTCCTCGCCCAATCTCGACCAGATGACACCGGAACAGCTGCGCGGCTTGGCCGAACAGGCTATGCAGTTGCTGTCCCAGGTCGACTCCATGAGCCAGAAAATCCAACGCCTCGAAACGGTCAACGAGCAACTGGCTCATGAAATCGCCATCCTCAAGCGACACAAGTTCGCCAAGCGCAGCGAGCAACTGAGCCCCGACCAAGGCAGTCTGCTTGATGATCTGCTCGATACCGATATCGCAGCTATCGAAGCCGAGCTGAAGGCAGCCAATCCGCCGGCCGCACCGGCCGAGCCACGTCATAAGCCCAAGCGTGCACCACTGCCGCCGCAGTTTCCGCGAACCGTGATCCGTCACGAACCAGAGAATACTCAGTGCGTGTGCGGCTGCCAGCTTCAGCGAATCGGCGAAGACGTCAGCGAGAAGCTCGATTACACTCCGGGCGTGTTCACAGTTGAGCGGCATGTGCGTGGAAAATGGACGTGTCGTCAGTGTGAAACACTGATCCAGGCGCCTGTACCGGCCCAAGTGATCGACAAGGGCATCCCGACCGCAGGCCTGTTGGCCCACGTGATGGTGGCGAAGTTCGCCGACCATTTACCGCTGTACCGGCAGGAGAAGATTTTTGGTCGGGCCGGACTGCCCATCGCCCGTTCGACACTGGCGCAATGGATCGGACAGACCGGTGTGCAGCTCCAGCCTCTGGTCGATGCGCTGCGTGAGCATGTGTTGGCCCAGGGCGTGATCCACGCCGATGAGACCCCGGTTCAGATGCTCGCACCAGGCGAAAAGAAAACCCACCGCGCTTACGTGTGGGCCTATAGCACCACGCCTTTCTCGGCCCTAAAGGCCGTGGTCTACGACTTCAGCCCCAGCCGTGCCGGCGAACATGCGCGTAACTTCCTGGGCACGTGGAACGGTAAGCTGGTCTGCGATGACTTCGCCGGCTACAAGGCCAGCTTCGAGCTGGGCATCACCGAAATCGGCTGCATGGCCCATGCACGCCGCAAATTCTTCGACCTGCATGCAGCCAATAAAAGCCAGTTGGCGGAGCAGGCGCTTCACTCGATTGGCGGGTTGTATGAAGTCGAGCGACACGCCAAGGAAATGAGCGACGAAGCCCGCTGGCGATTACGTCAGGAAACAGCGGTGCCCATCGCTGAAAAACTGCATGAGTGGATGTTGGCCCAACGCGAACTTGTGCCCGAGGGTTCGGCCACGGCCAAGGCCCTGGATTACAGCCTTAAACGCTGGGTAGCGCTGACGCGCTACCTGGAAGATGGTGCTGTGCCCATCGACAATAACCAGATCGAGAATTTGATCCGGCCGTGGGCGCTTGGGCGCTCGAACTGGTTATTTGCCGGGTCGCTGCGCAGTGGAAAAAGGGCGGCGGCAATCATGAGCCTGATCCAGTCGGCGCGTATGAATGGGCACGATCCGTATGCCTATCTCAAGGATGTACTGATGCGGCTTCCGACACAGCGGGCGAGCGAAATCACGCAATTACTCCCGCAGCATTGGATGCTTGCCTGAGGCAGGCTAAGTGGACTTCGCCAAATAGTCAGCTCAAAGGCTGATTGGCATCAACAATTCGGAAGCGACTTTTCTCAGCATGTAGGTTTCGCGCAGAATTGATTGCCCCATCGAAGACTCGTGCCGCTGCATAACGGCTTCATTGTGCGTGATTGCTTCATGCAGGTTGATCCAGACAGGCCGCATACCATTAGCGATTTCGTGGCTTTCCATTCTCACGGGCTCTAGCTGGGGCGCTACTTCGCATTGATAAAAATGCGAGGTCATGTGCATCAGATCGTACTGTGGCTTCCAGTAGGACCGGTACTCCTCGATGTAACCGTAGTGCTGGAGCACCTGTATTTCACGGGCACCAGTCTCTTCCTCCAGCTCACGCTTCAGGCCTGTGACAATGTCCTCGTCAACATCAAGGCCGCCTCCAGGAAAGCTGAAGTCGTTATAGCGCTCGGTGAACAGCAACAGGATCTGCTCACCCCGCATCACGATGCCGCGTGCTGCATGTCGACGGAATACTCTGCCCTGCTTGGATTTCAGCTCGGGGTGAACAATTTCAGTTATGAGTTGCATGGGGCTCGTTACGGCAAGATCAGTTAGTCATCGTCCAGGGTGGCCACGGCATTTCCGCAGTTCTGGAAATACTGTGGCCAGTGGAACTGGCTCAGCGAAGCAGCAATACGGGTAAAGTGGATGTTCGCAGCATCGTCGTGGTCGTGCTACCTATCAGAAACTGCCTGATGCGTGAGTGCCCGTACGCCCCCATGACCAAGAGGTCAATGCCGTGCTCTGCCTGATACGCATGCAGTGTGGACTCTACTTCGCCTGGGCGGATCTCGGTATGCACCAGCGAGCCGGAAGAGGCAAGCGTGGTTCGTGCCTTCTCCAGCGCGTTCTGGTTGTCTTCAGAATCCGCTCCAACCATGACGATATGAATTGGCAGGCCTTCACACAGCGGGCTTGAAGCAAGCATCTGTACGGTCTTGTGGCATGTAGCACTGCCGTCAAATGCCACCATGACCGTTTCAGGTTTCCTGAAATGGCTGGTTGTAATCAGGATGGGGCGGTGGATAGTTCGGACTACCGCTTCAATCTGGCTGCCAAGACTTTGGGCACTGCGCGTGCTGTCCTCACCGACTCTTCCAATCACCAGTAACCGAATATCGTCTTGGAGATCGCTCAGGCTCTCGACGAGATGGCCATGGCGCTGCTTCATATCGGGTGACATGGCGCCAGAGTGGACTGTTCGCTCGCGAGCTTTTTCAAGCATGTGCTGCCCATGCTCCAAGGCCAGTTTTGCCCGCTGCGCATCCAGCGTGGCCAACTCTTCCAGTAGATGTTCTCTGCTACCGAGACCGATATTGCCGCTAAGATCAGCGGATGCAGGATACTTCTCCTTATCCAGCACATGAAGCAAGGTCAGGGGAGCGCTGAGTCGTTGCGAGGCCCATGCTGCGTAATCGCAGACCGCCAATGAGGATTGTGAGTTATCAATGCATGCCATTACGTGGGTCATTGTCGTTCTCCTTAGTGGCTCATGAGCTTGTCGATGGCGCCGGGCTTGTCATGCACGCCGAAGCGGTCAACGATTGTTGCGCTGGCTTCATTGAGACCGAGCACTTCAACCTCAGCTCCTTCGCGTCGGAACTTGATTACGACCTTATCCAGCGCTGCGACGGCGGTGATATCCCAGAAATGCGCCTGTGTGAGATCGATGGTGACCTTGTTGAGCGCCTCCTTGAAGTCAAAAACCTCAGTGAACTTGTCCGCAGAGCTAAAGAACACCTGGCCCACGACGCGGTAAGTCCGATGCGATTTCGTCTCTTCAAGAGTGCTCTTGATATCCAGGTAGTGCCCGACCTTGTTTGCGAAGAACAGGGAGGCCAGCAGCACACCTACCAGTACGCCGTAAGCCAGATTGTGAGTGGCCACGACGACCACGACGGTCGCCACCATGACGAGGTTGGTCGACAGCGGATGCTCTTTCAGATTACGCAAGGAATCCCAGCTAAAGGTGCCGATGGACACCATGATCATTACAGCCACGAGTGCGGCCATAGGGATTTTGGAGAGCCATTCGCCAAGAAATACCACCATCAGCAGCAGGAAAACGCCGGCACACAATGTCGAGAGACGGGTGCGGCCGCCAGATTTCACGTTGATGATCGACTGGCCGATCATGGCGCAACCTGCCATACCGCCAAGCATGCCGGCAGCGATGTTGGCCACACCCTGGCCTTTGCACTCGCGGTTTTTGTTGCTGGTGGTATCCGTCAGGTCGTCGACGATGGTCGCGGTCATCATCGACTCCAGTAGGCCTACAACTGCCAGCGCTGCGGAGTAAGGAAAGATGATCCGCAGGGTTTCAAAGTTCAGCGGCACTTCAGGCCACAGAAAAATCGGCAGCGTGTCCGGCAGTTGGCCCATGTCACCGACGGTGCGGATATCCAAACCGAGGTAAATGGCGATGGCAGTCAGCGTCAGAATGCACACCAACGGAGAGGGAATCAGCTTGCCGATTTTCGGTACATACGGGAACAGGTAGATGATTCCCAGGCCCGCAGCGGTCATGGCATAGACATGCCAGGTGACATTGGTCAGCTCAGGCAATTGCGCCATAAAAATCAGAATCGCCAATGCGTTTACGAAGCCGGTGACTACCGAACGTGAAACAAAGCGCATCAACGAGCCAAGCTTCAGGTAGCCGGCAAGGATTTGAAGTACGCCACATAGTAGAGTCGCGGCCAGCAGGTACTGGAGTCCATGCTCTTTTACCAGCGTAACCATCAGCAGTGCCATGGCGCCTGTCGCCGCCGAGATCATTCCGGGGCGCCCGCCGACAAAGGCGATGACAGCACAGATACAGAAGGAGGCGTAGAGACCGACTTTGGGATCTACCCCGGCGATGATGGAAAAGGCGATGGCTTCCGGGATCAGCGCGAGTGCGACCACCAGCCCCGCGAGCACGTCGGCACGGACGTTGGAAAACCACGTTTGTCTAAGTTTTTGCAGCATATAAATATCCAAGGCAAAGCATCGCGCACGCCAAGGGAGTGGCGAGCGAATCGATACAAATTCAAATTTTGAGGATTTTTTGCTGTGTGCTTAAGGTGTAAAACCAGGCGTACAGCAGTGAGCACCCGCGAGCGAGGCTAGCGGAAGCAGGTTGTTGCGAGGGGGCGTAGCGCTAAGGCGGCGTAGGCTGCCAGTAGATCGTTTGGAGTACAGTCATGCTGATGTTCCTGTAGCTCAAGGGGTATGCGGAGCCGAAGTATACAATGAAGCCATCGTCGATTGCGACCCGCTGGCAGGCTCTGCATGACCTACGTCAGATACAGGCTTATTCAATGGGTATACCTGCGGGCAAGGCTTTGTTTTCCACCCGTTCTTGTCCGAGCTGGTCTGTGTGCTGAGGGGTGAGTTGGCCAGACGGTTACGCTACGACACGCGCCCTGGCCACTCCCCAGGCCAGCGCGCTCCTCATTGATTCGTTCAGTCGGGCGTCGAACACCTATGCTGCTCGGGGCCTTGCCACGCCGCGGTGTCCTATAATTCATCTTCAGCTGAATGGAGCAAAATGTTGTGAAGCGCACATTCATTGGAATGGTCGAGGCTGGTGAGCCACTGATGAGGCAAGCGCTTGAAGCTATCCGACAGGCCCACGAAGCGGAGGCTGCTGGATTGCCAGACCTTGAGGTACAGCGTCTTCACCTATTGGCAGATTCGCTCTATCAGGCGGTCATTGATTTTCAGCTCCTCAAAGCAGGTAAACCACCGTCGACTATCCAGTGAGGACCTGCCGCTACATGACGAAAAAGATGCCAGCTCTTCTCCCCGACCACCCCATGTATACCGACGCAGTGGATGCGATGAAGCAATACCACGAGGCGCAGGCTTCTGGCTCATCTGCCGAAGAGGTTGAGCGCCTGCGTCAAATCGCAGAATCACAATTTCGGGTTGTCAGCGAGTATCAGCTCAACGCTCTGGGATATCAGTCTCGTCGTCCGCACTGAAGGGATAACCGATCCGGAGGTAGCTTCAGAATCCATCAAGCCAAGCGGAAGACTCACGACGCGGTCCGATTGATCAGCGAGACGGTCGGGAGGGTTTGCACACAGCCCCAAAAAAAAAGCAGCTCCCGAGAGCTGCTTTTTTCTTACTCCCCCTTTTTGTGCTTGTGGGGTTTCAGGTCCGGATGGTCCTTCTGCTTTTCAGGGGTGACTCGCTGCCTTTTGTCCGGAGTGCCATCTTCATTGGTGCGCTTTGGGCCTGGCTTGATGCTCATGCAAAACTTCCTTTTCCGCTTGGGTTGTTGAATGCAGCTATGTAATTAGTCCAGCTTCTCTCAGCTGTCAAAGCAGGCTGGTGCAGAACCGCCTGGCCGATGATCCGGTCCACATCGAACATTCAGAGGCCAGAATAAGAGCCTCCGACAAAGGGCTTACAAGGGGCAGTGAAATCCAGCGCTGAGCGATACGAAGACGTCTGGACGTTCATCATGCCGAGCACGGTGTGGAACAGGTTGTCGTGGCTCAGCGGTGACGTGGTTTGAGCTTTCAAACAACCCACGTTGACCTTTTCGCTCTTCGCGAGCGAGTCAGACATCCAAAGTACCAACGGCACCTTTGTTTGCTCGTCAGGAGCCATCGCGTAAGGCAGCCCGTGTAGATAGAGCCCACCCTCCCCCAGCGATTCGCCGTGGTCCGAAACGTACATCAGCGCAGTGTCGAACTTGGTGTTGGCCGCCAGGATATCGATGAGATTTGCAGTCACATAATCGGTGTAGAGGATTGAGTTGTCGTAGGCATTGACCACCTCCTCCTGCTTACATTTGTCGAGCTCGTTGGTCTCGCACACCGGTGCGAATTTCTTGAATTGCGAGGGGTAGCGCTTGTAGTAGGCCGGGCCGTGACTGCCTTTGTAGTGGAGCACCAGGACAGCATCGCCTTCCTGGCGCTTGATGAAGTCTTGCATCTCCGTGAGCAGCACCCCGTCCTTACACTCCTCGCTGGTGCACAGTTGGGAATCCGCGTGAGAGGCAGCCTTGTGGTTGGGAACCCTGTCGCAGACCCCTTTGCACCCCGAGTTGTTGTCAGTCCACATGACACTGATGCCAGCGCGTTGAAGCACGTCGAGCAGCCCTTCTCGGCTCTTGGCCAAGCCATCTTTGTACTGGGCCTTACCCACGTCCAGGAACATGCATGGCAGCGAGACCGCGGTAGCGGTACCGCAGGAGCTCACGTTCGTGAAGCTAATGACATTTCGCTTTTCTAGTTCCGGATTCGTTTCACGGGAGTAGCCGTTGAGGGAGAAGTTGGCGGAGCGAGCGGTCTCTCCTACTGCCAGTACCAGCAGCCTGGGTTTACGAGCCGCACCCTGTCGATTAACTACCGCATCAGTACCAATGGCCGTCAGCGTTTTAGGTGAGGCCAGCTGACGCTTCAGGTACCCATGGCCAGCCGCAAACAAGTTGGTAGGTACCAGAATCAGCCGGATCTCCCGATTGTTGCGCAGCAAGGAGGCATACGACTGGTACTGACTCAACGCGATGCCAGATAAGGTCAACAGAGCGAGCGACAGAGCAATGAACCTGCTGACCAAAGCTTTGGCCCAAGGCTTGCGCCGGAGGGGAACCCGGGCAATCAGGTAGACGGGCAACACCCCAACCATTGCGACCCAAAGACCGAGCTTCCAATTCAGCAGCTCGGTTGCCTCAGCGACGTCGGTCTCCACAACGTTGGTGAACATTGTGTAATCGATCACGATGCCGTAGGCATTCATGAAGTAACTCGCAAAAGACGCGCTGATCAGTACCAGGCACAGTATGGGTTTGGCCAGCCGCCCCCATGACAGCAAGCTCAGAACGGTAAACACCCATGCGAATACTATGACTGGGAGGCTAGCCGCTAGCTGCCAGTTCACTTCATCGGTTTTGAATACCAGCTTCCAGAGCACGTTCCAGAGCTCAGCGTTCGCGAATAGCAGTAACCAAAAAGTCACCAGGCCGATTAGCAAATTAGTACTGATGCCTTTCTGCCGCGCATTGCGAATAGCAAAGATCCATTTGCTTAACAGGGTGTGAACAATGGATTTGGAAGGTGTCATTATCAAACTCTGGAAGCTGCTTATCCATGGCGGTAGCTATGGAGTTAGCGGGAGCTACAAGGCAAACCGTCGACAGATGCTGAGCGATTGCGCAATGTGCGGAGCGTCAGAGGCCTTAGGCCCCTAGGCGTTGGGGACGCTTAGTATGTGTGAGGCATAGGGATAAAAAGAGAAATGAATCTCGCTGAGCGCATTATTTCCGGGACCTGATAACGACACGATGACCTCGGGATTACAATGCTGACAGAAATCCAATTACTGCTGTTTTGATTGTCATTGATCACGCTATGATCAAAATTAGGGGGATACTACCCACCAAAAGCAATGCTCCGCTCAGCTAGATAAATTTAATTTCACAAACAAAACGGTTTCGTTTTGTCGTAGGCTAATTTTGAACTTTCAATTCAACTTACAAGTCTTTCTCGCGAGCAGAATATTATTTTCAACTTTTGCTCGTTAATATGTCACCCATCAATGAGGGGCGAATACCATGAGCTTTTTCAAAAACATCCTGGGCGGGCACCATGGCCGTGGAAACCACGGTGGAGGCAAGCACCACAGCGGGGGACATGGGGCCGAGCAATATGATCGCCATGGCCGGCAGCAGGGCTGCGACGGCGGTAATCAGGTGTATGACGGCGGGCGCCCTCCCACTCCTGCCCCCATCAAAGATCTGCAGGGCTGCAGGCAGTGCCGGACGGCCAACGATCCGTCAGCACGCTTTTGTCTAAACTGCGGAACACCGCTATCGAGTGGTTGCACCGCCTGCGGCTCGCTGCTGAGTGCAGGAGCAAGATTTTGCAGTCACTGTGGCCAAGCGACGCTCTAAGGCTAGGTAGACAGGAAGGCCAACGAGACCACAACCCTGCGCAAGGAGAAATACGTGGGTTCAAATCATGACCATGGCAGCGCTGCAGTACGCGAGGGGCATCAGAAGAAGCTAATCATGGCGCTCGGCTTGACTGGCAGCTTCATGATTGCAGAAGTGATCGGTGCGTGGATTACCGGCAGCCTGGCGCTGCTGTCGGACGCATCTCACATGTTCACAGATACTGCCGCCTTGGCGATCTCACTGATTGCACTTCAGATAGCCAAGCGGCCGGCGGATCAGAAAAGAACCTTCGGCTATGCGCGCCTGGAAATTCTGGCTTCGACGTTCAACGCCGTGCTGCTCTTCCTGGTGGCGATGTACATCTTGTATGAGGCCTACCAGCGCTTCTTCATGCCGGCGGAGATCGCTACCGGAGCGATGATGTGGATCGCAATCGCCGGCCTGATCATCAACCTAATTTCGATGCGCCTTCTGGCATCTGCGAGCAACGAAAGCCTCAACGTCAAAGGAGCCTACCTCGAAGTTTGGAGCGACATGCTCGGCTCGCTTGGCGTAATCATCGCGGCACTTATCATCCGCTTCACCGGCTGGACCTGGGTCGACACGATTGTCGCTGTGGCGATCGGCCTTTGGGTTCTGCCGCGGACGTGGCAGTTGCTTCGCGAAAGCCTGGGGATCCTCATGGAGGGTGTCCCGAGGGGGCTCGACGTTACGGCAATCGAGGCCACCATCCTCGGAGTAGATGGCGTGACGGACGTTCATGACTTGCACGTGTGGGCTGTCAGCAGTGGCAGTAACGTGATGACGTCGCACGTAGTGGTTCGGGATTCTGCAGATGGGGATGCTGTGTTGGCGGCCGTCGTGGATGCTGTCAGCGATGCATTCGAAATCCATCACTGCACCATCCAGATCGAGCGGGCAGCTTTCCACGAGAGCGTTCCCTCACCCTCGCACTGACCGATCGGTAAACACCATGCAAACACATCACCCTCCTGGCTGAGGGTGATGTTGCAAAAAAAATGCGGTGAGGGATGCCGTAAACGGCAGGAGCGCTTCAAGGGGGTTGGTGAATGGCTTCGCCTGCCCTCGTCAACAACCTCCAGAAGGCTCAGCGATGGCCTGGATCATCACGAAGTACCTACTCACTGCCGGTATAGTGATTCTCGTGTCAGAGCTGGCGAAACGCAGCGACAAGCTGGGCGGCTTGGTCGCCGCCCTACCCTTGGTCACGGTCGTGACGTTGGTCTGGCTCTATTTAGAGAACCAGAGCATGGAGAAGATCTCCAACCATGCTTGGTACACGTTCTGGTACGTGCTTCCGACCCTGCCGATGTTTATTGCTTTTCCATTGCTGCTACCTAAGCTCGGCTTTTGGCCGACACTGATCAGCAGCATCCTCATCACAATGGCCAGCTTCGGAGGCTTCGCCATACTGCTGCGCCGGTTCGGCATTGAGCTTCTATGATCCGGTGGCCGCAGGGATCATCTTGATGAGTCTTAACGGCTATTAACACACTCGCCCTTCACCAGGTAGCGAACCATGTGCAGTTCGCCTTTCGAGTCTTCGTAGGTCATCATGCTTCTTACATTACCGCAGTACCGCACACTGGGTGATACATACACCAACTTACCAACGTCCAGGTCCATGCCATAGGCGTAGTCTTCTAGTTGAGGCATGGGCTTTTTTACGCGTTGAGCATAATCCGCTGTAGCCTCTCTAGCAGTACGCTCGATGCGTTTATTGATCTCCATACCGCTTTGGGCATTGGCTGTTAGTGATGTAAAGAGCAAAAACACGGCGATCGCTGATACAGTAGTGTTCATAAGAAGTCCCTTAATAAAAAAGCGCCCGTAGGGGGGCGCTAAAATTCACCTACCAAAGGAGCGTATGGTTTACAGGTGAATGCACTGGCGCGAACAACTGCTCGGTGCTCTTGCCAAGCTGCTTTGAAATGAGACAATTTCCAAAGCAGCGATGCCTCTTCCGCTGCCCTTAAACTAGCAAAGGAGGCTAACACCAAGATGATCGTGCAATTACAATTTGGACATGTAATAGATTGTAAGATAATTATTCGAGAGAATATCGAGCCGCCACGTGAACTAATTTGCAGAAAGGCGCTGCGGTTTGCGGCCGTGCATGGGGTCTGCCTGCGTGGCGCCCTCGATCCAAGGCCAGTACCAGTCCTTGCAAGCTAACGACCGAAATGCTGCCTGTCCTGGCCGATTCCACCTGCCAGGCGAATCTGTCATACACCGCCGCAGGCCCCAGAATCCGCTATGCTTAGGGGTGGAGCCTGCATGACTGTCAGAAATCTTGCGGCTACATTACAAATTTGTAGGATTTCGCCGCGGCCAGCTTCTTCGCGTTAAGATTCAAGCGTCCTCAGGTGACCCGGCGTATGGACAGAGGTAGCGACTACCACATGCCATACCCTCAGCCAAACTTTCGAACAGCCTGCAACCATAATCTTGGCGGATTAGGCCAACTCCTTCCTCACACCTTGAGATAAGTTATGCGCGTTCTAGTTGTGGAAGACGAAATTAAAACTGCCGAATATCTTCAGCAGGGCCTATCCGAAAGCGGGTATGTCGTAGATATCGTGCACAACGGTGTAGATGCTCTGCACTTGTTCAACACTAATGTCTATTCGTTGGTCCTCCTGGACGTGAACCTCCCGGGTATCGACGGCTGGGACCTGCTGGAAACCATCCGTAAGACCAGCCGGGTCCGCATCATCATGCTGACCGCCCGCGGACGCATCAATGACAAGCTCAAGGGCTTGGACGGCGGCGCGGATGACTACCTTGTGAAGCCATTCGAATTCCCTGAGCTGCTTGCTCGCATCCGTTCGCTGCAACGCCGTGGTGATGAGTTAGTCGAGAAGAGCTCGCTGAAAATTGCCGATCTGGAACTCGACTCCGTCCGCCATCGCGTCTTCCGCGGTGGCACACGCATCGATCTCACCACCAAGGAATTTGCGCTTCTGCACCTGCTCATGAGCCGAACGGGCGAAGCGCTGACTCGCTCTCAGATCATCTCGTTGGTCTGGGATATGAATTTCGATTGCGACACCAATGTCATCGATGTAGCCATCCGGCGCTTGCGCTCGAAGATCGATGACCCGTTTGAAACCAAGCTCATTCACACGCTTCGTGGCGTTGGGTACGTTTTTGAGGAACGCGCATGAGGCCATTCAGCCTGGCTGCAAAGCTGGGGTTAAAAGTTGGGTTGATGAGCGCAGCGTTGCTGCTTCTGTTCGCCACCTTTGGCTATCTGATGGTAGGCAAGGCTCTGGAAAGAAATGCCAGAGCAGACCTGGAAGTAAAGATGGCGGGGATGGCTCACAACCTGTCCACCATCCCGGACATCTCCGGCGTCAACGCGGATGCGCATCAGCTTGTCGATTTGGTCATGGGCCACAACAACCTGTATGTGAGCATATTCGATACCTCACAGAATCAGACTCCCCTGCTCTCGATTGGCTCGAAACAGGTCAATCTGGAGGTGCACAAGTTTCAGCCGGCGGCCCAGCCCAAAGAGCACGAATGGCGTGATACGCAGGACCGCCCTCTGCTGAGTGCTTCTCGAATCATGCGTTTGGGCGATGGAACAGAGGTCAGCGTCTATATGACCATGGACCAGTCATCCAGTGAGGCGCTGCTTGATGCGTTGCTTACCTGGGCCTTGATGATGTCCCCCGTCATCCTCGCACTGATCTTGGCCATTGGCTGGTGGACCGTGCGCAGAGGCCTGCTGCCACTGACCAAGTTCCTCAAGATCGCCTCGAAGATCTCAACCGAGAGCCTCGACCATCGCCTTCCAACTGATGGGATGCCGGCAGAACTCAAAATGCTCGCCGACGGCATTAACATCATGCTGGCTCGCCTGGATGATGGGGTTCAGCAGCTCTCGCAGTTTTCTGACGACCTTGCTCACGAACTTCGGGCACCGCTCTCCAACCTAATGGGCAAGGCCCAGGTTGCTTTGACCAGAGAACGATCGCTTTCCGAATACCGGGAGGTTCTGGAGTCGTGCACAGAAGAGCTGGACCGCATGAGCCGCATGGTTTCCGACATGCTGTTCTTGGCCCAGGTCAGTCATCCAGCATCCATGGTGGAGTTCGAACCCGTCTCCTTGGTCGACGAGGTCCAGCGCGTGTGCGACCTCTTCAGCATTTCGGCAGAGGAAGGCGAGATTCAGCTGCAGATCTCTGGCAGTGATGATGTGGTACGCGGGAACCGTCTGATGGTTCAACGAGCGGTCTCGAACCTCGTGTCAAATGCGATCCGCTACTGCCCTCGCGGCCGCACCGTCTACGTGAAGGTGCAGCATAGTGCGAGCGGTACGACGTTGAGTGTCGGCAACCCCGGCCGCGGTATTGCCAAGGAACACCATGCGCACTTGTTTGAGCGGTTCTACCGTGTGGACAAGAGTCGAGCACGGAGCGAAGGCGGTACCGGTCTTGGCTTGGCCATCGTTCAGTCGATCATGAGCCTGCACCAGGGATCGGCGAGCGTGGAGGTGACCGAAGAAAACTTCACCTGGTTCCACCTTCACTTTCCCGCGGCCCAGCAACTGCAGCCGGCAATGACTGCCGCTTAAACCGCGCAGACATGAATAGGCCCGTCAATCGACGGGCCTTTTTGTTTGCCTCACTGCATCAGTGCCGGAGGACCACAGGGTCCATGGGCGACCGCAGAATCACCGACTTGATGATCTTCTGTTCGTCAGAATTGGCATTCATCCACAGGTGGGAGAAGTACTGAGCATTCACTTTCTCTTGAGCACTTACGCTGCCGGCGGCATCGATCAGGCGCATGGTCGAGTAGACACAGATCAGCGCCAGAATGAAGAACGCCGTGGCGACCACCATCACATAACGCTTGGCCAGCACCGGTGCACGCTTGAGCTCCTGGATAGACGCGTCCGCGGCCTTTGTCGCGGCTGTAAGCTCCGTGATCAGTGGCTGGATGGCGGTATCGACTCCGCGGCATGCGGCTGAATACGCAGCTGCAGCGGCGCGCAAGGCAACCTCTTCCGCATTCGACCAAGCCTTCTCCGCCTTTCGCACCTCCTCCTGGATCTGCCGGCCGACAGCGTCCACCTGTTCCACCAGTTCGTTCGACCTCTCCAGAACAGCGCTGGAGGTACGAGTCTGCGAGGTCAGCTCATCAAGCTGGACAGTGAGTTTTTCAGTGCAGCGGCGAAAGTCACCGATAGCAACTGCCCAGGGCTCTATATCATTCATGCCTATCTCCTAGGGCGGCCAACAACGCCGCGCTGAATTAACGCGCTAGATATCAAAATTGTAATTTAAGTGAAAATTCTTAGTCGCCCTCGACAGTGCCGAGATAGACATGATCCTTCCAGATTTGAAGATTTATCGCATCCTATCTGCAGCCAAAATTACGGAATTGTAATTATTGACTCACCTTGTCGTTAGCTTCGCGTTCCTAAACTACAAACCAACAAAGGCCGCTAATCAGGCAGGCCTAGTATGAACCGAGGTTCACAATGAAATTTGTCAAATCTATCGCTATTGGCAGCCTGCTGCTGGGTCTCATGGGTACCGCTTACGCTGAAGGCGGCTTCGAGCGAGCGAAACAGTTCAACGAGAACTTCCGAACCGAACAGGCTCGCGTATGGAGCGATGACTCTTCGGACCAGAACAAACAACAAGTCGCTCAAGAGCAAAAGAAAGAAAGCAAGGATGATAAGGAGCAAGCCGACAATTAATCGGCGGTTAAATAGGACTTCAAATGACGAAAGAAATCGACAAAAAAGCCAGGGTAAAACCTGGCTTTTTTGTGCTTGGAATTTAGCCTTCGTTCTTGCGAGGCGTTTCCGCATTGCTTTCTCCGGCCAGACCCTCGGCACCTTGTGCGGGGCGTTTCCAATGGCACAGCAGGAGCTGGCTGGCGTTCGCTTCGGTGATCGATGTGCAAGCTAGATCAGCGGGCAGACCATCCTTGCTGTCTCGCAAGCGCCTGGACAGATAGAACGAGCCATCCCGCGGCCACTTGGCAGGATCCTTGATGTTCTCGGACTTCCCGCTGCTGTAAAACTCCGACGAGTATGAGCGGCGGCCAGGATAGATCAGGGGAGCGGAATGAGCAGACTGCACATTGAGCCAGGCTTGAACCACATCCCGCTGATTCTGAGGGCGCTCCTCTAGTACCCCGGCGTAGATGATGCCCGCACCGATGATTGGCAACACCAATGCGCTCGCAGCGGCAGCCCAGGTGGTCTTCGGGCCAACTTCGCTGACCCGTGCAGACAGCAGCAATGCCCACGCTGGCAGCGCGGGTAGCAGGTAGGTCCACAGAATGTTGCCTGCAAATGTGAAGAAGACCGGTGTCGCCAAGGCCCACAGCCAGAGGTAGGCTTTGAAGCGCTGCATCGATCCACGCTTGCGGATCAACAGTGGTAGAAACAAGGCCCATGGCAGTAGCGACAATCCGAGCTGGATCCAGATGCTGCCGTACGGCTTGGCATGAGCACTACCATAGAGGTCCCCTGCCCAGTTACTGACGACGTAGCGGCTCCAGTGCTCACCAACGAAGAAGTACTCCATGAAGCCGGGCGTTTTCATCTCGGCCGCGACATACCATGGCACGGATATACCGAACATGAGTACAAGGCCGCTAATCCAGGGAAGCCTCAGTACCCGTCCCCATTCCTTGTAGATAACGAACCAGGCGAATGCCGGCGCCCCCATAAGCACCAGGGTCAGCGGCCCTTTGGCAAGCAAGCCCAGCCCGAGACCTGCGAACATCAGGTAGGCATCCGCCTTGCTGGCGCACTTCATCCAACGCCAGAAACCGTAGCTGGCCAGCAGAATCGAGAACGACAAAACAGGGTCAGTCAGCACAACACCGCTGGAGACCAGGCCAAGTGTGGTGCTGGAAAAAATAATGGCAGCCCAGATGCCGGCGTTACGAGAAATCTGCTGCGTGCCGAGTTTGATGATGATGAAACAGCTTGCCAGGTGGAGTAGCCACGCTGGGAAGCGCGCAGCGAACTCGTTAACGCCGAAGACCGTCATGCTCGCGGCCTGGGTCCAGAAGGACAACGGAGGCTTGCCCCAGAACGGTACCCCGTAGTCGAACATGGGCGTGATCCAGTCATTCAACTCGACCATCTTGCGAGCCATTTCAGCGTAACGGGCCTCAGATGTGTCCATCAGCGGGTAGATGCCCAGCCCCACCAAACGCAATAGCAAAATCGAACCCAGGACCCACCACAGCGTCCTCTCGTTCTTCAGGTTCAGCATTTCTTACCCTCGATCGAAGCCATCGAAGGGTGGAGTGACACGGGATCTGCCTTGTTGCTGTGCTTCAGGAAATAGAGAGGCCGGCGCTTCACTTCCGCGAGTGTCACGCCCAGGTACTCCCCCACCATGGCGACACCGACGCACATGAATGAAGCCATTCCGACGATCAGGTGATGGATGTCGAAACTGCCTGCCACAAGCGACGCAAGCATGTAGCAGATGCTGGAGACGAAAAGACCGAAACTGATGAGGCTGAAAATGCGCAGTGGTTTGCGAGAGAAGCTGACGATGCTCTCGATGGCCAGATTGAACAGGCCAGCTGCATTCCATTTGGTGCTCCCGGCATGGCGAACAGTGCGATTGTAGGGCAGTTCGATGGTACGAAAGCCTACCCAGCCGATCATGCCTTTGAGAATCCTGGAGCGTTCATCCAGGGCCCGCAGGGCTGCCAGCGGCGCAGGCCCAATCAATCGGAAATCGCTGACATCAGCCGGCATGTCCACCTTCTCCACCAGGCGCTGCATGACCCAGTAGTAAGCCCGGGCACTCATGCGCTTGAACCACGAATCACCGATTCTCAGGTTGCGCTGCATGTTCACCACGTCGTAGCCGCGTTGCCAGTAGTCCACCATGGCCGCGATGAGCTCTGGTGGATCCTGCAGGTCGACATCAATGAAGATCAGCGCACTGCCACGGGCATGGTCTATCCCGGCGCTCAGTGCAGCCTCTTTGCCGAAGTTGCGACTCAGGGACAGGCAACGTACAGATGACCCATCCTGATAGTGGCGAAGAATGTCGGCCGTCCGGTCATTACTGCCGTCGTCGACATAGAGGATTTCGCAGGAGACGGGTAAGCGCTTCACCACGCGGGTGATTCGCTGGTGGAACTCGGGGATGGTTTCCTCTTCCTGGAAGCAAGGGACCACGATGGTTAACAAGGGATCAGGGCGCTCGGGAAAGCGATGTAATGTCTGCATGATTGAATGTCCAAAAACGATGTGCAATGAATCCAAGTGCAGTGAGGCTTAAGGTCACTACGACTTGGGAGATGAGCGGTGACAGATTCGACTTGATGAGGAACCACATACCCACGCCATTGCCGAAGTTTGTGGTTAACGCGACCAGTGCAAACCTGACAGGCTGAAACTTACGAGAGCCATCTGCCACAAAACAGAGCGCCCTATTTCCAATGAAGCTCGCGATTGCGCCAACCATGCCGCCACAGATACTGGCCAGTAACGGAGTAACGAATTCTGTCGTAACCAGCAATAGGAACACCGCATAATGGACTCCCGTTGCTATGAAGCCGATCCCCAGATAACGAATCAGTAAGGTAGTAAGAGGTGGGGTTTGATTTTCCATGCCCAAAGCCTATGGAGGCAAAGGTGAAAAAATAGTGAACTAAATGTAAATGCGTAATTAGCCGAATCTATATATGGTAAGTAACAAGTCGGCGCACTAGGCTAGCACGCTACAATATCAGAGGGATTGCCTGAAAATTACGCTTTCGAAATAAAAGCCTTCCGATAACGCATGCATGACCCGTGGATTACAATGTTGACAAGATAAGGAAACACCGGGTGGCATTGAGATAGATTCCCCGAATTAAGGGGGACCTAATGGTTACACAAAATGAAACATATACAAGCAGCGTTGTTCCTTACAGCCCTGACATATTGGATGATTTGCCAATTGATGATCAGCTGGCCGTAGAGTTTTTCGCAACAGCACGTTGTGCCAGTTTCAAACAGGCTGCCCGAGGGCTCAATGTGCCAGTGGTAGGCCTGCGGAAACGCTTGGAGAAACTGGAAGAGCACATTGGTGCTCCCGTGTTTGTCTACAAACACAACAAGCTTGCCCTGACCCGCACAGGCGAGAGGGTCAGCCATTACCTGTGCCAGCTCTTCGGCCCAGACGGCCTTGGCAAGTCCGGTGAAAAGGAAGTCCCCAGGCTTACCATCGCGATCACAGAGCCAGTGCTGAACGACATCGTAAACCGCGATCTAGTCGCCTACGTGCGTGATCATGCCGAAATGCAGCTGGAAATCCATTCAGAATGCACAACGCAGATGCTTTCTGAGTGTGAAGTCGATGTGGGTATCGCTTTGGTGAGCCCAGATGATAAAGGCGCGCTTGATCGCCATCCTACGTATAGGTTTGAACGGCTTGGCCGGATTGGGCACGCCCTGTTCATTTCCAGCCGCTATTCAAGAAGCGTCACCCTTCCAGTGGAGAGCTTGGATTTGCACAACTTCATGCTCGTTGTCCCTTGGGATGAAGAGATCTTGGCGGGCTCACGAAAGTGGGCATCGATAATGGCTGAGCATCAGGGCGGTACCACTCGGGTCAAGAGCTACAACCTATCACGAGGCCTTGTCGTTGGCGGTGCGTGTATTGGAGTGCTGCCCGACTACAGCCGAAAACTGGAGAGAAATATCCTACCCGTGCCGGGTTTCCTGGACGACCTGGAGGAGAAAGATGTCTATCTTGTTATCAAAACGAAGCTTGTCCGCAATCCGCAGGTTTTGGAAATTCGAAGATTGATCAAGAAGAGCTTCTTTGATAAGAAGGACTGGCTTGTTCGGTAACAGTTTTGTTAGGTTTCAAACTCCTCCGTTAACACTACAGAAACACAACTGTCATATTCGCTTGCAACCTAGTCAGAGTGCTTAGAACAAAGGCATCTTGTTACAGCAGGTGACAACCGTGGCCTGCTCCCATCTGCAAGATAAATTTAGGCCGGCGCAGGGCGAAATATAACGTCGGTAGCTAAGCACTTAACATACGAGAGGCAAGCAATGATCCGTTCTTCGAACATGCGGGAAAAGCTGTTGGCTGCCGCAATAATAGGCACATTTTCCTCGCAAGCATTCTCCGGAACAGTAACCACTGACGGAGCTGACATCGTTCTGAAGACCAAGGGCGGTCTTGAAGTATCGACTTCTGACAAGGAATTCAGTTTCAAACTGGGCGGCCGAGTTCAGGCCGACTACGGCCGTTTCGATGGTGTCTTCACCAAGAATGGCGATACCGCTGACGCAGGCTACTTCCGTCGCGCCTACCTTGAGCTCGGTGGCGTGCTGTACCGCGACTGGAAGTATCAGCTCAACTACGACCTTTCCCGCAACACGGGCAACGACTCCGACGGCTACTTCGACGAAGCCAGCCTGACCTACACGGGTTTCAAGCCGGTGCAACTGCGCTTTGGCCGTTTCTACACCGACTTCGGTCTTGAGAAAGCCACCAGTTCGAAGTGGACCACCGCCATGGAGCGGAACCTCTCGTACGACCTGGCGGACTGGATCAACGACAACGCCGGCATGGGTGTTCAAGCCACCAGCACCATCGCTGACATGGCTTATGTTTCCGGTAGCGTTTTCAGCGAAACCAATAACAACTCGGATGGCGACAGCACCAAGCGCTACAACGTACGTGGCGTGTTCGCACCGCTGCACAGTGATGGCAACGTCCTGCACGTCGGTGCTCAGTACGCTTACCGCGACCTCAAAAACAGTGCGGTCGATACCCGGATTCGTTCGCGTCTGGGCGTCCGCGGTGTAGATACCAATGGCGGCGGCGATGCCGGCACCAACGGCAACCGCATGCTGTTTGGCGGTGCTGCTGCACAAGATGGCCTGTGGAAGGACGACTCGGTCTGGGGTCTCGAAGGTGCCTGGGCCACCGGCCCGTTCTCGGTTCAAGCGGAATACCTTCGCCGCAAGCTGAAAGCTGACCAGGCCAACAACGACATGAAGGCCTCCGGTTACTACGCCCAGATGGCTTACACCCTGACCGGCGAGCCGCGTATCTACAAGCTCGATGGTGCCAAGTTCGACACTATCAAACCAGAGAACAAGGAACTGGGGGCCTGGGAAGTCTTCTACCGCTTTGACGATATCAAGGTCGAAGACGGCAACCTGGTCACCGCGGCGGACCAATCGAACGAGCGCAAGGCCAAGAGCCACACGGTGGGTGTGAACTGGTACGTCAACGAGGCGGTGAAAGTCAGTGCCAACTACATCAACGTGCGCACCGACAACAACGAGAACACCGTGGGCGACGACAGCGGCAATGCCATCGTGACCCGCCTGCAATACGTCTTCTGATCCCTCTCATCAGTCTGACGTGAGAAAGCCGGAAGCGCTCAACGTGCTTCCGGCTTTCCTGTTTCTGGAGGTGATCAAGCATGGAGCGCCCTCCTCCTACCTGCTTTCGCTTACCGATGACCGCTCTTGCCAAAGCTCGGCGAATCTGATGTGATTGCCGCGTCGGGCTTTGCATGGTGGCCGTGCAAGCAAATCAAACCTGACTCCTATTCATGATTGAACCTGATTCGACGTCCAGCTTCGCGTCTAACGGCCCTACAAGCGCAGCTACCCCAACGTCGCTCATTAGGGGATAGTCATGTCTGCAAAAAAGCTGCTTCAACCTCTCGCTGCTCAGCTGCACGCCTCGTTCTCGGCTTCTGGCCGCCCGTACTCTCATCTGCACCTCCACCAGCTGTTCCACGCGGCCATCGGCTCCGTTGCACCGCAAGTTGCCATCCAAGACAAGCTGCCAATTCAGGTCTGTCGTGACAACGAGACACGGCAGTACAACCTCTACGCGGCGGTCGAGCGGGCGAAAACGTGCTTAGGATTGACCGATCTTCAAGCAGTCGGTGTGGCTGAAGAAGTCATTGAGGTGCTACGAACTGCGGGAATCGGCGTGAACCAGGTTCGCCTGCTCCTTGACCCCTCCTTCAGCTCGAAGACTCGCAAAAAGGCCTTCAAGGCTCTCTGCAAGAACCTGGATCTGAACGAGCTAGGCGATCGCTTCGTCCCCAAGACTGCCACGTTGGCCATCGCTGCTGGTATTGCGCCGCCTCCCAAAATGTCGTGGAAGGATCGCTTCGCCCTGGCTGCAAATTCCCCCATGCGGGGGCCAAGCGAGCTCATCAGCATGGTCAACCGGGATGAGTGTTATCTGTGGGTATTCCCACCGACTGACCATCATGCGACGGCTCCAGCGACGCATGACCGTTTCTTTGGTGAAAAGACCCACCCGAGCGCAGAAATGGGCATGGGGTTCAGCATCATCGATTCCGGCTGGACCCGCCCCAAGTACCCGCTATCCAGGCAGTCACAAGAGACCTTCATCCAGTATTCGCTTTCTGCGCCGATGTGGTCCTGGCGCGCACAAAGTGACACCTGGCGCCTGGGAAACATCCTGCGTTCAAGAATCCTTGACGGGGCTCCTTGGCATAACGAGCCTCTGAGTGACGTGCTTCCGAGCGGCCTTAAATCCCTGCCCCGGATCTATGGGTGCGAAACCTGCCGAACGCTGTTCATTGAGAATCACAGCGACTACCCGGATGTACCCACTCAGTGCCAATGCGGTGAGGCGAGCAGCACGGGTGACCAAAACGAGTCATCTGCTCTCAATAGCTGATTTTCCTTACGGTGGCGGGCTGAGCCCCCCGTTAGGGATTGGCTATGGGAGCGGGATTCGCTCACCCCAAACCTGAAGGCGCCGCCACCTAACCGAGCGATATGAGCTGAATGCTCGCGGAGTAGATATGCAAAAGAGTAAAAACAAACAGGACACCCTGGCGGCGATCAATGCGCTTGTCGAGATTGCGTATGATCAGGGATTTGCGGACGGACACGGAGTCGGCAATCAAGTCGGTTTCGTAGCCGGTGTCATGAGCCTCAAAGCTGCATTGGCCTGCGGCTTACGGCATGGCTCACCTGAGTGCGGAAAGGCCCTTGAAAGCCTCAAGCGCATCGGGATCGACGAGTGAGAGAAAAGTACGGGTCATTTCCCTGCTTAGCTTCATGATTGAAGCTCAGGGATCAGGTGCTTCTGCGGTAGGCCAACAGGCGCAAGGCGTTGAAGACGACCAACAGTGTGGAGCCCTCATGGATCGCAACAGCGGCACCAATGCTCAAGCCCATGATGCTGGACGGAACCAGGATGGCCACAATCCCCAAGCTGACGAACAGATTCTGGTGGATGATCGATCGCGTGTGACGGCTCAGCCCCACCGCAAATGGGAGTTGCCTGATGTCGTCAGCCATAAGCGCGATATCAGCCGTTTCCAGGGCAACATCAGATCCAGCAGCCCCCATTGCGATACCAACGCTCGAACTGGCCATGGCAGGGGCATCATTGACGCCGTCACCCACCATGGCCACCTTGGCGCTAAGGCGCAGGTTTTTGATGGCCTTGACCTTGTCTTCCGGCATCAGGTCTCCCCACGCTTCATCTAAGCCAACTTGTTTGGCTACAGCCTCTGCAACGCGGTTGTGGTCTCCAGAAATCATGACCATGCGTTCGATGCCCATCTCTCTAAGCTTCTGGAGTGCCTCTTTGGCCCCCTCCCGGGGTGTGTCCAATAGCCCGATAGCGCCCAGATCCTTGTCAGCACGCCGTACCACCATGGTGGTACGGCCTGACTGACGTAGACGCTCCGCAGCCTCCAGGGCTGCCTTGCTGAGTGCGGGAATACCATTGGTACCGAACATCTCGACCTTGCCAATCCAGACGAACTGCCCATCAAGCTCAGCACGCACGCCGCGGCCAATCATGTTGCTCATGTTCTTGGCTTGGAATCGGCGCCGTGTGCCAATCATCTCTTCACCGTCACGCACAATTGCCGCAGCCAGCGGATGGTCGCTCATCGACTCCACAGCGATGGCGACGTTTAGCAGATCCTCGATCTGCGTGCCGCCTATGGGTATTACATCGGTGATACGTGGGCGCCCTTCGGTCAGGGTACCGGTCTTGTCGAATGCCATGGCATTCAATGATCCAAGCTCTTCAAGTGGCGCACCGCCCTTGATCAGCACGCCACCTCGGGCTGCCCTGGCGATGCCAGAGAGAATGGCGCTTGGTGTAGCGATCGCGAGCGCGCAGGGGCTGGCTGCAACCAGTACGGCCATCGCCCGGTAGAACGAGTCACGGAACGGCTCGTCAAGGAAAATGCCGGCAAATAGCAGCCCGACTACCAGCAGTAAAACCAACGGGACGAATATGCGTTGGAAGCGGTCCGTGAATCGCTGGGTCGGTGACTTCCTGACTTCGGCTTCACTGACCATCTTGATGACCCGCGCCAAGGTACTCTCCGTAGAGCGCCGTGTTACCTCAACCTCGATGAGCGTTTCGCCATTGATGGTACCGGCGAAGACTTTCGAGGCTGCATCCACTGCATCTGGCTTGCTGCGTGCGAGTTCGGCATCAGGAACAGGTTGCTTGTCCACGGGGACGCTCTCACCGGTTACTGGCGCCTGGTTGATACTTGAGGAGCCTACGACTACAAAACCATCGGCCGGCAGGCGGTCATTGGGGCGCACGATGACAACGTCACCGGGAACCAGCAGCTCCACGGGCATCTCCACCGTGCCATTTGCTCTGCGTACGATCGCGGTGGCTGGTGCGAGCTTGGACAGTGCCTCAATCGCTTTCTTGGCCCGCCCCATCGCGTACCTTTCAAGGGAATGCCCCAGACTGAACAGGAACAGCAGCAGAGCCCCCTCCGCCCAGGCGCCGATGCTCGCGGCACCGACTGCGGCGAGAAGCATCAGCGAGTCGATCTCGAAGCGTTTCTGACGGATGTTGGTAACCGCTTCCTTAGTGGTGAACCATCCACCGAACACGTAGGCCGACACGTACAGAATCAGAGGCAGACGATCAATCAGGCCAAGTTTTCCTGCGAGAGCTCCGGCACCCAGGAGAGCACCACAGATCAGCGCGAAAATCAGCTCTGTGTTCATTCCAAAAATGCCGCCATGCTCATGGCTATGACCTTCATGCCCGGCTTGGTCATCAGGGCGTTCAAGCAAACTCTTCATAACTCGTCCCTTCTGGGGTCAAGGCTTCCAATTGCCCTCTGCAGTTGGGGAGCCGTCTCTGTTGGTTGGCTAAGATCTATTGCACGGTTTGCCCGAGCCCAGGCGTTAACATTTCGAAGCTATGGGGTATCGGGCGTAATAAAAAATGCCAGGCACTGCCTGGCATTTATGAATTCTCTAATTGTTCTGTTCAAATCGTTTACTACTTGTTGTTGATGCATTGCGAATACATCGAGTAACGAACAGTCTTGAGCGTGCCCTGGGAGTCCTCGAAGGTCATCAACCGTGGATAGACCTGGCAGGTACGGGGGTCCTGCGACTGACGTACGAATTTCGCAACGTCTATCTTCATGCCATATTTGTAATCCTGAATCTCTGGCATTGGCTTGCCATTTTTCTCCGCGTACTTGGCCACTGCGGTCTGGTGTTCCTTGGTGTATTGAAGCTGCTTGCTCTCGGAGAAAGTGTTGGCCTGCGAAGCCACCGAGAAAACAACAAGTGCAGCAGCGATAATTAGCTTTTTCATAAAACCCTCTCAATTTCAAAACTTCTCGGGCGTAACCTTAGCAATGCATAGGCATCACCGGCATGACGAGAAACTTACAATTTTGAAAGGTAAGTGCATCTACTTCACTTT
>NZ_JAAMQM010000024.1 GCF_013523055.1 Pseudomonas capeferrum | reverse complement strand
GTGAAACGATGCATCGCCGATGGTAGTGTGGAGCTTCTCCATGTGAGAGTAGGTCATCGTCAAGATTCATTTCGCAAAACCCCTATCTGCGCAAGCAGGTAGGGGTTTTGTCTTTTCCGGGATCCGATTCCCGTCAAACCTGCTGACACTCTCGCGGGTTAGCCTCGCGCCTTCGAATTGTTCTCCATGATATGGTTCCTCCATTGAACCGTTGCCTTGTTCCAAGGAATGCTCCATGCCGAACACCCCTGCACTACGTCCCGGATTCATGGTCGTCCACAGTAATCGCCTGGACGACCTGCGTAGTCTGGTAGTGAGCTGGATGCGCCGTTATCCATTGACCCCTTTGGAAAACGAGATCGCTCTGGTACAGAGCAACGGCATCGCGCAATGGCTCAAATTGGCACTGGCGGAGGATCCGCTGGATGATGATCTAGGTGGCTGCGGTATTGCCGCGGCCATTGACGTGCAATTGCCTGGCAGCTTCATGTGGCAGTTGTACAGACGAGTTCTCGGGCGCGATGAAATTCCCGAGATTTCCATGCTCGACAAGGCCCCCCTTACCTGGCGATTAATGCGATTGCTGCCAGAATTGATCGAGCGGCCTCACTTCGAGCCCCTGCGCCGCTTCCTTACGGACGACAGCGACCTACGCAAACGCTATCAATTGGCAGAGCGCCTGGCGGACCTCTTCGACCAGTATCAGGTCTATCGTGCCGACTGGCTCAAGGACTGGGCAGCCGGTGAACATGTGCTCCATACCGCACGGGGCGGACGTACCCCCTTGATAGCGAGTAATTGCTGGCAGGCCGAATTATGGAGGGCCTTGCTTCTGGATGTTGGCGAGCAAGGCATGGCACAGAGTCGTGCCGGTGTACATCAACGTTTTATCGAGCGCATCGGTGGCCTGGAGCGGGCCCCGGCCGGTTTGCCATCCAGGGTAATCGTCTTCGGCATCTCGTCTCTTCCCGCCCAGGCTCTGGAAGCACTGGCAGGCCTGGCCCGGTTCAGTCAGGTATTACTGTGCGTGCATAACCCTTGTCGACATCACTGGGCGGATATCGTCGCCGACAAGGATCTCCTACGTCACCAGTACAGACGTCAGGAGCGCAAGCAAGGCATGCCCTTGCAGCTCGATGACGAGTCCTTGCACCAGCATGCACACCCTCTTCTAGCTGCCTGGGGCAAACAGGGCCGCGACTACATCAACCTGCTTGATAGCTACGATGATCCGGATACCTATCGCGGTGTATTTACCGAGGGGCGCATCGACCTGTTCACCGAAGGAGAGTCAGGCAACCTGCTTAACCAGCTGCAGGACGATATTCTCGAACTGCGGCCACTGTCGGAGACCCGCAGCTTGTGGCCAGCAGTCGATCCACGCAAGGACCGCTCGGTGCGTTTCCACATAGCCCATAGCGCGCAACGTGAAGTCGAGATTCTCCATGATCAGCTGCTTGCGCGCTTCAGTGCCGATCCCACGCTTCGCCCCCGCGACATCATCGTCATGCTTCCGGATATCAACGCCTACGCGCCCCATATTCGCGCCGTGTTCGGCCAGCTCGAGCGCCAGGATCCACGCTACATCCCCTATACCTTGACCGATCAGGGCCAACGCGGTCGTGACCCGCTGCTTATCGCCCTCGAACACCTGCTCAAGTTGCCCGACAGTCGATTCGCAGTGAGCGAAGTGCTCGATCTGCTCGACGTGCCGGCTCTGCGCGCGCGTTTCAAGATCCGTGAAAGTGATCTGCCCACCTTGCACCGTTGGATCGAAGGCGCAGGAATCCGTTGGGGCCTCGACGCCACGCAGCGCGCATCCTTCGGTCTGCCGGAAGGGCTGGAGCAGAACAGTTGGCGTTTCGGGCTGCGCCGCATGCTGCTCGGCTATGCCGTAGGTATCGGCGAGGGATGTAACGGAATAGAGCCTTACGACGAGATCGGCGGCCTCGATGCAGCTCTCATCGGTCCTCTGGTTGCCCTGCTGGATGCACTGGATGTGGCCTGTCGGACCTTGGCCGCGCCTGCGACCACGGAAGAGTGGGGTGATCGACTTCACGCGCTGCTGCAGGTATTTTTCCTGGCCGAAAGCGAGCATGACGACTACCTCCTGGTGCAACTGCAAACCTTGCGAGAAACATGGCTTGCGACATGCGAAACGGTCGGCTTGCAGGATCTGTTGCCGCTGACCGTTGTTCGCGAAGCCTGGTTGTCTGGCCTTGACCAAGGCAAATTGTCACAACGCTTTCTCGCAGGCTCGGTGAATTTCTGCACACTCATGCCCATGCGGGCCATCCCTTTCCGCGTGGTATGCCTGCTAGGCATGAATGATGGCGACTATCCGCGTGCTCAACAGCCTATGGATTTCGACCTGATGGCCAGCGATTACCGTCCAGGTGACCGCTCGCGACGTGAAGACGACCGATACCTGTTGCTCGAAGCGCTCCTGTCCGCACGCGATCAGCTGTACATAAGCTGGGTAGGCCGCAGTATTCGTGACAACAGCGAGCGACCTGCTTCGGTCCTCGTGGGCCAGCTGCGTGATCACTTGGCCAGTGGATGGACGCTGACAGGCGCCACACCAGGTGAAAGGCTGGAACCGGGACAACAGCTGCTGGACGCGCTCACCCAGGAGCATCCACTGCAACCCTTCAGTCAACGTTACTTCCAGAAAGGCAGCCCGCTGTTCAGCTTCGCCAGGGAATGGCACGCCTTGCACCAACCCGGTCAAGCACGCGCGACAAGTGATCAGTCCCTGCCCCTCCATGTCAGTGAAGAGCCGCTAAGCCTGGCCTTGTTGCAGGATTTCGTTCGTCATCCGGTCAAACACTTCTTCAGCCAGCGTCTGAAAGTGTTTTTCGAAGCATTGGAGGCGCCAACGCCGGATGAAGAACCATTTGTCCTCGATGCATTGCAGCGTTATAGCCTCAGTGAAAATTTGCTGACCGCGGCACTCGCCAATACCGACGATGGAAACGATGTACTACAGAGCCACGCCAAGCGACTACAAGCCTGCGGCTTGCTGCCATTGGCCGGTTTTGGCGAGTGTCTGCAAGCTGAATTGCTGCAACCACTGCCTGACCTGCTAGAGCGCCATCGACAATTGCTGACCCGATGGCCGGAGGTGCTCGACACGGCCCTGCCCATCCGCTTCGAGCATGGGCCACATCGCTTGGAAGGTTGGTTGGGTCGTATCTATCGGGCGGATGATACTAGCCTGTTGAGCATCGGTACCGTGCCCAACTCGCTCAGCAGCGGTCGAAACAACCTCAAATGGCATCGCCTCATTCCTACCTGGGTCATGCACTTGGCCGCATGTGCGGTCGGTCACCCGCTGCATAGCGCACTGGTAGCCAGCGATCTCACCCTGATGCTCGCACCCCTGCCCAGGGAACAGGCGACCGATCGGCTCGTAGAACTGTTGATCGCCCGGCAGGCTGGCATGAACGCACCGTTGCCGATTGCCGCCAAGACAGCCTTCGCCTGGCTTGCACAGTCCGACGAAGACAAGGCCGTCGCCGCCGCTGCCCGGGCATACGAAGGCGATGGCCAGAATAGCTTCGGCGAGCGCAGCGAGAGCCCCGCCCTGACTCGGCAATTCCGGGACTTTACCGCCCTGATCGCCGACGAAACGTTCGAAGGCTGGTGCGACACCTTGTACCGTCCGTTGTACGAAGCGCCCTGGCAGACGCTGGGCAACCCGGAGACTGCCGCATGACCCAAGTGCGCCCATTGGCGTTGAGTTTCCCCTTGCATGGCAGCCAGCTGATCGAAGCCAGTGCCGGTACCGGGAAAACCTTCACGATCTCCGCCCTTTACCTGCGATTGATCCTGGGGCACGGCGGGGAATTTGGCTTCGACCGCGAATTGCTACCGCCTCAGATTCTGGTGGTGACCTTCACGGACGCCGCCACTAAGGAGCTGCGCGAGCGGATTCGCACCCGCCTGGCCGAAGCTGCTCGCTTCTTCCGCGACGAGCTCAAGGAAGCCGACCCCTTGCTGCACCAGTTGCGAGAAGAATATTCACAAGAGCACTGGCCGCGATGCGCCAATCGTCTGGAGACTGCCGTGCAGTGGATGGACGAAGCCGCGGTCTCGACCATCCACGGTTGGTGCCAGCGCATGCTCCGCGAACATGCCTTCGACAGTGGCAGCCTGTTCACACAGAGTCTCGAAACCGACCACAGCGAGCTCCTTGGGCTGGTCATGCGCGATTACTGGCGACGCTTCTGCTACGCAATGACGGGCGAGTCGCTGGCATGGATACGCAGCAACTGGATCAGTCCGGATGTCCTTCTCCCGAAGGTGAGGCCACTGTTTGGTCGCCAAGCTGGGGAAGAAGAGAGTGAAGATCCTCAAGCATTGATAGATACGGTCCTGCGGCAGCGCGCCGAACAACTGGGTGTGCTCAAGGCCCCCTGGAACCAATGGGCCGACGAGCTGCTGCAGATCTGTCGCGATGCCGTGGCCGCCAAGCAGGTCGACGGCCGCAAGATGCAGGCCCGTTACTTCGAACCCTGGTTCGAGCGACTCAAGGCGTGGGCCACTGATGAGCAAGCATTGGACCTGGAACTCGGGACTGGCTTCGCTCGCCTGACCCCGACCGGCATGGCCGAGGCCTGGAAGACAACGCCGCCGGTGCACCCTGCGCTCGACGCCATGCAGGATCTTCCCCAGCAGCTGAAATCCTTGCCCAGTCCGGACGCCGGCCTGCTGGAGCATGCCGCCGCGTGGGTGTCGGCGCGCTTTGAGATGGAGAAGCGCCGCCGCGCCGAAATGGGTTTCGACGACATGCTCCTGCGGCTGCGGCAGGCGCTCAACGGTGAAGCGGGCGAGCGTTTGGCCGCGTTGATCCGTGAGCAGTTTCCCGTTGCGCTCATCGATGAATTCCAGGACACCGACCCGGTGCAATACGGGATTTTCGAGCGCATCTACCAGATCAGCGAGAACCGCTCGGAAACCGGGTTGTTCATGATCGGTGATCCCAAACAGGCCATCTATGCCTTTCGCGGAGCCGACATCCACACCTACCTGAGCGCCCGCCGCGCGACCGCCGGGCGTCTGCATAGCCTGGACACCAACTACAGATCCAGCCAGGCCATGGTCAGTGCGGTCAACCATGTGTTCCTCCAGGCTGAACGACGGATCGATGGTCGGGGAGCCTTCCTGTTCCGCGAGGGCGAGGAAAACCCCTTGCCGTTCATCGAGGTCATGGCCAAGGGGCGTAGCGAACGCCTGTTGATCGAAGACCAGGAATGCCCGGCCTTGCATCTCTGGCACCTCGAAAGCGAGGAGCCCGTGTCCGGTACGATCTACCGGCAGCAAGTGGCAGCCAGCTGCGCCAGCCAGATCATTGCCGTACTCAATGGCGGGCAGCAAGGCAAGACCGGTTTCCAGAATGCCGAAGGCATACTGCGCGTTTGTCAGCCTTCGGATATCGCCATCCTGGTTCGTGACGGCCGCGAGGCGCAGCTGATTCGCTCCGAGCTGAGCGCCAGAGATGTGCGAAGCGTCTATCTTTCCGACAAGGATTCGGTGTTCGCCGCCCAGGAGGCTCATGATCTGTTGGCTTGGCTCAAGGCATGCGCCGAACCGGACTCCGAACGCCAGCTCAAGGCCGCCTTGGCCAGCCTTACGCTGAACTTGCCGCTGGCTGACCTGGACCAGCTCAACCAGAACGAACGCGTCTGGGAGAGCTGGGTCATGAAGTTTCGTCGATACCGCGAGATCTGGCAGCGTCAGGGTGTATTGCCGATGCTGCGGCGCCTGCTGCATGACTTTGAGTTGCCACGCACGCTCCTTGAACGCAGTGATGGCGAACGGGTGCTGACCAACCTGCTGCACTTGGCCGAATTGCTGCAGCAAGCGGCGGCAGAACTGGATGGCGAGCAGGCATTGATCCGCCACCTGGCCGAGCACCTGGCCATATCCGGTCAGGCGGGCGAGGAACAGATCCTGCGCCTGGAGAGCGACGAACAGTTGGTGAAGGTGGTGACCATCCACAAATCGAAAGGTCTGGAGTATCCGCTCGTCTACCTACCCTTCATCTGCAGCAGCAAACCGGTGGATGGCAAACGCTTGCCGCTTGCCTGGCATGACAGCGAAGGCCGCGCCCATCTAACGCTGGTACCGGACAGCGATCAGATTGCCCGCGCGGATGACGAGCGCCTTGCCGAAGACCTGCGCCTGCTCTACGTAGCACTGACCCGGGCCCAGTATGGTTGCTGGCTTGGCGTTGCCGACCTCAAGCGTGGCAGTAACAAGGCCTCGCAGTTGCATCGTTCAGCATTGGGTTATCTGCTTGGCGGTGGGGCGCCTCTGCCAGCATCCACTCAGTTGGGGACCTGGCTCGACGGCTTGCAGTCCGGTTGTGAGGCAATCTCCTGCCAGACCCTGCCCGAAAAAACCGAAACGCGCTTCCAGGCGCCTGCCAACCTCCATGAGCTCATGCCGCTGCGCAATCCCCGCCGCGCGGCCGCGGAGAACTGGTGGATCGCTTCCTACAGCGCCCTGCGCATCGGTGTCGAAGGCCAGACCCTGAACGTGGAGGATCCCCAGGCCCAGCAATTGCTCGACGATGAGCGACCAGACGTCCAGCCGTTGCCAGTGATTACCGGCGAGGGCAGTGATATCCACCGTTTCCCGCGGGGCCCCAATCCCGGTACCTTCCTGCACGGCCTGCTCGAATGGGCCGGGCGAGAGGGCTTCGCCGAAGTCAGCCAACGGCCCGACCTGATCGAACGTACAGTGGGCCAGCGCTGCAATCGACGTGACTGGACCGCTTGGGTACCCGCGCTCAGCCAATGGTTGCGGCACCTATTGATCCAGCCCATGCCGCTCGAACCGGATGCGCCACCCCTGATCCTCGGGCAGTTGCAGCAGTATCAGATCGAGATGGAGTTCTGGTTCGCCAGCCACCGCGTGGACACCACGCGCCTGGATCAACTGGTTGCCCGGCACACCCATGGCGGAGTGTCACGGCTGGCGGTACAGGCCAACCAGCTCAACGGCATGTTCAAGGGCTTCATCGACCTGGCTTTCGAGCTGGACGGGCGCTATTACGTGGCAGACTACAAGTCCAACTGGCTGGGACCAGACCTCCAGTCCTACGGCCCGGCGGCAATGGAGGAGGCCATCCTCGAACATCGCTACGACCTGCAATACGTCCTCTACCTCTTGGCGTTGCATCGCCAGTTGCGTGCCCGCCTGCCGGATTATGATTACGACCGTGACGTAGGCGGGGCACTGTTCATCTTCTTGCGGGGAGCAGTGGCCGCGCCATACGGGCTCTATCACACCAAGCCGCCGCGGACATTGATCGAGCAGCTCGATGCACTGTTCCGCGGTATCGACGAACCTCGACAGCAACACTTGTTTTCCGGAGCCGCCCAATGAGTCGGACCCTCGCTGACCTGTTACCCGTCCCGCTCGAAGCGGCGCATCTCGCCGCCCTCGCACCGTTGCGCCGCAGTACGGACCTGTTGGTCCTGCTTGATCGCTGGGTCGAACGCGGCTGGCTCCGGCCACTGGACCGCGCTTTCGTGAGCTTCCTCGAAGAACTGGCCCCCGGTACCGATCCGTTGGTACTGCTGGCGGCCGCCCTGGCCAGTCATCAGCTGGGGCATGGTCATGTCTGCCTGGATCTGGAACAGACGCTGGCCGAGCCTGATTTTGCCCTGTCCTTGCCACCCGAAGGCGACGCGCAGACCGGTCCCTCGCTTCTGCCTTCGCAACTGCTGGCTGGTGTCAGCGTCAATCTCTGGTCAAAGCGCATTGCAAGCAGCGCGCTGGCGGCTGCTGGCGACAGTCACGAGCATCGCTCGCGTCCTTTGGTGTTGAGTGGCCAGCGCCTGTATCTGCGGCGCTACTGGGGTTACGAAAGACGGATCGACCTTGCGCTGCGTGATCGCTTGGCGCAAGTCGAAGCCGCCCCTGAACAGCTTTCTGGCCGCCTCGCAAAATTGTTTGAAGGCGGTGCGGTACCAGGCCAGATCGACTGGCAGAAGCTGGCGTGCGCACTGGCGACCCGTGCCGCCTTCAGCATCATTACCGGCGGACCCGGTACCGGCAAGACCACCACTGTCGTGCGCTTGTTGGCCTTGCTGCAAGGGCCGGCCGTGGAGCAGGGCGCCCCCTTGCGTATCCGTCTGGCAGCGCCAACCGGCAAGGCTGCTGCCCGGCTGACCGAGTCCATCGGCCAGCAGGTCGAGCGTCTGGACGTCAGTGAGGCGGTGCGCGAACACATTCCTACCGACGTCAGTACGGTACATCGGTTGCTAGGGAGCCGTCCTGGTTCGCGACACTTCCGCCACCACGCCGGCAACCTCTTGCCACTCGACGTCCTGGTCGTCGACGAAGCCTCGATGATCGATCTTGAAATGATGGCCAACCTGCTGGATGCCCTGCCGCCACGTGCACGTCTCGTCTTGCTCGGCGACAAGGACCAATTGGCCTCGGTCGAAGCTGGCGCCGTCCTCGGCGATCTTTGCCGCGATGCCGAAGAAGGGCGTTATTCCCAACAAACCCAGCAATGGCTCGAGCACGTCAGTGGCGAATCGTTGGCTGCGAGCGGGCTTCGCACAGGCGATGAACAACGCTATCCACTGGCTCAGCAGGTGGTGATGTTGCGCCACTCCCGACGGTTCGGCGAAGGCAGTGGGATCGGCCAACTGGCACGCTTGGTCAACCGCCAGCAGGCCGAAGAAGCGCGGGACTTGCTGACCCTTGCTCCGGACGATCTTTTCTCCCTTTCCTTGCGCGGCGAGCAGGACCGCGCCTTTGATCGGCTGCTGCTGGAAGGTATCGGACGGGGTTCGGAGCGCCCTGAAGGCTATCGCAGTTATCTGCAGACCATTGGCCGTCGGCGTCCGCCGCCTGGTACGCCTGCCGACGATGCGCGCTGGGAGCACTGGGCCGGGGAAGTGCTTCAAAGCTTCGAAACCTTCCAGTTGCTGTGCGCCGTGCGCAAAGGTCCGTGGGGCGTGGAAGGCCTGAACCTGCGCGTCGCGCGGGTGCTCGATGCCGCTGGGCTGATCGACAGCCAGCAGGTCTGGTATGAGGGCCGCCCCGTGCTGGTAACGCGTAACGACTACGGCCTGAGCCTCATGAATGGCGATATCGGCATCACCCTGCGTCTGCCTGACGAGCATGGTGATCCAGTGCTACGCGTGGCCTTCGCCCGCAACGACGGACACGGCGGCGTACGCTTCGTACTGCCCAGCCGCCTGAACGAAGTCGAGACGGTATTCGCCATGACCGTGCACAAGTCCCAGGGCTCCGAGTTCAGTCATACCGCGCTGGTGTTGCCCGATACCCTCAATCCCGTACTGACCAAGGAGCTGGTCTACACCGGAATCACGCGGGCCAGGCACTGCTTCAGTCTGATCGAGCCACGCCAAGGCGTCTTCGAGGACGCCGTGGCACGCCAGGTTCGGCGAATTTCGGGGCTGATGCTGGAGCGGGTATAAGGGAGGCCTTTATCGCCCTGGAGCTCCCGATCAATCGGCAAATTCCATCGTGCGAGAGCCACCCATCAGCAGCGGTGCGTTACGCTCGGTCACCGCGCGGATATAGTCCCACAGCAGCATGATCCGCTTGAGCTTGCGCAGATCCTCCCGGCAGTACATCCAGAACTGCCGAGTCACCTCGATTTCTTCAGGCAACACTGTCACCAGACGCGAGTCCTGGGCCGCCAGGAAGCACGGCAGGATAGCCAGTCCCCGGCCCTGCAAGGCGGCGGTGTACTGGGCGATCACGCTGGTGCTGCGCAAGTGAGCCGTGGCGTTGGGAATCAGATTGGCCAGATACAGCAGCTCCGAACTGAAGGCCAGGTCATCCACATAACTGATGAAGGGATGGCTGGCCAGGTCGCTGATCTGGCGGATGTCCGGATGGCTGTCCAGATATTCCTGGGTAGCGTACAGCCGCAGGCGATAGTCGCAGAGCTTGCAGCACACATAGGGCCCATGCTCCGGACGCTCCAGGGCGATGACAATGTCGGCCTCGCGCTTGGACAGGCTGATGAAGTGGGGCAGCGGCAGGATGTCTACGGATATCGCCGGATAGGTATCCACGAAGCGGCTCAACTGTGGCGTGACAAAGAAGCTGCCGAAGCCCTCCGTACAGCCCATGCGCACATGGCCCGAGAGCGCGACCCCGGACCCGGACACCTGCTCGCAGGCCATGTGCAGCGTGCTCTCGATCGACTCTGCATACCCCAGCAGGCGCTGACCTTCCGTCGTCAGGACAAAGCCGCTTGTCCGCGACTTCTCGAACAACAGCGTGCCGAGCGCGATCTCCAGCGAGGCAATGCGCCGGGATACCGTCGTGTAATCGACGCCCAGGCGCTTGGCGGCACTGCTGGCCTTGCGGGTACGGGCGACTTCCAGAAAGAACTTCAGGTCATCCCAGTTCAGGGTCCCCAGGGAGGTAAGGTCTTTTTGCATGTTGATCCGGTTTTTTTGTGCGTTCTTGTTGGATGTTTGCACATCTATACTCGAAAACAGCCCTAGTCCCAAGCGGTTCGCATTGACTGCGGCGCTGGCGATCTCGTCCCAACAATAATTCCAGGAGCACGCAGATGAACGCACCCCACAGCCCCGACCAGGTCAAGGTCGAGCACGTCAAACTGCTGATCGACGGTCAATGGGTCGAGTCGGCCACCTCCGAGTGGCGCGATGTGGTCAATCCCGCGACCCAGCAGGTACTCGCGCGCGTGCCCTTCGCCACCGCCGAGGAAGTGGACGCCGCCGTGGCGGCCGGGCAGCGGGCCTTCAAGACCTGGCGTGACACCCCGATCGGCGCGCGCATGCGCATCATGCTCAAGTTGCAGGCGCTGATCCGCGAGCACAGCAAGCGTATCGCCCAGACCCTCAGTGCCGAGCAGGGCAAGACCGTCGCCGATGCCGAAGGCGACATCTTCCGCGGCCTTGAAGTGGTCGAGCATGCCGCCTCCATCGGCACCCTGCAGATGGGCGAGTTCGCCGAGAACGTCGCCGGTGGAGTGGACACTTACACCCTGCGCCAGCCGATCGGCGTCTGTGCCGGAATCACTCCGTTCAACTTCCCGGCAATGATCCCGCTCTGGATGTTTCCCATGGCCATCGTCTGCGGTAATACCTTCGTGCTCAAGCCATCCGAACAGGACCCGTTGTCGACCATGATGCTGGTCGAACTGGCGCTGGAAGCTGGAGTTCCGGCGGGTGTACTCAACGTGGTTCACGGTGGCAAGGAAGTGGTCGACGCGCTTTGTACCCACAGTGATATCAAGGCGATTTCGTTCGTTGGCTCTACCGCGGTCGGTACCCATGTCTACAACCTTGCCAGCCAGCACAACAAACGCGTCCAGTCGATGATGGGGGCCAAGAATCACGCCGTGGTCCTGCCCGACGCCAATCGTGCCCAGACGGTCAATGCCTTGGTAGGCGCGGCCTTTGGCGCGGCCGGCCAACGCTGCATGGCCACCTCGGTAGCGGTCATGGTGGGCAAGGCGCGCGAGTGGCTGCCGGACATCAAGGCAGCGGCCAGCCAGTTGAAGGTCAATGCGGGGCACGAGCCGGGCACCGACGTGGGGCCCGTGGTTTCGAAACAGGCCAAGGAGCGCGTACTCGGTCTGATCGAAAGCGGTATCAAGGAGGGCGCGACACTCGACCTCGATGGGCGCGACGTCAAGGTGCCAGGTTACGAACAAGGCAACTTCGTCGGGCCTACCCTGTTTTCCGGGGTGACCACCGACATGCAGATCTACACCCAGGAAATCTTCGGTCCGGTGCTGGTGGTGCTGGAGGTCGAGACCCTCGATGAAGCCATCGCCCTGGTCAATGGCAATCCCTACGGCAACGGCACCGGTCTGTTCACCCAGAGCGGCGCGGCGGCACGCAAGTTCCAGAGTGAAATCGACATCGGCCAGGTCGGTATCAACATTCCCATTCCGGTGCCAGTACCTTACTTCAGCTTTACCGGCTCGCGCGGTTCCAAACTCGGCGATCTGGGGCCGTACGGCAAGCAGGTGGTGCAGTTCTACACTCAGACCAAGACCGTCACCGCTCGTTGGTTCGACGACGACAGCGTCAACGATGGCGTCAACACCACTATCAGCCTGCGCTAAGGAGGTCCCATGCATATCGCATTCATCGGTCTGGGCAACATGGGCGCACCCATGGCCCGCAACCTGATCAAGGCCGGGCACACCCTGAACCTGTTCGACCTGAACAAGACCGTGCTGGCTGAACTCGCCGAGCTGGGCGGGCGCATCAGCAACTCGCCAAGAGACGCCGCGGCCAACAGCGAACTGGTGATCACCATGCTGCCGGCGGCGGCCCATGTGCGCAGCGTCTATCTGAGCGAGGACGGCGTATTGGCAGGCGTACGGCCCGGCACGCCCACGGTTGACTGCAGCACGATCGACCCTCAGACCGCTCGTGACGTTTCCAAGGCAGCGGCCGACAAGGGCGTGGACATGGGCGATGCGCCGGTATCGGGGGGAACTGGAGGCGCGGCAGCCGGTACCTTGACCTTCATGGTGGGGGCCAGCCAAGAGCTGTTCGCCACCCTCAAGCCGGTGCTCGAACAGATGGGCCGTAGCATCGTCCATTGTGGCGAAGTGGGAACAGGGCAGATCGCCAAGATCTGCAACAACCTGCTGCTGGGCATCTCGATGGTCGGCGTATCGGAAGCCATGGCATTGGGCAACGCGCTGGGCATCGATACCCAGGTGCTGGCGGGCATCATCAACAGCTCGACCGGACGCTGCTGGAGTTCCGATACCTACAACCCCTGGCCAGGTGTGATCGAAACGGCGCCGGCCTCGCGTGGTTATACCGGCGGGTTTGGCGCCGACCTCATGCTCAAGGACCTGGGCCTGGCCACCGAAGCTGCGCGTCAGGCCCGTCAACCGGTGATTCTGGGCGCCGTGGCCCAACAGCTGTACCAGGCCATGAGCCTGCGCGGGGAGGGCGGCAAGGACTTTTCGGCCATCATCGAAAGCTATCGCAAGCAGAGTAACCGCCAGAGCGAGTGACGCGCTGGACGACCTTCAATGCAAGCAGGCGTTTCGCCCTGTCGTACTGCCCAAGGTGAAACGCCTGCTTGCGATGTCGTTAGCTGAAAACCATCAGGCGAATACGAAGTACTTGCGCACGGTTTCTACCACCTCCCACGTCCCTTTCATGCCCGGCTCGATGACGAATACGTCTCCGGCCTTCAGGTGCTTGGGCTCTTCACCCTCAGGCGTGACGATGCAATAGCCATCGAGGAAGTGGCAGTACTCCCACTTGTCGTAGTTGACCTCGAACTTGCCGGGCGTGCAGATCCAGGTACCCATGATCTTGCTGCCGTCAGCCGACAGGTAGGCATTGAGGTTGACCGTATGCGGATCGCCGCCGATGCGCTTCCACTGGGTCGCATCCAGCACCGGGGTCGGGCAGGTTTCGCGCAGGACGGTAATGAAATCGGACATGCAGGGCTCCAGATCAGTGGTTGAGTGACCCGTCACCATAGGGGCAGTCCGCCCCACGCGGTTGCCTGTGCTCGACGTCCGGCAGTCTGTATGCGCTATCGCTGGCTGGCCGAGGACGGGCTGAGCATCTCGATCAGCTGGATATCGAAATCGCGCTCCAGGTAGTCCATGCGTTGCTCGGCGAATCGTTGCATATGCGGCAGCGCGGAGTGGACATCGAGGTCGGTCTTGCTTGCCCAGACCTCATAGAACAGGAACAGGCTGGGGTCCGACTTGTCGCGCAGCATATGATATTCGATACAGCCCGGCTCCTTTCGGCTCGGCTCTACATAGGGCCTGAACAACGCTTCGAACGCTTCCGCTTTTTCTGGGCGGGTCTTGGCTTTGAGAATAAAAGCGTATTGCTCTGTCATTGGTAGACTCTGTCAGTAATCAGGTGAATCGATTCTAAAGCAACAATCTCGATGTCATTCGTGAATTATGGGCAAAACTATTTTGCGCGTAGGTGCCTTTTTCTGCTGTGTAGCACTGCCTAATCTGCCGCCATGCAAATTGACCCGGACGGCAGGTATAGACGTTGCCGACCTACACAGATGAGGCTTGAACATGAAAAAAATCCTTCTGCTCAATGGCGGCAAGCGCTTTGCCCACTCCGACGGCCGTCTGAACGAAACCCTGCATGAGGTGGCGCTGGCCTACCTGGACCGGGCCGGTTACGAGGTCCATCAGACCTTCATCGATGGCGGCTACGACAACCAGGAAGAAGTCGAAAAATTCCTCTGGGCCGATGTAGTGATCTATCAGATGCCCGGCTGGTGGATGGGCGCCCCCTGGACGGTCAAGCAGTACCTCGATGAAGTCTTCACCGCCGGGCATGGCAGCCTTTATGCCAACGATGGTCGGACGCGGTCCGATGCCTCGCAGAAATACGGTAGCGGCGGCCTGATCAAGGGCAAGCAATACATGCTGTCGCTGACCTGGAACGCACCGCAGCAGGCATTCGACGATCCGAGTGACTTCTTCGAAGGCAAAGGGGTGGATGCTGTCTATTTCCCTTTCCACAAGGCCAATCAGTTCCTTGGCATGACCGGCCTGCCGACCTTCCTGGCGGTCGATGTCATGAAGCGTCCGGATGTCCCCGCCGCCGTAGCGGCTTACGAGGCTCACCTGAGCCAGGTATTTGGCCAAGCCAAGTGAAGCACTTGCACCGCTGTCAGCGAGCGGTTTCAATCATGGCGAATTTCCCAGGCAGGATCTGCGCTTGAAAACCCGTTCTGATGAATTGCAGGTGTTCGTCTCGGTCATCGACTGTGGCTCTATTTCGGCGGCGGCTGATCAGGTAGGGCAGACGCCTTCGGCTGTCAGCCGCACCCTGTCGCGCCTGGAGGCCAAGCTTGGCATCACGCTGATCAATCGCACCACGCGAAGGATGGACCTGACCGAGGAGGGACGCTTCTTTCTCGAACGCGCCAAGCTCATCCTGGAGCAGATGACCGATCTGGAAGAGCGCCTGTCGTTGCACCGACAGACCCCTTCCGGACGCCTGCGCATCAACGCCGCCGCCCCCTTCATGCTGCACGCCATCCTGCCCTGGCTGGGCGAGTTCCGCCGCCGGTACCCGGAGATCGAGCTGGAACTCGATACCGACGACCTGATCATCGACCTGCTGGAACAGAGTACCGATGTGGCCATTCGCATCGGCGAACTGGCCGACTCCAGCCTGCATGCCCGTTCTCTCGGTTGCAGCCCGTTGCAGGTACTGGCCAGCCCGGCTTACCTGGAACGACACGGGACGCCACGGCGGGTCGAGGAACTGGCCGAGCATTGCCTGCTCGGGTTCAGCCGTCCCGAGGTCCTCAATCAATGGCCGCTGCGCCATGCCGGGGGAGACCGTTGGAGCATCCGGCCACAGGTCAGCGCTTCCAGCGGCGAGACCCTGCGTCAGTTGGCGCTGGCCGGAGAGGGCATTGTCTGTCTCTCGCATTTCATGACTCATGAGGACATCCACGCCGGTCGGCTGCAGGTCTTGCTGGATGACGCCAACAATGGTTATCGCCAGCCGATCAACGCCGTCTACTACCGCAATACCCGGCTGGCCTTGCGCATTCAGTGCTTCCTCGACTTCATCCAGCAGAAGCTGGCGATCTACGCCTGCTGAGCGGCCGCTCGGAAATCTCCTACGCTGTTTGATTAATCGACTGACTTCGGCCTTAATGACCGATCAAGAAAAACAACAGCAAGGAAGTCCGCATGCGCATTGTCATGTTCCAGTCCCTGGCCCTCGGTGCCGCGATCCTGAGCAGTTCTGCCGCGTTCGCGGTGACCTTGGAAGGCGGCGCGGTAGCCGCGCCTGATCAATATGCCGCACAGGTAGCTGCCGATATCCTCAAGAAGGGTGGCAACGCCGTGGATGCCGCGGTGGCAACAGCCTTCACCCTGGCGGTCACCTACCCCGAGGCAGGCAATATCGGTGGCGGTGGCTTCATGACCCTCTATGTCGATGGCAAGCCGTACTTCCTGGACTATCGGGAAGTGGCGCCCAAAGCGGCGACCCGCAACATGTACCTGGACGACAAGGGCGAGGTGATCGAGAACCTGAGCCTGGTCGGTGCCCGCGCGGCGGGTGTGCCCGGCACGGTCATGGGGCTTTGGGAGGCCCACCAGAAATTTGGCAAGATGAAGTGGTCGGAGCTGCTGACGCCCGCCATCGGCTACGCCAAGACGGGCTTCAAGATCGCCGACAAACAGTTCCAGTACCGCGACGATGCCCAGGGCCTGTTCAAGAGCGGGACCAATTTCAACGATTACTTCGGCAGCATGAAGCGGGGCGAAACCTTCACCCAGCCTGAGCTGGCCCAGACCTTGGAGCGCATTGCCGACAAGGGTGTCAGCGAGTTCTATCAGGGCCAGACTGCCGATCTGCTGGTGGCGCAGATGAAGGCCGACAAAGGCCTGATCACCAAGGACGACCTCAAGGACTACAAGGCCCTGTGGCGTAATCCGATCGCCATCGACTGGCGTGGCAATGTGGTCTATACCGCGCCGCCGCCCAGTTCCGGCGGCGTCGCCCTGGCCCAGCTGCTGGGTATCAAGGAACAGCGCGCGGCAGACTTCAAAGGTGTCGAACACAACTCGGCGCAATACATCCATCTGTTGGCCGAGATCGAAAAACGCGTCTTCGCCGACCGCGCCGACTACCTGGGTGACCCCGGTTTCACCAAGGTGCCGGTCGATCAACTGGTCGCCAAGGACTACCTGGCCAAGCGCGCCGAGCAGGTCGATCCAAAAGCCATTTCGGTGACCGAAACGGTGCGCCCGGGGTTGGAGTCGCACCAGACTACCCACTTCTCCATCGTCGATCGGCAGGGTAACGCCGTGAGCAATACCTATACCCTCAACCTCGATTACGGCAGCGGGGTCGTGGTCAAGGGCGCGGGCTTCCTGCTCAACGACGAGATGGATGATTTCAGCTCCAAGCCTGGCGTAGCCAACGCATTCGGCGTGGTAGGCGGGGATGCCAATGCCATCGCACCTGGCAAGCGCATGTTGTCCTCGATGAGCCCTACGCTGGTCACGCGCGATGGCAAGGTCACCCTGGTGATCGGCACGCCGGGCGGCTCGCGGATCTTCACCTCGATCTTCCAGGTGATGAACAACCTGTACGACTACGGCATGCCTCTGGAGAGGGCCGTGGCCGCGCAACGTGTACATCATCAGTTGCTGCCCAAGGACACCATCTATTTCGATGCCTATGCACCGCTGGAAGGGAAAACGGCGGACGAGCTGAAGAAGATGGGCTACGTACTGGAAGACCAAGGCTGGGAAATGGGCGACATCCAAGCGATCCGTGTCGACGGCGACAAGCTGGAAACAGCCTCCGACCCCCGTGGGCGTGGCAAGGGTGTGATCGTCAAGTAGAGGGCGCTGCCCTAATGCCAGTCTTGGGTGTTAGAGGCAGAGGCGATGCCTTGGTGATCCAAGCCCGAGCTTTTTGATGATTGCTGATGGCCCCATCGCGGGCAAGCCCGCTCCCACTGGATGGCACAGACGCCGCTGCCTCCAGTGGGAGCGGGCTTGCCCGCGATGACGCTATCTGCACCCAGAAGGTTCGAAGGCTGCAGGATAAGCCTCAGTATCCGAAGATCGAATGCTTCGCTTGGCTGAGCAACAGGTGAAGCTTTGTCTCGATAAACGTCCTATCCGGCAGTCCTTGTCGTGTCGTAGTACCACGCCGGGACAGCCAATCGTCCCGGCGCTGTTCATCATCAAACCCTGAATTGACTGACCAGGCTCTGCAGCTGGCTTCCCAGACGCGCCAGCTCGACGCTGGACGCCGCTGTCTCGTCACTGGCGGCAGCGGTCTGCTCCGACACATCCCGGACATTCAGAATGCTTCGGCTGATCTCTTCGGCGACGGCGCTCTGCTGCTCGGCCGCCGCGGCGATCTGCAGGTTCATCGACTGGATACCGGACACGGTTCCGGTGATGTTCGCCAATGAGGCCCCGGCCCTGCGTGCCAGCTCGACGCTGCTCTCGGTAAGTGCGCGGCTGCCCTGCATGACGGTGGCGACCTGCTGAGTGCCTTGCTGCAGACCGGCGACCAGCACCTCGATCTCCTCGGTGGACTTCTGGGTACGTTGCGCGAGCCCCCGCACTTCATCGGCAACCACCGCGAAACCACGCCCGGCCTCGCCGGCGCGCGCGGCTTCGATGGCGGCGTTGAGCGCCAGCAGGTTGGTCTGTTCGGCCACCGATTTGATCACGTCCATGACGCTGCCGATCTTCTGGCTCTCCTGCTGCAGCAGGGTCATGGCCTCGGTGGAGCGGTGCACTTCCACGGCCAGGCGTTCGATCTGACTGATGGCCTCGCCCACGACCTTGTCGCCCGCCCGGGCATCGCTGTCGGCATTGGTCGCCGCGCTGGAGGCCTGTTCGGCATTGCGCGCCACTTCCTGCACCGTGGCGGCCATTTCATGCATGGCGGTAGCCACCTGATCGGTCTCGACTTTCTGGCTGTTGGCGCCTGCGCTGGTCTGCTCGGTAACGGCCGAGAGCTCCTCGGCAGCACTGGCGATCTGCGTGACACCGTCGCGAATGCCGCCGATCAGTTCACGCAGCGTGACGCCCATGCGGGCAATGCCTTGCTGCAGCGCGCCCAGTTCATCACGACGTACCACACGCACGTCATGGGTCAGGTCACCGCTGGCGATCCGACTCACCACTTCGAGCGTCTCGCGCAGGGGACGAGTGATCTGACGAGTGATGAGCACGGCGGCCAGGACGCCGAACAGCAAGGCCAGCAAGGTAACGGCAGCTTGCAGAGTGCGCGCTTCGCTGCTCTCGTTATCACGCCGTTCGAGCTGGATCTTGTAGAGGGCGTCGCTGTGCTTGACGATATCGGTGCCTTGGACGGTCATTTCCTGGCGGGCGACGGCGATCTGCGCAGTGGCATCACGGAACTGGCGCACGGCATCACGGTAGGCGACCAGGGCAGTCTCGAACTCCCTGATCGGTGTTGCCTGCTCGGGAAGCTGGCGCTCAAGGCCTTCGATGCCCGCCAACGCAGTGTCCAGCTGGCGGAAGACGGCCTGCTCGATACTGCCGCTGGTATCGGCCAGGTAGCTGCGCACGTCCACGCCCACTTGCATCAACTGCTGCCTGGCACTGCTGACCGGGAGGTACTGGGCCAGTCGCACGCTGTCGTTTTCCGAACGCGAGAGGACGGCGCGGCTGATCGCCTCCAAGGCGGTATCGGCCTGTCCGGCAACTCGACTCATGACCTCCTTGGCCGCCTGCGTGGCCTTGTAGCCCTGACGCATCTTCTCCAGTGATGTGCGGTATTCACTGATGCTCTGGCCCTGCTCTTTCAGCAGCTTCAGGTTCTCGGGGCTCTTGAAGGTGTTGACCAGATGCTGTTGCTGGGCACTGAAGGTATCCAGCTTGGCCTGGACATTCGCCGCCGACGTATCGTCGCCGTTGGTGATCATGTACTGCAGACGTGCCACTCGCAGGTTGGTCAGATCGCTGTTGAGCTGGGTGATGTCGCTCATCCAGTTGCTGCGGTCGATGAGGCTACCCAGGCTGGTCCACCCGGTCAGGGCCAGGAGGCCCGTCAGCAATAGGACCAGGCCGAAGCCCAGCCCGAGTTTCAAGTTGACGCTGATATTGGCAAACCAGCTGTTCATGCACGCTCTCCGAAATTGTTTCGCTCTCTTGATTTTGATCGCAAAGCGTAGTTTTTCTTGGGTGCCCGCTGATCCGTGCAGCAGTTATCGGCGGCCTGGGCCGAAGCTGAAACGCTTTTTGTAAGAGAGGATGACGGAGTGGGCTGTCCGCCCTGGCTCGAGGCTGCGCGGCCGTCCAGATACCCGGCACGGCCGCGCGGGAGAAGCGGGGGATCAGAGATTACGCGCGTTGAACGTGTCGCACTGGCTGACTTCTCCGCTGCCGAAGCCGGCCTTGAACCAACGCACGCGTTGCGCGGAGGTACCGTGGGTGAAGGAATCCGGAACCACGCGTCCCTGACCTTGCTGTTGCAGACGGTCGTCGCCGATCGCGTTGGCCGCGTTCAGGGCCTCTTCCACATCGCCAGGTTCCAGCCAGTTGAGGCGCTTCTGCGCCTGGTACGCCCATACCCCGGCCAGGCAGTCGGCCTGCAACTCCTGACGCACCAGCAGCCCATTGTCGCCCTCCATCCGCTGACCACGCTGACGAGCAGTCTGAACCTGCGCCGAGACGCCCATCAGGGTCTGAACGTGGTGACCGATCTCGTGCGCAATCACATAAGCCTGGGCAAAGTCACCAGCGGCGGAGAAGCGGTTCTCCATTTCCCGGAAGAAGTTCATGTCCAGGTAGACACGCTGGTCGCCCGGGCAATAGAACGGACCGACCGCGGAAGAAGCGAAGCCGCATGCCGAGTTGACCTGCCCGCTGAACAGCACCAGTTTCGGCTCGTCGTACTGTTTGCCGGCCTGGGCGAACAACGCCTTCCAGGTGTCTTCGGTGTCGCCCAGGACCGAGGCGACGAAGTCGGCCTGTTGATCGTTGGCCGGTGGCGCCTTGCTTTCGGCCCCGGTCGGCACAGCCTGTTGTTCCACCTGCCCGGTAAGCTGGCCGAGGATCTGCAACGGATCCTGGCCGGTAAGCCAGCCGATACCGACTATCAACAGGATGCCCGCCAGACCAAGGCCCTTGCCGCCGCCAAAACGCATGCCACCGCCACCGCCACTGCCGCGTGCGTCGACCACGTTGTCGCTGCGCCTGCCTTTTCGCCATTCCATGTGTGATCTCCGAGCGTTGAAACATGAAGACTGAGATTAGTCCAGACTGGTGTGGGGCGTCAGTCGTTCCAAATTTGCATAACCATCTGGATATGCATGAAGTCGAGGTTTTCAGTATCGCTCGCTGCTCGACCTGTCGGAAACTGCAAGCACGCCTGCCACGCACAGGCGTTCTTACAATTCCAAGAGAGGAAAACGGCATGCCCGCCCAGGACACCAGCCGCTTCGTGATCCGTGATCGCAACTGGCACCCCAAAGCCTTGACGCCTGACTACAAGACCTCTGTACCCCGTTCTCCGCGCCAGGCGCTGGTGAGCATCCCGCAGTCGATCAGCGAGAGTACCGGCCCGGACTTTTCCCATCTGGGGTTCGGCCCGCACGATGATGACCTGCTGCTCAATTTCAACAAGGGTGGCCTGCCCATCGGCGAGCGCATCATCGTCGCCGGTCGGGTACGCGACCAGTACGGTCGACCTGTTCCCAATACCCTGGTCGAGATCTGGCAGGCCAATGCCGGTGGCCGTTACCGTCACAAGAACGACCGCTACCTGGCGCCGCTCGACCCCAACTTCGGTGGCGTCGGCCGCTGCCTGACCGATAGCGAAGGCTACTACAGCTTCCGCACCGTCAAGCCCGGGCCTTATCCGTGGCGCAACGGGCCCAACGACTGGCGCCCGGCGCATATCCATGTCTCGGTCAGCGGTCCATCGATCGCCGCCCGGTTGATCACCCAGCTGTACTTCGAGGGCGACCCGCTGATCCCGCTGTGCCCGATCGTCAAGTCGATCGCCAACCCCGAAGCAGTCCAGCAACTCATCGCCAAGCTCGACATGAGCAATGCCAACCCCATGGATTGTCTGGCCTATCGCTTCGACATCACCCTGCGCGGACAGCGCAAGACTCATTTCGAAAACTGCTGAGGAGCCCGTCATGCCTATCGAACTGCTACCGGAAACTCCCTCGCAGACCGCCGGTCCCTACGTGCACATCGGCCTGGCGTTGCACGCGGCGGGCAATCCTACCCGTGACCATGAAATCTGGAATCGCATGGCGCGGCCCGACGCGCCGGGCGAGCAGATCGTGCTGATCGGCCATGTCTATGACGGCAACGGCCACCTTGTGCGCGATTCCTTCCTGGAGTTCTGGCAGGCCGATGCCAACGGTGAGTATCAGGATGCCTACAACGTCGAGAATGCCTTCAACAGCTTCGGGCGTACCGCCACCACGTTCGATGCCGGCGAATGGACGCTGCACACGATCAAGCCTGGCGTGGTGAACAACACCGCGGGGCTGCCCATGGCGCCGCATATCAACATCAGTCTGTTTGCCCGTGGCATCAATATCCACCTGCATACCCGACTCTATTTCGAGGATGAAGCCGAAGCGAACGCATGCTGCCCGGTGCTTAATCTGATCGAGCAGCCGCAGCGCCGCGAAACCTTGATCGCACGTCGTTGCGAAGTGGACGGTCAGACGGCCTATCGCTTCGACATGCGCATACAAGGGGAAGGGGAGACGGTGTTCTTCGACTTCTGAGGCCCGGCTGTGCCGGCCACTCGAGGTTTGTACATCTGCCTTCGCGGCGAGCAGGCGCTCACCGCGAAGGCGGCCGGTCGCAGGCTGAACCTGCGCCGATTCAGCGCCTGACCAGCAGGACGCCGCTTTCCATGTGATGGGTATAGGGGAACTGGTCGAACAGTGCGCAACGTTCGATCCGGTGAGTGTCGTGCAACTGGGCGATATTCGCCGCGAGGGTTTCCGGGTTGCAGGAAATGTACAGGATGCGCTCGAAACGCCGGGTCAGCTCACAGGTGTTCGGGTCCATGCCCGCGCGTGGCGGATCGACGAACACGCTGCCGAAGTCATAGCTCTTCAGGTCGATACCTTCGAGACGACGAAACGGTCGAACTTCGTTGAGCGCTTCGGTCAGTTCCTCGGCCGACAGGCGCACCAGGCGCACATTGTCCACACCGTTATCGTCCAGGTTGTGCAAGGCGGCGTTGACCGAGGTCTTGCTGATCTCGGTGGCCAGCACCTTGCGTACCCGCGTGGCCAGCGGCAGGGTGAAGTTGCCATTGCCGCAGTACAACTCGAGCAGATCGTCTTCACGCTCGCCCAGGGCATCGTAGGCCCAGCCAAGCATCTTCTGATTGACCGTGCCGTTAGGCTGAGTGAAGGCGCCTTCCGGTTGACGGTAACGGAAGGTGCGTCCCGCCACTTCCAGCGATTCCACGGCGTAATCGCGACCTATCACTACACGCTTGCCCTTGGAGCGCCCGATGATGCTTACGCCGAGGTCGTGCGCCAGCTGACGGGCGGCATCTTCCCACGCCTGGTCCAGGGGGCGGTGGTAGCACAGGGTGATCATCGCGTCGCCAGCCAGGGTGGTGAGGAACTCTACCTGGAACAGTTTGAAACTCAGCGCCTGACTGGCCCGCCATGCGGCCTTGAGCCGAGGCATGAGGTCATTGATCAGGCGACTGGCGATGGGGAACTCTTCGATCAGGATCGGAATGTGCTTCTCGCCCGGTGCGAACATCGCGTAGTGGCGCTCTTCGTTCTCGCGCCACAGGCGGAATTCGGCGCGCAGCCGGTAATGCTCGCGAGGCGAATCGAAGACCGCCGGCTCCGGTGCCTCGAAAGGCGCCAGCAGGTCACGCAGACGAGCGACCTTGGCCGCCAGTTGCTCGGAGTAGGACGAGGGATCGAGGACAGCACTCATGCGTTGAACCAGCCCAGCTTGATGACGAACAGGATGGAGAGGATCACCAAGGCCGAATTGAGGTCGCGATAGCGGCCGGAAATCAGCTTGATGGCGGTCCAGGCGATGAACCCGAAGGCGATGCCGTTGGCGATCGAATAGGTCAGGGGCATGGCCAGGGCGGTGATGACCACGGGCGCCGCCTCGGTGACGTCGTCCCAGTTGATCTCGGCCAGGCCCGAGGCCATCAACACCGCGACGAACAGCAGCGCCGGCGCTGTAGCGAACGCGGGCACACTGCCTGCCAGTGGGGCGAAGAACAAGGCCAGCAGGAACATCGCGGCCACGACGATGGCTGTCAGGCCGGTGCGCCCGCCGGCACTGACGCCTGCGGCCGACTCGATGTAGCTGGTCGTGGTCGAGGTGCCCAGCAGGGAGCCGGCCATGGCCGCGGTACTGTCCGCGATCAGGGCGCGTCCCATTTTCGGCATGTGGCCGTCCTTGCCCATCAGGCCCGCGCGCTTGGCCACGCCGATCAGGGTGCCGGAGTTGTCGAACAGGTCGACGAACAGGAACGCGAAGATCACGCTCACCAGCGTGACGTCCAGCGCCCCCTTGATGTCCAGCTGCAGGAAGGTCGGCGCCAGCGACGGCGGCATCGACACCACGCCACCGAACGGAGTCACGCCCAGCAGGATCGAAGCCACGGTGACGAGGAGGATACCGATCAGCACCGCGCCACGGACTTTCATGGCCTCCAGGGCGACGATCAGGAAGAAGCCCAGGGTCGCCAGGATCGGCGCGGGCTGACTCAGGTCGCCCATGCCGACCAGGGTGGCCGGATTGTCCACCACGATGCCTGCGTTGTGCAGGGCGATCAATGCCAGGAACAGGCCGATGCCGGCGGCAATGGCCGAACGCAGCGGCAGGGGGATGCTGTTTACGATCCATTCGCGGATCCGAAAGATCGACAGCAGGAAGAACAGCACGGCCGATATGAATACCGCGCCCAGTGCCACCTGCCAGGTGTGCCCCATGTGCAGCACCACGGTGTAGGTGAAGAACGCGTTGAGCCCCATGCCCGGTGCCAGGGCGATCGGGTAGTTGGCGATCAGGCCCATGGTCACCGAGCCGATCGCCGCGGCCAGGCAGGTGGCGACGAAGATCGCGCCCTTGTCCATACCCGTCTCGCCGAGGATGCTCGGGTTGACGAACAGGATATAGGCCATGGCCAGGAAGGTCGTGACGCCCGCAAGGATCTCGGTACGTACGTTGGTGTCATGTGCTTTGAGTTGAAACAGCCTTTCCAGCATGCCCGCTCCCCATGGCGCCTTGCGCCTTGAAATAATCGACCCCCTCAGCAAAGCACAGACCGTACCGCCTGCCTGGCTTTCATCCGGGGTGAAAAAAGCCGCGCATGATACCAGCATGCCGGTCGTTCGGTAATGCAAGTTGCAATTGGCATCGGATAACGGCAGGTTGTGCCCTGACATCCTGGCCAAGACCCCTCATGCAGCTGATCGACTATCGCCATCTGACCCCGTTTCAACGCAGCCAGCTGATCGACATAGAGGTCCATCTCGACCAGATCCGCTTCTCGGGCGACATCGCCAACGCACTCTATATTCTCATCAGCACCAAGGGTGACGATCGAAGGGGCATCGCCTTGGTGCACCAAGGCGTGCCACGCGGCTTCATGTTGCTCGAACGCGGACCGTTCCTGCCATTCTGGGCCCAGGCCGATGCCGCGGCGCTCTGTGCCTTGCAGATAGATCGAAACATGCAGGGACAAGGATTGGGCCGTTTCTGCATGACCGCGTTGCCGGATCTCGTTCGTACCCTGTGGCCTGAAGTGCGTCTGCTGCAACTTTCCGTCGACCCGGAGAATCAGGCGGCTCTGGCGCTCTATCATGCTACGGGTTGGCGTGAGAGCGGGACGGGTTGCCGAGCCCGGCAGGGCTACGAGCTTCAGCTGAGCCTCATGCTATAGGCTGAAAACGACGTGTCCGCGCGACAATCAACCACACGACCCTGCCGACAGTTCAGGCATATGCTTTGAGCAGACCTTGATCTGGATCAATGCTTCGTTTGCACCGAAATGGCCACTGGGCATGATTCTTTGCAATAGATAGAACAAATCCGGATCACTGTACTCGACAGTCCTGTGGGCGGCGGGCTTCATCCCTCTGCCTGGTGCGATCACCTGCCAGAGGAAGTGCCATGTTCGGTTTAGAGGCTCTGGATCTCGCTCGAATCCAGTTCGCGTTTACCGTGTCCTTTCATATCCTGTTCCCGGCCATCACCATTGGCCTGGCGAGCTACCTGGCAGTACTCGAAGGCCTTTGGCTCAAGAGCGGTGAGGATGTCTACCGTGACCTCTACAAGTTCTGGTCGAAGATCTTCGCCGTCAACTTCGGCATGGGCGTGGTATCCGGTCTGGTGATGGCCTACCAGTTCGGTACCAACTGGAGCCGTTTCTCCGACTTTGCTGGCGCCGTCACCGGCCCTCTGCTGACGTACGAGGTGCTCACGGCGTTCTTCCTCGAGGCCGGTTTCCTGGGCGTGATGCTGTTCGGCTGGAACCGAGTGGGCCGCGGTCTGCATTTCTTCGCCACGGTCATGGTGGCCTTGGGCACGCTGGTCTCGACTTTCTGGATCCTGGCGTCGAACAGTTGGATGCACACGCCGCAAGGTCATGCGATCGTCGATGGGCGGATCATCCCGGTCGACTGGCTGGCAGTGATCTTCAACCCATCCTTCCCCTTCCGCCTGATGCACATGGCCACTGCCGCCTTCATCGCCACTGCGTTCTTCGTAGGCGCGTCGGCGGCCTGGCACCTGCTGCGGGGGCGCGACAACCCTGCCGTACGCAAGATGCTTTCGATGGCCATGTGGATGGCGTTGATCGTCACGCCCATCCAAGCCGTGATCGGCGATTTCCATGGCCTCAACACACTCAAGCACCAACCGGTAAAGATCGCCGCGATCGAGGGCCACTGGGAAAACTCCCCAGGCGAGCCGACGCCTCTGATCCTGTTCGGCCTCCCCGACATGCAAGCCGAGGTGACGCGGTTCAAGGTCGAGATCCCGGTGCTGGGCAGCCTGATCCTCACTCACAGCCTGGACAAGCAGGTCCCGGCCTTGAAGGACTTCCCACCTGAAGACCGGCCCAACGCGACGATCATCTTCTGGTCCTTCCGGGTGATGGTAGGTCTGGGATTGTTGATGATCGCGGCCGGGCTCTGGAGCCTGTGGTTGCGGCGTGACAATGCGATCTACCGCTCGCGACCATTCCTGTATTTGGTATTGTGGATGGGCCCGTCCGGACTCATCGCCATCCTTGCCGGCTGGTTCACCACCGAGATCGGTCGCCAGCCTTGGGTGGTGTATGGCCTGATGCGCACCGCCGATGGCGTCTCCAATCACAGCTATGCGCAACTGGGCTTCACCTTGATCATGTTCGTCGTGGTGTATTTCGCTCTGTTCGGCGCGGGCCTGGGCTACATGATGCGCCTGGTGCGCAAAGGGCCGTATACAGGGGAGGGCCAGGAGCAGAGGCCGGGCGGGCCTGGCCGGAAACGCACTCCGGCGCGTCCGCTGTCCGCCGCCGACGACGGGCAGGAGCCCGATTCCACCAGCCTGACCGAGGAGCACTGAACCATGGGTATCGATCTTCCGCTGATCTGGGCTGTGATCATCATCTTCGGCATCATGATGTACGTGGTCATGGATGGCTTCGATCTGGGGATTGGCATCCTCTTTCCGTTCGTCAAGGACGACCGAGACCGCGACGTCATGATGAACACCGTGGCGCCGGTATGGGATGGCAATGAAACCTGGCTGGTACTCGGTGGCGCCGGATTGTACGGTGCGTTCCCATTGGCATATTCGGTCGTGCTTTCCGCGCTCTACCTGCCCTTGATGCTGATGCTCACCGGCCTGATCTTCCGTGGCGTGGCCTTCGAGTTCCGCTTCAAGGCCCATGCCGAAAAGCGCCATCTATGGGACAAGGCCTTCATCGGTGGATCGCTGGTCGCCACCTTTTTCCAAGGCGTCGCCCTGGGCGCCTTCATCGAGGGCTTCAAGGTGGTCGACCGCAGTTACGCCGGTGGATCGCTGGATTGGCTGACGCCCTTCGCGTTGTTCTCCGGGCTCGGTCTGATCGTGGCTTATGCATTGCTCGGATGCACCTGGTTGATCGTGAAGACCCAGGGCCCGCTACAGGAGCAAATGCATGACCTGGGTCGACCTTTGGCGCTGGTGCTGTTGGCGGTGATCGGTGTGGTGAGCCTGTGGACGCCTCTGGCCTACCCGAACATCGCCGAGCGCTGGTTCACCTTGCCCAACCTGTTCTGGTTCCTGCCGGTGCCCATCCTGGTACTGGTCACGCTCTACGGGCTGCTGCGGTCGGTTGCCCGCCGCGCCCACTACACTCCCTTCCTGCTGACGCTGGTCTTGATCTTCCTTGGCTACAGCGGATTGGGTATCAGCATCTGGCCAAACATCATCCCGCCTTCCATTTCGATCTGGGACGCCTCGGCGCCCCCGCAGAGCCAAGGCTTCATGCTGGTGGGCACACTGTTCATCATCCCGCTGATCCTGGGTTACACCTTCTGGAGCTACTACGTGTTCCGCGGCAAGGTGACCCATGATGATGACGGCTATCATTGAGGAGCTGGGCGATGACCAGGAATGACGGCATTGAAGAACCGAAAAGACCGCTGTGGCAACGGCTTGGCTGGCTGGTGCTGATCTGGGGCGCCAGCGTGCTTGCCCTGGGGATCGTGGCCTGGTTGATGCGGATGTTCATGGCAGCCGCGGGTTTGACTACGCATTGATCGAGGTGCGGGGCTTGAGGCTGGCCCTGCTCGCTGCCTGCGTTAAGTTCTTGTGCGTACTTGCAATCGAGCGCCGCCGCCGGTGTCGCTCGACTCAAGTTAACTGGAAAAACCATCAGTATGCGTCCAGCGGCCGCCACATCGTCTACTTGCGAGCCTTGAGCACCACGAACTTGGGCGTTGCCGCGACTTGCTCCACGCCTCGGAACAGGCGCGCGAGCTTGCTGTGGTAACCCAGATGACGGTTACCGACAATGTACAGCGCTCCGCCGACCACCAAGGCATCCCGCGCCTGCTGGAACATCCGCCAGGCCAGGAAATCGCCTACGACCTGTTGTTGGTGGAAGGGCGGATTGCACAACACTACGTCCAGGGACTGTTTCTCCTGCCCGGCCAGGCCGTCCGCTGCCTCGAAACGCGCCGGACGATCACCTAGCGCCGCTTGCCAGTTTTCCCGTGCCGACTGCACGGCCATGTACGACTCATCTATCAGGGTGTAGTGCGCCGTGGGGTTGGTCAGGGCACTGGCAATCGCCAGTACGCCATTGCCGCAGCCAAGATCGGCGATTCGAGCGCTGCCCAGGTCACGTGGCAGGTGCGGCAGGAAAGCGCGAGTTCCTATGTCCAACCCCTCACGGCAAAACACGTTGGCATGGTTGAGCAGCTCCAGTCTGGGCGATTCCAGGCTGTAACCTGTAGGGTAGGGCGAGGTGGCCCGGGGACGCTCGGCGTGGATGGCAGTCAGCAGCCGGGCCTTCTTCTGGGCCAGGGATGCCTGCACCGGGCCGATGTACTTGGCCAACAGGTCCCCGGCGGCGTGGGGCAGGTGCTTGATCATGGCGCCGGCGATCACCTGTGCGCCGGGTGCCAGATGTCCGTGCAGGCGAATCAGCTGCTCTTCGAGCAGGGCCAAGGTCTTGGGCACCCGTAGCAGTACCCGGTCGAAGCAGCCCTGCCACTGTTCGCTGGCTGGGACGAAATCGACGCTGTCGAACGCTTTGCCGTTACGAATCAAGTTCTTTTCCAGGGCCAGTCGAGCGAGGTGCGAATCACCGCTGCCGACTACCTGCATGTGCCCGCTCAGACTGGCGGCAATGGCGCCGAACGCATCATTGAGGACCAGCACCCTGCATCGCGAGTCGGTGTCTTGCGCGGCCAGGTGTTCCAGCAGGTACTGATCGGCGGCATCGAATGCCTGGAGAGGGTCGTTGGCCTGTTCCGGCTGGCGGATCAGATCAAGATTGGCAAAGGGCGTATCAAGCGAAGGCATGGTGTCGGACTCGGGTGCAAGGCTGCCTGCCATGAAGGCGGCGAGCGAAATGCACGATTCTACAAGCTTTGCACCATGCTGGGCGGTCGAAACTCAAAGCAGGCCCTTCATGGCGGCTATGGCAATCGCGCCTGCCTTGTTGGAGGCATTGGTCTTGGTGATCAGGCTTCTGATGTGAAAATTCACCGTGCTGGTCGAAAGCGACAGGATGCAGGCGATATCGGCAGCGGTCTTGCCGGCGGCCGACCATTTCAGTACCTCGTGCTCGCGGTCCGTGAGTGCCGGGTCCGGTCCCGACGAAGGCTGGTGATGCTCGCACAAGATGCCATGCAGGCTGTGACACAACCAGAGCGCCTGAGCACTGTTTTCGTAAAGCTCCTCGGTGCTGATATCCCCCACCGGTCGCGCCACGCTCAACTGCAATTCGTTGTGCCGCTGATCGTGTACCGACTGGGTCCAGCCATGACGGAGTCCGTAGCTGCAGGCGGTCTTCCTGAACTCGGGTACCTTTTCGAACAGCTCATCCCGCCAGAGCACAGCGTTGGTGCTCTGGCGGGACTGGAGAGGGATCGGGTCGACCTTGATAAAGCCGTTGGCTTCGTAGTGAGCGTTCCACGCGTCGGGATAATTATTATACGAAATGATACGACGTGGTTGCCCGGGCACATTGAGGTACACAACTAGTCCCAGGAAATTCAAGTCCAGGTGCTGGACCAACTCGAGCGCGTTGCCGAAGGCCTGATCTGGATGGGTCTGGTCGAGCAACTGTTGCAATTGGTCCGCTTTCCAGTGCATGGCATGCTCCCATAAATGGATCCAACTTTAGGTCTGGCCGGACAGAGTGTAGGTTCTTTCCTACGCTGTGTTAGGAACAATTCGCTATAGCAATAGGATTTTGTACAACTCTTGTATAGAGGTGAGGCCCCACAAACTGAACGTATTTATCTTCAAGCGTTTGCGCGACACTAGAGTCATCTGATCAATGGAGCCACACATGACTGCCAGCCCCGACAAGTTCACTCGCCAGACACTGCTCGAGGTGCAGCCGTTGACCGCGAACCTTTTCAGTCTGCGCGTCACGCGCGACACGGGCTTCAGGTTTCGGGCAGGGCAGTTCGCGCGGCTGGGAGTGACGAAAGCCGACGGTAGCGTGGCGTGGCGTGCCTATTCGATGGTTTCAGCGCCCCATGATGAATACCTCGACTTCTTCTCCATCGTGGTCCCTGGGGGCGAGTTCACCAGTGAGCTGAGCCGCCTGGGCACGGGCGATGAGCTGCTCATCGATCGCCAGGCATTCGGTTACCTCAGCCTCGATCGTTTCGTGGGCGGCCGTGATCTTTGGCTGCTGGCGACCGGCACTGGCATTGCGCCCTTCCTGTCGATCCTTCAGGACTTCGAAGCCTGGGAGCGCTTCGAGTCGATCAAGCTGGTGTACTCGGTGCGTGAAGCCAAGGAGCTTGCCTATCTTGATCTGATCGCGGGTCTTGAGCGACGCGATTACCTGGCGGAGCATGCCGGTAAGCTGCAATTCATTCCGGTGGTGACGCGTGAGGCGCACCCTGGCGCGCTACGGGCTCGGATCACCACGCTTCTCGAAACAGGGGAGTTGGAGGCTGCGGCGGGTCTGGAACTGAGCACCGAGCATTCACGGATCATGCTATGCGGCAACCCGCAGATGGTCGATGATACACGCGCCGTGCTCAAGCAGCGGGATCTGCAACTGAGCCTGAGCCGACGTCCGGGGCAGGTCGCGGTAGAAAGTTACTGGTAAACGCCGAAACGACGTTATGGACGCCGTTTCGATCAACTGTACTCAAGGCAGGCGATTCTGGTCCCGCGTCTTGAGCAAGTCGCGAATCTCCGTCAGCAGGGTTTCCTGAGGTGTCGGGGTAGGTGGCGCAGAGGGCGCTACGGCTTCTTCACGCTTGAGACGGTTGATCACCTTGACGCCCATGAAGATCGCGAAGGCAACGATCACGAAATCGATCACGGTCTGGATGAACTTGCCATAGGCCAGCACTACCGCGGGTATGTCACCCTGTGCGGCTTTCAAGGTGATTGCCAGGTCACTGAAGTCCACCCCGCCGATCAACAGGCCGAGTGGAGGCATGATCACGTCGCCAACAAAGGATGAGACGATCTTGCCAAAGGCGGCGCCGATAATGATACCGACTGCCATGTCTACGACATTTCCCTTGACCGCGAAGGCCTTGAATTCGTTGAGCACGCCCATGGTTTATTCCTTGTTACAAATTGAAAATGGTTGAACAGTGTACGTCAGCTAATGCGTTTGTCGCGCCGCGATGGTGTTAGTGACTTCACAGGCGGCGAATAGTTTTGTCGATTTCCGTGAGGCCCGGCGTCCGTCGCTGTCAGCTATCATGGCAACCTTTTCCTGGAGAGCTATCCACATGGCCAAGGCCAAGCGCTTGTATGGCTGCACCGAATGCGGCGCGACCTTCCCGAAATGGGCAGGTCAATGCGGCGAGTGCGGTGCCTGGAATACCTTGGTCGAGACCGTCATCGAGAGTGGGGCGGCCGCGGCACCCAGTGGGCGTAACGGTTGGGCCGGGCAGCAGGCGCAGATCAAGACCCTGGCCGAGGTCAGCGTCGAGGAGATTCCTCGCTTCAGTACTGGCAGTACCGAACTGGATCGGGTCCTGGGAGGCGGCCTGGTCGATGGTTCGGTGGTGCTGATCGGCGGCGACCCAGGTATCGGCAAGTCGACCATCCTCTTGCAGACACTGTGCAATATCGCCACTCGCATGCCTGCGCTCTATGTCACTGGCGAGGAATCGCAACAGCAGGTCGCCATGCGCTCGCGCCGGCTGGGGCTGCCGCAAGACCAGTTGCGCGTGATGACCGAGACCTGCATCGAGTCGATCATCGCGACCGCGCGCCTGGAAAAGCCGCAGGTCATGGTGATCGACTCCATCCAGACCATCTTCACCGAACAACTGCAGTCGGCACCCGGTGGCGTCGCCCAGGTGCGCGAAAGCGCCGCGCTGTTGGTGCGCTATGCCAAGCAGAGCGGCACGGCGATCTTCCTGGTCGGCCACGTGACCAAGGAAGGTGCTCTGGCGGGGCCGCGGGTCTTGGAGCACATGGTCGATACCGTGCTGTATTTCGAAGGCGAGTCCGATGGACGCCTGCGCTTGCTGCGGGCGGTGAAGAACCGTTTCGGCGCGGTCAATGAACTTGGCGTGTTCGGCATGACCGATCGAGGCCTCAAGGAGGTTTCCAATCCTTCGGCCATCTTCCTCAATCGTGCCCAGGAAGAAGTGTCTGGCAGCGTGGTCATGGCAACCTGGGAAGGCACCCGTCCCATGTTGGTCGAAGTGCAGGCGCTGGTAGACGATAGTCACCTGTCCAATCCGCGGCGCGTCACCTTGGGCCTGGACCCGAATCGTCTGGCCATGCTACTGGCCGTCTTGCATCGACATGGGGGTATTCCGACCCACGACCAGGACGTCTTTCTCAACGTGGTCGGTGGTGTCAAGGTCCTGGAGACCGCCTCGGACCTGGCGCTCATGGCGGCCGTCATGTCCAGCCTGCGCAACCGTCCCCTGGCTCATGGCCTGCTGGTATTCGGGGAGATCGGCCTCTCGGGTGAAGTGCGGCCGGTACCCAGCGGCCAGGAGCGGCTCAAGGAAGCCGCCAAGCATGGTTTCAAGCGCGCCATCGTGCCCAAGGGGAACGCGCCGAAGGAGTCGCCGCCCGGCTTGCAGGTCATTGCAGTGACTCGGCTCGAGCAAGCCTTGGACGCCTTGTTCGAATGATCCCAATCGTCGGACAAGCGAAAAGCCGATCATGAAAAAGGCCGATGCATCCGCATCGGCCCTCGTGCTCGTCTCATCCAGCCCGATCAATGCTCGAGCGCAGCGGGCTTTCGTCCGTTAGGCGCGGGACTCTCGCCTTCATCCAGGACGCGGATCTCCGTGTCCTGCGCATCGAACAGCTTGCCATCCTTGAAGTAGTCGCCATCGCGCAGCGCTGAAATGTCCGAATACTTGATAGACCGCTCGTAGCCTGCTGCGAAGACCGACTGCTGATCCGAATTGCCGACCGTGAAGTGGTTGAAGATCAGGTTCAGCAGAATCGCCATGATGGCCGCCGAGCTGATACCGGAATGGAAGATGGTCTCGAACCAGGCGGGGAACTGGTGGTAGAAATTCGGCGCCGCGATCGGAATCATCCCGAAACCTAGGGAGGCGGCGACGATGATCAGATTGACGTTGTTCTTGTAGCTGACCTTCGACAGGGTGCGAATGCCGCTGGCTGCCACGGTGCCGAACAGTACGATTCCCGCGCCGCCAAGCACCGGCGTCGGAACCGCCGCAATGATTCGACCCATGATCGGCAGCAGGCCGAGCACCACCAGAATGACGCCGCCCGTGGCTACCACATAGCGACTCTTGACCCCGGTCACGGCTACCAGGCCGACGTTCTGGGCGAATGCACTCTGGGTGAAGGAGCCGAAGATCGGCGCGAGTATGCTCGACGCCATGTCGGCGCGCAGCCCGTTGCCCAGGCGCTTCGAGTCGACCTTGGTGTCGATGATCTCGCCCACCGCGAGGATATCGGCCGAGGTTTCCACCAGGGTGACCATGATCACGATGCACATGGACAGTATCGCGGCGATGTGGAAGGTCGGCATGCCGAAATGGAAAGGCGTGGGAAACGCCATCAGCGGCCCTTCGCCTATTTTGCTGAAATCGGTCATGCCCAAGGCCCAGGCGATCAGCGTGCCGATGACCATGGCCAGGAGAATGGACAGCCGCGAGATGGTGGCGCTGCCCAGCTTGCTGAGCAGCAGGACGATAGCGAAGGTCAGTCCCGCCAGGCCGATGTTGGCCATGCTGCCGAAGTCCGGCGCGGCGCTGTTGCCGCCCATCACCCAACGCGCGGCTACCGGCATCAGGGTCAGGCCGATGGTGGTGATGACGATGCCGGTCACCAGCGGTGGGAAGAACTTGGTGATGCGCGAGAAGACCGGCGTGATCAGGAAACCGATCAGCGAGGCCGCCATGACGGCGCCAAGCACCGCCGGCAAGCCGCCCCCACCTTCACTGCCGAGGATGGCGCCCATGGTCGCGACACCAGCGAACGAGACCCCTTGGACCAGCGGCAACTGGCATCCGAAGAATGGCAGGCCAAGGGTCTGCAGCAATGTGGCAAGCCCACCGGCAAACAATGAGGCCGCGATCAGCAGACCGATTTCCGAAGGCCCCAGCCCCGCGGCCTGTCCCAGGATCAAGGGTACGGCAACGATGCCTCCGTACATGGTCAGGACGTGCTGCAAGCCGTAGGCAAGGTTGGCGCCAAGGCCAAGGTTTTCATCTTCAGGGCGTTTGACCGAAGACGTGCCGGGAGAGGACGTAGTCATGAGCAGGCTCTCAGTTTTTGTTGTGGCACTACTGTAGACAGAACGCGAGCCATAAGGCCACACAGATTGTATACAATATTTAGATCGTGCACTGAACAGCGCCACGCCCAGTGCCTGTAATGACTGGATGCAGTTTGTGTTCCAGGTCGCAAGAGAGCGTGCTAGAGGGGTGCCTACAGTATGCGAGAAACCTGCCTGAAGCTGTCTAGATAGACAAGAAACGACCTTCAGGCAGGTAGATAGTCGGCTAATAGATCTTAAATTTTGATGAGTTCGCGCAGCTCACGCATCATTTCGGGGCCATCGGCCAGGTTCAGTTCCACAAGACGGTGCAAATGGGACATCGAATCAAGATCGATGTACAGACAGGCAAAACCCAGCCGCGCGGTTTCCTCATGACGCAGTCCCACAAGCATCTCTACCTTCACTTGCTCATCCAAATGAACGATGGCCTCGAAATTCTGTGCAGGATCCGGCTCCCACCCCTGGGGTCGTCTGACCAGCATGCCTTTGAGAGACAGATCGATCAGTTCGACAGGCCAGCGCTGCTGGCCTTGGCGCAGTTCTGTCTGCGCATTGAACGGGATGCGTACGAAACGGCGGCGCTCATCATGATCGCTCATCGGAAAGACCCTCTGGAATTCGTCCTGACTATAGTTGAAAGCAATAGGTGCCTGGGCCGAACGACAAGGCCGCACAGGCTCTAGACCAAAGCAAGTGTGGCAATGCGCCGAGACTGGCCCTAGACTCGCTGAGCGGTCTTTTCCAATTTACCAGCTGGAAGTAAACCATGAACAACAATAATAGCTTGCTACGCCATGTTCCGTGGTTGGTGCTGGCGGTCCTGGGAGCCTATGCGCTGGGTGTGGTCGCCCTGCGTCGTGGCGAGGCAATCAATGCCTTGTGGATCGTGGTCGCGGCGGTGGCCATCTACCTGGTCGCCTATCGCTACTACAGCCTGTTCATCGCTACCAAGGTCATGCAGCTCGATCCGCGTCGGGCGACACCCGCGGTGCTCAACAACGATGGGCTGGACTATGTCCCGACCAACAAGCACATCCTTTTCGGCCACCACTTCGCCGCGATCGCCGGTGCCGGCCCGCTGGTCGGCCCCGTCCTGGCGGCACAGATGGGTTATCTGCCAGGTACGCTGTGGCTGATCGCCGGCGTGGTGCTGGCGGGCGCGGTCCAGGACTTCATGATCCTGTTCCTGTCCACCCGTCGCAATGGTCGCTCGCTGGGCGACATGGTGCGCGAGGAGATGGGCCGGATTCCGGGCACCATCGCCTTGTTCGGCTGCTTCCTGATCATGATCATCATCCTCGCCGTACTGGCGCTGATTGTGGTCAAGGCCCTGGCCGAAAGCCCCTGGGGCATGTTCACGGTGATGGCGACCATCCCGATCGCCATGTTCATGGGCATCTACATGCGCTATATCCGACCAGGGCGCATCGGCGAGATTTCGCTGATCGGCGTGGTCCTGCTGTTGCTCTCGATCTGGCTGGGCGGTGTGATCGCCGCCGATCCAACATGGGGTCCGGCCTTCACCTTCACCGGGGTACAGATCACCTGGATGCTGGTAGGCTACGGCTTCGTTGCCGCCGTGCTGCCGGTCTGGCTGGTGCTGGCGCCACGTGACTATCTGTCGACCTTCCTGAAGATCGGGACCATCGTCGCGCTGGCCATCGGTATCCTGATCCTCGCGCCGGAACTGAAGATGCCGGCCTTCACCCAGTTTACCGACGGTACCGGCCCGGTCTGGAAAGGCACCCTGTTCCCGTTCCTGTTCATCACCATCGCCTGCGGCGCCGTGTCGGGCTTCCACGCCCTGATCTCGTCGGGCACCACGCCCAAGCTGCTGGACAACGAGATCAACGCCCGTTACATCGGTTACGGCGGCATGCTGATGGAGTCGTTCGTTGCCATCATGGCGATGGTCGCCGCTTCGGTCATCGAGCCAGGTGTCTACTTCGCCATGAACAGCCCGGCCGCGGCGGTCGGGGCCGACGTGGTCTCGGTAGCGCAGACGGTCAGCAGCTGGGGCTTTGCCATCACCCCTGAACAGCTCGAGGCGACTGCCCGCGACATCGGCGAGCACACTGTCCTGGCGCGTGCCGGTGGTGCGCCGACGCTGGCGGTGGGGATCGCGCAGATCCTCCATCAAGTGCTGCCGGGCGAGAACACCATGGCCTTCTGGTATCACTTCGCGATCCTCTTCGAAGCGCTGTTCATCCTGACTGCGGTGGATGCCGGCACCCGTGCCGGGCGCTTCATGCTGCAGGACCTGCTGGGCAGTTTCGTCCCCGCGCTCAAGCGTACCGATTCCTGGCCAGCCAACCTGATTGCCACTGCCGGTTGCGTGGCGCTCTGGGGCTACCTGCTGTACCAGGGGGTGATCGATCCGCTGGGTGGCATCAATACCTTGTGGCCACTGTTCGGTATCTCCAACCAGATGCTGGCCGGTATCGCCCTGATGCTCGGTACGGTGGTACTGATCAAGATGAAGCGTCAGCGCTACATCTGGGTCACCCTGGTGCCTGCCGTGTGGCTGCTGATCTGCACCACGGCTGCAGGCCTGATCAAGTTGTTCGATCCAAACCCGGCGGTCGGCTTCCTGGCTCTGGCCGACAAGTACAGCGTGGCGCTGGATGCAGGTCAGGTATTGGCCCCGGCCAAGGACATCGGTCAGATGCAGCATGTGATCTACAACGCCTACACCAACGCGGGCCTGACCATTCTGTTCCTGGTCGTTGTGTTCAGTATCCTGTTCTTCGCTCTCAAGGTCGGCTATGCCGCCTGGGGGCGCAAGGAGCGCAGCGACAAGGAAACCCCGTTCCAGGCCTTGCCTGACGCCTAAGAGAGGACTGCAGCGATGTTCAACGACCTGGGTCGACTGGGCAAATACCTGGGGCAGGCAGCCCGCCTGATGGTCGGCATGCCCGATTACGACAATTACGTCGAGCACATGCAGGCTACCCACCCGGACCAGCCGGTGATGAGCTACGAGGCGTTCTTCCGAGAGCGTCAGGAGGCTCGGTACGGCGGCAAGTCCGGTCCCAAGTGCTGCTGATAAAGCGGCAAGCATGATCCTGTGGGAGCCTGGGTAACCTGGCTCCCACAGTCATTTTCAGCTTCAGGAGAATCCCCGCGTGCAGACGCCCATTCCCGTCACCGTTCTCTCCGGTTTCCTCGGTGCCGGCAAGACCACTTTGCTCCGCCACATGCTCAAGGCCGAGCATGGCTTGAAGATCGCCGTGATCGAGAACGAGTTCAGCGATGCCGGCATCGATACTCAACTGCTTGGCGACGAACCCGTGCAGGTCATGACGCTGGCCAATGGCTGCGTATGCTGCACCATCCATACCGACCTGACCAAGGCCCTGTACTTGCTGCTGGAGCGGCTCGATGCGGAGCAGATCCGCTTCGACCGCCTGGTGATCGAGTGCACCGGGCTGGCCGACCCTGCACCGGTGGCGCAAACCTTCTTCATTGACGAGGAGTTGCGCGAGCGCTACATCCTCGACGGCATTATCACCCTGGTCGATGCCGCCCACGCCGATGTGCACCTGACCCAGACCATTGCCCAGGCCCAGGTAGGTTTTGCCGACCGCCTGCTGCTGAGCAAGACCGACCTGGTCGAGCCGCAAGCCGTCGAGGCTCTGCGTGAACGGCTGAGTCGCATCAACCGGCGCGCGGCCATTCGCGTGGTCGAACATGGCCACATCGACCTGGCCGAACTGCTCGACGTACGTGGCTTCAACCTCAACGCCGACCTTGGCGGCAGCCTTCGACCGAGCTTGCGGCCACTGCTTCAAGCCGCTACTCCAGACCGTATCTCGAGCATGGTCCTGCGTACCCATGCGCCGCTGGACATCGATCGTATCAGCGACTTCATGAATGAACTGCTGGAAAACCATGGCAAGCAGCTGCTGCGTTACAAGGGCGTGCTGAACATTGCCGGTGAGTCACGGCGCCTGGTGTTCCAGGGTGTGCTCAAGCTGTACGGCTTCGACTGGGACACCGAGTGGGCGGAAGGCGAAGAGCGCGAAAGCGTGATGGTCTTCATCGCCGATGACCTGCCCGAGGCTCGGATCCGTGAAGGCTTCGAGCGGCTCGGTGCTTGATTCTTCAATAAGAAAAGAGAGCGGATCGGCACCCTGTTCCAAATGGGCGTGCACAACCCCGGGGTTGCCAATCCAGCGATTCCCCACAAAAGATCCAAAAAAAGCCCGGCGCAAGGCCTAATGCCAGTCAGTTAAGCCCCACAATCTGCAATTGGGGCTGCTTCGCGGCAAGCCCGCTCCCACAAGTTGAGCGCTGAATTCAGGAACTGCGCACTTCTTGTGGGAGCGGGCTTGCCCGCGAAGGGGGACAAAGCAGCCCCATGGGTCTTAACTGACAAGCATTAGGCGCAAGGCCGGGCTTTTGTAGCAGTGAAGCTTACTGACCGTAGACCGGCAGTTTCTTGCAGATCGCCTTGACCTTCTCGCGAACGGCGTCGATCACCGATTCGTTGTTGAGGTCGGCAAGGATGTCGCAGATCCAGCCGGCTAGCTCGCGGCACTCGGTTTCCTTGAAGCCACGGGTGGTCACGGCAGGCGTACCGAAGCGCAGGCCCGAAGTCACGAACGGCGAGCGTGGATCGTTGGGTACCGAGTTCTTGTTGACGGTGATGAAGGCGCGGCCCAAGGCGGCGTCCGCATCCTTGCCCGAGATTTCCTGCTTGATCAGCGAGAGCAGGAACAGGTGGTTCTTGGTGCCGCCGGAAACGACATCGAAGCCGCGCTCGATGAACACTTCGGCCATGGCCTGGGCGTTCTTGACCACTTGCTCCTGGTAGGTCTTGAACTCAGGCTGCAAGGCTTCCTTGAAGCAGATCGCCTTGGCGGCGATGACGTGTTCCAGAGGGCCGCCCTGGGCGCCTGGGAAGACCGCGGAGTTCAGCTTCTTCTCGATGTCGGCATTGGCACGGGCCAGGATCAGGCCGCCACGTGGACCGCGCAAGGTCTTGTGGGTCGTGGTGGTGACCACGTCGGCGAAAGGTACCGGGTTCGGATAGACGCCCGCGGCGACAAGACCGGCTACGTGAGCCATGTCGACGAACAGGTAGGCACCGACCTTGTCGGCGATTTCGCGAAAACGGGCGAAGTCCAGAACCTGGGAGTAGGCCGAGAAGCCGGCGACGATCATCTTCGGCTTGTGCTCGAGTGCCAGGCGCTCGACTTCGTCGTAGTCGATCAGGCCGTTGCCGTCGATGCCGTACTGGATGGCGTTGTACAGCTTGCCCGACGAGCTGACGCTGGCGCCGTGGGTCAGGTGGCCACCGTGTGCCAGGCTCATGCCCAGAATGGTGTCACCGGCAGACAGCAGGGCCAGGTAGACAGCGGCGTTGGCCTGCGAGCCCGCGTGCGGCTGGACGTTGGCGTAGTCGGCGCCGAACAGTTCCTTGGCGCGGTCGATGGCCAGTTGCTCGACCACGTCGACGTATTCGCAACCACCGTAGTAGCGCTTGCCCGGATAGCCCTCGGCATACTTGTTGGTCAGGACCGAGCCCTGGGCTTCCATGACGGCCGGGCTGGTGTAGTTTTCCGAAGCGATCAGCTCGATATGCTCTTCCTGGCGCAGGGCTTCTTGCTGCATGGCTTCGAAGAGCTCGGCGTCGTACTTGGCAATGGTCAAATCACGGCTGAACATGGCGGTCCTCAAGGATCGGGCTGAATTGGGGGGGCATTCTACCCCATTGCCTTGGACAAGGCATATGAATGGGCATCATGTCGCGGACCAAAGGAATTCAAGCGGCACAAGGGACATGAAGTGCCATCAGCACAGCTGACTCGGTCGCCTCCCGCCCGCCGGATCGGCGCCCTTGAACGCTTCACCGGCAACGGCAGGGCGGGGCTCAGCCAAGCATGAACAGGGTTTCGTTGGCGAACTGCGTCTCGAACTGCCGAGCCGGCATGGGACGGCCGAACAGGTAGCCTTGTACCTCGTCACAGCCATGTTCGCGAAGGAACTCCAACTGTTCGTGAGTCTCCACGCCCTCGGCGATCACGGCCAGGTTGAGACTGTGCGCCATAGCGATGATCGCCCGGGCGATCTGCGCATCCTGTTCGCCCTCGGGCAGGCCGTCGACGAAGGTCCGGTCGATCTTCAGTACGTCGATGGGGAATTGCTTGAGGTAGTTGAGCGATGAGTAGCCGGTGCCGAAGTCGTCGACCGCGATGCTCAGACCGAGCTTCTTCAGGCTATCGAGAATCAACATGGCTTCGTTGACCTCGCGCATCAGGATGCTTTCGGTCAGCTCCAGCTCCAGGCATGCCGGGGGCAGGCCGGTTTCTTCGAGAATGGTGGCGATTCGTGTGCCCAACTGGCCGTCGGAAAACTGCCGTGCGGAGATGTTCACTGAAACCTTGGGCACGCGCACCTTGGCCTTGTGCCAGGCCTTGAGCTGACGACTGGCTTCGCGCAGGACCCAGTCGCCCACGTCCACGACCAGGCCGAGCTCCTCGATCACCGGGATGAAGTCGCCAGGTGGCACCAGCCCGCGGCGCGGATGCTGCCAGCGCAACAAGGCCTCGGCGCCGGTCAGACGCTTGCCGTCGCCACTGAACTGCGGTTGGTAATAGAGCACGAACTGGTCCTGCTCCAGGGCATGGCGCAGGTCGCTTTCGAGCTCCAGGCGCTCGAGCGCGCTGGCATTCATGTCGGCCTGGTAGAACTGGAAGTTGTTCTTGCCGCGTTCCTTGGCGTGGTACATCGCCGTGTCGGCGTTCTTCATCAACTGGCTCAGCTCGCTACCGTCCTGGGGACTGAGCGCGATCCCGATGCTGGCGGTGACGAAGAACTCGCGATTCTCCAGCACGAACGGCCGTACCAGCCCGGCGAGGATATTCTCGGCCACGTGGATGGCCCGGGTGAGGGCCATCTCGCGCGTGGCGCGCGGCTGCAGCAGCAAGGTGAACTCGTCGCCGCCCATGCGCGCCACGGTGTCGTCATCGTCGACGCAACCAAGCAGACGCTCGGCCATGTCCTTGAGCATGCGATCACCAGCGGCGTGGCCGAGCGAATCGTTGATCGGCTTGAAACGGTCCAGGTCAAGGAACATCAACACCACCCAGGACTTCTGCCGCTCGGCCTGCTGCAGCGCGGTATACAGCCTGTCCTGGAACAGTGTCCGGTTAGGCAGATGGGTCAGGGCGTCGTAGTAGGCCAGGCGGTGAATGCGCTGTTCGCTGGCCTTGCGTTCGCTGATGTCGGTGAAGAAGCACACATAGCTGGCCAGGTCGCCTTCGTCGTCGAGTACCGCCGTGATACCGACCCAGGCCGGGTAATGCTCGCCGCTGCGGCGCTTGAGCCAGACCTCGCCCTCCCAACTGCCGCGCAGGTGCAGCTGCTTGAGCACATAGCGAAGGTGGGCCTCCTGCTGCTCATCCACGGTCAGCATGCCCGGCAACTGGTCGAGTACGTCGCTGACTTCATAGCCGCTGACCCGGGTGAAAGCCTCGTTGGCCTGGACGATATAGCCGGCGGGGTCGGTGATCAGGATCGCCGATGTGGAATGCTCGAACACGGTCGCTGCCATGCGCAAGTCTTTTTCCGCGCGCCGCTGCTGGCTGATGTCACGGCCGACGCCGAGAATGCCGGCGAACCGCTCGTGCTCGTCCCAGACCAGCACCAGGCGCAGTTCGATCGGGATCTTGCGGCCATCGGCGCGCAGGCAGTCGAAGAGAAATACCTGGGTCGGCAATTGCGTGCGCAGCAATGCCAGTTGCGTACTGTCGCCAAGGGCGCTGCTGAGTCGCTGCATCAGGCCATGCATGCCGCTGAGCTGGGCGGGATTGGCGATGACCGATTGCCAGCCATGCTCGAAGACCCACTCGGTCTTGTAACCCAATACCGTCTGCACCGACGGGCTGACGTAGTTGAGGTGCAACTGGTTGTCCGTGGAGAAGATCACGTCGCTGATGCTTTCCGCGAGCAGGCGATAGCGCTGTTCGCTTTCGCGCAGCGACTCGCTCGCCTCGATCTGTACGGTGACATCCTTGGCCACGCCAATGATCCGCGTCACCCGGCCATCGTTATCGCGGGTCAGGACCTGTTCGCGGATGTCGTAGGAGCGCCAATTGCCATCACGGTGACACAAGCGCAGTTGGCAATGCAGGGGCTCGCTGTGATTGTTTTCATGCTGCTGCAGACGCAACCGGTGGAAGTACTCGGCGTCTTCGGGGTGCATCAGGATTTCCCAGAAGCGATCGCCCATCTGGGTCAGTTCGGCACGCGCGTAACCCAGGGTATGGCCCAGGTGGCGATTGCTGAAGATCATTCGCTGGCTCTGTACATCCTGCACATACAGCTGGTCAGGTACGGTTCTGACCACGTCCGACCAGAAACTTTCACGCTCCAGTAATGACAGTCCGACCTGCTTGCGGCTGGTGATATCGCTGATGCTCAGGATCACGGCCCGGTAGTCGCGACGCTGTTGCGGCAGACGGGCCATCAGCCACAAGTGCAACTCGCCGCCTTGCGGCGCGGACAGGCGCACTTCCAGCTCCAGCTGTGGCCGATGTTCGATCAATGCGTCGATGAGCTCGGCGCCAACGCTCTGAAAACCCTCGCCGCTACTGTCGATCAACCGCTGCCATGCATCCTGATGGCAGTCGACGTCGAGCAACTGACGGGCGACTTCGTTGATCTCGGTGATCTTCAGGTCCTGCAGCAACGTGCGCTGCAGGTCGGGTTCCAAGGCAAGGCGCTGCTTGAGCGCGGCGCGGTTGCGTAGCGGGTAGCGGTCCAGTTGTCCGGGCAGGCTGGAGAGGTCCAGGACGCAGAGCGCCACGCCGGTTCCTTCGAAGATCTCCTGATAACGTCGACGGTCTTCCTGCAGGACACGCTGGCGACGGCGCATATTGATCAGAGCCAGGATCGGCAGCAAGGCGCAACACAATACCAGCAGGCACTTGCCGATCAGCGCTGGCAGCAATCGGTCTCGCGCCTGGGCGACATCGTACAGACCGCGCAGTTGCCAGGCGCTGTTGTCGATGAACGAGAGCATCACGCTTTCCGGAGCTTCATCGCTGGTCGGGACAGGCGCATGCCTCTGGATGATGTCGCCACTGCGGATATTCTCCAGCAACCAGAGCGGATGACTGATGCTGTCCAGGTGACGGGTCAGATCCCGGTAATAGTCGACATCCATGCGCAGCAGCCAGTAGCCCTCGACTTGATCGCTGGGCTGGCGGATCAGCAGATAGACATGCCGCTTGTCGTATGAGTTGCCATAGAAATAGGGACGCCCTCGATTCAGGTGCAAATAGCTGTCAACCACTTGGCGATCCTGATGCTCGATCTGGCTGCCACCCAGCACCTTGCCTTCGCCGTCGAGCCAGGACAACTGACGCAATGCAGGCAGGCGCGCGCGCAATGTGCTTTCCAGAACACGCAGGGCCGATGGTGCCGGTGCTTTGACGTAAGGCAGCAAGGCATTCAGGGCTTCCTGGGCCTTGAGTGCCATGTTCAAGCCTAGATGGTCAGCCAGTTCGGCACTCGCGTCCACGCTGTGCTGACGTAACTCGGCCTGGGTATGGCGGAACTGCGAGAACAGCTGTCCCAGCAGCAAACCCAGCAGCATCAAGGCCAGAAGAGCCAAGGCAGCCTTGCGCGACCCACGCAACGGCGTGGCGAAATGGGAGGGCGCGGTTCGCAGGAATGACGGTCGATTAAGGTTGGTCAAGCGTTGATCCTGCGATTGGGCTGGCGATGGCAGGGTTGTACATGCACGGGACATGCCGGTAATCAGGACACGTGGCCGTGGCGAACTGTAAGGCGGACACATGAGGGCGGCTAGCATGCGCGCAAATGTGGCAAAGTGCCAGCGTGCGCGATATATGGCTTCGGCTCATCCGGATCGGCAGGGCCAGGGCAGCTGTGCGAAAATGCAGCGGCTTTATTTATGACGCTTTGGAGATGTACGGTTTTGGTTACGCATTATTCCGCCAATGGCAACGACTCCGCCTGCGGGCGCAACAGCCCGACGCTGGTCAGCTCTCGGGTGATCGAGGACGTGTCCTGCAAGTCCTGCCAGCGTACGCTGGTCAAGGCCAGCGCGCCTGTCACCAGCATGCGCAAGAGCCCCTCGCTGGCCCAGTTGCGCAAGACGGCCGCTGCGCCCGCGGCACGGCCGCTGGCCGAGCCCGCCGCGCCTGCTGCGCGTGTCGCAGGCTTCAGTGTGAAAGCCGACTGGAGCGCCCGTCTTGCGGGGCAAGCCGAGCGCTGCCGTCTGCCGCGCGGCGCACGCAAACAGGCGCACGTCTGACCTTTATTAGCAGTTGGCCGGTCTTTCATGGCCGGCTGCCATTCGGCATCTGCGCAAGGCCCTGTCTTGGCGTAGAATGACCGACTTTGTCCATGACACACCATAAACACATCGCCTGATTCTGTTGCGACGTCCCGCATGGCGTTGTCGAACGGCCTGCGTGGGTTTTGTCGCTGTCTTTACCTATCTGATAGAGGGCTTGGTTTTGGCTCAATACGTCTACACCATGCATCGGCTGAGCAAGGTCGTGCCGCCGAAGCGGGAAATTCTCAAGAACATTTCACTGTCGTTCTTCCCGGGCGCCAAGATCGGCGTGCTCGGTCTCAACGGCGCGGGCAAGTCGACCTTGCTGCGGATCATGGCCGGGGTCGACAAAGAGTTCGACGGCGAAGCGCGTCCGATGCCCGAGCTGAACGTCGGTTACCTGCCCCAGGAACCGCAGCTCGATGCGAGCAAGACCGTTCGTGAAGTGGTCGAGGAAGCGGTCAGCGTCATCAAGAATGCCCAGGCTCGCCTGGACGAGGTCTACGCGGCCTACGCCGAGCCCGATGCCGATTTCGACGCACTGGCGGCCGAACAGGCCAAGCTCGAATCCATTCTCCAGGCCGCCGACGGTCACAACCTCGAGCGCCAGCTCGAAGTGGCCGCCGACGCACTGCGCCTGCCAGCCTGGGATGCGCGCATCGAACACCTGTCCGGTGGCGAGAAGCGCCGTGTCGCCCTTTGCCGTCTGCTGCTGTCGGCACCCGACATGTTGCTGCTCGACGAGCCGACCAACCACCTGGACGCCGACTCGGTCGCATGGCTCGAGCGTTTCCTGCATGACTTCCCGGGGACCGTGGTCGCGATCACCCACGACCGTTACTTCCTCGACAACGTCGCTGGCTGGATTCTCGAACTGGACCGTGGTGCCGGTATCCCGTACGAAGGCAACTATTCCGGCTGGCTGGAAGCCAAGTCGGATCGTCTGGCGCAGGAATCCAAGCAGCAGAGCGCTCACGAAAAGGCCATGAAGGAGGAGCTGGAGTGGGTGCGCAAGGGCGCCAAGGCCCGCCAGTCCAAGTCCAAGGCTCGTCTGGCGCGTTTCGAAGAGATGCAGTCGCAGGAATTCCAGAAGCGTAGCGAGACCAACGAGATCTATATCCCCGCAGGCCCACGCCTGGGCGACAAGGTCATCGAGTTCAAGAACGTCTCCAAGGGTTATGGCGATCGCGTCTTGATCGAGAACCTGTCCTTCGCCATGCCCAAGGGCGCCATCGTTGGCGTGATCGGCGGCAACGGCGCCGGTAAGTCGACCCTGTTCCGCATGCTGATGGGCAAGGAGCAACCAGACTCGGGCAGCATCGAGATCGGCGATACCGTTCAATTGGCGTGCGTCGACCAGAGCCGAGAGGACCTGGACGGCGGCAAGACCGTGTTCCAGCAGGTTTCCGATGGTTCGGACATGATCCGCATCGGCAACTACGAGATTCCTTCGCGTACCTACGTCGGCCGCTTCAACTTCAAGGGTGGCGACCAGCAGAAGTTCGTCAGGGACCTCTCCGGCGGTGAACGTGGTCGTCTGCACCTGGCCCTGACGCTGAAGGAGGGTGGCAACGTCCTGCTGCTCGACGAACCGTCCAACGACCTCGACGTCGAGACGCTTCGCTCCCTCGAAGAAGCGCTGCTGGACTTCCCGGGCGCGGCCATCGTGATTTCCCACGACCGTTGGTTCCTTGACCGTGTGGCCACGCATATCCTGGCGTACGAAGACGACTCGAACGTGGTGTTCTTCGAAGGTAACTACACCGAATACGAAGCTGACCGCAAGAAACGCCTGGGTGACGCTGCCGCGCAACCGCACCGGGTAAGACACAAGAAGCTGGCCCAGTAAGACTCTGCCTGCTGCACAAGAATGGGGCCCTCAAGGGCCCCATTCTTGTGCGTATTGCAATGATCCGTTGAGCAGCCAGGACGGGGCATGTTCAGCTTGCAGCCGTCGAATCTGCTGTACGGCGCATGGCCTCATCGCGGGACGAGCCCGCTCGCCACCTAGAATATCTTCGCTGCGCGCTCCAGTGGCGAGCGGGCTTGTCCCGCGATGAGGCCATACGTCGCACAGCAGATTTCAAGATAACAAGCCTCGACCTTGAAAAAGCGAATGCTTGCCTACCTTACTACCCATGAGACTTAACCCCACGTAGACCCTCCGTGCTTTGTATACATTTATACCAATGCACCAAAAAATTTCAAAAAAACGACATTCCGCCCTGTTGCGGTGCGACTCAATCTTGATAAAGTCGGGAAAAATCAATAAGTCCACTCCTCTTGGTGAATGTCTCCATGCTCGAATCCGTCGACGATTTCCTTGCTCGCCTCAAGCAACGCGACCCCGCCCAGCCCGAATTCCACCAGGCGGTGGAAGAAGTGTTGCGCAGTCTCTGGCCCTTCCTCGAGGCCAATCCTCACTACCTGCAAGCCGGCATTCTCGATCGCATGGTCGAACCGGAGCGCGCGATCCTGTTCCGCGTATCGTGGGTCGATGATCAAGGCAAGGTCCAGGTCAACCGCGGCTACCGCATCCAGATGAGCAGTGCCATCGGCCCGTACAAGGGTGGCTTGCGCTTCCATCGCTCGGTCAACCTCGGCGTGCTGAAGTTCCTGGCGTTCGAGCAGGTGTTCAAGAACTCCCTGACCTCGCTGCCGATGGGCGGGGGCAAGGGCGGTTCGGATTTCGACCCCAAGGGCAAGAGCGACGCCGAGGTCATGCGTTTCTGCCAGGCCTTCATGAGCGAGCTGTACCGTCATATCGGTGCCGACCTCGATGTACCGGCCGGCGATATCGGTGTCGGCGCGCGCGAGATCGGTTTCATGTTCGGGCAGTACAAGCGCCTGGCCAACCAGTTCACCTCGGTACTGACCGGCAAGGGCATGACCTACGGGGGCAGCCTGATCCGTCCCGAGGCGACCGGCTACGGCTGCGTCTACTTCGCCGAAGAAATGCTCAAGCGCCAGGGCAAGCGTATCGATGGCCGTCGCGTCGCGATCTCGGGCTCCGGCAACGTTGCCCAATATGCCGCTCGCAAGGTCATGGACCTGGGCGGCAAGGTGATTTCACTGTCGGACTCCGAGGGTACGCTGTACTGCGAGGCAGGCCTGAACGATGCCCAATGGGATGCGCTGATGGAGCTCAAGAACGTCAAGCGCGGTCGCATCAGCGAACTTGCCGAGCAGTTCGGTCTGGAGTTCCGCAAGGGTCAGACGCCATGGAGCCTGCAATGCGACATCGCCTTGCCATGCGCCACCCAGAACGAACTGGACGCCGAAGACGCGCGTACCTTGCTGCGCAACGGCTGCATCTGCGTAGCTGAAGGGGCGAACATGCCGACCAATCTCGAGGCAGTGGATGTCTTCCTCGAAGCCGGCACGCTGTTCGCGCCAGGCAAGGCATCCAACGCGGGCGGTGTCGCGGTCAGTGGCCTGGAGATGTCGCAGAACGCCATGCGCCTGCTATGGACCGCGGGCGAAGTGGACAGCAAGCTGCACCACATCATGCAGTCGATCCACCATGCCTGCGTGCACTACGGAGAAGAAGCCGACGGCAGCGTCAACTATGTGAAAGGCGCCAATATCGCCGGCTTCGTCAAGGTGGCCGACGCCATGCTGGCTCAGGGCGTGGTCTGATCCTGCGCATTGATGGCGACGATCTCGATCGTCCGATCACCCGCGGGTCGTCGCCACAACACTTCATCGCCCAGCCCTGCACCGAGCAGGGCTCGCCCCAGCGGTGAGCCCCAGTTGACCAGGCCCTGCGCAGCATCGGCCTGGTCCTCGCCGACCAGCTGCACCTGCTGCTCGTGGTCCTGTTCATCGACAAAACTCACCCAGCTACCGATCTGCACCTTGTCTCGCGAGGTCGCGGGGGGCACGACCTGCGCGCTCTGCAAGCGCGCGGTGAAATAACGCAGGTCGCGCTCGCTGTCCGCCAGGCGCTGCTTGTCGGCGCGCTCGCCTTGAGCCAGCAGCTCGCTGCGCAGGGCGTTCAGGGTCGCCACGCGCTGTTGCAACTGGGTCAGGCCAAGGGCCGTGACGTAGTTGGGCTGGTCACTGACCCTGCGCTCGACCGGTTGGCTGGCCTGTGCCGCGGCCTGGTCTTCGTTAACGAATGCTCGGCTCATGGCTGTCGGATCCTCTCGATGCTCTCTCTATCAGGACGCGGATCATGACGACAGGTTCAATATCAGTAGTGGTACCACTTGAGCTCCAGCATCACCTCGTTCTGCGCCGAGGCCAGTTGGCTGAACTCACGCTTGGCGCTCAGTCGCAGGCCAAGGTCGCGATTGATCTCCCACTGCTGATTGAGGCTCAGGCTGCGGCGCACTTCGCCATTGGTGAAGTAATCGCCCTTGGCTTCCAGGCTCAGATTGCCCAGGCCGTTGCGCCACAGCAGGCCGCCATTGAAACCGGCTGCAGGGGCGATGAACTGCGCGAAGTCATTGTGATGCTCGACCCGCACGGTGCCCAATGCAAAACCGAGCAGGCCGTCGGCAAGCTCCCAGGTCCCGCCGGCCCCGCCGTTGACATGACTGACCAGGACTTCGTCGCCATGCTTGCCCGGCACCCGTTCCAGGCCGCCGGCGACCTGCCAGGACCAAGGTTGCAACAGGGCGTTGCGCGGTGTCAGTGAACGAATCGTGGCCAGGTCCAGCCGCTGCACTTGCCAGTCATTGCCCTCATACTGGCGCAGCTTGAGCTGAAGGATCTCGATCTGTGCGCCGAGGGGGAAGCCGTAGGCGTTGTCATTGAGGTCGTGATACGCCATGCGCAAGCCGTACTCGGCGAAGGCGCGGTCATCGCGCGAACCCACGCCCAATTGCCAGGTGCGCGACTGGTGGCCGTCTTCGGGCAGGCCAGGGCGTTCGATCTCCAACGGTGGCGGAGGATTGCGGTTGATCGCCCGCAGCAGCTCGAAGCTGCGCTGCGCCTGTTGCGGATCTCGTTCACGACCGGTTGCGCGATAGCGCTCCAGGCGGTAGGCGGCGTCCTGTACCAAGGCCTGACGGTCGCGGGGCAGTGACATAAAGTCGGGGCTTTGCAAGCGGTCGATATCGGCACTGACCGCCAACACCTGCTGCTGTTCGGCCTTGTCCAGCGGCTCTGCACGGGCCAGCAGCTCGCGCTCGCGTGACGGTCGGTAATGGGTGTTGGCGACCAGCCCCGATTGCTTGACCGCCTTCACCGTGTCGGTGGGGATCGCGGTCAACGGAAACTGTGACGTCAGGTCCAGGCCCGGACGGGCGACCTGAAGCAGTTCGAGCAGGCGGTACGAGCAGTTTTCGTCGAAGAAGAAATAGTCGAACTGGATCTGCTTGAGCTCCCAGACGTGCTCGACCATGCGTCCGGTCTCCTGGGGTGTGAGGTTCAGCTCGTACTCCCACAGGTCGCGGTTCTCCAGGCTGCGATATTCGGCCAGCTTTTCCTGGTAGGGCACCAGCGCGAACAGACCGGGATAACCACCCATCAGGCCTTTCCAGGCATAGAGGATGCTGTTGTCACTGCCTTCGATATAGGCCCCGAAGTTGATCGCATAGCTCAGCAGCGCGGTGTTGTTGCGCTGGGCGTCGATCTGGTCGATGCGCAACAAGGTGTGGCCGAACATCGAGGAGGGGCTGTTCAGGTAGGCGGCAGGAAACACCAGTACGGCGCTATGGGGCGAGACGTCCTTGTACCACTGGGTGTATTGCTGGCAGTCCGGCTGAGGCAGGTCGGTCAGTTGCAGTTGATCGCGCAACCAACGATTCCGTGCCGGGAAGACGCATTGGGCATGCTTGTCGCCCAGACTGGCAGGTGCATACAGCGCCTCTACCGTGGCTCGCAGTTCGCGAGCAGGGTGGTGTGCGCCGTCTTCTGCCAGGAAAAAGCGCTGGTCGTCCACATAACTGCGCCAACCGCCAAGCTTGCCGGTTTCGTAGTGACCCAGCGCGATCCAGTAGGGGGTGTTGGCCAGTTGCTCGAGTCGAGTTTCATCCGGCAGGGAAGCAGCGTGCAGCGGAGCGCAGGCGCAGAGCGCCAGATAGGCAAGGCGTTTGAGCATGTCGGGCAACTAAGTCTGGATGATGCCGAAAGGATAGCGAAATCCCGCCCCTGGTATCAGGGGCGGGGAGGCCGGGCTCAAGCCTCGGTGGCGTATTTGGCCAGGCGTGGGTCGGTTTTCAGGACTGCCAGGGTGTTGCCGTGAACGTCTTCGGCGGTAGCGTCTGCGCTGCTGAAGATTTCCTGGAAATGCTCGTGGGTGACCGCGGCGAAGTGCGCGCGATCTTCAGGGGCAACGCCGAGGACGACGGCGTAGGTGGTCAGGGCTTCGCCCTGGCCTTTGGCCATGTCTTCGGAAAGCTCGTTCATCATGCCGTTCATGGCGAACCAGGACTTGCCGCCATAGGTGAGCGACGCATTGGTCGAGCAGCCGTTGGTGCCGGAGGTCATGCCGAAGGTGGCGTTGCCGGAAGTACCGTTGGTGGTGGAAGCCAGGAAGTGAGCGGGCGTGCCGCGTTGGCCCTCGAACAGCATGTTGCCCCAGCCGCAATCCGGCCCGCCGGGCGCTTGCGCCATGGCGTTGAGGGAAACAACGGTGAACAGCGTACCCAGAAGAATCCGTTTCATAGCTTTGTTCTCGTTTTCATTGGACTTACCAAAGGTCAGGGTCTGGCAGTGCCATTGCCAGGTCGGGAAGGCGATCCGCTTCCCCGCGCAGTTTGGAGTTTAGGCACGATCCAAAGGTTGCGTTGCTTATTGCTAAAAATTACAGAAATTACTCATGACGTTGAATCGACATAAAGTCTGCTGGAACCTTGCAACCCGTGTGCAGGCGGCGCCAGAATGCTTTCATCCGCCCGCCGAAGTAAGGAAGCCCAATGCCCGATCCTGTCGCTGCGCGCTTGCGTCTTGCGCCTGAAGCCCTGACCCGGCGTTTTACCCCTGAGCAGTTTGCGTTTGCCAATACCGACGATCTGGAACCCTTCCGTGGAGTCCTGGGCCAGGAAAGAGCCGTCGAGGCCCTGCAATTCGGCGTGGCCATGCCGCGTCCCGGTTACAACGTGTATGTCATGGGCGAGCCCGGTACTGGGCGCTTCTCGTTCGTCAAACGCTACCTCAAGGCCGAGGGCAAGCGTCAGCAGACTCCGTCGGACTGGCTGTACGTCAACAACTTCGACGATCTGCGCGAGCCGCGCGCGCTCGAACTGTCTCCCGGTAGCGCTCAGGAGTTCACGGCCGATATGAACGGCCTGATCGACAACCTGTTGTCGACCTTTCCGGCAGTCTTCGAGCACCCTTCCTATCAGCAGAAGAAGAGCGCCATCGATCGTGCTTTCAACCAGCGCTACGACCGCGCCCTGGATGTGATCGAGCGCGTTTCGCTGGAGAAGGATGTAGCCCTCTACCGCGACAGCACGAATGTCGCGTTCACTCCGATGAGCGACGGCAAGGCCCTGGACGAAGCCGAATTCGCCCAGTTGCCCGAGGAGGTCCGCGAACGTTTCCATGATGACATCGCTGCCCTGGAGGAACGCCTGAACGAGGAACTCGCCAGCCTTCCCCAGTGGAAGCGCGAGTCCGGCAACCAGCTACGTCAGCTCAACGAAGAGACCATCACCCTGGCCCTGGAGCCGCTGCTGGCCCCGTTGTCGGAGAAGTACGCCGAGAACGCGGCTGTCTGCGCCTACCTGCAATCGATGCAGCTCAACCTGTTGCGCACCGTGGTCGAGCAACTGGTCGATGACAGCAAGACCGATGCCGTGGCGCGCAAGGTGCTGGAGGAGCAGTACGCGCCAAGCCTGGTCGTCGGCCATCCCGCCAGCGGCGGAGCCCCGGTGGTGTTCGAGCCGCATCCTACCTATGACAATCTGTTCGGCCGCATCGAGTACAGCACCGACCAGGGTGGGCTTTACACCTCCTACCGGCAACTGCGCCCGGGTGCGCTGCATCGAGGCAACGGCGGATTCCTGGTGCTCGAGGCCGAGAAGATGCTGAGCGAGCCTTTTGTCTGGGATGCGCTCAAGCGCGCCCTGCAGTCGCGCAAGCTGAAGATGGAATCGCCGCTCGGCGAGCTGGGTAGGGTGGCTACCGTCTCCCTGACCCCACAGATGATCCCGCTCAACGTCAAGCTGGTCATCGTCGGCTCGCGGCAGCTCTACTACGCCCTACAGGACCATGATCCGGACTTCCAGGAGATGTTCCGGGTGCTGGTGGACTTCGACGAAGACATGCCGATGCTCGACGAAAATCTCGAGCAGTTCGCGCAGTTGCTGCGCACGCGTACCAACGAAGAAGGCATGGCGCCGCTGACGTCCGACGCCGTCGCGCGCTTGGCCACCTACAGCGCCCGCCTGGCCGAGCACCAGGGACGTCTGTCGGCGCGTATAGGAGACCTGTTCCAGTTGGTCAGCGAGGCGGACTTCATCCGTCAACTGGCGGGTGACGAGATGACCGACGCCGGTCATATCGAGCGCGCCCTCAAGGCCAAGGCCACGCGTACCGGTCGGGTTTCGGCCCGCATCCTCGATGACATGCTTGCAGGCATCATCCTCATCGATACCGACGGCGCGGCCATCGGCAAGTGCAACGGGCTGACCGTGCTCGAAGTCGGTGATTCGGCCTTTGGCGTACCCGCCCGGATCTCCGCCACCGTGTACCCGGGCGGCAGCGGCATCGTCGACATCGAGCGTGAGGTCAACCTGGGCCAGCCCATTCACTCAAAAGGCGTGATGATCCTCACCGGTTACCTTGGCAGTCGCTATGCCCAGGAATTCCCCCTGGCGATCTCGGCCAGTATCGCCCTGGAGCAGTCCTATGGTTACGTGGACGGTGACAGCGCGTCACTGGGCGAGGTGTGCACGTTGATCTCGGCCTTGTCCAAGACGCCGCTCAAGCAATGCTTTGCCATCACCGGCTCGATCAATCAGTTTGGCGAAGTCCAGGCCGTGGGCGGGGTCAACGAGAAGATCGAAGGCTTCTTCCGGCTGTGCGAAGCGCGGGGTCTGACAGGCGAGCAGGGCGTGATCATTCCGAAGGCCAACGTCACTACCCTCATGCTCGACGAGCGTGTCCTGCAAGCGGTGGAAGCGGGGCGCTTCCACGTCTATGCCGTCAGCCAGGCTGACGAGGCGCTGAGTCTGCTGGTGGGCGAGGATGCCGGTGCGCCCGACGACAAGGGCGAATTCCCAGAAGGCAGCGTCAACGCCCGCGTGGTCGAGCGTCTCAGCGCCATTGCCGAGATGGTCAGCGAGGAAGACATCAAGGAGGCGGAAAAGGAACGACTGGAAGACATGGTGGCTCAGGCGAAACCTGTTTAAGCCAATAAACCGGCGGTGACGGCCAAGTGCTACCGCTCAGCGCCGGTTTTCCATCTTTTTCGTCTGTCATCTATGCTGGAATGAGGACGTTTATCGGGCTTCAGGATGGAAACGGCTTGCCGGGCAGGCCGAACAAGGCACTACATAGGGGATGTCGCCATGTCGCGCAACCTCAGCCTCACTCGTCAATGCCTGGACCTGGTGACCCGCATTGAATGCAGCATTCGTCCATTGGCCGGCGATACCGGCATGTGGACCTTGTTGTTCGCCGCCGGCATGGCGGGAGAGCAACCTTCGGCCATCAAGGCTCAGGGACCTTTTCACGGCCCGCTCGTCGCGGAGTCCGTCCTCAATGCCATCGTCGACAGCCTTACCTTGCACGGGTACAACGTGGCCGACGATCCTCAGATATGGTGTTTGCACCTGCAAGCACAGTTGCGCCGCATCAACGGTGAACGCGCGCGTAACCTGGGTGATTACCAGTTCCATCCGGAGACCTGATGCATCCCGTTGCCTGCGGCGCCGTGCCGCAGGCTTTTGCTGTCACGGGGGGCTGGCTATACTCGCGCTCGCTGTTTAGCCACCTGATGAGTCCTTATCTCCATGGAACGTTTCTTCGAAAACGCGATGTATGCCTCGCGCTGGCTGCTCGCTCCGATCTATTTCGGTCTCTCGCTGGGCCTGCTGGCACTGGCACTCAAGTTCTTCCAGGAAGTCGTGCATGTTCTGCCGAACGTCTTCGCGCTAAGCGAAGCCGACCTGATCCTGGTGATCCTTTCGCTGATCGACATGTCGTTGGTCGGCGGTCTGCTGGTGATGGTGATGTTCTCCGGCTACGAGAACTTCGTCTCTCAACTGAATATCGACGACAGCAAGGAAAAACTCAACTGGCTGGGCAAGATGGACTCGTCTTCGCTGAAGATGAAAGTCGCGGCCTCGATCGTGGCGATCTCCTCCATCCACCTGCTCCGGGTATTCATGGATGCGCAGAACATCTCGACCGAATACCTGATGTGGTACGTGATCATCCACATGACCTTCGTGGTTTCCGCTTTCGCCATGGGTTACCTGGACAGGATCACCAAGCACTGATCCACTACACCGCAATATGCTAGGCTGCTCGCCCTTTTCACAAAGGGCGCAGTAGTCGTGCGTCCTGCAGCGGAGCAAGCAAATGTCCGAACTCAACCTGTCTACCGACGAATCCCGCGTCAGCTACGGCATCGGTCGCCAACTCGGTGGCCAGCTACGTGACAACCCGCCACCGGGCGTTAGCCTGGAAGCCATCCTGAGCGGTCTGACCGATGCCTTCAATGGCCAGGAAAGCCGTGTCAGCGAAGCCGACCTGTCGGCCAGCTTCAAGGTCATCCGTGACATCATGCAGGCAGAAGCTGCCGCCAAGGCCGAAACCGCCGCTGCGGTCGGCAAGGAATTCCTGGCCGAGAACGGCAAGCGCGAAGGCATCGTCACCCTGGCGTCGGGCCTTCAGTACGAAGTGCTGACCGCAGGTGAAGGCGCCAAGCCGACCCGTGAAGACCAAGTCCGCACGCACTATCACGGCACCCTGGTGGACGGCACCGTGTTCGACAGCTCCTACGAACGTGGCCAGCCTGCCGAATTCCCGGTAGGTGGCGTGATCGCTGGCTGGACCGAAGCCCTGCAACTGATGAATGCCGGCAGCAAATGGCGCCTGTACGTGCCGAGCGAACTGGCCTACGGTGCCCAGGGCGTCGGCAGCATCCCGCCACACAGCGTCCTGGTGTTCGACGTCGAGCTGCTGGACGTTCTGTAAGGTTTCACAAGCGTGGGGCGCAATTGCCCCGCGTTTTCAATGCCAGTCGGTACCGCCAGGGCGCAATGCCCGGGCATAACAGAATAGAAACAGGTTGCGCACCAGCTCCTTGAGCACGACGGGCTCGCTGGAGTTCAAGCCGCTGAGGTCCAGGTCACCCTGGTCGCGCAGCTCATCCAGGGCATCCTCCTCGAGTACGGCGCAGACATCGCCGGTCTCGCGATGAAGGATGCGCAGGTAAGGGTGGGGGCGGTCAAGCCAGGCGTCGATCAGATAAGTCATGGCTATTCTCCTTGGAAGCGACTCCGTTGAGAATAATTCTTATTATCAAAATAGCAAGCGTCTATTGCTGGTTTTTCGCGAACGGCTCGACGAGTATTCGCCTGAAGCAGCGATGACCGCGGCCGTCGACACCGTCAGACCTTGCGCACGAACTCGGATTTGAGCTTCATCGCGCCAATCCCGTCGATCTTGCAATCGATGTCGTGATCGCCCTCGCACAGGCGGATGTTCTTGACCTTGGTACCGACCTTGACCACCAGCGACGAGCCTTTGACCTTGAGGTCCTTGATTACCGTGACGGTATCGCCATCCTGAAGGACATTGCCGACGGCATCCTTCTTCACCACGTCATCGCTCGCGGCCTCGGCTTCAGTGACCGACCATTCGTGGGCGCATTCCGGGCAGACCAGCTGGGAGCCGTCCTCATAGGTATATTCGGAATTGCATTTGGGGCAGGGTGGCAGCGTGCTCACAGGGGTTCCTCAAGACAAGCGGATAAAGCCCACATTGTATAGGGTTTTAGCTGTCGAGGGGGAGCGGGCCCGCCATGAGGTCGGGCCGGGGGAATCAGTGAGTGCGGGCGACCGCGAACTCGCTGAGCTCGATGAGGGCATCGCGGTACTCGCTGGCCGGGAGAGCTTCCAGGCAGCCGATGGCACGGGCCACGTAGTCACGTGCCAGATGCGCGGTGTAGTCGAGGGCGCCGGAGGTCTCGACGGCTGCACGAATGCTCTCGAGGTCCTCGATGCCGCCTTTCTGGATCGCCTGGCGAACCAGTGCGGCCTGCTCGGCGGTGCCTTCACGCATGGTGTAGATCAGCGGCAGCGTCGGTTTGCCCTCGGCCAGATCATCGCCGACATTCTTGCCCAGGGTCTGCGAATCGCCCTTGTAGTCGAGCAGGTCGTCGACCAGCTGGAAGGCCACGCCCAGATGATCGCCGAAGGTGCGCAAGGCCTCGCGCTGCTCGGCGCTGGCATCGGCCAGGGCGGCGGCGCTGTGGGTCGAGGCTTCGAACAGCATGGCAGTCTTGCCGCGGATCACTTCCATGTAGACGTCTTCGGTGGTGCTGGCGTCGCGTACACGAGACAGCTGCAGCACTTCGCCCTCGGCGATTACCCGAGTGGCCCTGGACAGGATCTGCATGACCGGCATGGAGCCGAGCTCGACCATCATCTCGAACGAGCGCGAATACAGGAAGTCGCCGACCAGCACGCTCGGCGCATTGCCCCACAGGGCATTGGCGGTGGAGCGACCACGGCGCATGCCGGACATGTCGACCACGTCGTCATGGAGCAGGGTGGCGGTGTGCAGGAACTCGATGGTTGCCGCCAGCAGGCGCAGGTCGTCGCCTTCGCGGCCCAGGGCCTTGCCGCAGAGCAGTACCAGCAGGGGGCGCAGCCGCTTGCCACCGGCCGACGTGATATAGTCGCCGATCTTCGATACCAGCGGCACGCGCGAGGTCAGCTGTTTCTTGATGATCTCGTCGACGGCGCTGAAATCTTCAGCTACCGCGCGGTAGAAAGCTTGGGGTTGCATCGGCTACTCCATTGGGGTTGCGCGGCATGCTAGGTCGCGGGTCCCGGTGTGTCAAGGCGCGGTGCCCGCCGGGCCCTGCCGGGACTTGCAAGCCCTGGGCGCCTTGCGTACAATCGCGCACCCTGAACTTCCCTGGGCATCACCTGCCTTACGCAATTGCACCGGGCCGTTCCAGCCCTATGCAGCCATGCCAGCCACTACCCTTACTTATAAAGAGCTGGGTGAGCAGGATTATCGGAGAAATACCCATGTACGCAGTAATTGTTACCGGTGGCAAGCAGTACAAAGTCGCCGAAGGTGAATACCTGAAGATCGAAAAGCTGGAAGTCGCCACTGGCGAATCCGTGACTTTCGACCGTGTTCTGCTGGTCGCCAACGGTGACGACGTGAACATCGGCGCTCCAGTCGTTGCCGGCGCTACCGTTGTGGCTGAAGTCGTGTCGCAAGGCCGTCACGATAAAGTGCGCATCATCAAGTTCCGTCGCCGTAAGCACCACATGAAGCGTATGGGCCACCGCCAGTGGTTCACCGAGATCAAAATCACCGGTATTCAGGCTTAATCGCCTAAATCCAATTTTTGGAGAATTGAACCATGGCACATAAAAAGGCTGGTGGTAGTACTCGTAACGGTCGCGACTCAGAATCCAAACGCCTTGGCGTGAAGATGTATGGCGGCCAGGTCATCAAGGCCGGCAACATCATCGTCCGCCAGCGCGGCACCCAGTTCCACGCCGGCTACGGCGTTGGCATGGGCAAGGATCACACCCTGTTCGCCAAGATCGAAGGCGTGATCAAGTTCGAGAAGAAAGGCGAGTTCAACCGCCGTTACGTAAGCGTCGTCGCGGGCTAATCGCGCTGTCGCTGGAAAAGCCCCGTCATGCGACGGGGCTTTTTCGTTTGTGGTGAGTCTCTCGCAAAGCTGTTTGCATGGGCTGCCGGCACCGGATTGTTCGGTCGTTGACGGGGGTCGCCGCGCTCATTTTTGCAAGAGCCTTATGTCTTTGTGTCACTCAGCTCGTCACTTGGCGAGAGGCGGTTTTTATGAAGTTTGTTGACGAAGTATCGATCAAAGTCAAAGCCGGTGACGGCGGTAACGGTTGCATGAGCTTCCGTCGCGAGAAATTCATCGAGAACGGTGGCCCCAACGGTGGTGATGGCGGCGACGGTGGCTCGGTGTACATGATCGCCGACGAAAACCTCAACACGCTGGTCGATTACCGGTATACCCGGCACTTCGAAGCCCAGCGTGGCGCCAACGGCGGCAGCACCGACTGCACCGGCAAGAAGGGTGACGAGCTGGTCCTGCGTGTGCCGGTGGGTACCACGGTGATCGATGCGTCCACCCAGGAAGTGATCGGCGACCTGGTCAAGGCCGGGCAGAAGCTGATGGTCGCCCAAGGCGGCTGGCACGGCCTGGGCAATACCCGATTCAAGTCCAGTACCAACCGCGCGCCGCGCCAGACCACCCCAGGCAAGCCGGGTGATCAGCGTGACCTCAAGCTCGAGCTGAAGGTCCTCGCCGATGTCGGTCTGCTCGGTCTGCCCAATGCCGGCAAGAGCACCTTCATCCGCGCGGTTTCGGCAGCCAAGCCGAAGGTCGCCGACTACCCGTTCACGACCCTGGTGCCGAACCTGGGCGTGGTCAGCGTCGATCGCTGGAAGAGCTTCGTCATCGCCGACATTCCGGGCCTGATCGAAGGCGCATCCGAAGGTGCCGGCCTGGGTATCCGCTTCCTCAAGCACCTGGCGCGTACCCGCCTGCTGCTGCACCTCGTGGATCTCGCGCCGCTGGACGAAAGCAGCAGCGCCGATGCCGCCGAAGTCATCGTCAACGAATTGGTGCGTTTCAGCCCGGCGCTGGCTGACCGTGATCGCTGGCTGGTCCTGAACAAGACCGACATGCTGATGGACGACGAGCGTGACGAGCGCGTCAAGGAAGTGGTCGAGCGCTTGCAGTGGGAAGGTCCGGTCTACGTGATCTCGGCCATCTCCAAGCAGGGCACCGACAAACTCAGCCACGACATCATGCGCTACCTCGAGGATCGCGCCGACCGCCTGGCCAATGACCCGGCCTACGCCGCGGAGCTGGCCGAGCTCGATCAGCGCATCGAGGACGAGGCGCGTGCCCAGCTCCAGGCGCTGGACGATGCTCGCACCCTGCGCCGCAGCGGCGTGAAGAGCGTGCACGACATCGGCGACGATGACGATTGGGATGACGAGGACGACGAAGACGGTCCGGAAATCATTTACGTGCGCGACTGACCGGTTGCAGTACACTGAACGCCGCTCTCCAGAGCGGCGTTTTGGTATCTACAGATCGACATAGGTTGAAGAAGATGCGGAGCAAGGTGACAGGCGCGCGGCGTTGGGTCGTGAAGATCGGTAGCGCCCTCCTGACAGCGGATGGCAAGGGTCTGGACCGGGCGGCCATGGCCGTTTGGGTCGAACAGATGGTGGCGTTGCGCGAGGCGGGTGTCGAGTTGGTGCTGGTGTCCTCCGGGGCAGTGGCGGCGGGCATGAGTCAATTGGGCTGGGCCAAGCGACCGAGCGCGATGAACGAGTTGCAGGCGGCCGCCTCGATCGGTCAGATGCGTCTGGTACAAGCCTGGGAGTCCAGCTTCGGCGAGCACGGCAAGCACACCGCGCAGATTCTCCTCACCCACGACGACCTGTCCGATCGCAAGCGTTATCTCAACGCCCGCAGCACCCTGCGCACCTTGGTCGATCTGGGGGTCGTGCCGGTCATCAACGAGAACGATACCGTGGTCACCGACGAGATCCGTTTTGGTGACAACGATACGCTGGCGGCGCTGGTGGCCAATCTCGTCGAAGCCGACCTGCTGGTCATCCTCACCGACCGCGACGGCATGTTCGACGCCGACCCGCGCAACAATCCCGATGCCGAGCTGATCTTCGAGGCCCGTGCCGATGACCCCGCCCTCGACGCCGTTGCCGGCGGCACCGGTGGCGCGCTGGGGCGTGGCGGCATGCAGACCAAGCTGCGCGCGGCACGCCTGGCAGCCCGTTCGGGCGCGCACACCATCATCATCGGCGGGCGCATCGAGCGCGTCCTTGATCGCCTGAAGGCAGGCGAGCGCCTGGGTACCCTGCTGTCGCCGGAGCGCGGCATGATCGCGGCGCGCAAGCAGTGGCTCGCCGGGCACTTGCAGACCCGCGGCACCCTGGTGCTCGATGCCGGTGCGGTGCAGGCCTTGCGCGAGGCCAACAAGAGCCTGTTGCCGGTTGGCGTCAAGACCGTGCAAGGCAGCTTCCGTCGCGGCGAGATGGTGGTCTGCGTCGATCCCCAAGGGTATGAGGTCGCGCGCGGCCTGGCCAACTACAGTGCCCTGGAGGCACAGAAGATCATTGGCCAGCCATCGGATGCCATCGAAAGCCTGCTCGGCTACAGCGCCGAGCCGGAGCTGATCCATCGTGACAACCTGGTCCTGGTCTGAGGAAGACAGCCGTGCTGAAGAGCGTATTAGCCGTTGCCGCATTAGCGTTGCCGATGCTGGCGGGTGCCGAAGAGATCGGCCGGGTTTCGACCGTTTTCAAGATGGTGGGGCCCAACGACCGCATCGTCGTCGAAGCATTCGATGACCCCAAGGTCGAAGGCGTGACCTGCTACCTGTCGCGTGCCAAGACCGGCGGGCTGAAGGGTGGCCTGGGCCTGGCCGAAGACCGCGCCGAAGCTTCCATCGCCTGCCGTCAGGTCGGACCGATCAGCTTCAAGGGCGAGCTGCGCGATGGCGACGAAGTGTTCAAGGAGCGTACCTCGCTGGTATTCAAGACCATGCAGGTGGTGCGCTTCCTCGACAAGAAGCGCAACACCCTGGTCTATCTCGTGTACAGCGATCGTTTGATCGAAGGCAGTCCGCAGAATGCGGTGACGGCCATACCGATCCTGCCCTGGGCGCAGTGACGCCCTTGTAGGAGCTGGCTTGCCGGGACGCCTGCGATCGAGCCAAAGGCTCGCCTGGCAATGAAGAATGCTCGCCCAGCACGATAGTCGTGGATGCATTGAATGCAGGCGACCGGCGTAACCACAACTATCAGGGTGAGAAGAGCTTCAGCGTTGCCAAGCGAGCCTTTCAGGCTCGATCGCAGGAGTCAGCTCCTACAAGGCGGAGCAGCGCAAGCTGATTGATCCTTGGCAGTCCGGCGCACCTTGAGGCATCAAGCTGAGACCACTTCCTCCTTGCGCTCGACCACCTCTGCCTCATCTTCCCGCCGGCTGATGAACTTCCAGTCCGCCTCGTCGATGTAGATCCCGTTCGGCCCGCTTCCGCCTTCCAGGTCGATGGCCACCTTGGCCGAGACCTGCGGCTTGACGCTCGCCAGGATCGGCACGAAGCCGAGCTGCTGACTGGTTTCCAGCAGCGCGGCCTGGTTGCGTTCGTCGATATCGGCCGCTTCGTCGAGGTAGTAGGGCAGGCGGATACGCCCGGCCTGGTCGCGGTCCATCAGGTGCAGCAACAGGTACATGTTGGTCAGCGCCTTGATGGTCATGGTGGTGCCATTGGAGGCAGCGCCGTCGATATCGGTGTGGATCACCGGCTGGCCGTTGACCTTGGTGATCTCGAACGCGAGTTCGAACAGTTCCTTCAAGCCCAGTTGATTGTGGTTGGCCGCGACCAGTCGCGCCAGGTACTCCTTGGCTTCTTCGTTGCGGTTGTCCTGCTCGGCACTCTGGCTCAGGTCGAACACCGACAACGTCTGGCCTTCTTCGTACTGACCGGCGCTGTGGATGATCTGGTCGATGTGCTTGAGCGCTTCCTTGTTGGGCGCCAGGACGATGCGGAAGCTCTCCAGGTTGGAGACCTGACGCTTGTTGATCTCCCGGTTGAACAAGGCCAGCTGGTGTTCGAGGCTGTCGTAGTCGCTGCGGATGTTGCGCAAGGTTCGGGCAATGTCGGTGACTGCCGCGCGGCGTGCCTTGGCCAGGGTCAGGGCCTCGTCGGTACGGTGCGCATAGGCGTTGATCAACAGCTGCAGGCGACGCTCCATATCCTCTTCGTTGTCGAACTTGGCCACGCCCTTGAGGCGTACCTGGGCATACAGCGCTTCGATCTGGTTATCGACGCGTTGCAGGCTCTGCCAGCTGTCCTGGTAGTCATTGAGCAGGGGCAGCAGGTTGTCCATCGAGTCATCCACGGCCTCCATGAACGGTGTACCGAAAGGCAGATCCGCCGGCAGCAGCTGACGACGACGCAATGCATCGTCAAGCGTGCGCTGCCTGGCCTCGAGTTCGGCAATCTGACGGTTGACCAACTGCAACTTGGCGGACAGCTGCTGCACGCGCTCGGTGAAGGCATCGCTGGAGCGCTTGAGCTCGTCCTGGGCCGCCTCCAGTTGCGCGAGCTGTTCGAGTTTGTCCGGCTCCTCGGCGTGCAGGGTCTGGGCGCGACGGAAGTCTTCCAAAGCTTTCTGGGCATCCAGCACCTGCTGGTAGAGGGCCTCGGTTCGTTCCTTGCTGGCGCTGCGGTCGGCCGTCACGGCCTGCTGGGCCTTGAGCTGCTTGAGCTCTTTTTCCAGGCGCTCCTTCTGCTCGCGCAGGGCGGCGCGGTCCGCCAGGGCCTGCAGTGCCGGTGGCTCGATCTGCGACAGGTCGATCAACAGGCCCGGCACCTCGAAGCGTTCGCCCTTGAAACCGTCGAGCACCTTTTCGAGGGATTTCACCCACAGGCCGCTGTCATCCAGCCCGATGCCCTGCTCACCCAGAGGCAAGCTGAACAAGGCCCCATTGAACAGGCGCATCAGGCGCTCCACATCCTGCTGCGAAAACTCTTCGCGCAAGCGGGCATAGCTGTTGTTGTCGGCATGGTCGAGTTGCTGCCTGACCGTTTTCAAGCGCCTTTCCAGCTCGGCCAGACGCTCGTCGAGGTCCTCTGCCGAAAACTGCCGGGATTGTGCCAGCGCGCCTGCCAGCTCATCGTGGGCGTCCTTGGCCGCCAGCAACTGCTGCTCCAGGACCTTGACGTCGTCGACCAGCGCGAAACGATGCTTGAGCACGGACAGCTCGCCCAGCCAGCGCTGAATACCGGTCATCTCGCGCTCCAGGCGCATCAATTCCTGAGTGCCGCTGCGCTGGTTGTTCTGCAGGCCGTCCTGCTCGCGTTGATAATGCTCGACCTGAATGAGCAGCTCTTCCTTGCGCGCCAAGGCATAGTCCTGCCAAGTGCCGAGCAGATTATCGAGCAAGGGCGAAATACGGTGCAGTTTGCCGCGCAGGATATCGCGCTGGGCCACGCCGCCAGCCAAGGCTTCGACCAGCGGGCCGGCGCCGACCAGCGCGTTGTAGTCCTGCTCCATGCGACGCACGTCGCGGAAAGCTTCCTCGCAGGCGGCGATGTAGTCGACGCTGCCCGAACGCAGGCTGTGCTCGAAGGCATCGAGGAACAGCTGCTTGAGCTTGGCCGCAGTGATCTCACGCATGTGCAGCAGGTTGATGAACAGCGCGCGGAAGGTCTTCAGGCTCTGCTCGCTGGTCGAGCGCAGCGGGATCAGCGTCAGGTCCAGGGGCACGGAAGTATGACCGCCGACCAGCAGGCGCCGCAGTTCGTCGGGCTTGAGCTCATAGGCCTTCAGGCCGTTACGCTCCAGGTTGGCGAACAGCTCCTTCTGGCGCAGGCAGCTGTCGTCCTTTTGATAGTGCGCCAGGTCCAGCTCGCCGGCGTAAGCGAAGAATTGATGGCCGAAGCCGCCACCAGGGCCACGGCCGACCACGCCGATCACGTGCGGGCCGTGAGGCAGGTGGACCTCGCAGAGGATGTAGCTGGTATCACTGGCGAAGTAGAAGCGTCGGGACTGTTCCAGGCTGTACTTGCCGAAGCTCATGTCCGACATGCGCGCCAGGATGGGGAACTGCAAGGCATTGATCGAGGCAGACTTGCCCAGATTGTTCGCGCCGTAGACCGACAGCGGATGCTCCAGGGGAAACAGGCCAAGGCTGTAGCCCGCCGTGTTGAGCAGTGCGAAGCGGCGGATACCGTAGCGTTCCTGGCTCATGCATCAATCTCCTGTTGCTCTTCGCGGATGGCTCGGGCCAAGGCCTCTTCTTCTGTTTCTTCGGTGGCGAAAGCGTCCAGGGCGAGCGGAGCGCCGCCGTCGAGCATGTCGTCCAGGCCATCCTGTTCGGCCAGCGCCGGTATCGGCAGCGGCAGGTCGCTGTGCAGGGTGGCCGCGAGATCGCGGTCCTGCTGCACCGACAGGCACACATCGAGAAAGCGGTGCATCGGCGGCAGGAATCGGTAGATACCGTTTTCCTCGTGGGCGAAACCCAAGTGGGTCATGCGTCGCAGGATCTTTTCTTCCAGCTCGTCGGACGTCTGCACCTCGGCCTGGATGAACAGGTCGCGGTACTTCTCCAGCAACGAAGGCAGTTCGTCGCGGCCGAGGCTGCCGCCATCGAGCACGGCTATCGGGTCGCGGCCCTGGTCGGCCAGGTGCTCCACCAGGATGAAGGTGAACAGCGACAGGCGCTGGGCCGTCTTGTTGACCTGTGCCGCCACCTGGTCGGGGACGAAGTAGTAGAAGCCGCGAGTGTCGCAGACCAGCTCGAAGCCCAGAGCCTTGAACAGGGTGCGGTACTGGTCCTGGAAGTTGGACAGCTGGGCATACAGTTCCGGGTCGCGGCGACTGATATGAAAGCCCTTGAACAGCTCACGGAAGATCGGTGCGAGCTGTGGCAGTTCGGAAAGATCAAGATGCATGGACTGGGCTCGCGTTAGAGGCAGGCGATGTTTCGCGGCTGGACGCCAGGGCAAAGGAGCGCAGGCTGACCAGATGTTCCTGAGTGAGATAGTCGCGACGCTCCAGGCGCTCGCGCTTGAAGCGCTTCTCGCGGGAGAGTCGCGAGAACCAGTACAGCAACTCGTCGGTGGCGCCTTCCGGCTCCTGCTCCAGCAGCCAGACCATCAGGTCGGGCAGGGGCAGGGCATCCTCGCAGCGTTCGAGCATTTCCTTGACCGTGCGTGGCGCTCGCGTCGAGGCATCCTTGTCGCTCTTGTGAGCCTTGGGGAAACGCGCGGGCTTGGGCTCGAAGCGGGCCAGCGCATAGACATAGGCCTCGACCTGACTGGCGCTGCCAAGGAAAGTGCTCTGCGGACGGGTGAACAGTGGCAGGGCCGCTTGCGGTATGGCGTCCAGCCCCTTGCGGCGTATCACCGACAGCGCCAGCGCCGCGCCACGGGTCACGGCGTTGTGGCGACGCGCTTCCTCGCGCAACGGAAGCAGAAGCTCGCGCGCATGGCGCAAGGTCAACTGGGCGCTGGTCTGCATTTCGAGAATGCGCGCATGGGTGCGCAAGAGCATGTCGTCGTCTACCAATTGCCCCAGGCGCGCCTGCTCGCCAAGCAAGCGCAACAACACGGTCTCGGCCTTGCGCACGCCCTGCTCGAAGGCGCCATCGGCATTGACCAGCTGGATCATCGGCTCGACGTATTCGTCCCAGGTCGCCAGAACCTCCGCGTAGCGCTGGCGCAGCGGAATCTGGCGATTGCTGGTCTTGGCGCGCTCGGCCACGGCGACCAACGCCTGCTCGTCATTGTCGAGCTTCTTCAGCACGTCCCGCACGCGCATGTCGAGCAGGCGCAGCTGACGCGCCAGATCATCGCTGTCACGGTTGTCGAAGGCATCCTGGATGTGTCCCGCCAGGCGTTCGAGGTGACGCAGGTAGGCTTCGATCTCCAGGCACAGGCCCAGGCGGTGCTCCCGGCGCAGGTAGGCAAGGAAATCGTGGATCTGCGCGTTCAGCTCGAAGCGGTTCGGGCTCTTGGCGACGGGTACCAGGATGTCCAGGCGAATCCACACATCGAGCAGTTGGGTGATTTCCTGCGGGGTGCTTTCCAGTCGCTGCCGGGCCAGCTGCAGGCGCAGCTCGACCAGGCTCAAGGTGCCCTGGTCGAAGCGCTCGCACAGCGGCTCGAGCAGGGCCCAGTGTTCGGCTAGGGCGCGCAGGACGCGCTTGGGTTCGATCATTGGCGGGTCGACTCATTGCCAAATAAAAGCGAGGATTGTACTGCATCGGATGGGTAGGGTTTGACCCTTGATCTGCTTCGAAGAGTTTCTACAGATCAACAGCGGCATGTCCGGCGCGAGGACGGTAGAATAGCCGACTGACTTTCCCCGGATGACCGTGCCTTGCTGATCGAGTCCCGCCGCCGCGCCTACCTCAATGCCATGCAAGTGGTGCACTGGCTGCCGCGCGCCGAATTGCCGTTCGCCGCGCCCTCGCGTCCGGAGCTGCTGCTGCCGGTAGCGCCCGTGGAGCCGATCGAGTTCGAGGCGCGACCGCAGGCGCCCGCGACCCCCCAGTTACCGTCCCCGGTGCAGGCACGCTCCGGTGAGCGACCCAAGATCGAGATTCCCCGTCCGGCCAGCCAGCCGAAAGCCAGCGACAAGCCCGCCGCAGCCGATGCCGAGGCTCCCGCTACCGCCGCGCGAAACGCACAGGTGCCGCCGCCGCGTTTCGCGTTGCAATTGCTGCGCGCCGGGCGCTGCCTGCTGCTGGTCGAATTGGCGACCGGCCAACCGTTCCAGAGCCGCGACCCGTCCTACCTGCTGCTCAAGGACATGTTGCGCGCCGCCGGCCTGCCTGACAGCCCGCAGATCATCGGCGAGCCGGTGCGCTGGCCACTGCTGATGCGCGGCAATCTGGACCAGGGGCCTGATGCCGCGCGTGATTTCGTCCAGGGATTCATTCAGGCGCGACTGGAAGAAGCGCCTTGTACCTGTCTTTGGCTGATCGGCCTGCCGGCGATGCGTTTTGCCGGGCAGGCCGGGGAAGACGCCTACTACCGCGAACTGTCGGTGCAAGGCCTGGGCGATGCCTGGGCCCTGCCTGGCCTTGAACTGTTGATGGACGAGCCGCAGCGCAAGGCGGACGTCTGGCAAGCGATGCGCCGGCTGATGGCGCGCTGGAAACCCGCAGAATGAGTGACTCGATCAGTTTCCGCCCGATGACCGAGGCGGATCTGGATGCCGTGCTGAAGATCGAATACGCCGCCTTCAGTCATCCCTGGACGCGGGGCATCTTCCTCGATGGGCTCAAGTCGTATGAAATCTGGTTGATGTTCGAGGGCGAGCAACAAGTCGGCCATGGGGTGATCAATGTGATCATCGACGAGGCCCATCTGCTCAACATCACCGTCAAGCCGGAGAGCCAGGGCCAAGGTCTCGGCCTGCGCCTGCTGGAACACCTGATGAGTCGCGCCTATGCGCTCAATGGACGGGAATGCTTCCTGGAAGTGCGCGCCAGCAACCAATCGGCCTATCGTTTGTATGAGCGTTACGGATTCAATGAAGTCGGCCGGCGTCGGGACTACTACCCAATGGCCGGCGGGCGCGAAGATGCCCTGGTGATGGCCTGTACCCTGTTCGATTAGGGTGTGACCCTGAGGGGCGCAGGACCAGTCTCGCACGTGCACCCTTGATGAGGCAGCGACATGAACGACCTGCAGCAATTGATCGACAACAATGCGCGCTGGGCCGACGCCATTACCCAGCGTGACCCGGATTTCTTCGCCAAGCTGGCGCGGCAGCAAACCCCGGAGTTTCTCTGGATCGGCTGCTCCGACGCCCGAGTGCCGGCCAACGAGATCGTTGGCATGCTGCCAGGTGATCTGTTCGTGCACCGCAACGTCGCCAATGTGGTGCTGCACACCGACCTCAATTGCCTGTCGGTGATCCAGTACGCGGTCGAGGTGCTCAAGGTCAAGCACATCCTGGTTACCGGCCACTACGGCTGCGGTGGCGTGCGCGCCGCCATGCAGAATCGCCAACTCGGCCTGATCGATGGCTGGCTGCGTTCCATCCGCGACCTCTACTACGAAAAGCGTGCCGAACTGGCCAAGCTGGGCAGCGAAGAAGCCCAGGTCGATCGTCTGTGCGAACTCAACGTCATCCAGCAGGTGGCCAACGTCGGTCACACCAGCATCATCCAGAACGCCTGGCACCGCGGACAGAGCCTGTCGATCCATGGCTGTATCTACGGCATCAAGGATGGCCGCTGGAAAAGTCTGGATACCACGATCAGCGGATTCGAACAGTTGCCGCCGCAGTATCGGTTGCGGCCGTTGGAATAAACTTGGACTGTCATAAACATCAATACTGATATTTTTGTCAGGTGACGCGTTTTCTGGGAGTCGCTCTAATAACAGCAAATCCTCCTTGAGTACGCGTCATGAATACATCATGGATATTATCTACCCTGGTTGTGGCGATAGCGGCACTGAGTGGATGTAAGCCGGCGCCTCGCGATGCAGTAAAGGTCGACGGTGTTACGATCGACGAACCTATGGGGTTTGCCGTCTGTTCTCAACCGCCCCGCTCATATGCAAAGTATGTGACGCCGGGTTGGAATCAGTTGTGGGATAAAGACGAGCTCGTTCTGATTATCGCTTCCGATCCGCAGTTTCCGCGGATCGTCGAGGCTGATGGCTCGGAAGGTGCTGGCCAGGACAAGGATGATATCGTCAATGCGTATTTCTAGGCTTTCAACCCAGCCTTCGCTTTCATTCTTCCGCTCTCAAATCATCTATGATCGCCCTGGCGAGTGCGCTCAGGTACTACGCTGACCAAGACGAGAGTGCACCTGGAGCCTTGAGTACACTCCATTCAGGTCCCTCCCGAGGACAATGGTAATGATGATCCGCTGGAGCAGAGCAGTAGTGACAGCAGCCTTGCTAGGCTCACTCCCAGCCCACGCCGACGACCGCGATATCTGGATGTTCGCGCAGTGGGCTGGCGACAACGAAACCCGCCGTTTCCGTGAAATGCTGGTCGATGCGCGGCTCTATGGAGTAGTCCCCATCCATCAGTTGCTGCGTTCGGCATCCGACTGGCGTCTTTGCCGCGCCTCTCCCTTCGCGGTACCGCCAGCCAGCCAGTGGCCCGCGGTACGCTCCACCCTGCAATTGCTCAAGACCCTGGTCGATCAAGGCCAGCTGCGTCAATTCGAAGTGGTCTCGGCCTACCGCGATCCGCGGCTCAATCTTTGCGCGGGCGGTGCGGCCGACAGCGCCCACATGAGAGCGTTCGCGGTCGATGTGCTGCTCCCGGATTGGGCCGATCCGAACCCCTTGTGCCGCTTCTGGCAACAACATGGCCAGGCCTGGAACATGGGGCTTGGGCGCTATCCGTCTGGGCGTATCCATATCGATACGGCAGGTCATCGTACCTGGGGTGGTGATGGCGGGGCGGGTTCTTCCTTCTGCCCGAGATCGGCTGTCGAGCCGGCTCAACAAAGGTGAGGGCCTGGTATTCAGCGGCGCAGGACCCCGCCTCACCGTTCAGTCTGGAAAGATTAATTTGGTGTGAACCAAGGTTTACATTCGGCCTATGCATGCACTCATTCAAACCGACACATACAGGAAGTGGTTTGCTGCCTCGCGAGATGGCCGCGCGCAGGCCCGTATCAATGTTCGGTTGCGTCGGGTTGAGCTTGGAGTGCTGGGCGATTGTAAGTCGGTCGGCGAGGGCGTATCAGAGCTGCGAATCGATTATGGTCCAAGCTAGCGGGTATATTTCGTTCAGCGCGGTCATGAACTCATCATCCTTTTGGCGGGTGGCGATAAAGCCAGTCAGGCCAAAGACATCAAGTCCGCACTCAAGCTGGCTCGCGACCTTTAGGAGGGCGCCATGACAAATATCAAGCTGACCAATGGGACGCAGTAGACCCTTTGAAGAATGAAGAGGACATAGCCTTCTATCTTGAGGTCTGTCTTGAGGAAAACGACCCGAGATTACTTGCTGCTGCGCTGGGCGACATTGCTCGCGTCCGGGAAATGGCTCAGCTTGCACATGATACTGGCCTGGCTCGCGAGGGGCTTTACAAAGCGCTGTCTGTGGACGGAAGCCTCAGCCTTGCGACTATCATGACAGCCCTTGGGGCAAGGCTCCATGCAGAGATCGCGCCAGCTCATGCGAGGTAGGGCCGTAATGGTATTCGCGATCCCCTGATGTTCCTGCTCGGCACTTCCCAGATTGGGGGCTATTACTGTGTTTAGCTAAAGCGCGGCGCCTTGTTCTAGGCGAAATTTTCGCAAGGAGCGCAAAAGGGGGGAAGGAAATCCAGGGGCGCGATCGAAAACAAGAAAGCCCGCACTAGGCGGGCTTCTTGATGGATTTGCAGACTTCTCAGGAACTCTGCAAATCGAACTTGGTGGCTACACAGGGACTTGAACCCCGGACCCCAGCATTATGAATGCTATGCTCTAACCAACTGAGCTATGTAGCCAAGTGGCGCGCATTATTCCCCTGAAACGAATTGCTGTCAACACCCTCTTTGAAAAAAATCTCACGCATGATCAAAAGGTTAGCCAGGTGAGGGCTCAGCGGACGATCAACCAGTGCCCGAGCACGTCATGGACCCGCAAGTGCTGCTGTCGGGCCAATTGCTCAACGGTCTCGGCGCACCTATCCAGGTTGAAGTCGCCGCTGACCCTTCGATGTAGCGTTCCAGTTCGGCATAGGCGGATGCGTTGGCCGACGTTTCGCACCACATGGCGAAGGACTGGCGCAGTGCTTCGTCGCACTGGAAACGGCGCAGGCGCGAAAACCAGTCGAGTGCTTTCCGCTCGGGATCAGGCTGGTGTTGCAAGGCTGGCATCGGACTCATTGTCTGGCTGCTCGCGGAGGGCAAGGGTACCTAAGGGGACGACGGCGAAGCAAAAATTCTAGGTATGTTGAGAACCATTTACAGGCGCATTGTAGGGGGTTGGCAGAAAGCGGTGGATTTGTGTCCAGTTGTATCTGGATAATTGGATCCCGACCCCAGTGGATGGATCTTTCCCATGGCCCTCAGCAGTACTCGGAATCCCACAGCCAGTCCTACAACGACTGCACAAGGCAACTCTCTGGTGATGCGCATCATCGGCTTCTGCGCCTTGGCGCACTTGATCAATGATCTGATCCAGTCAGTGCTGCCAGCGATCTATCCGCTGCTGAAGGCCAACTACGATCTGAGCTTCGCCCAGATCGGCCTGATCACGCTGACCTTCCAGATCACCGCCTCGCTGCTCCAGCCGTGGGTCGGATTCTTCACCGACAAACGACCTACGCCCAACCTGTTGCCCGTCGGGACGCTCTGCACGCTGGCAGGCATCGTCATGCTGGCCTTCGTCGGCAGTTTCCCGATGATCCTCCTGGCCTCGGCACTGGTCGGTATCGGTTCTTCCACCTTCCACCCGGAGACTTCGCGTATCGCCCGGCTGGCCTCGGGTGGGCGCTTCGGCCTGGCACAGTCGACGTTCCAGGTCGGCGGCAATGCGGGGTCGGCGTTCGGTCCGCTGTTGGCGGCAGCCATCGTCATCCCGTTCGGTCAGGGCAATGTCGCCTGGTTCGGTATCGCCGGGCTGTTCTTCTTCGGCGTGACCTTGCTGCTGCGCCGCTGGTACAAGGATCACCTGAACCAGTTCAAGACCCGCGCCGCTCAGCAGGCCACCCATGGGCTGTCGCGCAAGCGAGTGATCGCAGCATTGGTGGTGCTGGGGCTGCTGGTGTTCTCCAAGTATTTCTACATGGCCAGCTTCACCAGTTACTTCACTTTCTACCTGATCGAGAAGTTCGACCTCTCGGTAGCCAGCTCCCAGCTGCACCTGTTCCTGTTCCTGGGCGCCGTGGCGGCGGGCACATTCTTCGGCGGCCCGATCGGCGATCGTATCGGGCGCAAGGCGGTGATCTGGTTCTCGATCCTTGGTGTCGCCCCCTTCACCCTGGCACTGCCCTATGCCGACCTGTTCTGGACCAGCGTACTCAGCGTGGTGATCGGTTTCATCCTGGCCTCCGCGTTCTCGGCCATCGTCGTCTACGCCCAAGAGCTGGTGCCAGGCAATGTGGGGATGATCGCCGGGATCTTCTTCGGCCTGATGTTCGGCTTCGGCGGCATCGGCGCCGCGCTGCTGGGCTATCTGGCCGACCTTCGCGGGATCGAGTATGTCTATGGGCTGTGCTCCTACCTGCCGCTGTTCGGGCTGCTGGCGATCTTCCTGCCTTCCACCGGCAAGCGCTGAGGCACATTGACGAGGCGGCGGGCCTTGGCTAGAGTGCCGCCTCCTTTTCATCCTGCGTAGTCGATGCATGCGCCGTTATCCGATCCTTGGTCGTTTCTGCCAGCCCCTCGTCGGGGCCATGCGCAAGGCGTGGCCAAGCGACACGGTGCTCAAGCGTCGACGCAGCGTGCTGTTCGCCTTCACCTTCTCCCCACCCACCGCGTGAATCGATCGCGCCAAGTGCGGGCACGCTTGCCGTGTGTTCGCGGGCGCTTGCGTTCGAACATCGTCGAGTGATCGTCACCCGTCGCGGCCATGTCGCCAGCGACGGGGGCATGAGGAGTGGAAATGAACAAGCGTTTGCTGGCTGGCCTGCTGTTTGCCGTGTCCGTGGTGGGTTTCAGTCTTGGCGCGAGTCTGCCATTGGTGTCCCTGAGACTGCTCGATGCCGGGGCCGATACCTTGCAGATCGGCATCGTATCGGCGATCCCTGCGGCCGGCATGATGCTGTCGGCCTTCATGGTCGATGCCTGCTGTCGACACCTGACTCGGCGTACCATCTACCTGTTGTGCTTCGGCCTGTGCATGACGAGCATCGCCTTGCTCGAATGGGCATTCAGCTCGATCTACCTGTTGGCCCTGTTGCGCCTGGGCTTGGGAATCGGCATGGGGGTCGCCATCATCCTGGGCGAGTCCTGGGTCAATGAACTCTGCCCGGAGCACAATCGCGGCAAGATCATGGCGCTGTACGCCACCAGCTTCACCGGTTTTCAAGTACTGGGGCCGGCCATGCTGGCCGTGCTCGGCGCGCACAGCCCCTGGGTGACCGGCGTCGTCACGGGTTGCTACGGTCTGGCGCTGTTGTGCATCGTGCTGACGGTACCGAACGACTATGTCGAACATGAGGAAGAAGGAGACAAAAGCTTCTCCCTGGCCGGATTCTTCCGCGTGGCACCTGCGCTATGCGTCGCCGTGCTGTTCTTCTCGTTTTTCGATGCCGTCGTGCTTTCGTTGCTGCCGGTCTACGCCACCAGCCATGGCTTCGCCATCGGTGTGGCGGCGATGATGGTGACCGTGGTGTTCGCTGGCGACATGCTCTTTCAGCTGCCCTTGGGCTGGCTGGCCGACCGCTGCGAGCGCACCTGGCTGCACCTGATGTGCGGGCTGGTGGCCATGTCGATCGGTGTGGCGTTGCCTTGGCTGCTGCAGATGACCTGGCTGCTCTGGCCGTTGCTGCTGCTGCTGGGCGCGGTCGCCGGTGGGATCTATACCTTGGCCCTGGTGCTGATCGGCCAGCGTTTCAAGGGACAGGACCTGGTGACCGCCAATGCCAGTGTCGGCCTGCTCTGGGGTGTCGGCAGCCTGGTCGGGCCGCTGGTCAGCGGTGCCGCCATGGATGTGGCGCCTCATGGGCTGCCCATGGCATTGGCACTGATGGCGGGTCTGTTCGTGTGCTTTGCCCGTCATTCCTACCGACGGGTGGGGCGGATGCGGGCAGTGGCCGATTGAAATCCGCCTTGCTCGGCGAGGCGGGAAAGGGGCACAGGAAGAGCGATGCCGCCTCGGCAATTGCTCCGCAAGAATCGACGTTCAACCGAATGACCGCCTGGGCTAACATGGTCCTCCACGGCCACCACAGGTAGTGCGTCATGATCCAGGCTGACTTGTCTCTCGAAGCCTATGGCAACGCATCGCGTTTTCTTGAAACCCTCGATTCGGATTGGGCTCGGCACATCGCAACGATCGGGCCTTGCCTGCATCGCGCCACGCCGGGGCGTGAACCGTACGAAGCCCTGGTACGCGCCATTGCCTACCAGCAACTGCACGCCAGGGCGGCCGAAGCGATTCTCGGGCGCATGCTGGGGTTGTATCCGGACGTGGATTTCCCCTCGCCCGAGCAACTGCTGGCCCTCGATCCCCAGGCCTTGCGTGCCTGCGGTTTTTCGGCCAACAAATTGGCGACGATCCGAGGCATTGCCCAGGCGCGGTTGCAGGGTACGGTGCCCACGCGGGAAGAGGCCCTGGCGTTGCATGACGATGCGCTGATCGAGCGACTGGTGGTCCTGCCCGGCGTTGGCCGCTGGACCGTCGAGATGTTGCTGATCTACTGCCTCGAACGCTCCGACATACTACCGGTGGATGACTTTGCCGTGCGCGAGGGGTACCGGCGAATCAAGGGTTTTGAAAAAGCCCCGACGCCGGCGCAGATGCGTGCGTTGGCTGGCCCCTGGAGCCCTCATCGCACGGTAGCATCCTGGTATCTATGGCGGGCTTGAGCCAGCGCGGCGCTCCGCTGCATTGAACAGTGCCCTGCTCAGGCCGCGCCTGAAGGGACGGGAGGCAATGTGAAACCTACGCCATGCTTCACAACCGACGAACAGCGCTGGCGTGCCGTCCAGGCCCGCGATGCCAGTGCGGCTGGCCAGTTCGTCTATGCCGTACGGACCACCGGGATCTATTGCCAGCCGGGTTGCAGCTCGCGTGCTCCACGCCAGCACAACGTCGAGTTCTTCCTGACGCCTGCAATGGCGGAAAGCGCGGGTTATCGTGCCTGTCTGCGCTGCAACGCGAACCCTGACTCGAACAACCGGCGCGCGGCCTGGGTAGCACGCGCCTGCACCTTGATCGAGAACAGCGATGCCGACCTCGGGCTCGAGGAATTGGGCAGGCGACTGGCGATGAGTCCCTATCACCTGCAACGCCAGTTCAAGGCCGAGACCGGCCTGTCGCCCAAGGCCTATGCCATGGCGTATCGTGCCAAGCGCCTGCGCGAGGCATTGGATGACCCGTGCACTTCGATCACCGATGCCATCTATGAAGCAGGCTTCAATTCCAACAGCCGGTTGTATGAAAGCGTCGGACACCGCCTGGGCATGCGCCCACGCGAGTACCGTGCGGGCGGGGTGGGCGCCACCATTCGCTTCGCCCTTGGCCAATGCTTCCTGGGGGCTATCCTGGTTGCCCGGAGCGAGCGCGGAATCTGCGCGATTCTTCTGGGTGATGACCCGGAACCGCTGTTGCGTAGTTTGGAGGCACGTTTTCCGAAAGCCCGACTGATTGGCGGCGATGCGCAGTTCGAGCAGTTGGTCGCGCAGGTGGTGGGTTTTGTCGAGCATCCTGGATTGGGCCTGGACCTGCCGCTGGATATCCAGGGCACGGTCTTTCAGGAGCGTGTCTGGCAGGCCTTGCGCGAGGTCCCGGCCGGCAGCCGCGTCAGCTATACCGAGCTCGCCGAACGCATTGGCGCGCCCAAGGCCGTACGCGCCGTGGCCCTGGCCTGCGCTGCCAACCACATCGCTGTAGCCATACCTTGTCATCGCGTGGTACGCCGTGACGGCGATATCAGTGGCTACCGCTGGGGCGTGGAGCGCAAACGACAGTTGCTGGAGCGCGAAACAGCGCTCACCTGAGGCGCGCAAGCAGCGTAGAATCCCCGCCCTGTCTTGATGGGAGGAAGGTAATTCCATGCGTATCAGCCTTAGAGTCATTTGCCTGGGGATATTTTCTCTTTTGCTGACTGTGGCGACCCCGGCCTGGTCGGCACCGTCCGTCCCGGCTTCGCGCGTGGTGACGGGCGACCTGCCGGTATTGGCCGAAGATGCCAGCCTGGACCAGCTCAATGACCGGCTCGACCTGATCCGGCAGGGCGTTACCAGCAATGCCAACGACGACCTGCTGGCCCAACTGCGTCAGGCAGCCCTTCAGGTGCAGCGCCAGGCCGATGCTCTCAGCGTGTCGCGCACCAGTGATCTGGCACGCTTGGACGATCAGCTCAATGTGCTGGGCCCGGTGTTGCCGGACGAGGCCGAAACGTTGACACGTCAGCGCCAGCAACTGAACGCGCAGAAGAAAACGCTGCTCGCTCAGCAGCAACAGGCCATCCAGGTGACTCAGTCAGCCCGCGACCTGTCGACGCAGATCGTCAACCTGCGCCGCAGCCTGTTCAACTCACAGATCACCAGCCGCGCGGCGAGCCCGCTGAGCCCTGCGTTCTGGTCCAGTATCATCCGTCCTACCGATGATGACCTCGGGCGCCTGCGAGACCTCAGGGGCGAAGCCGCGACCGCGATCAGCAGCGCCTTCAGCGCGCAGAACCGCGTCTTGTTCATTTCCAGCCTGATCGCCGCCTTGTTGGTTTGGACCCTGGGTCGTCTGCTGCTCGAGCGTGGGTTGGCCTGGGCGGTGATCCGCTGGCTGCCGGAAGGTCGGCTACGTCGTAGCGCCTTCGCGCTGAGCGTCGGCGTGGCGACCCTGATCACCATCGGCGGTGCCGTGTCCCTGGTGCGTTGGGGGCTGGAAAGCAGCGCCGTGCTGGGCAGCGATGTCGCCAGCCTGATCAACCAGCTCCTTACCCTGGCGGTCTTCTGCGCCTTTATCGCCGGGCTCGGCCGGGCCGTGCTCATGCTGCAGCGGCCGAGCTGGCGCTTGCCGCCGATCCCCGACGAGGTCGCTCACGCGCTGCACTGGTTCCCACCACTGCTGGCCACGGCGTTGATGCTCCTGCTGACCCAGGAGCGCATCAACAGCGTGATTGCCAGCAGTCTGGCCTTGACCGTGGCGACCAACGGCATCACCGCACTGGTCGTGTCGTTGATCTTCGCGGCCGCGCTCATGCGCTATCGGCGCATCCGTCGCACGCATGGGATCGCGCGTCCGGCGGGGCTGGCCGGCCTGATTCCTTTCGTGATCACCGTGTGGGTCGGCCTCATCCTGCTCACCTTGCTGACCGGCTACCTGACACTGGCCTACTTCCTCACCGCGAAGCTGCTATGGGTCAGCGTGGTGGTCACCTGTGCCTATCTGCTCATTGCCGCATTCGGTGACCTCTGCGAAAGCCTGCTATCGCCGCACCAGCCCGACGGCCTCAAGCTGGCTTCCGCCCTGGGATTGGCCCCGCGGCACCAGGCCCAGGCCAGTACCGTCCTGGCCGGTGTCAGTCGCACCTTGCTGCTGTTCATCGCCGTGCTGCTCATCTTCATGCCGTCTGGCACCAGCCCCGGCGAACTGTTGTCGAGCCTTTCCGAATGGGATGGAAGCGGCGGCAAGATCCTCGGCAACCTGGACATCGTGCCGCAGGACATCTTCATTGCGGTCGCGATATTTTTCGGCGGCCTGTTCGCGATTCGCGTGGTCAAGCGCTGGCTGAACGATCGTCTGCTGCCCGAGACCGACATGGACGCCGGCATGCGGGCCTCCTTGGTGACCCTGGTGGGTTACCTCGGCTTCCTGCTCCTGGCGATGTTCGTGATGTCGACCCTGCACATCAACCTGACCAGCCTGACCTGGGTCGTGAGCGCGCTGTCGGTGGGTATCGGTTTCGGTCTGCAGGCCATCGTGCAGAACTTCATCTCCGGCCTGATCCTGCTGACCGAGCGCCCGGTGAAGGTCGGCGACTGGGTCAGCCTGGCGGGTGTCGAGGGAGACATCCGGCGGATCAATGTGCGTGCCACGGAGATCCAGATGTCGGACCGCTCCACCGTGATCGTGCCCAACTCCCAGTTCATCTCGCAGAACGTGCGCAACGTGACCATGGCCAACGCCCTGGGCGTGGTGGGGATCACCCTGACCTTGCCGCTGGACACCGATGCGGGAGAGGTGCGTGAACTACTGCTCCAGGCCTACGCCGAGCATGAGTCGATTCTCGACGCGCCAGCGCCTTCGGTGACCTTCAAGGACCTCACCAGCGCGGGGATGGTCATGAGCGCGAGCGGTTACGTGGCAGGGCCCCGTGTTGTGTCCGGAACCCGCAGCGACCTGCTGTTCACCATTCTCGGTCGCTTGCGTGACAAGGGCATCGCGCTGTCGACGCCACAGAGCATGGTCTTGCTGCAGGACACGCTGCGCCCGGTAGACGACGCGTCCTGAACCGTCGTTTCAGTGCTGCTTGGCCCGCCTGATCCGGAGCAGGATCAGCAGCGGGACCAGCAGCACGGGCGGTGCCATGCGCAACAGCGCGTCGCGCGACGTGAGCTGCGTGCCAAGCACGTTCAAGCCACTGTAGAGCAGTTTGAAAAGGTTCAGCAGGTAGTAGGTGATGGCGATGATGGACAAGCCTTCCACCGCTCGCTGGATCTTGACCTGGGCATCGGCACGGGTGTTCAGGCTGCGCAGGGTCTCGGCGTTCTGCTCCTCCATCTCGACCTGCACCCGCGCCTGCAGCAGGTCGCCCAGGTTGGCGACATTCTTCGCCAGTTGTTCCAGACGCTGGTCGGTCGCCGCGCAGGAGCGCACGGTGGGCTTGAATCGACCCTCGATGAACACCCCAGCTGCTGGCAATCTCCGACATGGCTTTCGCGCAGCTCGCCCAGGCGCTCGAATACCAGCTGTGCGTAAGCCTTGGTCGCACCGAAGCGGTGACAGGTGCGTACCGTGCGGCTGACTACCTGCCGCGACAGATGGGCAATCGCCTCGAGCAAAGCCTTGGAATCGTGACCGTCGACGCTGGCGCTACGTTGGGACAGGTCGAGCAGGGTCTTGTCGAAGGCGTTCAGCTCGGCACTCGATGCCTTGGCCTTATCCAAGGTCAAGGACGTCATCATGCGGTAGGTCTCGATTTCCAGCAGGCGCCGGATCATCCGACCTTGGCGATAGGCATTGATCGGCAATCTGTCGGCTAGCTCGCTGCCTTCAGGTGTCTTGAGGACAGACTTGCTCTTGTTGTGCGGTGTCCCAAGCAGGATCAAATACGCCTGCCTCCCACGAGCAACCACAACCGATAGAACCCACCCGGCAACCCTGGCACGTCTCTTGATCCATAAAAGTGTTTTTCTACGACGATAGCCACAGGATATCCAGGTGATTCGTATATTACATGGAACTCTCGAAAGACCACCGCTCATCTTGGAGTCATCAATCGGATGGACTCTTTGCCTCGCATAGCCCTTCTCAATACTGAATGCGTCCATCACGCCAGCAATGGTCGATCACACGCTTCCCTGAGAATAGCCTGAGGAAAACGCACATGTTCATGCATAACAAGCGTCTCCAATATACCGTTCGTGTCGCCCGTCCGAATCCTGGCCTGGCCAATCTGCTGCTGGAGCAATTCGGTGGTGCCCAAGGTGAACTGGCTGCGGCAGGTCGCTATTTCACCCAAGCGCTCGCCGAGGATGATCCAGGCCGCAAGGACCTGCTGATGGACATCGCCACCGAGGAGTTGAGCCACCTCGAAATCGTCGGCTCCATTATCGTGATGCTCAACAAGGGCGCCAAAGGCCAGTTGGCCGAAGGTGTCGAGGAAGAAGGCGAGCTCTACCGGGCCATAAACGGCGCCGGCAACGATTCGCACATCACCAGCCTGCTGTATGGCGCAGGTGCGCCACTGACCAACTCGGCCGGTGTACCTTGGTCCGCGGCCTATATCGACACTATCGGCGAGCCGACCGCCGATTTCCGCTCCAACATCGCAGCGGAAGCGCGGGCGAAGATCGTCTATGAGCGTTTGATGAATGTCACCGATGATCCAGGCGTCAAGGAAGCGCTCGGGTTCCTCATGACCCGCGAAATCGCTCATCAGATGTCCTTTGAAAAGGCGCTGCATGCCATCCAGCCGAACTTCCCGCAAGGCAAGCTGCCAGGCAATCCAGAGTTCACCAACAAGTACTTCAACATGTCGGGCGAACCGAACATGCGTGGGCCTTGGAACCAAGGCGAAGAATGGGAGTACGTGGAGTCGCCGGAGCCTGCCGTGGATGGCGGGGATGGGACCGCGTCGGTTCAACTCGATGCAGCCGACTACGACGTGCTGGAAGCCATGAAGCTGCGCACCAAGTCTGACCCTGACGCCAACCCGATCACTGGGGTCGACTTGGGCTCGGGTCTTGTCCAAGGCAAGGACGCCTGATGCCAAGTGCCGCGTGCTTCGCCGCGCGGCACGGTGGTTTCTCCCGGAAAGCATCACACCCCGCTCGACCATCCTCCAATTACGTTGCCCAGCCTGAGCTGGAACAGCCCGCTCGACCATTCGCAATACAAGCTCTTCCTACAGTGTTCATACGCCCCAGATAGCGCTTTTTGAGGCCAAGACAGGATCCGCTGGAAAAAAAATTTGGACAAACCCGCACCATGGGCCTCGAAACCCAGACGGTAGCGGCACGCCCAAGCGGTCATACCGAACCGAGTTTCTCTACCGGCCAGCGCTTTTGCGCTCACCTGGACTACAGGGCTCTGAGAGGGCCGGGCATTCAGCTAACACCCAGCAGTGAGGTACAACGATCATGGATCTAGGGTTCCTAGCCGTCATCACCGAAACCGAATTCCTTGGCATTACACTTGCCAACTGGTTCCTGGCGCTGTGCGCTACCACCCTGAGCTTCACCATCGCACGTGCGGGCATTGGTTTCATAATGAGGAACCTCAAGGCACGCAGTGGCAAGCGAGGTTCACATGTCAGCCAGATCGCGATCGACGTGTTGTCCAGTACCAGCAATACGCTGTTGCTCCTGGGCTCGATCCTGGTTGGTATCGGTGTTCTCGACCTTCCGGAGCGCTGGGCTTCCAGGGTAAGCAGCTTGTGGTTCGTGGTCGTGGCCCTGCAAGTCGGTCTCTGGGCCAGTCGGGCCATTGCGCTGGCGATGCTGCGCTATTTCAAGAGGCATAGCCACTCCGAAAACTACAGTGGCAGCGCATTGGCCACGTTGTCGCTTTGGGGCGCGAAGGTCCTGCTGTGGGCCGTCGTCATCCTGGCCATGCTGTCCAATCTGGGTGTCAACATCACCGCCTTCGTGGCCAGCCTTGGCGTAGGCGGTATTGCGATCGCGCTCGCCGTGCAGAACATCCTCGGCGACGTCTTCGCCTCCCTGTCGATCGCGGTGGACAAGCCATTCGAAGTGGGCGACTTCATCGTCGTGGGCTCATTGGCGGGTACCGTGGAGCATGTCGGCCTCAAGACCACGCGTATCCGCAGCCTGGGCGGCGAGCAGATCGTCATGGCCAACGCCGAGATGATCGGCAGCACCATCCAGAACTACAAGCGCCTGCAAGAGCGACGTATCGTCTTCAAGTTCAGCCTCACTCACGGCAGCACGCCCGAGCAGGTCAAGCAGGTCACCCAGCAGGTCGAGCGCATCATCCGCGAGCAGAAGCTTGCGCGCTTCGACCGTTCGCACTTCCTCGGTTTCGGCGAGTATTCGCTGGACTTCGAGACCGTCTACATCGTGCTCGACCCCAGCTACAACGTGTACATGGACGTTCAGCAGGCCATCAATATCGCCATGATGGAAGCGTTCGCCAAGATAGGCGTCAAGTTCGCCTTCCCGGCCAGGACGCTGTATGTCGAGTCGCTGCCGACCGCGCTCCAGAAAAGCCTGGCAGGCGAGGGCGTCACTGTGCCGGTCAAGGCGCCGGTGCCCGAGCGGGCGTGAGAGTGGACGGGTATCAGCTCGGGAGCCTGGCTGATACCCCTGATGCAGCGCTGCATTCGCATCGATGGAAAAAGCGGACCGCGCCAGGACGCGATCCTGCGCAATCAGACGCTGCGCGTCACACCGCCGTCTACCTTGATGTTCTGTCCGGTGATGTAGGCGGCCCCCTCACTGGCCAGAAAAGCGATGGTGGCGGCAATCTCCTCGCTGGTGCCGTATCGCTTGAGAGGCACGCTGTCGCGGCGCTCGTCGGTGGCCGGCAGGCTGTCGATCCAGCCTGGCAATATATTGTTGATCCGTACGTTATCGCCCGCATAGTTGTCCGCGAAGATCTTGGTGAAGGCTGCCAGGCCCGAGCGGAAAACAGCGGAAGTGGGGAACAGATCCATGGGTTCGAAGGCCCAGGCGGTGGAAATGTTGATGATCACACCACCTTTCTGGCGCTGCATGATCGGCGTGACCAGCCGGGTCGGGCGGATGACGTTGAGCAGGTAGGTGTCCATGCCCTTGTGCCAGTCTTCGTCGGAGATTTCCAGGATTGGCGCGCGAGGACCGTGGCCGGCGCTGTTGACCAATACGTCGATGCGTCCCCATTTCGACATGACACCGTCGACCAGATGCTGCAGATCTTCCACTGACTGGTTGCTGCCGGTAAACCCGACACCGCCCAATTCATTGGCCAGGGCCTCACCCTTGCCCGAGGAGGACAGAATGCCGACCCTGAAACCGTCGGTGGCGAGTTTTCGTGCGGCGGCCGCGCCCATGCCACTACCACCGGCGGTGATGATTGCTACTTTTTCGACTGTCATGCTGCCTCCTGGGAAATGCGGATCACACTTTCATGTGCCCCTACCGTAGCAGCAGCCCATTGCCTGGGGGAGACAGTCAGGCTTTACCTTGCCGATAGCTCAACTATCGGCTGCCTGGCGTTTCAGCCAGTCCTTGACGACCTGCAGAGCCGGAGATTCCTTGGCCCTGCGCGGCCATACAAGATAGAACGCTTTGTCGAGCCGCAGTTGCTGGGGAGACATCTGGACGAGCCGTCCTGCGGCGATATCCTGCTTTACGAATGCATGACTGGCCAAGGTAATGCCCTGTCCATTGATAGCAGCCTCGATCGCCAGCGAAGTCTGGTTGAAACGCATGTTCTTGCCGGTGGCCTGCGTGTGTTCGGGGAATAGAGCGGAGGTGAATTCGGGCCAGAAATCGTGTGCATCGTGGAGCACCAGGAAGTCTTGCAAGCGTTCGAAGCTGTCTGGCATTCCCTTGTCTTCAAGCAAGCCCGGGCTCGCCACTGCGACGATGCGTTGCTCCATCAACAGCTCGGCGTTCAGCCCGGCCCCGAACGGCGGTTGCCCGTAGCGAACGGCGATATCGACGCTATCGGTATGAAAGTGTGAAAGCCGGTCGGTCGCCAGCACCCGCAAGTCGATGTCCGGGTTGTCTTCGGCAAAGGCGCCCAGCTTCGGAATAAGCCATTTCGAGGCAAAGGTCGGGGTCACGCTGACTGTCAGATGAGACGGCTCCGGTTTCAGCAAGCGGGTTGCTTCGTCGATCATCGCCAATGCACTGCGCACGCTCCCGCTGTAGGCACGTCCCGCATCCGTCATTCCCAGCCCTCGGGGCAGGCGCTCGAACAGGCGCACCTCGAGGCTCGCCTCCAGGCCACGGATCTGCTGCGCAACGGCAGCCTGCGTCACGCCCAGTTCCTCGGCGGCCAGGCGAAAATTCAGATGACGGGCAACTACCTCGAACATGCGAAGTGCGTTGAGAGACGGCAATGCTGTGAAACCTTCTGACATGGCTGTGGAGGTTCTATCGGCTGTTGAAAGTTTGATTGGCTACAGGAACAAACGCTGCTTGATAAACGACGGCCGAAAAGCTAGTGCGCCGAGGCTAGTCCTGAAAGATTCAGAAGGAACCCAGCGTGCAGTCGGGATTGGTACCACTGCGTGCCTATGTCACTAATGAGCATCCCTGGGCTATCAATCGTCTTACCATGGTAACGCTGGCGGAATTGGCCGACCAATCCCTGTTGCTGCCGAGCAATACCAGCGTCAGCCGTTTGGAACTGGACCTGGCCATGACCCGAGAAGGTTTGTGCTATGCGTCGGTGGAGGAGGGCGATCAATCGCAAACCATTCAGGCGTTGACAGCAAACAATCGTAGTGTAGGAGTCATCACTGACTTGCCACAGTACGGCCTTTACGGAGTGTTGATCCAGGCATCTGCGCGAACGCCGGAGCTGAGCCTGGGCATCACGTTGCACGCTGCGTGGGATCCCCAGCATTACAGCACCCGAACCCTTGAAAACCTGGCGTACAGGATCAAGAAATTCTTGCACAGTACTTACTGATGCAGGCTTTTCTGGTGTGATTTCATCATCTGAAGCCGTAAGCCTCTGCAGCATTTTTTGCATTTGCCAAAAGTGAAAACCCCCGTATCGCCTAGCGATTACGGGGGTTCACAGGTCCATCAAGCACCGTGGCACGCCACGGCAACCATCAGACGTTGACATCGCACCGACTAATTGTCAGTCATGGACATTTATTTAACCGATTGTTTTGTATGGACTTGTCGCGGAAAATGAATGTCCACAGAAAATCTGAATTTCTCTTTAGCCGTCTGCTCTGGAGGTAGATCACCTTCTCCGCCTGACGGCAGCTGCGGGCAACTTCGTCCACTCAGCCGCACATCGGTAACAGCTCGATGATCCCAGGCGGCCACACCAATTGAGGCATTCTCTTGCGTTCAAAGCAACGGGCAGCGATTCCGTCCAGTCGGCGTCAAAATGGTGACCCTCTTCATTGCACGAGTGACCGCGACACGCATGGCCAAGCGGGCCTGGCGCATGCGATCTGGAGTTGCTTCGGTCGGTACAAAACGTCCCTTCATGACGCCCTCATAGAGAATGACCTCCGTGAATTCCTTTCCCTTCGACTTGTGCATGGTCATGAGATGGAGGCCCTTCCAGTCCTTGGTGACAGCTTGGAAGTGATCCTGAATAAGAGCATCTCGCACTAGCCTCTCTGCTCCTGGGTAACCTTCAGCTAAGCGCCACAACTCACCCAAACGGCTTCGAAGTAGCGATCCCTTCCCCAGCAAGCGCACATACCGGCCATCGATACCTATCTGATTGAAGGCCTGCTCGGTGCTTGAATCCAACAGCTGCCGCGTGGCAATCCAGTCAAGCTGTGGGTCGCCAGTCAATTGCAGGTCAATGCGCTGGACCGCGATGACTTGTGCGGCAGCAAGAACCCTCTTGTGCGGCACTCGACGAAGCGCTTGTCCACCGAACAATTGCTCCAGGGCGAGCACCAATTCCAAATGCTGCTTGCTGGGGGCATTCTCGCCTTTCCTACCACGCAGGTGAGCACATAAATTTCTGAGCAACCTTTCAGTAATGATTTCTGCAGTCGCGCCGCCTTCGAGAAGCGCGGCTATAGCTGTAGCAGAGAGCGCCGCAGCCTCTTGGTCGAACGCAACCTCATGGGAAAGTCTCGGCAAACTATCCGAGTCACTCGACAGATACGCGGAAACCTCTGCCATGAAGCTCTTGCTGGGCACCAGAATTGCTAGCGACCAATCACGGTCGCCTCTGTTCAGCCGCGCAATGGCGGTCAAAACGGCGAATTTGAAAGCCCGATGAAGCATCCCTTTGCGCGGGGCATAGGGTGTCACCGACACATGGGTGTAGGCTCTGCACCTATTGGCTCCTGTCAGCAGATCGTTGCCGAACTGGACAATGTCGGTCCCTGTGCTCCGGTGATTTTCCATCCCAAAAGAAAAGGAGGCGGGGCGGTAGGCGTCTTCGAACTCTTGAATCCTGCTAGCACTAGCACCGCGGAATTCGTAGATTCGTTGTTCCGGGTCAGCCAAAGCCACTACCTGGCTATGTCGAGTCAGCGCTCGAATGAAACGCCACTCATCCTCGTTCGTGTCCTGGAACTCGTCGAGGATGATAAGTGGATAGCTGTTGCCGTAGATGCGTTGCAGCGACTGGCTTCTCTCCAGCAACATGGCAGCATTGCTGGCGAACAGGTCGAAGTGCAGCAGTCCCTCCTCCTCGAGCAGCTTGGTTTTCTCCAACGCTATCTGCTCTTTGCTCAATGTGGACAATCGCGCAGCAGCCTCTGGCGGAGGAAGCAGTGATAAGGGACGCCCATTGCGTAGCAAATAGCCATGGCTGCGCAGCAAATTCCACGCGAAGCCATGGTAGGTGTTGACCTCGAGCCGAGCCTGCTCGAGTTTCGGCAGCATTTTCCCGGCCTGTTCCGCAACCCTTGCGACCGTTGCTCTGGCGAAGCTCAGGAACAGCACCTGCTGATACTCTGTGAGGTCTAGTCGGCCTAGAAATGCTTCAGCTTTAAGCAATGCGACTGTGGTTTTCCCTGAGCCAGGCCCCCCCATCACGACCAGATGGGTGGGGGAGTCAATAACATCCCGTCTAGACTGATCTAGCACCATCATCTGTTAAGGCCCGACCAAATCGAGAAGGTCATCATCCAGTTCTGGAAGTTCAGGCTCGGGCTTCTTTGGGACAATTGTGGCTGTAATGCTCTCGAGGGTGCTGACAATGAATTCCGGGAGGTGGTGTCGGGTCATGGCGGTACAAAGCAAGCTGGCAGCAGCACCATCGCCTTTCCAGCGCTTCAGCAGCACCCCTAGAATCGCTGCTACGTCATCCTTCGTGGCATCAGGGCCCGGGGCTTTGTCCCTTAGGTCTGAAGGCCAAGCACCGCTTTCAATCAGAGACGCAGCCCAACCACGCAACACTTCCTCATCGATTCCTTTGAGAACGACGTTCTCAAAACCTTTCTCAGGCGCTTGATAGGGGTAGTCGACCGACGCCCTAATAGCTTCCAATTGCTCGGGTGCCTGCTCGTCGAAAACGGCATAGACCTTCTTCCCGAGCCTGCGGTAGTAGGCACCCATCGGAGCGATCAGCGAGTCAGTCGTCGCATCGATGATTGGGATGCCCAAGGCCTCAAGCGGCATAAATGATTCTGGCTCCTGCTGATGAAGCAGTCGCGCTACGGCAGGCCAAGCGTCGTATTCTGTCCGGCCTTCGGCAATCAGCACTCGACGTGCTAGAAGGGCCTCACAAACACGCAGCCGCATATCCTGCCGGTACATTTTTGCTTTGATGCCAGGCGGGAGCCCAGCAGGCATGGCACTCAGCTCCCCATCGTTTCGGCTGATGACGATGACCTGCTCGGGTTCGAACTCTTCGAGCACGTAGGGCGAATGCGAGGTAAACAGCGCTTGGGCTGACTTGCTGCGCACCCCGTTGATGATGCGTTTCTGAATGTGCGGCGGGATTGCAATCTCAGGCTCCTCCATCGCAAAAATCACGTTTTGCTTCAGTTCCGCGATTAGCGACAGAAGTGCCAGCACCATCATGTTAATAGTACCGGTACCTTGGCTCTGAAATGGTGCTGCATGCGCTTCGCCATCACTGCGCTGCGCACCGGTTGCCATGAAGACAGTTAACGCTTTCCGCAGAGACTCACGCGTCAGTTGCGTGACTCGCATTTGGGGATCGCTGCCGTCATCGCTGGGCATGTAGCCGCGGATTGAGGCCTGCACATTCGCCAGGATGTCGTTGATCCCAATCTCAGGATCAGTTGCAACCTGCAACTGTCGAAGCTCAACTAGGAGTCCTTCCCAGATCTTGAAGTTCTTGTTGTCCTGCAACCGCAAAATAATGTCCAGGAGCGAGCCACGTTCAAGGCTCAACGCACGACTGCCGGTTCGGATCGTGCGCAGGTACAGAAAGCCACAGACACGCTTATCGGCCGTCCTGAAGAAATCGTAGGACCCATCCTGTTTCATCGGCGAACAGAAATACGTGGTGCCAGTGAAATCATCCTCATCAGCATCGTAGCTACCGACAAAAACGACGCGTAAACAGGCCTGAACCATTTGCTCGTCGGTACCCTCTGCTGGCGGGCCCCCGAGCAGATCTCCCGTACCGTTATCCCACCACTCGATGTGATCCCGGAAACGCATTTCCTGGTCCGGGTTCAGATCAGTGATCACTGCTTCAATGGTGATGTTGACTGGTTGCCCCTGTAGATCGACATATTCCCCCGCATAAAAATCGTGCTCATCAATCACTGGCCGACGCGAGAGTCGCTCGGGGCCTAGGACGAGATCAACCGCCTCCAACAACGTTGACTTACCGATGTTGTTGTCACCGACGACGACGGCATGCTTGGGCAACAAGACATCCGCACGCTTAATACCCCGAAAATTCTCAATCTGCAGCCGTGCAACCCGCATATCCGTCCGCTCCCGATCCCGTGTAAGCCTTAGATGACAAGTCTAATAGCCACCAAACAGTAGTCGAGAAATGGGTCCGGCGCGTTCTCTGGGGCTGCTTTGCTCAACGCGTGAATTGCCATACCCGCACTGTTGACCGTAGGCTCCGATTGCAAAGAGCCATCAGGAGCCCAAATGGACCGGGAAGCTATCGAACATGCCAGGCGGCTGAGGAGCACCATGCAGGCCGCGATTGATGCTGGGCTGATTCGAACTCGACAGCAGCTACTCGCAGTAGCCGCGAGCAACGACCTGAGCGTCACGCGTAACGGTCGTGACTACGCCGGCTTCCTCTGCAAGAGCGGAAAGCGGCTCAGAGTCCGATTTGACTTCAAAGACCGTCCGCCGCCAGGCCCTGAGAAAATCGTGCGTCGAACGGAGACAGGCGGCTACTGGATTTACTCGCTGACCGCACAGAGCGATGACGGTATTCGTAAAGCCTGTTACATCGGCCAGGCAGCTAACCTGCGCAAGCGCCTGCGAGAGCATTTCAATCACGCCAGAGTGGGGCACAGCTCGTACGCGCTATTTGAATGGGCAAAACATGAGCAGGTGGAGGTTCGCGCTGCCGTGTTGACTTGGGTCGCAGGCACCCAAAGCAATGCAACCTACTTTGAAGGTTATTGGCTTGAGCGTGCGCTGATGGCTGGATTTGAGGCGCCTGACGTCCAAAACTGGGGAAGGCTCCCTGAGCCTGAAAGCCTACTTGGCCAGCCAATGAGTTGGCCGGAGACAGAGGTACAAGCCAAGTCTATACCGCTCGCCGACATCATCATGAAAAAGCTCACCCTGCAGCCACTGTGTGCCAGGGAAGCGCCTCCTCATCAGGCCGAAATGGATTTCGACGCATGAGAAGGCCAGTTCATATAGCTGTGTACTCAGCCCCCTTGAGCAGCATTCTAGTGCTATGAGAGTGAAACGGATTTAATCTGGCATCCAGATCATAGGGAGGTCAGTGCAATGAGTTCATCATTATTGAGTCCTCAAGGAGGGGCGGTAGCTCAACCACCGATGTTCCTGTTGACCCAAGCTGAATCAGGAAGCTTGAGCCAACTGGACATCCTGCAGCTTGTTAAAGCTGGTTTCGCCCTGAGTGATGTCCAGGTTATGGTCCACTCGTCGTGCCTGTTCAAGGCCCGCAAGCTACTGGAGCAAATCATGGGGAAGTCTTCTCGGACTATCCAGCGGCTGAGTGCTCCCCATAACGAAGTCCGGTTGAATCCCCAGCAGAGTGCAGTCGCGGTCCAGTACGCCCAAGGCTTGGATCTTGCTGTCACGGTCTTCGGCTCTCAAGCCCTAGCCGAGCATTGGCTGGGACGGCCATGTAAGCATCTGTCAGGTATGGTTCCCTTCGAGATGCTTGATACCTCGGTGGGTTTCAAGGTTGTGATGGACTACTTGGAACGCGCTCGCTTGGGTGTATACCAGTAGCAGCGACCCTGCACGCGATCCTTCGGGGCGGATCTGCTCTCATGCGCTCGCTGACGCAAGGAGATAGGGATGAAAGTTATCGGCATAGTCGAAATTGAAGGCGTCAGTGATGTTGTTTGCGATGTCTGCCGACTCACCACGAAAAAAGCAGACCTCACATAAGTGTATCTCCCAACGCTCACTGTCATGCTTTGACCCATCCCCTTTATTCAATTAAATTGGCCACAGCTATTCGAAAATCCAGAATACCAAGAGCGAATTTTTCTCAAGCGTTAAGGAGCATCGCCGACCGGCCACTAGTTACTGCAACACAGAAATTATTCGACTATGGCCACATTGGCCTACTGCCGACGAAGTTCACAAGACCTCATTTCGTACAGCACCTAGCTGCGACGATACTTGTACATCACAGTTGTGTCCTTATAAGCGAGCTCAAAAAGTTCGTCAGTGCACTTATTCTTATCAGAAGGAATATTATAGCTCAATGAATACCCGAGCCTATGCATAAGATCAACTATAATGTTTCTCGCCATTTCCAAAACATGCATATCATTGACTGCCATCGACTGCTTAATGCTCATAAACTGAGTAAAATTCAACAACCACTGGCTAATCTTTATCATGCTTGGCTGACGAGAAAACTCCTCAGTAAGACAGATTCTATCCTCCTGCTCTTCAACTGAAACAGAAGTTGCGTTAAAATTCGCATCAATCACCATTGAGTAAAACGGCTCATCCTCTCTAAAGAGAGAATTCACATCTCGACCAATGAAAACCGAGTCATATTTCCCATAAATTTCGTGGCGCGCGACGTTTCCATCCGAGTGATCAGCCGGCTTCGGAAAGACAGTTTTTCTATAAAATGGCTCGTTAATTAGAAAGGTGTAGTCGCTCAGCATATGCGACAGATCATTACGAATTGCGGTCTGCCAATCAATCTTATTATTTTTTTTGCCCCCAAAGTGAGAAAGACAGGTGTGCGTCCAGTAACCTATAAACTCCCAGTATATTGCGACCAACAACGGCTGCCGGTGAGCCTTTGCGTATTCGCGCAGGGTATGCTTTTGCTTCGGAATTATAGTGCAATTTTGGGCGGCACCTTTTACATATTTGACGTCTACTAATAAAGGAAAGGTGTCTTTTTGAGAATTTTCAATTAGCAGTGAGTAATCTGGAATTTGGAATTTCTTTTTGTATTTCTCTGCCTGAGCTTGATGAAGTCCACTAATGTTCTTGATCCAGGGCAAAGAAGAGTACAAATGCTTATAGTTATCCTCAATAGTCAACCCACTAGTGATCCGCTTGAAATTATCCTTAACAGACTTGTTCGATATTTGGTCAAGCAGAGTGTCAAGAACCTCTGGAGAAACATCAAAGTACGTTTTTAATTGATGTAAAATATTTGCTTTTTCCATGTCACTCATCTTGCTTCCCTGCATAAATTGTGGTAATCGAAAATTATGCATCATCCGAGTAAATTTTTCAACTATGCGCGTTTTCTTGCAGATCTACTCGGAGGATGGTAGAACCATCTCTATCCATGGCTTGAGCAAGGACGGTCAACAATGTATCCAACCAATAAGCAATATATTCGATTGATAGTCAGGCTTACCCTTTATTTTTTTTTTGTAGTGTTGCTATTCGCCGTATTTTACTGGGGTCTTTCACTCGCAAAGTTTCCAGTCTTCCAAAATCTCTCATGTGTTAGCTTCAGCGATGCTTGCTATTTTAGCTTAGTAACAGTGACAACGCTCGGATACGGCGACCTGCAACCTCTGGGTTTAGCACGAGCGCTTTCAAGTATAGAAGCAGTCACCGGATTAGTTCTTGCAGGCTATTCTATTTCACAGGTGGTATCTCTCAAGCAAGAGAGGTTAATTGAACACTTGGTGGAGGAGCGTTTTGTCTTTAAATATAACGCTTGCTTAGCCAACCTAGTTGAAGGAAAGGAGCTGATCGGCGATCGTAGGCGCGAAGCTAAAGAGTTGGTAGTGCCCGCAAAAAAACACGGCGCAGATGACAGGTCAAGGATAAATGACCGCCAATTTATGTTTAACCAAGGCAATCCGTTTTATCCAGCTTTGCGAAGCATGAAAATGCTTAATGAGTGCGCGGAATACGCTCATCGTTATCAGAAGATAGCAGCACTTCGAACCACCATTGAGGCTACTTTTTATCAAATTGAAGAGCTAACAAGCATTGCGCGAAAGTATCTACTTAACTTAACCCAGCTTAAGGTTGCCTGGAAAACACCGCGAACATTAAAAATCCTAAATGACCTGCTGGAAGAAGTCGATGGTTTCGTTGAGAACTACTTTAAAGATACGCAGCTGGCTAATAAAAAATATAAGAGTGGTGTGAAGTCATATCATGAAATTTACCTTACGCGAGTCGCAGAAATTCGGTCACTAATTTCAACTGTATAAAGCCCCGTTAAAAAAAGATATAAGACTCCGTACGGTCCCCGAGTAATTTCATCAGCGCCCTTCGGGGCTAGGCTCTGTACGAAATCCCGAGAAAACCAATCGCCGCCCCTTGAACACCGAGATTTTGTAGAGTCACCCGCCATCGACGGAAAGGAATTCTGTGATGGCAAAGCGTTAGGAACTCTTGGACGTGGCCTGGGGAGTAGTCTCCGATCTCTTCATCGAAACCCATGGCCGAGGGCGGCCTCGCTTGAGCGACCGACTGATGCTTGATGGCGTGCTCTGGGGTCTCTGCTCGGGCGCTGCGTGGCGAGATATGCCGGAGCGCTTCGGCCCGTGGTCAACGGTGTATCAACGGTTTCGGGGCTGGCGAAATCAGGGGACGTTCGATCAGATGCTGAAACGCCTGCACCTGAGATTGAATGAGCAAGGCTTGATCGATCTGCAAACCTGGATGATCGACTCAACCGCAGTACGTGCAACCCGAGCCTCTTCTGGCGCCGGGAAAAAAGGGGGCCTGACGAGCCTGCCGATCACGCTCTAGGCCGCAGTCGCGGCGGCCTGACAACCAAAATCCACATGCTCTGCGACGCTAACGGGACACCGTTGCGCTTCCTACTATCTGGCGGTCAAGCCAGTGACATTCGAGCCAAAATGGCCGCCCGCGCAAACGCTGCAAATGGCTGCTTGCCGATAAAGGCTACGACGCCGACGCGCTACGCCGCTATTGCGATCAATATCGGATGCAGCCCGTCATCCCGCTGCGCTCGATGAAGCGCAAACCCAAGCCTGGCTTACCCAGGCTGTTTGATCGGCCCAAGTACCGACAGCGCAACATCATCGAGCGCATGTTTGGCTGGCTGAAAGAGAACTGCCGGATCGTGACGCGCTTCGACAAGCTCGCTAAAAGTTGCGCCGCCATTGTCTCCCTGGCTTGTTCCATGCGGTGTTTGCGACATCTCTTTTCGTACAGAGCCTAAGATGCTCCCCTGCCGCCCAAAGTGGTACGCGAGCTCAAACTGATCTGGCGCTGCGGCCATGAACCACACCTGCTGAAATCTATTTGAGATGAGATAACTCGTTGTCGAAGGGCATCATCTCGATGAGTGCGCGCCTCTCTATTACCAAGGACCGTCATTCATGATCGTGCGACTTGGAACGAAGTCTGGTGACCACGAATGACGGCCGTTGACCCATAGCTGCCTTTGTGAAGAGCGACTACGGCCTTAGCTTACGACAAAGTTTAAATCAATTCTGTGCTAACGCTTGTCAACTTCAGGGAACGATCTGGCGAGCTAATACCTCGTATAAACTCGCATAGGCCTCGAAATGAGTTGTTTGCCGCTGGATGCATTGTTGAGGGAAGTGGCGCTGTACATTTTCGAATAGCAATTTGCCTGGTGTGAAGCCTTGTGGTAAGGGCTGTGCATTAGGGGCCGCAAACTTGAATAGCTTTGCAACTAACACGAAGTCCTTCCTACACTTATCGGAAGCATGAGCGACCCGATTACGGATGGAAATCGCATATTTCAATAGGTTCAGTTGGTTACTAATACAGCTATAGGGGTGGACCGAGAAAAGGAAGTCAGCAGTTTTCACTACCCATTGGTAATCAGTGACCTTTAGGTAGTGTTTGGCAGGATCGTAGTTTGGGTTCTGGGATAGAACCACATAGGCATCTGATAATGTGGCAGAATAACCTATCTTGGCCGTCGGCTTGTAGCCTGAGTTGGTCGTAGCATTGGCAACATATCTTACAAGTGTTCCTTCCAAGAACTCTTCCCAAGAGGCAACCAATCCCATGAATGCAAGCTCAGCTACCTGAAGCACATGCGAGGGATGAATACCTTGTGATTTGGGAGAGTAGCGAGGCAACGCGTGAATCGACTGAACCAATTTTCGTGCGGTTTGAATCTCCCTGATAAAGTTGTCGCGAACGTGGTCTACCGCAATTCTACGAGTCAATATCATGCTCCCGGTTAGATTGAGGCCCGGCGCTGTAATCCCGGGTTTATCGCGAGTAGCCCAAAGGCTACTCGCTGGGTCAAATGACCTTAGTCTAGAAGCGAAAGACGACCTAGGGCTACCCTTATGATTAATGCTGCTAGCGCGCCTGCATGAACATAAAAATTGGCGTAACCACTACATGCTATGGCGCCGAAGATCATTCGCCTTCTCAGAATCTAGGCGCGGCCTAGTCATCTTGCAGCGGGACAATATTAGATTCTATTCAATGTAGCTTAGCATCTAAAAATCAAAATAAGAATCTTCTTCGCAAGATTTTATCTTGCGACCATATAAAATTGCAGCCTCATTAACTGTAAGAGCCGGCCCAAGATAGAGCTGGACCATATTCATCCTGAGAATTTTGAACTCAAAGAAACTTAGATCTATTTCAAGCTCTTCCGTAAAGCACTTCTCATAAGCTCTTGCGTCGTACCCCTTGAACTCTACGCCCAAGGATTTTAGTGCCCTAAACACCCTAACCACACCGGATATAAAAATCGGCATGATATCGAGATACACTTGCTTTTCTGGATATCGCTCAGATTTAGCCTCTGCCTGAATCTTCATAAAAGTAAGGCCTTCCGCTATGAGATTGAACCGTTTTTGGAGATCGGCCGTTTTTCCGAGCCCCAGAAGTTCTGGCGAATTCTTACTGGGATCTAGGCGAGAATATATGTCATCCAACTTGATAAAATGATGCATGCGTGATTGCTCGCCGCCCACAAATTTATGGCTCGCCAGTAAAAATGCTGCTCCCTCCAACCTCTCAGGGGCCTCGCAGAGCCACAACTCTGGGAGCAAACTGGAAAATAATGAGTGATCTCGATGATGCAACGCATTACGCAAGGCAATAAGCAAAGATGTATCCGACTGTGCAAAGTAATCGAACTCATCTTTAGAGACATCGTACAGTGTATGAAAAGCCTCTAACTTTGCTTCCCAGGCTCTATCTAAGTTCTCGATAGCTTCCTCTTTGTCAACTGCTACCAAACTCTTGTAACGAAGATGTTCCTCACCATAGATCCGCATTGTATTGGCAAGCCGACTGACCGCCCTCTGTACGATTTCCTTTTCCATGAGCCATCCTAGGAGTCATGTTGAAATATTTACGTTAGTAGCATTGAGTCGTAACTGTAACCCATTGGCTTCGCCAGAACCCGATACAACTGCTCCAGACAATAGTCGGAGCCTACTCAAAATTACAAGGCCTCCACGAGTGGCTTCTCCTAGCCGCTTGCGGTGCGACGCGAGGGACGGCGGTGCGTCGTCAGCGGCTGTTAGCGAAGGCGCCTATACCCACTAGCCAGCAGGAGTAAGTTTCCATTAGCCTCAGGACCACCATCGGCATGACTCCAAACGCTCAAAGTAGCGGGCTGCGAAATCGTCCATTCGGCGTTAGGATAATGACCTTTTTCATTGCACGAGTGACTGCGACACGCATAGGCGTGTAGGCCGGTTGCAGAATGATCCTACATGAAGAGGATTCGACTCTCGGCCGGGCGAATCCATGACTCGGGCCTTGGCCTGGAGCGTGCAAGACGCCTTGCTACCAATCTGAAACCAAATGTGAAGCATGCTGCCTAGGCTTGCCGCTCAGCAACTCCGGTGGACACCCCCTTAGCCAAGTGTTGAATGGTCTCGATGGGTAGATTTTTGCAGTGTGCTGGTCACATCCGATGCAAACGGCTGGCCAAGTTGAATGCCAACAGGTGGTTAAGTGGGATGCAAACGCCTTGTCAGTTCAGGTGCAATTTCCCAAAATTTTGCTACACACAAAGTTACAGTGCCCCACCACGCCTCTAGCCTTGGTGAACTACGCTTCTTCACTCCAATAAACCGAGGTTAATGCGTATGGCCAGTGGGATTTTTCATGTGGAGTTTCGCGCGAGCACAGGCGATTTCGGTGACGGGCTCGTGGTTGTGAAGGACGGCGCGGTGAATGGAGGCGATCCTCACTACCTCTATCAAGGGGAGGTTCCAACTCAATCTGGCGAGTTCGAGTCACGGTTTATCGTTCGGAAATATCGTAACGGTAACGTAAACGTCGTAGGCATCGACAACTACACCCTTTTGGCGAGGGGGCGCGTTGACTACGAGGGTGGCACCATCGAGCTGCGCGGAGCCGTGGAGGGACACCCTCAGCTAACCATTCAGCTAGGTGGCCGTAAAATCCAGCCGGTAGTGTGAGCCAGCGTCGATACCGCCTTCGCTTTTCACCCATACCCCTTGGGTTGTTGCTGGATAGGGGGCCTTCCCTCGACAGGCAAAGCCCAAAAAAAGACCCCGCCGATTGGCGGGGTCTTTTATTCAGTGATCCAAGCGATCAAGCATGTCCAGCACACCGCTGAACAAGCGACCAGCGTTAAGCACGCCAGGGATCACCTGCAAAGCGCGCCACACGTAGCGCAAAGGAAGTTTCAACCCCATTGGGGAAGGCTCCTAGTGCAGGAACCGGACTCCGACCGCCTCTCCGGGCTCGGCGGTCGGCTGATGATTTGTTGTCGAACGCACCATCAAGTCCGAATTCTTTGAATAGGCCCATTCCCGGCACGGTTCCACCCGTGGTTGAGGGGCCAAGCGATAGCAAGCTAGCGCGTGCCATCTTTTTACCATTGATCGGCGAGCCGACCTAGAGCAGTGGCGACTGTTTCTCGTCGGATTTTGGCATGTTTCCGACGAACGGTATGGGTGAAATACACATATCGTGTAACCCCTGTTGCTAGTAGCAACACACCTCTATCCGACGGTGTGTCTAGGTAGGCGGAAATCGCCTAAATGCCCGATTCAGCTAGCTTAACCCCCAAAATGGAGTCAAAACGCCACCAAAATGATGATGTTCAATCTTTCCGAAGAGATCCATAGAATCCCGATGAGCTTCGTAGAGATGGAGCGCTTGATCAAAAAAGGCAACGTAGGATGCTATTGCACGTGATTTAACACGTAGCTATATTCAACCCGTCGAACGTGTCATCAAGTCGCCGGTAAGCTTCTCCAAAAGCTAGCTGGCCGAGAAAGCCGCCCCTCCAAGGCGGCTTTTTTGTGCCCACCTTTCTGGGAAGCTCAGAGCAGGGATGCGCCTCCAAAGGAGTAGGGCTTCACTCTCTGCGATCCTCCAAATCTGTGCGGGCCGAGCTACTTTATGAACGAGCCCCATGAAAGACAGGACACCGTTCCGCCCTTAAGATAAGGGATAGGCAAACGGGTATGTTTATGACTAACAGCAACGACAAGGGTGGCGAACTGCTCGGCCAGGAACGCCGACGCCGC
>NZ_JAAMQM010000023.1 GCF_013523055.1 Pseudomonas capeferrum | reverse complement strand
TTGCAGACTATCAGTCCATGCTCACAAGCACCCACACGAATTGCTTGATTCAATTTGTTAAAGAGCGGTTGGTTCGGCGTCTTTCGACTTGCTGAACCGAGGTGCGCATTCTACGCTTTCCTCAGAGTCTGTCAAGCGTTTATTTTGAAGTTTTTCGTTCAACTTCAACCACTTGACGCGCTGCGATCTCTCGTCAGCGGGAGGCGAATCATACAGCGTTGAAAACCGCTGTCAACCACCTTTTTCACCGCTGTCGATCTGTCGATCGAAGCCCTTCCCGCATCGCTTGAAACGCTTAACTCGTTGATCTTCAAGGAGTTTCTCGCTCCAACTACGCTGGAAGTGGTGCGCATTATAAGGACCTGGAAGAAGCCGTCAAGCTTTTATTTCATCAACACGCAATAAAATCCAATGACCTCCCTGTGCAAGACATTAATGCTGCCAGCCCATTAAATACTCTTGCGACAGGACTGTTTGAGTGCGCACTATACTGCTCAAATCTCCATGGACCGCATTGCCAAATGACCACCCAACCCCGCACCCTGGCATCGAGTCTGTTTCCGATCGGTCTCCTCTTGATCGCCATGGCCTCAATCCAGTCCGGCGCCTCGCTGGCGAAATCGATGTTCCCCCTGGTCGGAGCCCAAGGCACCACCACGCTACGGCTGATCTTCGCCAGCGTCATCATGGTTCTCCTACTGCGGCCTTGGCGGGCGAGGATGACCAGAAGAACGCTACGCAATGTGATCATTTATGGCATGGCATTGGGCGGAATGAATTTCCTCTTCTATATGTCAGTGCGCACAGTGCCGCTAGGTATCGCAGTGGCCTTGGAGTTCACAGGCCCACTGGCAGTGGCTATCTATGCTTCGCGCCGCCTTGTCGACTTCTTGTGGATTGGCCTGGCCGTGCTCGGCTTGATGCTGTTGATCCCGGTCGGGCAATCCGGCAGCGCCCTCGATCCCATTGGTGCCGCGTATGCACTGGGCGCCGGAGCCTGTTGGGCCCTTTATATCCTTTATGGACAACGCGCCGGGGCAGAACATGGCATTCAAACCGCCGCTCTTGGTGTGCTGGTCGCAGCTTTGTTCGTCGCGCCTATCGGTATCGTCCATGCCGGGAGCGCTCTGTTATCACCCTCGCTTATCCCGGTCGCGCTGGGGGTGGCCATTCTCTCCACGGCGCTGCCCTACAGTTTGGAAATGGTCGCCTTGACCCGCATGCCCACTCGCACATTCGGCACGCTCATGAGTATCGAGCCCGTAGTGGCTGCAGTGTCAGGGTTGCTCTTTCTCAATGAAGTCCTGACCCTCACTCAATGGCTGGCGATTATCGCCATCATCACAGCCTCTATTGGCGCAACGCTGTCCATGAGAAAGGAAACACTGCCCGCGGTCGCCGCCGACTGATATGAGAAATATTTTCATTTAATACCAACCCGGTCTTGTACCGGCGCGCCACGCTTGTTTAAGCTGTCAGAATCGCCATAGAAACGCTATTACTGCCGTACAGGGAAGCAGCGCATTTCAGGAAGAAACGAAGCCACATCGACAATTCCCGTGCTGTGACCGGGTATGTACTAAGGACAGGAATGAAACGTATTTTGATCATCCTGGCCATTTTGGCCATTGCTGGATGCGCCGCCACCGAGAAAACGACGGTCAAGCGAGGGAAGAAAGGGCTCCATATCAACTGTTCTGGCCTTTCTTCATCCTGGGACAGATGTCACAGCAAGGCGGAAACGTCTTGCGGGAACAAGGGCTACAAGGTCATCGCCAGGTCGGGCGAAGCTGATCAAGAGCCAGGTGATTATCTATTCGGTATCAACCCGGCAGGCTACACCAGTCGCAGCATGATCGTTATCTGCAAGTGACGAGCAAGGGCAGCCAACAGACTGCCCTTGGCACGTGGATTCAGATCGCTGCCGTTCGGGCGGCCAGCCAAGCCAGCGACGACCCTTGCAGCAAAGGTGCAAGGCGGTGTTGCACTTCAGCATGATAGGCGTTCAGCCAGGACCGCTCTTCAGCAGCCAGCATCGACATCAACAAGCACCGCGTGTCTATCGGGCACAAGGTGAGCGTTTCGAAACCCAGGAAGTTGCCAAAATTGCCCTGGCCTTCCTCACGATTGACAACAAGATTCTCGATTCGCACGCCCCATTGTCCAGGGCGATAGGTGCCTGGTTCGATCGAGGTGATCATTCCCGGCAGCATGGCTGTCTGCGACAAGGGGGCTGCCTGGTAGGCGATGACCTGGGGCCCCTCATGCACATTTAGAAAGTAGCCCACGCCATGCCCGGTTCCGTGGCCGTAATCCACCCCGTCGGCCCAGAGCGGCGCGCGGGCGATGGAATCGAGCAGAGGCGCGGCAATGCCACGAGGGAATTTCGCCTTCGACAACGCAATGACACCCTTGAGCACTCGCGTGCAATCCTGCATCTGTTCCAGGCTCGGTTTTCCCACCGCTACCATCCGCGTGATATCGGTCGTGCCTCCCAGGTACTGGCCTCCCGAATCGATCAGCAGCAGTCCATCACCCTCGATGACAGCATACGATTCCTCCGTCGCTCGATAGTGCGGCATCGCGCCATTGGCGTTGAAGGCCGCTATGGTGGCAAAGCTCGGTGACACGAAACCTGGTCTGCGCGCTCGCGCGGCAGTCAGTTGCTCATCGACGGTCAGTTCCGTGATGATCTCTTGTCCCGAATGCGCCTCGAACCAGGCGAAGAACTCGCAAAGCGCAGCGCCGTCCTGCTCCATGACTTGTCGAACATGGAGCAGATCACTGTTGGGCTTGCGCGACTTGCTAAGGGTGGTCGGATTGATACCTTCAATCAACCTGACGCCTGGATCGACATGATCCAACAAACCGCACGTGACTTTCGCAGGATCCAACAGCAGACCTTCTCCTGCAGGAATTTCTCCCAGCGCCGCGCCGACCTGCGCATAGTCGCGCACCTCGATGCCTTCGGCTGCGAGAACCTGGCACAGCGTATCGTCTACCTGGCTTGACGCCACGAACAGGATTACCCGGCCAGGCCCTATCAAGGCAAAGGACACGAATACCGGGTTATAGGAAACATCGCTCCCTCTCAGGTTGAAGAGCCAGGCGATGTCATCGAGCGTGGCCAGGAAGTGCCAGCTGGCGCCATTTTCCAGCATCGCAAGACGTAGCTGGGTCAGCTTATCGGCCCTGCTGACGGACGCGTACGGCGCAAGATGCTCGTAGATCGGCCTGAGTGGCAGCGCTGGCCTGTCATTCCAGACCTGACCGGGCAGGTCAAGGCAAGTGTTCAACGTTACCTGACGCGCCTGGAGTCGCTCCCGCAGTTGTCGCGCCTGGAGCACAGCCATCACCGCACCGTCCACGGCTACCGCGCCGCCCGCCGCCACGTGCTCAGCCAGCCAGTCCAGCGCACCCGGTTGCCCAGGCTGCAGCTTCATTAACCCGATTCCGCTGCCGTCCAGTTCCTTCTCCGCCTGCTCCCAATAACGACTGTCCACCCACAGGCCGGCAAAATCGGCGGTAACCACCAAAGTCCCCACAGAGCCATGGAAACCGGACAACCACTGACGCGCCTGCCAATGCCCAGGCAAGTACTCGGAAAGATGTGGATCAGCAGACGGAATGAGCGCCGCATCGACTCCCACGCTCGCCATCACTTCACGCAAGCGGAACAACCGCTGCGGTACGACCTGAGTTACAGATTGAGCATTCATGCGGACTCCTGCGGCCATGCCTTTTCAATGCGCCCGATAATGGAGCACCCCGCTCGTGACCGCAATCGCAAGCCGGCCGATCACTGTTGACTGGCCAATACACACAAACTCCGCTGATCGTTCCTACTGAACTTCTTTTCATCTCACTCTTTCTCAAGCTTACAACCCGTGTCGGAGAGAAGACTATCCATGCCCCGCGCTTGCGAAGCAAAGACAGCCCTAGTGTTACTCGACAATCGAGAGGAAACGCCCGCGCACGAGCACGCTTCGCACTTGAAGATTGCCGACTGCCTCGCCACCTTGCTTGGTATCGCCCGAATCGAACCGGAGCGTCCTCCCACCGCTTCCGATCGCTTCTACTACCTGCCTACCCAGACCCTTGTCGGCCCTGACCACTACCAGTGCATGGGCATCGTCGATGAGTCGGATTTGTTCGGCGGGCTCGTCAGCGAGCCCTATATGGCAACCAAAGCCATTTCTCACCCGCTACTGCCAGGCGCGAGCGCCCCAAAGGGCTGGACCGATGTTTTTGCTGCTCAGGCCGCCAGTGCCGTGTTGCGCGGCTATACCGTTTTCAGCAAGGCCGAGGCGCGAAAGGCGGCAGACTTGCTATTGCGAAGTGGCCCGGTCCGGGTCAAGCCAGTCCTGGCTTGCGCTGGCCGTGGCCAGGTGGTCATCCAGAATTCGAATGCCCTCCCGCCTTTGCTGCACGACATGGATGAGCGCCAGCTTGGACTCTGGGGCCTGGTCCTGGAAGAAAATCTGTCCAACGTCGAGACGTTTAGCGTCGGACAGGTCCGCGTGGCAGGTATCACCTGCAGCTACTATGGCACCCAGAGACTGACGCGAGACCATCAGGGAGAGGAGGTCTACGGCGGTTCCGACCTCATGGTGGTGCGTGGCGACTATCAAACGCTGTTGCGCCTCCCGCTCGAAGACCAACTGCGCCTGGCGATCGATCAGGCTACGGCCTACGAGCGCGCAGCCGAAGAACACTTTCCAGGCTTCGTTGCCTCCAGACGCAACTACGATATAGCCCGCGGCGTAGACCATACCGGAGCGTCACGCAGCGGCGTTCTCGAGCAATCCTGGCGCCTGGGTGGCGCCAGCAGCGCCGAAGTACTGGCCCTGCTCGCCTTCGCCGATGATCCGAAGCTGCAACGGGTGCATGCCTCCAGCCATGAAATATTCGGTTCACCCGACCTGCCCAGCGACGCCACACTTTTCTACAAGGGAGATGACAGTGAACTCGGCGAATTCTGTAAATATGCGCGACTGCACGAGCATGGCGATCCAGAGTGAATCCGTAGAGCTGCAGGTGGATGGTGAAAGCATCGCCGGCACCCTGGTCAGTCCGGGCACCAAGATGCCTGGCATTCTCTTCGTCCACGGCTGGGGCGGCAGTCAGCAGCGCGACTTGGCCCGCGCTCGACAGATCACCGGCCTCGGGTGCGTGTGCATGACCTTCGACCTGCGCGGCCATGAAAAAACCGAAAGCCAGCGCCTGACCGTGACGCGCGAGCAGAATCTCGCCGATCTACTGGCAGCCTATGACCGACTGGTGAGCCATCCCGCCGTGGACAGCAGCGCCATCGCCGTGATCGGCAGCAGTTATGGTGGCTATCTTGCTACCTTGCTGACCCAGCACCGGGCGGTGAAGTGGCTGGCCTTGCGCGTTCCAGCCCTGTACTGGGACGATCAGTGGGATACACCCAAGCAGGCGCTGGACCGTCAGCGTCTGCAGGCTTATCGTCAGCGAATGCTCGCCCCGGGTGACAATCAGGCCCTGGCCGCCTGTTCCGACTTCCGAGGGGATGTGCTGCTGGTCGAATCCGAGCAGGATGACTACGTACCCCACGCCACCCTCATGAGCTATCGCTCGGCATTCGTCAACACTCACTCACTGACTCACCGGATCGTAGACGGTTCGGATCATGCGCTCTCCAGCGAAGAAAGTCAGAAGGCCTACAGCTCGATCCTGGGTGCCTGGATCAGCGAAATGGTGATAGGAGCGCGTCTGGATCGCTATCCCCACTACGCGCCCTGGTACGCCTGAAGCCTCAGGGACCTGCCGCTCGGCTCGACGCGAGCAGATACCTCGCCAGGGCCTTGGCCTGCGCGGCCACGTCAGTTACCGCGGTGCTTTCCCACCATTGCCCACGCAAGGGCGGGCCGAGGGTAAACAGGCGCTGGGAAACCTGCCCATGAGCATCGATCACCGCGCCGTTCGGATCTGCTGCGATACCCAATGCCAGCGGTCCTGGGCGGACCAGTTCTCGAGCGAGCAATTGGCGTGGCAACGGGCGATCGACACGACGCCAGTCGTACTCGATGCCCATCGAATTGATCACCGCACAGCCCGAGCGCCATTCGCTTTGTGCCTCGCCCCTCGAACGCACTTGCACCTTCGGCAGACCATCTGCATCGCGCGCCACGGCCAGCAAGGTGGCCGCGCGAATGCGTAGTCGATCCTGGACCAGCCAGCGCTCCAACAACGCGGCGCCGAGCGGCGGCGCGCGGTGGTGATGGCTCTCCCAAAAAGGCCTGACATGGCGCACGAATTGTCGACGCTGCACGTCGGTAGCCTGGCTCCATAGCCGCCCGATATGCGCCCTGACCGTATCCAACGGAGCTTGCCAGTCGATACCGCGAGACTCTGCCAGACGGCACTGGGCGCGCAGGGCCCTGAACAACTGCAGCGGCGAGCGCAGATCGGTATCGGCAGCCAGGAAATCTTCCCAAGCTGGAGGCTGGCGGCGTACGTGAGGCAGCAGACCATGGCGCGAGAAGACTTCAACCGGGCCGCGATGCCCAGCCTGGTTCAGAGAGACCAGCGCGTCGATCATGGTCAAGCCGGAGCCGATGATCAATACACGCCCATCCGGATCCAGGCCACCCATCGTGGCTACATCCCAAGGGTCGACCGCCAGCGTGTTCAAGCCATTGCCTTCGCGCTGCGAGGTACGCGCGGCGGTGAACATACCGGTGGCCAGAATCACGCGATCCGCAAGACAGCGACTCCCATCGGCCATCCACACCCGTACACCGCGCGCTTCGAGCTGGACATCGACGGCTTCGGTGCACAGGTGCAACAGCTCCGAACCGTGGAGCGCAGCGGCTGCCTGCGCCTGGGCCAGCCGCTGTCGCGCATAACGGCCGAACAGACTCCGAGGCGGGAACAGCTCGGCCGCCGGAAGACCCTGCTCGGCCGACTCCGGCCAGCCACCGGCAGCGATGTGCTGCTCCAGCCACTGGGAAAGATCGTCCGGGTTGTCGGGGTCGACGCTCATGCGTGCGGCATTGGCATTGAGGGTATGGCCAAGCTCGACAGCGCTGTAAGCCTCGCCGCGTCCCAGGTCGGCACGGGGTTCGACGATCACCAGTCGACGTCCGATTGGCTGGCGGAGCAACTGGGCGGCGAGCAGGCTACCGCTCAAGCCGCCACCGATGATGAGGATATCGGCCTCAAGGGTATGGCGATCGCTCATGGCATTCTCTCGTGACAGGTGTCGAGGATCATAAGCAATGAATAGCAGTAACGGCAGCCGCCCGGTACCAAAGTAGGACTCAGTCGCCAGTCTGGGCAAACCGCTGTCGATAGTCGCCAGGGGTCAGCCCGGTCAGGCGCTGGAAAACCTTGCGAAAGGTGCCAGGCTCCTGATAACCCACCTCCCAGGCGATTTGCTCGACGCTACGGCGCGTGAACTCCAGCAGACGGCAGGCACGCCCGACACGCACCTGCTGACAATATTCGGTCGGACGCAACGTAGTTGCAGCACGGAACCGTCGCAGGAAGGTCCGTGTCTGGAGTCCGGCAACGGCGGCCATCGACACGAGATCGGCATCGCGCCCGTTTTCACTTTGGAGCCAATGCTGGACCTTCAGTACCGCTCCATCCCATGCTCGAGCCGCGGCTTGAAGACTGAACCCGGTGGCGATGCCAGGATCGGCTCCGCCGCCAGAAATCGAGCAGTCTCGCGCGCAACGGTAGAGCCCAGGAACCGCTCTATCAGACGCAGGCCCAACTCGGTCCAGGCCATCAGAACCGCGGAGGTAAGAAAATCGCCGTCGTCGAGCAAAGGGCGCTGACCGCTACCTGGACCTGAGGATATCGCTCGGCCAGTATCTGGGCATGGTTCCAGTGCACACTCGCCATGCGCCCATCCAGCAGACCGCTGGCCGCAATGAAGAACACACCGAGGCAACCGATGCCAGCAAGGTTCCCTGCGCATGCCATTGGCGAAGCTGAGCAGCATGGTGCTCGAGCAGCGAAAGGGTCGGCACCGAAGCCAGACTCGGAGCAATGACCAGCGCTCGCACCTCATGGCCGCCCGGTGTCTCGTGCTCGCTGTCATGAATGACATGCAGCAGGCCATCGCTATCCGTCTGCCAACGACTGATGCGCAAGCGCGGCAGGCGCGGGGCGCGCAGGTCGTCGATCATGCGGTTGGCCACGCTGAACAGGTCGGACAGCCCGTCTACCGCCGCACGCTGTGCGCCGGGATAGATCAGCAGCCCGATTTCGAGACTGTCAGGCGTGTCAGTAGGTACCGGCCGCAGCTGCCACGGCGGCGCTGGCTTTCGCCTATGCGAGCGTGGAGGATACCGATAGCTGCCTGAAAAGCGCCGAAGCCTGAAGGGCGTAATCAGATAACCACATTACGCACGAAACGGGTCGGCACTGCGCCCTCGTTTCGGTAGGCATAGTGCTGATCACTGGGAAATACGAAGAACTCACCGGCTTGCAGGCAGTGCTTCTGCTCTTCGATTATCAGCGTCAAGCAGCCTTCGGCTACGTATATCTGCTCGCTCCAGCCCTGCGCGTCCGCTTCGCTCGCGTAGTGTTCGCCAGGCGCGAGCTGCCATTCCCAAATTTCCACCTCGCGCCGGGCAGGGCTGCTGGCCAACAGCCGCGCCTTGCTACCGGGGTGCTTTCCAGCCCAGGCCAGTTCATTGATGCGACCGGGATCACGCTGGTCCGGCGCCTGGATCAAGCGACTGAACGGCACCCCAAGAGCCTCCCCGATAAGGTCGAGGGTCGTGAGACTGACATTCTTTTCCCCGGCCTCTATCGCGACGAGCATGCGCCGACTGACCCCTGAACGTTCCGCCAGACCCGCCTGGCTCAGATCGGCTGCCACACGAAGACAGCGCACATTCTGACTGACATGTCGCAGCACCGAGCTGCGATGGGAAGAATCGTTGGGCACTATATTGCTCACCTCAGGGTTATGCGCAGTATACTGCGCACTTTGCCGCCAATTGTGCGTCCTTCTCTCCGAGTGTGCAAGCCATGCCTTCTCCTAGCAGCTCCCGACCTTCTCCCTTCCCCTTTCGCCTCAGCAAGGCCGAAGTGGTGCTGGTATTCATCACCATGCTATGGGGTGGCACGTTTCTCCTGGTGCACACTGTCATGAGCGTGAGCGGACCGATGTTCTTCGTCGGTCTGCGCTTTGCCGCGGCCGCGCTGTTCGTTGCCATGGTATTCATCCGGTCCATGCCTGGCTTGACCGCGATAGAGCTCAAGGCAGGCCTGTTGATCGGCACAACGATCATGCTTGGCTGCGGTTTGCAGACCATGGGCCTGCAGACCATCAGCAGCAGCCAGTCCGCATTCATCACAGCTCTGTACGTCCCCTTCGTGCCACTGCTGCAATGGCTGGTCCTCGGACGCCGCCCAGGACTGATGCCCAGCCTCGGTATCTGCCTGGCTTTCATCGGTCTGATGCTGCTGGCCGGCCCGGAGGGAGGCTCGTTGCACTTCAGCGAAGGCGAGGTGGTGACACTGGTCAGCGCCATCGCCATAGCCGGGGAAATCATCCTCATCAGCCGCTATGCGGGAACGGTCGATGTGCGACGGGTGACCGTGGTGCAACTGGCGACTGCATCGATCCTGGCTTTTCTGATGATGGTACCGACCCAGGAGCGGCTCCCTGACTTCTCCTGGTTGTTGCTGTTCAGCGCGATCGGCCTGGGAGCGATGAGTGCGGTGATCCAAGTGGCGATGAACTGGGCCCAGCGTTCGGTCTCTCCCACCCGTGCGACGCTGATCTATGCAGGTGAGCCAGTCTGGGCTGGCGTAGTGGGCCGACTGGCTGGCGAGCGACTGCCTGGCATTGCATTGATTGGCGGCCTGCTGATCGTGATAGCGGTCATTGTCAGCGAGCTGAAGGTTCGTCGCCGCGGCGAGGCGTCTCCCCTGCTAACCGCGGATGAACCTCTCGGTCAGGATACCGGTCTCTGATAAACGTACGGATCGGTGTCTGCTGACAAGAACTGTTATAAAAAAACAGCTTTCCTGCCTACTTTTGTAGGATCCTGCGACAGGTTGCGTGTTGGTGATCACCAATGCGCCACGTATGATCCTTGGCAAATCTCTGCAGATTAGAACGCTATGTCATTGATAGTGCTATTGCTCCTGCCGTTCGTAGGCAGTTGCCTGGCGGCTGTCTTGCCGCACAACGCGCGCAACGCCGAATCCTTGTTGGCGGGCCTCGTGGCGCTTGCCGGCACGGTTCAGGTCGCGCTCATGTACCCGCAGATCGCCCATGGGGGCGTCATCCGCGAGGAGTTTCTCTGGCTGCCCAGCCTAGGGTTGAACCTCGTGCTGCGAATGGACGGCTTTGCCTGGCTGTTCTCCTTGCTGGTCCTGGGAATCGGCGCTCTGGTGTCGCTGTACGCGCGCTACTATATGTCGCCCCAGGACCCTGTTCCCCGATTCTTCGCGTTTTTTCTGGCATTCATGGGAGCCATGCTCGGCCTGGTGATTTCCGGCAACCTGATCCAGCTGGTGTTCTTCTGGGAGCTTACCAGCCTGTTCTCCTTCCTGCTGATCGGCTACTGGCATCACCGCGGCGATGCGCGCCGGGGTGCCTACATGGCCTTGATGGTGACGGGCGCAGGTGGCCTTTGCCTGCTGGTCGGTGCGCTGTTGCTCGGTCATGTGGTCGGCAGCTACGACCTGGACAAGACCCTTGCAGCTGGTGACCTGATCCGTCAGCACGCACTCTATCCGGTACTGCTGCCCCTGATCCTGATCGGGGCGCTGAGCAAGAGCGCGCAGTTCCCGTTCCACTTCTGGCTGCCTCATGCCATGGCCGCCCCCACCCCGGTATCGGCCTACCTGCACTCGGCCACCATGGTCAAGGCGGGTGTTTTCCTCATGGCCCGGTTCTGGCCCGTGCTTTCCGGCACGGAAGAGTGGTTCTGGATAGTAGGCGGCGCGGGCGCCTGCACCCTGCTGCTCGGCGCCTTCGCGGCCATGTTCCAGAACGACCTCAAGGGGCTCCTGGCCTACTCGACCATCAGTCATCTCGGCCTGATCACCCTCCTGCTGGGTCTGAACAGCCCACTGGCTGCCGTGGCGGCGGTGTTCCACATTCTCAATCACGCTACTTTCAAGGCCTCGCTGTTCATGGCTGCGGGCATCATCGACCACGAGAGCGGCACACGTGACATCCGACGCCTGAGCGGGCTGGTCCGCCTGGTGCCCTACACCGCGACCCTGGCCATGGTGGCCAGCGCGTCCATGGCGGGTGTTCCGTTGATGAACGGCTTCTTGTCCAAGGAGATGTTCTTCGCCGAAACCGTATTCATCAGCGCCACTGCCTGGGTCGAGATCGCCCTGCCGGTGATCGCCACGCTGGCCGGTACGTTCAGCGTGGCCTATGCCCTGCGCTTTACCGTCGATGTTTTCTTTGGCCCAACCGCGCAGGACCTTCCGCACACGCCCCACGAGCCGCCTCGCTGGATGCGCGCCCCGGTCGAACTGTTGGTCCTGACATGCCTGATCGTGGGGATCTTTCCTGCCCAATCGGTGGGCCCTCTGCTAGCGGCAGCGGCATTGCCGGTAGTCGGCGGTACCCTGCCGGAGTACAGCCTGGCCATCTGGCATGGCTGGAATGCACCGATGATCATGAGCCTGATCGCCATGTGCGGTGGCGTTGTGCTCTACCTGCTGTTGCGCGAGCAACTGCGCCGTGGTCGCTTCCCTTATCCGCCGCTGATCGAACGCTTCAATGGCAAGCGCCTGTTCGAACGGGGTCAGGTGCACCTGATGCTACTGGCGCGTCGCATCGAGACGCAATTCACCACACAACGTTTGCAGAAACAGCTCTTCATGCTGGTCCTGGCGGCTTTCATCGCCGGCCTGACGCCCGTGCTTTACAACGGCCTGACCTGGGGCGACCGACCCAAGATCCCCGGCTCCGGCGTTTTCGTCGCGCTTTGGCTGATCGCGATCGCCTGCGCCGTCGGTGCGGCCTGGCAGGCCAAATATCACCGGCTGGCGGCATTGATCATGGTCAGCGTCTGCGGTCTGATGACCTGTATCACATTCGTCTGGTTCTCGGCCCCTGATCTTGCCTTGACCCAGCTGGTGGTCGAGGTGGTCACTACGGTACTGATCCTGCTCGGGCTGCGCTGGTTGCCACGGCGGCTCGAAAATGTGAGCCCAAGGGCCAAGGAGCGGGCCCGCCTGCGCCGCTTGCGCGACCTGTTGCTGGCAGCCTTGGTAGGTGGCGGCATGGCCGTGCTGTCCTATGCCATGCTGACTCGCCCTACACCTAACGCCATCTCTTCCTTCTATCTGAGCCGAGCCTTGCCCGAAGGTGGCGGGACCAATGTGGTCAACGTCATGCTGGTGGACTTCCGCGGCTTCGATACCCTGGGCGAGATCACCGTGCTGGTCGCCGTGGCCCTGACTGTCTTTGCACTGCTGCGACGCTTCCGCCCGCCCAAGGAGAGCATGCAAGTGCCTGCCCAGCAACGCCGTCTGGCACCCGATGTGGTTTCCGACCTGATCAACCCGCGGCATGCTCCCGATACCGCGCTTGGTTTCATGATGGTACCGGCAGTGCTCGTACGTCTGCTGCTGCCAATCGCCTTGCTGGTGTCCATGTACCTGTTCATGCGCGGTCACAATCAGCCGGGCGGCGGGTTCGTCGCCGGCCTGGTGATGTCGGTGGCCTTCATTCTCCAGTACATGGTCGCCGGTACCAAGTGGGTCGAGGCGCAGATGAGCCTGCGCCCGCTGCGCTGGATGGGCACCGGCCTGCTGTGCGCCACCCTGACCGGGATGGGCGCCATGAGCCTGGGCTATCCCTTCCTGACCACCCACACGGCCCATCTGCGCTTACCGTTGCTGGGCGATATCCATGTCGCCAGCGCCCTGCTCTTCGATGTCGGGGTATACGCCGTGGTCGTCGGATCGACCCTGCTGATTCTCACGGCCCTGGCTCACCAGTCGGTGCGTGCCTATCGCCCGGCCAGCCAGCCGAAACCCACCAAGGCAGGAGCCGCCTGATGGAAGAAGTCATCGCAGTCGCCATCGGTGTACTGACCGCGTCCGGGGTATGGCTGATCCTGCGTCCACGGACCTACCAGGTAATCATGGGCCTGTGCCTGCTGTCCTACGGGGTCAACCTGTTCATCTTCAGCATGGGCAGCCTGTTCATCGGCAAGGAGCCCATCATCAAGGAAGGCGTGACTCAGGATCTGCTTCATTACACCGACCCACTGCCCCAAGCGCTGGTCCTGACCGCTATCGTCATCAGCTTTGCCATGACCGCATTGTTCCTGGTGGTCATGCTGGCTTCGCGCGGGCTGACGGCAACCGACCATGTCGATGGCCGGGAGCGGGACGAATGAGCCTGATGAATCAACTGATCGTCGCGCCCATTCTGCTACCCCTCCTCACGGCGGCGTTGATGCTGTTGCTCGGGGAGAAGCGGCGTCCGCTCAAGGCACGCCTGAACCTGGTTTCGACCCTTCTCGGCCTGAGCATCGCCGTCACACTGCTGCTATGGGTGCGCGGCCAAGGCCAGGCGGAATCCATAGGCGTGTACCTTCCCGGCAACTGGCCGGCACCGTTCGGCATCGTCCTGGTCCTGGATCATCTCTCGGCGCTGATGCTGACTCTCGCCAGTATCGTCGGCGTCAGTGCATTGCTCTTCGCACGCGCCCGCTGGGACGGCGCGGGGGCAAGTTTCCACGCCCTGTTCCAGATCCAGCTGATGGGACTGTACGGTGCCTTCCTGACCGCCGACCTGTTCAATCTGTTCGTATTCTTCGAAGTGCTGCTGGCCGCGTCCTATGGCCTGTTGCTGCACGGCTCGGGACGTGCACGGGTGAAGGCAGGCCTTCACTATATCGCCATCAACCTCTTTGCCTCGTCACTTTTCCTGGTCGGCGCGGCGATGCTCTATGGTGTGACCGGCACGCTCAACATGGCCGATCTTGCTCTGAAGGTGCCGTTGGTGCCGGAAGCCGACCGTGGATTGCTGCATGCCGGCGCAGCCATCCTGGCCATGGCCTTCCTGGCCAAGGCGGGTATCTGGCCATTGAACTTCTGGCTGGTACCGGCCTATGCATCGGCCAGTGCGCCTGTAGCCGCGCTGTTCGCGATCATGACCAAGGTCGGCCTGTATGCCACTTTGCGGCTGTGGACTCTGCTCTTTTCCGAACAGGCCGGGCCTTCGTCACTGTTTGGCGGCCAGTGGCTGATCTACGGCGGGCTGGCGACCCTCGCGGTCGCCGCGGTATCGATCCTAGCCGCCCAGCGCCTGGAGCGCATGGCAGCGCTGAGCATCCTGGTATCGTCCGGTACGCTCATGGCGGCTATCGGCTTCGGTCAACCTGCCCTGACTGGCAGTGCGCTGTTCTATCTGGTCAGCTCGACTCTGGCGCTGTGCGCCCTGTTCCTGCTCGCCGAGCTGATCGAACGCTCCAGATCCGCCAACGAGGTGCCCCTCGAAGAAGAGGACGGCGTACTGCCCTCCCCTCTCGAATCCCTTCACCCTCCCAAGGGAATCAACCTGGATGACGAACAGAAAGCGGTGATCGGCCAGATCATCCCTTGGACCATGGCCTTTCTCGGGCTGAGCTTCATCGCCTGTGCCTTGCTGATCATCGGCATGCCGCCCCTGTCGGGCTTTATCGGCAAGCTGGGCCTGATCAGCGCGCTGTTCAATCCACTGGGGCTGGGGGTCGCTCCCGAGCAGCCACTGACGGTTGCGGGCTGGGGGCTCGTGGCGCTGCTGGTTATCTCGGGCATGGCGTCGTTGATCGCCTTTGGCCGAGTCGGCATCCAGCGCTTCTGGAAACCTGAAGAAAGGCCTTCACCTCTGTTGCGTCGCTATGAATGCCTGCCCATTCTGCTCCTGCTCGGTCTCTGCCTGTTTCTCAGCGTCAAGGCCGAACCATTGCTGCGCTACACACAAGACACCGCAGCCAGCCTGCGCACTCCAGACGCCTATATAGAAGCCGTGTTGGCAACCCGTCCTATCCCTGGCCCCACCTCGGCTTCCGCAGAGGTACAGCCATGAAACGATTCTTCCCTGCGCCACTGTTGTCCGTGTCGATGTTCTTTCTGTGGCTATTGCTCAATGTATCGGTCAGCCCGGGTAATCTGGTGCTCGCCGCCGCCCTGGGCATCTTCGCGCCCTTGCTGTTGGCACCCCTGCGGCCCCAGCAGGCGCACATCCGTCGTCCCCGGGTGATCATCCGTTTGCTCTGCCGAGTAGGCACGGACGTGGTGATGTCGAACCTGCAAGTTGCCAAGGGCGTCTTACGGGCAGGTAGTCGCCAACCGCATTCGGTATTCGTGCATATCCCCCTGGACCTGCGGGACGCCCACGGCCTGGCGGCATTGTCGATGATCACGACCGTGGTGCCCGGCACCGTCTGGTCCGAACTTGCCCTGGATCGCAGCATGCTGCTGCTGCATGTGTTCGATCTCAAGGACGAGGCGGCCTTCATCGAGCATTTCAAGCACGCTTACGAAAGACCGTTGATGGAGATATTCGAATGACAGGTCTGCTCGCGAACGCCATCCTTGCCAGCCTTTTCATCTTCGCTATCGCCATGGCGCTGACGCTGATCAGGCTTTTTCGCGGCCCTTCCGCCCAGGATCGGGTCCTGGCCCTGGACTACCTGTATATCCTGGCCATGCTGATGATGCTGGTCCTGGGAATCCGCTACGCCAGCGACACCTATTTCGAAGGTGCCCTGCTGATTGCGCTGTTCGGCTTCGTCGGTTCCTGCGCGCTGGCCAAGTTTCTCCTGCGCGGTGAGGTGATCGAATGAACGAAAGCATCGAACTGCCCTTCTGGCTGGAATTGGCCACGGCAACCCTGCTACTGGTCGGCAGCCTCTTCGCGCTGATCGGCGCCCTGGGCCTGGTACGCCTGAAAGATTATTTCAAGCGAATGCATCCACCCGCCCTCGCCACAACACTGGGCACCTGGTGCATTGCCTTGGCTTCGATCCTGTATTTCTCGGCACTCAAGCAAGGCCCGGTGCTACACGCCTGGCTGATCCCCGTGCTGCTGTCGATCACCGTGCCGGTGACCACGCTGCTACTGGCGCGGGCAGCCTTGTTCCGCAAGCGTGCGGCCGGAGAAGAAAACATACCCGCAGAAATCAGCAGTGGCCGAGACGCAGGCAACTGATCGGGCGTACTGCACTCTTCACGAATCCGCCGGGTCCTGACTGAGCTGCTGCAACTCACGACGCACCATGGCGGCGAACTCCGGAGGGCTGAGCTGGTAAAGCTGCGCGGCTACCCAACTCAGCCAGCCGGCTTGTAGCTCCTCACGCTGCGCCAGTAGCTGCTTGGCGACTTCGTGTGCTCCAGCCTGGTGCTGACGATGGAACTGCGCCCGACCGCCAGGCGCATCCTGCCTTTCCATCATTCACTGGCCTTGAAGGTCGTCAGCTCGCCCTTGCGCCATTTGGCCACTTTGCCCGTTACGGCCTTGAGCGTCTTGCCAAGTCCCTCTCGCACTTGCTCGTTCGCCGCGAACACCAACATGACACCCTGGCCCTCGCGCAATACGATGCCTTCGCCATCAGGCACCGAGACGAAAGCATAATCGCCCTGACCATAGACATTGATGCGAATGTCCCGGAATCGGACTTCCAGCTTGCCGCCTTCGCGGCTTGGCAGGACTGCCGCGCGAAAGTGGTCGCCCACCTTCAATTCGAGCCGTTGTTTGTCATCGACCACCAAGGCGTCCTCGGTATCGATCTCGGCCATGTACAGGCCTTCGGCGTTCTGCTCGGTGACATAGACGAAACGCCCTTGAAACTGCTTGACCAGTTTGGCCCGCAAGTCGCCCAAGGCGAACAGGGCATGGGTATCCAGAGTACTGACTGCCAATGAAGTTTCCTCAAACCGTTTACACGCCGTTGCCGCGCGGACAGATGACTGCACGAAGACAACGGCCTTTCTTGTCCAAGTCTGAAAGACTAATGAGTTGAAGCACGAAGCGTCTGTACCGATGTGCACCGGAACAGGCAGGAAACTTTACTGTTACTTGCCAGCGAATGCCACATTACAGACTTTCGGCAGATTTCCACCCAAGGAGTCGCTATTTCTGACACCAAAACAATCAGAAAAGATGCAATAGATAAGCGCAGGACTCGTGGCGCATCGGCCTCGATACTCTTCTATGCATCACAGGGAAAGGAATATGCACGAAAAGACCGAAATCCGTCGAGAGTTTCAGAACATTTCTTACTACGCAGCGACCATGGATAACTCTCTCGCAGTCATGCCACGCTATGTCGTAATCCCCGCTGGCGTCGAGTTTTTTCACATCACCGAAAGCGCTACCGGGCAAGTGAAAGGTTTCCGCCGTAGCCATGCTGGCGCCTGTCAGCTCGCGCGCCGACTCGAGCGGGACACGATAACTAGCAGCCAGGACATTCACGCGGCCCGACCGCTGCGCAGCAGCTCGATCCACGCAGATTGGCAGGCAAGTGCCTCTTCTCGAGTGGCGAACGCCGTCCCGCGCCGCTCACCATTGACCAGCACTACCCAACACGCACGCGCACCCATGGACTGCAGACACGCAGGGACACTGCTGCCGATCATCACCGCCACATCGACCCGATTGGACATCATCGCCTCGCCAGTTAATTAGCAACCTAACGATAGCGGATGATACGCGCGGCCTCGCAAGTAAAAAAGCATTGGCCGGTACAGATGTTTTGCAAATACGGCAACAAAACACCGCCCCCTGCCATACGAAAGCCCCAAGGATCGCTCCGCAGGGCTTTCAGCAGGGTCGGTCAGATCTGGCGCTGGTGCCGGTCGATCTGCTCGTGACGCTCCTGGGCTTCGATGCAGTACTTGGTGATCGGGCTGATCAGCAGGCGCTGCAGGCCGATAGGCTCACCACTGTCATCGCACCATCCGAAACTTTCGTCGGCGATTCGGCCCAGGGCCATCTCCAGTTGCGGCAGCAGACGCTGGTCGCGCTCGATGGCGTTGACCAGCCAGTGGCGCTCTTCCTCGACCGATGCCACATCAGCCGGATCGGATGGGGTATCGAGGCTCTCGATCGTAGCGCGGCTCTGATCGATCCGCTCGTGGGTTTCGACCTTCATCGATTGCAGCAACTGAGTGAAGAACGCGAGCTGCTCGGCGTTCATGTAGTCATCGGCCGGCATGGCCAGCAACTGTTCCTTGGTCATCGATTTCTCTATGAAAATACGTGCATTTAGGCGTTTCGGATACTCCCGGCAACGACGTGCCGGCAGCGGAATTCTTCGAGCGCCAAAGCGGCACTCTTTTACAGGGGGCGGCAGTCTAAGGTGCCACGTCTTGCTGGGCAACATAAATGACAGCCAATCGACCGCAAGGGCCAGGATTGCACACATGGGGGCGGCTATCATCGCCATATTGCAGTGGGGATGAAGCAACAACCTGAGAACAAGGTTCAGCCAGGGACCATAAATCGGACCTCAACCCAGCAACTGGCTCAATACCGCGCGCAGCTTGCCCGGCTTGACGGGTTTGTTCAACAGCGGTGCCTTGAGCCGCTGCATGGCGCGGCGGCTCTGCTCGCTGCGATCGGCAGTGATCATCACCACCGCGATAGAGCAGGCAAAATACGATCGCAGTTCACGCACGACATCGCAACCGGTGACGCCGTCATCGAGATGAAAATCCGCCAGAACGACATCCGGCGGTTGCCCGCCGAGCACTGCCAGGGATTCCACCAGGTCTCCCGCTGTGACGACCTGGCATCCCCATTGAGAGAGCAACGACGCCATGCTCTGGCGGATGCTGGATTCGTTGTCGAGCACCAGCAATCGCCGCCCCGGCAACGGATCGCCAAGGCTGATCTGCGGCAGCAAGGGTAGCGGCTGGGCAGGCTGCTCATGAGACAAAGGTACGTCGATGCTGAAGACCGAACCGCGACCTGGTCGGGAACGCACCTCAATGCGACAGTCGAGAATCCGTGCAATCCGCTCCACGATCGCCAATCCCAGCCCCACGCCCTTGCGGTCGGCCGCACGCCCGACATCCAGCTGGTTGAACTCCAGGAAGATCGAGTCGAGGCGGTCCGCGGCAATCCCGCGGCCTGTATCCCAAACCTCGATGCGCAGATGGTGACCGCGCCGACGCCAGCCCAGCAGTACCCGCCCCTGCTCGGTATAACGACAGGCATTACTGAGGAAATTGCGCAGGATCCGCGTCAGCAGCCGCAGATCCGTATGGATCACCCGTTGTCCCCCGCGCACGCGCAGGGCCAGACCGGCAGCCTCGGCGACCGGTTGGAATTCCGACCCCAGAGGCAGCAGCACTTCGTCAAGGCGATACAGCTCCAGGTCCGGTTTAACGGCGGCCTGGTCCAGGCGTGAAATATCGAGCAGATCGGTCAACAGGTCCTCGGCCCCTTCCAGCGCCTGATGCGCCCGCTCGACCAGCACTTGCTCGGCATTGTCCAAGCGACGCTCGCGCAGCGTCGAAATCAGCAGACGCGCCGCGTTCAGGGGCTGCAGCAGATCATGGCTGGCAGCCGCCAGGTATTTATCCTTGCTGAGATTGGCCGCCTGCGCGGCATCCCGGGCATCCCTCAATTCGATGGTCCGCGCGGCGACCCGTTGCTCGAGCTGATCATTGAGCTGCTGTAGCCTGGCCTGGGCTTGCTTGCGCTCGGTGATATCGGCGACAAACCCCTCCACCACGCCCGGCTCGTCCGGACGCATCAACAGGTTCATCAACACGTCGATGCTGCTGCCATCGCGCCGACGCAGCCGGGTCTCATAGCCGAGCAGGGCTTGTTCACGCTGAAGCGCCGCGACGATGGCCAACAACTCCACAGAGCCGCCGACGAACAATTGGGAGGCGAGGTCGCTGCGAGAAAACAACACGGCCTGAGGATCCGCATAGCCAAGCATGCGCGCCAATGCCGGGTTGGCCGCGCGCATGCCGTGCTCCAGGCTGGCCTGGAAGATGCCCTGTACCGCGTGTTCGAACAGCCATTTGTAGCGATTGCGCTCGGCCTCCAGTTCCTCCAGGCGCACGGCAAGCTCAGGGTAATGGCTCTTGCGTACGGTGTGGTTGCTCAGGCCCAACAGCCCTGCCAGGGCGTCACTGCCAACCTCAGAGGGCCTCGCCATAGACCACCTCGACATCTCGCAGGCTCGAATTGCGAGGGTTGGTGAGGATGCACGGGTCGTCCATGGCATGGCGCGACAGGAAGGGAATGTCACTACTGCCGACGCCATGCAGGCCGAGCGTCTCATGGAAGCCCACGGCATGCTTGAGCGCGATCAGGTGCTCGACCAGACGCCTTCGCACCTGCTCGTGGCTGAGCCCACGGCAATCGATGCCCAGCGTCTGGGCGATGACCTTGAAGCGGTCGGGCGCGGCGCTGTAGTTGAAGGCCACCACATGCTCGACCAACACGGCATTGCACAGCCCATGCGGAAGATCGAGGAACCCGCCCAGGCTATGGGACATCGCATGCACGGCACCAAGGATGGCATTGGAGAACGCAAGGCCGGCCTGCATACTGCCGAGCATGACCTTCTCGCGCAGGGCGATATCGTGCGGGTTGGCAATCATTTCCACCAGGTTGCCATTGATCAGTCGCATGGCCTCCAGCGCATGCGGGTCGGTCAAGGGTCCATGGCCGGTGGAAACGAAGGCCTCGATCGCATGCACCAGCGCGTCGATGCCGGTACAGGCGGACAAGAACGGATCCATGCTCAGCGTAGTTTCCGGATCGATCAGCGAAACATCCGGCACCACCGCCTTGCTGACGATGGAAAATTTCATGCGCTCCTGCTGGTTGGAGATGATCACGAACTGCGACACATCGGCCGACGTGCCGGCCGTGGTGGGGATCAGGATGAGCGGCGGGCTCGGTACACGGATGGTGTCGACCCCTTCGAATTCGAGGATGTGACGGCCATGGGCAACCACGATCCCGATGCCCTTGGCGCAATCCATGGGGCTGCCACCGCCCACGGCGATAATCACGTCGCACTGTTCGCTGCGATAGCGCTCGGCACCGGCCATGATTTCCTCGATACGGGGGTTGGGCGATACCTCGGTATAGACACAGTAGCCGATGCCTTGGCCTTGCAGGCTCGCCTCAATGTCGGCCACCCAACCGGCCGCCCTCACGCCTGGGTCGCTGACCAGCAGGACCTTGCGAGCACCGAAATTGCGGGCGTAATTGGCAGCGTGGTGCCTGCAGCCGGCACCGAAGATGATTTCGGGTGAAACGAACTTGCGCAACTGGCTCAGATTCGGGCTCATGCAACGCCTATTCTTGTTGTTCTAGGGTAATGAGCCTCAGACTAAAGCATCCACCGGGGTTTGCAATCAGACCATTGCAAGGTAGCGGTGCCGGCCACTGTAGAAGCAACCGACACCAGGAGGGTCAACGGCTGGCGAAGTACATGGTCACTTCGAAACCGATACGCAGGTCAGTGAACGCGGGCTTTTTCCACATGGGTTCATCCTCTTCTTGCACCGCAGTATTGCGGTGCGTCCATTGATACACCGTTTCCGGCGCAGATTCATCGCTACTTTAGGACAGGTCTCGCGCCTGATCGGTCAGAAGAAGCCCAGCGGGTTGATGTCATAGCTGACCAGCAGGTTCTTGGTCTGCTGATAGTGGTCGAGCATCATCTTGTGGGTTTCCCGACCGACACCGGATTTCTTGTACCCCCCGAACGCGGCATGCGCCGGATACAGGTGGTAGCAGTTGGTCCACACGCGCCCGGCCTTGATGGCCCGGCCCATGCGGTAGGCACGGTTGATGTCGCGGGTCCAGACGCCCGCGCCAAGGCCGAACTCGGTGTCGTTGGCGATCGCCAGCGCTTCGGCTTCATCCTTGAAGGTCGCCACACTGACCACCGGACCAAAGATTTCTTCCTGGAACACGCGCATCTTGTTGTGCCCCTTGAGCAGGGTCGGCTGGATGTAGTAGCCGCGGGCCAGGTCGCCTTCGAGCCGTTGGGCCTGACCACCGGTGAGCAGCTCGGCGCCCTCCTCCCTGGCAATCTCGAGATAGGACAGGATCTTGTCGAACTGCTGCTCCGAGGCCTGGGCCCCGACCATGGTCTCGGTGTCCAGCGGATCGCCGCGCCTGATCTGCTCGACCTTGCGCAGCACCACTTCCATGAATTGCGGATAGATGGATTCCTGCACCAGCGCGCGTGACGGACAGGTGCACACCTCACCCTGGTTGAAGAACGCCAGCACCAGGCCCTCCGCCGCTTTTTCGATGAAACTTGGTTCGGCTTGCATGATGTCTTCGAAGAAGATGTTCGGCGACTTGCCGCCCAGTTCCACGGTAGACGGAATGATGTTCTCGGCCGCGCACTTCATGATGTGCGAGCCTACCGGGGTGGAACCTGTGAAGGCGATCTTGGCAATGCGCTTGCTAGTGGCCAAGGCCTCGCCCGCCTCGCGACCAAGGCCATGGACGATGTTCAGAACACCCGCAGGCAGCAGGTCACCGATCAGTTCGGCCAGCAGAGTGATCGACAGCGGCGTCTGCTCGGCAGGCTTGAGCACCACGCAGTTGCCCGCGGCCAGGGCCGGAGCCAGTTTCCAGGCGGCCATCAGCAAAGGGAAGTTCCACGGAATGATCTGGCCGACCACGCCCAGCGGTTCATGGATGTGATAGGCCACGGTCGTTTCATTGATCTCGGCGGCGGCGCCTTCCTGCGCGCGGATGCAGCCAGCGAAATAGCGAAAGTGGTCAGCCGCCAAGGGCACGTCGGCATTCAACGTTTCCCGAATGGCCTTGCCGTTGTCCCAGCTTTCGGTGATGGCAAGCTTCTCCAGGTTGGCTTCGATGCGATCGGCGATCTTCAGCAGGATCAGGGCACGGTCCTGTACCGCCGTGCGCCCCCAGGCATCTGCCGCGGCATGCGCAGCATCAAGCGCCCCGTCGATATCTTCGATGCCGGAGCGTGGGAATTCCGCGATGGGTTGGCCATTGACTGGCGAAGAATTGGTGAAGTACTCACCCTTGGCGGGGGCGACGAATTCACCTCCTATGAAGTTGCCATAACGCAACTTGAACTGGACAAGAGCACCCGGAGTACCTGGAGCGGCATAGATCATGGAATGAGCCTCGACTGTGCGGGGCCTGTCGCAATGACAGGCGGTGAGAGGATCTTAGAATCCCCGACCGCCTGGACGAATGGGCCGTTGGGTGCACTTGGCTGCTTCCTTGGTAGGGGTGCCTGCCGAGTCCATCCAGCGGCGAAGGCACATGGTCTTCGATGCGAATGTCGTAGTGCCGGGCCGAGCGGCTGTCATCTCGCAGACAGTCGCTCCGCCCGGCGCTGAACAGCAAGGAGTGACTTCAGCGATCCTTGAACTGCGCCTCGCGCTTGGCCACGAAGGCGGCCATGCCTTCCTTCTGATCCTCGGTGGCGAACGCCGCGTGGAACACTCGGCGCTCGAAACGCACCCCTTCGCTGAGGGTAACTTCGAACGCGCGGTTGACGCTCTCCTTGACCATCATGCTCACCGGGATCGATTTGCTGGCGATGGTCGCCGCGACCTTGAGCGCTTCCTCGAGCAGTTCGGCTTGCGGCACCACACGGGCGACGAGCCCGGCGCGCTCGGCTTCCTCGGCGTCCATCAGGCGGCCCGTGAGGCACAGCTCCATGGCCTTGGCCTTGCCCACCGCGCGGGTCAGCCGCTGGGTGCCGCCCATGCCGGGGAGCACGCCCAGATTGATTTCCGGCTGGCCGAAACGGGCATTGTCCGCCGCCAGGATGAAATCGCACATCATCGCCAATTCGCAGCCGCCACCGAGGGCGAAGCCGGATACGGCGGCAATGATCGGCTTGCGTCGATTGGCGATCCGGTCGGCGTCGCTGAACAGGTCCTCGACATAGATCTGCGGATACTGCAGGTCAGCCATTTCCTTGATATCGGCACCTGCCGCGAACGCCTTGGCGGACCCCGTCAGCACCACGCAGCCGATCGCCGGGTTCTTTTCCAGCTGGTCCAGGGCCTGGTTGATCTCGCCGACGATCTGGGCATTGAGCGCGTTCAGGGCCTGGGGCCGGTTGAGGGTGATCAGGCCGACTTTGCCGTGGATGTCCAGCAGGATGGTTTCGAATGCCATGCAGATTGCTCCTTCAAAGATTGCGCGCAATGACCATGCGCTGGATATCGCTGGTGCCTTCATAGATCTGGCAGACGCGCACGTCTCTATAGATGCGCTCCAGCGGGAAGTCGCTCAGATAGCCATAACCGCCGAGCGTCTGCAAGGCATCGGAGCATACCTTCTCGGCCATCTCCGAGGCGAACAGCTTGGCCATGGAGGCTTCCACCAGCGCCGGCCGATCAGCATCGCGCAAGGCCGCGGCATGCAGCACCATCTGCCGAGCGACGGCAATGCGCGTGGCCATGTCGGCCAGACGGAAGGCCACTGCCTGGTGCTCGATCAGCGCCTTGCCAAAGCTCTGCCGCTCACGCGCATAGTCGCGCGCTACCTCGAACGCGGCGCGGGCCATGCCCACCGCCTGAGCGGCGATGCCGATACGACCGCCTTCCAGGTTGGCCAGGGCGATTCGGTAACCTTCGCCCTCCTCGCCCAGCCTGTTGGCCACCGGCACACGCACGTTGTCGAAGACAATCTGACAGGTATCCGAAGCATGCTGCCCGAGCTTGTCCTCCACCCTCGCGACTTGATAGCCCGGTGAATCGGTCGGCACGATGAAAGCGCTGATGCCACGCTTGCCGGCCTGCGGATCGGTCACCGCGAAGACGATCACCACTCCCGCATTCTGCCCAGAAGTGATGAACTGTTTGCTGCCCGTAAGCAGGTAATGATCGCCCTCCAGCCGAGCCCGAGCCTTCAGACTACTGGCATCGGAGCCCGCTTGGGGCTCGGTGAGGGCAAAGGCCCCCAGCATCACCCCGCTGGCCAGGGGGGTTAGAAACCGCTGTTTCTGCTGCTCGCTGCCGAACCGCAGAATTGGCACGCAGCCCACGGAGTTATGCACGCTCATGATCGTCGAGCAGGCACCGTCACCCGCGGCCACTTCCTCAAGCGCCATGGCATAGGCGACGTAGCCGGTGTCGCTGCCGCCCCATCGTTCCGGCACCAGCATGCCGAACAGGCCCAGCTCGGCCATCTCCTGAATAGCCTCGCGGGGAAAGCGATGCTCGCGATCCCATTGTTCGGCGAAGGGCTTGAGGCGTTCCTGGGCGAAATCACGGACGGCGTCGGCGATCTGCTGCTGCTCTTCATTGATGAGCATGGCCATCTCCGTACAGGCACTCGACGGCCATCGCGGTGGCCTCGCCGCCGCCAATGCAGATGGCCGCCACGCCGCGGCGCAGGTTGTTCTGGCGCAATGCTGACAGAAGGGTCACCAGGATCCGCGCGCCCGAGGCACCGATCGGATGGCCCAAGGCACAGGCACCGCCGTGGATGTTGACCTTGTCATGGGGTAGATCCAGGTGCTTCATGGCGGCCAGGGTCACCACGGCGAAGGCTTCATTGATCTCGAACAAGTCGACATCTGCCAGGCTCCAGCCAGTGCGTTCCATCAGCTTGCCGATAGCGCCGATGGGTGCGGTAGGGAACAGCGCCGGCGCGTCGGCGAACGCGGCATGCCCGTGGATCACCGCCAGCGGTTGCAAGCCGCTCTGTTCGGCCTGGGAGCGGCGCATCAGCACCAGCGCGGCGGCACCGTCGGAGATCGAACTGGCATTGGCCGCCGTCACGGTCCCGCCTTCGCGGAACGCCGGCTTGAGCTGGGGGATCTTGTCCAGGCGGGCCTTGGGTGGCTGCTCGTCATCGCTGACCAGGCGTTGCACTTTGCCCTCGGTCACCTGCACCGGGACGATTTCATCGGCGAAACGTCCGTGCTCGATAGCTTGCTGGGCCCGCGTGAGCGACGTGATGGCGAAGTCATCCTGAGCCTGACGACTGAAAGCATTGGCCTCTGCGCAGTCCTCGGCGAAGGTGCCCATCAGGCGGCCCTTGTCGTAGGCATCCTCCAGCCCATCCAGAAACATGTGATCGATGACTCGGCCATGCCCCATGCGGTAGCCGCTACGCGCCTTGTCCAGCAGATAGGGAGCGTTGGACATGCTTTCCATGCCACCAGCGACCACGACCTCGGCACTGCCGGCCAACAGCAGGTCGTGGGCGAGGATCGCAGCCTGCATGCCCGAGCCGCACATCTTGTTCAAGGTAGTACACGTGGTACTGGCCCCGAGTCCTGCGGCGATTGCCGCCTGACGCGCGGGGGCCTGGCCGAGGCCGGCGGACAGCACGCAGCCGAACAGCACCTGCTCGACGCTGGCGGGCTCGATACCGGCACGTTCGACTGCCGCGCGGATGGCAGCGGCGCCCAGTTGCGGCGCGGTCAGGCTGCCGAGAGCGCCCTGCAGACCGCCCATGGGCGTACGCACGGCACTGACGATGACGATCGGATCATTCGCAAGAGACATGGAAACTCCTTATCTGGCAGCCATGCGCAGGGCACCGTCGAGACGGATGACCTCGCCATTGAGCATGCTGTTCTCGATGATATGACGAACCAGGGCCGCATATTCCTGCGGGCTGCCCAGTCGCGGGGGGAAAGGGACGCCGGCGGCCAGCGAGTCCCGGACTTCTTGGGTCATGCCGGCCATCATCGGGGTCTCGAAGATGCCGGGAGCGATGGTCATCACGCGGATGCCATGACGGGCCAGCTCCCGCGCGGCCGGTAAGGTAAGGCTGGCGATCGCGCCCTTGGACGCGGCGTAGGCGGCTTGGCCGATCTGCCCGTCATAGGCGGCGATGGATGCTGTATTGATGATCACCCCCCGCTCGCCAGTCGGGTCGGCCGCACCCTCGGCCATGGCAGCGGCCACCAGGCGCAGCAAGTTGAAACTGCCGATCAGGTTGACACCTATGACGTTGGCGAAGCTGTCTAGCCCATGCGGACCGTGCTTGCCGACGATCTTCTCGGCGCCAACGATTCCGGCGCAGTTGATCAACCCCTGCAGGCTGCCGAAGGCCGCGACAGCTGCGTCCACCGCAGCCTGCGCCGCCGCCTGTTCTCGGATGTCGGCCACCGCGAAGCGGGCACTGCTACCCAGTTCGCGTGCCTTGGCCGAAACGGCTTCGGCATTGAGATCGACCAGCATGACTCGGGCGCCGGCCTCGATGAGCATCTGCGCGGTCGCGGCGCCCAGCCCCGAAGCCGCGCCGGTGACGATGAAGCTGCTATTGGCTATCTGCATGATGGATTCCTTCCAGGCGTTGACGCCCGCAGCCAGCGCTGCGGGGTTCGAAGCAATTGTCGACTCGGGAAGGCGGTGAAGTGCTGCCGCGTGCCGCTCTCGTTTCGGAAAGCGTGCGGTCAGAGGCGATTACGGCGCGTGCGCACATCGTCAGACTCCTGGTTTCTTGTTGTGTGGAGTAGCACCATTGGTCTGACGATAGTCGCCCCGGGCAAGCGCCGGGGCAATGGCCAAATCCATCAATCCGGGTGATCGGTTTGGCCGCGCGGGATGGCGGTGTTCAATGCTCCCCAGCAGGCTGGACCGCCAGCGTCTCCTCGGTCAGACGCAACACCAGTGCGTCGATTGCAGCCTGCCGCGCACTGGCCAGCGTGTTGGCCCGGCTCAGGTACTCTCCTTCCGGCAAGCCTTCCTCTTCGTCCAATGCCTCCAACTGCTCCCAGAACGGCTGCTCGGTGCTGGCGAAAAGCTCGGCTTGGGTTTGCTGCAGGTATTCGATCCAGAAGTCACGCTGGCTGACGAATCGAGCCAGCGCGGGGCTTGCCTCGGCTTGCTCGACCGCTCGCACAGCGTCCTCGAGCATTGTTTCGGTTACGTTGGCAATGAGCCGGAATTGCATTGTCCGCGGCTGACCCGGCAGCTCCAGCCGGGTGGCAAGCCCGGTACGGTAGGCCAGGCTCACTTCGATTTCGTCCACGTCACGGCCCTCCTGCTGGCGCGCCAGGATATCCGCGCGGGCAACCTGCTCGACCTGCTCCAAACGGAAGAGCCGGCGAGCGACGCGCAAACGTATGGCCTGGGCCTGACCCGGCAGGCTGCCGTGAAGTGCCTGGGCAACATGAAGTCGGACCTCCAGAACGCTGAAACAGGAGGCGACGCTATCAACACAGGTACGTGGATTGCCGGCCAGGGAAAACAGCTCTCGACGCAGTGTCGCATCCCTGTGCACCGCGTCGAGCATGCTCCAGACGCGCCCGGTCAAGTCCTGCCGCTGTAATCGAAAGTCACTGCTTTGCGTCAACTCCCCGAGCAACTGGAAAAAATCATCGCTGCCCATCTCGGCGCGTACCGCATCCCATTGCTTGGCCCGATGCGTACGTTCGGCTTCCTCAAGCCCGTCCAACCACATCAGCCTTGCGTTTTCCTGCGTGGTGTCCTGTTCCAGGAGCATTTCGTGCGTTGCGTTCAAACGCTCACGGACCGCCACTGGCAGATTATTGCCCGCCAGTTCCAACGCCTGGTGGAAACGTGCTGGCGCGTTGAGGATCGCCTCTGGCAGGGCGGTAATCCGGTTTTCGCGCAGGTCGGCCAGGGCAAGAAAGCCACAGTGCTCCAGGCCCTCGGGCACCGTGCGCAACGAACAGTCTCGCATATAGAGCCTGCAGATGTGCGAGGGCTGCGGAAGCCGCAGACTGATGTCGCCGAGCGGGTTGCCATCGAGATCGAGGACCTGCAAACCAGTCAAGCGCTCTAGGATGCGTCGCGTGGAAGCCGTGATACGGATACGGTTCGCACTCGCCCGCAATTCATGCAGGAAAGTCATGCCAGCGATTTGCTCGGGAAGCGCCCTCAGCGCGTTCGTGCTCATATCCAACAGGCGCAAGAGCGGAAAACATTGCAAGAAGTTGGCAGGCAGCTGCCGCAGACCGAGATTGGTCACGGAGAGCTCGGTGATATGAGCGAAATCTGCGCCCTCCGGTAGCTCCGGAAGACTATCGACCGCGATATTATCCAGGCTCAGGCGCATGCTCCATTCGCGAGTGTGGGCGTCCCACACACGATCGCCCATGAGGCGCCAACCGCGACGCAACTGATTGGCGATCAGCACACGCATCGCTGCGCCGCTGGGCTGCGGAACCTGCCTCTGCCAGTTATGCAATGCCCTGTCCAGGGCACGATAGCCCTCCTCCTGGCGCAACAGATTGCCATGGGGCGAGCCAGCTTGCTCCAGTGTGATCTGCAAGTAACGCTCCACTTCTTCGCCACTGAAACCCGGGTACAAAATGCGAATTCGATCCCTCAGGGTCCGGCCGGCCCCAGTGGCACCGCCTCCCCGCCCACTCAGCAGGTAGCCGACCCGACCATCTGCCAGACGCTGGCCTGGGTTAAACCTAGGCGCACCCTGCCGCCAACCAACGAGATTGAGCAGTTGCCCGGTCGTTGGCGGTATCCAGCGTTGCAGGTCATGGCGCATCTTCGTTACGCCCGCAGGGCCGGCCCAACCCAAGCGCTGCCTATGCACCTCGGGTAGCAGGGCGAGAAGCAGATCAAGCACCCCGCTCGGCTCCTCGATGTCCAGCTCAAGTGCTTGCCCACGTTGATCGTACAGGGCGAACTGTCCGTTGCGGCATACCAGTATTTGCACGTCGTTCCCGCCATCACTGGGGTAGAGACGGGCAAGAAGCCTGCCTGCATCATTGCCCTCGCGCAGTTCCAGATTGACCGTTCTGGGCCATTGCGCCTGCCGGTACAGCAGGGCAAAGAGCAGCTCGACCGTTTCGGCCGATACAGCATTGCGCAGGTACAAGCCTTCGAGCATGCGCGTCACCCTGGCCGTGCGCAATGCGATGCGTGCCTGCTCCGCCACTTCCAGCGTGATACGTGATCGTTCGAGCATCGCCTGGCGCTGCGTGGCGCCAGCTTGTGCCAACACCTCGAGAGCATAGGCATCGGGAAGCCCCGGAAAGTCGCGCTGAAGCAAGGCCAGTAGTTCGTCTTGAGGCAGGTAAAGCTGGGAGAAATGCGTCATCTGATCGACACGCAATGTTGCCTGGGCGGCCAATAGCGCTTCCCGTTGCTCAGTGGGCTCCAGTGCCTGGAGATCAGCATGCCTGACAGACCATTGGTAAAGCGAGGCATCAGGATGGCCATTCTGTGCCGCCAGTTCCTGGAAAAAGGCCTCGATGCGCGCGTCAACGGCGAACCGCTCCAGGGTGTCACGCAACTGGACCGGCAAACGTCGATTTTCCACCACCAGACCCCGCAACTGGTCTTCATCCACCTGCGCCACCTTTAGGATAGAGGCGACGCGCGCTTCACTGAACCCATGCGCTTCGGGCCATAGATGGCCTAACAGCAAACGCCCCCCTTGCCATTCCAGGGGCCGCCCGTGCACTAGGCGCCAACCTTGTTCACCATTATGTTCGAGCCGCGGGTGATAGCCTGCTTCGCGCTGTGGATGGCGCAGCTGCCAGCTGCCATCCACCTCTTGAACTTCGTAGAAGCCGTCCTGGTTTCGCCACCAATACCGCCCCTCCATGGCGTAAAGCCCGTTATCCTGCAAGCGCGCGCCAGGCACAAGTAAGGCCACTCGATAAGCCGCCAGATCGTACTTGTAAAGGCGCTGGGAGCCGCTCACGAGCTTGACGGGCGCCATTTGCTGGACCTCGACGCTGCTCTGGAAGCCTCGCGCAACCAAGGTTGCGCCCGCCGCGGTCGCCGCCGTGATAGCAACAGTCTCCGCTACTCCCAGCATATGCTCGAGCGCCTCATGATCATGCCCTTGGGCCCAGTCCGCGACACCTTCGAAGACTTCCTCCAAGGTACTCACGACCAATTGACTCAGCAACAAGGCGTTGATTGCAGGGACGAAGAACCCAGCGAGATTCAACAGCACCAGCCCTGCGCCTTCCAACGCTGCCATGCGTGCCTGCGAAGCGGCCTGATTGGCATCGCTGGACGGAACCGCGATGAACCGCGCATCGGCCTGGATCCGGGCGACCTGGCGAGCGGCCAGAGTGGCAAAGATGTCCGCAGGCATGTTCTCGCTAGCGGCTTGCATATCCAGACGCGCATCGCCCAGTCGAATGCGCACCGTGGCGAGAAAGCGTGCTCGATCCTTGAGGCCGACCTGCTGGCTGATGTACTGGAGATAATCGGGTTGGCGTACGCGGCGTCCCAACTCGATCGAAGCGGCCCGCCAGGAATCGAAACGCCGGAACACCCGTTGCGGATCACCTGGCAGGTAAATGATGACGCCCGTGATTCCTTGCGAATTACCCCCCACTCCTGGAGCCCCCCATGACCCTTGGAGTTCGAATACCAGTGCACCGTCGATTCGGCAATCCAACAGCGTCAACCCCCTGACCTCGACGCTTGTGCTGTCCATGTGGACCAGCGGCAGCCTCTTTATCATACGTTGCAACAGATCCAGGTCCTTGCGCGCCAGCTCACCTTTGAGGGTGGCGAGTTCGACAGATAACGTCAGTTTCTGATACAGGTCCTGCGCCAGCAGTGTCCGGGTCGACTCGTTGAATACCTCGGCCAAGTGATCTTGGTACTGTCGGCCAACGTCGAGCTGGTGACACAACGATGCGACGCGTCCTGCGTCCGAGTAATGAACCGTCTCCCTCTCGTCGGCGCTGACCAGACCCGTGCCCAGGTAAAACGAGGCATCGGCGTGGAAGTTCTGCAACAACCGCTGCAAAGCTGGCCAGCGGATGTTGACCTGCTCATCGATGGGCAGCGAGATGCCAGGAGAGACGCTGAAGCGACGTCTTACCTCAAGCCAGCGAACACGGTCGAGGTCAAGCGAAAGCGACAGCGTATCGGCCATTGCCTTCTCGAATGCGTCCCGCGCGAAATCGGTCAGCGGTTGCAGTGGCGCCAAGGCGGCTTTGAGCCTGTTCTGCGTCACGCGCCATGTTCTGAAGCTGTCACGCAGGTGATTGATTTGCTGGGGCTGGGCATTGGTCAGCCACGCAGGCAGGATTTCGCGGATGTAATCATCGGTCGCGGTGGCAAGCTTGGCGGCTGCAGCAAGAGAGAGGGTTTCGCGGTAGAGAGTCATAGCACGGGTCCATCGCTGTGGGCGGGCGCTTAACTTGAATCAGTTCCAATCGGACCCACAGACGGAAATGGCCCCTCTGAGTCATTCACCCCCTTTCGCGCCGCAGTATCAATGCCCGATAGTGGCCGGGATTGCAGCCAAACCACTTGCGAAAGGCCTTGTAGAAAGAGCTACTGTCAGCAAAGCCCAGGCGCTCGGCAAGTTCAGCCATGCTCAGTCTGACATCGTTCAACCACGCGATGGCCAGCTCCCGTCGCACACTGTCCTTGATGCCCTGGTAAGTCTGCCCCTCTTCGGCGAGTCGACGCCGCAACGTGGCGACCGACAGGCACAATGACGCCGCCAGGTGCTCGGCATCCGGCCATTGACCGGGATCTTGCTGACGCAAGGACTGGCGGATCCGTCGCGCCAGGCTGGCGGGATCGCGATACTTGACCAAGATATTGCCAGGCGCTTCGGCCAGGAAACGCTGCAAGTCTTCATGACTGCGCCTGATCGGGACATCCAACGCTTCCGCGGACATGATCAAACGCGTGCTCGGACGCTCGAATTGCAGGTTTTCGGAGAACATCACCCGATAGTCGTCGCAGAACAGCGGTTCCACGCAGCGCAGGTCGATGGCCAGGATGGGGATACGTCGCCCTGCCAGCCAGCAGGCGACGCCATGCACGATCATCCAGAACGTGAAGTAGGTGAACGCCCGCCGTGGCTGCTGGACAGGCTCGGCAATGACGATTTCGGCAAGGCTCTGCCGACGCACCAGGGACGGTCGCAGGTCTTCGAGCATCAATGCGAGAAAATCAAGCACCACCTCCAGACCTGCGCCCAGGGTAGGCTGGGCCATCGCCGTCCTTGCCAGGAAAGCCAGACTACCGCTGCGCAAACCCCGAGGATCCATGCCAAAGAACTCATCGTTGCAGCGTACGGCCAGCACGCGCCAGAGATGGGCATAGGCGCTGGCGGTGACGCGCGCTTCGGGGTGGTGCAACTGCCGCACATCAATGCCAGCACCGGCCAGCAGTTCGGCGTCCGGCGCATCGGCGGGTGCGCTTTGCAACAGTGCTTCGCGCACCAACTGCATGGAGATGGTGTCCTTGTCGCTCATTCCGATCGTGGAGGTCCATTGACTGCTGCTGAGGGGCCGGCGCAGCGACAGCACCGCTGCAAGCGCTTAGCAGCGAGTTGATGCCAAGACCGACGGTCCACAATCTGAACGATGGAGGGCCCAATTGCAACGTCCCTTCCGATACCTCGCACTGGTCCTGTCAGACAGAACGGTTCAACTTGACCCAGGCGGCGAATGTGTCAATGAAGCTTTGTAGAAAGGGTCGGCTCTTCTCATTGAGCTTGCCGGCCTTGTCGAACAGGTCTGCCGCTCCACCGATGTAGGCCTCGGGCATCTGCATGCACGGCATATCGAGAAACACCAATGACTGACGCAGATGATGGTTCGCGCCGAAGCCACCGATGGCGCCAGGCGAAACACTGATCACGGCACAGGGCTTGCCGGCCCATGCGCTGTTTCCATAAGGCCGGGAGCCGACGTCGATGGCGTTCTTCAGCACACCAGGCACGGAGCGGTTGTATTCGGGCGTCACGAACAGGACCGCGTCCTGGCTCTTGACCGCATTACGGAACCGCGTGTAGGCCTGGGGCGGCTCGGCATCGATGTCTTCGTTATACAAAGGCAGGTCCCCGATCTCGATGATCTTCAGCTCGAGGCTCGATGGCGCCAGTCCTGCGAGAGCATGTGCCATCTTGCGATTGTAGGATTCCTTGCGCAAGCTGCCGACGATGACAGCTACCGAATACACTTGGCTCATGACTTTTTCTTCCTTAGCGGGTAAAAGGACCTTATCTTTATAGACCGTTCCTCGGCCCTGTTGGTTTTTTTCCCTTGACCCAAAACTTCCCCGGTAACTTAGTGGTCTATGCCTGCAGACGCATTCCACCCTTTGTAGAGGTCTCACGCTAAATGGCAGCAGTACTGGTCGGTCAATTTCATGCACGAGATGCCGAAGGCCGCATCTACCCCGTTCATGAGTTCCAGGAATCCACGCTGGAGGCCGACGGCAGCGCTTCCACTCCACCCAAGACCACATATAAGTTGGCCATTGGTGATCGAGTTACCCACCTCGATGGGGATCGCTTTCAACTTGTAGGCACTGGTGTGGAAATTATTCGCATTTCCTGACCTCCCACGCGACAAGCGCCATCCTTCAGAGGAAGCTTGTCGCGTGGAACCAGCGTGAAAGCTGCCCGCGCGGCTGCGTGCCGCTACCTCAACGAGCGTCGACGAGCGTCTGCCAGAGCGCCGGGCCACCGGCTGACTTGGCGATCGCTTCGAGCCGCGCCGCATGGAGTTCGAGTTCTTGTGGTGAAGCGAGGATGATCCGGCCGGGCCGACGATCGGCGGGCAGGCGCCGGATTTGCGTATCGTTGCCCTCCCCTTGCTCATCCCCTTCATTGCCATGACCGGCCAGCGACAGGCTGGTCTGGCCCCCGGTCATTGCCAGGTAGACATCTGCGAGCAGTTCCGAGTCGAGCAGTGCGCCGTGCAGTTCACGACCTGAGTTGTCGATGCCGTAGCGCTTGCAGAGGGCATCGAGGCTGTTGCGCTGCCCCGGATGACGGGAGCGGGCCATCATCAGGGTATCGAGGATGGTGCAGTGGCGGGAAATGTCGGCGCGCTCGTGCTGGCCGATCAAGGCGAATTCGTTATTGATGAAGCCAACGTCGAACGCCGCGTTGTGGATAATGAGCTGGGCGCCCTGGATGAATTCGAAGAACTCCTCGGCAACCTCGGCGAAGCGCGGCTTGCCGATCAGGAAACTGTCGGTGATGCCGTGGACGCCGATGGCACCCTCGTCACTTTCCCGGTCGGGTTGCAGGTAGACATGGAAGTGACGCCCGGTCAGGCGTCGGCCGATGAGCTCGACACAGCCGATCTCGATGATCCGATGGCCGTCGCTGACCGGCATGCCGGTGGTTTCGGTATCGAGGATGACCGACCTGTTGTTCTGCTGTTCCACGTCGGGATGTCTCCGAGTTCTGCAAGGCCGCGAAGTATAAACCAGCTCAGCGCAGGCCGCGCACCTCGTCGACACCACGATTGGCCAACTGGTCGGCGCGCTCGTTGCCGGGATGGCCGATGTGACCGCGCACCCACTGCCAGGTGACCTTGTGTCGGCCTACCTGCTGATCGAGGATCTGCCACAGGTCGGCGTTTTTCACCGGCTCCTTCGAGGCCGTCTTCCATCCGCGCTTCTTCCAGTTGACCATCCACTCATTGATGCCTTTCATCACATACTGGGAGTCGGTGACCAGCAGCACTTCGCATTCGCGCTTGAGCGCCTGCAGTCCCTGGATGGCAGCCATCAGCTCCATGCGATTGTTGGTGGTTTCACGCTCGCCGCCCCACAGTTCCTTCTCGACACCTTTGCACACCATCAGCACGCCCCAGCCGCCCGGACCGGGATTGCCCTTGCAGGCACCATCGGTGTACATCTCGACACTATCGCTCATTCACAGCCTTTGTTTGTTCAGGGTTATCGATCGCGGGACGCGGATCAGGGCTCGCTGGGTCGACGGTTGACCTTGGCCATCGGCAAGGGCAGCAGCTTGCCCATGGGCTCGCGCCGTTGCTGGCGCAGTGGCCGCAAACCGACCACCATCTTGCGCGCTACCAACAGATAGACGCCCCCGCCCAGGCTCTGCCAGCCACCGGCCACCCGCTCCCAGCCCGCCAGGCGCTGCTGCCAGGCTGGCGAGGCAAGCGGCGGACGATAGCACCCGAAGCGACGTTTCTCCAGCGCGAAACCCAGCAGGTTGAGCCAATCGCCGACCCGCGAGGGCGAAATGCAACGCGCCTTGCGCAACGCACCCTTGCCGAACAGATGACGCACGCCCCAGCCGCTCCAGGGGTTGATGCCGACGATCAACAGGTGCCCGCCAGGGCGTACGCTGCTGGCCGCCTCGCGCAGCAGGCCGTGGGGTGACAAGCTGAAATCCAGGCCATGCTGCAACACCACCACATCGGCGGCATGCTCGCCCAGTGGCCAGGCCTGTTCCTCGCAGACGATCTCGACGCCCGGCAAGGGCGCGCCCAGGCGCACGTTGCGCTGTACCTGCGGCGCTGTCGCCGGAGCCTCCGCACAGGGACCGTAATGCACGAGGAAACCACCGAAATAGCGTCCCAGTTCCTCTTCGAGCAGTTTGCGTTCTTCCTGCAGCATCAGTTGCCCGAGGGGCCCACCGAACCACTCACGAGCCAGGCGTGTCAGCTCCAGCCATTCGGGATCGGCCTGAGCGAAGGCTTGATCGGTCATTGCGTTCTCCCTGCGAGGTTTCTCAGCGCGTCTGATCGCGGCTAAGATGCCTACATGTGCCACGTTTGGTGATTCGGATCCGCACCATGATACAGATCGATGCTCTCCCCGCTTTCTCGGATAACTACATCTGGTTGTTACAGGATACCGCCAAACGCCGTTGCGCGGTGGTCGATCCCGGTGACGCCGCGCCCGTACGACAGTGGTTGCGGGACCACCCGCAATGGACGCTGGAAGACATTCTGGTGACCCACCATCACCAGGACCATGTCGGCGGGGTCGAGGCCCTGCGCAACGAGACCGGGGCGCGTGTCAGCGGACCGGCCAACGAGCGCATACCAGCGCGAGACCTGGCGCTCGCCGGGGGGCGGCAGGTCACCGTGCTGGGGCTTACCTTCGATGTCTTCGCCGTGCCTGGCCATACCCTGGGCCATATCGCCTTCTACACCGCGCAGACACCGACTCCGGTTCTGTTCAGCGGCGATACCCTGTTCGCCGCCGGCTGCGGCCGACTGTTCGAGGGCACTCCCGAGCAAATGCATGCTTCGTTGGAGCGGCTCGCCGCGTTGCCGGGCAATACCCAGGTCTATTGTGCCCACGAATATACGATGAGCAACCTGCGCTTCGCCCAGGCGGTGGAACCGGAAAATACCGACATCGCCGCACGTTTGGCTGAAGTTACCCGATTGCGCGGTGAAAATCGCATCACATTGCCATCAACTATCGCTCTCGAGCGGTTGACCAATCCCTTCATTCGTACTTCTGAAACATCCGTTAAACAAAAAGTGGACGAACGGGAAGACGCAGCCCTAGACAGCCCGAACGCCGTTTTTGCTGCATTGCGCCGATGGAAGGACAGGTTCTAGGCTTCCCAAGATATATCGCAACGAACGCTTAAAGGTTGACCCGGTGGGGGGCGGTTCCTAGAATCGCCCCACTTTTCGTCCGGAAGCCTGTCCCCGCCGATGCCTTTTCGTAGCCGCAGAACCGCTCATTCCGTCGCCTTGATGCGCCTCGCGCAAGTCAGTGCGCTGGCCCTGGCCGCCACCTTGGTGGGCTGCCAGAGCACCCGTCCGGTCGATGAAGCCGCCAGCGTTCGCGCGCACACTCAACAGGTGCGGATCAAGCACAAACCGGTGACCGTGCAGGTAAAGCCTGTCGAGCAGGCGCCCACCGATGTCTGGGAACGCATGCGCCAGGGCTTTACCCTGCAGCATGAAATCGACGTCAACCCGCGTATCGAGCAGCAGCGCCTGTGGTTTGCCAGCAATCCATCCAACCTGACCATGATGGGCGAGCGCGGCAGTCTTTATCTGCACTATATCGTCGAGCGCCTTGAAGAACGTGACATGCCGCTCGAACTGGCCCTGCTGCCCGCCATTGAAAGCGCCTACAACCCGATGGCGTACTCGCATGCCCACGCGGTCGGCCTGTGGCAGTTCATCCCTTCGACCGGGCGCTACTTCAATCTGCGCCAGACCAACTTCTACGACGGTCGCCGCGACATTACCGCGTCGACCAACGCCGCGCTCGACTACCTCAGCCGTCTGCACGACATGTTCAACGGCGACTGGCTGCTGGCCCTGGCAGCCTACAATGCGGGTGAAGGTACCGTGAGCCGCGCGATCGAGCGCAATGAAAAGCTCGGCCTGCCGACGGATTTCTGGAACCTGCCGCTGCCTCAGGAAACCCGCAACTACGTGCCCAAGTTGTTGGCCCTGTCGCAGGTGGTCATGACCCCGCAGGCCTATGGCGTCAGCTTGAGCCCGATTCCCAACGAACCCTATTTCGAAGCGGTGGCCATCAGCGAACGGCTCGATCTTTCGCGCGTGGCGGCCTTCTCCGGTATCGACGAAGACGAACTGATCCAGCTCAACCCGGCATTCAAGAAGCACATGACCGTGGACGGGCCCAAGCAATTGCTGGTGCCGACCGCCAAGGCTCAGCTGCTGTCCGACAGCCTGTCGAACCTCAAGCCCGAGGAGCTGCTCAGCCTGCAGCCACGCAAGGCCGTATTCGAAGCGGCCCTGGCCGAAGCCGCCGCGCCGGTGCGCGCCACCCGCAGCTACCGCGTCAAGCGCGGCGACAATCTTGCCAGCATCGCTCGCGCCAACCGGGTGTCGGTGAAAGACCTGCAACGTTGGAACCGCCTGCCTGGCAGTCGTCTCAAGGCCGGTCAGGTCCTGGCGTTGCGCGGCGGCAGCGCGTCCACTGCGCGTGCCGACAGCGTTGCCGCGGCCAAGCAGCGCTCCACCCAATACAAGGTACGCAAAGGTGACTCTCTGTATCTGGTGGCCAAGCGTTTCAACGTCGAAATGAAGCACCTCAAGCGCTGGAACCCACGCAGTGGGCATGCCCTCAAGCCTGGGCAGACCCTGACCGTCTACGTAGGCCGCTGATCTCTCCTGCGCGGGCCGTCGAAGACGCCTGCGCGGTACTCTTTTTCCATCCCAGACAAGCTGTTACTGTAGCCCGACCAAAGCCCAAGCCGCCTGGATCGGATCTCTGACTTGATACGTCCCCTCCTGTTGCTGTCATTCAGCCTGGCCTTGAGCTTTTCCGCGGGCGCGACAGTGAGCGAAAGCCACGGTTACGCGCAGTTCGGCACGCTCAAGTACCCAGCCACGTTCACCCATTTCGACTGGGTCAACCCGCAGGCCCCCAAGGGCGGTACCTTGCGGGCCATGGCGTTCGGCACCTTCGATACGTTGAACCCCTATACCTTCAAGGGCAGTAGCCCGGTCAGCACACCGAATTTCCTTCAGTACGGCATCAGCGAGCTGAACGAGCCGCTGATGGTCGGCACTGGCCAGTACGACCCCTCTGGCGACGAGCCGACCTCCAGCTACGGACTGATCGCCCGTTCGGTGGAGTACAGCGAAGACCGCAGCTGGGTAGTGTTCAATCTGCGTCCCGAAGCGCGATTCCACGACGGCAAACCGATCACCGCCGCCGATGTGGCTTTTTCCTACCGCACATTGCTCAAGGACGGCCATCCGAGCTACCGCACCAACCTGCAGGAAGTGCAGCGGGTCGATATCCTGGGTCCCCTGCGCATCCGTTTCGTCTTCAAGCGCGCGGGTAATCCGCTGCTGATCCTGCGCCTGGGCGAGATGCCGGTACTGCCCAAGCACTACTGGCAAGGGCGTGACTTCAAGGCGACGACCTTCGAACCACCACTGGGCAGCGGCCCCTACCGGATTACCCAGGTAAAGCCAGGCCGCAGCCTGATTTTCCAGCGAGTGAAGAACTACTGGGGCAAGAATCTGGCGGTCAACCGCGGCAAGTACAACTATGACCGGGTCGAGTATGAGTTCTATCGCGATGCCACAGTCGCTTTCGAAGCGTTCAAGGCAGGCGAATTCGACATCTATATCGAGCATCAGGCGAAGAATTGGGCCAACGGCTACAACTTTCCCGCGGTTCGTCGGGGCGAGGTGATCAAGGCGCAGATCGCGCACCGCATCCCGACCCAGACCCAGGGCCTGTTCATGAACAGCCGGCGAGCCCCGTTCAGCGATCCCCGGGTACGTCAGGCCCTGGGCCTGATGCTCGACTTCGAGTGGACCAATCGCGCCCTGTTCAGCGGCGCCTATCGGCGCTCGACCAGCTACTATCCGAACAGCGAGTTCGCCGCCAGCGGCCTGCCGATTGGCAAGGAGTGGCTGCTCTTGACGCCCTACCGCGACCAGCTACCTGCCCGGTTATTCACCGAACCCTATCAGGTCAGTCACACCGACGGCCGCGGCATCAGCCGCCAGACCCTGCGCCAGGTCCTGGGCCTGCTCGCCGACGCGGGCTGGAAGCTCCAGGGTCAGCGCCTGGTCGACAGCCAGGGCCAGCCCTTGCAGATGGAATTGCTGCTGGTCAATCCCAACCTCGAGCGCATTCTGCAACCCTACGTCGAGAATCTCGCCAGCATCGGCATCCAGGCGCAGCTGCGCACGGTTGACCGCGCCCAGTACAAACAGCGGCTGGACCAGTTCGACTTCGACATGATCCTGATGACCATGGGCCAGACGCTCAGCCCAGGGCTGGAGCAGTGGTTGTACTTCCATTCCAGCCAAGCCGGGATCAAGGGCAGCAAGAACTACGCCGGTGTTCAGGACCCGGTGATCGATCACCTGCTCGATACCCTGCTCGCGGCCCGTACTCGGGATGACCAGGTCGCCGCGGCACGCGCCATCGATCGCGTGCTGTCCTGGCACTACTACATGATTCCCAACTGGTATCTCGACAATCATCGCCTGGCCTACCGCAACCGGTTCGCCTTCGTCACCACGCCGCCCTACACCCTGGGCCTGAACAGCTGGTGGCTCAAGACTTCGGAGAAAGCCCAATGATGTCAAAGATCGTCGGCGGCCTGCTGCTCGCCTGCCTGAGCACGTGCGCGCTGGCCACGCCAAAACATGCATTGACCCTGTACGACGAGCCGCCCAAGTACCCGGCCGACTTCAAGCACTTCGCCTACGTCAACCCGGACGCCCCCAAGGGCGGAACCTTCCGCCAGTCCAGCTTCGGCGGCTTCGATAGCCTCAACCCCTTCATCAACAAAGGGGTAGCGGCCGAAGACATCAGCGCGATCTACGACACCTTGATGCGTCAAAGTCTGGACGAACCCTTCACCGAATACGGCCTGGTTGCCGGCAAGATCGAAAAAGCCCCGGACAATGGCTGGGTGCGCTTCTACCTGCGCCCGCAAGCACGCTTCCATGATGGCCACCCGATCCGCGCCGAAGACGTGGTATTCACCTTCAATACCCTGATGAAGGACGGTGCCCCGCTCTACCGCGCCTATTACGCGGACGTCGCCGAAGTGATCGCCGAGCAGCCCCTGCAGGTGCTTTTCAAGTTCAAGCACAAGAACAACCGCGAACTGCCGCTGATTCTCGGACAACTGCCGGTGCTCCCCAAGCACTGGTGGCAAGGCCGCGAATTTACCCGTGGCAACCTGGAGATCCCGCTGGGCAGTGGCCCCTACCGGGTAGCCGACGTGAAGCCCGGGCGCTCGATTCGCTACGAGCGGGTCAAGGACTATTGGGCCAAGGATCTGCCGATCAACCGCGGTCAGTACAACTTCGACCAGATGACCTACGATTCGTATCGCGACAATACCGTCGCGTTGGAAGCACTCAAGGCCGGGCAGTTCGACTATTGGGAGGAACGAACCGCGAAGAACTGGGCTACCGCCTACGACGTGCCGCCGGTACGCGAGGGACGCCTGGTCCGCGAAGAGCTGCCTAACGGCAACCCCACCGGCATGCAGGGTTTCGTCTACAACCTGCGTCGACCGATCTTCCAGGATGTACGGGTCCGCGAAGCGCTGAGCCTGCTGCTGGATTACGAATGGACCAACAGGCAGCTGTTCAACGGGGCCTACACCCGCACCGGCAGCTACTTCGAGAACTCCGAGATGGCCGCCCGCGGTCTTCCCGGCGCTGACGAGCTGAAGATTCTCGAGCCCCTGCGTGGCCAAGTACCGGAGCAGGTATTCACCCAGGCCTTCGCCAACCCGGTGAGCGATGGCAGCGGCATGATCCGCGAGCAGCAACGCAAGGCCTACAAACTGCTGCAGGCCGCTGGCTGGAAGATCGTCGACGACAAGATGGTCGACACCCAGGGCAAACCGGTATCCCTGGAATTCATGTTGGTGCAGACCGAATTCGAACGGGTCCTGCTGCCTTTCAAGCGCAACCTGGCCGACCTAGGCATCGAGCTCAACATCCGCCGTGTCGACACGTCCCAGTACATCAACCGCCTGCGTTCGCGCGACTTCGACATGCTGGTCGCCGGCTTTCCGCAGTCCAGCTCACCGGGCAACGAACAACGTGAATACTGGTCGAGCAGCAGCGCCGACAACCCAGGCAGCCGGAATTTCATCGGGCTGCGCGACCCGGCGATCGACAGCCTGGTCGATAGTCTGATCAACGCCGATTCGCGGCAAAGCCTGATCGCCCATACCCGTGCCCTGGACCGCGTGCTGCTATGGGGCTACTACGTCATTCCCAACTGGCACATCAAGACCTGGCGCGTGGCGTACTGGAACCATATCGGCCATCCCGAGGTGTCGCCCAAGTACGATATCGGCATCAATACCTGGTGGATCAAACCCGACGTGAGCCCGACGATACCGCAGCCAGGGGATGCGAGCGATTCGGTCAAGGACGAGGCGCACTGACATGCTTGCCTATATCCTGCGCCGCCTGCTGCTGATCATTCCCACCCTCCTGGGCATCCTGATCATCAACTTCATCATCGTCCAAGCCGCGCCTGGCGGACCGGTGGACCAGATGATCGCCAAGCTGGAGGGCTTCGACGGCGCCACCAGCCGCATCGCCGGTGGGGGCGCCGAGGTGTCGGTCGCCGGCTCCAGCTACCGGGGCGCCCAAGGCCTGGATCCGGCACTGATCGCGGAAATCGAGCGCATGTACGGTTTCGACAAGCCGGCCCCGGAACGCCTGTGGATCATGATCAAGAACTACGCCCGACTCGACTTCGGCGACAGTTTCTTCCGCGACGCCAAGGTCCTCGACCTGATCGTCGAGAAGATGCCGGTGTCGATCTCATTGGGGCTGTGGAGCACCCTGATCATGTACCTGGTGTCGATCCCGCTGGGAATCGCCAAGGCGGTGCGCCATGGCAGTCACTTCGACGTCTGGACCAGCTCGGCGATCATCGTCGGCTATGCCATCCCGGCGTTCCTCTTCGCCATCCTGCTCATCGTGCTGTTCGCCGGGGGCAGCTACTTCGACTGGTTCCCCTTGCGTGGGCTGACCTCCAACAACTTCGACGAGCTGAGCACCACGGGCAAGATCCTCGATTACTTCTGGCACCTGGTGCTACCGATCACCGCCCTGGTCATCGGCAACTTCGCCACCATGACCTTGCTGACCAAGAACAGCTTCCTCGACGAAATCAACAAGCAGTACGTGGTTACCGCCAAGGCCAAGGGCTTGAGCCGATCCCGAGTCCTCTACGGTCATGTCTTCCGCAACGCCATGCTGCTGGTCATCGCCGGTTTCCCATCGGCGTTCATTGGTATCTTCTTCACCGGCTCGTTGCTGATCGAAGTGATCTTTTCCCTGGATGGTCTCGGCCTGATGAGTTTCGAGGCGGCCATCAACCGCGATTACCCGGTGGTCTTCGGCACCCTGTTCATCTTCACCCTGCTGGGGCTGGTGGTGAAGCTGATCGGCGACCTGACCTATACCCTGGTCGATCCGCGTATCGACTTCGCCAGCCGGGAGCATTGAAATGGCTTTGTCCCCCCTGAATCGACGACGCTTCGAGCGTTTCAAGGCCAACCGCCGCGGCTGGTGGTCACTCTGGCTGTTCCTGATCCTGTTCGGCCTGAGCCTGGGCGCCGAGCTGATCGCCAACGACAAGCCGCTGGCCGTACGCTACGACGGAGAGTGGTATTTCCCGGCGCTCAAGCGCTACCCGGAAACCGCCTTCGGAGGCGAATTCCCCCTCGAAGCCAACTACAAGAGCCCGTACATCCGCGAACTGCTCGCGGCCAAGCAGAGCTGGGTGCTCTGGGCACCGATCCCGTTCAGCTACCAGAGCATCAACTACGACCTCAAGGTTCCCGCCCCGGCGCCGCCGTCGGCGGAGAACTGGCTGGGGACCGATGACCAGGGCCGCGATGTCATGGCGCGGGTGATCTACGGCTTCCGCGTGTCGGTGCTGTTCGCCCTCACGCTGACGGTGCTCAGTTCCATCATCGGGGTCATCGCGGGCGCGCTACAAGGCTTCTACGGCGGCTGGGTCGACCTGGCAGGCCAGCGTTTTCTGGAGATCTGGTCGGGCTTGCCGGTACTCTACCTGCTGATCATTCTCGCCAGTTTCGTGCAGCCCAACTTCTGGTGGTTGCTGGGCATCATGCTGCTGTTTTCCTGGATGAGCCTGGTCGATGTGGTGCGCGCCGAGTTCCTGCGCGGGCGCAACCTCGAGTACGTGCGCGCCGCACGCGCCCTGGGCATGCGCAACGGCGCGATCATGTACCGGCATATCCTGCCCAACGCGATGATCTCGACCATGACTTTCATGCCGTTCATCCTCACCGGCGCCATCGGCACCCTGACCGCCCTGGACTTCCTCGGTTTCGGCCTGCCGCCCGGTGCTCCATCACTGGGCGAGCTGGTTGCCCAGGGCAAGTCCAACCTGCAGGCGCCCTGGCTGGGCATCAGCGCCTTCGCCGTGCTCGCCCTGATGCTGAGCCTGCTGGTATTCATCGGCGAATCCGCCCGCGACGCCTTCGACCCGAGGAAGTGAGATGAACAACCCCAATCTGATCGAAGTCCGCGACCTGGCGGTCGAGTTCGTCACCGGCGAGCAGGTGCAGCGCGTGGTCGAAGGCATCAGCTTCGACATCCGCAAGGGCGAGACACTGGCCCTGGTCGGCGAGAGCGGTTCCGGTAAGTCGGTCACCGCGCACTCGATCCTGCGCCTGCTGCCCTACCCTCTGGCGCGCCATCCCAGCGGTAGCATCCGCTATGAAGGACAGGACCTGCTACAGCTTGGCGAACGGCCCATGCAGCGCATTCGTGGCAACCGCATCGCCATGATCTTCCAGGAGCCGATGACCTCGCTCAATCCGCTGCACACGATCGAAAAGCAGATCAACGAGATTCTCCTGCTGCACAAGGGCCTGACCGGCAAGCAGGCGACCGCGCGCACCCTCGAACTGCTGGAGTTGGTCGGCATCCCCGAACCGCACAAGCGCCTCAAGGCCCTGCCCCATGAGCTGTCCGGTGGGCAACGACAACGGGTGATGATCGCCATGGCCCTGGCCAACGAACCGGAACTGCTGATCGCCGACGAGCCGACCACCGCGCTCGACGTCACGGTCCAGCTGAAGATTCTCGAACTGCTCAAGGAACTCCAGGCCCGCCTGGGCATGGCCTTGCTGCTGATCAGCCATGACCTCAACCTGGTGCGGCGTATCGCTCATCGGGTCTGCGTGATGCAACGCGGGCAGATCGTCGAACAGGCCGACTGCGCCAGCCTGTTCAGCGCCCCCCAACATCCCTACACGCAGATGCTCATCGGCGCGGAACCCACCGGGTCGCCCGCCGACAACCCGATAGGCGCGCCGCTGCTGGAGGTGGATGACCTGCGCGTCTGGTTCCCCATCCGCAAGGGCCTGTTGCGGCGTACCGTCGATCACGTCAAGGCGGTGGATGGCATCAACTTCAGCCTGCCTCAGGGTCAGACCCTGGGCATCGTCGGCGAGAGCGGCTCAGGCAAGTCCACCCTCGGGCTGGCCATCCTGCGGCTGATTTCCAGCACCGGCGCGATCCGCTTCCAAGGTCAGTCCCTGGAAGGGCTCGACCAGAAGGCGGTACGTCCATTGCGCCGGCAGATGCAGGTGGTCTTCCAGGATCCGTTCGGCAGCCTGAGCCCACGTATGTCGGTAGCCGAGATCGTCGGCGAAGGCCTGCGCATTCATAGCATCGGCACGGCCGCCGAGCAGGAAATGGCGATCATCGCCGCGCTGGAAGAAGTGGGCCTGGATCCGCGGACTCGCCATCGCTATCCCCATGAATTCTCCGGGGGCCAGCGCCAGCGCATCGCCATCGCCCGCGCGCTGGTGCTCAAGCCGGCGCTGATCCTGCTCGACGAGCCGACCTCGGCCCTCGACCGCACGGTGCAGCGTCAGGTGGTCGAGCTGCTGCGTTCCCTGCAGCTCAAATACAACCTCACCTACCTTTTCATCAGCCATGACCTGGCGGTGGTCAAGGCGTTGAGCCATCAGATGATGGTGATCAGGCATGGTCATGTGGTCGAACAGGGGGATGCCCAGGCGATTTTCCAGGCTCCGAAACACGAATATACCCGGCAGTTGCTGGAGGCGGCCTTCCTCGAATCCGACGTGGCCCGCGTACCGTCATGATACGGCAACGCCGGGCGCTCGCTGCCGCCCGGCGCACTACCCCACCGCAAGGGGCGAGAGCGACACCGCACCCCATACTGGCAACGCAACCGCCAAGCTGACGGCCAATCGCGGCCAGTAGGGCAGCAGCATCACCAGCGCCAGCCCGGCCAGGGACATCGCGCCGAACCACGCCACCGGCCCCATGGCCCAGCCCCAGGCCTGCACGCACAGCAACAGGCTCGCCACCAGTCCGACCCAGCCCAGCCCGCGCAGGACACGACTTCGCCAAGGTGCGCAAGGCTTGCCCCAGACCTGTTTGTAATGTCGTTCCAGTCCCTGGCAGAGTCCGAGCATGCCGCCATAGGCGCACAGGACACCGCCGATGAACATCATCATGGATTCACCTCCAAAACCTTGCCGCGGCTTCTCGACCTGGCTGGCGCCTCTACGCGTGTGGCCACGCGCCAGGCCGCGATGGCTAGCAGCAGGCCCAGCACCAGGCCGCTGACTTCAAGCAGGATACGCGTACGGTCGGCCAGCTCGGTGAGTGCGCCCAGCAGTCCCAGTCCCGCGCAGAGCAGCGCCGCCAGACCCAGCTGCTCGACCCAGGCGCGCTGGGCGGGCCGCACCCCGGCATGCAGCAGGGTCAACAGCCATGCCCCGAAGAACGCTCGCACTTCCCAGGCTTCACGCTGGGCCAGTTCCGTCGGCAGCAGACGACTGGCCCAGAACAGCCCGATGCAGGCCACCAGCAAACCGGCGACGAAGGCGACGTTGAAGACCTCCGCCAGGCGGTACCAGCGTCGCGCCGAGCGCTCGGCCGTGGCGTGTGCATACTTGCGGCTGCGCTTGACGCAGAACAGTACCAGGCCACTGGCGATCATCGCGCAACTGATCAGTCCGCAGAGGAAATACAACCAGCGCATGCCATAGCCACCGAACTGCGCGAAATGCAGGCCGGCCATTACCCGCTGGGTCAGCGGCGCCGGACGGAATTCGGGAACATCGCCGAGCAGCTCGCCACTGACGCCGTCGAACGTCATGGCCTGACCCTTGGTCAGGGCGATGCGGTAGCCCAGCTCCGGACGGACCTCGATGCGCGCGCCGGCCGTATTGGGGTTGCGGATACTCACGCCGGCGATATTGCCCACCCGGGCCTGTGCCTGGGCCAGCAAGGGCACCACATCGGTCAGCTGGCCTGGCTGCTTGATCAGTTGCCTGAACGGGGGCGGCCCGCCATGGCCCTGGGACTGGAAATAGGCGCGAGTGTCGCCTTCGAACAGAGCGTCCACCGCCGCCGGGATATAGATCAACATGAAGATCACCAGGCCGGTGTAGGTGATCATCAGGTGGAACGGCAGCAGCAGTACCGCACTGGCGTTATGAAAATCCAGCCAGGAGCGCTGACCCTTGTTCGGGCGGAAGGTGAAGAACTCCCTGAAGATCTTCTTGTGGATCACGATGCCGGTGACCAGGCCCGCCAGCATCACCAGGGCCAGCGCACCAACCACCCAGATCCCCCAGTTGCGCGGCAGGTTCAGGGTGAAGTGGAAGCGGAAGAAGAAATTGCCACCGACGCTCTCGCGCACCTCCAGGACCTCGCCCGTGCGTGGATCGAGCTGCACGCTCTTGCCGTGACGGCGATCCCCGGTGGATACCCGCAACCCGGGGGAACGCTCGGTGGGCAGGCTGATGCCCCAGTTGCCGGCCGTGGGCTCATGTTGCTGCAGGTAGGCGATGGCGCGCTGCGCTGCCTCGGCCTGGTTTACCCCGGTGGTGGGGATCTCCGGGTGCATCCAATGATCGATTTCCTTGTCGAAGACCGCCAGGGTGCCGGTGACGAAGATGGCGAACAGCAGCCAGCCGAAGATCAGGCCCGCCCAGGTATGCAGCCAGGACATGGACTGGGTGAAGGTGTTCTTCATTTCAGCCACTCCATCGCCTGCGGCCAGAAACCGACCAGTGCCAACGGCCCGGCCAGGACCATGGGTATCCACGCCCGCCAGGCATCGCGGGTGGCGAAGGCCCAGAGAATGACGCCGGTGTAGAAGGCGAAGGCCAGCAACGTCGAGACGATCACCGCATCACCGGCAGCCAGGGGCAGGACCCTGGCCAGGAACGCGGTCACCGCGTAGCTGAAGGCGTAGCCGCCCAGGAGAGCCGCCGCGCTGCGCGAAAGGATCGCCAGCCAGGCAGGGGTCTTGCTCATTCGAATGACTCCTCGAGAGTTCAGGCCGCCGAAAGGCTAATGTTGGTCAGCTAATGAAAAACCATCAAATTTCGTTGGTTGGTGCTCTTGTTTTGCCTCTGGAATCTTCAGTGACGCTGCTGGCCTATCGCGGGACGAGCTCGCTCGCCACTGGTTCGTGGTGTTCTCAGTGGCGAGCGGGCTCGTCCCGCGATAGGCCAGCAGCATCACTGAGGATTCCAAAAGCCGAAGGCTGAGCACCAGCATTTGAACCGATTGCTTTCCTTTATCTGACAGGCATTAGCCCACAGGTGCTGTTTCAAACGTGACAACCCGCAGACCCAGCCTCTTTGTGAATGCTGCAGTCCAGACAAGGGAAAACTGCCCTGCCCCGGTCGATGCGCGACCGGGTCGGGGCAGTGGCTACAGCCAGTCGGTCAGAACGAGATGTTCAAGGCGGCGAACATCGCCCGGCCCGGCTGGTTATAGGTATTGGCACCCGAACTGCTGGCGTTGCCGCCGCGGTAGATCTGCTTGTCGAAGACGTTGTTCACACCCAGACGCACATCGTAGTGCTTGTTGAACTTGTAACCGGTGCTGATATCCACCAGGCCGTACGCTTCGACGTCCTGCTGGGCGTCCTCGGTGTAGGTTTCCTGGGTGCGATAGTTGTACGTGGGCGACTTCTGCTTGCCGAAGTAGGTGCCCGCCACCTGGAAGGACAGCTGCTCGGTGGCACGCCAGTCCAGCGTGGTATTGACCGTGTACTCGGGGATCACGCTCAGCGGCTCGCCGGTTTCACGGTTGTCGTTCTTGAGCATCCAGGTGAGGTTGGTGTTCCAGTCCAGCGACGGGCTCAGCTCGATGAAGAAGTTGCCTTCGACGCCTTCGACCAAGGCCTTGCCGGCGTTTTCCCATTGGGTGACACGGCGACCGGCGTTGATGTCATAGACGACATCGGTACCGCCGATGATCTTGTTCTTGTAGTCGTTACGGAAGTACGTCGCACTGGTCCGCCAGGTGCCACGGTCGTAGAGCAGGCCTATCTCCTTGTTCACACTGATTTCAGGATCGAGATTGGAGTTGCCCTGCAGATAGCAACCACCTGAGTTGGTCTGCTGCACGCTGCAGCCGTTGCCACGGCTGTAGAGCAGATAGTTGGAGTTGTACTGGTAGAGGTTCGGTGTCTTGTATGCGCGGGCGATCCCCCCCTTGACGGTCAGGTCGTCGGTCAGCTTGTGCGACAGATTCAGGCTCGGGCTCAGGTTATCACCGAACTCTTCGTGGTGGTCCAGGCGCAGCCCCGGTGTGATGGTGGTGTCACCGACCACGATATTGTCCTCGATGAACAAGGCATAACTCTTGGCGGTGATCTTCGATTCGCTCCGATCGAAACCGGCGATCTCGTCTCCGGCAGTGTCAGATGGATCGAAGCTCTGAGCACGGAAGGAACCTTGGTCATTGAGGCTTTCGTACAGATACTCGCCACCGAACGTCAATGCATGTTCGGTACCGCCCAGTGTGAATGGCAGGCTCGCTTCACTGGCCAGGCGCGTATTGCGCAGGCGAGACAGCGCGGCACCGGAATCATTGATCGAGCCTTCGGGACCGCCTGCCAAGCCCTCGTTCATGCGCCAGTTGCGCACATACTGATAGGACAGCAAGGTCTTGGTCGAGCCCCAGCTGAAGTCACCGAAGTGAGTCAGGTCATAGGTACTGCGCTGCATGACGTTGGTCTCGTGACCATACAGCCTGGAGATGTAGTCTACGTTGCTGCCACCATTGCTGTTCATGGTGTCACCAGCATAAATATTGCCTTGACGGCTATAGCCAGCGCTCGCTTCGAGGCGGTGCTCGTCGTTGAGCTTCCAGCTCAGCAGACCGTTAATATCCTTGTTGCGCACGCCTTCGCGACCGGCGGCGAGGGCACTATTGGCGTGCTTGGCATTTATGTCCAAGTCATCGGCGTCGGTGTTCGCCAAACCACCATAGACGCGGACCCCCAGGTTCTCAGTCAGTCCGCCACTGACGTTGAAGTTGGCGCGGCGGCTGACACCCTCGGCGCTGTCTTCAGGCAGCTGGGTGTACAGATTCACGTTGCCCTTGAATTCGTCTGACGGGCGCTTGGTAATGATGTTCACCACCCCGCCCATCGCCCCGGAGCCATAGCGCGCGGCCGCCGGACCTCGGAGAATCTCGATGCGCTCGACCGCCTCGGCCGGTACCCAGTTGGTCTCGCCCCGGGTGTCGCGGTCGCCGTTCCAGCCGTAACGGACGGCGTTGCGAGCGCTGGATGGCTTGCCATCGATGAGGATCAAGGTGTTTTCCGGCCCCATGCCACGCAGGTCGATCTGCCGGTTGTTGCCCCGCGCGCCGCTGGCACTGTTGCCGGTGAGGTTGACCCCGGGTTCGCGACGAATGATGTCGGACAGGTCATTGGCCGGCGGACGACGCTTGATGTCTTCCTCGGTAATGACGGACGAGCCCAGCGCCTGGCGTGCCTCCTGCTCGGCGGTGACCATGGTGTTCTCGATCACCAGTGCGTTTTCGCCGACCGGCACTTCCAGAACCTCACCGGCGCGGGCTTCCTCGGCCTGTACCGAGGTCATCGCCATGGCGGGCGATGCCAATGCGACGAAAGCCATGGCCAGGCTGCTGGGTGAGGTTCTGGATTGCATTTCACTTCTCCGCAAGATTCATGGGCGTCTGGGCCAGGTCCGCGCGCCAGGCAGCAGGCGGACGCCCGCTAGCCTTGAGCAATACTCGGACAGCCGTTACGGATGCCAAATATAGTTATTCTCAAATGGGTTTAAATCTTATTTACGAAATTTACACATTTGCCGGGAACTTGCCGGGGCGTGCAGGCCGCCGGTAGGGACGAAAAGCTCCTTGCCCCGTTCTCAAGGACAACGACCACCCGCAATTCCGGCAGCGCCTCGGCCTTCCGCCCACTGGTCAGACCGGTAAAGACAAAACAACTTGCAAAGCTACGGAAATCGCACCACACTGCTCTGGCACTGGACAAACCGGTAAGACCACAATAATTAAGTCCTCCGCTCTTTGCCTTTCAGCATCGAAGCAAGGACACCGATCAGAGACTCCCCCCATGCTCAAATGGTGCTCGCGTTCGATTTTCCTCCAGGTAGTGCTCGGCCTTCTGCTCGGCGTTGCCTGCGGCCTCAGCTTTCCCGAGATCTCCCTGCAACTCAAACCCTTGGGTGACGGCTTCATCAAGCTGATCAAGATGCTCATCGGCCTGATCGTGTTCTGCGTGGTGGTCAGCGGCATCTCGGGCGCGGGCGACCTGAAGAAGGTCGGACGCATCGGCCTGAAATCGGTGATCTATTTCGAAATTCTCACCACCCTTGCGCTGATCATTGGCCTGACGTTGGCGTTCAGCACCGGGATCGGCAGTGGTGCAAATATCCATCTCGACCAACTCTCGGCCGCGGATGCGAGCAGCCTGGCCGAGCGCGGCCAGCATATCCATGGGGCGACCGCGTTCTTCATGGACCTGATCCCGACCTCGGTGGTGGGCGCCTTCGCCGACAACAACATTCTCCAGGTCCTGCTGTTCTCGGTGCTGTTCGGCAGCGCGCTGAACCTGGTGGGCGAGTCGGCCTCGGGGATTTCACGCCTGATCAATGAACTGAGCCACGTGATCTTCCGCATCATGGGCATGATCGTGCGCCTGGCACCGATCGGTGTGTTCGGCGCCATTGCCTTCACGACCAGCAAGTACGGCCTGGAATCGCTGCAGCACCTGGGCGGGTTGGTGGCACTGTTCTACCTGACTTGCGCCGGCTTCGTACTGCTGGTGCTGGGTACGGTGATGCGCCTGTCGGGCTTGAAGATGCTGCCTTTCATCAAGTACCTGCGCGAGGAACTGACCATCGTCCTGGGCACCGCTTCGTCCGATGCCGTGCTACCGCAGATCATGCGCAAGCTGGAACACCTGGGCATCGGCAGTTCGACGGTAGGCCTGGTGATCCCCACGGGTTACTCCTTCAACCTCGATGGCTTCTCGATCTACCTGACCCTGGCGATCGTCTTCATCGCCAATGCCACGGGTACGCCATTGGCGATGACCGACCTGCTGACCATACTGCTGGTATCACTGGTGACTTCCAAGGGCGCTCATGGCATCCCAGGCTCGGCGCTGGTGATCCTGGCAGCGACGCTGACTGCGGTACCCGCCATCCCGGTGGTCGGTCTGGTACTGGTGCTCGCGGTGGATTGGTTCATGGGCATCGGTCGCGCGCTGACCAACCTGATCGGCAACTGCGTAGCCACAGTGGCCATTGCACGCTGGGAGCGTGATATCGACCTGGATCGAGCGCGTAACGTCCTGGATAACAAGCCAGGCTTCGCGCACATGCCGAGCAAGCAGCCACAGGTGCATCAACAGGATTTCTAAAAGACACGGGCCGACGTTACACGTCGGCCAAGGAGCCAACATGCAAGTACAAACCTGGAGCGCAAGGTGATCAGCTCATCGACCGTGGTCAACTCGGTGGTGGAAAAGCTCCGTCAGGCCATGGCGCGTGGCCAGTGGCGCTCGGGCGACATGCTCCCCGGCCAGCGTGAACTGGCCGAACAGATGGGCATCAGTCGCCCGAGCCTGCGCGAAGCGGTGACAGTGCTGGAAACCCTTGGCCTGGTGCGTTCGCTGCCAGGCAAAGGCGTGCTGGTGCTCGATGCCGACACCGCGCCAGCCACCCATGCACCCGATGTCGTGGCTGCGGCCAGCCTTGCCGACGTCCTGCAACTGCGCTACACCCTGGAGCCATTCATCGTCGGTCTGGTCGCGCAATCGGCCAGCAGCAAGGACATCGGTCAGCTACGCCTGACCTTGATGGACATGCGCGAGGCACTTGACGCCCAGGACAGCGAAGCGGGCGTCAACGCCTATATCGCTTTTCATGAAGAACTGTTCGCCCTGACGGCCAACCCAATCTTCCAGAGTGTCGTGCAACAGACCGGCAATGCCCTGAAGCAGAGCGCCGAGGTCCTGCGCAACTCACCCGAACACCTGGCCGCAAGGTTGCAGGAAAACGAAGCCGTGGTTCGCGCCATCCGTGACAAGAACAGCGCCCAGGCCAGTGCCCAGATGCGTCGGCACATTATTCAGGAAGGCCAGCGCATGGGCATCGAACTCGATATCCCGGACGACCATCCGGGCCAATGACCCCAGGAGAGCGACCATGAGCGCCTGCGCCCAAGCTGCCCCTCGCCTGCCCGACTTGCTCGCGGCCGGCGAAACCCGACTGTCCGCCGAGCAGATCTACCCCCGCCTGTTCGACGCCATCCTCGAGCAGCGCCTGCCCCCAGGCAGCGCCCTGCCCGAACAAGCCCTGGGCAATGCCTTCGGCGTCAGCCGCACGGTGATCCGCCGTGTACTGGGACGCCTATCGGACCAACGCGTGGTCGTCCAGCGTCCCAGCCATACCGCTCATCTCGCCGCGCCGGACCCATGGGAAGCCCGGCAGGTGCTCAGTGCCAGGCGCCTGGCCGAAACCACGCTGATCGGACTTGCCACCCAACGCTCGCAACCGGCGCAGATTCGCCAACTGCGCCAGCAGGTTGAGCGTGAGCGCCATCACCACGAACGCGGAGCACGTTGCACGGCCATTCGTCTGGGCGGCGAATTTCATCTCAAGCTCGCGCAAATGGCCAACAATGCACCGCTGGCGCGTTTTCTCGACGGCCTGGTACCGATGACCTCGCTGATCATCGCCCGCTACGAAGCACCCGGTTGCGAACACTGCGCGTGGCAGGAGCACGCGGCGATCATCGACGCGGTCGAGGATGGCGACAGCGAAGCGGCATTGACCTTGATGCACCGCCACCTGGACCGATTGGAGGCCAAACTGGAGTTCGATCGCCGCTAACAGAACCCTGCGCGCGCCTGCTTCCCTGGCGCGCTCTCCTATACTCAGACGATTCCATCAGCCTCTATCAGGGAGGCTACCGCCTTGGACGTCCGCCTCGCCGCCTCGCTGCTGTGTCTGCTGCTGGCCCTGTCCGGCTGCGCAAGCAAGCCCGCGCCTGTCGTCAGGCCCCCGGCGAACCTGTCACCGAGCGCATGGCGGCAGGTAGACCTGGCACTGGTCGAGGCGTCCCTGGGCGCCACGGGTTCGGCCAGCGACTATGCGCGTCGCTCCATGCGGGTCTGGAAAGATCGCGTACAGCAGCGCACCGAGAGTGACTTCATTCCCTGGTTCACCGGTTACTGGACTCAGCAGTGGCTGACCCTCAAGGTCGCCTGGTACAAGGTCGACAGTGGCAAAGGCCGCGAACCGGTGGAAAAACGCCTGGCCCTCTACCTGCAGGCGCAATACCACTCACGCGTCATCGAGCCGGTAGCCGAGGAAATCGACCCCGAGGCCATCCGTACCCGGGCCATGGAGCTGTACCTGCACCTGCTCGGGCAGCAACTGCCAGGCATCGTCAGCCGCTTCAATGCGCCACCCGACCAGCTCAGCCAACGCCTGAACCGAATCCCGGCGATCGCCCTGGGTCCGCCGCCCGCGCGTGACGCCAGCCTGTATCAGCTCTTGCGCGCACGCCCCGTGGACCAACAGCCGGCCTGGATCGCGCTGCGCCAGCAATTGCACGAGCAGCCCGCCAAAGGCCCGGGGCAGACCCAGGTCGGACTCTCGTCGGTCGCTACCCGCGCCAGCGCAAAGCTCGGTGCCAGCCTGGCCCCGCGCGGTATCGCCAGTGCCGTCGCCGCTGCCGTCGGCAAGGCGGCGGGGACGGTCATTTCGGTCGCGGTCGCGGGGTTTGGCATGATGACCCATGACCGAGAGCACGCTGGCATGGTCGAACAACTGCGGGTGATCCTCAACGTGGCCTTGAACGAAGAATGGCGCGAGCTGATGGACAACCGCCAGAGTGGCGTCATGGCCGGGGTCTATTACCTGTCCGGACAGATCGAGGACAGCCTCAGGCCTGCAGCCTTCGAGGCGCGGGAACAAGAGCCTCTGCTGATCCGAATCCCCGCCGCGCCGTGATCAGGCAACGCCCCTGGCAGCGCTTGGCAGGCCGAAGATACGGTCGAACAGCCAGTTGTAGATAAAGGTGTAGCAAGGCACCAGGATGATGAAGGCCAGGTCGACGATGAAGGCGTCGGTCAGGCTCATCCCCAGCCACCAGGCAATGAGCGGGATCAGAAAGATCACCAGGGTCAGCTGAAAGCCGATCGCATGGACCACGCGCCGTGCGAGGCTGCGACCACGTCTGACCTGGCGGCTTTCCCAATACTCGAACAGCGTGTTGTAGATCAGGTTCCAGGTCATCGCGATGGTCGTGATCATCAAGGCCAAGGGTCCGGTATGCGCCGCGGGTGTATCCGACAGATAGGCCAGGCCAAGGGTAGACATGCTCAGGCCGATCAGTTCATAGGCGGTCACGTAGACCAGTTTGCGTCGAAGACCTTGCACTCGTTGTTGCCTCGGTTGAGATGATGAAGGGGTAGGATGGATCAGTTTCATTGACAGATAAAGTCAGCAGCTATCAGACTGACTGATAGGAGAACCTGTCATGAATCTATCCAGCGATACCATCCAGCTGTTTCTCGCCGTACTCGACCAAGGCTCCTTTTCCGCGGCTGCCCGTGTCCTGGGCCGGGTGCCTTCCGCCGTGAGCATGGCCATCGGCAATCTGGAGGCCGAGCTTGGCTACCCCCTATTCGAGCGCAATTCCAGGGAAGTCACTGCCACCGCGCGAGCACGGGCGCTGGAGCCCCATGCGCGGCTGATCGCCGAGCAGCTTGGCCAGTGGCGTATCCATGCGCTGGAGCTGTCCCTGGGCCTGGAAAGCACCTTGGCTATCGCCGCGGTACCCGATATCGATCATGGGCCTTTGCTCGAAGCCGTCGGCGCGCTGTGCGTTCGCCACCCGCTGCTCGACATCGAAATACTCAGCGCTCCTCAGGAAGAAGCCCTGCAATTGCTCGACGATGGCCGGGTCAACCTGTGCCTGGCCTTTGCCGGTCTCCAAGTCGATGCCCGGCGCAACTTCCAGAACCTTGGCGTGGAATCACTGGTGGCAGTCATCAGCCCCGCGCACCCGGCCCTGCGCGACAAGCGTATCCGCTACCTGGAAGATCTCATCGCTGTCCGCCAGATCCTGGTCTGCAGCCGCGATCTGCCCATCAGCGACACCCGATCGCTGATTGGCGCCACCCATTGGCGGACCGACAGCCTGGACATGGCCCTGCAGATGGTCGAGGCCGGGCTGGGTTGGGGCGACTTTCCATTGTCGAGGGTGACACCATTGTTGGCGAATGGACGCCTGCTGCGGCTGGATTTCCGCAATACGCGCAACGAACTGCAATTGCCTGTCCACGCCTTCTGGCTCAAGCAGCTGCCCTTGCAGCAGGCAGCCCGGGCGCTGGTGGACAGTCTGGCGGCAAGGTAGCCACAAGCCATGCACTCAAGACCGCGCCGGACTGGTCGCAGAGAGTGGATGTCAGTGCATCTGGCAGCACCGCGTCAGGCAGGACCGATCTTTTGGTAACGGATCGATTCCGAGGGACACGGCAGACCGCTACTACGCGCCGCCGCCGCTGTCGTGAGTTCGCCACCCGTCGAGGAGTCATCGGGTAGGTAGTGGGAACCTGTCAATTTTCTCCGACCCCGGCCGATATCGATTTCGACTGGTCCAGCCCTTTATCGAACGGCGCGATCTCCCTTTAGCATGGCTCAAGGTCTCGACACATGAACCTGAAGTTCCGCCACAAGATCCTCCTCAGTGCCTGCTCGGTCGTGGTATTGGCGTTTGCCTTGTTCACGCTGTACAACGATTACCTGCAGCGCAATACCATCGCCCAGAATATCGATTCCTCGCTACGCCAATCCGGCGCGCTGACCGCCAGCAGCGTGCAGAACTGGATGAGCGGACGCATCCTGGTCATGGAAAACCTTGCCCAGGACATCGCCCAGCAAGGGGCTGCTGGCGATACAGCGGCATTGATCGACCAACCCGCCTATACCCGCAACTTCCTGTTCACCTATTTCGGCCAGGCCGACGGCGTGTTCACCCAGCGCCCCGACAGTGCCATGCCCGAAGGTTACGACCCGCGTCAGCGCCCATGGTACAGCGCGGGGGTGTCCGCCAATCAGACCGTGTTGACCCCACCCTACCAAGGCGCGCTCGGGCAACTGATGGTGACGATCGCCATCCCGGTGAAGAGCAAGAATAACGGCACCCTGCTCGGCGTGGCAGGCGGCGACCTCAGCCTCGATACCCTGGCAACCATCATCGATGCGGTCGACTTCGGTGGCATCGGCCATGCCTTCATCGCCGACCGCAGCGGCCAGGTACTCGTCAGCCCGAACAAGGACCATCTCCTGAAGAACCTCAAGGACATCTTCCCAGGCAGCGATCTGCAGGTCACGGCAGGCATGCAGGAGGTGGCGAGCGAGGGGCAGGACCGCATCCTGTCCTTCGCCCCCGTCGATGGCCTGCCTTCGGCGCAGTGGTACATCGGCCTGTCCATCGACAAGGACAAGGCCTATGCCGCGCTCGGCCATTTCCGCACCTCGGCGATCATCGCAATGTTGATCGCCGTGGCCGCGATCGCCGGCCTGCTGGGCCTGCTGATCCCGGTACTGATGCGCCCGCTGACGACCATGGGCCGCGCCATGCGTGACATTGCCGAGGGCGAAGGCGATCTCACTCGCCGCCTGGCGGTCGAGCGCAAGGATGAGTTTGGCGAGCTCGCCGCTTCGTTCAACCGTTTTGTCGAGCGCATTCATGCGTCGATATCGGAAGTCTCCTCGGCCACGCGGCTGGTGCATGATCTCTCCGAGCGCGTGACGAGCGCTTCGAATGCCACGATCATCGGCTCGGAAGAACAGAGCATGCGCACCAACAGCGTCGCGGCGGCGATCAACCAGTTGGGCGCGGCCACCCAGGAGATCGCCCGCAATGCCGCCGATGCGTCGCAACATGCCAGTGGCGCCAGTGAGCAGGCCAATGACGGGCGTCAGGTGGTGGAACAGAGCATTCAGGCCATGACGGCCCTGTCGCTGAAGATCAGCGAGTCCTGCGAGCAGATCGAAGTGCTCAACGCCAGTACCGACGATATCGGCAAGATCCTCGACGTCATCAAGGGTATCTCCCAGCAGACCAACCTGCTGGCGCTCAACGCCGCCATCGAGGCAGCACGGGCCGGCGAGGCGGGCCGTGGTTTCGCCGTGGTTGCGGACGAGGTGCGCAACCTTGCCCACCGTACCCAGGAATCGGCGGAAGAGATTCATCGCATGATCACCAGCCTGCAGGTCGGCTCGCGCGAAGCGGTGCACAACATGAACGCCAGCCAGGTGTCGAGCGAGCAGAGCGTGCAGGTGGTCAACCGCGCCGGCGAGCGGCTGGCCAGCGTCACCCAGCGTATCGGCGAGATAGACGGCATGAACCAGTCGGTCGCCACGGCCACCGAGGAGCAGACCGCCGTGGTCGAAAGCCTCAACCTGGACATCACTCAGATCAATGCCCTCAACCAGCAAGGGGTGGAGAGCCTCAACGAGACCTTGGGCCATTGCGAAGCGCTTAGCCAGCAGGCGGGCCGGTTGAAGCAGTTGGTGGGCAGCTTCCGGATCTGATCAAAAGGCTTGCAGCGATCCACCTGGCGCCGTAGCAAGGGCTGCCATACTGGCAGCCCTTGAGCGTATATCGCGATTGGGCTGCCCTGTCGCACAGAGAGCATTTCTGAAGCCGCCGCCGTACCGGTGGGAGCGGGCTTGCCCGCGAAGAGGCTATCAGCCCCTAAAAAGAACTGAAACAAAGCACGTCAACAGTGCCACAGCGCTAAATAGCCAACTCGCAGTTATAACCTAATAACGAACAAGTCTATTTGGCTATAAAAAAATCTATATGCTGCTTGCATCCGATCACGGGCGTAGTTGGGCAGTCGAGTAGCGTATGGATGTAGGTTCTTTCGGTTTTACCATTGCTGGGTTGGTCGTAGGATTCATCGTCGGTATGACCGGCGTCGGTGGCGGTTCACTGATGACCCCTATTCTGCTCTGGTTCGGCATCAGTCCGGCCACGGCCGTCGGCACCGACCTGCTCTACGCGGCCATTACCAAGGCCAGCGGCGTCTGGGTACATGGGCGTAACAAGAACATCGACTGGAAGATCACCGGCCTGCTGAGCATGGGCAGTGTGCCGGCCGCGGCCCTGACCCTGTGGTTCCTCAGTACGCTGCATGCCGACACCTCGGCATTGAACGGGGTGATCAAGCAAGGCCTGGCCGTGGTGCTGATCCTGACCGCGCTGGCGATCCTGTTCAAATCGCGCCTGCAAGCGTTCGCCAGCCGTCACGCCGGCGACCATTACCACCTCGACGATCGAACCCTGAATATCCTCACCGTAGTGACGGGCGTGGTACTGGGCGTCATGGTAACTCTCACCTCTATCGGCGCGGGTGCGTTGGGTACCGTGGCCCTCTTCCTGCTCTATCCCTTCCTGGTCACCCGCCGCCTGATCGGCACCGAGATCGCGCATGCCGTACCGCTGACGTTGGTCGCCGGTCTCGGCCACGCAAGTATGGGCAACCTGGACTGGTCGCTGCTTGGCTACCTGCTGCTGGGTTCTTTGCCTGGTATCTATCTGGGCAGCCATCTTACCGGGCGCATTTCCGACAATGTCCTGCGGCCCTGCCTGGCGGCGATGCTACTGCTGATCGGCTACAAACTGGCGTTCTGAGCACCCCGCGTCCACAAGCGCTATCCCAAAGGCCTGAAAAGATCTAACCCACCCCAACGCGCGCGCTGTCCATCGGCGTCAACTGCACCCTCCACTGCCCCGCGTGGCTCAACTCCAGCTTCGCCAGGGGCAGAACGTCGATGCGATGGAAAGCGGTTGGAGGGCATTGCGCCACATGCAGCATTGCCGCCCGTAGCACGAACGGATGCGTCACCACCAGCCAGCGGCCAGGGGTCTTGAAGGCTTCCAGCCAGTTGCCGATCCGCTTGCACAGCGTGGCGATCGACTCGCCACCGTGGGGGTTGGCAGACAGATCCTGCTGCCAGGCCCGTAGACCTGCCGGATCCTGGGCTTGCAGCGCTTTCAGCGACATCCCGCTCCAGTGCCCCAGGTCGCAATCGTGCAACTCGTGCGACGACCAGGCGGACGTGGCGAACAGCGCCGCGGTTTCCCGAGCTCGACGCTCCGGCGCCGTTATCACGCAAATGGCAGGATCGGTGTAGAACTCCGGCCCAGGCTTGAGAATCGGGTCGTCTTCCAGATGAAAGCGACCGACTTTCTGTGCCAAGGTCTGGGCGTGACTGATCAGGGTCAGGCGAACCGCTTTCATGAGAAATTCCGGCGTAAGCACGCAGGCCGAGCGCGATCGGCGAGCAGCGCGAAGGTATATTCGCATTCGAATGCTTGTGACCCAGAAAAGGGTCAAACTGCCAGTAGGAAAAATCGCGCTCTCCCACTACATTCCTGTAGGATGCCAGGACTTCGAATCTGTCGCCATCTTGGTGCTCCTCTCATCCTGCCAGCAGATACCACCTGAATGCCGTCAGCGTTGTCCTCTCCCGCTTTCCCTTTGCTTCAAGCCTTGCGTCAAGGCACCGCGTCCTTGCACAAGCGACTGGAAGCACGAATGCCATTCTTCAGCGCCGGTTTCGACTTGCCGGCCTACCGCCACCTGCTCATGGCCTACCATGGCTTCCATGCTCCGCTGGAGCGTCAACTCGCGGCGCATCTGCCCGCGCTCGATCATGCCCGTCGTGCCAAGACACCTGCGCTGACCCAGGATCTGCGAGCCCTCGGCCTCTCGCCTGGTGAAATCGATGCGCTGCCATGCTGCCAGGCCTTGCCGGAGGTGACGGATGAAGCGACTGCGCTTGGCGTGATGTATGTGCTGGAAGGCTCCACCTTGGGCGGGCAAGTGCTCAAGCGGGCCTTGGCCGAGCGCCTGGGCATCGACCACGACTCTGGGGGAGCTTTCCTGGATGTCTATGGCACCGAGACCGGAACGCTCTGGCGCGGTTTCCTGCATTTTCTCGAGTGCTACCCCGCCTCGCCTGTGCAACAGGCCAATACGGTACGGGCGGCGATCGATACATTCACTTGTTTCGAGCAATGGCTCGAGGCGCGGGAGGTGCTGCTGTGATGAGTAATGATGACGAGATGTTCGAGCAGCTTCTGGCCAACTGTGCCAACGAGCCTATTCAGTACCCTGCCGCGATCCAGCCTCATGGCGTGCTGATGACCTTGAGCGAGCCCGGCCTGGAAATTCTCCAGATCAGCGCCAATGTCGAGGCGTTGCTGGGCGTGGCAGTTCAGCAGGTGCTGGGCAAGCCGCTTACCGCTCTGCTCGGCACCTGCCTGGCCGATCAGGTACGCCGGCTGGTCGAGCAAGAACTGGCCGACGAGTTGCAGCCGCTGGACATGAAGATCAACGGCCAAGCCTTCGAAGGTTTCATGCACCGCCACCAGGGGCTGTTGATCTTCGAACTGGAGCTGCTGGCCCATGGCAACCGCGACCCACACAGCCACCTCAACCGGTTGCTGCAACGCCTGCAAGCCACGCGCGACCTGGATGCGCTATACGACCTGAGCGTGCGCGAAGTCCAGGCGCTGACGGGTTATGACCGGGTGCTCATCTATCGTTTCGAGGAGGATGGGCATGGCCAGGTGATCGCCGAAGCGTCGTCACCTGGCATGGAGCTGTTCAAGGACCTGCACTTCCCGGCGTCCGACATTCCCGCCCAGGCACGCCAGCTGTACCTGAACAATTGGTTGCGCATCATTCCCGACGCCGACTACACCCCGGTGCCCATCGTGCCTGCGCTGCGCCCCGACAGTGACGGCCCGCTCGACCTCAGCTTCGCGAGCTTGCGCAGCGTTTCACCGATCCACTGCCAGTACATGCAGAACATGGGCGTCTTGTCGTCCATGAGCATTTCGTTGATCAGCGATGGCCGCCTGTGGGGCCTGATCAGCTGTGGCAACCGCTCGCCCTTGCACGTGCCCAGCAGCCTGCGCAGCGCTTGCAAGACCATCGGCCAGATCCTGTCGTTGCAGATCAATGCGATGGAAGCCCTGCAGCTCTCGGCCCAGCGTGATGCCAAGCTCGATACCCTGGCCAAGCTGGGCCAGGTCATGCACGACAGTCAAGGCACGGTGTTCGATGGCCTGTCCGAAAATGCGCCTCTCTTGATGAGCCTGGTAGATGCCAGCGGCGTGGCGATCATCGAGGATGAGCGACTGCGCACCGCCGGACTGTGCCCGGAACCGGAACAGATCCGTGAGTTGCACCAGTGGATACAGGAACAAGGCATGCCGGTATTCTCCAGCGACTGTCTCGGCAGCCTGTTTGCTCCGGCCACGCAGTACCGCACCCTGGCCAGTGGCGTGCTCGCCTTTACCCTGCCCAAACCGATCACCAACGGCATCCTGTGGTTCCGCCCCGAGGTCAAGGAAACGCTCAACTGGAGCGGCGACCCGCGCAAGCCATTGCACATGGAGCAGTCCGGCACCGGCCTGCGACTGCGTCCACGCACGTCCTTCGAGCTGTGGAAGGTCGAGATGGAAGGTATTTCCCGCAAATGGCAGCACGGCGATCACTTCGCCGCCAACGACCTGCGCCGCTCGGCCCTGGAGATCGACCTCAGCCATCAGGTCATCAAGGAGCAGGCCGCCGTGCGCGCCCGTGACGAACTGGTCGCGGTGGTTTCGCATGACTTGCGCAACCCCATGACCGTGATCTCCATGCTCTGCGGCATGCTGCAGAAATCCTTCAGCGGCGATAGCACCAATGCCTCACGGCGGATCACCACGGCCCTGAGTACCATGCAACAGGCCACCAGCCGGATGAACGTGTTGCTCGACGACCTGCTGGACACCTCGAAGATCGAAGCCGGGCGCTACACGATCCTGCCCAGGGCGCTGAACGTCACCCACATGTTCGAGGAAGCCTATACCTTGCTGGCGCCACTGGCGTCGGGCAAGTCGATCGAGCTGACCTTCGAGGCGGCACCGAGCCTGCAGATTCACGCCGACCCCGAGCGGCTGTTCCAGGTACTCTCCAATCTGGTAGGCAACGCGATCAAGTTCACCGACACGGGCGGCAAGGTCACCGTAGAGGCGACGGCCGACGGTGCCTATATCGCCTTCAGTGTCCGCGATAACGGCAAGGGAATTCCCGCCAACCAATTGCCCCACGTGTTCGACCGCTACTGGACGGCCCGCGAGGGCAACCCGAACGGCACAGGGCTGGGCCTTTACATCACTCACGGCATCATCAAGGCGCACGGCGGCACGATCGGGGCACGGAGCGAGCCAGGACAGGGCAGTGAATTCCGCTTTACGGTCCCGTGCGCTGTCGAGTCCATGGACTGCGCATGAAGGAGCGGGTCCGGTGCCCAGTTGCCCTTGTGGCCACTAGGGAATCACCACCCGCCCTTCCCGTCCCGCTTCCCGATAGTTCGCTTCCAGCACCTCGGCCAGGCACCGCTTGGCCTCGTCTTCGCCGTGAATGAGACGGATCTCCTTCGGCCATTCCCGCATACGGGTCACGAAGCCCACGAGGTCCGCCTGGTCGGCATGAGCCGAATAGCCACCCACGCTATCGATGCCGGCCCGGATGTCGACGCGGCAGCCGTCCAGGACCACGAAGCCTCCTTGCGGCCCATAGGTCTGGATATCTCGCCCCGGCGTACCCTGGCCTTGATAGCCGACGAAAACGACATTGTGCCGACTGTCGCCGAGCAAGGCTTTCAGGTAGTTGACGATCCGTCCGCCCGAGCACATGCCGTTTCCCGCGATGACGATGGCAGGACGCGCGCTTTCAGCGAGGTGATCCACGATACGCGCATGTTCGTCGTGGCTGTCGACGGTAATGAGCTGCTTGAAGGACAGCGGCTTGCGCCCTGTTTCGACACGGGTCTGGGCGTCTTCGTCCCAGAAGTCTTGCAGCTCCTTGTACGTCCTGGTAAATCGGCTTGCCAGCGGCGAGTCGAGGATGATCGGTATCTGTGGCCAGTCGATGCCCGGCGCGCTGTCATTGTCCGGCATGGGCGCAGCGGCAGGCGCATCCGACGCCTGACATGTCTCGTGGAGGATTTCCTCCAGCTCGTACAGCAGCTCTTGTGTGCGGCCAATGCTGAAAGAGGGAATCAGCACCGTCCCCTGATCGGCCAGCGCACGTTCGATCGCCGCCTGCAGACGCGTTCGACGGTGCATGCGGTCTTCGTGCCGACGGTCACCGTAGGTGCTTTCCAATATAAGAAGATCCGCGCGTTCGGGGGGCACCAGGTCAGGCAGGATCGGCGAATGGGGCGCTCCCAGATCGCCACTGAAGACGATGCGCTCGCTCGCGGATCCACGACCTTGCAGCTCCAGCTCCACATAAGCCGAACCCAAGACATGGCCCGCGGGCTGCAGGCGCACCTTGCAATCCATCCCGTCAGACTCATGCAGGGTGAACCAGTTACCATAGGGCAAGGCGATGATGCGCTGTTCCACGATCGTCAGGTAGCGCTCCAACTGCTCCTGATCACGGCTGATGGACAGGCGGTATGCATCCTCCAGCACGATAGGCAACAGCCGCGCCGAGGGTTCGCTGCACAGGATAGGCCCTTCGAAGCCCGCCGCCAGCAAGTTCGGGATACGCCCGACATGATCGATGTGGACATGAGTGACGATCAGGGCCTTGATGCCTTCGATGGAAAAGTCCAGGGCCAACGCCTCGTCGTCCCCTTCCTTCTCGTCTACCCCCTGAAACTGACCACAATCGATCAGTACGCTGGCATCGTCATCCATCCAGAATTGATGGCACGACCCGGTAACGCCTTCACGTGCTCCGTGGTGCATGAGTTTGGCATGCTTCATCAGCTTTCCTTTGCGCGAGGCATCTGCGTTGATGAGGGTGAGGGACGCTCGGCAGCATGCCCCTGAAGCAGCTTTGGCAACGGGGCGCGGGCGCTAGTTTCGTCGGGAACGACCGCTGCCCAAGCGCAAGCCGGTTCCGGGCTATCTGGCAAGCCCGGAGAATCAATGTCGGTTAGTTGAGGAAAACTCTCGATTTTCACTTATCTTGCAGCTCTCGAATCCTCTGTGAAGTTGATGGCCTCGTCGCGGGGCAAGCCCGCTCGCCACTGGTTCGCGGTGCTGCGAAGATAGAATCCCAGTGGCGAGCGGGCTTGCCCCGCGACGAGGCCATCAACTTCACAAAAGACTTCTGACTGGCGGTGGTCCGGGTGGCCAGCCCCCTCAGCGGGGTGGGGATACCGCAGTACTGCGACTCCAGTCGATCAGCAGGCTGTAGGCGACCGCCAGCAAGGTCGGACCGATGAACAGACCGATGAAGCCGAAAGCGATCAGGCCGCCAAAGACTCCCAGCAGCACGATCACCAACGGCAGGTTGCCGCCGCGGCTTATCAGGTAAGGCTTGAGCACGTTATCCACGCCGCTGATGACGAACGTGCCCCAGATCCCGAGGAAGATCGCCATGCCGTAATGCTCCTGCCAGACCAGCCAGGCGGTGGCGGGCACCCAGGCCAGCGGCGGCCCCATGGGAATCAGGCTGAGCATGAACGTCACCATGCCCAGCACCAGAGCGCCGGGCACGCCCGCGATGAGGAAGCCGATCAGTGCCAGCAGGCCCTGGGCTGCGGCGGTGCCGATCACTCCGTTGACGACTCTCTGCACCGTGGCGGCTACCAGGTCCAGATAGTAACCGGCCCGCTCCCCGATCAATCGTTGCAGCAGGCGCAGGACGAAGGCTTCCAGACGGGGCCCGTCGCGATAGAAGAAGAAGACGAAGACCAGGCTCAGGGCAAGCTCCAGGATGCCGCCGCCAATTTGCGCGCTGCGTGCCAGCAACCAGTTGCCGACCTGCCCCAGGTAAGGCTTGGCCGAGGCCAGGAGCGCTGCCCCCTGCTGGTCGAGCGTGCTCCACATGGCTACCAGCCGCGGACCCAGCAATGGCACGTCGGCCAGCCAGTCCGGCGCATCGGGCAGGCCATCGACCTGGACGTCGCGGACGAACGCCGTGGCATCACGGATATGATCGGCGAGGTTGAATCCCAGCCAGACCAGCGGCAAGACTACCAGCAGCATCCACAGGCCCGTCAACAAGGCCGCGGCCAGACTCTCCCGACCGCCGAGAAGACGCGTCAGCAGGCGCATCAGTGGCCAGCTGGCGAACGCCAGGATCGCCCCCCAGAGCAGCGCCGAGATGAACGGCGCCATGACCCACAAGCCGGCGCCCAGCAACGCCAGCAACAGGATCTGGATCAGTAAGCGATCATTATTGACCATCAAGGGTTTCACTCAACGGATCAGTTCCAGGTGCAGGCCGTCGGTTGCCGCATTGCCCACCTCCAGGCGCGCACTGCGCACGCCGGCCGCGACCAGTTGTTCGCGCCAGCGCTCGGCTTCGGAGCCACTGAGGGTAGCTCGCAGGGTACTGTCCAGGTTCAGGCTGCGCCCGAGCAGCGCTACCCAGGCAGGCTGCGGCGCAGTCAAGTCAGGGTAGTCGAGCACGCCGGTGTCGCGCAGTTGATGGAGTACCGTGGCAGGCGTCGGCAGCAATTCGCCCAGCGGCGCGGCGGCCACGAATTCCTCTACATGCAGGTACGCGCGCCTGTTGCCCCGCGTGACGCTGTAGAGTGACACCAGAGTATTGGACTCTTCGGCCGAACGGCGCAGAAGAATGAAGGCCTGTTGCTCGTCACCGCCGTTGAGACGGGCGTTGTTGAACACCTCGTTGCCCCACAGGCTGGCCTCGCCGCAGTCACGCCCCTGGCACCAGAACAGCGGATAGCCGCCTTCGGCCTGCAAGGCCTCGCGAGCGGTGTTGAAAGCTTCGCGAGCGGTCCTCTCAGGTGGCAGCTCGTAGGTGACCGACCTGACCAGGCCACGACTCTCGACCTTGTTGTCCACCCGCAAGCGGCCGCTGATCTTGCGCAGCCCACCCAGCGGATAGACCCGCTCCTGCTCCAGCGCGGGGCGTTCGTCGACGACCTTGGCGTCGATCGGCACCGGCAGGCTGCCGGCCCACAACAGCGGGCTGGCCAGGCAAAGCCAGGCGGCAAGTGTGCATTTTACGAGAAGCGGCGTATTCATCGCCCAACCCCGCTGATTGAAGTGGCGATGATGAAGTTCCGATAGTCTGGCATATGCATGGTTGTCTCCCTGTTCAACCTGCCAAGCCTCGGCACTTGCCCCCCGCAAGTCAAGAAAAGCCAAGGAAGCGATTGAAACAGTCTGCAACAAGGGCCGCGCCTTGCTCGTCGTTCAAGTGCAGGTGATGACCTCCCGGCAACCTCACCTGCTCAAAGGGTAGCCGTTCCAGCAAGGGTTTGCGCCGCGCCAGCATGCCTTCCTCCGCCACGACCAGACAGGTCGGGCAACGCACCCGTTCAACGAAGGCCATGGCCTGGTTCTGGCTCAGGCGCATGGGCGATGGCAGCGTCAGCCGACTGTCGCTGAGCCAGCTGTAGCCACCGGCGACCGGCATGAGGCCGCGTTGCGCCAACAGCTCCGCGGCCTCTCGGCTGACCGCGACCATGCCGTTCATGCGTGCGTTCACGCCTTCCTCCTGCGTGGCATAGACGGTCTTGCGCTTGCCCTGCTGACGCAACTGCGCTTGTAGCGCCAGGCCCAGTCGTTCGGCGGCATCCTGCTCGGAACCGGTAGGTGGCACCAGGCCATCGATCAATGCCAGGTGGCTGACGCGGTCAGGGAGCGCGCTGGCCAGCTGCACGGAAATGATCGCGCCCAGGGAGTGCCCGAGCAGGGCAAAGCGCTGCCAACCAAGCTGTTCGGCAGCGCACAGGACATCATGGGCGTAATCGGCCAGGGCGTAACCCGCGCCGCGTGGTCGATGGCCGGAATAACCATGGCCGGCCAAGTCCAGGGCGACGATACGCAAGCCACGCAGGCGCGGAGCCAAGCGGGCGAAGCTGTTGGCATTGTCCAGCCAGCCATGTAGAGCGATTACCGGAAGGCCATCGGAGGGGCCGAACAGGTGTGCGGCCAGTTCGATGTGCCCCAGGTCCAGGCGGATCTCCTCCACCTGCGCGCTCATGCCCGGCCCCAGCGATCGACCAGCCCCTTGATCAGGCTGGCGGTGTCGTTCGGGCGCTCGAGCGGGAACATGTGACCGCCTGGCACACGATGGTACTCACCGCGCGGGATACAGCGCACGGCGTTGCCATGTCGGCGCCCGACCACCCCGCTCAAGCGCCCGCCCACCATCGCCACGGGCACTTGCAACCGGTTCAGCAGGCCAGGACTGACGTGAGGCACGCTGCGGTAGATGCTGATCTCGGTAGCGGGGTCGAAACACAGCCGCAGACCGTCTTCGGTCGGCTGCAGGCCATGTTCGAGATAGGCTTCCAGACAATCCGGATCGAAATGCCGGAACAGGTTTCTGGCGGCGAAGTAGTTGCGCGCGCTGTCTCGGTCCGGGAAAGCTTCCCGTCGGCCCAACGTCCGACCGGCCGGAGTGATGCGATCGATGAAGCCCAGACTCTTGGCCATGCGGATCAGCCATTGATCCGTGCGGGTAAGTACCGGTGAGTCGAGCATGACCACGCCTCGATACAGATGCGGACAGCGCAGGGCCGCATGCAGGTGCAGCACCCCTCCCAGAGAGTGGCCGACGCCCCAGACAGGCGTGCCGTGCCGGCTCAGGTGGTGAAGCAGCTCGTCGACCAGGCTGCTCCAGTTGTCATTGACTGGAAACCGCGGATCATGGGCATGCTGTGCGAGGTGCCGGACTTCGTAGTCCGGCGCCAATGCGTCGAACAGCTTGCCATAGGTGGCGGAAGGAAAGCCGTTGGCATGGGCGAAGAAGATCTGCTGCGACATGGCCGCTGGTCCGCTCGGGAAGTGATGACCCCATTGTCGACAAGGTCTGGCGCGGCAGCAACCTTCGGTTGAGTCAAGGCCAAGGGCGATCCGGTCATTCACACGTCGCCGAAGTCGATCAGGGAACGGCGCAGGGAAGCCTGCATGCAAGCGATCTGGTATTCCAGGGCCTGGCGCGCCAGGGACCGGTCATTGCGGTCCAGGGCCAATCGACGCAGTGCCAGGCAACTGCTCTGCAGCAAATGCGACATGCGAATGTTCGCGAGGCGCAGTTGCTCCAGGTCGCATTGCCCTTCGAACTTGCGCACGAGCTGGTCGAACTTGGCTTCGGCGCAGTCCTGAAGCACTCGATATTCGGCGAAGTCCAGGGCTTCGTCGTTGTGCAGCTTGCGCAAGGTGAGTTGTAAGTCCAGGGAGCGGGAGAGTTCCAGGTGTCGAATGTTCATCGTCGCTTGTCCTTGGGCTTTGCTCTGCATTGGCTCAGGACGCTACCAAGGACCGAGAGACGGCGACAACTGACAAAAATAACAGGTCCGGTATCCTCTGCCAGAAGAGCGCATGGCAGCTCGCAACGAGTTGAACGCCCGATGGATTGGTGGAGGTCATTTCCCCGACGCTTCTGAAAATCCAATGGCTGACTCGCGGCCGTGCCGCCAAGCAGAGCGGGAGCATGGCCCGGAAAAACCGCCCCTGCCCCCGCTCGAATCACTCCTGACTCTCGCTCATTGTCTTCCGATACATCTCGATAAACGGCGCCTCCGCAGGATCGATCCGGTCCATGCCCGCCGCAATCCGATGCCAGTACGGGTACTGGGGCGCCATCCGGGTTGCCCGCTCGATCTGATCCAGGTCTTCCTGCCCGAGCACCAGCTCCACCGCCTTCAGATTGTCCTGCAGCTGCTCTTCCGAGCGCCCGGCGGTGATCACGCTGGTGATCCCTGGCCGATCCTTGAGCCAGGCCAGGCAAACCCTGGAGGGAGAACAGCCATGTCGCTCACCGACCTGGATCAGGGTTTCGATGATGTCGTAGGCGCGTTCCCGATCATGCACGTAGGGTTCCGGCCAGTCATTGCCCTGGCGGGTGCCGGGCGGCGCCTTGTGGCCGCGGCGTACCTTGCCGGTCAACAACCCCTCGCCCAACGGCCCCCAGACCAGCGTCGCGAAGCCCTGGTCCAGCGCCATCGGCAGCAGCTCGTACTCGGCCTCGCGGGATTCCGGCGTGTAGTAGATCTGCTGGGAGACCGGCTGCTGCCAACCGTTCAGGCGCGCGCTACCGAGCGTCTTCATCATCTGCCAGGCGGTATAGTTGGACGTCCCGAAATAACGGATCTTGCCACTCTGCACCAGGTGATCCAACGCGGCGAGGGTTTCTTCGACGGGCGTGACGCCATCCCAGTTGTGGATCTGGTACAAGTCGATGCGATCGGTACCGAGCCGCTTGAGGCTGGCCTCGCAGGCACGGATCAGGTGATAGCGCGAGGCACCGCTGTCATTGGGGTTCTCGCTCATCGGGCTGCGCGCCTTCGACGCCAGGATGATCGAGTCGCGCCGTTCGCCGAGCGCCTTGCCGACGATCTCCTCGGCCAGGCCATGGGAGTACAGGTCGGCGGTATCGATCAGATTCACCCCGACGTCGAACGCCAGGTCGAACATCCGAGTCGCCTGGGCGACATCCACGCTGCCTGTCTTCTCGAATGACCCACGACCGCCAAACGGAACGGACCCCACGACCAGCTCGGAAACGAGCAGACCGGTATTGCCGAGCGCACGATACTTCATTGAAACCTCCTTGATGCGTTGAGACTCGAGAGCGACGCTCCAAGGGATGTCGTCGCCCTCCAAGTACCGACGGCGCGGGGAGGTGAAACGTTCAAGTGGATCTGGAATGTGAGGATTTCTTCATCTCGCCGAAGGGTATCGACGATGCTCAGCCAGGGTGATGGAGCCCGCACAAGGTCATGAGCCCCGCCAAGGGCCACTCGCCTTCCAGTTCCGCGAGGCTCGCCGTGTGCATGGCCGCCGGTTGCTGGCCATGGCCATGTTCGAGCATTCCTACCAGCGCCCCTACCAGAGGCTGGTGACTGACCAACAGCACATGCTCCAGGCCAAGCCGGTCCAGCTCGCTGATCACCTTCTGTACGTCGCTTTCCGGCGTCAGCCAAGGCACGGTGCGTACCGTCTCGCCGAAGCCCAGGGCCTCGCGCACCAAGGTCGCGGTCTGCTGGGCACGCACGTAGGGACTGGCGATGATTGCCTGCAAGGGCTGCGCGAGCAGGCGAGCGGCGCTGCGCAGTACCTGCTCTCGCCCGTGGCCGGTCAGACGTCGCTCAGCGTCGCTGTTGGCTCGCGACTCGGCCTCGCCATGGCGCAGGATCCACAGCTTCATGGTTTTGGCGCCTCGTCGCGCACCGGGTGCGGTGCCGGAGCGACCGAGTGCGGCGTCTCGCCTTCCGGGGCTCGCGGTGCCGGCCAGTCAGCGAACGGCCAGGGTTTCTGGTCGCTGTGAAAGGTGCCGAAACGGCCGATCTGGGCAAGAAACTGGCTAAGGCTGTCACCTAAGTTCATAAGGCTGGCGCTCGGCGCGCCATAGACCAGTCGATAGACCAGTTGCACCAGTACCAGGCCCGCCAGGAGCAGCTCGGCCAATTGCCACACCACCAGGAAGACCAGCATCCACAGTGCCCGCAGGATGAGGGATTCGCGCCGGGCGCTTTCGGGGGACTCGTTCATGTAGTGCTCCTGTATCAGTTGAAACCACTGGTGGAGATGAAATCGACATCGGTCTTGGGTTCGGCGCGCATCAGCAACTCGATGACCTGGTCCAGGGTGCGCCCCTCGAAGAGGATGGCATGCAGACCCGCGACCAACGGCATGTAGACCTGTACCTCCTGAGCCTTGGCCTTGAGCACCTTGATGGTATTGACCCCTTCGGCCACCTCGCCCAGGCGATTGACCGCTTCGTCGAGACTCAGCCCCTCGCCCAGGGCGTGACCGACCTGATAATTTCGACTCTTGGGCGAAGAGCAGGTGACGATCAGGTCGCCAACACCGGCAAGGCCCAGGAAGGTCATGGGGTTGGCCCCCTGGCTCACGGCGAAGCGGGTCATCTCGGCCAGGGCGCGAGTGATCAGCATGCTTTTGGTGTTCTCGCCCATGCCCAAGGCCGCCGCCAGGCCCGCGATGATGGCGTAGACGTTCTTCAGCGCGCCGCCGAGCTCCACGCCGAAGCGGTCGTTACTGGCATAGACGCGGAAAGTACGACCGTGCAATACCGCCTGCACGCGCTGGCACAGTTCCTCGTCTTCGCTGGCTACCACGGTGGCGGTCAGCGCATGCTCGGCGATCTCGCGAGCCAGGTTCGGCCCGGACAACACACCGATACGGGCCTCGGGCGCGATTTCCTCGATAATCTGGCTCATCAGCTTGAAGCTCTGTGCCTCGATCCCCTTGGTCAGGCTGACCAGGCACTTGCCGCGCAGCAGCTCGGCATGGGGCGCCAGCACGCTGCGCAAGGCACTTGATGGCAAGGCGACGAATACCAGATCGCACGCCTGCAGGGTGGCCAGGAGGTCGGTGACCGGCTCGATGCCTGGCTGCAGTTTGATGCCCTTGAGGTAACGCGGGTTTTCGCGATGGACGCGCATGGATTCGGCCTGCGCCGCATCGCGCATCCATTGCCGGACCGGCACGCCGTTTTCCGCCAGCAGATTCGCCACGGCGGTCCCGAAGCTCCCGCCACCCAGAACCGCAACAGGTTGCTGTCCAGTCATATTCAATCCGTTCAAACCATTAATAAGAGGCAACCAAGGCATTATACGGAGCACATGCGTCAGAACCAGTGCCAGAGCGTGTATTGATCGGCGGTCGTCCACTGGCAAAAGCCACGTGGTCGGTTAACATGCCTGATTCATCCCCGATACAAGGCCGCGCCGTGCTCTCTGGTCCGCCACCTGTCCCGCGCTTGCTGTTATTGACCGTCCTGATCGGCGGCCCGGCCCTGGCCGATGATCTGTTCATCGACGATCAGACCCTGCCGCAGATTCTGACCGCTACGCGACTGAAACAGTCCCCGGCCGCCGTGCCAGGGAGCATGACGGTGCTCGATCGCCAGTTGATTCGCGCCAGCGGCGCGCGCGATATTCCGGAGCTGCTGCGCCTGGTACCGGGGATGATGATCGGCTACGGCGCCGGCAACCAGCCGACGGCCAATTATCACGGCAGCAACGTCAGTGATGCTCGACGCATGCAAGTGTTGATCGATGGCCGCTCCGTGTACCGGGCAGGCCTGGCCACGGTGGACTGGAGCGATATCCCGGTGGCCATGGAGGACATCGAGCGCATCGAGGTATTTCGCGGCCCCAATACCGTCAGCTATGGCGCCAATGCGCTGATGGCGGTCGTCAACATCCTGACCCGGAGCCCTGCCGATAGCCACGGCACACGCCTGAAGGTCACTCGTGGCGAGGACGGTATCAATGACTGGTACGCCAGCCAGGGGCTGGGCTGGGAAGGAGGCGACCTGCGCCTGTCGATGTCGGGCATGGGAGATGACGGCTTCGACCATGACCAGTACGGACAGGACTACCGGGACAGTCGCCGCCTGACACGCTTCAACATCAGCGCCAGCCATACCCTGGCGCCGGACCAGACCTTGGAGTGGCAGCTGGCGGCCAAGGAAGGCAGCAATCAGCGCCCATACACCTATCAGCCGGTATTCCCGTTCGTGACCGCCGCGGGCAACAACGCAGACGTCAATGCCAAGGATTATGCGGGCTCGGTGCGCTGGAACATCGACCTGAACCCTGAGCACAGCCTGTACGTGCAGGCCTCGGCGCAGCACTTCGAGCGCGAGCAGGTCTGGCGGGCCTGCGACGCGGCCCTGTCCTTCAGCCCGGAATTGACCCGACTATGGCAGCTCAAACCGGACTTCGCCGAGCAGGTGGCGCGGGGGATCAACGCTCCACCCAACAGCAGCGACCCTGTGCACCAGGCTTTGCGCGATCAGGTCAAGAACCAGTGGGACAACCTGGGCGGCAACCAGGTGGTGTGCGGTGACGTCGACCAGAGCACCCGCGAATCGCGCCTGGACCTGGAGGTCCAGGACACCCTCAGCCTGAGCGACAGCCTGCGCCTGCTCAGCGGTATGAACTACCGCTATGACCGCGCCGACTCGCAGACCTATTTCAACGGCAGCCTGGACGATCAGACCTGGCGCCTGTTCGGCCAGCTGGAATGGCGCGCCAACGAGCACTGGATCCTGCAGGGCGGAGCGATGTTCGAAAACACTCGCCTGGCCGGCAACTCTCTGACGCCGCGGTTAGCGGTCAACTACCTGATCACCCCACGACACGGGCTGCGCGCCGTGTATTCCGAAGCGGTGCGCTCACCGGACATGTTCGAGAACAATGTCAACTGGAGCTACCGGGTCAACAACCTCGATCCGAGCGCCTTCGGCCAGCGGAACGCCGAATACTTCGTCAAGACCCGCGGCCCGGGCGATCTCGACCAGGAGCGCATGCGCTCGCGCGAGCTGGGTTACAACGGCTATTTCGGCGCTCTGGACCTGACCCTGGACATCAAGCTGTTTCATGATGAGATCAGCGGCATGATCAGCGAGCCGTTGCGCAACAATCAGTACATCGCCAGCAATGCCAACAAGGCCCGCTTCAGCGGCAGCGAGGCGCAGGTGGACTGGCATCCCACCGCCGACGACCGCTTGCGCCTGACCTACGCCTATGTCGACGCCTGGGCCAGCAACCCCGACGACCGTCGCCTGAGCGCGCGCAACAGCGGCTCGGTCGGCTGGATGCGCGAGTGGGGCAAGGGTTGGTCCAGTGCGCTGTTCTACTATGGTGACGATGCGCTCAATCAGTATCGCTACGAGCGGCTGGACATGCGCCTGGCCAAGCTCTTGCGCTGGCAAGGCAGCAATGTCCGGCTGTCGGCCTTGTGGCAGCAGCGGCTGGACGATGAGCCCACCACCCTCGAGCAGAACCGCTACGACAGCCGTCATCGCCTGAGCGTCAGCGCGGAGCTGGAGTTCTGATGCTGCGCGTGCTGCATTGCCTGATCGTATTCTTTCTATGGCCGCTAGGCACGCTGTCCGCTCATGAAGTCCTGCTGGTCGCTGGCAAGGACGAACCCGGTATTCGCAGCTTTCTCACTGCGCTGGAAACGCGGCGCACGCACGATCACATACAGTTCAGGACAGTGGCGCAGATGCCGCCCCCGGGGCAGGTGCAGGCCGATACCCGCCTGGTACTGCTTGACGATGACGCGCTTTCCTGGCGCCTGAGCCAGGCCGCAGGGCCCGCGGCGCTCGCTTTGCGAGTCAGCCGTGTTCAGGCCCAGCAGCGCCTAGGGGCAACGCGCCCCGCCTATCTGAGCCTGTTGTGGAGCGATCCGCCCCTGATACGTCAGCTGCGCTTGACTCGCTATCTGCTGCCCCAGGCACGTCGCGTCGGGGTGCTGTATGGCGAGCAGAGTCGCTTCTTGCTCGATGAGTTGCGCCAGGCGGCGCGCTCGCTGGATCTAGAGCTGGTTGCCCATGATTGGCCCGACCCTCGCGACAGTCGTCCATTGCAACGCCTGCTGGGTAACGCTGACGTGCTGCTGGGCCTGGACGACCCGCAGCTCTACAACTCCAAGACCGCCAAGAATGTCTTGCTCAGCAGTTACGCCCGACAGATGGCGCTGATAGGTCCCAATGCAGGCTTCGTTCGCGCCGGGGCCCTCGCCAGCACCTACAGCGACCAGGAGGACTGGCTGGCGGTGCTCGACCATCTGCTCGACCAAGCGCCCGGGCAATGGCCACGGAGCCTTTATCCTGAGCACTTCGGTGTCAGCGGCAACCAGCAGGTAGCCCGCGCCCTGGGGCTAGAGCCGATCAACCCGGCCGCCGCGGCCCTGGTGCTGGCCAAAGGAGAACGCCGTCCATGATCAAGCGCCTGAGCTGGGACATCCATACCCGCACCCAGATCATCAGCCTTGGTCCTGCGTTACTGCTGACATTGCTGCTGATCAGCTTCTTTACCTTCGTGCGAATCCAGGACTTGCGCCAGGAACTGAACCACACCGGCCAACTGATCGCGAGCCAGCTGGCGCCCGCCTCCGAATACGGGGTGATTTCCGGCAACAATGAAGTCCTCGAAAGCCTGATGCGCGCTACCCTGAGTATTCCTCACGTACGCTTTCTCGAGGTCCAGGACAGTCGCAACCGCATCCTCGTGTATGTCGAACAGCCTGGCGAGAGCGCCAATCGAGCCCAGCGGGTGGAGGTCTTCCAAGCACCGATCCGCCTCCAGCAGATTCGTCTGGACAGTGACTTCCTGGGTCAGGGCAGGACGCCGCTGCCCAGGGTAGGCGACGACTACCTGGGACGGGTGGTCGTCGGCATGTCCGATGACGCCTTCAGTGAACGCCAGCAGGAGATCGTCATCAAGGCTGGCATCCTCGCACTGTTCGCCCTGCTCTTCACTTTCCTCCTGGCGCGACGCCTGGCCATGAGTCTGGCCAAGCCGATCAGCGAGATGGGGCATGCGGTCGAAGCCATCCAGCAAGGCGAGTTCAACGCACCCCTGCCGGTATTCGACGACACCGAACTGGGCAACCTCGCGCACCACATCAACAACCTTGCCAGCGCTCTCGATCAAGCCAGCCGAGAACAGCAACAAGCCATGGCCGAGTCGATCCAGGCCCGCGAGGAAGCCGAACAGGCCAACCGGGCCAAGTCCGAATTCCTGGCAATGATGAGCCACGAACTGCGCACACCGATGAACGGTGTGATGGGCATGCTGCAGCTGCTCGAAACCACAGCGCTGAGCGGCGAGCAGGCCGAATACACCGCAGTGGCCACCGAGTCCACCAGCCATCTGCTCAAGGTGATCAACGACATCCTCGACTTCTCGCGTATCGAGCGCACCGCGCTGGAGCTGGAGCACATCGACTTCGACCTGGTCGCCCTGATCGCCAACAGCGTGCAATCCTTCCAGCACAACGCCCAGCAGCGTCGACTCGAACTGCGCCTGCAGTTGCCCGCCACCGCCGAGCAACTGCAGGTAACGGGTGATCCGACACGGATCCGCCAGATCCTGCTGAACCTGATCGGCAATGCGCTGAAATTCACCGAACGCGGCGAAGTGGAAGTCCAGGCACGGTGGCAAGTGCTCGACCAGCAACCGATCTGGTTCACCTGCGCGGTCCGCGACACCGGTATCGGTATCGACAGCAATCGGCTGGAGACCATGTTCCTGGCGTTCCAGCAGGCCGATAGCTCGATTTCGCGACGGTACGGCGGAACAGGCCTGGGGTTGTCGATCGCGCGAACGCTGGCCGAGCGTATGGGCGGTCAGTTGCGCGGGGAAAGCCGCGAGGGGATGGGCTCGACCTTTACCTTGGAAATCCCGCTGACACTGGCCAGTGCTCCCGCTACGCTGCTTACGCACGACCCATCGTCGGGCACCGTGGGAGGCGACGGTCGACACGTGCTGCTCGTGGAGGACAACCCAGTAAACCAGACTGTGATCGAAGCGATGCTACGCAGCCTGGGCTTCGACGTCAGTGTTGCCGTCGATGGTGCCCAGGCCGTGGAGCACGTGGCCGGACAGTCCTTCGCAGCCGTGTTGATGGATTGCCGCCTGCCGCATGTCGATGGCTACGAGGCTACGCGCCGTATTCGCCTGCTGCCCGAAGGCGCGCAGTTACCGATCATCGCCCTGACCGCCAATGCCTTGCAGGGCGACCGAGAGCGCTGCCTGCTCGCCGGCATGGATGACTACCTGAGCAAACCCTTCAAACGCGCCGAACTGCAACGGATCCTGCAGCGTTGGGTATCGGGCCGAACTGCTGCGACTGGCGATAAATGCTAAAGTGCGGCAGTCTTAAATACTGGACAGGACCTTCATCCGGTCGGAAAATACCCCTTTCAGTGCACACCTGTACTTCTTTGCCAGGTGCGCTGTGACTTTCACTACAACGCAATAGTCTACCTGTAGGCTACCGCCCCGTGCTCAAGCGCTCTGGGTCGGTCGGGAAGATTGCCCCCTGCCACATGGGGATTATTGAGGAGCTCGCATGACCAAACAAAACGCCTTTACCCGGGAAGACCTGCTGCGCTGCAGTCGCGGTGAGCTGTTCGGCCAAGGTAATGCGCAATTGCCCGCCCCGAACATGCTGATGGTCGATCGCATCACCCATATCAGCCAGGAAGGCGGCAAGTACGGCAAGGGTGAGTTGGTCGCCGAGCTGGATATCAATCCTGACCTGTGGTTCTTCGCCTGCCACTTCGAAGGCGATCCGGTGATGCCGGGCTGCCTGGGCCTCGACGCCATGTGGCAGCTGGTCGGTTTCTTCCTGGGCTGGCAGGGCCTGCCGGGCCGTGGGCGCGCGTTGGGTTCGGGCGAGGTGAAATTCTTCGGCCAGGTCTTGCCAACGGCCAAGAAGGTCACTTACAACATTCATATCAAGCGCGTCCTCAAAGGCAAGCTGAACATGGCCATCGCCGATGGCTCGGTCAGCGTCGACGGTCGCGAGATCTACACCGCCGAAGGCTTGAGAGTCGGCGTGTTCACCTCCACTGAAAATTTCTAAGGGTTATACGCATGCGCCGCGTCGTTATCACTGGTCTGGGCATCGTATCGTGCCTGGGCAATGACAAAGAGACCGTCACCGAAAACCTGCGCAAGGGCCGTCCGGGCATCCGCTATAACCCGGAATACAAGGAAATGGGGCTGCGTAGTCAGGTTTCCGGTTCCATCGACCTCAACCTCGAAGAGCTCATCGACCGCAAGGTCTACCGCTTCGTCGGTCACGCCGCTGCCTACGCCTACCTGGCGATGCAGGACGCGATCAAGGACTCGGGCCTGACGGAAGACCAGGTATCCAACCCGCGTACCGGCCTGGTGGCCGGCTCCGGCGGTGCCTCGACCCTGAACCAGATGGAAGCGCTGGACATCCTGCGCGAGAAAGGCGTCAAGCGCGTCGGCCCCTATCGTGTAACCCGCACCATGGGTAGTACCGTTTCGGCATGCCTGGCCACTCCATTCAAGATCAAGGGCATCAACTACTCGATCTCGTCGGCATGCGCGACCAGCGCCCACTGCATCGGTACTGCCATGGAGCAGATCCAGCTGGGCAAGCAGGATATCGTCTTCGCTGGTGGCGGCGAAGAAGAGCACTGGAGCCAATCGTTCCTGTTCGACGCCATGGGCGCCCTGTCCAGCCAGTACAACGACACGCCGGAAAAAGCTTCTCGCGCCTACGACGCTCAGCGTGATGGCTTCGTCATCGCTGGCGGCGGCGGCATGGTCGTGGTCGAGGAACTCGAGCATGCCCTGGCTCGTGGCGCGAAGATCTACGCCGAAATCGTCGGCTATGGCGCGACCTCCGATGGTTACGACATGGTGGCGCCAAGCGGCGAAGGCGCCGTGCGCTGCATGCAGATGGCCCTGGCCACCGTCGACACCCCGGTGGACTACCTGAACACCCACGGCACCTCGACTCCAGTAGGCGATGTCGCGGAGATGAAAGGCGTTCGCGAAGTGTTCGGCGACAAGGCCCCGGCCATCAGCTCGACCAAGAGCCTGTCGGGTCACTCGCTGGGCGCCGCCGGTGTGCACGAGGCGATCTACTGCCTGCTGATGATGGAGAACAACTTCATCGCGGGCTCCGCCAACATCGACGAACTGGACCCTGCCGTTGCCGATTTGCCGGTGCAGCTGCAGACCCAGGAAAACGCCAAGGTCGATACGGTGATGAGCAACAGCTTCGGCTTTGGTGGCACCAACGCCACGCTGGTGCTCAAGCGCTGGCAAGGCAAGTAATTGCTGCAATAACAAAAACGCCCCGACTGGTTCGGGGCGTTTTTCATTCCAGGCGCAGAGGCTTCGCTAGCGTGTATCAGCCCGCTATTGCTTGCTGGCCTTGGGCAGGATGGCCAGGAAGTTGTCCCGCGCCACCTGGCGGGCCACTGGCTCGGGCAAGGCGTCCAGGAATGGCTCGAAGCCGTGCATCTCCTTGCCTAGGTTGTCGAAGCGTCCCACGACGTCCGAGCCAAGCATGAAGCGATCAGGGAAACGCTCGACCAACTCCAGCCACGCTTTCCTGGGCACCTTCTTTTCATCCAGCAAATAAGGCTCGAGCACGCTCCAGGACAAGTCTATGTACAGATTCGGGTAATCATCGAGCAGGCGGGTGACGATCGGCGGGAGAAAATCCATCTGTGTCTGGTGGCGATGAATCTCCATGCTGGTCCCCGCGTGCGCCCAGATGAAGCGCGTGTGCGGATGGTCACGCAAGGGCTCCTCGATCTCGGCCAGATACAAAGGGTTGCGCTCGCGTTTGGAGGTGATATTGGAATGGATGAGCACTGGCAGGTCACGCTCGGCAGCCAGGTGGTAGACCCGCGTCAGGGCCTCGTTGTTGGCCCGCGGAGTATCGCCACTGGTCAAGGCCGTCAGGTCGTCGTGGCGAGTGAAGACTTCGCCGATACCCTGCCATAACCCCGGGTACAACTCGAGCATGCGTTCGATATGCGTCACGGCATTCTTGTCCACCGGGTTGAACCCCGACAGGAACGGATGAAAGCGACGACGCTGCTCGGGTGCCAGTTTTTCCAGGGCAGCCGCCACGTAGACATCGGTGGCGCTGTACCAGTAGGCGGAGGCATCGTCGCCAGCGTAGTAACGCGGACGCTTGGGCTCGTCTTCGTGCCATTTCTTGGCAACCGGAATGCCGGAGATCATCGACTGATCGATACCCGCCGCGTCCATGGCCTTGAGCAAGGCGGGCATGCCTTCGCTTTCCTGGAAGAAATCGACGTAATGCAGATGGGCATCGGTGTAGCGATAGTCGCGCGCCGCTGCCGCTTCGCTCAGCAGCAACGGCACCAGCATCCAGGCGAGACCTCGGGCGAGCATTGGCAGGATCCTTGTCAGATGAGAGCAAGGTAGACAGCCTGGGCTCGTTGCCGGTTCAGAGGTCGCCGCGCAAATGCCTGGCCTGGCCTTGGGCACTTGTGCAGGAAGGCGACTAAATCGCCAGGAGAGCGGAGAACACCGGTGGAGGCCCCTCCCCTTCCCTCAGCGCTGGAAAACCTCATTGAGCAGGTCATGCATCGCCTTGAAAGCTCGCATCGAGGTGCGCCGATCGTACTGCATCTTGCCCGGTGTATTGGCCGCGGGATCGGTAAAGGAATGCACTGCACCGCCAAAGCTGTGCAACTGCCAGTCGACCTTGGCGGCGTTCATCTCGGCCTCGAAAGCAGGCAACTGCTCCTGCGGAACCAAGGGATCGGATGCGCCGTGCAGGACCAGAACCGAGCCTTTTATATTTTTCGCATCCTCGGGATCGGGGGTATCGAGAGTGCCGTGGAAGGACACTGCGGCCTTGAGATCGGCACCGGTACGCGCCAGTTCCAGCGCGCAGCAACCGCCGAAGCAGAAACCGAACGCCGCGACCTTGCCGGGCAGGAGCACTGCCCTGGATTGCCCCAGCAGCTCATTCAAAGCGGCTTTCATGCGTTTACGCAATTCGGCACGGTCATTCTTCAACGGCATCATTGCCGCACCCGCCTCGTCGGCGGTCGAGGGCCGGTCCGATTGCCCATAGAGATCGGCGATCAGCACCACATAGCCCTGGCTGGCCACTTCCTTGGCGATACGCTCGGCACCCTCGCCAATGCCCATCCAGTTGGGCGCCATCACCAGTCCCGGCTGAGCCAGCGCGCCAGGTGCGTACACCAGACGACTTTCATAGGTCTTGCCAGAGAGGTGATACACCAGTGATTCGACAATTACCTTGCTCATCTACTCCTCCTTGCACCATGAAAAAAGCCCGCCGAAGCGGGCTTTGCATTGCATCAAATCAAGCAGACAACTCGACCAGCAGCTTGTTCAGACGACGAACGTAGGCTGCCGGGTCCTTGAGGCTGTCTCCAGCCGCCAGGGCCGCCTGATCGAAGAGAATGTGCGAGAGCTCGGCGAAACGATCTTCGCTTTGCTCGTTATCCAGTTTCTCGATCAGCGGGTGAGCCGGGTTGAACTCGAAGATCGGCTTGGATTCCGGGACCTTCTGGCCGCTGGCTTCCAGGATCTGGCGCATCTGCAGGCCCAGGTCCTGCTCGCCGATGGCGAGGATGGCCGGCGAATCGGTGAGGCGGTGCGAAACACGTACCTCGGCCACGCTATCGCCCAAGGCACCCTTGAGGCGCTCGACCAGGCCTTCCTTCTCCTTGGCGACTTCTTCCTGAGCCTTCTTGTCCTCTTCCGAGTCGAGCTTGCCCAGGTCCAGGTCACCACGAGCGACATCGACGAAGCTCTTGCCATCGAATTCGTTGAGGTAGCTCATCAGCCACTCATCGATACGATCGGTCAGCAGCAGAACCTCGATGCCTTTCTTGCGGAAGACCTCCAGGTGCGGGCTGTTCTTGACCTGCGCATAGGTCTCGCCAGTGAGGTAGTAGATCTTGTCCTGGCCTTCCTTGGCACGCGCCAGGTAGTCGGCCAGAGCGACGCTCTGCTCGCCGCTTTCATCCTGGGTGGAGGCGAAGCGCAGCAGGCCGGCGATCTTCTCCTTGTTGGCGAAGTCCTCCGCCGGGCCTTCCTTGAGGACCTGGCCGAAGTTCTTCCAGAAGCCCTTGTACTGCTCGGGTTCGTTTTTCGCCAGCTTCTCCAGCATGTCGAGGACACGCTTGGTGAGCGCCGACTTCATCGAGTCGATGATCGGATCTTTCTGCAGGATTTCGCGGGATACGTTCAGGGACAGGTCATTGGAATCCACCACACCCTTGATGAAGCGCAGGTACAGAGGCAGGAACGACTCGGCCTGATCCATGATGAACACACGCTGGACATACAGCTTCAGGCCGCGCGGCGCTTCACGCTGGTACAGGTCGAAGGGTGCACGGGCCGGTACGTAGAGCAGCGAGTTGTATTCCAGCTTGCCCTCGACCTTGTTGTGGCTCCAGGCAAGCGGGTTTTCGAAGTCATGCCCGATGTGCTTGTAGAACTCCTGGTATTCCTCGTCCTTGACTTCATTGCGAGGACGGGTCCACAAGGCACTGGCACGGTTGACGGTTTCCCACTCCTGCGCCGGCTGCTCTTCGCCTTCGGCGGCGGCGGATTGCTCCTTGGGCAATTCGATCGGCAAGGCAATGTGATCGGAGTACTTCTTGACGACGTTACGCAGACGCCAGCCGTCGGCGAACTCGTGCTCATCCTTTTTCAAGTGCAGGACGATACGGGTGCCGCGCTGCGGCTTGTCGATCGTGGCGACTTCGAATTCGCCCTCGCCCTGGGAAGACCAATGTACGCCTTCAGCGGCTGGCAGGCCGGCGCGACGGCTGTATACGTCGACCTTGTCGGCCACGATGAAGGCCGAATAGAAGCCGACACCGAACTGACCAATCAGGTGCGAATCCTTCTTCTGGTCGCCGGTGAGGTTCTTCATGAAATCGGAGGTGCCGGACTTGGCGATCGTACCCAGGTGGGCGATGACGTCCTCGCGGCTCATGCCGATACCGTTGTCCTCGAGGGTCACGGTGCCCGCTTCCTTGTCGAAGCTCACGCGGATCTTCAGGTCCGCATCGCCTTCGAGCAGCTCGGGCTTGGCCAGCGCTTCAAAACGCAGCTTGTCGGCGGCGTCGGAGGCGTTGGAGATCAACTCGCGCAGGAAGATTTCCTTGTTCGAGTAGAGGGAATGAATCATGAGGTGCAGCAGCTGCTTCACCTCGGTCTGGAAGCCCAGGGTTTCTTTTTGAGTCTCCACACTCATGGTCTTCTAACTCCGATCTATGGCAGTTGTCGCCGCGAGACTGGGCAATGCCCTGGCCTGCTTTATTGGCGGGATGTCATGCAGATGGGGGCGTGCCAGGCTATTTCAAGTGCGCACCTGAAAGCCGATCGGCAAAAATGCGTGATCCTCATCGACGCACTGCCACTCACAACCATTCAAAAAGAAAGCTCTTCCCTGCAGTGCAGCATTGCCGACCGTGCGCAAGCGCTGCAAGGAAGCTTCTACATGTCTTGATTGGCTGCCTCGCGCACATCACCTGCGATAAGCGACGAAGAGGTGCCGAGGGCGAAGAAAAGTCCATTCGAATCCGGCAGTTATATATCTTCATTCTTCGTGGAACTAATTTCACAGGGCCGAACTCGAAGAAACAAGTCACTTATTCCACAAGGAGAAACACCCCATGCGTAAACCATTTGCTTTTGCTCTGATGCTGGCTGCTGCCATGGGTCTGGCCGCTTGCGATAAAGCGAGCGAAGACAAAGCCCAAGACGCACAAGAACACCGCGAAGACGCCCAAGAGAAGATGGGTGATGCGCAAGACAAGGTGAACGATGCTGCGGAAGAAAACGCCGAAGCCTCCAAAGATCAGGCCGAAGCCAATCGCAGGGCTGCGGAAGAAGCCGCTCCGAACACCACGGCGCCGGTTACCGCTCCTGCCGAGCCTGCTCGTCAGTAAGCGTCAGTTTCATAAAAAAACCCGACGCTGTCGGGTTTTTTTATGCCTGAACTTTGGGAATTAACGATTCAGTTACTCTGCATGCTAGTGTCCTTGACTACCTCGGTAGGCGCACTCTCGGTAGGTGTGAACACCATCACCTCCAACACATCGGAATGAAACTCTCGGCGGTACAGGATAAGTACCACGCCTACACAGACCAGCATGAACAACCAGGGGCTGATGAACCAGCTCAACATGGCCATGCCGAAATAATAGGAACGCAAACCGAAGTTGAACTGGTTGGCCGCCAGTGACAACACACGCGCGGCGCGCGATGCAAACGCCTTGCGCTCGAGCTCATTGACCAAACGCTCGCCGATCATGGGAGCCGACCCTACGAGTACCGCGGCGAAGTTGTACTGGCGCATGCACCAACTGAAAGTGAAGAAGGCATAGACAAAGACCGTTGCCAGACACAACAGCTTGATTTCCGAAATGCCCTGGGAGGTTTTCTGCACCAGCGGCAGGTCGGCGAGCAGGGACAACGCCCTGTCAGTAGCGCCGAGCACGGTCAGGATGCCCGCCAGAATGATCAGCGTACTGGAGGCGAAGAACGAAGCGTTGCGCTCCAGATTACCGATCACGCTCGCGTCGGCGATACGGTTGTCCCGCAGCAACATGCGCCGCATCCAGTCTTCCCGGTACAGGTGCAGCACACTGGCCAGACACGCTGTGTCGCGCCCTTTCCAAGTCGCATACCGCGTATACCCGCCCCAGCAGACGACGAACCATATGGCCGCCAGTAGATTGCTCAGATCACTTTGAATGAAGCTCATGCGGTTTTCTCGTACCTTTCCGTGCACAGAACGATATAGACCCGCTTTCGACGCCTGGTTGCAAGAAAAGGCACGTAAAGGAAACATTTGTTTCAAGACGCTGTACCTATTTCAATCTTCAGGTCCGAGCCTTTTTGATGGCTGACGGTCCTAGCGCGGGGCAAGGCCGCTTTCATGGAATAAACGCTAACTCATTGGGACCCTGTGGGAGCGGCGGTTCACCGATGCGACTTGCCCGTCGATAGCCAGCAACAGCCACAACATACAAGAATCTACATTCGCACCCCGAGCCTGCCCGCCCCTTTTGAACTAAAAAAAACCCCACATCCCTAAGGATGTGGGGTTCGACTTCTGCCTGAGGCAGACACGCTATCGGCTTTTGGCCAGTGTCAGCGCTCGGGTTTCAATCCTCAAGCCACCGCCTCGCTCGGCTTGCCGAGCATGCGGTCGCAGACCACGACCACGGCAAGCATCGCAACGGACGGCACCAGCCAGGCAAGGCCTTGATCGCTCAACGGCAAGTGCGCGAGTGCGTCAGGCAGGAGACCGGCAAGACTGCTGCCCTTGATCGCATCGACAACACCGAAGACAAAGGACACGAGCATGACCGGACCCAGGATACGGGCTGGCGAATTACACAGGTTTTTGCAGAAGCTCAGGGCGACCACCACGATGCACGGCGGATAGATCGCGGTCAGCAGCGGGATCGAGAACATGATCAACTTGGTCAGACCCAGATTCGAGACCAACAGGGAGAATCCTGCAAGGATCACGACCAACGCGCGGTAGGACAGCGGGAGGATCTGACTGAAGTATTCGGCGCAGGCGCAAGTCAGGCCAACCGCGGTCACCAGGCAGGCCAACGCGATCAGCACCGCGAGGAACCCGCTGCCCAACGACCCGAAGGTGTGCTGAACATAGGCATGCAGAACGGCCGCGCCGTTGCTAGCCCCTGCAGCAATCTCGTGACTGCCCGCACCCAGGCGGAACAGGCTGATATAAACCAAGGCCAGACCGACACCGGCGATCAGGCCGGCAATGATGGCATAACGGGTGATCAACTTGGGCGACTCGATACCTCGGGAGCGAATGGCATTGACAATGACAATGCCGAATACCAATGCGCCAAGGGTATCCATGGTCAAATAGCCATTGATGAAGCCTTGAGAGAACGGTGCCGCCACATAGGCCGGCTGGGCTTCGCCTACGGGACCGGCAGGCAGCATGAAGGCAGCGACGCCAAGTGCGGCCAGCGCGAGGATCTTCAATGGCGCGAGGAAACGTCCTACGGTATCCAGGAGCTTGCCCGGATACATCGACACGGCCAGCACAACGATGAAATACACCAGGCTATAGATGAACAGTGCCAGTGGGCTTTCACCCGTCAGGGGCGCGACGCCCACTTCGAAGGAAACGGTGGCAGTGCGCGGCGTGGCGAACAAGGGCCCTACCGAGAGGTAGCACACCGCTGCCAGCAGGCCCCCGAAGAACTTGCCGATGGGGCTGCTGAGGGCGTCCATGCCGCCGCCCACCTTGGCTAGCGCGACCACGGTAATGACCGGCAGACCAACGGCGGTCACCAGAAAGCCCAAGGCAGCCATCCAGACATGAGGACCGGATTGCAAGCCTACGATAGGCGGGAAAATGATATTGCCCGCGCCGACGAACAACGCGAACGTCATGAAGCCAAGTGCCAGGATGTCCTGGCCTTTCAAAACTTTCATCTGAGGAAGTACCACACTGCTGAAATCGGGGTTCGAGAGGGAATTTCCCCATGGGTGAGGGAAATGCTGCCCGGCTTGATGAGCCAGACCCGTTTAGCGTGTCGTTCCCTTTTGGGGCACGGTCACAGAGTGGCGCGTAGGGTACAGAATTCACGCGACAAACGCACTGGCGGCGCACTCGTTATCCGATGTGCGTAAGGACTTGTCGTCTGTGCGACCGGAAGACGCCGACGATTATCGCAGTGTTACTTACAGATGAATGTAGGAATTTTCTATTGCCCTGATTAGAAATGTCGGCAAAGCAATACCTGAGGACTGCACATACACAAAGGCCACCCGAAGGTGGCCTTTGTGTTGCGTGGGGGATGCTGCGTATTACTTCTTGACTTCCCAACCAGTCAGCTCGGCCAGGGCCTTGCCGATGTCAGCCAGGGAACGCACGGTCTTGACACCGGCATCCTGCAGCGCAGCGAACTTCTCGTCCGCAGTGCCTTTGCCGCCGGAGATGATGGCGCCGGCATGACCCATGCGCTTGCCTGCCGGAGCAGTGACGCCCGCGATGTAGGAAACGACTGGCTTGGTCACGTTGGCCTTGATGTAGGCCGCGGCCTCTTCTTCGGCCGAACCGCCGATCTCACCGATCATGACGATCGCTTCGGTCTTCGGGTCTTCCTGGAACAGCTTCAGGATGTCGATGAAGTTCGAACCAGGAATCGGGTCACCGCCGATACCGACACAGGTGGACTGACCGAAACCGGCGTCAGTGGTCTGCTTGACGGCTTCATAGGTCAGGGTGCCGGAACGGGAAACGATACCGACCTTGCCTGGCAGGTGAATGTGACCCGGCATGATGCCGATCTTGCACTCGCCTGGAGTGATCACGCCTGGGCAGTTAGGGCCGATCAGGGTAACGCCCAGCTCGTCGCACTTGACCTTGGCGTCCAGCATGTCCAGGGTAGGAATGCCTTCGGTGATGCAGACGATCAGCTTGATGCCGCCGAATGCCGCTTCCAGGATCGAGTCCTTGCAGAACGGAGCCGGAACGTAGATCACCGAAGCGTCGGCGCCGGTGGCTTCGACAGCTTCTTGCACAGTGTTGAACACTGGCAGGCCCAGGTGCGTGGTGCCACCCTTGCCTGGAGTCACGCCGCCAACCATCTTGGTGCCGTAGGCAATGGCTTGCTCGGAGTGGAAAGTGCCCTGCGAGCCGGTGAAGCCCTGGCAGATGACCTTGGTGTCTTTATTGATCAGGACGCTCATTACTTGCCCTCCGCAGCTTTGACAACTTGTTGAGCAGCGTCGGTCAGGCTGGTTGCAGCAATGATGTTCAAACCGCTTTCTGCCAGTACTTTGGCGCCCAGTTCAGCATTGTTGCCTTCGAGGCGAACAACGACCGGCACTTTAACGCCGACTTCCTTCACTGCGCCGATGATGCCTTCGGCAATCATGTCGCAACGAACGATACCGCCGAAGATGTTGACCAGCACGGCCGCGACATTGCTGTCGGACAGGATGATCTTGAAGGCTTCGGTCACGCGCTCTTTGGTAGCGCCACCACCTACGTCGAGGAAGTTGGCTGGCTTGCCGCCGTGCAGGTTGACGATGTCCATGGTACCCATGGCCAGGCCGGCACCGTTGACCATACAGCCGATGTTGCCTTCCAGCGCCACGTAGTTCAGTTCGAACTTGGCAGCGTGGGCCTCGCGAGCATCGTCCTGCGACGGGTCGTGGAAGGTCTTCAGCTTGGGCTGACGGTACATGGCGTTGGCATCGATGTTGATCTTGGCATCGAGGCAGTGTAGGTCGCCGTCGGCCTTGATGACCAGCGGGTTGACTTCCAGCAGGGCCAGGTCATGGTCCTTGAACAGCTTGGCCAGACCTACGAAGATCTTGGCGAACTGAGTGACCTGCTTGCCTTCCAGACCCAGCTGGAACGCGAGTTCGCGACCCTGGAACGGCTGAGCGCCGGTCAGCGGGTCGATGGTAGCCTTGAGGATCTTCTCGGGAGTGTCGTGAGCGACCTTCTCGATGTCCACGCCACCTTCGGTGGAAGCCATGAACACGATACGACGGCTCGAACGATCCACGACAGCGCCCAGGTACAGCTCTTTGGCGATGTCGGTGCAGGATTCGACCAGGATCTTGGAAACGGGCTGACCGTTGGCATCGGTCTGGTAGGTAACCAGATTCTTGCCCAGCCACTGCGCAGCGAACGCCTTGGCGTCTTCCTTGCTGCGAACCAGCTTGACGCCGCCCGCCTTACCGCGACCACCGGCGTGGACCTGGGCTTTGACAACCCACTCCGAACCACCGATCTTGTCGCAGGCTTCTGCTGCAGCTTCTGGGGTGTCGACTGCGAAACCCTTGGAAACTGGCAGGCCGTATTCAGCGAACAGCTGCTTACCCTGATACTCGTGAAGATTCATGCTTTATACCGTCTTCGTTAGGTACTGCGCTTCGGCGCTGCGCCGTTTCCGGCGCCGCGCCACCTGTGACCGTTTGCCCTCAGGGCCCGGTCCGGCGAAGTTTCCGCGGTGAGCCATGCACGCAAGACTCACGACGGGCTGCTCGCCGTGGTTTCTTATTGTTTAACGCTTCTTGCGGTTGGCCACGTGAATGGCGCCGCCATTCACGGCCAGCGCGGCTTCGTGCAGCGCTTCGGACAGGGTCGGATGGGAGAAGACCATCATGCCCAGATCTTCGGCGCTGGTGCCGAATTCCATTGCGATCGCGCCCTGCTGAACCAGTTCGGCAGCCGATGGGCCGATCACATGCACACCCAGCACGCGGTCGGTCTTGGCATCGGCGATGACCTTGACGAAACCACCGGTGTCGTTGGCAGCCATCGCGCGGCCACTTGCCGCGAACGGGAAGGTGCCCACGTTAACCTCAACGCCTTCGGCCTTCAAGGTCTGCTCGGTCTTGCCGACCCAAGCGATTTCCGGGTGGGTGTAGATAACCGACGGGATCAGGTCATAGTTCATCTGGGCCTTGTGACCCTTGATGCGCTCGACGACCATGATGCCTTCTTCCGACGCCTTGTGAGCCAGCATCAGACCACGTACCACGTCGCCGATGGCATAGACGCCAGGCACGCTGGTAGCACAGTAGTCATCGACATAGATGTAGCCACGTTCGTCGATGTTCACGCCGCTGTCCGAAGCCAGCAGCTCGGTAGTGACGGGACGACGGCCGACCGCGACGATCAGCTTGTCAAAGGTGATCTTCTGCTCGCCGTTGGCGTCGGTGTAGGTCACTTCGACCTCCTCACCGTTGACCTGCGAACCGGTTACGCGAGCACCCAGCTTGATGTCCAGGCCCTGCTTGGTCAGGGTCTTCTGGGCTTCCTTGGCAACGGCGCTGTCGGCCGCCATCAGGAAGGTATCCAGCGCTTCCAGCACGGTCACCTGAGCACCCAGGCGCGACCATACCGAACCCAGTTCCAGACCGATGACGCCGGCGCCGATCACACCCAGGCGCTGCGGCACGGACTGGAATTCCAGGGCGCCGGTGGAATCGACGATGACGTTCTGATCGACCGGAGCCGGCGGAATGTCGATCGGACGCGAGCCCGACGCCAGGATGACGTTGTCGGCCTCGATGACTTCGGTGGTGCCGTCAGCCTTGGTGACCTCGACTTTCTTGCCGGCCAGCAGCTTGCCGTGGCCCTGGATCGAAGTGACGCCATTGGCCTTGAACAAGGTAGCGACGCCACCGGTCAGGTTCTTGACGATGCCCGCCTTGCGGCCGACCATCGCGGCGACGTCCATCTTCACCTCACCGGTGGAAATGCCGTGGACGCTGAAGGATTCCTTGGCTTCCTTGTACTTCCAGGAGCTGTCCAGCAGTGCCTTGGAAGGGATGCAACCCACGTTCAGGCAAGTGCCACCCAGAGCCAGCTTGCCCTCGGCATCGGTGTACTTCTCGACACAGGCCGTCTTCAGACCAAGCTGTGCAGCCTTGATCGCGGCGACATAGCCGCCAGGACCTGCACCAATCACTACCACGTCGAATTTCTGGGTCATAAAAGATTCCTTATCAGCTTCAAGCTACAAGCCCGAGCCGCGAGCCCCCGCTTCTTGTCGAAGCGAGCGGCTTGCAACTCGTAGCTGTTGTTTAGATGTCCAGCAGCAGGCGAGACGGATCTTCCAGCAGGTTCTTGATGGTTACCAGGAAGGTCACGGCTTCTTTGCCATCGATCAGGCGATGGTCATAGGACAGCGCCAGGTACATCATTGGGCGAATGACCACTTGGCCATTGATCGCCATCGGACGCTGGATGATGTTGTGCATGCCCAGGATCGCCGCCTGTGGCGGGTTGACGATCGGGGTCGACATCATCGAGCCGAATGTACCACCGTTGGTGATGGTGAAGGTACCACCCGTCATCTCTTCGATGGACAGCTTGCCGTCGCGGGCCTTCTTGCCGAAGGTGGCAATACCGTTCTCGATTTCCGCCAGGCTCATCTGCTCGGCGTTGCGCAGGACCGGCACCACCAGGCCACGTTCGCTGGAGACGGCGACGCCGACGTCGGCAAAGCCGTGGTAGACGATGTCATTGCCATCGATGGAAGCGTTGACCGCCGGGAAGCGCTTCAGCGCCTCGGTGGCCGCCTTGACGAAGAACGACATGAAGCCCAGGCGCACGCCATTGTGGGTCTTCTCGAACAGGTCCTTGTACTTGGAGCGCAGCGCCATGACTTCGGTCATGTCGACTTCGTTGAAGGTAGTCAGCATCGCCATGTTCGACTGGGCTTCGACCAGGCGCTCAGCGATCTTGGCACGCAGACGGGTCATCGGCACGCGCTTCTCGGTGCGATCGCCTGCGGCGGTCACCACCGGGGCGGCAGCGGCGGCAGCTGGCTTGGCGGCAGGCGCAGCGGCAGGCGCGGACTTCTTGGCGGCAATGGCTGCAACCATGTCTTCCTTGGTGATGCGACCACCTTTGCCGGTGCCGCTCACGCTGGCCAGGTCGATGCCATTCTCTTCGGCCAGCTTGCGCGCTGCAGGCGCGGCGACCGGATCGTCTTCACCGGCATCGGCAGCGGCAGCGGCGGGTGCGGCGGCAGGGGCCGCGGCCGGAGCAGCGGTAGCGGCGCCACCTTCCACGATCGCACCCAGGACTTCGTCGGACAGGACGGTATCGCCTTCGTTCTTGACGATATCGCCCAGCACGCCATCGGCGGTGGCCAGGACTTCGAGCACGACCTTGTCGGTTTCGATGTCGACGATCAGCTCGTCACGCTTGACGGCTTCGCCCGGCTTCTTGTGCCAGGTGGCAACGGTGCCATCGGCAACCGATTCCGGGAAGGTTGGGGCTTTGATCTGGATAGCCATTATCAGTATTTCCTTAAATTCGGTTTCTGGTGCACGAAAGCGTTAGACAGTGAAGGCGGCCTGCAGCAGGGCTTGCTGCTGTTCGGCGTGCATCGAAGCATACCCACAGGCTGGCGCGGCAGACGCGTCGCGACCGGCGTACTCCAGGGACAGCGCCTTGTTGTGGCGAGCCAGGATACGGCGCATGTGGTGCTGACTGCTGTACCAGGCACCCTGGTTCATCGGCTCTTCCTGGCACCACACCGCATGCTTGAGGTTGGTGTATGGCGCAAGGATCTCGACCAGATCGTCCTCGGGGAACGGATACAGCTGCTCGATACGCACGATGGCGATATCTTCACGGCCTTCGGCACGGCGTTTTTCCAGCAAGTCGTAGTAGACCTTGCCACTGCACAGGACCAGACGCTCCACCTTGGCCGGATCGAGGTTGTCGAGTTCCGGGATGACGGTCTGGAACGAGCCTTCGGCCAGATCTTCCAGGGTCGAGATGGCCAGCTTGTGGCGCAACAGCGACTTGGGCGTCAGTACGATCAACGGCTTGCGCAGTGGACGAATGACCTGACGACGCAGCAGGTGATAGATCTGAGCCGGCGTGGTCGGTACGCAGACCTGGACGTTGTGCTCGGCGCACAGTTGCAGGTAGCGTTCCAGGCGTGCCGAGGAGTGCTCAGGGCCCTGCCCTTCGTAACCGTGTGGCAGCAGCATGGTCAGGCCGCACAGACGACCCCACTTGTGCTCGCCACTGGTGATGAACTGGTCGACGACGACCTGGGCACCGTTGGCGAAGTCGCCGAACTGCGCTTCCCAGATCACCAGCGCTTCAGGCGTAGTGGTGGAGTAGCCGTATTCGAATGCCAGCACGGCCTCTTCCGACAGGAAGGAGTCGTACAGATCGAACTTCGGCTGGCCGGCGTACAGGTTCTGCAGCGGCAGGTAGGTGCTGGCATCCTTCTGGTTGTGCAGCGCCGCATGACGGTGCGAGAAGGTGCCGCGGCCTACGTCCTGGCCGGTGATACGAATCGGATGGCCCTCGAACAACAGGGTCGCGTAGGCCATGGTCTCGGCGTAGCCCCAGTTGATCGGCAAGCCACCGGCCTGCATCTTCTGGCGATCTTCGTAGATCTTCGATACCTGACGCTGGACGACGAAGCCTTCCGGCAGCTCGAACAGCTTGGACGACAGGTCCTGCAGGGTCTTGAGGTCGAAACGCGTGTCGTGACGCGCGGTCCAGGTGTGGCCCAGGTATGGACGCCAGTCGACGAACAGCTCCTTGTTGGGCTCCTTGACCAGGCTCTTGACCACATGCAGGCCATTGTCCAGCGCGTTGCGGTACTCGTCGATCTTGGCCTGGACACGCTCGGCGTCCAGGCGACCGGCCTTGATCAGGCTCTCGGCATAGAGTTCGCGAGTGGTGCGCTGCTTGGTGATCTGCTGGTACATCAGCGGCTGGGTACCGCTCGGTTCGTCGGCCTCGTTGTGGCCACGGCGGCGATAGCAGACCAGGTCGATGACCACATCGCGCTTGAACTGCATGCGGTAGTCGATGGCCAGCTGGGTAACGAACAGCACCGCCTCGGGATCATCGCCGTTCACGTGCAGGATCGGCGCCTGGATCATCTTGGCGACGTCGGTGCAGTATTCGGTGGAACGCGAGTCCAGCGGGTTGCTGATGGTGAAACCGACCTGGTTGTTGATCACGATGTGCACGGTACCGCCGGTCTTGAAACCGCGGGTCTGCGACATCTGGAAGGTTTCCATCACGACACCCTGACCTGCGAACGCGGCGTCGCCGTGCATCGAGATCGGCAGTACCTTGTCGCCAACGGTGTCGTTACGACGATCCTGACGGGCGCGAACCGAACCTTCCACCACTGGCGAGACGATTTCCAGGTGCGAAGGGTTAAAGGCCATGGCCAGGTGCACTTCGCCGCCGGCGGTCATCACGTTAGACGAGAAGCCCTGGTGGTACTTGACGTCACCGGAGCCCAACTCGACCTTCTTCTTGCCTTCGAACTCGTCGAACAGATCGCGCGGGTTCTTGCCGAAGGTATTGACCAGCACGTTCAGACGGCCACGGTGGGCCATGCCGATCACGACTTCCTTGGTGCCATAGGAACCGGAACGCTGGATCATTTCGTCCAGCATCGGGATCAGGCTTTCGCCACCTTCGAGACCGAAGCGCTTGGTGCCCGGGTACTTGGTGCCCAGGTATTTCTCCAGGCCCTCGGCCGCGGTGACGCGCTCGAGCAGATGGCTCTGGATATCGGCGGAAAATTCAGGGCGGCCACGAACACTTTCCAGGCGCTGCTGGAACCAGCTGCGCTGCTCGGAATCAACGATGTGAGTGAACTCGGCGCCAATAGTGCGACAATATGTCTTCTGCAATGCCTCTACGATTTCGCGTAGGCTCGCTTCCTCTTTGCCGATGTACAGGTCGCCGGCACGGAAGGTCGTATCAAGATCGGCATTGGTCAAGCCGTAGTGATTGATCGACAGGTCTACAGGCGCAGGGCGCTGCCACAAACCCAGCGGGTCGAGCTGGGCCGCTTGGTGGCCGCGCATGCGGTAGGCCTGGATCAGGCGCAGTACTTCAACCTGCTTCTTCTCGTGTTCACTGCTCACGCTCCCGGCTGACACCGGCTGGGCGCGGCGCTGGTTCTTCGCCAGCAATACGAAATGGTCGCGGATCGTCGAGTGCGATACATCGGTAGCGGTGCTGCCTTCGGCGGGCAACTTCTGGAAGTAAGTGCGCCACTCTTCTGGCACGGCGTTAGGGTCGTGCAGGTAGAGCTCGTAGAGCTCTTCCACATATGCAGCGTTACCACCTGAAAGGTGGGCGCTTTCCCACATGCGCTGCATCACGCTTTCTTGCATGCTTGGTCACCCTCGGTTAGGGGACTGATCGGCAAGAGCCGCAGCACGCATGGAAAAGTCCGAGACAGCGACTGAACCACGCCACCGAGGATCCTGCAGATTTTCCGGGTACCAGCCCGGAAGCCCCTGCTGGTCTCATATCTTCATAGGTAAGAGCGCGGGTTTCATGAACCCATGCTCGGATTTCACCTCGGTGCGGGCTCACCGCCCGCACTTCGGTGTACTGCAATTACAACAGTTACGATTACAACACTTTCAGCATCAGGTGCCGCTCTGCAGCAGCATGTTGCGCACGTGACCGATTGCCTTGGTCGGGTTCAGACCCTTCGGGCAAACGTTGACGCAGTTCATGATTCCGCGGCAGCGGAACACACTGAACGGATCATCCAGGGACGCCAGGCGCTCCTGGGTCTTGGTGTCACGGCTGTCTGCCAGGAAGCGATAGGCTTGCAGCAGTGCGGCAGGACCCAGGAACTTGTCGGGGTTCCACCAGAACGACGGGCAGGAGGTCGAGCAGCAAGCGCACAGGATGCACTCGTACAGACCGTCCAGCTTCTCGCGTTCTTCCGGCGACTGCAGGCGCTCGATGGCCGGAGCCGGCGAATCGTTCTGCAGGAATGGCTTCACCTTCTCGTACTGCTTGTAGAAGATGCTCATGTCGACGACCAGGTCACGGATGACCGGCAGGCCCGGCAGAGGGCGCACGACCAGTTTGTTGCCTTTTACGACAGCAGACAGCGGCGTGATGCACGCCAGGCCATTCTTGCCGTTGATGTTCATGCCGTCGGAACCGCACACGCCTTCGCGGCAGGAACGACGATAGGAGAAACCTTCATCCTGCTCTTTGATCAGCGCCAGCACGTCCAGAACCATCAGGTCCTTGCCACCGGTATCGACCTGGAACACCTGAGTCTTAGGTGCCGAGTCCGAATCCGGGTTGTAACGGTATACTTCGACTTGCAACATAGCAGCCACCCTCAGTAAGTCCGGACTTTTGGTTCGAACGCCGGCACGGTCTTCGGCGCGAAGTTGACTGCGCGCTTGGTAACCCGCTTCTCACCTGGGAAGTACAGGGTATGGCACAGCCAGTTTTCGTCATCACGGTCTTCGAAATCTTCACGGGCATGAGCACCGCGGGACTCCTTGCGAACCTCTGCAGCAATAGCCGTCGCTTCGGCGACTTCCAGCAGGTTCTGCAGCTCCAGTGCTTCGATACGCGCGGTATTGAATGCCTGGGACTTATCGTTGATCTTCACGTTGGCGATTCGTTCACGCAGAGTCGCCAATTGCGCGATACCCTTCTGCATGTATTCGCCAGTACGGAATACACCGAAGTAGTTCTGCATGCAGTTCTGCAGCTCGCGGCGCAGGGTTGCGACGTCTTCGCCGTCGGTACGCTCGTTGAGCTTGTTCAGACGGTTCAGCGCCACTTCGACGTCGGTGTCGCTGGCGTCGCGGTATTCGATACCCTCGGTCAGCGCTTTTTCCAGGTGCAGGCCGGCAGCACGGCCGAAGACCACCAGGTCGAGCAGCGAGTTGCCGCCCAGACGGTTTGCACCGTGGACCGATACGCACGCCACCTCACCGACCGCGAACAGGCCAGGGATGATGTGGTCGACGCCATTGGCGTCCTGAGTCATGGCCTGGCCATGGATGTTGGTGGCAACGCCGCCCATCATGTAGTGGCAGGTCGGCACGACCGGAACCGGCGCAACGACAGGGTCGACGTGCGCGAAGGTCTTGGACAGTTCGCAGATCCCTGGCAGACGGCTGTGCAGCACTTCCTCGCCCAGGTGATCGAGCTTGAGCATCACGTGGTCGCCATCCGGACCACAACCGTTACCGGCGATGATTTCCTTGACCATGGAACGTGCCACGACGTCACGACCTGCGAGGTCCTTGGCGTTCGGAGCATAACGCTCCATGAAACGCTCGCCGTGCTTGTTGATCAGGTAACCACCTTCACCACGGCAACCTTCGGTGACCAGTACACCGGCGCCGGCGATACCGGTCGGGTGGAACTGCCACATTTCGATGTCCTGGACCGGTACGCCGGCGCGCAGCGCCATGCCGACACCGTCACCGGTGTTGATCAGGGCGTTGGTGGTGGAGGCGTAGATACGGCCCGCGCCGCCGGTGGCCAATACGGTGGCCTTGGCACGGATGTACTGGGTTTCGCCGGTCTCGATGCAGATCGCGATCACACCGACGAAGGCGCCGTCCTGGTTCTTGACCAGGTCAACGGCGTAGTACTCGTTGAGGAAGGTCGTGCCTGCCTTCAGGTTGCCCTGGTACAGGGTGTGCAGCAGCGCGTGACCGGTACGGTCGGACGCCGCGCAGGTACGGGCAGCCTGACCGCCCTTGCCGAAGTCCTTGGACTGACCACCGAACGGACGTTGATAGATACGACCAGTCTCGGTACGCGAGAACGGCAGGCCCATGTGGTCCAGCTCGAAGACCGCGGCAGGGCCTTCCTGACACATGTATTCGATCGCGTCCTGGTCGCCGATGTAGTCGGAACCCTTGACGGTATCGTACATGTGCCAGCGCCAGTCATCGTTCGGGTCGGCCGAAGCGATGGCGCAGGTGATGCCGCCCTGGGCGGACACGGTGTGCGAACGGGTCGGGAAGACCTTGGTGATCACGGCGGTCTTGTGACCACCCTGGGCCAGTTGCAGCGCTGCGCGCATGCCGGCACCACCGCCGCCAACAATGATGGCGTCGAAAGAAATCGTTGGAATGATAGCCATGAATCAGATACCCCAGAGAATCTGCACACCCCAGACGAAGTAAGCGAACATCGCAACGCCGCATACCGCCTGGAACAGGAAACGTATCGCAGTCGCCGACTTGCCGAACGACATCGGCGTCAGGTAGTCGGTGGCAATGGTCCACATGCCGACCCAGGCGTGAGCGCCCAGGGCCACCAGGGCCAACAGACTGAAGATACGCATCGCGTTATTGGAGAACAGGGCGTGCCACTGGACATAGTCGATGCCCGGGTGCGCCACGAGGTAGCCGATCAGGAAGATGAAGTAAGCCGCGAGAACGACCGCAGAAACGCGCTGCGCCATCCAGTCATAGAGGCCCGAACGCGACAGGTTCGTGACATTGGTTACCATACCCAAACTCCCGCCAGAACGATCACCACCACGGAGATGACGATCACGATTTTCGAGCCCAGCTTGCCGCCTTCCAGCGTCTCACCGATGCCCATGTCCATGATCAGGTGGCGTACGCCTGCCACCAGGTGATACAGCAAGGCGGACAGCAGGCCCCAGATCACGAATTTGGCCAGCGCACTGGTCATGTACGCCTTCACCTCGGCGAACCCCTCCTCCGACCCCAGCGACATGCTCAACGCATACAGCATGATGGCCAGACCGACGAACAGGATGACGCCGGAAATACGGTGGAGAATGGACGTGTAGGCGGTGATCGGGAGTTTGATGGTCCTTAGGTCTAGGTTTACAGGTCGTTGGCTTTTCACGGCTTTTTTCACACTGAAGAGCCCCTAGCTAACAGGGCAAAGTTGTTGGTAAGTGTACTGGTCAGGTACCCACCACCCAGGGAACGGCGACCCCCAGCAGAGTGGGCTTGCAAGCCCTTGGCGGTCGGGTGCCGAGTATAGACAGTTAGGCTACTAATGACAACGTGACGACCTAGCCCAAATAGCGGATTGTCTTTAGTGAGCAAAAGGCGTAAACGGGCGAGAATTTCGGTAAAAAGCGCTTGCGCAAAGGCGTTTCAACCAGCCTTTAGGCAAATTGACATCTGAATTTATCCCTCTATAGTGGTGCGGGCCCTGCGTGGGGGGTTCTGTCTGATGATTTCAAGCATTAATAGGAGGCCACATGGCTGACAAAAAAGCGCAGTTGGTCATCGAGGGCGCAGCCCCCGTAGAACTGCCCATTTTAAGCGGCACCGTTGGTCCCGATGTTATCGACGTACGCGGCCTGGGCGCCACGGGGCACTTCACTTTCGACCCTGGTTTCATGGCGACCGCCTCGTGCGAATCGAAGATCACCTACATCGATGGTGACAAGGGCGTCCTGCTGCACCGCGGCTATCCGATCGAGCAGCTCGCGGAAAAATGCGACTACCTAGAGACCTGCTACCTGCTGCTCAACGGCGAGCTGCCCAACGCCGAGCAGAAGGCCCAGTTCGTCGGCACCGTGAAGAACCACACCATGGTGCACGAGCAGTTGAAGACGTTCTTCAACGGCTTCCGTCGCGACGCTCACCCCATGGCGGTGATGTGTGGCGTGGTTGGCGCGCTGTCGGCGTTCTACCATGACTCCCTGGACATCAATAACCCGCAGCACCGCGAGATCTCCGCGATCCGCCTGGTCGCCAAGATGCCGACCCTGGCGGCAATGGTGTACAAGTACTCCATGGGTCAACCCATGATGTACCCGCGCAACGACCTGTCGTACGCGGAGAACTTCCTGCACATGATGTTCAACACCCCGTGCGAGATCAAACCGATCAGCCCGGTACTGGCCAAGGCAATGGACCGGATCTTCATCCTCCATGCCGATCATGAGCAGAACGCTTCCACGTCCACCGTTCGCCTGGCAGGCTCCTCGGGCGCCAACCCGTTCGCCTGCATCGCCGCCGGCATCGCCGCGCTCTGGGGCCCGGCCCATGGCGGCGCCAACGAAGCGGTACTGACCATGCTCGATGAAATCGGCGATGTCTCGAACATCGACACTTTCATCGCCAAGGCCAAGGACAAGAACGACCCGTTCAAGCTGATGGGCTTCGGCCACCGCGTCTACAAGAACCGCGACCCGCGCGCCACCGTCATGAAGCAGACCTGCGATGAAGTCCTGCGCGAGCTGGGCATCAAGAACGATCCGCAGCTGGAACTGGCCATGCGCCTGGAAGAGATCGCCCTGACCGACCCGTACTTCATCGAACGCTCGCTTTATCCGAACGTCGATTTCTACTCGGGTATCATCCTCAAGGCCATCGGCATCCCGACCAGCATGTTCACCGTGATCTTCGCCCTGGCGCGCACCGTCGGCTGGATCGCGCACTGGAAGGAAATGCTCTCCAGCCCTTACAAGATCGGCCGCCCGCGCCAACTGTACACAGGCGAGCAACAGCGCGATATCGAAGCGCTGAACGATCGCAGGTAAGCACTGCCTAGCAGCGTGAACCGCACTCGCAAAGGCTGCCCCAGGGCAGCCTTTGCCGTTCTGGCGTCAGGGTTTTTCGGCGCGGGCCTTGAGCCCCTTCAAGGTATTGAACGGCGCATCCACGACGAACTTGTTGGCCAGCCAGGAAGGCACGCTGCCACCCGGCTCGGTATGAACCTGATAGGTCACCTCGGTGCTGTCACCCTTGGGCACCAGCCTCCAGAAGCCCTTCACGGCCGCCACCCGCACATAACCCTGCTCAGGCGGAAGGTAGTTCGGCTGCCCTTCCAAGGTGCGCATCAGACTGCCATCAGCCTGCTCGGTGGTGACCACATGCAGTACCGAATCTCGCGCGGTAACCGGCCAGGGCGCCTTGAAGCGCGTATAGGTCCAGGCCTGATTGCCTTCGTGCTTGAGCAGCTTCTGCGACTGGCACTCATATATCCAGGCACACGCGCCGGCCACATCTTCCTGAAGCGTCTTGACCCTGGCCATGGGTGCCTTGATCAATGCCACGCTGCGATAAGCCTTGTACTTGGAGCCAGGTACCTCACTGAGGGAGACCTGTATGCCCTCCTCGTCCTTGGCCACCTGCCACTGCTCGGCCCAGGCAGAGGGCGCCAGCAGGATGCCCATTCCACATAGCAATACGATGCGCTTGAACGGTCTCATCATCTTGTTCCTTGTTGTCGAAGATCCGAACCTTCACGCTGCCGTCACCTGCTCCAGCCAACCAATGATCCTGATCGCTTCGTCGCGATCGCTGCCGCACACCTCCACATCAGCCTTGAAACCGCCGCAGACAGGAGGTCGCTCCGGCCTGCCGAACAAGCCGCAGAGGTTTTCCACGGACAGATGCAGACAGCGCTCGCCCGCAAGCTTGCCCAACGGCATGCCTGGGATGGGTGAGCTGATTGATGGGGCAATGCAGCAGGCGCCGCAACCCTCGCGACAGTTCATGGAAACAGGCTCCTCCGAGCAGGACAGGATGAAAGTGTCTGGATAGTAACCGCTGAAACGACCGTTTGAAATTGCTGACTTTTGCAAATCCAGTGTGACTTGACAGTCAGTCGAGCGACTATTGCTTGAATTCGAATTCGATGGCCGCCCCGTCTACATCTCGGCGGCTATCGTTGCGCAGCTGCAGCTGCATCTCATTACTGATCAGTCGACCGTTAAGCTGGAATGGGCTGTCCACGGTAGGCTTCTCGGGGAACATCGTCGGCAGCAACGGCTTGCCGCGCGGGCGCTTGTTGTCGACCTCGGGTTCAAGCTGCTCGACCATCTCAGGCGGCAGGCTCAAATCCAGCTTGGGTTTGGGCAAGGCCTTGGACACCGCCTTGCTGACCGGTTTCTTGCGAGCCTTGGAGACGGCTTTGCCGCGGGTGGCCTTGGTCGAAGCCTTGGCCCCTGCTTTGGCTTTCTGGTTGCCTGCCTGGCGCGCCTGCGCCTTGGCAGGCTGCTCATGGCGCACCTCGACAGGCTCCTTGGCGGCAGGCTGCGCAGCCAGGACGACCGCGCTGGAAAACCACAGCGAGGCGAAGCATAACGATAAGGCCAAGCAACGATGAGACTTCATGAACACCGCGACATCTGCCGAAGAATTGATGCTCGCTATTCCCTGCGAGCCAGGCAAGCCTACAGCTGCGAAGCTGTCGACTCGTTGCACAATTGCTGGGCCAACAAGCCCAAGGTAATGACCGCGCGCTCCGCTTCCTTGTTCCAAGGAATACCACAGTTGAGCCGGATACAGTGATTGAACTGCTCGGTATTGCTGAATATCAGCCCAGGCGCGATGCTGATGCCCTGCTGCAGCGCGCGAACGTGCAACTCCTGAGTATTGACGCGTCCCGGCAAGCTGACCCAGAGAATGAAGCCTCCGGTCGGCCGCGTCATCTGCGTGCCCTCTGGAAAATGCTGCTGCACCGCCAGCTGATAAGCGCTGAGGTTCTTGCGGTACTCCTGACGGATATAGCGAAGGTGACGGTCATAACCGCCGTTTTCCAGATAGGCCGCGACGCCCATCTGCGTCACGCTGCACGCCGAGTGCGTGGTGAAGGTCTGCAGTCGCTGGATCTCGCTCTGGTAACGCCCGGCGATGATCCAGCCCACCCGTACGCCTGGTGACAAGGTCTTCGAGAAACTCGAGCAGTAGATGACCCGGTCGAGCCGATCGTGAGCCTTCAGCGCCTTGCTCTTGCCCTGCTCGAACATGAGCTCGCCGTAGATATCGTCCTCCACTATCTGGATGTCGAAATCCGAGGCCAGCCGCAACAATTGTTTCTGCCGATCCTCGGGGATGGTGCCACCCAGTGGGTTGCTCAAGCGCGGGGTCAGCACCAGCGCCTTGATGGACCACTGGTTGGCGGCCAACTGCAGGGCCTCCAGGCTGATCCCCGTGGACGGGTCGCTGGGGATCTCGATCACCTTGAGGCCCAAGAGATCCGCCAGTTGCAGCAAGCCGTAGTAGGTCGGGGATTCCGCGGCGATCAAATCGCCCGGACGCGTGAGCACGCGCAAGGACATCTGCAGCGCGTCGACACAGCCATGGGTGACCACCACTTCGCGCGGGTCCACCATCACCCCGGCATCGCGCATGCGGATGGCGATCTGCCGACGCAATGGTTCGTACCCTGGGCTGAACATGTAGCTGAATGCACGCGGGCTCTGGAAGCGGGTGACCTTAGCCAATTGCTGATGCAGCGCGCGTACCGGCAGGTAGTCCACATGGGGCACCGCCGCACCAAATGGAAAGACGCCATCGCGGCGCGCTTCGGCGAGGATCTGCTGGATGATACTTGCCCGTGTCACCAGACCCGGGCGCTCCACCCTGGCGATATCCGGCGTCTGGGCTGTCAGCGCGGGTGTCTGGTGAACGTAATAGCCAGACTGCGGCCGCGCGCGGATCAACCCCTGGTCTTCCAGATTGGCGTAGGCCTGCAAAACGGTCGCATGGCTGACATTGAGCTGCGCGCTCATCTTGCGCACCGAAGGGACACGCTCTCCCGGCTGATAGACGCCGCGGCGGATATCCTCCGCCAGTTGCTGGGCGATGCGCTGGTACAGCAGCAGGTTGGTCATGACAGTATCCCGAGACGCGGAGGTTCATTGTTCTTATGGAACGCCAAGCCCAGTCAGAATACCGTAACAGTTGCGAAGTGTACTGGGACAGATGGCAGAATACTGAACAATACAGTTGCGTGGGAAGATTGTCGGACGATCCATAATCCAGATTGGTCAGCGCAAATCAGGGTTTGCCTGCGCGAAGGCAGGAGCATTTTATCGCCCCTGCCGACACGCATCAGCGAGCGGCTCCCAACTTGCCCTTTTCATCGGAAAAGACAATCTCGACCCGGCGGTTCTGCGCCCTGCCTCGTTCCGAAGCATTGGCCTCGACAGGGTACTGGTCGCCGTAGCCTTCCACTTGGATGCGTTTTTCGTCCACGCCCAGATCGACCAGCATGTCAGCGACGGCCTGAGCTCTGTCCCGCGACAGCTTGAGGTTGTCCTCGGGAGTACCGGTGCTGTCGGTATACCCTTCGATACGGACGATGCGACGCGGGTTGAGCTGGAGGAATTGCACCAGCTTGAGCAAGGTACGGCTGGCGGAATTCTTGAGCTCGGCACGCCCTGTGTCGAACAGCACGTCACCCAGTGTCATCACCAGGCCGCGATTGGCATCTTCGGAAGCGAGCGCGACGATCTGGGCTTCCAACCACTTGCCCTGTTGCTGGACGCTGGAGAGCTTGGCCTCGCGCAGGGCCAGCTGCAGTCGCTGACGGTCCAGATCGAGCTTGGCGAGGCGCTCCTGATTCAGCGCCAGCTTGGCGTGCTCCTGAGCGATTTCGCTATAGCGCTGACTCAGGTAGGCGTAATGACGGACGTCGGCGCCGCTGCCCACATAGCTGGAAAGACGTTCGGCCCGGGCCAGCGACTCGCCAGCGCGAATCACATCGCGCGGCGCGCTGCGCAGCACGTCGGAGTCGTCCTTGACCTTCTGGAAAGCCTCGTTCGCATCGTCAAGGGCAGACTCGCTACGCTGACTCGCGCAGCCTTGCAGCCCCATCACCGAGGACAGGCCCAGCGCGAGAATCGATATATGGCGCTTCATGGCCGAGCCTCCAGCTGCTTGCGTAAACGCTGCACCCGCTTGTGCAGCAGGTCCAGTTGCTCCTCGCTCTTTTGAGTCAAGACTCGCGCCTCGGCCAGACGCGCATCCAGCTCGGCTTGCTCGGCACGCATGCGCGCGTCACGGTGATCCTCGCTGAGCATGTCGGTCCTGGCACGCGCCAGCTTGTCTTCGGCCAGCTTGAGCTCCGGCACCTGTTCGGTAGCGCCTACGGCCTTGGCCTGCTCCAACGCCTGCTCGGACAGGCGTAGTTGCTCATGCGGCGCTGGATCGCTGGCACAGCCGGCAAGTCCGAGCAGCGCAACGCCAAGGATTAAGGATTGAGTTCTCATGCCATGGGAAGCCTTGATTAGGGATGCAGGGATATTATCAAGCTATTCAGTTTCTTAGGTAGTTCTCGAACGAAAGGTCCAAACGGGGAACAGGGAAGCGCCGTCGTTCAACCTGCTACCCCTTATCGCATTTTTGCGCTTAACCTCAGCTAGAGGCAGCACCTTGCCAGGGTCGCCACGGCAATGAGCGATGGGTGAATGCACCGAGCGTTGTATTCAGCGCTTCCCAGCCGCTTCCACAGGCACCTGTGACTGCTCCTTCCAGCGCTCCACGTTGCGCTGCAGCACCGTCTGGGAAAACCCGGTGGATGGCAGCTCCGTGAGCTTCTTCGCCAGTTGCCCACGCAGCCAGGCGTCGTTGCAAGCCGAGTTGTGAGAAAGCGCGAGATACAGACCCGGCCCGTCCACAGGCAGCCCCCTGGCGATGAGATCGTTCTCCATGCCCAGGCTGCGCGTCATGGCCATCCCGGAATAACGACCAGCCAGCACATAATCCACTTGTCCCAGCACCAGCTTCTGGAAAGCCTGGGTCAGGTTCTGCGCAGGTGCCAGCTTCAGCCTGGCCTTGGCGAAGCTTTCAAAGGCGGAAGTCAGTCGCGCCTTTTCCGACACACTGCCCTGGTAGCGTTCCAGGTCAGCAAGGCTGTCGTAGACCAACGACGAATCATGGCGTGTCCAGACCAGGTATTCGTTGAGCTGCACAGGAGGATGCAGGTAATCCATGGCGGTCAGTTGGTCGACCTGCAAGGGGGCATCGATCAGCAGGTCCATGCGACCGCTACGCACTTCCGCCAGCGCCTGGTCACGTTTGCCGGCGCTCAGTACTTCGACCGACAGGCCCAACTCACCCGCGATATGCCTCAGGAGGTCGACGTTGGCACCAATGAGGTGCCGGGGGTCCTTGGGGTCCTGCCACGAATAAGGCGGTGCATCCGGGCTGCCAGTCGCGATGAGGCGCCCGCACTTGCCTATTGCCATCACCGCTGGCGACAACAGCGCCGCGGCGCATGCCAGCATCGTTGCCACTCGGCCAAGCCTCGCCATCCCTCGCTCCTTGATACATAAGAAAAAACCCGACTCTCGTGGGACGAGAGTCGGGTTTCTTTATAGGTGAAGCAGCCGTATCAGACCAGCTTTTCCAGTTCCGGAATCGCTTCGAACAGGTCCGCCACCAGGCCGTAGTCGGCCACCTGGAAGATCGGCGCCTCTTCGTCCTTGTTGATCGCCACGATCACCTTGGAGTCCTTCATGCCGGCCAGGTGCTGGATGGCACCGGAGATACCGACGGCGATGTACAGCTGCGGCGCGACGATCTTGCCGGTCTGGCCGACCTGCA
>NZ_JAAMQM010000022.1 GCF_013523055.1 Pseudomonas capeferrum | reverse complement strand
CCGCACCGCGCACCGGTGGCTTGGGAACGTATCTTTGCCGCACCGCGCACCGGTGGCTTGGGAACGTATCTTTGTCGCACCGCGTACCTGTGGTGAGCGGGCTTGTCCCGCGATGCGGCAGTGGCAGCGCCCCGCATCTGTTCCTTGCGCGATGATTCACCGCGCCACTGCCTCCGTGACGCCGCTCCACGGGGAAATTCGGGACCGCTTGCCGCACTCCCATGCCACCAGGCTTTGTGGTAATATCCGGCAGTTTCCAAGGCCGCCCATTCAGGCGGTCGTCATTGCGCAGATCCATGGCTCAACTCATTGATTTGTCGTATGTCGTCGCTCGGCTGCGCGCTGCGACGGCGAGCTTCGTCCGTCCGCTCCCGGACGCGGCGAGGTTTCACCAGAAAAAGGAATCAGGCTTCTCATGGGCGAACTGGCCAAAGAAATCCTCCCGGTCAATATCGAAGATGAACTGAGACAGTCTTACCTCGACTACGCGATGAGCGTCATTGTCGGGCGTGCACTGCCCGATGCGCGTGATGGCTTGAAGCCCGTGCATCGCCGCGTTCTCTATGCGATGAGCGAACTGGGCAACGACTGGAACAAACCGTACAAGAAATCCGCTCGTGTGGTCGGTGACGTCATCGGTAAGTACCACCCGCACGGCGATACGGCCGTCTACGACACCATCGTGCGCATGGCCCAGCCCTTCTCGCTGCGCTACCTGCTCGTCGATGGCCAGGGCAACTTCGGTTCGGTGGACGGCGACAACGCCGCAGCCATGCGATACACCGAAGTGCGCATGTCCAAGCTGGCCCACGAGCTGCTAGCCGACCTGCACAAGGAAACCGTCGACTGGGTGCCCAACTACGACGGCACCGAGCAGATCCCGGCCGTCATGCCGACCCGCATTCCCAACCTGTTGGTCAACGGCTCCAGCGGTATCGCCGTGGGCATGGCGACCAACATCCCGCCGCACAACCTCGGTGAAGTCATCGACGGCTGCCTGGCGCTGATCGACAACGCCGAGATCACGGTCGATGAGCTGATGCAGTTCATCCCGGGCCCGGACTTCCCCACCGCGGGCCTGATCAACGGCCGCCAGGGTATCATCGAGGCCTATCGTACCGGCCGTGGCCGCATCTACATGCGCGCCCGCTCCGAGATCGAGGACATCGACAAGGTCGGCGGTCGCCAGCAGATCATCATCACCGAGCTGCCTTACCAGCTGAACAAGGCACGGCTGATCGAGAAGATCGCCGAGCTGGTGAAAGAGAAGAAGATCGAAGGCATCACCGAGCTGCGCGACGAGTCCGACAAGGACGGCATGCGTATCGTCATCGAGCTGCGCCGTGGCGAAGTGCCGGAGGTCGTGCTCAACAACCTCTATGCCCAGACCCAGCTGCAGAGCGTCTTCGGCATCAACATCGTCGCCTTGATCGACGGACGCCCGCGCCTGCTCAACCTCAAGGACCTGCTCGAAGCCTTCGTGCGTCACCGCCGCGAAGTGGTGACCCGTCGCACCGTGTTCGAGTTGCGCAAGGCGCGCGAGCGCGGTCATATCCTCGAAGGCCAGGCAGTCGCACTGTCCAACATCGATCCGGTCATCGCCCTGATCAAGGCCTCGCCGACCTCGTCGGAAGCCAAGGAAGCACTGGTCAGCACCGCCTGGGAATCCAGCGCCGTGCAGCTCATGGTCGAACGCGCCGGTGCCGAATCCAGCCGTCCGGAAAGCCTCGATGCACAGTACGGCATGCGCGATGGTAAGTATTTCCTGTCGCCGGAACAGGCCCAGGCGATCCTCGACCTGCGCCTGCACCGCCTGACCGGCCTGGAGCACGAGAAGCTGTTGGCCGAGTACCAGGAGATCCTCGACCAGATCGGCGAGCTGATCCGCATCCTCAACAGCGCCGAGCGCCTGATGGAGGTCATCCGCGAGGAGCTCGAGGCCATCCGTGTCGAATACGGCGACGTGCGCCGTACCCAGATCCTCGACGCGCGCCTCGACCTGACCCTGGGCGACATGATTCCGGAAGAAGAGCGCGTGGTGACCATCTCCCACGGCGGCTACGCCAAGACCCAGCCGCTGTCCTCCTATCAGGCGCAGCGCCGCGGTGGCAAGGGCAAGTCGGCGACGGGTATCAAGGACGAGGACTACATCGCCCACCTGCTGGTGGCCAACAGCCACGCCACGCTGTTGCTGTTCTCCAGCAAGGGCAAGGTGTACTGGCTCAAGACCTACGAGATCCCGGAGGCCTCCCGCGCCGCCCGCGGTCGCCCGCTGGTCAATCTGCTGCCGCTGGAAGAAGGCGAATACATCACCACCATGCTGCAGATCGACCTCGAGGCCCTGCAGCAGAGCATCGGCTCCGAAGAAGAGCTCGATGACGCCGAGGACGTGATCGAAGGCGAAGTGGTCGAGGCCGAGGAAATCGACGAGGAAGAGGGCGATACCCCCGAGCTCGTCGCCGAGCCGACCGGCGCCTACATCTTCATGGCTACCGCTTCCGGTACCGTGAAGAAGACCCCGCTCGCGCAGTTCGCCCGTCCTCGTACCAGCGGCCTGATCGCCTTGAAGCTCAAGGAAGGCGATACCCTGATCGCTGCGGCCATCACCGACGGCGCCAAGGAAGTGATGATGTTCTCCGACGCGGGCAAGGTGATTCGCTTCGCCGAGGGCGTGGTTCGCCAGATGGGCCGTAACGCCCGTGGCGTACGCGGCATGAAGCTGGGCAAGGGCCAGCAGGTGATCTCCATGCTGATCCCCGAGTCGGGCGCGCAGATCCTCACGGCCTCCGAGCGTGGTTTCGGCAAGCGCACGCCGCTGTCGAAGTTCCCGCGTCGCGGTCGTGGTGGCCAGGGCGTCATCGCCATGGGCACCAAGGGCCGCAACGGCAAGCTGATCGGTGCCATCCAGGTCCAGGAAGGCGAAGAGATCATGCTGATCTCCGACCAGGGCACTCTGGTGCGCACGCGGGTTGGCGAAGTATCCAGCCTGGGCCGTAACACCCAGGGCGTGACGCTGATCAAGCTGGCCACCGACGAGACCCTGGTAGGCGTGGAGCGAGTCCAGGAGCCGTCCGAGGAAGCCCTCGACGACATCCTCGAGGAAGGCGGGGAGGGTGCCGAAGTCGAGGCGCTCGATCCGCTGGACACGGCAGCCGACGAAGCCGGTGCCAGCGACGAGGCACCTCAGGAATAACCCAGCGCAACAACCCGAGCGGGGCGACCAAGGTCGCCCCGTTGACTTACAGAGCAGAGCGAGAGTGGATGTGAGCAAACGAGCCTTTAACTTCTGCGCAGGCCCTGCTGCGCTTCCCGACGCTGTCCTGCAGCGTGCCCAGGCCGAGATGCTGGACTGGCACGGCAAGGGCCTGTCGGTGATGGAAATGAGCCACCGCAGCGACGACTACATGGCCATCGCCCACAAGGCCGAGCAGGACCTGCGCGACCTGCTGTCCATTCCCTCCAACTACAAAGTCCTGTTCCTCCAGGGCGGCGCCAGCCAGCAGTTCGCCGAGATTCCGCTGAACCTGCTGCCCGAGAACGGCACCGCCGACTACATCGAGACCGGCATCTGGTCGAAGAAGGCCATCGATGAGGCCCGTCGCTTCGGCAACGTCAACATCGCGGCCAGCGCCAAGCCCTACGACTACCTGGCCATCCCCGGCCAGAACGAGTGGAACCTGACCAAGGACGCCGCCTACGTCCACTACGCTTCCAACGAAACCATCGGCGGCCTGGAATTCGACTGGGTGCCGGCCACCGGTGACGTGCCGCTGGTGGTCGACATGTCCTCGGACATCCTCTCGCGCCCGATCGATGTGTCGCAGTACGGCCTGATCTACGCCGGCGCGCAAAAGAACATCGGCCCGAGCGGCCTGGTCGTGGTCATCGTGCGCGAAGACCTGCTCGGCCGTGCCCGCAGCAGCTGCCCGACCATGCTCGACTACAAGGTCGCGGCCGACAACGGCTCGATGTACAACACGCCGGCCACCTATTCCTGGTACCTGTCGGGCCTGGTCTTCGAGTGGTTGAAGGAGCAGGGCGGCGTCGATGCCATGGAGCAGCGCAACCGCGCCAAGAAAGACCGCCTCTATGGGTTCATCGACGGCAGCGACTTCTACAGCAACCCGATCAGCATCAACGCCCGTTCGTGGATGAACGTGCCGTTCCGTCTCGCCGACGAGCGCCTGGACAAGGCCTTCCTGGCGGGCGCCGATGCGCGTGGCCTGCTCAACCTCAAGGGTCATCGCTCGGTCGGCGGCATGCGCGCCTCGATCTACAACGCTCTGGGTCTCGATGCCGTCGAGGCGCTGGTGGCCTACATGGCCGAATTCGAGAAGGAGCACGCCTGATGGTCGAGCAAGAGCTCAAGGCGCTGCGCGTGCGCATCGACAGCCTCGACGAAAAGATTCTCGAGCTGATCAGCGATCGCGCCCGCTGCGCCCAGGAAGTCGCCAGGGTCAAGATGGCCACGCTGGCCGAGGGCGAGAAGCCGGTCTTCTACCGCCCCGAGCGCGAGGCCCAGGTGCTCAAGCGCGTCATGGAGCGCAACCCTGGCCCGCTGGGCAACGAGGAGATGGCGCGCCTGTTCCGGGAGATCATGTCCTCGTGCCTGGCCCTGGAAGAGCCTCTCAAGGTCGCCTACCTCGGCCCTGAGGGCACCTTCACCCAGGCGGCGGCGATGAAGCACTTCGGCCATGCCGTGGTCAGCCGTCCGATGGCGGCCATCGACGAGGTCTTCCGCGAAGTGGCGGCCGGTGCCGTCAACTTCGGCGTGGTGCCGGTGGAGAACTCCACCGAGGGCGCGGTCAGTCACACCCTCGACAGCTTCCTCGAGCACGACATGGTGATCTGCGGCGAAGTCGAGCTGCGCATCCACCACCACCTGCTGGTGGGCGAGAACACCAAGACCGACAGCATCACCCGCATCTACTCCCATGCTCAGTCCCTGGCCCAGTGCCGCAAGTGGCTCGATGCCCATTACCCGAACGTCGAGCGCGTGGCGGTCTCCAGCAACGCCGAGGCCGCCAAGCGGGTCAAGGGCGAGTGGAATTCGGCGGCGATCGCCGGTGACATGGCGGCGTCCCTGTACGGCCTGACTCGTCTGGCCGAGAAGATCGAGGATCGTCCGGACAACTCCACGCGCTTCCTCATGATCGGCAACCAGGAAGTACCGCCGACCGGAGACGACAAGACCTCCATCATCGTCTCCATGAGCAACAAGCCAGGCGCCTTGCACGAGCTGTTGGTGCCGTTCCATGACAACGGCATCGACCTGACGCGCATCGAGACGCGTCCTTCGCGCAGCGGCAAGTGGACCTATGTGTTCTTCATCGACTTCGTCGGCCATCACCGTGACCCGCTGATCAAGGCGGTGCTGGAGAAGATCAGCCAGGAAGCCGTGGGGCTGAAGGTACTGGGCTCGTATCCGAAGGCGGTACTCTGAGGTTGAAGTTGGTCTGTGAGGCCCGCAAATCGAATCGATCTCGCGGGCCGACATGGATTCATCCGGCAATGACTGCCATTCTGAACAGGGTTCGCACACGTGGTTGATGTGGTAGCAAACAAATCCGCGCCGATTATCGGTCGTCTGGTGGTCGTGGGCCTCGGCCTGATCGGCGGCTCCTTCGCCAAGGGTGTGCGCGAAAGCGGGCTGTGTCGGGAAGTGGTCGGCGTCGACCTCGATGCGCCATCGCGCAAGCAAGCGGTGGCGCTGGGCGTGGTCGATCGCTGCGAAGAAGACCTGGCCGCGGCCTGTATCGGCGCGGACGTGATCCAGCTGGCCGTGCCTATCCTGGCCATGGAAAAGCTTTTGGCGCGCCTGGCGACGCTCGACCTGGGCAATGCCGTGCTGACCGACGTGGGCAGCGCCAAGGGCAACGTGGTGCGGGCGGCGCGCGCGGTTCTCGACCGGCGTCTTGCGCGCTTCGTGCCAGGTCATCCGATCGCCGGCTCCGAGCAGAGCGGGGTGGAAGCCTCCAACGCCGCGCTGTTCCGTCGCCACAAGGTGATCCTGACGCCCCTGGCGGAGACCGATCCTCAGGCCCTGGACATCGTCGATCGGCTCTGGCGCGCCCTGGATGCCGACGTCGAGCACATGACGGTCGAGCGCCATGACGAGGTCCTGGCCGCCACCAGCCATCTGCCGCACCTGCTGGCCTTCGGCCTGGTCGACTCACTGGCCAAGCGCAATGAAAACCTCGACATCTTTCGGTACGCTGCGGGAGGATTCCGCGATTTCACGAGAATCGCCGGCAGCGATCCGATCATGTGGCATGACATCTTTCTCGCCAACCGTGAAGCTGTCTTACGCACGCTGGATACTTTTCGCAGCGACCTCGACGCCTTGCGCGAAGCGGTCGACGCAGGGGATGGGCATCAGTTGCTGGGCGTGTTCACGCGCGCCCGGGTTGCCCGCGAGCATTTCAGTAAAATCCTGGCCCGCCGGGCCTATGTGGACGCTATGAACGCCAACGACCTGATTTTCCTGGCCCAACCTGGTGGCCGCCTGTCCGGACGAATTCGTGTGCCGGGCGACAAATCGATTTCCCATCGTTCGATCATGCTCGGCTCGCTGGCCGAGGGCACCACCGAAGTCGAAGGCTTCCTGGAGGGCGAAGACGCACTGGCGACCCTGCAGGCCTTCCGCGACATGGGTGTGGTCATCGAAGGCCCGCAGCATGGCCGAGTGACCATCCATGGCGTCGGCCTGCATGGCCTCAAGCCGCCACCGGGCCCGATCTACCTGGGCAACTCCGGTACCTCCATGCGCCTGCTCTCGGGCCTGCTGGCCGCGCAGCCGTTCGACGTGACCATGACCGGCGACGCCTCGCTGTCCAAGCGTCCGATGAACCGCGTCGCCAACCCCCTGCGCGAGATGGGCGCGGTCATCGAGACCGGTCCCGAAGGACGTCCGCCGTTGACGATCCGTGGCGGCGCCAGGCTCAAGGCGTTGACCTACACCTTGCCAATGGCCAGCGCCCAGGTGAAGTCGTGCCTGCTGCTGGCGGGCCTGTATGCCGAAGGCCGCACCACCGTCACCGAGCCGGCGCCGACCCGTGACCATACCGAGCGCATGCTGCGTGGCTTCGGCTACGACGTGCGGACCGATGGTCCGGTGGCCTCGCTGGAAGCCGGCGGCACGCTGACGGCGACGCGGATCGAAGTACCGGCGGATATCTCTTCGGCGGCGTTCTTCCTGGTCGCGGCTTCCATTGCCGAAGGCTCGGAACTGGTGCTCGAGCATGTCGGCATCAACCCGACCCGTACCGGCGTGATCGACATCCTGCGCCTGATGGGTGGTGACATCACCTTGGAAAACCAGCGCGAGGTGGGTGGCGAGCCGGTTGCCGACCTGCGTGTGCGCGGCGCTGCGCTCAAGGGTATCGATATTCCCGAGCATCTGGTGCCGCTGGCCATCGACGAATTCCCCGTGCTGTTCGTCGCCGCTGCCTGCGCCGAGGGTCGCACCGTGCTGCGTGGCGCCGAAGAGCTGCGAGTCAAGGAGTCCGATCGCATCCAGGTCATGGCTGACGGTCTCGTGGCGCTCGGCGTGAAATGCGAGCCGACCCCTGACGGCATCATCATCGACGGCGGCCAGATCGGTGGCGGTGAAGTGCACGGGCATGGCGACCACCGTATCGCCATGGCCTTCAGTGTCGCCTCGCTGCGTGCCAGCGCGCCGATTCGCATCCATGACTGCGCCAACGTCGCCACTTCCTTCCCCAACTTCCTGTCGCTGTGCGCCGAAGTCGGTATCCGGGTGGCGGAAGAGGGCAAGTCATGAACTCGCCAGCGCCGGTCATCACCATCGACGGACCAAGCGGGTCGGGCAAGGGCACGATTGCCGGCATCCTGGCTCGCGAGCTGAAGTGGAGGCTGCTGGACTCGGGCGCGCTCTATCGCCTGCTGGCGTTTGCTGCCGGCAACCATCGCGTCGACCTGACCAACGAAGAGCTGCTCAAGGCGCTCGCCGCCCATCTGGATGTGCAGTTCATCGCGGCCGAGCCAGGTAAGCTGCAGCAGATCGTGCTCGAAGGCGAGGATGTCAGCCATGTCATCCGTACCGAGACCGTGGGCGCCGGCGCCTCCATGGTTGCCTCGCTGCCGGCGGTGCGCGATGCCTTGCTGCAACGCCAGCGCGCTTTCCGCGAAGCGCCCGGCCTGATCGCGGACGGTCGCGATATGGGAACGGTCGTGTTCCCGGACGCGCCGTTGAAAATCTTCCTCACCGCCAGTGCGGAGGAGCGCGCGCGTCGCCGCTATCTGCAGTTGAAGGCCAAGAATGAAGATGTTAGTCTGTCGAGTCTGCTAGATGAGATACGTGAGCGCGATGAGCGCGACACCCAGCGCGCGGTAGCCCCGCTCAAGCCGGCGGTCGATGCCATTCAGCTGGATTCCACGGAGTTGTCCATCGAGCAGGTGTTGCAACGCATCAGGAGCGAGATCGCTTTGCGCGACCTCGCATGATGACCAGGATAGCAGGCAGGGGCACCAGTCAACGTCCTGCCCGCTTTCCTTTATATGAACGAAACCCACATTGTCTGGAATGTGGTTATGGGCGTCTGTTTCGCCCGAATCTACAGGAATTAAAATGAGCGAAAGCTTTGCAGAACTCTTTGAAGAAAGCCTGAAGACCCTCAATCTTCAGCCTGGTGCAATCATCACCGGTATCGTTGTCGACATCGATGGTGACTGGGTTACCGTCCACGCCGGCCTGAAATCCGAGGGCGTCATCCCGCTCGAGCAGTTCTACAACGAAGCTGGCGAGCTGACCATCAAGGTCGGTGACGAAGTTCACGTTGCGCTGGACGCGGTCGAAGACGGCTTTGGCGAAACCAAGCTGTCCCGTGAAAAAGCCAAGCGCGCCGAGTGCTGGATCGTTCTGGAAGCAGCTTTCGCCGCCGAAGAAGTGGTCAAGGGCGTTATCAACGGTAAGGTTAAGGGCGGCTTCACTGTCGACGTTAACGGTATCCGTGCGTTCCTGCCAGGTTCCCTGGTTGATGTCCGCCCAGTGCGCGACACCACCCACCTCGAAGGCAAAGAGCTGGAATTCAAGGTCATCAAGCTCGACCAGAAGCGCAACAACGTTGTCGTTTCCCGTCGCAGCGTCCTGGAAGCCGAGAACAGCGCCGAGCGTGAAGCTCTGCTGGAATCGCTGCAGGAAGGCCAGCAGGTCAAAGGTATCGTCAAGAACCTCACCGACTACGGCGCCTTCGTGGACCTGGGCGGCGTCGACGGCCTGCTGCACATCACCGACATGGCCTGGAAGCGCATCAAGCACCCATCCGAGATCGTCAACGTTGGCGACGAGATCGATGTCAAGGTCCTGAAGTACGATCGCGAGCGTAACCGCGTATCCCTGGGCCTGAAGCAGCTGGGCGAAGACCCATGGGTTGCTATCAAGGCACGTTACCCAGAAGGTACCCGCGTGACCGCGCGCGTCACCAACCTGACTGACTACGGCTGCTTCGCTGAGCTGGAAGAAGGCGTCGAAGGTCTGGTACACGTTTCGGAAATGGACTGGACCAACAAGAACATCCACCCGTCGAAAGTCGTTCAGGTTGGCGACGAAGTGGAAGTCATGGTTCTGGACATCGACGAAGAGCGTCGTCGTATCTCCCTGGGCATCAAGCAGTGCAAGTCGAACCCATGGGAAGACTTCTCTGGCCAGTTCAACAAGGGCGACAAGATCTCCGGCACCATCAAGTCGATCACCGATTTCGGTATCTTCATTGGTCTGGACGGCGGCATCGACGGTCTGGTTCACCTGTCGGACATCTCCTGGAACGAAGCCGGCGAAGAAGCCGTGCGTCGCTTCAAGAAGGGCGACGAGCTGGAAACCGTCATCCTGTCGGTTGACCCAGAGCGCGAGCGCATCTCCCTGGGCATCAAGCAGCTGGAAGACGATCCGTTCTCCAACTTCGTTGCTGTCAACGACAAGGGCTCGATCGTCAAGGGCATCGTGAAGGAAGTTGACGCCAAAGGCGCCATCGTCACCCTGGCCGATGACATCGAAGCGACTCTGAAGGCTTCCGAAATCAGCCGTGACCGCGTTGAAGACGCGCGTAACGTCCTGAAGGAAGGCGACGAGATCGAAGCCAAGATCATCAGCGTTGACCGCAAGAGCCGCGTCATCAGCCTGTCCGTCAAGTCGAAGGACGATGCTGAAGAGCGCGAAGCCATCCAGAGCCTGAAAACCGCTCCGGAAGCTTCTGGCGACACCACCATGGCTGCGCTGCTGCGCGAAGCGATGGCCAAGCAGAACTAAGTTCTGTCTTGGAAAAAAGGGCGACTTCGGTCGCCCTTTTTTTTGGCTTGAGAAAAGTGGGATGTCTGGATGTGTCTAAACTGAGCCGCATGCCGGTGGTGATTTGTGGATGCTGGAGCTTGTTGGTCGCTCTGGACATGCATCGGTGATGCTGATGGTCTCATCGCGGGACAAGCCCGCTCGCCACTGGTGCGCGGGTGATGAAGGTATATTCCAGGCAGCCGACGGACTCACCACTGTTGCACAGGCTGGACACATTCCAGATGGCAAGCGGGCTTGTCCCGCGATAGGCCATCAGCTTCCCAGAAGATTCAGAAGCCGAAGGCCAAGCGTCAGCATCTGAAAAGCCGGATGAAAACTCCAACCCCACGTCTTGATTATTTTTCCGAAGTCAAGATCAGCCCTGTTCAAATCCCGCCAAGCGTGCTACAAACAGCTGGAGCAATGATCTAGCTGCTTGATAACGAAGGGAAAAATATGACGAAGTCGGAGCTGATCGAACGTATTGTCACCCATCAAGGACTACTCTCGTCCAAGGACGTCGAGTTGGCCATCAAGACCATGCTTGAGCAGATGTCGCAATGCCTGGCCACCGGCGATCGCATCGAGATCCGAGGTTTTGGCAGCTTTTCCTTGCATTACCGCTCTGCTCGGGTCGGACGCAACCCCAAGACTGGTCAGTCAGTAAGCCTGGATGGCAAGTTCGTGCCGCACTTCAAGCCCGGCAAGGAACTGCGAGACCGCGTCAACGAAGAAGACGACCACGACCAAGCACGTGCCTGAAGCGAAAAGGAATCCATCGATGCGTAATCTCAAGCGCCTACTGGTTGCGCTTTTTGTGCTGCTGCTGGCGGCTGTTGTCCTGTTCTTCGTGCTCGAGAACCAACAGCCGGTCTCGCTGGTGCTGTTCGGATGGTCCGCTCCGGCCATGCCCGTCGCCGTGCCAGTGTTGGTTGCGCTTATCGTGGGCCTGGCCATCGGGCCGTTTCTCGGTGCGTATGGAGTACTGCGCAGCAAGCGCAGGATCCGTGCCTCGGCTCGCGAAGCGGCACTCGCCAGCAAGTAAGGAAGTTTCTGACTTAAAGCGGAAAAATGTCCGATGCTCCGGGATAGAGCAATATGCCGTAATAGCGCACTTCACCTGTCTCGGAGTGCGTTATCCCAATGCAGTATCCAAGCCTTTCACATCATGGCGGCACTCACGGCGTCACCGGCTCCTGCCATCAACTGCACCTCGATGCCGCTACCAGCCTGCTGGTTGACTGTGGCCTGGAGCAGGGTGCGGACGCCCAGCCGGGCACTGCGTCCCTGGCATTCGATATCACCGGTATCCAGGCGCTGGTCATCACCCACGTTCACCTGGATCATGTAGGCCGCATCCCCGCATTATTGGCCGCCGGGTACCGCGGTCCCATTCTGTGCAGCGAACCTTCGGCCAAGCTTCTGCCCCTGGTGCTCGAAGACGCCTACAAGCTCAGCGTCACCAGCGACCCGGCATCCGTCGCGCGCTATATCGAATTCGTCCGGAAACTCATCCAGCCCTTGCCGTTCGGCGAGTGGCACGCGGTGGTCGAGCGAGAGGGGCTGCACTGCCGCATACGCCTGCAGCGCGCCGGTCACCTGCTCGGCTCGGCCTACGTCGAGTGCGACGTGCACCGGTCTACCGATACCGACAGCTCCCGCGTGGTCTTCTCCGGCGACCTCGGCAGCGCCGGCAATCCCTTGCTGCGCGGTCTCCAGTCACCCGAGCGGGCCGATGTACTGGTGCTCGAAAGCACCTACGGCGATCGCCTGCACGATGATCACGCCGATCGTCAACAACGCCTCGAAACGGTGATCGACCGCGCCTTGGCCGACCAGGGCACCATCCTCGTTCCCGCCTTCAGCCTCGGTCGTACCCAGGAGCTGCTGTACGAAATCGAGGACATTCTCCATCGCAAGGCGCTGCTACAGGAAAGCGAGCGCGACGCGGACCCCGCGCAACCCCTGGACTGGTCGCAACTCCCCGTCATCCTCGATTCGCCGCTCGCCCAACGCATTACCCGGACCTACCGCGACCTGCACGAATACTGGAATGCCGAAGCCAGCGAGCGCCGAGGGCAAGGCCGCAAGCCTCTGGGTTTTCGCCAGCTCATCAATATCGATACCCATGCCAGGCACCAGCAAGTGGTCAACTACCTGAAAAGTACCGGTCGCCCGGCGATCGTCATCGCAGGCAACGGCATGTGCTCGGGCGGACGCATCGTCAACTACCTCAAGGCCATGCTCGGCGATCCGCGTCATGAGGTGGTTTTCGTCGGCTATCAGGCCAAAGGCACTCCCGGCGCGGTCATCCAGGCGAGTGAAGGCGCCGAAGGCTTCGTCAAGATTGATCTGGACGGGGACCTGTACGACATAAGGGCCAAGGTGATCACCCTTGGCGGATATTCGGCGCATGCGGATCAGCAAGGGTTGCTAGAATTCGTAACGGGAATGTCCCGATGGCCGACTCGGATCAAGCTGGTTCACGGCGAGCAGCCCGCCAAGCGCGCACTGGCGGCCAGGCTGGAACAAGCCTATCGACAAAGTGATAGGTCCTTAGTGATCGATTGACCGTTTTCACGGTCCAAGGCTGCGGTCACTGGTAGCTGTACGTGTTTCCCCCCGAAGGAAGCCTCCCGGAATTTTCTCTGATATTCTAGGTGGCTCTCGATTTCTTGGGTAGGCGTATTGTCGATGCCTCCAAGGCAGCAGTTTCTCACTAGCATTGAACGTACAAGGTGCGAAGTGGCCGATTAGTGCTGATGTACTTTGCGTGTCATTTATGTGCCATGATCTGGCCGGCAGGATTATTTAGATATGGACTTGATTCCCGTAATTTTATCAGGCGGCGTTGGTAGTCGGCTGTGGCCCGTTTCTCGCGAGGCCCATCCGAAACCTTTCATGACCTTGCCTGATGGCCAAAACCTTATCCAGAAGACCTTTCTCCGTGCCTCCGCCCTTGAGGGCGTCTCGGAAGTCCTGACCGTCACCAATCGTGAGCTGCTGTTCAAGACCGAGGACGAATACCGCGCAGTCAATGGCGCCGGCCATGCCCAGTCGTACATTCTCGAACCTTTCGGCCGCAACACCGCCGCCGCCGTCGCCCTGGCCGCCCTGCAACTGCAAGAGGCCCATGGCGACCAGGCCCACATGCTGGTGCTTGCCGCCGACCACCTGATCCAGGACGAAACCGCATTCGCCGACGCCGTGGCCAAGGCCGTCAAGCTGTCCGAAGACGGCTGGCTGGTCACCTTCGGTATTCAGCCACAATATCCGGAAACAGGTTTCGGCTACATCGAAGCGGGCAAGGCCGGCGAGTTGGCCAACGGCCTCAAGGTCGCCCGCTTCGTCGAAAAACCCGACCTGGCCACCGCTCAGGCCTATGTCGCCGCCGGCAACTACTTCTGGAACTCGGGCATGTTCTGCTTCCAGGTCGGCACCGTCCTGGAAGAGTTCAAGCGCCACTCTCCCGATGTCCTGCAAGCCGTCACCGAAGCCAAGCAATGCTCGCGCCTGGCCCAAGCCAAGGCCTACAGCTGCCTGTCCGTCGACCCCGACAGTTTCGCCCAGGTACCGGACATCTCCATCGACTACGCCCTGATGGAGCGTTCCGAGAAAGTCGCCACCGTGCCGTGCGACATCGGCTGGAGCGACATCGGCTCGTGGAACGCGGTCAGCGAACTGACCGAGGCCGACCAGGACGGCAACCGCTTCGAAGGCGAAGTGCTGTCGTACAACTCGCGCAACAACTACGTCAACAGCGAAGACCGCCTGACCGCCCTGGTCGGTGTCGAAGACCTGCTGGTCATCGACACCGCCGACGCCGTCATGATCGCCCACAAGGATCATGCCCAGGACGTCAAGCACATCGTCGGCCAGCTCAAGAGCAGCGGTCATACCCTGCACCAGTTGCACCGCACCGTGCATCGGCCGTGGGGCACCTACACCACCCTGGAAAACGGCGACCGCTTCAAGATCAAGCGCATCGTGGTCAAGCCCAAGGCGTCCCTCTCCCTGCAGATGCACCATCACCGCAGCGAGCACTGGATCGTGGTCAGCGGCACGGCCGTCGTGGTCAACGACGACAAGGAGATGATGCTGCACACCAATGAATCCACCTTCATTCGTGCCGGCCATACCCATCGCCTGCAGAATCCGGGCGTCATCGACCTGATCCTGATCGAAGTGCAAAGCGGCGACTACCTCGGCGAAGACGACATCGTCCGCTTCGAGGACAACTACGGCCGTTGCAGCTGACACCCAAGCGCTCCCCGCTCGGCCCGTGACGCCTCCGCCGGAGGCTCGCGGGCCGTTGGTCATCTGCCGCTCGTTCCGGCAGCCGCCTACCATCGATTTTCGCCCCACGCGGCGTATCAAGTGAGAGACATGCACCCACCTATCCAGACCCGCTGCTTCAAAGCCTATGACATTCGCGGCCAAGTGCCCGCCGACCTCAACGAAGACGTCGCCTACCGGATTGGCCGTGCCCTGGTTGCCGAACTGAGTGGCAAGCGCTATGTGGTAGGGCGCGACATGCGTCTGGAGAGCCCCATGCTGGCCCAGGCGCTGACCAAGGGCCTGACCGAGGCCGGCGCCGACGTCATCGACATCGGCCTGTGCGGTACCGAGGAAGTCTACTTCGCCACCAGCCATCTCGAAGCCGACGGCGGCATCATGATCACCGCCAGCCATAACCCCAAGGGTTACAACGGCATGAAACTGGTGCGCGAGCAGTCCAAGCCGATCAGTGGCGACTCGGGGCTGTTCGCCATCCGTGATCGCGTCGAAGCCGGCAATCTCGGCGAGCAGGCCGCGACCCCAGGCAGCGTGCTCGAAGCGTTCGACAAGACCGCCTACATCGACCATCTGTTGACCTACGTCGACGCCTCGACCCTCAAGCCGCTCAAGGTACTGGCCGACCCCGGCAACGGTGCCGTGGGCCCGGTCATCGAACTGCTCAAGTCGCGCCTGCCGCTGCAGATCGAAATCATCAACGGCGAGCCGGACGGCGAGTTCCCCAACGGCGTCCCCAACCCGCTGCTGCCCGAGAACCGCGAACTGACCCGCCAGGCCGTGCTGGCCAATGGCGCCGACATGGGCATCGCTTGGGACGGCGACTTCGACCGCTGCTTCTTCTTCGACAACCAGGGCCGTTTCATCGAAGGCTACTACCTGGTCGGCCTGCTGGCCGAAATGCTGCTGATCAAGCACCCCGGCAGCAAGATCATCCACGACCCACGCCTGACCTGGAACACCATCGAGCAGGTCCAGGCCGCCGGCGGCCTGGCCATCCAGAGCAAGACCGGCCACGCCTTCATCAAGGAACGCATGCGCGCGGAAGACGCCGTATACGGCGGCGAGATGAGCGCGCACCATTATTTCCGCGACTTCGCCTACTGCGACAGCGGCAACATCCCGTGGCTGCTGGTCGCCGAGCTGATGAGCGTCACCGGCAAGACCCTGGCCCAGTTGGTGGACGAACGCATCGATGCGTTCCCGTGCAGCGGCGAGATCAACTACAAGGTCGACGACGTAAAGGCCTCGGTCGAGAAAGTCCTCGCTCACTTCGCGCCACAGGATCCAAGCGTTGACCGTACCGACGGCATCAGTGTGGAGTTTCCCGAGTGGCGCTTCAGCCTGCGCGGCTCCAATACCGAGCCTCTGCTGCGCCTGAACGTCGAGAGCCGTGGTGATGAAGCTCTGGTGGCCCAGCGCGTCGCTGAAATCGAACGTCTGATTCAAGGATAACTATGTTCGGCATGATCAGAGGCGTCTGGGACTACAGAGGCTTCATTCTCACTTCCATCAAGAACGAGTTCATCGCACGCTTCGCGCGCAGCAAGCTCGGTGGTCTGTGGATGATCATTCATCCCCTGGCCCAGGTCGCCATCTACGCGCTGATCCTGTCCAACGTCCTCGGCGCGCGCCTGCCGGGGATCGAGAACAAGTACGCCTACGCGCTGTACCTGATCGCCGGCATCCTGGCCTGGAACCTGTTCGCCGAGATCGTCGGGCGGTGCCTGACGGTCTTCATCGAGCAGGGCAACCTGATGAAGAAGATGCGCTTCCCGCGGATCGCCTTGCCGGTGATCGTGGTCGGCTCCTGCCTGCTCAACAACCTGCTGCTGTTCGTGGCCGTACTGGTCATCTTCGCCGTGCTGGGCCATTCGCCCAACGTGCAGATGTTCTGGCTGATCCCGCTGACCCTGGCGGTGGTCTCCCTGGCGGTCGGGATAGGCCTGGTACTCGGGGTGCTGAACGTGTTCCTGCGCGATATCGGCCAAGTGGTGCCGATCATCCTGCAGGTCTGGTTCTGGTTCACCCCGATCGTCTACTCGGTGAACATCGTGCCTGATTACCTGAAAGACACACTGGACGTGAACCCGATGTTCGCGATCGTGAGCGCCTACCATAACGTGCTGGTCTACAAGGTCTCGCCGGATCTGCAACAAGTAGGCGTCACCTTCATCATCGCCGTGGGCCTCATGCTGCTTGGCCTGTTCCTGTTCCGCCGGGCATCCGCAGAAATGGTGGACTCGCTATGACACTTCTTTCAGTCGCCAACGTCGGAAAGGCATACCGGGCCTATCGATCGGAATGGCAGCGCATGGCGCGCTGGTTCTACATACCCGTGAAGGCCAGCCAGGAACACTGGGTCCTCAAGCACGTCAGCTTCAACATCGCGGCGGGGGAGGCCATTGGTATCGTCGGCCAGAACGGGGCCGGCAAATCGACCCTGCTGAAGATGATCACAGGTACCTTGCAGCCCACCGAGGGCAAGGTCCAGGTCAATGGCCGCATCGCGGCGATTCTCGAACTGGGCATGGGTTTCAACGCCGAACTGACCGGGCGCCAGAACGTGTACCACGCCGCGGGGCTGATGGGCTTCAATACCCAACAGATCGACGGCGTGATCGACGACATCGAAGCCTTCGCGGAAATTGGCGAGTATTTCGACCAGGCCGTGCGCACCTATTCCAGTGGCATGCAGATGCGTGTCGCGTTCTCCGTGGCCACCGCGTTCCGCCCGGAGATCCTGATCATCGACGAAGCGCTGTCGGTAGGGGACAGCTACTTCCAGCACAAGAGCTTCGGCCGCATCAAGGAATTCCAGAGGGCGGGCACCACCTTGCTGATCGTCTCCCACGATCGCGGGGCCATCCAGGCGCTGTGCAATCGCGCGATCCTGCTGGACGGCGGCACCGTGATCAAGGACGGCGCGCCCGAAGAGATCATGGATTACTACAACGCCATCATCGCTCAGAAGGAGAACGCCACCGTCGAGGTGCAGACGTTGGCCGATGGGACGGTACAGACGCGTTCCGGTAGCGGCAAGGCGAGCATCGACAGTGTGGCCCTGTACAACACCGAAGGTACGCCGGTGGAGTATGTCTCGGTCGGTGAAGACGTCTGCCTGAACATCAAGGTCAAGGTCAACGCGCCGCTGCCGGAGCTGGTCGTGGGCTACGTCATCAAGGATCGCCTGGGCCAGGACGTGTTCGGCACCAACACTCATCATCTGCAGTGTGCGCGAAAAGACCTGAGCGAAGGCGAGCTGTTGTCCTACCAGTTCCGCTTCCCGGCCAATCTCGGGGTGGGCTCTTATTCCGTGGCGGTCGCCTTGCACGCCTCGGATGTGCATGTCGTCGACAACTACGAGTGGCGCGACCTGGCGCTGGTGTTCAACGTGGTGAATGTTTCCCAGAGTACGTTCGTGGGTCTGGCCTGGATACCTCCGACCGTGGAGTGCAAGTAATGGATAGCCGTTTTTACCGCGCGTTCGAAGACTGTCACCGCGGCTCGAGAGAACTCATCACCCAGCGGCTGGAAGTGTATCTGCCCTTCCTCGCCCCCCTGAAAGAGCTGTATCCGCAAGCACGCACCCTCGATATCGGCTGTGGTCGGGGTGAGTGGATCGAGTTGCTGCTGCGCGAAGGCTACGCCCCGGAAGGCGTCGACCTCGATGACGGCATGCTCGAGGCTTGCCGTGCGCTGGAGCTGCCTGCGCGCAAGGACGATGCGCTCAACGCGTTGCGCCAGCTGCCCGATGAAAGCCTGGTCGTCGTCAGTGGTTTTCATATCGCCGAGCATGTTCCCTTCCCGATCCTGCAAGACATCGTCGCCGAAGCGATGCGTGTGCTGCGTCCGGCCGGCCTGTTGATCCTCGAGACGCCGAACGCCGAAAGCGTCGTGGTGGGTACCAACAATTTCTACGTGGACCCGACCCACGAGCGTCCGATCCCCAGCCTGCTGATGTCGTTCCTGACCGAGTACAACGATTTCGCCAGGTCAAAGATCCTCAGGCTGCAGGAAGCGCCCGGCATACAGGATCCGGACCGCAAGCTCGGCGTGATGGATGTCTTGGCGGGTACCAGCCCCGACTACGCCGTGATCGCGCAAAAGCAGGCGGCGCCCGAGGTGCTGGACATCTTCGACCCCCTGTTCGAGAAACATTATGGCGTGTCCCTGGATGAGCTGGCCTCACGTTACGATCAGCTGCTGGAAGGCAGACTTAGCAAAATCGAGGACCAAATGGCGTCTGACATCCGTGAAATGATGAACAGGCTGCAGATCGAGCAGACCGAGAAGCTGCAATTGATCGAGGAGCGGTTCCAGCGCGAGCGCGACACGCTGCAGCAGAACTTCGAGCGCGAGCGTGATACGCAGCAGCATGACTTCGAGCGCGAGCGTGATACGCAGCAGCATGACTTCGAGCGCGAGCGCGACACGCTGCAGCAAAGCCTCGAGCAGGCGAAGGAGCAAGCCGAGCGCCTGCAGGCCGAGATGAACCTCTCGCTGAGCAATGCGCATAACTGGTATCTGCGCGCCACGACCTATGAGCAGCAACTCGAGGCGTTGCGTCGCAGCACCGCCTGGCGTATCACCGCGCCTTTGCGCACCGTTGGCCACGTGCTGTTGCATCCGAGCTATATCAAGAGATCAGCCGAGCAGGGGCTGCGACGCGCCGCACCGCACGCGCGCCTCTGGCTGGCCCGTCGGCCCGGTGTCGAGCGCAAGGTACTGGCGGCCTTGCAGCGCAGTCCATGGCTGATGGCCAAGCTGCGCAGTCTGCATCAAGCCCGTGAGGTCGGCGAAGCCGCTGACGCCAGCGATCCACAGCACGGCGTGATTGATCACGCACCATTGACCCCGCGAGGCCGCGCCATCGAAGACGCGCTTCGCCAAGCCATGATGAAGGGCCAGAAGTAATGCGTATCGTAATAGACATGCAAGGCGCGCAAACCGAAAGCCGCTTCCGTGGTATCGGTCGGTACAGCCTGTCCCTGGCCCAGGGCATCGTGCGCAATCGCGGTGAGCACGAGGTCTACCTCGTGCTCAATGGCATGCTCGGCGACAGCATCGACAGTATCCGTACCGCGTTCATCGGCCTGCTCCCGCAAAGCCACATCCGCGTCTGGTATGCAGAAGGCCCGGTAGCGGACAGCGATCCCGACAACCTGGCCAGGCGGCAAGTGGCGGAACGCATCCGACAGGCTTGCATCGACGATCTCCAGCCCGATGTGGTGCACGTCACCAGCGCCGTCGAGGGCTACATAGACGACGCGGTCATCGGCAGCCCGCTTCTGCATGGCACGCCTTTGATCAGCGCCACGCTCTATGACCTGATTCCGCTGGTCAGCCCGCAGCAATACCTGGATGGCAACCCCGCCTACAAGACGCACTACCTGCAGAAGGTCGAGGCGTTCAAGGACTACGACCTGTTGCTGTCCATTTCGGAATTCGCCAGGGGGGAAGCACTGTCGCTGCTGCCTCTCGACAGCGACAGACTGGTCAATGTCTCTACCGCGGCAGATGACGTATTCCAACCGATGACCCTGAGCCTGGCCGAGCGTGATGCGCTGAAAGAGCAGTTCGGCCTGCGCGAGACCTTCGTGCTCTATTCGGGCGGTGCCGATGACCGCAAGAACTTGCCACGGCTGATCAGCGCATTCGCCAGCATCAAGTCGCAGCTGGGCGATACCCAACTGGTGTTTGCCGGCAAGATGCCGGAGTACCACATCAACAAATATCGGGACCTGGCGCTCGAAGAAGGCCTGGACAAGGCCGACCTGGTCTTCACCGGTTTCGTGACGGACGCGCAGCTCATCGCGCTGTACAACATCTGCGAGCTCTATGTGTTCCCGTCATGGCACGAAGGCTTTGGCCTGCCGCCACTCGAGGCAATGAAGTGCGGCGCTCCCGTGATCGGTGCCAATACCTCCAGCGTGCCCGAAGTCATCGGCTGGGAAGAGGCGACCTTCGACCCGTTCGACACGCAGGCCATCGCGGACAAACTGCGCAAGGGCCTGCTGGATGATGCCTTCCGCGCGGCGCTGGCCGATCATGGTCTGAAACGTGCCGAGCAGTTCTCCTGGGATAACACCGGAAAGGCCGCGGTAGCGGCGTTCGAGCAGGCAGTCGGCCTGCGCGGCGAAGGCGCCGGCGCAGAAGCTCCATCCGATGAGATCGATGGCGTCCCGGCACTGGTCCAGGCACTTGCCACGACCGGACACCTGCAGACCGGGGCCGTCGATATCGAGCGGCTGGCCAAGGCCATCGATTACTCGTTGCAAGGTCCGGCCAGCGTGCCCAGCCTTTTCGTGGACATCTCGGAGCTGTGCAAGCATGACGGCAAGAGCGGCATTCAGCGCGTGGTGCGTAGCATTCTGCTGGAGTGGCTGAAAAACCCGCCTGCCGGGTATCAGGTCAAGCCGGTCTACACCCAGGCAGGCGAGTGCTTCTATCGCCATGCCAGCCAGTTCTGCGCCAAGTTCCTTGGCCAGGATCCGAGCGAAGCCGAGCCGGACGAAGCCATCAGCTACCGTGCCGGGGACGTTTACCTGGGGCTGGACCTGCTCATGGACGTGCTGCCTCACAAGAAGGCTTACTTCGACGCCTTGCGAGCTCATGGCGTCAGCATTTTCGTTGTCGTCTACGATCTGCTGATCCTGCAGCTACCGCATTGCTTCGTCGAAAGCCTGCAGGCGCACTATGTGAAGTGGATCAACACGGTTGCCCAGTACGACGGTGCCATCTGCATTTCCCAGGCGGTCGCGGACGAACTTGGCGAGTGGATGATCGAGCATGCGCCCGTGCGCGAACGGCCGTTCCGGATCGGCGCGTTCCATCTGGGCGCGGACATCGATCAATCGATGCCTTCCACCGGCATACCCGAAGACCCCGCCATGCGCATCGAAGCGCTGCAGAGCAACCCCAACTTCCTCATGGTCGGCACGCTCGAACCGCGCAAAGGCCATGCCCAGACGCTCGATGCCTTCGAACTGCTTTGGGCGGCAGGCGTCGAGGCCAACCTGATCATCGTCGGCAAGCATGGCTGGCTGGTGGACGAGCTGGTCGCCAGGCTCAAGGACCATCCGGAGCTTGGCAAGCGTCTGCTCTGGCTTGGAGGGGCGAGCGATGAGTACCTGGAGCACCTCTACAACGAGTCCGACTGCCTGATCGCCGCATCCTATGGCGAAGGCTTCGGCTTGCCATTGATCGAGGCCGCGCAATACAAGCTGCCGATCATTGCCAGGGACCTGCCTGTATTCCGCGAAGTGGCTGGGGAGCACGCGTGGTATTTCACAGGGGCGACCGCGCAGGATGTGGCGGACAGCTTGGCCGAATGGCTCGAGCGGTTCGAGCAGAGCGAGCATCCGAAGTCCGCAGGCATGCCATGGCTCACCTGGAAAGGCAGTGCGCAGCAACTGATCGGCGAAATAGACAAGTGCGCGTTCTAACGCGCCAGCCAACCTAAAAAAAAGAGTATCGGGGCGTTTTGATATGGGGATCAAGCTTGATTCGACGGGCAGGGCCGGCTTGCTGCTGGCCCTGGCCATTGGGTCGTGGTTCGTATGGCGGTATTTTCCCGCCGGGTTCGTGGCAGGGACATCGTCCTACTGGATGACGGAGGTCGATGACGTCACCCAGTATTTCTCGGGGTTCAATGCGTTTTTCAGCGCGCCGTTCAACTATCCGCTGCTGGCCTTCGATAGCATCAACTATCCGCAAGGCACGCGCGCGACCTTCATGGACGTCATCCCGCTGTACGCCTTGCTGCTGAAGGTGTTCGTGCCAACCAGCCAGGCACCCTTCAACCCGTTCGGGGTCTGGGTGGCCTTGTCATGCATCGGCCAGGCGGTGTGCGCCTGGTGGATCCTGCGCGAACTGCAGGTCAAGTCATGGCTGGCGCTGGTAGCCCTCGTCGTCTGCCTGCTGACATTCCCGGCGTTCACCACCCGGGTGACCCATATCTCGCTGATGACGCACTGGATCATGCTGGGCGCCTTGGCGCTGTATATCCGCGCCAGGCGTACGGAAGAGCCCCAGCGTTGGGCATGGACGCTGCTGCTGGTAGGTAGCTTCTACATCAATATCTACCTGTTCGTGATGGCCAGTGCCATCTACGTGGCGAGCTGCGTGCATAACCCTGGCAGGTACAGGTTCGCCGAGCTGGGCCGGGCGTTCCTGCCGTTCCTGATCCTCGGCGCGAGCCTGTTCCTGACCATCCTGCCCATGGAAAAGGCCGAAATCGCCCGGGAAAACGGTTTCGGCATCTTTTCGATGAACCTGCTCGCGCCGTTCTATGGCGGCAAGTACCTCGTCATCGCCAACGCGGAAAGGCCGGGTCAGTACGAAGGGTTCAACTACCTGGGCCTCGGCGTGCTGCTGGCGTTCGCGCTGAGCCTCGTGATCGGTCGCGGCGCTGCCATCAAGCGTTTCAAGGAGCACTGGGCGCTGACCCTGCTGATGGTGTTGTTCACCGTCTATGCGCTGTCCGACGCCATCTACCTGGGCCAGCGTGAAGTAGCGATCTTCCACTATCCCGCGTTCATGGACTTCATCACCACGCAGTTCCGTGCCTCGGGACGGTTCTTCTGGCCGGTGGGATATTGCGTCATCATCTTCGCCATCGCCATGCTCTACCGCAAGCTCGGTGCGCGGGTCTTCGCGGCCAGCATGCTGGTGCTGATCGCGTTGCAGGTGGCCGACCTGTCGAAGCTGCGTCACCGCATGCACGACACCGTCTACCACCAGTCCGAGCCAGTACTGGACCAGGCAGCGTGGGACCGAGTGACCGCCGATGACGTGCAGTACTTGTACTTCTTCCCCAAATTCAAATGTGGCCGTTCCGACCTGATCTTCAAGACCTTGATGCCGACCATGCGCTATGCCGTCGTGCACGGTATCAAGATCAACACAGGATACGTCGCGCGCTCGAACTCGAACTGTGCGCCTGAGAGTACGCGGGCCGAAATCGCCGCTTCCCCGCAGGAGCAGTCGTTGTACGTCTTCGTGAAAGGCGACTTTGCCGAGGTCGAGGAAGCCAAGGCCATGTTCCCCGCAGATCGCCAGCCCGTGTGCGAAGAGATCGACTTTGCCCATGTCTGCCGGATCAGACCTTCGGAGACCGCCTCCCGATGAGCACTAACGAAAAGCGCAAGATCTCGCTGGTATCGCCTTTCTATAACGAAGAGAAGGGCGTGCAGGCATTCTTTGCCAGGATCAACCAGGTCTTCGCGCCTCTGCGCGAGCGCTATGACCTTGAAGTGATCGCGATCAACGATGGCAGCCGGGACCAGACCTATCGGGAACTGCTCAAGGCCCAGGCAGACAACGCCTACCTGACCATCGTCGACCTCTCGCGCAACTTCGGCAAGGAAGCGGCGCTCTCGGCCGGGCTGGATTTCGCTACCGGCGACGCCGTGGTCCCCATCGACTCGGATCTTCAACATCCACCCGAGGTGGTGCTCGACCTGATCCAGCAGTGGGAGGAGGGCGCCGAGGTGGTACTGGCCAAGCGAATCGACCGGGAAACCGACCGGCCGATCCAGAAGATCACGGCCAACTGGTTCTACAAACTGCACAACTGCATCTCCGACATCAATATCCCGGCGGACGTCGGCGATTTCCGATTGATGGACCGCAAGGTGGTCGACGCCTTGAAGACCCTGCCTGAAAGCCGCCGCTTCATGAAAGGCCTGTTTGCCTGGGTGGGCTTCAACTCGACGGTGATCGAGTACAAGGTCGCACCTCGCGAACACGGCACGACCAGCTTCAATACCTGGAAGCTCTGGAACTTTGCGATAGAAGGCATCACTAACTACAGCTCCGCGCCGCTGCGGGTCTGGACTTACCTGGGTTGCGCGGTATCGGCGCTGTCGTTCCTCTATGCGGTCTATCTGTTGATCAAGACGCTGTTCTTTGGCGCTGATACCCCTGGCTATGCGTCTATCATGATCACCATCCTGTTCGCCAGTGGCGTGCAGCTGATCGGGATAGGCGTGCTTGGGGAGTATGTCGGCAGGATCTTCGCCGAGTCGAAAAACCGGCCCGTCTATATCGTGCGCGATGTGATCAAGCAGACAAGATGATCATTCCCGAGAAGTATCACCAGTTCATACGGTTCGCCCTGGTAGGCGTGGCCAACACCCTCGCGCACGCGCTGGTCGTCGTCGCGCTGATGGAGGCTCTGTCGCCGCCCGCCGCCGTGGCGAACGGAGTGGCATTCGTTTTCGCCAACCTGATGTCCTACACGCTCAACAGCCGCTTCACGTTCAGGATGCCCATGAGTTTCGCCGGTTATCGGCGGTTTCTGTTGGTGTCCCTGGTGTCGCTGGCGCTGACGCTGCTCATCACCTCGGCGGTGGAATACGCGGGGTTGCATTACAGCATCGGGCTTTTGATGGTGATCTTCGTGGTGCCGGTACTTAACTACCTGGTGATGAAGATCTGGGCCTTTGCCCCCGCGAACTAAGGCCAGCAATGACGATGTTCACCGCGGATGAGTCCGCGAACAAATTTTTAAGCGACTGACTTTGCCGAGTCACGTTTGACTCCACCAGTAGACTGAGACCAGCAGGTAGATTGACTATGACCACCGGCCATCTAGACCAGATCACGTCAGGCATGACCCATGCCATGGACAGGGAAGGGCAAGCCAAGATCGCTGTCGTGATCCCCTCTTATAAAGTGATCGCCCATATCCTGGGTGTGATCGCGGAAATCGGCCCTGAAGTCGAACGGATCTACATTGTCGACGACTGCTGCCCGGAAGGGTCTGGCGCGTATGTAGAGAAAAACTGCACCGACCACCGCGTGGTGGTACTGCGCAACCCCGAGAACCAGGGGGTGGGCGGTGCGGTGATGACCGGCTACCAGGCGGCCATCGCCGACAACATGGACGTCATCGTCAAGATCGATGGCGACGGCCAGATGGACCCGGGCCTGCTCATGAACTTCGTCAACCCGATCCTCGAAGGCAAGGCGGACTACACCAAGGGCAATCGTTTCTACGACCTGGAAGAAATCCGCGCGATGCCGAAGATCCGTCTGTTCGGAAACGCGGTACTTTCCTTCATGACCAAGTTCTCCTCGGGCTACTGGGACCTGTTCGACCCCACCAATGGCTACACCGCCATCCACCGCAGCGTTGCCCAGTACCTGCCGTTCGCCAAGATCAGCCGCCGTTACTTCTTCGAGACCGACATCCTGTTCAGGCTCAATACCCTGCGTGCGGTCGTGGTCGATGTGCCCATGCACGCCAAGTACGGGGATGAAGTGAGCAACCTGAAGATCTCGGAAGTGGTAGGCGAGTTCTTCGTCAAGCACGTGCGCAATTTCGGCAAGCGCATTTTCTACAACTACTACCTGCGAGACATGTCGCTGGCCTCGATCGAACTCCCGATCGGCCTGCTGATGCTGGTCTGGGGCCTGATCTTCGGTGCCTCGCACTGGCTCTCTTCCATGTACACCGGCATTCCCACGGCGGCGGGCACGGTCATGCTGTCGGCCCTGCCGATCATCCTGGGTATCCAGTTCATCCTGGCGTTCCTGGGGCAGGACATCGCAGCCGTGCCGAGAAGGCCGTTTCACCTGTCGACCCTGAAATCCAAAACCAAACCGGGTGCCGCTCGATGATGATGTACGCAATTGCACTCTTGTGCGTGGTAGGGATCGCCACCGGGCAGATCATGTTCAAGCTCAGCGCCAGCTCGCTGCAGCGGGCCGGTACCATCTTCGATCTCAAGACCCTGATGATCCTGGGCGCGGCCTTTGCCCTGTACGGGATAACCACCATCGCCTGGGTCTGGGTGCTGCAGAAGATAGAACTGGGCAAGGCGTATCCGCTCATGGCCCTGGCGTTCGTGCTGGTCCCGATCGGCAGTCACTTCATTCTCGGTGAGCGCTTCCAGGTCCAGTACTTCGTGGGTGTGGCGTTCATCATGTTCGGCATCGTTCTGGCCGTGAAGTCATAAGAATCCGTTGAGCCGTTGAGCCGTTGAGCCGTTGAGCTGCGCTGTCGCGCAGAGACATTTCCGGATCCGCCCCGCTACCTGTGGCAGTCCCAATGGAAGTCCTTGTGGAAAACGCTATGGAAATCCCAATGGAAGTCCTTGTGGAAAACCCTATGGAAGTCCCTGTGGAAGTCCTTGTGGAAAACCCTATGGAAATCCCTGTGGAAGTCCTTGTGGAAAACCCTATGGAAGTCCCTGTGGAAAACCCAATGGAAATCCCAATGGAAGTCCTTGTGGAAAACCCTATGGAAATCCCTATGGAAGTCCTTGTGGAAAACCCTATGGAAATCCCTATGGAAATCCCTATGGAAGTCCTTGTGGAAAACCCTATGGAAGTCCCTGTGGAAGTCCTTGTGGAAATCCCATTGGAAGTCCCTCTGGGAGTCCCTGTGGGAGCGGGTTTACCCGCGAAAAGGGCGAAGCCCTTGCCATACCCAGAGGGTGGCAGGGCAGGTAAATCGCATCGGCGACGACCGCCATCAGCAGATACGGCAGCAGGCCTGAAATCATTGAAAATCAGCGAGATAAATTTGTTCCATGAAAGTGCAAGCAACGAGGCACGGGTTCAGTTGGAGAAGAGAGCACTATGCAACTAGTTAATGGGTCACGCTTGACGCCGTCCGCGGCAGTGCTGGGCATGATGGTGCTCGCGCTGGTCCTGCTCGTATTACGTTCGAGCGGGATCTACCCGAGCGTGATGGGCGACGAGTACACCTACAGTTCCATGGCGAGGGTACTACCGCTGTCGGCGGCCTCCATCCCCAACTACCTGTATCTGTCGATCTACAAGGGCACCCTGCTGTGCGGCAGTGGCTTCATGGGCTGTACCAAGCTCTTCAACGCACTGTTCTTCGTAGCGGCCGCTCCGTTCATCTACCTGACGGCTCGACGCTTCTGCGACGTACGGGTCTCGCTGGTCATCGTGGCGGTCAGCCTGCTTGGCCCCATCAACATCTACACCGCCTACTTCATGCCCGAAGCGCTGTTCTTCTTCACCTTCTGGGTGAGCGTCTGGTATTTCCTGAGCCTCGACGCGCGCGCAACGGCCCGGCAATGGGTGATCTTCGGCCTGATCGTGGGCTGCTCATCGCTGGTCAAGCCCCACGCATTGTTCGTGATACCGGCGTTCTGCCTGTGCATCATGTTCTTCGCCTACAAGGCCCTCGACAGATGGTTCGTGACAGGTCTGAAGAACGCCGCCATCTTCGTCGTGACACTGCTCCTGACCAAGTTCATCTTCAGCTACCTGGTTGCCGGCAAGGCGGGCTTGACGCTGTTCGGAAACTTCTACGCCACAACGCTGGAGTCCAATGCTTCCAGCTTGCAACGCTACCTGGACATCCTTCTCGCCGCGCCCTCCATCGTGGGAGGGCATCTGCTGGCCAATGCCCTGATGTTCGGCCTTGCGTTCGCCATCGTGATCCTGGTGACCATCAAGGCACTGTCCAACAGGGTCGTCCTGCCCGAGCACAAGATCGCCTTCTGCACCCTGGCCCTGCTGCTCAACCTGATCGCCGTCGTGGCACTGTTCTCGGCCTCGGTCGCCGGCAGCAATGCCGCGGAGACGGCATTCCGTCTCCACATGAGGTACTACGACTTCATGTTGCCGCTGCTCTTCATCGCAGTGGGATCGCAGATCAACCTCACCCAGGAGGCGACATACAAGTACTGGAAGTACGCGATCGGCGCCGTCATGTTGCTGGCCATCATCTATGCCACGGCCAACCGCATGCATCCGTTCACCCTGAGCTTCATCGACAACCCCGAGTTGCGCGGCTACACGCTGAGCAAGAAAGCGTTCGTGGTACTGGCTTGCCTGTCGTTGTTGTCCATCGTCCTGTGGTGGAAGTCGGTCGCCACCGGCGCCAAGTTCTTCATCTTCGCCTACCTGCCGTTGTCCGTGGCGGTCAGCACGGTGGGCGCCAATATCGGCATCATCGAGCGGACGACACCTGACGCCTACGACAAGGCCGGCCAGTTCGCCAAAAGCTACCTGTCGCCTGCCGAACTGTCCAAGCTGCTGGTGGTGGGGGAAAGCGCGCCCCAGATCCTGAGGGCACTGTACTGGGTGGAAGACCTGAACGCGGGTCCGGACCTCACCTACAAGCCAGGCGTGCCCTATACGGCGGCGCAAACCCCGGCCGACAAGAAATGGATCCTGGCGATTGGCGATGTCGACTTCGTCAGAGGCGATTTCCATGTCATGAAATTCCGCGGCTATTCGCTCGCCAAGAAAATAGGACACCTCTATCCCTTGGTGGTCGATTTCCGCGGTGTTGCCTTGCCGGACTCGGTGACCAACATCACCGGCCTGGCGGACGCTGAAAGCTGGGGCACATGGTCCGCAGGCGACAAGGTAACGATGGAGTTCGCCCAACCGTTGCCATCGGCATTCGAACTGGAGATCTATGCCAAGGCCTTTGGCCCTAACGAAGGCCAGGCGTTCGACGTCGTGGTGGATGGCAAAAGCTACCCGGTCACCATCGGCAAGGAAATCGAGCCGCACAAATTGCAGATCAGCAACGTGGGGCACAATGTGGAGAGCCTGATCATCAAGGTCCCGTCCCCAACGTCGCCCAAACAGCTGGGCGTCAGCGCAGATGCTCGCCTGCTTGGCATCGGGCTCCATCAACTGATCATCCACCCGCCCAAGTAAGCCCTGGAGCCCTGTGGGCGCAGCCCGCGCCCACAGAACCTCCACCCCTCACAGAACGCCTAGTGTCCCCAAAGCCCTCTCACACGTGCATGCAATGTGCGAACTGAATACAACACCGGCCTTCCTGATTCACACGTCCCCGGTGGTGAGTTGGCTTGCCGGGACGCCGGACCGCCTGCGATCGAGGCCGCAGGCCTGGCCTGCAACACCAACTAGCCGGCCCACGCGAGAGCGATGGTGGCACAGCCTTTTCACCACTATCTTGCAGAGTCGAGATGGTTCACTGCCAAGCAAGTCCTACAGCTTCAAGGCCGCGCTTGTCCCAAACATGTTACATATTGACGGTCACACTCACCGTGTAGCCCATTGAAGCCTGCCTGTGCCCCGAGGGATAATGTCGCTTCGCCTCCTTGGCAGATTGAACAAAGCGAAAGCCTCACTGAACAAACCGCAAAAAATTAAATGGACGTTCAATGGAAAAGTATTACGGAATTCAGTACCTGCGCGGCCTGGCCGCGCTCTTTGTAATTGTCTATCACTCACTGGTCATGGCCGCCGTTGCCCCCTATTTCCAGAATCCCGTAGGCGATTTCGGTGTCGATATCTTCTTCGTGATATCTGGATTCGTAATGTGGATAACGACGGATAACAAGAGAAAGGGCACATTGCATTTCTGGTGGGCACGGGTACTACGTGTCGCCCCGCTTTACTGGTTCTTCACACTCCTGATCATTTCCGCTGCGCTCATCTTGCCGTCCTTGTTCTTCAACTCGAGGGGCATCGATCCCGTTTTCATCCTCAAGTCATTGCTTTTCATCCCCGCGCAAAACCCCGATGTCGGTGATGTGACGCCCGTCTACACCATAGGCTGGACGCTCATTTACGAAATGTTCTTCTACTTCCTCTTCGGGTTCGGCCTGCTCATAGATGACATGCGCAAGAGGTTCACCTTCATCGTCATGCTGTTCAGTGGCCTGGCCTTGTGCGGGATGCTCGTGAATTTCAAGGATCCCGTGCTTGCAACCTATACCGGGCCTCTCATCCTCGAGTTCCTGGCTGGAGTCGTGCTCGGCTATTTTCGACGGCATCTGCTCAACCTCGGGCCCAAGGTCGGGGCTGGGCTGGTAATGGCCGCGCTAACAACCCTGATGCTCGTTCATGCAGACCAGTCGTCCAGATTTTGGATTTATGGCATCCCATCGCTGGCGTTAGTCAGCGGCGTTGTCGTGCTTGAAAAGTATATTCAAGGCACTGTGAAGAAAATTCCTCTGTTCCTCGGGGAAGTTTCATACTCGCTCTACCTCTCGCATCCTATTTCACAGAGGGTATGGTATGTCGTCTTCATCATGCTTTTCGGACAAATAGCGAGCAAGGAAGTCGCTATTACCTATGCATTGGGCTCGGTCGTGGTGGGGGTGCTTGGAGGCGTGATCTGCTATCTCGTCGTCGAGAAGCAGCTTCTGCGGTTAGCCAGGATGGGAACCAGACGCAAGCAAAACGCCACGCGCGTCATTTCACACTAGTCCTGAGCCAGGCCATCTGTGTTTGGTGCCGAGGCCGTAAAGTTTTATAAAACAGCGGCCTCGCTCATCACTCAGCCGAGTGATGAGCCATCGCTACTTCAAGTACATGACAGGCGATAATAATGTGGCTATGGATTTTCAGCCGATAGCCGAACGTTCGCTTCTCCTCGATACACCCACATCTTCACCCATCCGCTGACGCAAGAAGCGTTGCGCCGGCCGCTCCAGCATGCGGTGGCCAAGCATGCTGATCGGTACCAGCACGGCGAAGAAGAGCAGCATCGTCCAGCCATGGTAGAAAATGGATCGTGACAGCCCCATCCCGTCTACTGCCATGGCAAAGACGATCTGCAATGGAAAGTGCAGCAGATAGGATGAATAGCTGATGTCTCCCAACCAGGCACAGGAGCGCATCAGGTTGGGCCAGCAGTGACCCGCCGCCGCCAGCATCGCCAGGGTCAGCGGAAAGCACAGGCCGATGAGAAGGTTATCCATGGCTACGTCCATTCCATACACCAGACAACCCCATGCCCCCAGGCACGCTACCGTCGTGATGGCCACGCAGACCCTGTCGCCCACCTGGCGGCGCAGGCATTCAACAAGCCCATAGGTAATACCGCCGATATAGAAGCAGAGCAGCCCGCTGCCGATCTTGTAGGACTCCGGGTACAGCCATGCGCCCAGCCCACAGCCGCCCACGGCAAGCACCCATCGCCACCGTCCCGCCAGGCATACCAGGAAGAAAGACCCGTACAGTAAGACTTCCACTGAAACCGACCAGACAGGCGCATTGAAAGACCAGCCTTTTTCCAGCCCCCAGGCCGGTGCCAGGAACAGGTTGAGCACCGCGTGATAGACATCATTGAAGGCATACACAAAGTAGCTGTCATGGTCGTCGGCATACATCAGCTGAAGCCCGGCAACCAGCGCGAACGTCACGATATGCAAGGGGTACAGCCGGCTGAACCTGTCCCACGCAAAGGCAGTGGGCCGTATCGAGCGATCTGCGATACCACGCGAGAACAACCAGAAGAACACGAACCCCGAGATGGTGAAGAACAGCTGCACCGCCATTCCGCCATGGTGGTAGAGCGGCGTGAGCCACTGGTAGAACGGCTGCTGGGAGACGACCAGACCCGACGGATCACTCCCCACATAGAAAAAGTGCTGCCAGTGCCAGAAAACCACGCATAGAGCGGCGATACCTCGCAGTGCATCCAGCGTGTAGAGGCGAACGGGGGAGGGGGTGGCAGCAGTCATCAAGGCTCACACGACAGAAGTGAAGCATGCAGTTGATGCCCATGGCGCCGCGAAGACTGATTGGAGTCAGGATCGCTGCCGTACGTTGCCGATAGGCCGCGAACCCATGGCAGCCGGCTCGAGCGCTCTAGTGCAAGGGTTGGATTGGATTCTCGCACCAATGATTGCAAATGGCCACAGAACCGCGCAGCGTTAGAGGAGTAGTCAGAACAATGGCGAGCCATTCAGAAATTAAGCTGCCGCTAGGGACTAAAAACTGTGAGGAATAACGAGGGAGCTATCCCTCGATATGGCCGCTATCGACCGTGGCCGTATCATCAACACCTTATGAACTCACCGCTTCGCCTCACATGTGAATGGGCGTCATACCGGGTATGACGCTTCGGCGCCTAATCCGACGGGCGTTTGCCGCTTATGGTTGCTCCCTAAGGCCGTCTCGCCGGGGGCCATGACAACAACAAGCGTGTAACCGAGGTGCAAGCCAATGCATGGCGATCAAGACAAGACAAACAACAAGCTGGGGACTGGCTTGAAAGGCAGGCAGGTCACGATGATCTCGATCGGCGGCGTGATTGGCGCCGGGCTCTTCGTGGGCTCCAGCAATGCCATCGCCGCCGCCGGGCCGGCAGTGCTGGTGGCGTACCTGATCGCCGCAGCGATCGTGGTGCTGGTCATGCAGATGCTCGGCGAGATGGCCACGGCGCGGCCGGACACCGGCTCGTTCTCCTCCTATGCCGACCAGGCTATCGGCCGCTGGGCGGGGTTTTCCATCGGCTGGCTGTACTGGTGGTTCTACGTGCTGGTGATCGCCATCGAGGCCATCGTCGCCGGCAACATCCTCGGCGACTGGCTGGGCTTGCCGCACTGGCTTACCGCCTTTGCCATCACCCTGGTGCTGATCTTCTGCAACAGCCTCAGCGTCGGCTCGTTCGGCACGCTGGAATACTGGCTGTCGCTGTTCAAGGTGGTGTCGATCGTCAGCTTCATCGGGCTCGGCGTGCTGGCCATCCTCGGCCTGATGCCCGGCTCGTCCACCAGTGGCATTGCCAACCTCTACGCCAACGGCGGCTTTGCTCCCAACGGCAACGTGGCCATCGTCGCCGCGCTGCTGACCGCGATGTTCAGCTTCCAGGGGAGCGAGGTGGTGACCATCGCCGCCGCCGAATCGCGTGACCCGAAAGCCAACATCAAGAAAGCCATCCGCGCCGTGGTGTGGCGCCTGGGCCTGTTCTACCTTGGCTCGATGTTCGTGGTGGTATGCCTGATCCCGTGGAACGCACCAGGCCTGGCACAGGGCTCGTACCAGGCCGTTTTGACGGCGATGAACATCCCTTGGGCGCCGGGCATCATGAGCATCGTGGTGCTAGTGGCGGTCACCAGTTGCCTGAACTCGGCCATCTACACGGCTTCGCGCATGGCTTACTCGCTGGCACGTCGCGGCGATGCGCCCGAGGCTGTTTCACGCACTACTCCCCAGGGTGTGCCGCTTCTGGCAGTCACCCTCACCTCGGGGGCCGCGCTGGCGGCACTGGCGGCCAACTACCTGCTGCCGGCCCAGGTGTTCCAGTTCCTGCTGGCCACCAGCGGTGCGCTGGCGCTGCTGATGTACCTGGTGATCGCCGTTACCCAGCTGTGCATGCGTCGCAAGCTGGTGGCACTGGGCAAGCCACTGGAGGTGCGCATGTGGCTGTTTCCCTGGCTGACCCTGCTCACCATTGCCTTGATTGTCAGCGTCTTCGTGGTCATGGCGGCGTTTCCCGGGCAGCGCGCCGAGCTGCTCAGCACCCTGGGGCTGACAGCCGTGCTGGTAGCCATCGGCGTCTACCTGCAGAAGAGCCAGCCGGCGCTATCGGCCCGGCGCAGTGCATTGCAGTTCGAAAACTCGCCTGTAGCCCGGCAGGCCACCTGAAACGCACTACCTCGCACGCAGCCTTCGATGACGACAGGTCACAGCGAGTGTGCCGAGCGAGCTCTTTTTCACCCTGCAGTGCAGCCCTAATCTGGCTGCAGCCCCGGCCCAGAGCTGGCCGGGTACTCCAACAAACCAACTGTGGAAGCCCCCCATGAGCATTGCCCCCAAACCCGACGAACTGGCCATCCCTTATCAACTGCCGCAGGTGCCGTTCATGTCCCCCGATATGGTCCACCCCGGCGTGCTCGGCAAGTGGCTCGAAGACGACCAGCTATGGGTCCCGGTAACCGCTTCGGTGTCGTTCAAGCCGCTGTTGCTGAGTGTCTCCGGCGGCTACTACATCAACCTGCTGCGAGTGCGCCAGAGCGGCGTGCTGTCGCGTCATCGCCATACCGGTGGCGTGCATGCGCTGGTACTCAAGGGCCGCTGGTACTACCTGGAGCACGATTGGATCGCCGAAGAAGGCTCGTTCGCCTTCGAACCGCCAGGGGAAACGCACACCCTGTTCGTGCCGGAAGACGTCGAAGAGATGATCACCTGGTTCCATGTACAAGGTGGCTATACCTATGTCGACCCGCAAGGTGTGGCCGTGGGCTACGAGGACGTATTCACCAAGCTGGAGACCGCCCGTGCCTACTACAAGTCGCTTGGCTTGCCGGACGACTACATCGAGCAGTTCATTCGCTGACCTGCCGCCAGGCCACCCGACCAGCGTGTTCTCGGGCCACTGGTTGCCACCCCGACGCGGCGCTGCCAGCATTCTGGTGATCACCGGAGGCAGATCATGGACAACTACTCACAGCTGCTGGCGTTTCTTGGCGCCGCCGAACACGGCAACTTTTCTGCCGCGGCGCGCGCTTGCGGCATGACCCCGTCGGCCATCAGCAAGCTGATCTCGCGCCTTGAGGACCGCCTGCAGGTGCGCCTGTTCCAGCGCGGCACCCGCAGCCTGACGCTGACCGAGGAAGGCGCCGCCTACCTGGTCAGCGCCCACGCGGTCAGTCACGCCATGGCCGAGGCCGACTCGCTGGCCGAGGCCTTTCCCACACGGGTCAGTGGCACCTTGCGGGTCCACACCATGACCACCTTCGCCAAGCACCAGATCATTCCCTGGCTGCCGGAATTCCTTGCCGCTTACCCGGGGCTGACCGTGGATATTCAGGTCGGCGCGCAGTTCAGTGACCAGTTCGACCAGGGCCTGGACGTGGCGATCCACAGTGGCGTGCTGCCCGACTCGTCGCGCATCGCCCGCAAGATCGGCCAGAGCCGCTGGATCATCTGCGCATCGCCCGCCTACCTGGCCAGGCACGGTACGCCTGCGCATCCCGGACAGCTGTTGCAGCACACTTGTTTTTCCTTCGGTTTCAGCAGTGTGTGGAACACCTGGGGATTTCTGGTCGATGGCCAGGCCCTCACCGTGCCGGTGGTGCCCAAAGCCACCTTCGCCCAAGGCGACCTGCTGCGCGACCTGGCGCTGGGCGACGCCGGTATCGTGCGCCTGGCCGAGTTCCATATCGGCCAGGATATCCAGGAAGGACGCCTGGTGCCTCTGCTGCAAGCGTACGCCCAGGACAGCGTCGAACCGATCTACATGATCTACACCAACCGCAAACACCTCAGCCCGAGAATCCGTGTGTTCCGCGACTTCCTCGAACAGAAGCTCGCCAGCAGCCCATGGAACACTCGCTGAGGAATCGAACCCGACTCAGAGGGCCTGACGCGTCGTCAGCCCTGCACCGCACAACGACACAGAGGTACTCATGCGCAATCTCGTAGGCGATGTTTCCAGCGCCGCCCGCATCCTCCCGGCACTCGACGGCCAGGCCCTGTTCATCCGTAACGGCAAGGGCCCTTGCCTCTGGGACGACCAGGGGCGCCGCTACATCGACACCGCGCTGGGCTTCGGCGCCGTACTGCTCGGCCATGCCAACGCCGGCGTCAACGCGCAGGTAGCCGACGCCCTGGCCGACTCCGCCTCGCCATCCTGGGCCCACGTACGCGAGCATGCCGCGGCCAGTGCGCTGGCGGCCCACACCGGCGCACTCAGCCGGGTGATCTTCACCAACTCCGGCAGCGAGGCGGTACACCTGGCCTGCCGCGCCGCGCGCGCCTATACCGGCCGCGGGCGCATCGCCAAGATGGCGGCAGGCTTCGACGGCTGGTTCGACGATGTCAGCTTTGGCAACGTCGGCTCGCCCGAAGCCGCTTTCGCCGACGGCGAGCGCCCCAGCACCGCGCGCACCACGCTGCTGCGCTTCAACGACTTCGACGACGTCGAGCGATTGTTCGAAGAAGACCAGGACATCGCTGCGGTGATTCTCGAACCCATGCTCGCCAATGCCGGCTGCATCATGCCGGCGCCAGGCTACCTGCAGCATGTGCAGGCCGTGGCCCACCGACATGGGGCATTGGTAATCAGCGACGAAGTGCTGATGGGCTTTCGCTTGCATGCCGGGTTGGCCAGCCTGCAGGCAGGTCTGGACCCGGACATCGCCAGCGTTGGCAAGGCTATCGGCAACGGCGTGCCGGTATCAGCGATCGTCGGCAAGCCGCACATCCTGGCGGGCTTCGAAGAAGGACGGGTATTGCGCGGCGGCACCTTCAGCGGCAACCCGCTGGCCTGCGCGGCGGTGCTCGGCACGCTCGAGCAAATAGACCAGGTCGACTACCCACAGTTGATCGAACGTGGCGAGAAGCTGCGTCACGCCGTGCAGGCAATCTTCAAGGCCCAGGGCATCACCATCAGCACCAGCGGTTACGGCAATGTGTTCGCCATCTGGCCGTCTGAGCGCGCACCCTCTACGTATGAAGAAGCCGTCGCGTTCGGCGATGCTGCGTTCAGCGAGGCGCTGCACCTGGCGCTGCGTGCGGAGGGGCTGCTGGTGATGCCATCGCAATATGGACGGATCTATTTGTCGTTTGAGCACAGCGATGAGGTTGTGGAGGAGATGAAGCGCGCGTTCGAATTGGCTGCCGCTCGGCTTGCTCCGGGTCATGCCACCAATAAATGAATGGCGGCTAGCAGGTTTTGTGAGCTGTACTCGACACATCGCGCCCAGTCGAGGTCGGAGAGTTACCGTTGCGTAAAGTCGCCTCAGGTCGTTTTTCTCCGATCCACGCTGACTGCCTAGTTCGCCTGTGCCCCTCGGCGGTGGGACCTGGATGAGCGGATCTGAGAGCAGCTACATAAAGGAAGGGAAATGGTCGCAGAACGCTGTTCAGCTCGCAGCTTCAGTGCCCATCTACCTCCCGCACCGTCCTGAACCCCACGTGAGACGTAGCCAGATACACCGTTTGTGGTTGCCGTGCCGAGGGTCGGTAGCGCATGCATACATCCGCCGAGCACAAGTGTGACCCACCTTTGATCACCGCTACGCGAGTACCTGGTTGCGCGGGATCGTAACTGTCGTCCAGCGCCGGGCCCGGTGGGTTGACGGCGTTGTCTCTGGCCTGGTCATGCCCTGGACGATAGCCGCTACGCGTCAGCTCCCAGACATTGCCTCCAGCGTCGAACAAGCCAAACCCATTGGCCACGAAGCAGCCCACCGGGGAGGTGCCCGTGAAACCATCGATCGCTTGATTGTGGTACGGGAACTGTCCCTGCCAAGTGTTGGCCATGGGTTTGCCATTGGGTAGCTCGGTAGGGCCCCAACTGAAGTCCGCGTCTTGGAGGCCACCACGCATCGCATATTCCATCTGCGCCTCGGTGGGCAGCTTCCGCCCGGCCCAGCGGGCGTAGGCCCGCGCATCACGCAAGGTTACCTGCACCACCGGATGGTTTTCCCGCCCGACCCAGTCGCTGCCGGGCCCCTGGGGATGGCGCCAGCTTGCCCCGGCGACGAATTGCCAGCCGGGCCGCAGTACGTCCGCTCCCTGCCTGAACACCATCGCACCTGGCACCCGCAGGGCGTCTGGCAGGGCGGGGGCCGCCTGGACGTCGATGCCCTGTTCGGCTTGGGTCACGTAACCGGTGGCCTGCACGAAACGTGCGAACTGGGCGTTGGTGACCGGGTGCACATCGATCCAGAAGGTCGAGACCTTGGCCCGGTGCGGCGGGCCTTCTTCCATGTAGAAACGGTCTGAGCCAAAGCTGAACTCACCCTCGGGTACACGCACCATGCCGTCTCGCCACGGCCCCTTGCGGGGCTCGGGCACGCCGCTGTAACCGGTGCACAGCAGAGCCGGTGCAGTGTTCTCTGGCCACGCGGCATAAGCTGCGCCCAGCACGCCGAGGGCGAGTAACGCGCCCCCGAGCATCCGTTGTGTCATGGCTTGTTCACCAACGCGGGAGAAACGGGCCGGCCATCAGGCGTGATCACGATGTTGTTGCGTTGGGCATAACCTTTCCAATCTCGCAGCAGTTCGTTCACTCGCTCGGGCTGCTGCGCACCCAGGTCATGGTGTTCCCCTGGGTCCTGGCTCAAATCGAACAATTGCCACGCCGGCGCGGCGTCGGTGCGATCGAACAACAGTTTGAGGTCGCCCTTGCGCAACGAGGCGTTACCGTTGATCTCCCAGCCCATGGCCTCATCGCGTGGGTGAATCTGCGTGTCCTTGCCTTCGAGGTACGGCAGGGCCGAAGTGCCTTGTGGTGGCACGATGTCGCGGTCGCGGTACTTGATCCCTGGCAATGAAGTACCGGCCAGTTGCAGCAACGTGGGCATGATGTCGCGCACGCTGGCCAGTTCTTCGCTGCGCCCGGATTTGATCGACGCGGGGTAGTAGACGAAGGCCGGTACGCGAATCCCGCCCTGGTAGGTGGTCATCTTGTAGCGACGGCTGGGCAGGGCGCTGACCTGCGCCCATGCCGAACCGATCATCAAGAACGAATCAGGCCGGCCGTAGTTTTCCAAGCGGTTGTCGAAGTTGCTCTTGATCCAGTCCGGATCCACGCGGTTGGCGTTTTCCGGGCCATTGTCGGACATGAACAGCACCAATGTGTTGTCGAGTTCGCCCGTGTCGCGCAGGTGGTCCACCAGGCGGCCAACCTCGGCGTCCAGCGCCGAGACCATCGCCGCGTAGACTTCCATGGTGCGTGCCGACTGTTCCCGTTGCTCCGGGCTAAGCGACGCCCAGGTGGGCACGCCTTCAAGTTGCGGGTCCATGGGGAAGTTCTCGGGCACAAGCCCTGCCTTGCGCTGCCGTTCGAGCCGCTCTTGAGCGATCTTTTCATAGCCCTGGTCATAGCGACCACGGTACTGCGCCAGGTACTCGTCGGGCGCTTGCAGCGGCCAGTGCGGTGCCGTATACGCGGCAAAGGCGAAGAACGGCTTGTGGCTTGCCTTGTCACGGTCGATGGATTCGATCAAGCGGTCGGTAAACCAGCGGGTCGAGTAAAAATCGTTGGGCAACTCGACAGGCTCGCCGTTGTGGCGGAAGGTCCAGCTGTAGTGCGGCAGCAGGCCCATGTTGTCTTGCTTGAAATGCGCGGCGCCTCCCTCCAGCAATACGTAAGCCTGGTCAAAGCCGCGGTTCTGGGGCTGCTGGGCAGGCTCCATGCCCAAGTGCCATTTGCCGGCGATGTACGTGCGGTAACCCGCATCGCGCAAGAGTTCGGCGAGCGTGGCCACATTGGCGCCCAGCACGCCTTCATATCCCGGCTGCACCTCGCTGCCAGCCGGCAGACGCCCGCGGGACTCGGCCATCATGCCTACGCCCGAGAGATGCGGGTCGTTGCCGGACATGAGCATGGCGCGGGTGGGCGAGCAACTCGGCGCGGCATGGAAGTCCAGCATCAAGCGCCCCTCGGCGAGGAGCTTGTCCAGGTGAGGGGTAGCGATCTCACTGCCCAGCGCAGAAAGATCGGAAAAACCCAGGTCATCCGCGACCACGAGCAGAATGTTTGGCTGTTTAACGATTGGCGCGGCGAACGCTTGGCTCGCGCCAAGCAACAGCAGGGTAAGAGCTAGCAAAGGCTTCGAATGGGTCATGGGTGGCTCTTATTATTGTGGATAAAAGGCAAGCGCATAATTTTTATATTTAATCATCTTGTCAAGCAAAGGAAAGGCCAGCGCATTCGACTGAAACGTTTCTTGCTTAGCTCACCCCGCCAATACCCCTGAATTGGGGGGTCTAAAAGTGTTCGATCACCGAACGAGTATCGTACACAGCCAGGGGCAATAGTATGCGCCTCCTATTGACGGCAGCATGGTTAAGCAAAATAATCGTTAACAGAGTTATCCATTTCCACAACAACAAGAAAGGATATTCTGATGACCAAGCCGTTGACGGGGGCATGCCTGTCCCTCGCGCTGTTATCAATCGCCCAGCTTTCACAGGCGGCGAGTCCCCTGGAAGACAATCGGCCGGGGCGGCCCGGCGCGCCGCGCTGGGTCGAGGATTACCGCTTTCTGGAGGACCCGAGCAAAGCCACGGATCCCTTCGACGGTCTGCGCTACCATCGACTGTCCGAAAGCGCATGGTTGCAACTTGGCGCGGAAGCGCGGTATCGCGCCGATTCACTGGATAAACCATTCTTCGGCTTGCGCGGGCTCGACGACGATTCCTACGTGATGCAGCGCCTGCAAGCCCATGCCGACCTGCACCTGTTCGACGACGCGTTGCGTACCTTCGTGCAGGTAGAGAACACCCGAGCGTTCGGCAAGGATCTGTATTCGCCCAATGACGAAAGCCGCAACGAAGTACGCCAGGCTTTTATCGACCTGAACCATGACTTTGCCGGTGGGCGCTACACGACCCGCGTCGGCCGCCAGGAAATGGGGTTCGGCAATCAGGTGTTCGTGACATACCGCGATGTCCCCAACATTCGCCAGAGTTTCGATGGCTTGCGCGCCAGCCTCAACTTGAAGGACGGACGCAAGCTGGATGCCTTCGCGGTACGTCCCGTCGAGACCGGCGAAGACAGTTGGGACGATGGTAGCAACAATGCGGTCAAGTTCTATGGTCTGTATGGAACCCTGCCGCTGACCCAGGCGTGGAACATCGACCTGTTCGCGTTCGGTCTCGAAACCGAAGACCGCGGTCTGGCGGGCGAAACCGGTGATGAGAAACGCTACACCTTCGGCACCCGGTTGTTCGGCCGCTCTCAAACCATCGATTGGAGTTGGGACCTGGCCGGGCAGACCGGGCATCTGGGCAACGCCTCCATTCGTGCCTGGGCGATATCCAGCGATACCGGTTACACCTTCACCTGCCCGTGGCAACCACGTCTGGGTCTGCGCCTTGACGCGGCCAGCGGCGACAGCGAAGCAGGCGATGGCAAGGTCGGCACATTCGATTCCCTGTACCCACGCAACGGCGTGTACGGCGAGGCCAGCCTGACCACCTTGAGCAACGTCATCGTCGTCGGCCCGACGTTCGGCTTTTCACCTTGGCGCACCCTGCGCTTCGAGCCCGGTATCTTCGAAGTGTGGAAACAGAGTACCGACGACGGCGTATACATGCCTGGCATGAGCATGCTCGCCAACACCCGCGGCACCGGTCGACACGTGGGCACCATCTACCGCGCCAACACCCGCTGGCTGGCCACACCGAACCTGACGCTCGACCTGGACCTGAAGTACTACGACATAGGCGCCGCCATCCGGGATGCCGGAGGCGACGACTCTTCGTTCGTGTCCGTGCGCGCGACCTTCAGGCTCTGATTTCCCTACGCATAACAACAAGAGGGCTGCACATGAGTGGTTCAAACGCACATCCGCACCGACCGGTACTGACTATCGGCTTGTGCTTCCTCGTGGCCCTGCTCGAAGGGCTTGACCTGCAAGCCACCGGTATTGCCGCGCCGCACATGGCCAAGGAATTCGCCTTGACCTCCGCGATGCTGGGCTGGGTGTTCAGTGCCGGTCTGCTCGGCCTGCTGCCTGGCGCCTTCGTCGGGGGGTGGCTGGCTGACCGCCTGGGGCGCAAACGTATCCTGATCATGGCAGTGTTGCTGTTCGGGGCGTTCTCATTGGGGACCGCACACGCCTGGGATTATCCATCGCTGCTGGTCGCGCGGCTGATGACGGGGCTGGGCCTGGGCGCGGCGTTGCCGATTCTCATCGCCATAACCAGTGAAGCCGCCCACGAGCGCTTGCGCAGTACGGCGGTCAGCCTGACCTACTGCGGCGTGCCCTTGGGTGGCGTCATCGCTTCGGTGATTGGCATGGTGGGCTTGGGCGAGGGTTGGCGCGCGGTGTTCTACGTCGGCGGTTTCGCGCCCATTGCAATTGCGTTCGTGCTGATGGTCTGGCTGCCCGAATCCCAGGCGTTTCGTGCCCAGGCCACGGTCGCTGGAACGCAAAACGGGCTGGCAGCGCAACTGTTCGGCCCCGGCCGGGCGAGTCGTACGTTACTGCTGTGGCTGGCATGTTTCTTTACCCTGACGGTGCTGTACATGTTGCTCAACTGGCTGCCCTCGCTGCTGATTGGCCAGGGCTATACGCGGCCGCAGGCCGGCGCGGTGCAGATTCTGTTCAACTTCGGCGGCGCGGCGGGTTCGTTCCTGACCGGGCGTATGATGGATCGTGGCCACGCGCCGCGCGCGGTGTGCATTGCCTACGCGGGCATGCTCGCCTCGTTGGCGGGCCTGGGCCTGTCGACCAGCTTCGGCTTGATCCTGCTGGCGGGCTTTACCGCCGGTTATTGCGCCATCGGCGGCCAGCTGGTGCTTTACGCATTGGCACCAACGCTCTATCCAACGCAGGTGCGCGCCACGGGCGTGGGCGCGTCGGTGGCGGTGGGCCGCCTAGGGTCGATGGCCGGGCCATTGGCGGCAGGGCAGATCCTCGCCGCGGGGGCGGGAGTAGGGGGCTTGTTGCTGGCCGCCTCGCCGGGACTGGTAGTGGCGGCCGTGGCCGCGATGGCGCTGCTGGGGCGGCGCGCGCCGCAAACCGAAGCAGCTGCTTCGGGAGAGGTCGCGCCATGAACCTGCGCAACGTGCTGGCCGTCATGCTGTTGAGCGGTTGCGCCGCTCTGGCCCAGGCCGCGAGCTATGACCCGCCGCCGCTCAAGCTCGAGCCGCTGGCGCGTTTCAGTGTCGACCTGGTAGCGCCGATCTGGGAGTTGGGTGCCACCAGCGGACAGGGCAAGCGGCGGATCATCCCCATCACCGGCGGGCATTTCGAGGGGGATCGGCTCAAGGGCACCATTCTCAACAGCGGCGCGGACTGGCAAGTGGTGACCCCGGAGGGGGTCGCCATCATCGACACCCGTTACTTGCTGCAAACGGACGATGGCGCGTTGATCTACCTGCGTACCGAGGGTTACCGCTTCGGCCCCCCGGAGGTGATGAAAAAAGTCGCCGCCGGCGAGGCTGTCGACCCCAGCCAATACCAGTTTCGCATCACGCTGCGTTTCGAAACCTCGGCGCCTCAATACGCATGGCTCAACCGCACGGTGGGCGTGGGCAGCGCCATGCGCCTGGGAAATGCCGTTGTCTACGACGCGTTCGAGTTAAAATAGATAATTTTATTAATGGTTAATTGACTTAACTAAATGGCCGAGCTAATGTTCAGTCAACCACGAAGAACAATCAGTACAAGAGGTGTGTGATGGGGCAATACGACAACCGCTGGCAGACCGTGAAAGTCACTGTCGAGCAGGGCATCGCCTGGGTCAGCTTCAACCGTCCTGAAAAGCGCAACGCCATGAGCCCTACGCTCAACCGTGAAATGCGCGATGTGCTGGAAACCGTCGAGCAGGATGCTGACGCTCGCGTGCTGGTATTGACCGGTGAAGGCAGCGCCTGGACCGCTGGCATGGACCTCAAGGAGTACTTCCGCGAAGTGGACGCCGGGCCGGAAATCCTTCAAGAGCGCATCCGCCGCGATGCCTCGGAATGGCAATGGAAGCTGCTGCGTTTCTACAGCAAGCCTACGATCGCCATGGTCAACGGCTGGTGTTTCGGTGGCGGTTTCAGCCCATTGGTCGCATGCGACCTGGCGATCTGCGCTGATGAAGCCACCTTCGGCCTGTCCGAGATCAACTGGGGTATCCCACCGGGCAACCTGGTCAGCAAGGCCATGGCCGACACCGTGGGCCACCGTGAATCGCTGTACTACATCATGACCGGCAAGACCTTCGAGGGGCAAAAAGCCGCGCAGATGGGCTTGGTCAATAAAAGCGTGCCTCTGGCGCAATTGCGCGATGAAGTGGTGCTGCTCGCCCAGGACCTGCTGGACAAGAACCCGGTTGTCCTGCGTGCCGCGAAGAATGGCTTCAAGCGTTGCCGTGAGTTGACCTGGGAGCAGAACGAGGACTACCTGTACGCCAAGCTTGATCAGGCGCAGCTGCGTGACCCGGAGCACGGGCGCGAGCAGGGCTTGAAGCAGTTCCTCGACGACAAGAGCATCAAGCCAGGCCTGCAAGCCTACAAGCGCTGAGCGCTCTCGACCTTCATTCCCGAATAAACAGAAAAGAGGAATGCCCGATGTTCGAAGTGCCATTGTTAATTGGCGGTAAGACCCGCGCGGCCAGCGACAGCGGCACGTTCGAGCGCCGCCATCCGGTCAGCGGCGAGGTGGTGTCGGTGGTCGCCGCGGCGACGCTGGCCGACGCCGACGCCGCGGTCGAAGCGGCCCAGGCGGCATTCCCCGCCTGGGCCGCGCTGGGGCCAAGCGAGCGCCGCGGGCGCTTGCTCAAGGCGGCCGATGCCCTGGACGCCCGGCGCGACGAATTCCTGGCCATGGCCGTGGAAACGGGTGCCAAGGCCGACTGGTACGGTTTCAATGTCATGTTGGCGGCCAACATTCTGCGCGAAGCGGCGTCCATGACTACCCAGATCCAGGGCAGCGTCATCCCCTCCGACGTGCCGGGCAGCTTTGCCATGGCCCTGCGCCAGCCCTGTGGCGTGGTGCTGGGCATCGCGCCGTGGAATGCCCCGGTGATTCTGGCCACGCGCGCTATCGCCATGCCCCTGGCCTGCGGCAACACCGTCGTGCTCAAGGCATCCGAAGCCAGCCCGGCGGTGCATGGCCTGATCGGCAAGGTGCTGCAGGAGTCCGGCTTGGGCGATGGGGTGGTCAACGTGATCAGCAACGCCCCGCAAGATGCGCCCGCGGTGGTGGAGCGCCTTATCGCTCATCCGGCGGTGCGTCGGGTGAATTTCACCGGCTCTACCCACGTCGGACGTATCGTCGGGCAACTGGCTGCGCGGCACCTCAAGCCGGCGGTGCTCGAGCTGGGCGGCAAGGCGCCGTTCCTGGTGCTGGCCGATGCCGATCTGGATGCGGCGGTTGAAGCCGCGGCCTTCGGTGCCTACTTCAACCAGGGCCAGATCTGCATGTCCACCGAGCGTCTGATCGTCGACGAGACAGTGGCCGACGTATTCGTCGCCAAGCTCGGCGAGAAAGTCCGCCGCTTGCGCGCGGGGGACCCTTCGCAGGCCGACGCGGCGCTGGGTTCGTTGATCGATGCTGGGGCCGGCGAGCGCATTCAGGGCCTGGTCGATGACGCCGTCACCAAGGGCGCGACCCTGGTGGCGGGCGGCGAGCGCTCAGGAAGCGTCATGCAACCGGTGCTGCTCGACCACGTCAACGCCCAGATGAAGTTGTATCGCGAAGAGTCTTTCGGGCCGGTCGCGGTGGTGCTGCGCGCCAGCGGTGACGATGCGCTTCTGGCGTTGGCCAACGACTCCGAGTTCGGCCTGAGCGCGGCTATTTTCAGTCGCGATACCCAGCGTGCCTTGGCCCTGGCCCAGCGCCTGGAATCAGGGATCTGCCATATCAATGGGCCGACGGTGCATGACGAAGCGCAGATGCCGTTCGGCGGGGTCAAGGCCAGTGGCTACGGCAGCTTCGGCAGCACGGCGGCCATCGATGCCTTTACTCAACTGCGCTGGGTCACCGTGCAGCATGGCGCACGGCATTACCCGATTTAACGCACGCACTCAAAACAACAATAGCGAATGCACCCTCGGGCCTCTCGGCCCGTGGGCGCGTCAAGGCCGAGGTAGCCTTCATGGACTGCGATACCCTCTCCGTTGCCCAGCGCGCGCCAGTGCGCGCCGTCAAGATCGGGCAGCCTCAGGTACAGGTGCGCCAGCATGGCGACGTCCTGTATCTCGACCCCGTGGAACAGCTCAACGCGTACCCCGCACGGTTGATGGAGCGCTTGCTGCATTGGGCCGAGCATCGAGGCGAGCAGACGTTCGTCGCGCGCCGTGGTGTCGATGGGCAGTGGCAGCACATCAGCTACGCCGATATGTTGCAGCGTGTTCGACGCATCGCCACTTGGTTATTGGATCAGGGCCTGAGCGCCGAACGCCCTCTGGTGATTCTGTCCGGCAACGACCTTGAGCACGTGCAATTGGCCACGGCCGCGCTGTATGCCGGCATACCCTATTGCCCAGTGTCGCCGGCCTATTCACTGCTGTCCCAGGATTTCGGCAAGCTGCGCCATATCGTCGAAACACTGCAACCGGGCCTGGTCTTCGCGGCCGATGCTGCCTATGGCAGAGCCATCGATGCGGTGTTCGAGACCTCGGTCACGCTGGTGATGGGCCAGGGCGAACTGCCGGGGCGGGCGAGCACGCCGTTCGCCGATGTCCTGGCCACCGTCGCGCAATTCCGTGCCGACCAAGCCTTCGCCGAGCTGCGCCCGGAAAGCCTGGCCAAGTTCCTGTTCACTTCCGGCTCCACCAAGCTGCCCAAGGCCGTCGTCACCACCCAAGGCATGCTGTGTGCCAACCAGCAGATGCTCTTGCAGACCTTCCCGGAGTTTTCCGAAGTGCCGCCGGTGCTGGTGGACTGGCTGCCGTGGAACCACACCTTCGGCGGCAGCCACAACGTCGGTATTGTGCTGTACAACGGCGGCACACTGTATATCGACGATGGCAAGCCGACACCGCAGGGCTTTGCCCAGACGCTGGACAACCTCAAGGATATCTCCCCCACTGCGTACCTGACCGTGCCCAAGGGCTGGGAGGAACTGGTCAAGGCGCTGGAGCAGGATAGCGCCCTGTGCGAGCGCTTTTTCCAACGTATGAAGCTGTTCTTTTTCGCCGGTGCCGGGTTGTCCCAGGCCATCTGGGATCGCCTTGACGCCGTGGCCGTGGCCCATTGCGGCGAACGCATACGCATGATGGCGGGGCTGGGCATGACCGAGACTTCGCCTTCCTGCACCTTTACCACCGGGCCGCTGTCGGTAGCCGGTTACATCGGCCTGCCGGCCCCCGGTTGCGAGGTCAAGTTGGTGCCGGTGGACGGTAAGCTCGAGGCGAGATTTCGCGGGCCCCATGTGATGCCGGGGTACTGGCGCTCTTCCCAGCAGACCCTTGAAGCGTTCGACGAAGAGGGGTTCTACCGCAGCGGTGACGCGGTGCGCCTGTGCGACCCCGACAATCCGCAATTGGGCCTGATGTACGACGGGCGTATTGCCGAGGATTTCAAATTGTCCTCCGGGGTGTTCGTCAGCGTCGGCCCGATGCGCACCAAGGTGATCTTGCAGGGCGCCCCCTATGTGCTGGATGCCGTGGTGCTGGGTCCTGATCGCGAATGCCTGGGGTTGCTGATCTTCCCCCGCCTGGCCGAATGCCGGCAGCTGTCCGGGCTTGGGGCGCAGGCAAGCGACACCGAGGTACTGTCGTCGCCCGCGGTGCGTGACTGGCTGGCCAGCTTGCTGGCCACGCTCAACCGTGACGCCACCGGCAACGCCAGCTACATCCAATTCGCGGCCTTGGCCAGCGAAGCACCGTCCATCGACCGTGGCGAGATCACCGACAAGGGCTCGCTCAACCAGCGCATGGTGCTGCAACTGCGACACGGCCTGATCGACAACCTGTATGCAGGGCCGGGGCCGTTGCGTGTAGAAGCTTCATGAAGGCCCGCGGTCAGTTTCGCGCTTTTCCGGCGACCGCGTTGCTCGACGGGATACGGACGCCGTGGGTCGACCTCAATGGCCCGCTCGGTCTAGTCTCGCCTACCGATCTGGGCATCAAGGCCGGCCGTGCTGTGTTGCAGCGGGCCAGGCTGGACGCAAGCGAGGTAGACAGCGTGCTGGCTGGGTCCATGGCCCAGGCGGACTTCGATGCCTACATGCTGCCCAGGCATATCGGACTCTACTGCGGGGTCGACCAGGCGGTGCCGGCGCTCATGGTGCAACGGATCTGCGCGACCGGTTTCGAATTGCTGCGCCAGGCGGGTGAGCAGATCCAGGCGGGGGAAGCAGGCACGGTGCTGTGTGTGGCGGCCGAATCGATGTCACGCAATCCGATCGTTGCCTACACCCATCGTGGCGGCTTTCGGCTGGGCGGCGAAGTCGGCTTCAAGGACTTCCTCTGGGAAGCATTGTTCGACCCCGCAGTGGGCATCAGCATGATCCAGACTGCCGAGAATATCGCCCGGCAATACCAGATCTCCCGGGCAGCGGTAGACGCATGGGCGGCCCAGAGCTTCGCGCGCGCCATGGCCGCACGGGCGCAAGGGTGGTTTACCGACGAATGCGTCAGCGTCTCCAACGAAATGTTCGAAGCGCCCGGCTTGCTGCCGCGCGGTATTCGTCTGCCGCGCGGCATCGAAGCCGTCACTGAAGACAGCCATCCGCGTGCCACATCCCCGCAGCGTCTGCAGCAGCTTTCACCGCTCTACCCGCAAGGCGTGCAAACCGCGGGCAATAGTTGCGCGGTAGTGGATGGCGCGGCCGCTGTGCTGATGTGCTCGGCCGAAAGGCTGGCCGGGCGCAAACCCTTGGCCTGGTTGCGTGCCAGCAGCGTGGTGGGCGTGGCGCCCGAGGTGATGGGGCTAGGCCCGGTGCCAGCCATCCGCTTGCTGCTGGAGCGGGCAGGGCTCTCGCTGGACGATATCGCCTGCTTCGAAATCAATGAGGCCCAGGGCGCGCAGATCGTGGCGGTCCAGCGATCCCTGGGCATCGCGCCTGAACGCCTGAACGCCTGTGGCGGCGCTATCGCCTTGGGCCATCCACTGGCCGCTACCGGTTTGCGCCTGGTCATCAGCGTTGCCCGACAACTGCGCGCCAGTGGGCAGCGTTATGGTGTGGCGTCGGCCTGCGTCGGTGGTGGCCAGGGCATGGCCTTGCTGTTGGAAAATCCCTTGGCTGTTGCCTGAAAGGAGTTTCACGTGTCGACTTATCGCGCTCCGCTGCAAGACATCCGGTTTGTGATCGAACAATGGCTGCAAGCACCGGCGGCTTGGGCCGAATCCGAGCGCTTCGCCGATGTGGACAGCGCCCTGGCCCAGCAGTTGCTGGAGGAGGGCGCGCGCTTCGCAGAAAACCAGCTGCTGCCCTTGAACATGAGCGGCGATCGCGAAGGCTGCCATTTTCAGGACGGCCACGTGAGCACGCCAATGGGGTTTCGCCAGGCCTATCAGCGCTATGTGGAAGGCGGCTGGCCAGGCCTGGTCTGCGCGGTGGAACACGGCGGCCAGGGCCTGCCGCTGCTGCTCGGCGCTGCCCTGCATGAAGTGATCTACGCCTGCAATCATGGCTGGGCCATGTACAGCGGCATTGCCCATGGCGCCTACCAATGCCTGCTTCAGTTTGGCTCTCCAGAGCTTCGCCAGACCTGGCTCGGCAAGATCGTCAGCGGTGAATGCCTGCCCACCATGTGCCTGACCGAACCCCAGGCCGGTAGCGATGTGGGTCTGCTACGCACTCAGGCGGTGATGGATGAATCAGGCACTTATCGGCTTACTGGCAACAAAGTGTTCATATCTGGGGGCGAGCACGACCTGACCGACAATATCGTGCACCTGGTGTTGGCGCGCCTGCCCGGTGCCCCCGCGGGTAGTCGTGGGATTTCTCTGTTTCTGGTACCCAAGTTGACGGTGCAAGGCCAGCCCAATGGCGTGCATTGCACCGGCATTGAACACAAGATGGGCATCCACGCCAGTGCCACCTGCAGTCTGAGCTTCACCCAGGCCCAGGGCTGGCTGATCGGCGAACCCCATCGCGGCCTGGCGGCTCTGTTCGTGATGATGAACAGCGCCCGTACCTACGTGGGCCTACAGGGCTTGGCCCATGCGGAAAGCGCGGGTCAGCGCGCATTCGCTTATGCGCAGGAGCGCGTGCAGATGCGCGCTGTGATCCGCCCCGAAGGTGCTCAGGTCGCGGCTGCGGATCCTGTCGCTTTCCACCCGGCCGTGCGCCAGGTGTTATGGCAGTCTCGAGCGTTGACCGAAGGGATGCGTGCCATCGGCTACTGGTGCGCTCACCTGATCGATCTTGCCGAACAGGCGCAAGGCGTGGCCCGGCAAACGCTGGAAGCGCGCATCGCGTTGCTGACGCCAATGGTCAAGGCCTTCTTCACCGAGCAAGGGTTCCAACTGGCCAGCGAAGCGCTGCAGGTCTTCGGCGGTTACGGTTACGTCACCGAATCGGGCATCGAGCAGACCTTGCGCGACAGCCGCGTGGCCATGATCTACGAGGGTACCAATGAGATCCAGGCCAACGATCTACTCCTGCGCAAGGTGCTCGGCGATCGTGGCGAGGCGCTTGAAGCGCTGCTGGACGACGTGCTTGAAGATGCTGCGCTGGCGAGCGATGACGAAGGCATTCGCTGGGCGCGGCAGTTGCGCGTCGCCAGCGACAGGTTGCGGTCTTGGGTGCGTGGGCTTCATCAGCATGAGGACAAGGAATATGCCTACAGAGCCGCTGGTGATTTTCTACAGGCATTGGCGATGCTGCTGTTGGGCCATGCGTGGGCCCGGGCGGCGCGATTGGCGCTGATGCACGAGGATCAGCCGTTCTATCGGCGCAAACGCCAGACGGCGGCTTTTTTCTTTGACCAGTTGTGGCTACGTGTTGAGTATCGGCTGCAGCGCCTGCAAGCGGCCGAGCAGCCTTTGCCGTTTGTATTCTGAGATCGGCGTCACCATCCGCAGCCGGTCACCAGGCTTGGCATGGGTGGCCCAGCTTGATCCCGATGCCGCGCTAATAGGCCTTGCGCAGCAGGGTGAGTAATTGCTGGCGTTCGTCATCGTCCAGGTTGGCAGTCGCGGCCCGGTCGCTTTCTTCGGCGACCCCGTAAAGCGTTTTCAGCAGTTTCTCGCCCGCCTTGCTCAAGTACAGGCCATAAGAGCGCTTGTCTGCCTTGCTGCGTACCCGCAGTGCCAGGCCCGCTTCTTCGAGTTTGTTGAGCAGTGGCACCACCTGCGGCGGCTCGATGTTCAAGGCCTTGGCCAGTTCGGCCTGCGTGGGGCCTGGGTTCTGCGCGATGATCGCCAGCGCGGAAAATTGCGCGGGCCGCAGGTCGTAGGGCGTCAGACACTCGACAAGGTGTTGAAACACCTTCATCTGCACGCGGCGCAAGGCGTAGCCAACCAGATCGTTGAGGTCTGTCGGCGCAGAGGTCTCGCTGCTGTCGGCGCCGGATTGAAGTGCAGGGGATGTCTTCATGCGATCTCGTGCGTCAGAGGGTGAAGGTGGTTGGAAATCGTTAAGAAGTATAACCGATGCGGGTCGTCTGGAAACAGTTGTGGGGGGTCTTAAGGGGATGGTGTATTTGATGCGGTAGTAAGGGCGAGAATCGGGCTGGCCTAGACACCGCATCATCAAACTTCTGAGCATGCGAAGTAATCAACGCCCGCAAGCACTGCGCGTACCCTGTGGGAGCGGGTTTACCCGCGAAGAATGCGACGCGGTGCATGGCACCGGCTTTGCCGGTGTTCGCGGGTGAACCCGCTCCCACAAGGATCGCATCTGCCAAGCAGCCCGATTTGGCTGTGGGTTGCCTGCCGCGAAGGGCCGAGGTCAGGTAGAAAACGGTCGTCCGGCGGCCATCGGTCTGGCCGATCCATGATTGGGGGCAGACGTAGCCCCATCGTCGCTTATCACTGCGCCTCGACCCTCCGGGCACTGTCCGCCATCTGCTCGGTGATCCAGTCAAGAAACACCCTGCACTTGGAACCGTCATCGAACGAGCGAGGTGACAGCAGGCAGTACCTCGAGCCATCCCGCCTGAAGCCGAACGGCGCAACCAGCTGTCCCGACTCCAGCTCATCCTGAACCATCAGCAAGGACGCCATGCTGACCCCCAACCCCGCCGCAGCCGCCTGGATGCAGAGATAGAAGTGCTCGTATTCCAACCACGTCGCTTCCGGGGCCGCGACGTCCACCAGGCGCATCCAGTTGTCCCAGGCCAAGGGCCGGGTCTTGCTGCGCAGCAGGCGCAGGCCATCGAGCCGCTGGCCTTCGGGCCGCAGCGTCGGGGTGCAGACTGGCCCGATCCATTCCTCGCAGATCGTCTCGCTGTGTATCGACTTATCCCAGTGGAAGTCGTCGCGACGTACCGCCACGTCCGCGCCTGAACGGGCGAAGTCGATAGGTCCGCCGGCAGCCAGCAGCTGCAATTGCAGGTTCGGGTGGGCCGCCTGGAAATCAGGCAGGCGGAGGATCAGCCATTTCATGGCGATGGTAGGTTCGCAGGACACCACCAGCACCTCCTCGCGCGCTTCTCGCTGCAGTCGGTAGACGGTGCCTTCGAGCTGCTCGAAGAAGGGGCGGGTGACGTTGTACAGCAGCCTGCCGGCGTCATTGAGGAAGATCGCCCGGTTGCGGCGCTCGAACAGCTCGACGCCGATGGCTTCCTCCAGCAACCGTACCTGACGGCTGACCGCGCCGTGGGTGACGTGCAGCAGGCGTGCCGCCTGCACGAAGCTCTCGGTCTGTGCGGCGACCGTGAAGAAATGGAAAGACGTCAATGCAGGGAGCTTCATATAGGCGATGATTTCTCACAGATTCAGAGTATATAAATCGTTTTTCTTCTGTCAGGCAAATTGCCATGATCCTTGCCACCTAGCACTCAAGCATGAGTGGGGAGCCAAAAGGAGGGAGCCGATGAACACGAGGGAGCGCGTCACCCCACAGGATCAGCGAACGGAAGCGTATTTCGCCAGCCAGCACAGCGTTCAGAACCTGTGCGAAATCGTAGCGCAAAAGGATTTTGCTTTCCTGCCCGCGCGCAAGATCGCCAGCCTGCTCAGCGTCATCGAGCCGGACGCCCTGGAAGACTGGGCCGAGTTTCAGGAAAGCTGGAACCGTCTGGAGCAGGACATGTTCATGAAGGACAGGGGCACCTATCGCTTGCGCCGTCATGCGACCTACAGCGCCAACCCTGGCAGCATCTGCCCAAGGCTCGAGGCCCATCAGCCGCATTATCAAAGCCTGGACTACAACACCCTCAACGGTGGCATCGCCCGACACTTCGCCCCGATCGAGCCCGGCACCGCGCAGAACAAGGTCATGACCGCAGCACTGGAACTGTGCTGCACCACGTTCAGCCGTCTGGCGCCGTATTACACCTGGCACATCGAGGTGCACCAGTTCCGCATCAATGCCTCGCAGCTGGCGGCTTCGCCCACTCCGGAAGGGGTGCACCGCGACGGCGTCAATTTCGTGTTCATGATGATGGTCAATCGGGTGAACGTGGTCAACGGCGAGACCAGCATCTACGACCGCAACAAACGTCCGCTGAGTCAGTACACCCTTTCCGAGGCGATGGAGGCGGCCATCGTCAACGATGAGCAGACCCTGCACGGAGTCACGCCCATCATCCAGCTCGATCCGCTGCAACCCGCCTACCGGGATGTGCTTGTCATCACCTTCAGCAAACGCTGAACGATACGGCGGCATGGCCGGACCATGCCGCCTCGGAGTCCTTGCATGAACGAATTGATAGCCGTAGCCGCAATCACCATCCTTGCAGTGATCAGTCCAGGCCCCGACTTCGCGATGGTCACCCGCAACAGCTACGCCTACGGGCGCAGCAGCGGGCTCATGGCTGCCTTCGGCATCGCCTGCGGGGTGCAGGTGCACGTGTTCTATACCGTGCTGGGCATCGCCCTGGTCATTACCCACTCTCCGTTGCTGTTCATGGCCATGAAGGCTCTCGGCGCGGGTTATCTGATCTACCTGGGCTGGAAGTCGCTGACCAGCAAGTCCACTGTGCAACTGGGAACCGCCACCGGGCCGCGCCCGTCCGCCGGCAAGGCCTTCGCCATGGGGTTTTTGACCAATGCGCTGAACCCGAAGACCATGCTGTTCGTGGTGGCTACCTATAGCCAAGTGGTGCAGGTCAGCAACAGCTTGGCGACCAACTTCGCTTACGGGCTGTTCATGTCGTTCTCGCACTGGGTGTGGTTCAGCTTCGTTGCCCTGTTCTTCTCGGCCGAGGCCCTGCGCCAGCGCATGCTGGCCAAGCAGCATATCGTCGACAAGGTGATCGGCACCGTCCTCATCGGGCTAGGCGTGAGCCTGGTGCTGCCTGGGCTGGCACGCTGATGGGCGCCTTGAGCAAACTGGCCTGCATCGACCTGGAAGGCGTGCTGGTGCCCGAGTTGTGGCCGGCGATCGCGGTGCGCACCGGCATCAGGGAGCTGTTCGCCACGACCAGGGAGATCCCTGACTATGATGCGCTCATGCGCCAGCGCATCGCCCTGCTGCGCGAGCATGGGATCACCTTGAGCGATGTCCAACGGATCCTCGCTACGGTCGAACCGTTCGCCGGTGCCGTGGCGTTTCTGCAGGCATTGGAAGCCAGAGGTTATCGAGTCAACATCATCTCCGACTGCTTCCATGAGCTGGCAGACCCACTGCTGCAGGCGCTGGGCGAGCCAACGACCTGGTGTCACCGCTTGACGGCAGATAGCCACGGGTTTGTCTCGGGCTGCGACTACTACCCACGCCGAGGGAAGGAAGAGCCTGTCGACAAGGCCCTCGCCGAAGGTCAGCGAGTGCTGGCGGTTGGCGATGCCTTCAATGACATCAACATGCTGCGGCGGGCGACGCAGGGTTTTCTGGTGAACCCGTCGATTTCCACGCTCGACGCCGCGCCGGATCTGCGTGCGGTGGAAAGCCTTGAGGAGATTCTTGAGCTGATCTAGCGACCTGGCCTGAGTCTCCAGGCGGGACTCGGGCTTTCCTGCGGCGCGTGCTTACCTGAGAATGTCCGCGCTTGCCGGTTAGCGACTGCGGGTCTTGCCGGCCACGCTTGTCTTCTCTATGGCGGATTGGCGAAGTGTTCAGTTCGCTCGAGGATTGTCCTGCGATGGTTGCCTGACTGCCTCGCAACTCCATAGCTGTATGAAAGGCTGGCTGTTGGTGGGTGATCCGACCCATCGGCTCATGAATCGACACGTCCCGTCGACGCACAGTTGGTAGTCGCCAGCCTCCGGGGTTCGCCCTAGCCTCAGAGGTTGCAGGGGCTGCAAGAGGCGCTGAAAGTGCCAACTGCCGTTTTCCAGTCGAGCGTCGTCAGGTATCTCCATTCCCGCACCGCTACCTCGAATCCTGGCTTCCTCCAGGACCAAGCCTTCGCGGGTGACGCGATAGTCTTCCTCCCAACGAATCTTTTCGATGCTGTGGTTCCACGCCAATGTGAAATGCGACACCGGCAACTGCGCCCAAACACTGCCGGCCAGACCCAGGCACAAGTCGATCATGCATTGGCCATCCTTGCGTGCCTGGACCGCCAGACGTGCTGAAGCAGTACCAGAATCCCGAGTACGAAGCCGATTTCATCGGTCAGCGGCAGCGACACGATCAACAGGGCCCCCGCGCCAAGACTCAACAAGCGTTCCCAGATGGCCATTTTCTGTTGCAGATAACCAGTGGACGCCACTCCCCAGAGGCCGACCGCCAGAAGGGTCTTGACCAGCATGTAGACAGTCATCCACAAATCGTCACCTTGCAGCATCAGCGCCGGGTTGTAGACCGCCATGAACGGAATGACGAAACCTGCCAGCGCGATGCGCACCGCCCAGAGGCTGATTCTGAATCCGCTTTCTTTCGCGATGGGGGCTGCGGCAAAGCAGGCGAGGGCGACCGGTGGTGTCAGGTCGGCGAGGATGCCGAAATAGAACACGAACATGTGCGACACGATCAGCGGCACACCCAGTTCCAGCAGGGCAGGCGCTGCGATCGAGCTGGTGATGATGTAATTGGGGATGGTCGGTATGCCCATGCCCAGCACCAGGCAGGTGACCATCGTCAGTATCAGTGACAGCAGCAGGTTGTCTCGGCCAATGGCCAATATGTAGCCGGCAAAGGTCGAGGCCACGCCCGTGAGCGAAACGATACCGATGATCACGCCCACCAATGCGCAGGCGATCCCCACAGGAACCGCGTGGCGTGCGCCTTCGACCAGTGCGTGCAGGCAGATGAGCAGCGTTTCCCGCCCGCCTTTGAGGCACCAGCACACCAACACCAGCACCGCAATGACCGCGAAGATGACGGCGATCCCAAGTTGAAAGAAGCCTGTGCACAGCACGCCCAGCGCAATCCAGAACGCACAGCGCAGGCCGAGGTGCCGCACCCTGAGAATGATCGCTGAGCCGAGAATCACGATGGCCGTCAACGCCAATCCGACCATGCCGGAGAACAGCGGGGTGCGCCCGGAAAACAGCAGGTAGACCAGCACCAGCAGGGGAATCAGCAGGTACCAGCTTTGCTTTACGGCGCCGAATGCGCTGGGGCATTGGTCCTTGGGCAATCCCTTGAGGTTGGAGCGCTTGGCTTCCAGATGAACCATCCAGAACACCGAGCCGAAATAAAGCATGGCGGGTATCAATGCGGCCTTGGCAATTTCCACGTACGGCACATTGATGGTCTCAGCCATGATGAAGGCTACCGCACCCATCACCGGCGGCATGATCTGGCTGCCCATGCTGGAGGTGGCTTCCACCCCGCCGGCGAAGGCGGGCCGATAGCCAAAGCGCTTCATCAGAGGAATGGTGAATTGCCCTGTCGTCACGACGTTGGCAATCCCCGAGCCGGTAATGGTCCCCATCAAGGCTGACGAGGCGACGGCCACCTTGGCCGGTCCCCCCAGCTTGTGGCCGAACAATCCCATCGCGAAGTCGGTAAACAGCTTGATCATGCCCGCCTGTTCCAGGAAGGCGCCGAACAGGATGAACAGAAAGATATAGGTAGCCGACACATAGGTCGGTGTCCCATAGAGCCCTTCGGTACCAAACGACAGTTGATTGATGATCTGGTCGACCCCATAGCCCCGGTGCGCCAGTGCGCCGGGCAGGTACTCGCCGAACAGACCGTAGGCCAGGAACAGGCCACAGATGATCGGCAGGGCGATCCCCATCACCCGTCGGGCGGCTTCGAAGACCAAGGCGATCAGCAGGATACCGATCACCATGTCTGCCGGTGTCAGGTCGCCGGAGCGCTGGATCAGGTCCGCCTCGAACACCCACTGATACACGGCAGTGACGATGCCTGCCAGGCTGAGCAGCCAGGCCAGCGGTTGCCAGGGGCGGGCTTTGCCGCAAGCCGGATAGCTCAGGAAGACTACCCAGAGCAGGAAACCGACATGTACCGCGCGTAGCACCTGGCTTGAGAGGGGAGAAAAGGCTGCCGTGACGATCTGAAAGATCGAAAACAGCAACGCTACATAAAACAAGGTTTTCGGCCAGTCCCGCGGGTTTGCGGGAATGCCGTGATGCTCGTCATTCATGACCTGCCTGCCTCATGACCACACTGAATGGAACCGATGGCGCAGTGGCGATCAGGCCCACTGCGCCTGGCGCGGCTACAGCGCGCCCTTTTCCTTGTAGTAGCGTTCGGCACCTGGATGCAGCGCGATCGGCAGGTTCTTGGCTGCAGTCTCCAGCTTGATGTCCTTGGCCGCCGAATGTGAGTTGCCCAGGCGTGTCAGGTTGTCGAACAACAGCCTGGTCATCTCATGGACGACTTCATCGGGCATGTCAGCGCGGGTCACCAGAATGTTGGTGATCGCGACCGTGGGCACGGCTTCGGCCTGGCCGTCATAGGTATTGGCCGGAATCATTGCACTCTGATAGGCCGGGTTGCCGATTTTCGTGACCACCTCGGACGGGATGGGGATGTAGTTCAGTGGCATGACGGAGGACAGGTCGCGGATGGCCGCCATGCCCAACCCGGAGGATTGCAATGTCGCATCCAGTTGCCTGTTCTTGATCAGTTCGACCGATTCGGCGAAGGACAGGTATTGCACCTTACCCATGTCCTCATAGGTCAACCCCGCGGCCTTGAAGATCGCGCGCGCGTTCAGTTCGGTACCGGATTTGGGCGCGCCGACCGAGATGGTCTTGCCTTTGAGGTCCGCGAGGGTCTTGATCCCCGATTCCTGGCTGGCGACGATCTGGATGTAGTTGGGATAGGCCCCGCCGATCGCCCGCAACTTGGTCAGCGGTGTCTTGAAACCAGCGTCTTCCACGCCGTTCTTGGCATCGGCGACCGAGTCGCCCAATGCCAGCGCCAACTCGCCTCGACCGGCCTGCAACAGGTTCAGATTCTCCACCGAGGCCTTGGTGGCTTGGACCGAAGTCTTCGAGCCCGCGATGCCATCGCTGTAGATCTGCGACAAGCCGACACCGATCGGGTAGTAAACCCCGCTGGTGCCGCCGGTCAGGATGTTGATGAACACCGGCGCGGCCTGAGCGGCGGTGCTGATTGCCAACGTGGCGGCGACCAGCATTGCGAAGCGTGTCTTTACTCGCATGGGGAACCTCTCCGTCTTGTTATGGCTTTATGCAGAGTACTTCCACTCTAGTTGATCCCGGCGCAGAAGGTAGCGAGCAAGAGAGATCAGCTCCCAGGGGCGTGATACAAGCGAATCGAGGTGCCATCAAGCCGCTCTCGGCGAACCCCCAGTGCTCGTTGCCAAGGAGCGGAACCTATTGCCGGAGTTGTCATACCATTCGCGTCTGTTCATTTCACGGCCCCCACCCCAGTGATGCTTTCACCGGCAATCAACCCCGCTGCCGCCGTGATTCCTTCCCGCTCGGCAGGGCGAATCCGTCTGCCTCCAACCAGGGCTACTTTCTGCCAGTGGATCCACTAAAAAACCACATTACTCAAAATAATCCGATAATCGCCCGTAGCATCCACAATTCTTTTCAAAAACCATTGACCATACTGCTCCCCGGAATATTTAATGGATCCATTAAATAACAACAATCATCGCCCCCGGAGAGCCTCCATGTACCCCAAAAACACCTGGTATGTCGCCTGCACCCCTGACGAAATCACCGACAAGCCTTTCGGCCGGCAGATCTGCGGGGAAAAGATCGTGTTCTACAGAGGCGCCGGGGGCCGCGTCGCAGCGGTGGAGGACTTTTGCCCGCACCGCGGTGCACCGCTGTCCTTGGGTTATGTCGAGAACGGCAACCTTGTGTGTGGCTACCATGGCCTGGTAATGGGCTGCGACGGCAAGACGATCGAGATGCCTGGCCAGCGCGTCAGAGGCTTTCCTTGCAACAAGACGTTCGCCGTGGTCGAGCGCCATGGCTTCGTCTGGATCTGGCCTGGCGACCAGTCACAGGCAGACCCCGACCTGATCCCCCACCTGGAGTGGGCGCAGAACGAGGAGTGGGCCTATGGCGGCGGGCTGTTCCACATCGGCTGCGATTACCGCCTGATGATCGACAACCTGATGGACCTGACCCACGAAACCTATGTGCACGCCTCGAGCATCGGCCAGAAGGAAATCGACGAAGCGCCGCCGGTAACCACCGTCAGTGGCGAGGAGGTGGTGACCGCCCGCCATATGGAAAACATCATGGCTCCGCCCTTCTGGCGCATGGCCTTGCGCGGCAACGGCCTGGCCGACGATGTACCGGTGGACCGCTGGCAGATCTGCCGCTTCACACCGCCCAGCCATGTGCTGATCGAAGTCGGCGTGGCTCATGCGGGCAAAGGCGGTTACCACGCCGAAGCGCAGCACAAGGCTTCGAGTATCGTGGTCGACTTCATCACGCCGGAGACCGACACCTCGATCTGGTACTTCTGGGGCATGGCGCGCAATTTCGCCCCGCAGGACGAGGCCCTCACCGCGAGCATTCGCGAAGGCCAAGGCAAGATTTTCAGTGAAGACCTGGATATGCTCGAAAGGCAGCAGCAGAACCTGCTCGCCTACCCCCAGCGCAACTTGCTCAAGCTCAACATCGATGCGGGCGGCGTTCAGTCGCGCAAGATACTGGAGCGCCTGATCGCCAAGGAACGCGCCCCCCAGGACCCACTGATCGCGACCAGCGTACAGCCCGCCTGAGGAGAGCGAACATGATCGATGTCGTAGTGGTATCCCGTAACGACGAAGCGCAGGGCATTTGCAGTTTCGAACTGGCTGCGGTCGATGGCAGCCCGCTGCCGGCCTTCAGCGCCGGCGCACATATCGACGTGCACCTGCCCGATGGGCTGGTACGCCAGTATTCCCTGTGCAACCACCCCGAAGAACGCCACCGCTATGTGATCGGCGTCCTCAACGACCCTGGCTCACGGGGCGGCTCGCGCTGCCTGCACGAACAGATCCAGAGCGGCGCACGCCTGCGCATCGGCACGCCGCGCAACCTGTTCCCCTTGGCCCAGGATGCCCGTCGCAGCCTGCTCTTTGCTGGCGGTATCGGCATTACTCCGATCCTGTGCATGGCAGAGCACCTGGCACAGCGTGGCGCCGATTTCGAACTGCATTATTGCGCCCGCTCCAGCGAGCGTGCTGCCTTTGTCCAGCGTATTCGTAGTGCGCCGTTTGCCGACCGGCTATTCGTACACTTTGACGAGCAGCCGGAAACCGCGCTCGACATTGCCAACGTGCTGGCCGAACCGCACGGCGATACCCACCTGTATGTGTGCGGCCCTGGCGGCTTCATGCAGCACGTGCTCGAAAGCGCCAAGGCACAGGGCTGGGAGGAAGCATGCCTGCACCGCGAATATTTCGCCGCAGCGCCGGCCAGTAGCGACGATGACGGTAGTTTTTCGGTGCAGGTGGGCAGCACCGGCCAGATCTTCGAAGTGCCTGCCGACCAAAGCGTGGCGCAGGTGCTGGAGCGGCACGGCATCGAGATCGCCCTGTCCTGCGAACAGGGCATTTGCGGCACTTGCCTGACACGTGTGCTGGAAGGGGTGCCAGAGCATCGCGACCTGTTCATGACCGAACAGGAGCAAGCGCTCAACGATCAGTTCACCCCGTGCTGCTCGCGGTCGAAGACGCCACTGCTGGTGCTCGACCTCTGAGAGGATTCAGGAGGAGGGCATGATGACCTTCATGCCCTCCTGCGCCGCAGTCCCGGCAAAGGTCTCGGCGTAACGCAGAGTGGCATTGGCATGCTCGCGCATGATGGCTTCTGCGCGGGCACTCTGGCCGTTGACCAGGGCATCGAACACCGAATGGTGCTGCATGTGCGCGTAATTGAAACGTCGGTATTCGCGCGACAGGTCATGGCGGTCCACCGCGAGGGCAGTGACCGAAGCGAACGGCAGGTGGTCATTGCGCGCCAAGGCATCGGCGATCGCCGGATTGCGGCTGGCTTCGACGATCACCTGGTGAAAGCGCATGTTCAGGTCATGGTAGAGCTCCAGGTCTTCTTCGGTCACGAAGCCCTTGGCAAACAATTGGTCGCCGTCGTACAGGCAACGCTGCAGCGCCTCCTGGGCCTGGGGCGCCAGCCCACGCTCCGCAGCCTGGCGTGCGGCCAACCCCTCCAGTACGCCACGGACCTCGACCGCACCGGCGATGTCCTCTGCGCTCACCGAACGTACCTGGAATCCCCTCCCGCCAGAACGTACCAGCAGGCCTTCCTGTTCCAACGTACGAAACGCCATCCGCACCGGCATGCGCGAAACGCCAAACAATTCGGCGGTGGGGATTTCCATCAACCGCGCGCCGGCAGCCAGCTCGCCCGAGGCGATCATCTTGCGCAGCGCGACCAGTACCAATTGACCGGGCTTACTCATCCAGGCAACTTCCACAGACATGAGGCGCCATCTTAGCGTAAGCCAGGCGCCGGTTGGGCCTGGGACTGCGAAACAGTCCCAGGCACTCACAACGACAGTGGATAGCTCACGATCAACCGGGTCTGGTCGAAGTCGCTGTTGAAGCTGCGCCGGTTGGTCGCATTGTTCAGGCGAAGATTGAGATTTTTCAAGGCGCCGCTCTGCACGGTGTAGTTGATCTCGGCGTCGCGCTCCCACTCCTTGCCGTTGCTGCCGGCGCCGGTGGTGGCATTGTCGCCATGGCCGTACCGCACCATTGCCATCAGCCCTGGGACGCCCATGGCGACGAAGTTGTAGTCGTAGCGCGCTTGCCAGGAACGCTCGTCGGCGTTGCTGAAGTTGCCGTTGAACATGTCGTTGCCTAGGGTCCGGCCACTGCTGCCATACACCGACATCCACTGACTGTCGCCGCTGACCTTCTGTAACCCCAGATACACCGTGTGCCCACTGTGAGACGCCGACAGCAAGGCGTAGCCAGTGCGGCTCTTGATAGCGCCGATGCGTGCCTGGCCGTCTTCCTTGTCGATGAAGTAACCGAGGTTGGCCGCAAGCGTCCAGTCACCTGCGCGCTGGGTGTGCTGCAGGCCCAAGTAGCTCTGCTGATAGATGTCCTCGAGCTGCGAATGCCAGACACCTATCAGGGTGCGCTGCGCATTGAAGCGGTACTCGGCCCCCGCATAGTTGAAACCGTCGGCGTAGACCCCCGGCGCGGCCCAGGCGGAAAGGTCCTGCATGTCGGACGAGTTGCGCAGGCTCACCTTGCGGTACTGGCCGGCCTGCAGGCTGAGACCGTCGAATTCCCGCGAGTCGAGCATCGCCCCGCGAAACGTCTGCGGCAGTAACCGGCCATCGTCGTAGCGCAAGAGCGGCAGGTCCGGCAACAGCTCGCCGACTTTGAGTTCGGTCGCCGAGATGCGCATCTTGGCCGCCAAGCCGGCACGCCCGTAGTTGTCAGCCGCACGGCCATCATCGTGCATCGGCAGCAGGTCAGAGCCACTGGCAGCCCGGCTGCTGTCCAGCTTCACGCCGAACAGAGCGATGCCATCCATGCCGAAACCGACAAGGCCCGGGGTGTAGCCTGAACTGAACTTCAAGATGAAACCCTGGGCCCATTCTTCCACTTTGTTCTTGGCTGCACCCGGGTCGCGAAAATCCCGGTTGAAATAGTAGTTGCGCAGTATCAGTCCCGTCTTGGCATCCTCGAAGAAGCCTTCATCCTCGGCAGAGGCCTGCAGGCTCAGGCATGACATCAAGGACACCGCCACAGCGGTACGGACGGGTGTGCAGGACGTGTCGATCATTATTATTGTTCTCCGTTTTTTTGGCGGCAGCCGCCCTCGCGGGCCAAGCGCGGACCGTCGAGGGGAGACTGCAATCAAGTGCCCGGGCTTGGGCGGATGGAAGACAGCGGTTAACGCATTGGCAGAAAACTACGGATTCGCCAACACCGGCCGTACCGAGCTGGACGCAGGTTTGAGCAGCAACAGGCAACCCGCCGCAATCACGAAGACGCTGGCGAACACGCCATACAGGTGCAGGGGTTGCCAGCCATCATCGAGCAGTACGCCGGCCACCGTCGGTGACAGGATCGCGCCGATTCGGCCGATACCGATGCCCCAACCAACGCCGGTAGCGCGCACTGAAGCGTCATAGACCACAGGAGACAAGGCATAGAGCCCGGCCACGCAGCCGTTGGAGAACAGCCCGATCAACAGCCCCAGCGCCAGCACGCCGCTGACCGATGAGCCACTGACCACGAACAGCACCAGCAAGCCGGCGGTAATCAGCATGAACAGCGACAACACCCGGCTCAGTGGCCAGCGCGAAGAGAGACCGCCGATCAACGCCGCGCCGAGGATGCCTCCGACGCTCAGCAGGACCCCGCCAGTGATGCCCTGCTGCGCCGACAAGCCGGCGGCAACGAGCAGCTTCGGGGTCCAACTCATGACGAAATAGAAACCGAACATCACCAGGAAGAACAGCAGCCAGATCACCAGGGTGGTCCGGCGCATGGCGGGCGCCAGCAACTGCCCGAACCCCGTGGCCGCACCCGCTTCTTGAAGTGCCGGCGCGGGTAACTGTTGCAGCGCAGGCTGCCCCAGTTTCACTGCCAGTCGATTGATTCTCGCCAGTGCATTGGGCGGGCGCCGCATCAGTAGAAAATCCAGCGATTCAGGCAGCCACAGCAGTACCAAGGGAATCACCAGCACGGTGACGATGCCGCCAAACAGGAAGACCGAGCGCCAACCCCAGTGGCCCAGCAACCATACCGCCAGCAAGCCGCCAAGCGTCGCGCCCAAGGCATACCCGGTAGACTGCAGGCTGACCGCCAGGCCGCGCCAACGCTTGCTGGCATACTCGCTGGCGATCACGTTGCTGCTGGCCAGGATGCCACCGATCCCAAGGCCCGTCAGACCACGCAGCAGCGCCAGTTGCAAAGCGCTCTGACTGAACGCGCAGAGCAGCATGCCGACGCCCGATACCACCAGGCACACGAGTATCAATGGACGTCGACCGAAACGGTCGGCCCAGGGTGCGATGAATAGCGACCCCGCCGCCATGCCGAACAGGCCGGCGCTCAGAAGCAGTCCCACCTGGGCACCACTGAGCCCCCACTCCGCAGACACCGAGGCGGCAGTGAACGCCATGACCAGCACGTCAAAGCCATCGATCATGTTCAGCACGATGCAAATGCCAATGGCCAGGCACTGAAATCGACCCATCGAGTCATTGTCCAGATGCTGTTTGAGCGCATTGTTCATGGGGTCACCTGCTGGCCCATGTTGGCCTCAGGCGAAAAGACAGACGCACACACGTACGTAAGGCGGCAGGAACCGTGATGGTTCCGCGCCCTTGGCAAGCCGTTCATGACTGGACCCTTTTTGTAATTGTTGTCGCATACGGCAAGGAGGGCTCCCGCCGTTGTCAGGCGCTAATCAACCAGACAATGGATCCACAAGCAACTGATTAGAGCCAGACGGAATGGCGATTCAGGAGGTAAACGAACGAAAAACCAAAAAGTACCTATAGATAATTCTTGTTTTTCAATGAGTTAACCATATCGTAAAATCGTTCGTTTATCGAACATAAGATATTTGTGGATCCATGAAGAACTCAGCTATCACGTCCGAAGCATCTCCCAGAACGATGCCCCCACGCCGGTGATGCTCTCACCGGCAATCAACCCCGCTGCCGCCGTGATCGCGAACCGCTCCGTGACGCTCGGCCAGCGGCAACTGACCAGCCAGGTCAGTACCGCGCCCAGGCCCATCATCATGGAGATCGACGCGGGCAGTATGAACGCCAACCCCAGCGCGGCCGTACTCGGTAGCCAACGCGCCGCCCGTTGCTGCAACAGGCTGTCCAGCGCGCCCAGCAGCACGCCGACACCGCTGCCGACCACGATCGCCCAGCGAATCTCCGGCGACAGCGCCCCCAGCCCCTGCGTCAGCGTCTGGGCCACCGCCTTCCAGGTCGCGACCGCCGGGGCGGGCCACTGCTCGGTGAGCAGCATGGTCTGCGGATCGGGGATCAGCATCAGGTACACCAGCACGCCGACCACGCTGCCGATGAAGATACCGATGCATTGAGCGATCAGCTGCTTGTGCGGCGTCGCGCCGATCGCCAGGCCGACCTTGAAATCGTTCATCAGGTCGGTGGATTGCCCGGCCGCGCCACCCGCCGTGTTGGCGCTCATCAGGTTGATGGCCACCTGGCCCGGGGCGATCAGGCCGAAGCCCAGCTGCGACAGCTTGCCGATGGCGCCGATCGGCGCGATGCCGGTCGCGCCCACCACCCGCGCGGCGACCACGGCAAGACAGATCGCCAACGGAACGCTCGACAGCGCCATCCACACGTCGATCCCGAACAGCAGCGCCTGCAGGGTCACCACCAGAGCGACGGACAGCAGCAGACCCGACGCAGGCCCTGGCGAAAACCGCACCCTGGCGCGCGGGGCCCGATGTGCAGGCAGGTCGCCAGGCGATCGCCGGGCCACCTGGAACAGACGAACTGCCAATGAAGTCAGGGTCGCGCAGACCATCAGGCTCACGCCCGGCCACAACAGCCATTCCACCAGCGTGGCGAACTGTGGGCCGCCGGCATCCGGCGCGAGCGCCACCAGGGCGTGGTCGATCAGCCACGGCGCCAGCCCGCCCCATGCCAGCACGGCGCCGAACAGCAGCGTCAGGCCCACGCGAATGCCGATGATGCCGCCGAAGCCGATGAGCAGCAGCGAAGGATCGGCAGTGAAGGTCAGGCGCTCGAGCGTAGGCGTGGGCGCCCAGCGCGGTATCGCCCAGACGAAGCCGTCGATCCATTTCACCAGCCCTGACAGCAGCGCGGCGCTGCACAGCACCTTGATCCGCGTCATGGCTTCCTGCCCGTGACAGTAGATCTGCTGCAGCGTCTCCAGGGTCGCCATGCCTTCGGGAAACTTCAGGCCATGGTCGTTGAGTAAGGCGGGGCGCAGGTACCAGGCGATCCAGATGCCCAAAAAACTCACGGAGAAGACCCAGGCCATCATCGGCACCGGATCCAGTTGGTGACCGGTGAGCAGCGTATAGGCGGGGATCGGCGCGACCAGCCCGCCGGAGATGATGGAGGCGGCGGCCGAAGCCACGGTCTGGTTGATGTTGCTTTCGTGCAACGACCACGCGGGCCGGTCCTTCCTGCGCCCCGCCAGGCCTTGCCACAGGGCGAAGCCGACCAGCAAGGCGATGATCGACATGTTGAACGACCAACCGATCTTGAGCCCCGCGTAGACATTCGAGGGCGTGAGCAGGATACCCAGCACCGCACCGGTGAGCACCGCCCGCAGGCTCAGTTCACGTTCGACGCGAACCGCGGGAAGGGCGGTGGATGCAGCATGTCCCATGACAAATCCTTTGTAGAGGTCGCAAGCGCGGTTTGCACAACTGAGCCCCGACAGCCACGAAGGTTCACTGCCGCTCCCGATGCCGTTGGCTTCGGCTCGGGATCGCACGGGAGAGGGAGGGCGCTGCGGCAGTCTTGAGCACTACGCTCACTGGCGGTTCAGTCGCGATTACGGCCCCCGAGCACGCGAGCACGCCAAGACCGCCCCATGCGCAAGCGGACGGCCGTTACGTCTACAAGCAGTGCAAGCCGTTTTCTACCTCGCTACCTGAGTCTTCAACCACCGCAGCGGCGCAGTAATACGCCAACTGGTAGACCGATACACCGCCTCGAGCGCTCGGTGATGTTCACACTCCTCGCGCGACACCTCCGCAACCGGCACCGGGGGAAGGACCGCACTCCCGAAGCGCGTATTGATCCATACCTGAGTCCCGTCCAAGTACGTCAACGCCGTAAGGTCGGTATCGCTGCCAGGGTTGAACTTGCACGGCTTCTCATAGAGCAGCTTCCAGCCGTTGTCATGCAACAGCTCGATGATCCCTCCCTCCAGTGCTCGGCTATGGGTCGCCACCAGCAGCACGCGCACTTTGCGTTGCAGCGTATCGAGGGAGGCGCGGATAGACTTCAGCTCGAACCCCTGGATATCCATGTGCATGAAATCCACGACAGGCACGTCGGCCAGCGCGGCTTCGATGGTGTAGGTATCTATCTCCTGCGTCTGGACCGTGATGCCGCGGTAGTCCTCGCTACCGCCGTCGGTGATAGGCGCGGCGCCCCAGTCCAATACGCTCTGCGAGCCAAACGAGACCTTGCCGTTGCTGTCCGAGATCGCGCCATGGATACAACGCACCTGCATCCCGCTGCGCGCCGGCGCGCCTGCCTCTGACCTGTGCGTTTCGGGCAAGGGCAGACCGTTGTCGGCCAGATGGGTGTAGAAGAGTTGATGTCGCTGCAGATCGGCTTCGACCGCCAGGAGGCTGATGTTCGAGATGCCTCGACGCAGGGCGGCCTTGGCACCGAACACCAGCCACGGGCCATAGCCCGCGCCCAGTTCGACGATCGAGAAACTGTCCTGGGCTTTTTCGAGGGCAACGATCGCGGCGAGATACTCGATGGCTTCAGCGTGCAGACAGTCATCGGGGAAGGGGATGGCGCCGACATGACGCTCCGCGGGGTGGCTGTCTATACCGAAATAGGACAGCCTGGTTCTTACCCCGGAAAAGTCTGTGTAGAAGCCTGGACAGGGCGATGCGTCGGGTGCCGAATACTTTTCGAACAGCTGCAGATCCGCCAGCTGCACGCCCAGATAGACCTGGTTTTCTGAAATCGCATCACGTAGGGATTGTTCCATGTGAAGTCCGCCTGAAATGAATATGGGTATTCATCCACTCGCTTCGAGGCGAGAAAGCTGGCGACGACGATTTTCCGTACAGGTGGGGAGGAAAGCAACGCCATTGGTCTAGCGCGCCGAGAACCAGGATTGGCCGGGTGATGCTACCGGTTAGCAAGTAAAGGAGGGAGAGCCCTCGCTCACGGTGTTTGGTATCGCCGCAGTGTCAGTTTCTTCCCGAGCAGCTTCAGCTTTTCCCTATTCCTTGTAGTACATTTCCCAAAGATACTTCTAACGCCTCCAAGCCGTTGCGGTAGCTTTTCGCTCGTTCTAGTCTCGCCCAGTCGCTGTCAATCCAGCGAACGGTTTTGACAGACCGAAGGTAAGCTTTTTAACCGCACGTGCACGCTTAATGGCGGCTGTATGTGGGGCACCTCGTGTGCGCCGGGTTTCCTTGCTTCCTCGGTCTGTCAACCCACATACAGCTGCCACCCTCTCGTTTGACAGCGAGGGGAGGGTAGCTCCATGAAGCAAGGAGTGAGCAATGCTTAAGATCGTCCCGGATCCACCGCTTCACAGCAAAACAGCCAACCATTCTCTTGAAGACCTTCTTGTCCAGACCGCCGAGTATCTGGTCTGTGCCCTGACCATCGCCCAGCAATCCGTCCTCATGCATACCAAACCCACCGGTCAGGTCATGACCCTGGCAACCATGCACGAAATCGAAAGTGCACGGAGTCTGGTCGAAATTGCCTTGAGCCGGGTGCAATCGCGGCACTGAAAATCAGATGGCCTGGCGGGTCTGGGTCGAGCAACCGGGCGTTTCCAAGACGCTAATGCGTAGCGGACCAAATCGACTCGCTGGGCTTGCACCTGGGAGGATTTTTTATGAGTACAGAACCGGCTGCACCAGGCCATACAGCAAGCCATTCCATAGGTACTGGCACCTTCGGTGAAGGTCTAGAGGGCAATATATTCCACCGCCTGTTTCGGGTAGTGCCTGGTCATGATCTGGACTATGTGCTGGAGCAGTCATCGCGCCTGATGGGCTGCGTCTACAAACTCACTCACGAGGCCAGTCTTGAGCATGACGATACATTGGTGTTGGCTGCGTACTATCTGAGCGGTATGGCCAAGGCCTTGACGGAGGATGTAGCCATGGCGCGGATGTTGGGGGCGGAGGAGGGGAGTCAGCGGTAACGCTATTGTAGTGGATGATTACATAATGGTTCGGTGTGCTAGCGGCCGTGTTCAAGTTATCTTCTCTTACCGCCAGTAGCCGCGCTCGCTCAAAATATTGAAGCCGTGTGCAAAGCTCGGGGAATCCACAGCTGAATGGGGCCCGGCGGAAGGCACCGAACCGTCCCGATTACCAAATGTGGGCGAGGTGCGCCGGATCTCCACCGCCACGTCGAATACCTCGGCTTAGGCCACGCATATCAGCTTGTCTTGCGCATACGGCGATAGCTGATAGCAGGCAGCACAACACGCTCTGAGGCGGACGGGGATACGGCCTCAGGCTTCACGCTTGTGGCTTCGTTAAACACCGAGCATCGAGGTCCTCGGAGAAAAAATGTGCATGGCAAAACCCTTGGAGTGCACAGAACGATCTCAGGAACCGCGTGCTTGAGTATCCCTTTCGGTGAACGCAGTTACCAAGGCCGGTGTACCTCGCTGGCAAGCAATGGACAGGCAAGCATCTGCAGATCATCTATCAGATCCATGAATCGTGAGCCACTGGTCCTGAGCGGGCCAGTCTTTATTCAGCACGGCTGTAGCGAAGCTCATTTGCTCGTGTGATCACCCGATAGACTTTTTCAGACTCAAGGGTAGAATAACGGGCCGAATAAGGCAGCTCGATGGAGCCTCGGAAGGCTTTGTGCCCTCCCTAAGCCCTTAACCCAGACCATCTCGGGTCTCGGGGCCAATGGAAGTAGGTGTACCGCATGGATAGCCCAGCTCTGAATTTCTTACCCCTTCTTATGTTCTCAGGCATAGCGCTAGCTGGTCTATGCTGCGCGGTCTCTGGCAACGTCATGTATAGGAATAGCCGTTTTGGCCTTCTTGGGTGGTCTGCCAAAAAAAGCACCGTAGATTTTTGCTTGGCAAACGCCGTGGTGGCTTTAGGTACGCTAAGCATTGAACGCATACGAGCCAAGGTGTTTCCGATCAAATACCTAAACCAAAGCAGTTCTATGGTGTCTTGCTTAGCATTAGCAAAATTGAGACCAAAATCCAGCATCAGGCTCCCTTTCCCGCTACTGCCCAGGAAAAAAACCGGGTGGCCAGCGAATACCCCTAAGCACACCCTTGCAGAAAGGACACCATGACTTCCACATCCTCACCGGTGGCAGTGACCACCGAGGTCATCGGCCACTTCGACTATGTATTGGACGGCCGTGCATACGGTTGGGCCTTGGCACGTGCTAACCCACAAAAGCGTCTGGTGATCGAGATCATCGCTGATGGCGAAGTAGTTGCTCACGGTCGAGCAGAACAGTTTCGCGAGGACTTGAAGGATGCCGGGATAGGCGATGGCTTCTGCATGTTCGATCTTCAGCTTTCTCATGAGCTATTTGACGGTGAAGTCCACAGCTTGATCGCACGCATAGCCGAAACGGGTACTGTACTCAATGGCGGAAATCATGAGTTCGGTCCTGAGAAGCGCGAGTTAGCATATCCCCAGATTCCACGTGCACTTGGTCTGAAACTGCTTGCGGAGCAGCTTAGTGATGCACGTTATAGGCGCTTTTCGAACAAGCTCGAAAACTTCTCAAACGCTTATCGGCTTGCTTCGCGGCTGCAGGAAACCGGTCAGCCGCAGGAAGCCCGTAGCGCCTGGGCCACGATCAATAATGCATTGGGTGAAAACTCGCTCGGCTATTGCAAGCTAGGCGAGTGCTTGATGCTCGAAGGTTTGCCCGCCGATGCCCTCGAAGCCTTTCGCGTAGCCGCTGGTATCGACCTACGGCTGCATTGGGCTCACCTTGGGGTTGCCAACAGTCACTACTCGCTGGGGCAGTTCGAGGAGGCTGAAGAGGCATTACAGGTCGCAATCGCATTGCAGCCGGAAGACACCTCGCTACGTGAACGGCTGTATCGCATCCAGCACGAAGCACTGCCAAAGCGTGTCCAGGCCCTGCTCGATCAGCAAGAGCGTGACAAGGCAATCGATCTGCTCAAATCGGTTCTGCTTAGGCAACCTGACAACAATCAGGCTGCGGCACTTCTTGGCGATCTGATTTATGAAATGGATGAGACCGATCTTCCAGGCATGGCACAACTGAATGATTTTCGGAAGGCCCAGCGCGTTCTTGAAGCATTGTTGGAGAGTGTCGAATCCCGCCTGAACGAGGTTGTCGCCTAATGAACAATTTGTTGCGACATATCCATGAACACAGCCTTGATGGTGTGCACAGCAGCGTCATCATTGGTGCTGGCAATGGCAATCAGCTGTCGAATTGGCGGCAGCTAGGCTCCAGCAACCTGGTGCTTGCCGAAGCCCATCCGCGTCTAGCTGAAGAGTTGGGTAGGCGCCTGTATCACGAGCAAGGCGAACGCTTGCTTGCGGTGGCGATAACTGGGGGCGAGCATCCTAGGGCGACATTGCAGGCATTCAACAACCTGGCTTATAGCAGCTTGAATGCTGCGGGCGACCTGTTTACGCATTACCCTAACTTGCGAAACAGCGAAGTCTTGCAAGTGGCAGCGCTTAGTCTCGAAGAACTATTGACGGAACAAGCGTTGGACGAACAGCTAACGCATTTGCTGCTGATCGCCGCGCCCGGGCAGGCCAAACAGTTACTGCAAGATACCCCATCTAGCCTCTTACAGGCTTTCACCTGGCTGTTGATAGAATGTAACAGTGAACCTATGTATGAGGGGGAAGCTGGGGCGGACGATCTGGTCACTTGGCTGCAAGCGCTAGGCTATGACTGGATCACAGAGGATCCAGATGCCATCTATCCTCAAAGTCGAATGCTTTTCAAGCGAAATGGTTCGGCGGTAGAACGCTTGAAACTTCATGGTGAAATCGCGGAGCTGCAATCAAAACTAGCTCATGAAGTCCAGGCCAGCCAAGCGCAATTGATTTATTTTCAAAGAACGTTAGAAAAGCAAGACGCTGATCTGCTTGAAAAAACTGCGCTGACAAATGAGTTGCGCCTCCATGTCAATACGCTCAGCAACCAAGTGACCGAACTCACTGTAGCCTGCGATACGCTTGCCAACGAGAAGATCGAGCTTAAAGAGCGTAGCTCTCAACAAGCGGAGCACGTGATTAAGCTTCAAGATCAAATCGATTTTCTCAATAAAGAGAAAGTTGATCTCGTCATAGCTCGTGACGAATTGGCTAATCAAAACAGTGAACTTCTCACGGAACAGGATGCAAAAGCAAAGCTGATCAACGATCACAGAGCGCACATCACTGAGCTTAAAAAAGAAAAGGCCGAGCTCCTCAATAGCCATGATGCTTTGAGTAAGGAAAAGGCCGACCTGACCAAGGGGCACGAGGAACAAAGCAAGCTCGCTGTTGAGCGTAAAACGAGACTCGAGGCGCTTGAGAGGGAGAAGGCAGACCTTATCGTTACTCGTGATGCGCTGACAAAAGAAAAGAATGAGCTGACCAAAGGTGGCGAGGAGCAGGCCCAGCTCGCCGTGGACCGCAAAGCGCAAATCGATGCGCTTACCAAAGAAAAAGCGGACTTGGCCAATGCTCACGACGCGTTGACCAAGGAAAGGAATGAGCTGGCCAAAAGTCTTGAAGAACAGATCAAGCTCGTCGTGGATTGCAAAGCGCAAATCGATGCGCTTAACAAAGAGAAAGTGGACTTGGCCAGTGCTCACGACGCGCTGATCAAGGAAAAGAATGAGCTGGCCAAAAGTCTTGAAGAACAGATCAAGCTCGTCGTGGACCGCAAAGCGCAAATCGATGCGCTTACCAAAGAAAAAGCGGACTTGGCCAGTGCTCACAACGCGCTGACCAAGGAAAGGAATGAGCTGGCCAAAAGTCGTGAAGAACAGACCAAGCTCGCCATGGACCGCAAAACGCAAGTCGATGCGCTTACCAAAGAGAAAGCGGACTTGGTCGCTGCTCGAGATGCGTTGACCAAGGAAAAGAACGAGCTGGCCAAAAGTCGTGAAGAACAGACCAGGCTCGCCGTGGACCGCAAAACGCAAGTCGATGCGCTTACCGAAGAGAAAGCGGACTTGGTCGCTGCTCGAGATGCGTTGACCAAGGAAAAGAACGAACTGGGCAAAAGTCGCGACGAGCAGAGCTCCCTAGTCGGCGAGCGGAAGAGTCAGTTAGACAAGATGACATCGGAGCGAGATCAGATCCAGAAATCCTTTGCTGAGCAGAAGAAAGTTCATGACACCGCACAGCAGCGAATCAAGACTCTGGAAAGCGAGACTAGTCAGAGCTTACTGCGTCATCAGTTGCTACAAGAAGAGCTGATCAAGGCAGAAGCGCAGATCGAGCTGATCAAGGACTTGTTGTTGCGCGAGCCAGGGCTCTAAACCGAGGGACTTTCCATGTTCAAAGTCATCGCCAAATGGCTGCGTCTTCGCACGCCGCAGGTTAGCAACAATCATAGACAGGCCGAGTCGACCTTGGCGGGAGAGGTTAGCGAACATACCGATTCGGTGGTAGTCCCTTACGATGAAAATCTCCTGGAGCGGAGCCGTACGCAATGGCAGTTTGGTGACTGGCAAGCTTTGATCCTGTTAAAGCGGGAGATACTGCAACATCACCCTGACAGAGCGAAGCTAGCCTTGCTCGCAGCAGCTGCCCATCAGCAACTTGGTAATATACCCGCGGCGCGTCAATTCACCCGGCTGGCCCAGGACTGGGGATGCAGCAAGAGGTTGATTAGTCAGATTCTGATCGCGGGAACCCATAATACCCTAGGACGCGCAGCAGCGATTGCCGGACGCGAGGAACAAGCGCTTCATCATTTCGAGCATTCGCTGAAAATCGGCACGCCGGGTGCCGACCTGCGCCTTTTGGTCGAAAGTCGCGTACGTGGAGAGCTGGCCCATCTGGGGCTCTCCTCCTCAAAAATTGAACAATCCGTATCCAGCGAGGCAGGGACTCTATCGCGCGATGGTAATATGAGTGCAGTGCAGGATGTTGCTGAACAATTGCAAAAACAAAATCGTGCGTTCGATGAGCATGTCAAGAAGCAAAATGCAGAGCTGACAAGTGTACGTAAAGCGCTCGAAAGCACTATCAAGAAGGAAATGCTAAATACGGCGCAACAGCTTGAAGCTTTCCTAGGTATACAGAATTTCCTTAACCACGGCGAGCGTTTGCCCGGAATGCATGGTTGGCCGATTAGCCCAGATTTTGCGCTCTATTTAATTGAGCTCATAGATGGTCATCAATATGACTTGATCCTAGAATTTGGCTCTGGTACTTCGACCGTGCTCATGGCGAAGACGCTGGCACGTATTGATCGACAGCGCAGCCGAAAAGTGGCCACGGTACAGGTCGCTTTCGAGCACTTGGAGCAATACCACGTCCAGACGCTTGGCAATCTGACGCAAGCGGGCCTGGCTAATGCCGTCCAGCTTACGTTGGCACCTCTTGTCCCGTTTCTGGCGCCAAATGGCAATACCTATGCCTATTATGACTGCAACGTAAAGTTAGCGGAGTTGGCAGGGCAAATGTCAGCAGCGGGCTTGAAGATTCTAATGATTGTCGATGGTCCACCAGGCTCTACGGGGAAACATGCTCGTTATCCTGCTGTGCCAGCGGTGTTGAAGCATTTCAAAGGTGCCGCTTTAGACATTGTTCTCGATGACTACATTCGCGATGACGAAAAAGAAGTGGCTCGAATGTGGGTCGACGAAATTGAATCGATTTATCCAAGTGTGACACTGAGTGCTAGAAAACTGGAAAAAGATGCATGTTTGATCTCCGCAGTTCCTTAGTGTCAAGCGTCAATTAAAAAAAATTAGTCGATTATATTGGATGCAGGTAGAGTCAAGAAGATGAAAATTCTGAGCAGCGCAATCGCTGAGTTTAAAAGTCGAAATTTTTCGAAAGCAGTTGATCTGTTTCGAGAGGCGGGTAAGTTGTATGGGGATGATATCGTAGCCGCCAACATTGCAATGTGCTTGAAGCAGATTAATCCGGAGCAGCTGCCTCTAGCGAACCCCGATAAAAAACTCTTAGACCCTGCCACGCAGCTTATGCTTTCAAATTCGGGTGAGCTAAAGCTTACGAAGGCACAGCGTGAAGAGTTATTGTCCATTTGGAAAGAGCTCACATCAACAAAATCAAAAGATGCCGTTGCAAAAAACGTCAACCCGATTCCTGCAGACTGGCCCAAAGATCTAGTTTTGGCTCCACTTCCTGACAGTCCGAATGATTTTGATTGGAACAAGAGGCGCAGAACAAAGCCAGTACCCGTGAACGGAATGGAGGTAGGGCTCAGTATCGTCGTTCCTACCTTCAATCGCAGTAAAATCCTTGATGTCACACTGGCATGCCTGGTTAATCAACAATCCAGCTATCCATTTGAAGTGATTGTTGCTGATGATGGAAGCGGCGAGCAGATTGTTGATGTGGTTAGGAAATATGAGGCATTGCTTGATATTAAGTATGTCCGTCAAAAAGATTACGGCTACCAGTTATGCGCAGTGCGGAATCTCGGGCTAAGGACGGGAAAGTATGTATTTGTAGCGATCTTGGACTGTGATATGGCGCCAAATCCTAAATGGGTTGAGTCATATGTTAGTCTTCTTGTCGAAGATGATGATGTTGCGTTGATAGGTCCGCGTAAATATGTTGATACCGAGGAGATTTCAGCTGAACAATTCCGTAATGATCCAGGTTTGATTGGCAGTCTTCCTGAAGTATTGACACAAAACAGTGTTGCAGGCAAAACTCAAAATATGGTTTCCGTAGATTGGCGCTTGGAACATTTTGAAAAAACCGATAATCTGCGGTTATGCGAAACGCCCTTCCGTTTCTTCAGTGGGGGGAACGTGGCCTTTGCAAGAAAGTGGCTAGCAAAGGCAGGCTGGTTTGATGAGGAATTCAATCACTGGGGTGGTGAGGATAATGAGTTCGGATACAGGCTGTATCGTGAGGGATGTTTTTTCAGAGCCGTAGACGGCGGCATGGCCTATCATCAAGAGCCACCAGGTAAAGAAAACGAGACAGACCGTGCCGTTGGCAAGAAAATTACTATCGAAATCGTAAAAGAAAAAGTTCCATACTTTTATCGGAAGCTGGTTTCAGTTCAGGATGCCAAGCTCCATAACAAGCCTCTTGTTTCGATTTACGTTCCTGCCTACAACTGTGCGGAGCATATTGTTAGGTGTGTAGATAGCGCCCTCAATCAGACTGTCACTGATTTGGAGGTCTGTATCTGTGACGACGGTTCAACCGATAATACACTCGAGATAATAAATTTGCATTATGGGAAGAATCCTCGTGTAAGAGTTGTTTCCAAGGTGAATGGTGGGATTGGCTCGGCTTCAAATAGTGCAGTGCGCATGACACGCGGCTTTTACATTGGTCAGCTGGATTCTGACGATTATCTCGAGTCAGATGCGGTTGAGTTATGTTTGCACGAGTTCTTCAAGGATCGTGCGCTCGCCTGTGTCTACACTACTAATCGTAATGTTAACGCCGATGGTTCACTGATTACGGAAGGTTATAACTGGCCTACATTTTCTCGTGAAAAATTGACTACTGCCATGATTGCCCATCATTTCCGCATGTTCACAGCCCGGGCTTGGAATATTACGGATGGTTTTGATGAGAAAATTACCAACGCAGTGGACTATGATATGTACCTCAAGTTGAGCGAGGTAGGACCTTTTAAACATATTAATAAGATTGCATATAATCGGGTTCTTCATGGGGAAAACACTTCTATTAGGAAGTTGGGAGCGCAGAAAATCAATCACTTTGCTGTTGTTAATGGCTCTCTAAAGCGACAGGCTATTAAGAAGTTTGAGTACGCTCCGCAAAATCAATTGGATGATTCCTGCAGGAAATATAAAATCCTCGAAAGATAACTAATCCTAACGGAGCTGAAAATGCAGATCATTATTAGTAAAGAAATCGGAAGAATAAAATTTCTTTATGAGGAGGCTGAGGAATGTTTTGCTCATGAAATATTATATCCTGAATATTTGTCGCCTACAGATGATGCCGTGTTCAGGGTGGCTTTACTAGCACGCCCAAGAAATAGCAGCACTTATTCGGTTAGTGGTGTGATTCCAAATGCAAGTAGCGTTGATTTTTTTGAAAAAACATATAACTGCAAAATTGATGCCCTGACTGATGATGTTTCTCCTAAAGGACCAGCCAAGCAACTTGCAGATGACGTATATCTCTGTTTTTCTGGAGGCTTTGACTCGATTGCTGCAAGAGCTATTCTCCCGGAATCAACTAAGCTAGTATCGAATGAGTTTGGCGGTGCCTTTGAGCGCGAGTCCGTATTCTTCAAAACTTTCGATACCAATGTTATCCAGTGGGACTTGAGAAGGACGAGGACGAACGGTCAACCCAAGTTCAATGAGACTACTGACTGGCGCTTCATGCTTGCCCCTGCGTTGCTTTTCAAGCACGCGGACAAACCTATCACGCTGGCAACTGGTACGATCTTGGAGGCGAGCCCCTTCTGGTACGCAGGGCAAAGCAAGCCGAACTTCCAAAGCTATTCGAGCTTTGGCTTCGGCCCAGACGTATCGGTCATAAATCCGGTGTCATGTATTAGTGAATATGCCACGACCCTTATTGCAGCTAAACAGCTGAGCGCCGAATCGTTGAGTGATAGTCTGGATTCTCTAGCAGCACCCGCATCATTGAAAAGATATCGAAAGGAAGTTTTGATAGCGTTAGCCCAAAATAGCACGGTTCCGACACCTCGGCTCGATATGCCCAAGCATTTGTTTGGGCGTGGTCTCGGTGATGATGCCATTGCGTTGTATTTAGTTTGGAAGCTCGGCAGAGATTGGGTGTTGAGTAATTACTGTTCCAATATACCAAGTAATTCTAGGTATTTGGATATGTCGTTCTTTGAGAGGATTCATGTTAATAACCTGAACTGTTTCCATGATATGGATAAGCAGGCAATTCTTGAGAAGCTGGAGTCGTTTGGGTTGTCAATATACAGTGATAATGACTACCTGAATCTTGAAAGGTCGAAAGAGCTGAGGCAGGAGTTTATTTCACAAGCTAAATAAATTTCTTGACGTATTGCTCTTTCTTGCGCCGGAATGGCTGCGGACGTTTTGTCAGCTATTGGTCTGCGGTAGACGCATGTAAAGCTCAGTTATGCTGAGAAGGCAGTTTTGATGCCAACTCAGCCTAGGGTCGTTCCAGCACAGTTTATCGTACTGCGCTGAGAAAGATGAGCTTTCGCGTCTCATCAATCCTGCGAATAGCCCCATACTTTAATTGACTTAACTTGCATTTGTTGAGGTAACTGGTTTAGATCTATTGGTCCTGACCAGCGAGAGCCTCCGCCGATGTTTATCTTTAGTTGCATTGGCTGGTTGAGTGGAGAGATCGTATCGGTTTTCCCCAAGTCAGTTGGTACTTGCAGTACTAGAATGTCGTCGTGGAAGATCTTTATAAGGTCAGGTGTCCATTCTGCCGCATACTTATGGAAGCCGTCGCTTAGCCTGGTGTGGCTATTTTTTCTTTTCAGCTCTTTTGAGGAGGGGCCTGAGTGAATAGTCGAAAAGCGAACTCCAGGGTTCTTATTGCCTTTAGCTTCCATGATGTCGATTTCGCCATACTGGCCTTTGTTTTTGCCTTGCAGCCAAATAGCGGGTTGAAGTCCTGGGCTTTCTGGTACAGCCGCAATGACTTCAAATTTTCCATAGGTAAAGTAATTTACACTAATAATGCTTGCAGAGCTAACATCTCTGTGCGGAATGTTTTTTAGAATGCCGCCGTTTTCGTGTCCGAATTTGGGGTTTTTCAAGCGCTCATGTCTCGCTTCTAATATTAAAGTCCCGTCTTGGTGGGTGATGTTTCGATCTCCATCAGTGTAGAAGACCTTAGTGTTTTCATTGACGCCAACGGTCCTCGACCATTGTGCCGGGTCAAGTCGTTGACCTTTAGAAAAATCGACGGCTATCAGTGGCTCCTCTGAAAACCCGCCGGCGGCTGCGGACATCGAAACTAGGCAAAGCGACAAAGGCAAGTTTTTCATATTTATCCTCTCAGTGACCATCAGATTGTTGAAACGTATGACAGTTCCCAAGAGTCGACCAATATCGACATTTAGCGGTACGCTATGGGTTCTATAAGATCTACAGTGGGATGTCCTTTCTGTCAAAGCGCTAAATGGGTAAGGGTGGCTGCAGGAACGTGACAACTGCATTGATGAGGGCGGAGCTACTAGGTTCACTGGTCATGAGCCCCGCCTAATCAAAGATCCTGAGATGCCGCTGCCTTGCTTGAGTGTCGCAGGAGAATTAATGATCAGTGTCTGCCGCCTGCGTAGCTTGCCCTATGTCAGCATGTGCGCGTTATGATGCGATTGGTCGGTGCCGTGACCAGTCATCCCTTTCGGGCACTTGGCATGGTCTAGGATCAGTGTTCGAAGGCGAATATTTGAGCAAAACCCCCAATAAGATGGTGCAAAAACCCACGTTTTTGCGGCATGATGCACCCACTGCTAACGCACCGCTTGCTAGACCTAGCCCATAATCCAAGGTTTCTCAACAAATGCACATTACTATCTCTGGTACTGGATACGTCGGAATGTCTAATGCTGTGCTGCTTGCCCAGCATAATAAAGTCTTAGCGTTGGATATCATTCCGGAGAAAGTCAGTGCTATTAATCAGCGTGAATCTATACTTGCCGATGCCGAGTTGGAGTACTTTCTTAAAAATAAGCCGCTTGATCTGCATGCGTTACTTGACAGGAAGGAGGCTTACAGGGATGCGCAGTTTGTCATAATTGCGACGCCTACTGACTACGATCCGTATACGAATTATTTCAACACGGAGTCGGTTGAGTCGGTAATTCGAGATGTGCTCGCCATTAATCCATCTGCAACCATGATTATAAAGTCTACTGTGCCTGTAGGCTTTACCGACCGCATGCGTCGCGAGTTTGCTTGTGATAATATCATTTTTTCTCCTGAGTTCCTGCGCGAGGGGCGAGCGCTCTACGACAATCTTCATCCGTCGCGCATTGTCATCGGCGAGCGCTCCGAACGTGCCGAGTTATTTGCGGAGCTCATGTTGCAAGGTGCGATCAAGAAGGATGTTCCGGTCTTGTTTACCGGCCCGACCGAAGCTGAAGCGATCAAGCTTTTTTCTAATACATATCTGGCGATGCGTGTAGCTTACTTTAATGAACTTGATAGCTATGCAGAAACGCACGGTTTGGATACTCGTGAAATTATCGATGGTGTCGGGCTTGATCCGCGCATTGGTGGGCACTACAATAATCCCTCGTTCGGATATGGTGGTTACTGTCTGCCCAAAGATACCAAGCAACTTCTTGCCAACTACAGCGATATACCGCAGACGCTCATTCGAGCTATTGTAGAGTCTAACAGCACTCGCAAGGATTTTATTTCCGAATCCATCCTTAAGCGTCAGCCGAAACGAGTAGGTATTTATCGGTTGACCATGAAGGCGGGCTCTGACAATTTCCGGACGTCATCTATTCAAGGCGTCATGAAACGCCTTAAGTCGAAAGGTGTCGAAGTGGTGGTATATGAGCCGGCCTTGGAGGAAGATACCTTCTTCAATTCGCAGGTTGTCCGCGATTTGGAAAATTTCAAACGGGGTTGTGATGTTATCGTAGCCAACCGAATCACTGAGGAGATTCGCGACATAGGCGAAAAGGTTTACACTCGCGACCTGTTCGGCAAGGACTGAGCACCTCCATAATCAATGGGTGCCGACTTAACTATGGAGATCTCGATGCAAATCCTATTCTCTGGCCTAAATGAACAGGCCAGTCGCGCTTGGGTAGGCGCACCTGCAGATGGCGCTTCGTCGCTGGAATGGCAACCCGCATCGTTGTTTATCGCGGAGGCAGAGATGGCGGTGGGGGAGCCTGGGCGCAAATGGGTCTGGTTCTATCGTGCGCCTTGGGTTTGGCTAGCAGAAGGCGCCAGCTATAAAGTCGCAGCTGCGTTGCAGCAGTGGCAAACGCAGCAGCGTGCGGTTCTACAGCTACGCCGCAACCTAAGAGAGCATCTTTTGCTGGTCAACATTGATCGGGTGGATGCGCGGGCTTTCGCAGAGCATGTCGGCATTTTGTGTGGTGCGCCTTCATCACCTGTGGCAGCGTATACCTCGCTGACCTCCGCCCTTGCAAGCTTGTTCGAGCAGACGGCCCCAGAGTGTTGGACGCTTTATGAGGCTCTGGAAGCAGCAGCCTGGCTGCCTGAGGGCGAGCCAGAGTTTCGTTCTAACCGTGCGTTACCAACGACTGAAGGGTTGGGCGAGTTGCTGGAACTGATTCAGGCTGGCAGGCAAATGCCGGCGGTCAGGCAGCAGTTTGATAAGCTCAGTGAGGAGTTACGGCAGACGGATGAAGTGTTGAAAGTGGCTCAAGCCCAGGCCGATTGCAATCAGCGCGAAGCTGGTAGGCATCTAATTGAGAGCGAGCAGATCGCCCAAAGCCTGCGTTACGACCTCGAACAAGCACGAGCTGCCGAGCAAAATCTGAAAAACGAGCAAGGAGTATTGCTTGCGCAATTGCATCAGGTGCAAGAGGAGCTGGAGAAACAATATTTAGCTAATGCTTCGTTCAAACAGCAACATGACGCGCTCACTCAAGAGCTGGCTTCAGTGGTTACGCACCGTGAACATTTAACTGAACAACTCGAGATTGTACAAGCGGCATTGACGGAAGCCCAGCAGGCGCAAGGGCAGCTAGGCGAAGCAGATGTACAAATGAAAGTGGCATCGGCAAATGAGCGCGCAGACTTGCAATCTTTGGTCGAAGAAAATGAGCTACTGCTTGCCCAGCTTCATTCGGTACAGGAAAAGCTGGAAAACTACTATCTAGCCAACCGTGAAATGCTCGTGGCCATGGGTCAATCCGAGCACACAATGCATCGCGCCCGTAACCTGATCAGTCAAATGGCCACCCATGTCTGAGTTATTGTCCGATAAAAATGTAGTTGATGCCGAGTGGTACCTTGCGACTTATCCGGATGTCGCTACTATCGGCATGGATCCGCATGTTCATTATGAGTTGCACGGTTGCACCGAGGGGCGTTTTCCTCGCTTACTTAAGGCTGTGCGTCTTGAAAATGCTCTTTGGAGCGGCTTTGCACGGCTGGCATTGCCTGATCTGCATGCCTGGTGGCAGGATAGCGAAGATTTCGACGAGCAGGCCTACGCTGCTTGGGCTTTGGCACGGTGGTTTGCGAGCGCCTCGGACTGGCCGAATGCTTTGCCCTTCATTCCTCACTTGATAGGGGAGCTTCCGCCGTATCTTAGGCACCTTGGCCCGACGTTGCTCTCGGTGGAAATACTGTTGCGCAATGGCCGACATGAGCTTGCCCAAACTTGCTTGCAGGAAGGCATTGAGCGCCATGGGTTGCAAGCTGACATGTGCCTGGCGGCAGCTAACGCGGGTCTGTCGGTTGGAGTGAATGACGACCAGACGGAATCGGCTCGACGACTGGCTTGGCTCAATCGCGCTTTCGAAAGCGCTGGGTTAAAAGCCATCACTTTGCGTCATCCACAGGTTTCCATGACCTTGGATAATTTGCAGGCCGGGCCTGAAGCGCAGGGTTCGCAAACAAAGCAGCCAAAAATTAGTGTCGTAATGCCGGCATTCAACGCCGATGCGTTCATTGAGACGGCCTTGCGGAGTCTGCTAGAGCAGAGCTGGCGCAACTTGGAAATCATCGTAGTGGATGATTGCAGCACGGATTCCACTGCAGAGCGGGTGTCGGCAATGGCGCATCAAGATGCCCGTATCCTGCTTTTGCGCCAGACACGAAACTGGGGCGCCTACGCTGCCCGTAATGCAGCGCTGAACCAAGCAACCGGCGATTTTCTTATCAACCATGACAGTGATGACTGGTCACATCCTCAGCGCCTGGAGCTCATGGTCCGTCCTCTGCTGGAGAACCATAATCTTGTCGCTACTATGGCCGACTGGGTTAGAGCCGACACCTCGTTGCATTTCCAGTGCTGGCGCATTGCAGACCGATTGATTGAGCCGAGCGTTTCTACCATGATGGTTCGTCGCGAAGCGGTACAACTGCTTGGCGGTTGGGATGAGGTGCGGGTCGCGGCTGATCATGAGTTGCATCAGCGTCTTTTGGCTTGTCATGGCACCGAATCCGTCTTACATGTGCGCCCAGGGGTGCCGCTGGTGATTGCAAGGTATTGGCCTGAGTCGCTTACCATGTCCTTTGGCACGCATCTTCGTTCGACGTTCTTTGGTTTGCGCCAGCTATATAGCCAGCTTGCTCAAACTTGGCATTCCACAGCGACTGGCTCGTTGACCTTGGGCTTACCTGGTGCTTCCTTGGGACGAGCCTTCCCGGCCCCAGCACCAATGTTGAGCGACGCACCTCATACCACGCGCTATGACTGGTTGCTGATTAGCGACCTCAGTGCCGATGCCTCTCGCCGCAAGGCAGCCCACGCGATACTGAAGCGCTTGATTGCCAATGGCGAGAAAGTCGCTCTATTCCATTGGCCTGATTATCACCGACCAGAATCCATCGACAGCTCCTATTTATCTCAAGCAGTACGAGGGGAGGTGGACATTGTTTTGGCTGAACAATGTCTCGAAGTGGGGCATGTAGTGATCGTCGGTCGTCATTTGCTGGCGAACCCTCTGGACCAGGTTCCTCATATTCTGGGCTTGCAGGATTGCCAAGTAATCGATTCGGCCAGAGAGGTTAGGGCGCTTCCAGACGTATCTACTCGCACTAAGTCCGAACCACCTGAGCTGTTTAGCGCGCAGTGGTACCTGCAACGCTATCCTGACATACGCACTGCAGGCGTTGATGCGTGGCAACATTATTTGGCAAACGGTGCTGCGGAAGGACGTGATCCAGGCCCTGACTTTAATACCGCCTGGTACTTGCAGCAGTGCCCGCAGGCCTGCAGCAATGGACAGCCAGCATTGCTGCACTACATGGAGACTGGTCATCAGCTAGGTTATGAAGCCAGCCACCCCACGCTTCCTGGCTATCAGCCTCATCGTCCCGATCGGCCGACCGTCCTGCTGTGCGCGCATGCCGCCAATGAGCAGATATTTGGTGCGGAGCGTTGCCTGCTGGATGTACTGGATGCCTGCGGCAAGCTGGAGCTGAACGTTGTGGTCAGCGTGCCAGGCGTCGTCAATCGAGACTACGTTGATCAGTTGCAGGCTCGTGCGCTGTCAGTTGTATGTATTCCGACGATGCCATGGCAGGTCGACACACCACCTTGTGCAGTCGCGGTCGACCGCTTTGCCGAGGTCATTCGGACTCACGCCGTTGATTTGGTTCAGGTTAACACCATTATGCTGCGTGAACCGCTTCTCGCTGCCCGTCAGGCTGGCATACCAAGCGTAATTCATGCGCACGAATCGCCTCTGCATGATAGCGAGCTCTGCGAGAGCATTGGAATGTCTGCGACCGAAATCATCGCTGAAGCACTTGAGCGAGCCGACCATGTGCTGGCTAACTCAGCGTTCACCGCGCAGCACTTTGCCAAAGCAGGAGCTACACATGTAATCGGCAATATTATCGATTCAAATGCGTTTGATCTAGCTAACTCCGTCAATCACAAGCTTATTACAGCAGCCTTGATCAGCAGTAATCTGCCAAAGAAGGGATTGCAGGATTTACAAGAGCTGGCGCAGGAAATGAAGGATACGCCGAATCTTCACCTGCTATTAATCGGACCGGATAACAAGGACGTCGAGGCTTTGCGTAGAGCGCAGGCAGACGGTGAACTGTCTAGCAATTTGCGGTTAGTGCCCTACACCGCGAGCTCGCAGGAGGCAATCGCCCAGACAAACATCGTGCTCAACCTGTCTCATTGTCAGGAAACTTTCGGCCGTACTCTGTTGGAGGGGATGGCTGCTCGCCGCCCGGTACTCGCCTACCGCTGGGGCGCTCTTCCAGAGCTCATCGACGAAGGCGTGAATGGCTTTACCTTTGAGCATGGCGATGTCCAAGGCTTGGCCAAGACGCTACGGCGGCTATGCCGCAAACCGCAGCAGATCCGTAATATGGGCAAGGCTGGCCGGCAAAGGGCCATGCAGTACACGCTGGAACGACTGGTCCAGCAACTCGGCAAGGCCTATGCGGTAATACTCCAGCGCTCTTTGGAAGCCACTAGTAGCCAGTGAGCGGCAAGCAACGTAGGCACGGACAAGGTCGTTTAGCGGTTCCGCTCGACCTTGCTGTCGGTGCTTCCAGTGGTATTTCGTCAGAGCTGATCGTAGAGGGCAGATTCAGAGGCTGGGGTAGTAGCCGTAGGCGCTCGAGCAACGCCTTCGCCTGAAGGGCTCCAGAGTGCCCTGCCGGGACTGATAACCGTCCCGGCTCTTAGGTCTGTTCAGTAACGTGAAGTGCGAGAAAGATGACGTCCGCATTGATGCTTTGGCAGCCTTGGCGATAGCGCCAACCCTCCGTATGGTCCGCTTAGGTAATCACAGCTCAAGGCTGGATGGTAATAAGGATCATCTTGCCCTGCAAAGGACCAGCGTTCCATGAAGCCTTGCTGCTCTCGCAGGGCACGCGCGCGCTTTTCAGGTATTTGATCCTTGCCTCGGCTGGCAGACTCTGCGTGAATCAATTGCGCGAAAGGTGTCCAAACCAAGTTCCAACCTTGTTGGTGTATCCGCAAGCAAAGGTCTACATCGTTGAATGCGACCGGAAAAGCCGATTCATCCAAGCCGCCAACGTCGTCGAAAACTGTTTTGCGCATCAAGAGGCAAGCAGCGGTTACCGCGCTTTGACGCCTGGTTACCTGATTCATTCCCAGGTAGCCCGGATCACGCTGTTCCAACGTATTCCCAGTATGCGCGGCCAGGCCATTGATACCAACCACCACGCCAGCGTGCTGTACCATCCGGTTGGGCCACATGAGTTTGGCTCCGACCGCACCTACCCCCGGGCGCTCTACCTGGCTTACCATCTCTTTCAACCAACTGCTTTCGATGATTTCAATATCGTTGTTCACTAGTGCGATCAGTTCACCTTGGGCATATCTGGCCGCATGATTGTTGATGGCGGAATAATTGAACGGATATGGGTGCGATAGCACCTTTACCCCACGCTTCACCAGCTCATCGAAGTAGGCCAAGGTGGCTTCGTCGCTGGACTGGTTATCTACGACTATGATTTCCATGTCTGGATAGTCAGTTTCGTTCAGTAGGCCTTCAATACAGGTGCGGAGCAGGCCAACTTGATCGCGGGTTGGCACGATCAGGCTTACTTTTGGAAGCGCCATAGGCAAAGGCCAGTGTGCACGAAGCAGTGCAGGGTAGGTCGAGACAGGTGCAACCGTTGTACCTGTCGCCAGTTTTTCACATAGCCAAGCGATCGCATGCTGACGGCTAGGTGAAGGCTGGGCTAGTTCTGGGCTTGCAGCGCTGTGGACGCTCCGGTGATACAACACATAGGGCAAATGTACTACATCGGCTTTGCTTGTCTCTGTCGCAAGTACAATACCTGCGAGCAACTGATCCCAGTTCAGCTGATGCTGTTTTTCAGTCGGAATAAGCAGGCTCAACGCTTTGTCGATAATACCTGAGCTGAAAATCGCACCAGGTGTGAAGATATCCGCGCCAACAAACAGATCGATATCCCAGACCGGCTTGAACCAAGGAAAACTGCGCTCACCTTTTGCGCCGTCTCGATCGCAATCTGAATAGCCCCAAGCACAACCTTCGACAAGCAGAGCGCTCAGCCTGGCCAATGCGTTGGCTCCTAAGCGGTCCCCGGCCGTAACAGGAACAACGCTGTCGCATCCGTGAGCCAGCAATTCGTTCAAGGCTTGCGAAATATTTTCAGCCGATGCTTTGGCAATATGGTGAGGCTGACCGTGGCTGATGCTCACACTCCGCAGACTCTGAGCTTCCAGCTCGTCGTCCCCCTCGCTGATCATTAATAAACCGACTTTGCCATGCAGAGGTGGCATCTGTTCCTCAGGAACGTGCTGAAACGCCTCAAACCACTGTGGATAGAGATGCCAGCCCGCGCTTTTGGGTAGGCGCAAGCTTTGTTCCCTAGCAACTTCCGAGATCAGGGCTAGTGTCTCTTGGTCGTGTGCAAGGGCGAGCGGTTTCAGCAGGCCTTCGATACCTTCCGGTCGGCAACACAATGTGATTGGACTACCCGCTAACGGCTGGCCCAGATCGTCCTCTATTGCGAGCGTATGCAGTTTACCGTCTGCTAGTTCCCAGGGCAGGTCCACTGCGAAACCATGCTTGCTGCTGTCTCGATACGCCAGCGCTTGGTGGTGGACATCGCAGGTGACTTGAGTGAGTACGCGGTTGCCCTCACGAACCGTGACTTGGACATGCCGTAAAGGCGCTTGGGGATCCCAGGCCCAGCCGCCAATGCGCAATCCACCGGTATGCCAGACTTGGGATGCGATCAATGCGGGTTTGCTGCCAGGCGAGGGCAGACGGAGCTCGCCTTCCAGTGCGAAATCCTGGTTGGCGATACGTGCGGTGATGTGCCGGGCTTCGTCAAGCCAGCCTTGACGCAGTTGTACGGCGAAGCCATTAAATTGGTCGCCAGTCTTGGCGTTGGGCTCGAACTGATCGGCTCGTATGAGTGTTACACAGCCACCGTCGATACAGATTTCGATGACCAAGCGCTGATCTGGCTCTACGGTATCCACGGCCCACCCTTGCAATACATCTCCATACAGGCCAGTAATCGCACCAGCAAAACGCGTGGTAGGAGGGGGCTGATTGCCCATTTCGGACTTATCCAACACGTATTTTGACATCAGACCGGCTCGGTGAAATGGGTAGAAGATGTAAAGAAAGTGCGCCGACTTCATCGGCTATTAATCCAGGTGGGGCGTATAGCGGCAAGCCAAGTGTCTTTGCAAGTCGTGGTGCTTGCCAGCCGGCACCGGGATTGTCGTCCAAGCTCAGTACTGCTTGGCAGCCAGCCATGACGGCATTTTCTGCAAAAGACAAGCGATGCAGTTCAGGCAAGACCTGGATTGCGCCAGTGGCTAGCAATTGCTTGTTCCAGGGATGGTTGCCTTTCATAAGTAACTTGATAGGCAGCTGTAATTTGGTTATCTGCCGAGCAAGCCCAAGCCATCCCTCCGCGATAATGCCGTTGCTTATCGAATCACCAATCATCAGGACTTTCCCTGCAGCAGGTTGGCCTGCACAGTCTTTGCTGGCGGTGTTAGGAGCCGCGATAGGTGCGCTCGGTAGCGCGTTCATATACCGGGACCGCAGTGCCTGCCAAGGAAGCTCAATGCTTTGCGCCGCTTGGGCAAAATCTAGCCAGTCGCTATTTTGCTGCTTTAGTAACTCATCATCGCTGCAGATGATGCGATAAGGAAGTTGCAGCTTTGACGGCAGCTTGAGAAGCTCTGGCGGGCAATTGGCTAGTTGATCAAATACCAAGGCGGCTAATGGCAGGCCGCACAGATCCTGCATAAGCATAGGGAAGTCAGCTGGCGTGTAGTCCAAACTGATTTCCAGCGGATGCAGCTGCGCGTGTAAAGTTATCCAGCTGCGTAGGCCGTCATGGTGCCAAGTGAGACTGAACTCAGTTTGCTCAAGACTGCCGTCATGCAGATGCAGCACCTGAGGGAAGTGACCCTTGAGGTTGGCATTCTGTGCTAGCCAGCGAGTCAATCGCGCACGTTGCAATGCTTGTCGGGCAGGCTTGATCGGATCTCGACGACAGAAATTTTCGTAACGGGCTTCAGCGTCTGGATAGCGGCGCCGCAGGATGGCGTTGTTGCTAGCTACCCGCAGCAATTTTTCTTCGCCAAAGGAAACGCCGCCTTGGTGTGCGACGAAAACTCCTGGCGCACCCATATGCTTCCAACCGAAACCGCGTGCACGCAAGCACCAATCAGTCTCTTCGCCATAGCCGCGCAACAAATCGACCTCGTCCAGGTAGCCTACCTGGTTGATAGCCTCACGCTTGAGATAGAGACAAAAACCGCAGCCGGTTTCGATTTCGACGGCACAGCTATCAGTCTGCTTTGCCAGTTCGTCTAACTCGGCCTGTTCCTGTGCGCTCGGCATTGGCTGGCTGATACGGCTCTGAGGGAAGCTCATCAGCTCGCCATTGTTGGTAAATGGCGTTACCGAGGCGGTGACCTCGTCGCTGTAGGCAACGGCACGCAGACGATCAAGCCAATCGCCATGAACGCGGGTATCGGCATTGAGCCAGACCACATCCCGAGTAGGGCTCATTGCCATGGCCCGGTTCATGCTGCGAATGAAGCCCAGATTGACCGGGTTTTGCACCAAGGTGATCTTGCTCTTTCCGGCCAAGACCTTCAGTGCTTTGCGCAAGGCGGGCACGGGAGTGGCATCTTCTATAACCACGAGGCGATGTGGGGTCCGGTTGAGCTTGCGGGCATCTAGAGCGCTATTGATGCACTCGAGTGTTTCTTCGAGTCCGTTATAGACCGGAATCAGGACGTCGACGGGCTGGTGAGCTCCAACATCGGATGATGCTGGTGGTGGCACGAAAGCTGGCATCGCATATATGGGGCTACCGAGCAAAGCCGGGCCGGATTCAAAGCGAACCTGTACAGCAGGCGTGGCGTTGGGCACCTTGATACGGATACCGCCATGACTTGCAGGAAGACCGGCAGCGGCGAGCAGAGGATGCGGCGCACTGGCAGCCATATTGACCACGCGGCCATTGGCTTCCAACTGGAGCGCAGGCACAGCCTGGACATTAGCCAGGTTGACCGCCCAGCCGTGGATTTCCTGTACATCCGGCAAATATCGGACCACGCCGATCGCGCCTTGGAACTGGACCTTGCTGGCCAGCAGCTTGAGAACGAAGGCCAATTCTTGTGCAGAGGTGATGTCGGGCAGATGAGCCAGAATGATGCGTTGCAGAGTGTCTGCGTCTTCTGACTGGCTGCGAGCCTGCCACAGCATCATGCGCAAGGCAGGATCGTTGGGCATCTTCTGCCAGATGGCAGACAGGTATCGGCTGGCAAGTGCCGGTTGAGCCTGAGCAATCAGGCTACGTCCGATGAGCGCATGAACATCAGCGCGTTTGGGGAATGAATCGGCGGCATTGCCGAGAAAAAGAAAGGCTAGCTGTGGGTCCTTGGGCAGCGCCTCGATACCTTTCCAGATAAGTGCTTCTGGACGATATTCGGGAACTTGCAACGCACGCTCGAGTGCCACGGCAGCACAGTCATGCTCTCCGGCCTGGCGATGCCGGTGAAAAAGGTCCATGAGCGTGTCTCGCCCATGGTCGAGGTGTCTGGACATAAGCTGGCGAGTTCTGAAAAAAATAAAAAGAGGGGCAACCCGAAAGTCACCCCTTTTCGCATACGACCCAGCCTTGCGGCTGGGCGTATCCTGTTACGGCAGTGCTAGTTACACGTTACCGTGCAGTACAACGACGTTGTCGATGTTTGCAACAGCTTCCTGCGAACCAACGATGCCGATGGCGACGTCAGCTTGAGTACCGCCGTTCTCCAGAACCTGAGTCCAGCCGGCTTTGCCAGCGTCATCAGCTTCACGACCCAGAGCGGACTGGTACAGGCTGTCGATGAAGTCGCTGTTGGCTTTCGCGCCGGCTTCAGCCGACTCGATGATGCCTTGAGCAACTTCGGCACGGCTGGTGCCGCTGAACAGCTGGGTTACCCAAGCGTTCAGGCCGTCTTCGTCAGCTTCGCGACCCAGAACGCTCTCGTACAGCTCTTCTACGAAGGTGCCGTTCGATTGGTCCAGAGTGACTGCTTCTTGCGACAGAGCGATACCAGCTGCTACGTCGGTCAGAGTGCCACCGTTGGCCAGTACAGCTTCCCAAGCGTCAACACCGGCTTCGTCACCGGTACGGCCCAGCAGGGCAGAGTACAGGCTGTTGATCGAAGCTTCGTTGTTAGCGCCAGCGAACTCGGCAGAGTTCAGGAACTGGTTGGCGATGTCGGTCTGCGAAGTACCGTTGTTGACCAGCTCGACGAAGGACTTGGCGCCTGCCAGGTCAGCGTCGCGGCCCAGGATGCCTTCGTACAGACGCAGAGCGGCTGCTTCAGCTTCGCTGTGTGCCAGTGCTACGGTCTCAACGGTGTCGCCCTCGACGAAGGTCAGGAACTCAGCGTTGGTGATCGAAGCGGTCTGGTTGCCGGTCAGGTTCACGTTGAAGTTGTTGCCAACGGCGAACTCGTAGTCGTCACGCGAACCGTCCAGCTGTACCACGTCGTAGCCAGCGCCGGTGTCGACGATGTCAGCGTGGTTGCTGCCGCTCAGGACGACAGTGTCGTTGCCCGAACCGGTCTTGACGTTGTTGTTGCCTTCGCCAGCGATAACGGTGTTGTTGCCGTTGCCGGTAACGATGGTGTCGTTGCCGTCACCAGCGTCGATGAAGGTGTTCTGATCGCCATTGACGGTGATCACGTCATCGCCGTTACCGGTGGTGACTACGAACTCGACTTCAGCGGATGCATCGGCAGGAACGGCGATGCGAGCAGCAGCTGCGAAGGTAGCGGCAGCTGGAGCTTCTTCGGAGGCGACTGGCGCGTCGAAGGTAGCAACCAGGTTGGCATCGCTCTGCAGGATGAACGCCTTGGCAGTGTTGAACGACTCAGGCAGGTTCAGAGTAACCTGATCGCCTTCAGCACCTTCGATAACGCCGGTTACGACGTCAACGTTACCGCTGGTTGGCAGCTCGGCATTTACACCATCGAAGCTAGCAACGTTGACGCTGTCACCGGCGTCCAGGTTCAGCAGGCTGCTGATAGCTGCTGCGGTGTCATCCGAGAAGTTAGCGGTGGTCAGAAAATCTTGGAAGTCTGCCGCTGAGACTGGGCTGTCATATTGCATGTGTAATTCCTGTTACTTCAAGCCGGTTGGCTTGTGCTACTGAGGGTCTGCTCGAGCGCAGAGGTTTCCCACGGAGACTTATAGCGGGCAGCGTTCATCTTCGTAACGGGTCTTATGCAGATATGCAGCGCCACCAAAGGTTCATTTCCCGTGGGGCCATGCATGATCTGGTTGGCCACGACGAGCTGGGGCGCAGTGCCGCAGAACACGATATGGCCGAACAATTCGTAAAAGTGGCGGTTAGGGCCAACCAGGCTGAAGCCGGCGGCCACCAAGGGGAGGGAGTGCCCTCGTGTACCTGTGAAGGTACCAGTGGCTACATTTGGACCGGGACCTGACCCTGCAACCGTCGAGGTGTAAACCAGATCCACGCCGTCGGGCTTGTTTTCCCATTCGATGGCAAAACCTTCCAGACGCTTGGCGCTATCGTGTTCACCCGCCCAACCTTTGCTGGAAATCACATCACCGGTCCCTTGGAGGTGAGCGGTGAGCTTGAGAGCTACGGGTGCTTGGTTCGATTCGATAGCAGGCGGGGGCGTAGCGGTGGCGACCACTGCAAAATTGCGCATGATTGCCGAAGAGGTATCTATACGGTCGATGCGCAAATCAATCGGATCGATGGCGGCGTCGAACATATGGTATTCAGTGATCAGGACGGTGGTCACACCGCCTTTGACGCGGGCGACGATCGTGTCGCCGAGCTTGGTCAGCATGTTCTTGCTGATACCTTCGCCTGGGAAAAAGTCTATCGACCCTTTGCCTAGAGGTGCTTGCTGCAATGCAATGCACACTGGCTTCTCTTTAGAGGGCTGGGAGGCGTAGCGGAAGATGTACATCCCCGGCTCCAGCAGCGTGACCCGGGAGCTGATTTTCAAGCCGTCAAGGGTATGCGAAGGCACTGACATGGCTTTTCAAGCTCCTACTGATAAACGTAAAACACTGACCATCGAACGATGGCAGAACCGTACTTGCACAAAAAACGGCCAGTGGCGGGTTCCCTCCGATGCCGAAGAGTAAGCGATAGGGAAAGATTGTCAACGACTCCAGGTAAAAAAAATTTCGTTATAGGGATAGAACTTAGCTCGCTGCGCTGTGGTCCGTCTCAGGCTTGGCAAAGATGCGCATAATGATTTTTTTAACTTAATCTTCATGAAAAATGTCCTGAAAATCAGTTAGATAGAGGGTCTGGATCCTAATTTTTACAGATTGTCAGAAATCTAACGCAATCGTGGATTATTAGCTGCATACCGTGTTTACCTTACACGCCGCGCCTAGAATTGGACGGTTCAGAGTTATGTTGCCGTATAGCTACGAAATGCGATGTTAATAGCAGCGTGAACTTGTCGGCATTGAACGTCGTAGCGAGCCACGATGCAAGAGACTGGCAATCTGTCACCAGACACGCCCTCATCGCGGAGTGGGTGGTACACTGCGCGCCGTTTTCGCCTTTACGTCAGTACGGATGCCATGAGTCGTATACAGGAAAATAAGTTGCATGCCGCCCTCAAGGCATGCAAGAGCAGCTTTCTCTCGATCGGGTTCTTCAGCTTCTTCGTCAATGCGCTGATGCTGGTCCCTACCTTCTACATGATTCAGATCTCCGGGCGGGTAGTACCCTCTGGTAGTACCTCTACCTTGCTGATGCTAACGCTTATCCTGACAGTGCTGATGGCCACGTTGGGTTCTCTGGAGTGGGTGCGCTCACGCATCATGGTCCGGATCAGCAACCGACTGGATGTGCTGCTTAGCCGGGACGTATACCGGGCCAGCTTCAAGCTAGCCCTCAACAGTGGAGGGGGCGACGCGACTGCGCAATCGCTCAATGACCTGACTTCCTTGAGACAGTTCTTCACTGGCTCAGGTCTCTTTGCTTTTTTTGACGCTCCTTGGTTCCCGATCTACACCGCGATAATGTTCCTTTTCCATCCTTGGTTTGGTTGGATGACCGTGGCGTGTGGCGTGGTCCTCTCAGTGCTGGCTGTAATCAACCATAAGGTCACCGGCAAGGCGCTCGCTGAAGCGAACAAGGAGAGCGTCGTTTCCAACCTTGCAACGACCAAGACCTTGCGTAATGCCGAGGTCATCGAGTCGATGGGAATGCTCGAGACCCTGATGAATCGCTGGGCTGCACGTCAGCGCAAGGTGCTGAAGCTGCAGTCGGACGCCAGCGACCAGGGCGGTGTGGTGAGTTCAGTCTCCAAGACCTTCCGCAATTGGTCCCAATCGATCATGTTGGCCATCGGCGCCTATCTGGTGATTACTCACGAAATTAACCCTGGCTTGTTGATGGCCGGTTCTTTGCTGCTAGGTAGGGCCTTGGCGCCTATCGACCAGATGATCGCCAATTGGAAGGGTTTCGTGGCAGCCAAGGTCCAATACGATCGCCTGAGCAAGGTAATGGAAGACCTGAGTGCTGAACCTGAGCGCATGAAGCTTCCTGTTCCAGAGGGGCAGATCCAGGTAGAAAACCTGGTAGTCACTCCTCCAGGCGGCAAGACCCCAGTATTGCGTAATATCAGCTTCGTCGTACCAGCAGGTTCCATTGTCGGCATCGTCGGCCCTAGCGCCGCAGGTAAGTCGACGCTGGTGCGCGCCCTGATGGGTATCTGGCCAAGCCAGCATGGCGTAGTACGACTCGATGGCGCCGATATCAGTACTTGGGACAAATATGATCTTGGCCCTTATGTAGGCTATCTGCCGCAAGACATCGAGCTTTTCGAAGGAACCATCAGCGAGAACATTGCCCGTTTCGAAAAGGTCGACCCGGAAAAGGTTGTGCAGGCGGCTCAGATTGCAGGTGTACATGAGATGATTCTCATGCTTCCCGATGGTTACGACACAGCTATTGGTAGCGACGGAGTCAACCTTTCTGGTGGCCAACGCCAGCGCATTGGCCTTGCGCGCGCCATCTACGGCAACCCGCGCCTGATTGTGCTCGACGAGCCTAATTCCAATCTTGACGATGTTGGTGAGCGCGCTCTGGGCGTTGCTCTTCAGAAGCTCAAGGAAAGCGGTGCCACTGTGTTTATCGTCTCGCATCGACCGAACATTTTGTCTCGTCTTGATCGCGTCTTGGTGATGTCAGCTGGCACTGTGTCGTTGTATGGCGAACGCGATAAGGTGATTGCCCAGTTAGCGCAGCAGCAGGCTACGGCCCAGCAGCGGGTCGCTCAGGCTGGGGCCGCAGCTACGCCGGGCACGCCAGCCGCACCCGCTGCGCCTCCTCCGCCAAATGCTCCTGCCACCCCGCCTGCAGCCAGCCCCGCCGCGCCTGCAAACGTAACCTCTACCGGCGCGTGAAAGGATTTCATCGATGACTAGCAAAGCCATAGCCAAGTTCGACCATAACTTCGATGACATGCCCACTTCCGATCGCGGCATTCGTCGCATCGGTATGACTATCGTACTGGTGACCTTCGGAATCTTCGGCACATGGGCGGCGCTCGCCCCCTTGAGCAACGCCGTGCACGGTAGCGGTTTCGTGACCGTGCAGAGCTACCGCAAGACTGTGCAGCATCTTGAGGGCGGGATCGTAAAAGAGTTGCTTGCCCGTGATGGCGACTCGGTGAAAAAGGGCGACCCATTGATCGTGCTGGACGAATCTCAGCTTAGCGCTGAGTACGAGTCGACCCGTAACCAACTGATCGTTGCCCGCTACAAAGAAGCGCGTCTTCGTGCCGAGCGTGATCAGCTTGATGCGGTTCCGCCTGTGGTACTGAAAGGCACAGATTCTGATCGTGCCCAGGAAGCCCTGGCAGGCGAACAACAGGTGTTCAAATCTCGGCATGACTCCCGTATGGGCGAGATCTCCGTGCAACGCGAGCGCATCAGTCAGCTCAAGGAGCAAATCCGCGGCCTGGAAGACATGATCCGTACCAAACAAGGACTGGAGAAGTCGTACAGCGGCGAGATCGTCCAACTCAAGGATCTGCTGGCCCAAGGCTTCGTCGACAATCAGCGCCTGCTCGAGTCGCAGCGCAAGTTCGACATGCTCCGCACTGAGGTGTCCGACCACAAGTCGACCATCGCCAAGACCAAGCTGCAGATCAGTGAGACCGAGCTGCAGATCGTCCAGCTGGATAAGAAATTCAGTGCGGACGTTGCCGATGAGCTGTCTCAAGTCCAGGCCCAAGTCTTCGACCTACAGGAAAAAGAAGCAGCGCTGAATGATCGGCTGTCCAGGATCGTCATTCGAGCACCGGAAACCGGCATGGTCTTGGATATGAAAGTTCATACGGTCGGCGGGGTGGTGCAAGCGGGAACGCCGCTGATGGATATCGTACCGGCTGCATCCGATCTGGTGGTCGAAGCGAAGGTCGCACCTCAGGATATTGATCGTCTAGAGTTGGGTAAAACTGCTGATATTCGCTTCAGCGCTTTTAACAACGCTACTACCCCAGTCATCGAAGGCAAGCTAATCCGCATCTCCGCCGACCGCCTGACCGACGAGCGATCCGGCGACCCGTACTACCTGGTCCGCGTAAACGTAACCGAAGACGGCATGAAAAAACTCGCCAACCGCAAGCTGCAACCCGGCATGCCTGCTGAAGTCCTGATCAACGCAGGCGACCGCACCATGCTGGAATATCTGCTCAAACCGGCGCGCAACATGTTCGCCCAATCGATGATCGAGGAATGATCGGAGTATGATTGTGCTGCGTTTGTTACCCGGTGTAGTACTGAGCTTGGCGGCCTGGCAAGCCATGGCTGCCGAGCCCTTGGTCCCGAAAGATGTCCCGCCCAAGCCTGTATCGGCTTCGACCTATGCGCTGGATCTGGGCGGGCTCTACCGTGAGGCCCGCCTTGAAGACCCGCGCGTCCTGGCCGCCTATTTGCGCGCGAAGGCTGCTTCCGAGCAGCAACGCGAAGCCTTGGGCGGTTTGCTGCCGCAGGTTTCCATCAATAGTAGTGCCAACCGTATCCTGCGAAAGGACGACGCCTCGCGGGAAATCTACGACAACAAGAGCAACCAGCTCACCCTGACCCAGTACCTGTACAACAAGTCAGCGTGGGAAAGCTACCAGAAGTCCAAGAGCGTTACCCTGCAGAAGGGCGAGCAGGCCGAGGACTCCCATGCCGAGGCCACCGTCGACTTGGCCCAGCGTTACTTCGTCGCCCTGGCGGCCGATGACGAGCTCGAACTGGTGCAGGCCGAACGCCGCGCCACGCAAAAGAATCTCGACCGCGTCAACATGATGTACGAGCGGCAGATGGCCAAGATCACCGACCTGCTCGACCTCAAGGCGCGTGTCGATGCCTTGGCTGCGCAGGAGGTAGAGGCGCGCAACCAGGTGCAAGTCAGTCGTGAAGCCTTGTCCGAGGTGGTCGGGCGGCCGATCAATGAGCGCCTTAGTCGTGTACGTAATGATGTGGCCTTGCAGGCGCCGCCCCAGCCGTTGGCCAACTTCGTTGCCCAGGCCCTGGATGCCAACCCTTTGCTCAAGTCTTACGAGCATGGCGCCGAAGCGGCCAACGCGGCGGTACGCGAAGGCAAGGGTGGACACTATCCTCAGGTGTCGCTGAACTTGAGCGCCGGGCGCAGCGACGTTGGTTATGACAATACTTTGACGCCGCGCAGCGACAGTTATGTTGCCAGCGTGGGGGTTTCCATCCCGTTGTACAGCGGTGGTTCGACTTCCGCGCGGGTGCGTGGGCTCTACGATGAGCAGCTGGCCGCCGAGCAACAGCTCGAAGGCATTCGCCGGCAGGTCGTGAAGGAAACTACAACGGCCTACCTCACCGCCCAGGCCAGCGTGGAAAAGATCCGCGCCAACCGTAACGCGCTGTCGTCCGCTCAGCAATCGAGCATTGCGGCGCAAAAGGCCTTTGCCTATGGCGTGGTCAACGCGGTTGACGTCCTCACCAGCGTGCAGAACGAGTTCAGGGCGCGTCGCGATCTGCTCAAGGCCCAGTACGACTTCATCACCAACCTGTTCCTGTTGAATCGGTGGAGTGGGAAGTTGAACCAGGAGAGCGTTGACAGTGTCAACGTCTGGCTCAGCCCGGAGCCGGAGAAGGGGCTGCCGGGTGGGGATTTGGCCAAGTTGGAGGCCAAGCGCTGATTTGGCTGGGGTTGAGGCTGGGGCCCTGTGATTCAAGCCTGACATTTTGGTGAGGCTGAGGGCCCTTTCGCGGGCAAGCCCGCTCCCACAAGCGGGGCGGCGCATTCTCGGGCCCTGTAGGGTCGTCGGATTTTGCCTGGATCTGCTGTTGGCTTTGGCGGTCGAGCAGATTGCTTTGTGGATGTATACTCAATCGTTGAACAGCCGCAGAGGGGATTCGTTCCATCTGTCGGCAAGCTTCTGTCTATGAATGCCCTATATCGCACTAACGGAGTTGGTTAATTCGCATGAAAGCAATCGTCACTGGGATCACTGGTCAAGATGGCGCCTATCTGGCGGAACTGCTGCTGGAGAAGGGCTACACCGTTTACGGCACCTATCGCCGTACCAGCTCCGTTAACTTCTGGCGTATTGAAGAACTGGGCATCCAGAACAATCCTAACCTGCACCTGGTCGAATATGACCTGACCGACCTGTCGGCCAGCATCCGCCTGCTGCAGACCACCGAGGCCACCGAGGTCTACAACCTCGCCGCGCAGAGCTTCGTGGGCGTGTCCTTCGAGCAGCCGCTGACCACCGCCGAAATCACCGGCCTGGGCGCTGTGAACCTGCTGGAAGCCATCCGTATCGTCAACCCGAAGGTCCGCTTCTACCAGGCGTCGACTTCCGAGATGTTCGGCAAGGTCCAGGCCATCCCTCAGGTCGAAAGCACGCCTTTCTACCCGCGCAGCCCGTACGGCGTCGCCAAGCTGTACGCGCACTGGATGACCATCAACTACCGCGAGTCGTACGGCATCTTCGCCACCAGCGGCATCCTGTTCAACCACGAGTCGCCACTGCGCGGCCGTGAGTTCGTGACCCGCAAGATCACCGACACCGTCGCCAAGATCAAGCTGGGCCTGCAGGACTCCCTCGAGCTGGGCAACATGGACGCCAAGCGCGACTGGGGCTTCGCCAAGGAATACGTCGAAGGCATGTGGCGCATGCTGCAAGCCGACGAGCCGGATACCTTCGTACTGGCCACCAACCGTACCGAAACCGTGCGTGACTTCGTCACCATGGCGTTCAAGGCCGTCGATATCACCCTGGAGTGGAAAGGCGAGGCGGAAGCCGAGCAGGGTATCTGCGCCGAAACCGGCAAGGTGCTGGTCAAGGTCAATCCCAAGTTCTACCGCCCGACCGAGGTCGACCTGCTGATCGGCAACCCGGCCAAGGCCAAGGAAGTGCTGGGTTGGGAGCCGAAGACCAGCCTCGAAGAGCTGTGCCGCATGATGGTCGAAGCCGACCTGCGTCGTAACGAGAAAGGGTTCTCGTTCTGATGACTATGGCCAGCAAGCGCGCTCTGATTACAGGTATTCACGGTTTCACCGGTCGCTACATGGCAGCGGAACTTCAGGCCCAGGGCTATGAAGTGCTGGGCATTGGCAGTCAGTCATCGGATGAAGACGGTTATTTTCAGGTGGACCTGGCCGATGCGGCCGGTCTGCGCAAGCTGCTGGCCGAGCTGCAGCCCGATGTCGTCGTGCATCTGGCTGCCCTCGCTTTTGTGGGCCATGGGGTGGCCGACGCGTTCTATCAGGTCAACCTGATCGGTTCGCGCAACCTGCTGGAGGCGATCGCCGCGTGCGGCAAGACGCCGGACTGCGTGCTGCTCGCCAGCAGCGCGAATGTCTATGGCAATGCCTCCAGCGGCTTGCTCGACGAGTCGACCCCGCCGGCCCCGGCGAATGATTATGCTGTGAGCAAGCTGGCCATGGAGTACATGGCCAGCCTGTGGCAACCGCGCCTGCCGATCGTGATTACACGGCCCTTCAATTATTCGGGTGTGGGGCAGGGCGAGAATTTCCTGTTGGCCAAGATCGTGTCGCATTTCCGCCGCAAGGCCGAGGTGATCGAGTTGGGCAACCTCGACGTATGGCGCGACTTCAGCGACGTGCGTGCAGTGGTCTCGGCCTACCGCGGGCTCCTTGATGTGGCGCCGGTGGGTCAGACCGTCAATGTGAGTTCCGGCGTTGCGCACTCGCTGCGTGACGTCATCCGCTTGTGCCAGGAGATCACTGGCCATGAGCTGGAAGTCACGGTGAATCCGGCTTTCGTGCGCGCCAACGAGGTGAAGACCTTGACCGGCGATAACGCCAGGTTGCGTAGCCTGGTCCCAGGTTGGACCACGCCTACCTTGAGTGAAACACTGGCCTGGATGCTGGTTGGCAAATAATGAAAGTCGTGCTCTCTGTGGAGTCCGTCCGCTTTCCGCTGACGGGCATCGGTCGCTATACCTTCGAGCTGGCTCAACGGCTTGCGCGGACCCCGGGTATCGATGAACTTCGATACATGGCCGGTCGGCGTTTCCTGCCGGCCTTGCCTAGCGCTCGTGACGAATCGAGCGGTGGCTACAGCCTCAAGCGGGCGATTCAGAAGAACCCCATCGCGATCGAGGCCTATCGCGTGCTCATGCCGTGGGTGAAGGGCATGGCGCTGGCGGGGCATTCGGACTTTCTGTATCACAGTCCCAACTATTATCTGCCGCCGTTCAGGGGGCCGCGGGTCGCTACCTTTCATGACCTGTCGCCTTTTACCCTGGCCGAGTGTCATGCGCCGCAGCTTGCGCGTTTCCTGCAGAAAGAGTTGAAGCAGACGCTTCGACGCGCCGACCGGTTGATTACCGACTCGGAGTTCGTCAAGCAGGAGCTGGGTGCCTATTTCAATTGGCCTCTGGAGCGGATCGATGTGGTGCCCCTGGCCAGCTCCGGGGAGTTTCACCCGCGTCCGGCGCGGGAGCTAGAGCCCACGCTCGCTCGACATGGCGTGCAGCCGGGTGGTTACAGCCTGTTCGTGGGCACCATCGAGCCACGCAAGAATATCGAAACCTTGCTCGACGCCTATGAACGGCTGCCATTGCCGTTGCGCACGCGTTGGCCCCTGGTATTGACCGGCTATCACGGCTGGCGAAACGAGACCATCCACCAGCGTCTGGAAAAGGCCGAGCGCGAGGGATGGGCGCGGTATTTAGGGTTCGTCCCGAGTCAGGATCTGCCTTTGCTGTTCGCTGGAGCGCGCCTGTTCACCTTCCCTTCGCTGTACGAAGGGTTTGGCCTGCCGGTGCTGGAGGCCATGGGCTCCGGGGTGCCGGTGGTGTGTTCCAACACCTCGTCCTTGCCGGAAGTGGCGGGCGATGCTGCCCTGATGTGCGAGGCCAAGGACGTGGAGACGCTGACCGCGCTGATCCGCAAGGGTCTGGAGGATGAGCCCTGGCGCGAGGCCGCTATCGAGCAAGGGCTCGCCCATGCCGCCCGGTTCTCCTGGGAGCGCTGCGCCAGCGAAACCACGGCGGTCTATCGGCGGATGGTCGACTCACGATGATCAAGGTTCTGCACTTCTTCAAGACCTACTACCCGGAGACCATGGGTGGCATCGAGCAGGTCATCTACCAGTTGGCCGAAGGCGGCGCCGCGGTTGGCGTGCAGTCGGAGGTGCTGTACCTGAGCAGCCGTGGCGCGGCGCGGGGGGAGGCGGTCGGGCACCATGTGGGGCACCGTTCGCGTCTCGACCTGCATGTGGCGTCCACTGGTTTTTCGCTCTCGGCCTTCAAGGACTTCGCCGAGCTGGCGCGTCAGGCCGATATCGTTCATTACCACTATCCGTGGCCGTACATGGACCTGGTGCATTTCGCCAGCCGTCTGAAGAAGCCGACGGTGGTCAGCTATCACTCCGATATCGTCAAGCAGAAGTCCCTGCTGAAGCTGTATCAGCCGCTGATGAACCGTTTTCTCGGCAGCGTCGACCGCATCGTCGCGTCGTCCCCGAATTACGCCGCCAGTAGTGAGGTGTTGCAGCGCTTCAAGGACAAGGTCTCGGTCATCCCTTATGGGCTCGATGGTGCTACCTATCCCAAGGTGGACGAGCAGAAGCTGGCCTATTGGCGCAATCGCCTGGGACCGCGCTTTTTCCTCTTCGTCGGTGCGTTGCGTTATTACAAGGGCCTGGATTACCTGATCGAGGCGGCGAAGATTGCCGGGCTGCCGGTGGTGATCGTCGGTCATGGCCACCTGGAGCAGGAGCTGCGCGCTCAGGCGCAGACGCTGGGGGCCGATACGGTGCAGTTCGTCGGCGGCTTGCCGGATGAAGACAAGGTGGCCTTGCTGAACCTGTGCGAGGCGTTCGTGTTCCCGTCGCATCTGCGTTCGGAGTCCTTCGGCATGTCTCTGCTGGAGGCCGCGATGTTCGGCAAGCCCCTGATCTCCTGCGAGATCGGCAGTGGGATGTCGTTCATCAACCTGGCCGACCAGACCGGGTACGTGGTGCCGCCTCGTGACCCCGCCGCGCTCGCGCGGGCCATGCTGTCGCTCTGGAACGATCCCGAACGGGCTCGGGCCATGGGGCGTAACGCGCTGCAGCGCTATGAATCGGTGTTCACCGCCCGAGAAATGGTCAGCCGTTACGCGCAGTTGTACCGTGAGTTGCTCGCAGGCCACTCTTGAGCGGGGTGGCTGGGCAGATGGGCAACGGTGCTGTCCTGGTCACGGGTGCCAATGGCTTCGTCGGCCGCGCCCTTGTGGCGCACTTGCTGGCGAAGCAGTCACGGCCAGTCGTGGCCGCGGTACGGCGCTCTGATGCCGAGGTGCCGGCTGGCGCGAAGAAGGTCATCGTGGCCGGCCTGGGCCCGCGCACGGACTGGCTACCCAGCCTGACCGATGTCGAGATCGTCGTGCACACCGCTGCCCGCGTGCATGTGATGAACGATGCCGAAGCCGATCCACTTCAGCAGTTCCGGCTCATGAACACCCAAGGCACGCTGGCGCTGGCCGAACAGGCGGCGAAGGCGGGGGTGCGGCGCTTCGTGTTCATCAGTTCGATCAAGGTCAATGGCGAGGATACCCTGCCGGACCGGCCCTTCACGGCTGACGACGCTCCCAGGCCGGTCGATCCCTACGGTGTCTCCAAGCTCGAGGCCGAGGAGGGATTGCGGCAACTGGCGCGGGTGACGGGCATGGAGGTTGTGATCATCCGGCCCGTGTTGGTCTACGGGCCCGGCGTCGGCGCCAACATGGCCAGCCTGATGCGTTGGCTCAACCGCTGCGCCCCGCTGCCGCTCGGCGCGGTGGAGAATCGGCGCAGCCTGGTCGGCCTGCCGAACCTGGTGGACTTCGTGGATGTCTGTATCGAGCACCCGAAGGCGGCCAACGAGGTCTTTCTGGTGAGCGACGGCGAGGATGTCTCGACGCCAGAGCTGTTGCGACGTGTATCCCGCGCCCTGGGGCGGCCCGTGGTGCTGCTGCCGGTGCCCACCGGGCTGCTTCGGTTGGCAGGCAGGCTGATCGGCAAAAGCGCGGCGATGCAGCGGCTGCTGGGCTCGCTGCACGTCGATATCTCCAAGAATGAACAGCTGTTGGGCTGGAAGCCGAAGGTGCCCTTGAGCAAAGCCTTGCAAGCCACCGCTGACTATTTTCTGGAATCACACAAGTGCTGAGTACTGGATGGCTGTTGCTCGCCGTAGGGTTGGGTTCGTTTGTATTGACCGCGGTCATCCGGCGCTATGCGCTGTGGCGTAGCATGGTGGACATCCCCGGCGCGCGGAGTTCGCACAGTGTGCCTACGCCTCGCGGGGGCGGTGTCGCCATTGTCTGCGCCTATCTGCTGGCGCTGACGCTGCTCTGGAGCCAGGGCGTGATGGCGGCTAGCGACTATCTGGCCCTTGCCGGCGCCGGCTTGCTGGTCGCCGTGGTCGGGTTCATGGATGATCATCGTCATATCCCGGCACGCTGGCGGCTGCTGGGCCACTTCGCCGCTGCCGGTTGGGCGCTGAGCTGCTTGGGCGGCTTGCCGACGATGGTGGTCGGCGGGTTGCCGGTCGGGCCCTGGATCCTGCTGCCCTTTGCGCTTTTCTACCTGGTCTGGCTATTGAATCTCTACAATTTCATGGACGGAATCGACGGCATAGCGGGTGTTGAAGCCATTGTGGTATGCCTGGCCATGTGCCTGGTCTATACCTTGGGTGGGCATGCTCAGGCGATCACCGCTCCGTTGCTGCTGGCCGCTGCCGTGGCGGGCTTTCTGATCTGGAATTTCCCGCCCGCGAAGATTTTCATGGGCGATGCCGGCAGTGGGTTTCTGGGCATCGCCCTTGGGGTGCTGTCCTTGCAGAGCGCCTGGCAGGGCAGCGCTTATTTCTGGGCGTGGCTGATTGTCCTGGGCGTATTCATCGTGGACGCTACAGTTACGTTGCTGCGCCGCTTGTTCAATGGCGAAAAGGTCTACGAGGCGCATCGCAGTCATGCGTACCAGCATGCCGCCCGTGGTTACAAAGGTCATTTGCCCGTCACATTGGCAGTGGCGGCGATCACGGTGGGTTGGTTGGTACCCGTCGCCCTGTGCGTGACGGTGCTTGGGCTCGATGGCCTGCTGGGCGTGGTGATCGCTTATTGCCCCTTGATCCTGTTGTGCATCAAGTTCAAGGCCGGGCAGGCGGACGCTTGAAACACGTCCCGTCCGGTTTTGTTCCACCCCACACACCCGTCTGAAGTTGGGCTTATCAAACGAATGAGGGCGGACCGTCCAGGTCGGCGATTATGGATAAGTTACGTACGTTTTTAGTGAATCTGCCGCGCAGGCAGAAGCGTCTGATACAGGTCACCACCGATGTGCTGCTGGTGTGGTTAGCGCTGTGGCTGGCCTTTATCGTGCGGCTGGGCTTCGACGAGATGTACAACCCGATCCTGGCTCATACCTGGTTGTTCGTCGCGGCGCCGGTGGTGGCGATCCCGCTGTTCATCCGCTTCGGCATGTACCGGGCCGTCATGCGTTATTTCGGCAATGACGCGCTGGTGGCCATCATCAAGGCCGTCAGCCTTTCGTCACTGCTGCTGACCTTGGTGGTGTACTGGTACAGCAGCCCGCAACCTGTGGTGCCAAGATCGATCATCTTCAACTACTGGTGGTTGAGCATGGTGATCGTCGGCGGCTTGCGCTTGGCGATGCGCCAGTACTTCCTCGGGGACTGGTTCACGGCGGCGCAGCATGTGCCGTTCACCAGCCGTGACAACGGCCTGCCCAAGGTGGCCATCTACGGCGCGGGCTCCGCGGGCAATCAGCTGGTCGCGGCCTTGCGCATGGGCAAGGCCATGCGGCCGGTGGCCTTCATCGATGACGATGTCAGTATCGCCGACCGGGTGATTTCAGGCTTGCACGTCTACAAGCCCGAGCGAATCAAGAAGATGCTGGATGACACCGGCGCGGAAGAGGTCCTGCTGGCGATCCCTTCGGCGACCCGCGCGCGGCGTCGGGAGATCCTGGGGTATCTGGAAGGGTTCCCGTTGCATGTGCGTAGTGTCCCTGGGTTCATGGACCTGGCCAGTGGACGCGTCAAGGTCGACGACATCCAGGACGTGGACATCGCCGACTTGTTGGGCCGCGATCCGGTGCCCGCTCAGCATGACCTGCTTGAGCGTTGTATCGTCGAGCAGTCGGTGTTGGTCACGGGGGCGGGCGGGTCGATCGGTGCCGAATTGTGTCGGCAGATCATCGAGCTGGAGCCCAAGACGCTGATCCTCTTCGATCACGCCGAATTCAACCTGTACAGCATTCTCTCCGAGCTCGAGCAGCGGATTGCCCGGGAGTCGCTGCTGGTGCGCCTGGTGCCGATTCTCGGGTCGGTGCGTGATCAGGATCACATGCTCGATGTCATGAGGACCTGGCACGTGGACACGGTCTACCATGCCGCGGCCTACAAGCATGTGCCCATGGTCGAGCACAATGTCGCCGAAGGCGTGCTGAACAACGTGATCGGCACGCTGCATACCGCGCAGGCGGCGTTGCAGGCGGCGGTGTCGAGTTTCGTGCTGATCTCCACGGACAAGGCGGTGCGCCCGACCAATGTCATGGGCAGTACCAAGCGTTTGGCGGAGTTGACCTTGCAGGCGCTGAGCCGGGAGCAGGCGCCGGTGTTGTTCGGCGCGGCGGGGAATGTTTCGCACGTCAACAAGACCCGGTTCACCATGGTGCGGTTCGGTAATGTCCTGGGGTCCTCGGGGTCGGTGATCCCCTTGTTCCACAAGCAGATCAAGGTCGGTGGGCCACTTTCGGTGACTCATCCGAAGATCACCCGGTACTTCATGACCATCCCTGAAGCCGCGCAGCTGGTGATCCAGGCGGGGTCGATGGGGCAGGGCGGGGAAGTCTTCGTGCTGGACATGGGCAAGCCGGTCAAGATCGTCGAGCTGGCCGAGAAGATGGTGCATCTGTCTGGCTTGAGTGTCCGCTCCGAACGTAATCCGCTTGGCGATATCGCGATCGAGTTCACCGGGTTGCGACCGGGAGAGAAGCTCTACGAGGAGCTGTTGATCGGCGAGAACGTGGTCGAGACCCGTCATCCGATGATCATGTCCGCCAATGAGGATTTTTTGCCTTGGGAGCAACTGAAGGTGAAGCTGGGGCAGTTGCTGGCGGCGGTGCATGAGAACGACTGCCCTGTCGTGCGTCTGGTGTTGCGTGAGCTGGTCAGTGGCTATACGCCCCAGGGGGAAATCGTTGACTGGATGTATCAGCAGCGGCGCCTGGATTCCTGAGGTTTGCAGGGGTTGTGGAAGAGTGATGGGGCGAGGCCGTCACTCTGTATGGAAAGTTGTTTGATCATTTGGTTGGTACATATTTGGATATGTATTTAAAGTTTTCGGATGCTGGGTGGTTTGAACAAGTAGCTTATTGCTGGTAACTGGCTTGATCAATCTTGTAACTATTGTGCGTGGCTAGTTGTATTGACTCTGCAAGTACAGCGGGTAGGGTTGTCATGGCAGCCAAGGAAACGCTGCTCTCAGTCAATGAACAGGAGTTTGGTCATGCGCAATATGTTCCTTTCCAATGTAGTCCTTCCGTTGTTCACGAGTCTGGCCCTGTCGATGTCGGCGGCTCATGCGGCGGAGCCGATGGGCGGGCAGGGTCATGCGCAGGCAACCGCTGCGTCGGCCATGAACAAGGACACTGCCACCGCGCCGATGATGGCAACGCCGATGGTGGGCCAGGGTCAGGAGGAGCAGCTCGATCTCAACAAGGCCGACGCTGCTACCTTGCAAAGCCGGTTGAACGGTATCGGCAAGGCCAAGGCGGAGGCGATCGTGGCCTATCGCGAGGCTCATGGGCCATTCGCGACCGTGGATGAGTTGTTGGAGATCAAGGGAATTGGCAAGGCGTTGCTGGAGCGTAATCGGGACAAGTTGAAGGTGGAGTAAGCGTCGAATCGTTAGCCGGCTCGGTCAGGTTCGAGTCGGCTAGCGAGGCAGAAAATGTGGATCAGCGGTCTTTTGCTTCCTTGGCGTCCATTTCTGCGTTTCTTTCGTGGATTTTCTTTTTTTGCTCTTCTGTCAGCGGTATTTCTTTCGCCGAATCCTTCAGCAGCATCAGCCCACCGACGATGGAGCCGAGGGCGACCAATAATATTAACCAGGCATACCAGGGCATGATGTTCTCCTTTGGGGTGGCGGTGGAGGGGCATATAAGGTTCGAGCGGTGGGAAAATCGTTGGTTCAATGTTGCGAATAGATTCGAGTATCCGCGGCCACCTAGGTTGAGAGGGTCTCAGTATTGCCAGGCGAGGCCTTCGGCCTCGAATCGGGGGGCAAGCCCCCTCACCACTGGTTCTGAGCAATTCATTAGAGTTAGAAATAATCTTGGTGGCCCTGGGTCTAGCACTGGGGTCCTTGATTTGTCCCGGTGACTTGGGTCTAACACTGGTGCTCCTAATCTGTCCTGGTGCCCAGGGCCTAACACTGGTGTCCTTGATCTGTCCCGGTGCCTTGGGTCTAACACTGGTGCCTCTGATCTGTCCCGGTGCCTTAGGTCTAACACTGGAGCCCCTGATCTGTCCGGTACCCTGGGTCTAAGATTGGTGTCCTTGATCTGTCCCGGTGCCCTAGGGTCTAACACTGGTGTCCTTGATCTGTCCCGGTACCTGGATTTAACACTGGTGCCTCTGATCTGTCCCGGTGCCTTAGGTCTAACACTGGTGCCCCTAATCTGTACCGGTGCCCTGGGTCTAACACTGGTCCTTGATCTGTCCCGGTGCCCTGGGTCTAACACTGGTGCCCCTGATCTGTCCCGGTGCCTTGGGTCTAACACTGGTGTCCTTGATCTGTCCCGGTGCCCTGGGTCTAACACTGGTGCCCCTGATCTATCCCGGTGCCTTGGGTCTAACACTGGTGTCCTTGATCTGTCCCGGTGCCTTGGGTCTAACACTGGTGTCCTTGATCTTTCCCGGGCCTTGGGTCTAACACTGGTGTCCTTGACCTGTCCCGGTGTCTTGGGTCTAACACTGGTGTCCTTGACCTGTCCCGGTGCCTTGGGTTTAACACTGGTGCCCCTGATCGACTTAGTTGCTCTTAGCCTGACACTGGTGCCTTGGCCATAGCAGACCAAGGTGGTGAGGGGGCTTGCCCCCCGATTCGAGGCCGCAGGGCTCGCCTGGTAATGCCAAGGCTCTTTCACACCAATGGTTGTGGGGGCTCGGATTGCCTGCATCTAGTGCATCCATGGCTACCGAGTTGAATGAACAACCTTCACTACCAGGCGAGGCCTCCGGCCTCGATCAGGGGGCAAGCCCTCTCACCCCTGGTTCGTGGCTACCCAGCCCCAGCTCATCCCCCCCGTTCTCCGATTTCCTCCCAAGGCTTCGTCTCCCAGCTGGAACTGCCAGTCACGAAACCCTGGGTGGCGATGACGTAGTGTATACCTCGATCAGCCCCGGATCTCGGCGACCGCCGCGGCCAATGCCTGTGCCGGATCG
>NZ_JAAMQM010000021.1 GCF_013523055.1 Pseudomonas capeferrum | reverse complement strand
CGGGCTGCTCGCTGTGCATGGGTAACCAGGCACGTGTGCAGACAGGCTCCACCGTGGTCTCCACTTCGACCCGTAACTTCCCGAACCGCCTGGGTGACGCGACCAACGTCTACCTGGCGTCCGCGGAGCTGGCCGCAGTCGCCTCGATTCTCGGCAAGCTGCCGACCATCGAGGAGTACATGGTGTACGCGAAAGACATCGACAGCATGGCTGCCGACGTCTACCGCTACCTCAGCTTCGACCAGATCGCAGATTACCGAAAATTCGCTTCGATGGGTCATATCCCTATCATCGAAACAGCACAGAATGATCGTGACTGATCAACAACCTTAATGCTTCCTCACTGTGTTATCTGGGTTCACGATGATTACAACTGACTCGATTCAAACCCTGCGAGCAGAACTGCAGAAAGCGCGGGATCAAAAAAAACGTATTGGGCTAGTGCCGACCATGGGAAATCTCCATGCTGGACACCTGTCCCTTCTCAGCATCGCACAGCGCGAAAGCGATTACTGGGTCACCAGCATCTTTGTCAACCCAATGCAGTTCGGCCCTCAGGAAGACTTTCTCAATTATCCGAGAACCCTAGAGAGCGATCAGAAGGCGCTATCAGAAGCCGGGTGCTCTGCACTTTTTGCCCCAACCGTGAATGAAATGTACCCTGAGGGAATGATCAATCACTGCAGTGTGGTGCCTGCTGATATAGCATGCGGCTTATGCGGTGATTATCGGCAAGGCCATTTTGAGGGTGTAGCCACCGTAGTCGCCAAGCTCTTCAACATCGTGCAACCTGACGTGGCGGTATTTGGACAAAAGGACTATCAGCAGCTGGCGGTGATCCGCACGCTCGCCAGAGACCTGAACTTCACCACTCGAGTACTCTCGGGCCCCACGCTCCGCGCCCAGGATGGCCTTGCGCTTTCGTCTCGCAACGGTTACCTAGCCCCCGCCGATCGAGAAACTGCAGCCCAACTCTACCGTTGTATCTGCCAGATAGCCGATAGGATCAAACAGGATGACTGCGATGTCCACAAAATCGTCGAGTCGGGTAAAGAGTCGCTCGAACACAGTGGGTTTTGCGTGGATTACCTCGAAGTGCGTTCAGCAAACAGCCTGGCAACGCCTAGCCGGCATGATAAGTCACTGGTGGTCTTGGTGGCGGCGTATCTAGGTGCTACCCGACTGATCGACAACTTGGAATTCGATGTAATCGCACCGTTGAGTGTCTAGCATTCCCACTTAGCGGCTCGGATCAGATTAGCTGGCAGGTTTCCCAAGCATCACTTCACTTGTAAGTTTCGATGGGGTTATGTCAAAAGCTACCAAGTTCCATACGAGCCTCCTGTCGCAGCGGCAAGCGAAATGGGCAGTTAGTGCCGCATCCATGGTGCTTGTCCTGAAGCGCCAAGTATTCTTCCCCTCATCCCGATTGGCGATAGGGATTGCTTCAGAAATGGACAAAGCTAAGAAGCTGATTGCTCCCTCTATACAGCGACGTTGGTAGGCAAGTCCAGCCTGCAGGACGGAAACTACGATCAACGTAGAGTGGGAGGCTCCCCGTAGGCACTCTAATCGGAGGGCGCTTCAGTTGCGGCACGGGTACTTTTCGGCGCCCGTCGTCCGCGCTTAGTCACAGGTACGTCGCTAGGTTTTGCTGACTGCTGGCTTAAGATCTCAGCGCGGGCTTGAGCTGCCGCGGTCTGTTCGCGTGCGTTGGCCAGTTCCGCCGCAGCATCCTGCAAGCGCTGCCGCAGGACGTCACGTTCCTCGACAGCCTCCGTGCTCGCCTGGCGGGCCTGCTCGAGTTGACTGCGCACCGCATCCGCCTGAACCTTAGCGACGGCCCGCTGCTCGCGCGCCTCGGCCAACTCTGCTTGGGCGGACTGCAACCTATGCTGCAAGGCCTGCAGGCGGCCATTGGCTTCCTTGAGCTGGGCGGCCAAGGCTTTGCTCTCCTCCCGGGCCCGATCGATCTCACGGTATGCCCGGTCCTCGACGTCGCGGGTGTAGCGCTGCTGCGCCTCGCGCGTCTCCTCGGCCTGCTGGCGGCTCTCCTGCAGCTGCTGGTTTGCCTTTCCCAACTGCTCGCGTGCTGCTTCGTGTTGCTCGAGCAACTCCTCACGCTGCTGGCGCAGGTCGTCGATCTGTGTCAGGCGCTGGGCCAGCAATTGTTCCAGGTCGCTCAGCCGGGTCTCGGTCACTTGGCGGGCGGCCAGCGCTTCGGTCGTTTGCTGCCGGGCTTGAGCCGCTTCCAGCCGAGCCCGAGCCTCCAGCGCGGCCAGCTGCTCACGCTCCTCCGCCAGCACCTGGCGTTGACCGTCCAAGGAATGTTCGACCACGCCCTGGGCCAGTGTGGTCGCCTGTTGCCAGACAGCGACGAAAGCCTGCGCCACTTCCGGTGGCAGCCCCGGCAGGCGGGTTTCACTGCGCAGGCGCCCGGCCAACTGCTCCCACCATTGATCCAGCAAGGCGCCGACTCGGGCTGGACTACCGCGCCCGAGCTCCAAGCGCACCCGCTCCACCGTCGGTCGCTCGCCACGCGCCAGTACCGCGTCCGCCGCGGCATACACCTCGTTTTCCGGCACACCTACCGCCATGCCCTATCCTCCGCTATATTAGGTCTGATAATAAAAGATTATCCGACTCTATATTTATTAACCTGTACATATAATATGTTGAACGTAATGAATAATACAGATTTACAAAACTGGCCATTGGAGGCGCCATTGGCGCTGTCGGAGCTGGCTGAAAGCACCCGCGCCGCCGCTGAGGCGTTCATCGCCGCCGGCACCGCCGCCAACACCGTACGCAGCTATCGCAGTGCCCTCGCCTACTGGTCCGCCTGGCTGCAACTGCGCTACCGTCGTGCGCTCGGAGACGGCGCCCTGCCGCCGGAAGTCGCTATACAGTTCATCGTCGATCATCTAGCCCGCCCGGACGGCGCTGGCGGCTGGAGCCACCTGCTACCCGTCCACTTGGACGACGCGCTGGTCGCCGCCGGTGTCAAGGGCAAGCCCGGGCCATTGGCGTTTAGCACTGTCAGCCACCGCCTGGCCGTGGTGACCAAGTGGCACCGGCTGCAGCGATGGGAGAATCCGATCGAGGCGCCGGCGGTGAAAACATTGCTACGCGAGGCGCGCAAGGCCCAGGCGCGCCAGGGGGTGACGCGGCGCAAGAAAACCGCCATGGTGCTGGAGCCGCTGCAGGCCATGCTCGCTACCTGCACGGACGGCGTGCGGGGCATGCGCGACCGCGCCCTCCTGCTGCTCGCGTGGAGCGGCGGCGGCCGGCGCCGTTCGGAAGTGATCGGCCTGCAGGTCGAGGACCTGCGCCGGCTGGATGCGGAGACCTGGCTGTACGCGCTTGGCGCGACCAAGACCGACACCGGAGGGGTGCGTCGAGAAAAGCCGCTGCAAGGGGCGGCAGCGCAGGCGCTGAACGCCTGGCTGGCGGCGGCGCCGGCCAGCAGTGGCCCGCTGTTTCGGCGGATGTACCGAGGCGGGCACGTGAGCAGCGCCGGTTTGTCCGGCGATCAGGTCGCGCGGATTGTCAAACGGCGGGCTCAGTTAGCCGGTCTCGAGGGGGATTGGGCGGCACACAGTCTGCGCTCTGGGTTCGTCACCGAAGCCGGCCGACAGGGCATACCACTCGGCGAGGTGATGGCGATGACCGAGCACCGCAGCGTCAGCACGGTGATGGGCTATTTCCAAGCCGGCTCATTGCTTGGCAGTCGCGTCAGTCAGTTGCTGCCCGCTTCGCCCACCATGGACGGGGGCGCCGCCGGCTCACTGCCGCCCGAGGAGCCAGCCTAGCCTGCCGCTCGCTTGAGAAAGCTGTCGTTTAAAGCTTGGCGTAGCGCGGAAAAGCGTCAGGGCCCGGGCTCTAATCGCGCGACGCTGGTCGGAGCAATGGCAGGTGGTTGCTAGGCTCCGCGCGCCCACGCGTAACCGCACGGTTCTAACTGACGCCTCAGCAGCTAGCGCGCCGCCCAAAAGCGCCGAGGGGGAACACACGATGGTTATGAATCGCCAGGTACCGCACGCAAGACCACGGAATACTTGATACATACGGACATCGACCAACTCAGCCCCGTGCTGCTCTACCGCCAGATAATTGCAGGCTTTGCGCTGCGAGACGTACACGCCATGCTGTCGGCAGCCGCGCCACGCTCGATCAGCCAGGTGTTGCATCACATCCTAGACCCGCCAGCCCGCGCACCTAGCCCCCAAGCAGAGCGCCGTGGCGTTTCAATACGCCAAGGCCTTTGAGCACGCCCTGGCCGTGTTTGGCACTCGCCACCTGGCTGAACAATGGCTGGGGCGACCCTGCCGCCTCCTCCACGGAGACGTGCCGCTCGACGTGCTCGACCACGGCGTAGAGTGCCCCTCTACTCAGGTATTGGATCGCACGGGGTTCCATGATCGCAGCGCCGCCGGTGTCAGCATCCGGTTCCCTGACCGATACCAGGTAGACCCGCCCGTATAGGTATGGTGGCTTACGAGAGCCAGATCCGAACCCTCCTGATTGAGCAGCTTTTCCAATCCTCGGGGGTTAAATTGGTGCACGGTGCGAACGGGATTGGCGGTATTCGCGCTCACATCAGAGCGAGCGCTGCCCAAACAACGGCTAACGCGCGCCAGCCCAACAACGCGCAGAGGGTTGGCGGGCCCAGTCATTCGCTGTTTTGGCGATGGCATCGGCCAGATTCGCAACCGCACGTTGATGGGCCAGTACCAAGTTCTCCAAACCCATGCCCGCCGGCTGACGAATCACGTTGCTGCAGGTCAAGCTCCGGCGGACGTTGTCGCTACTGCGCAGACTCAGGTTCCATACCACGTCGATCAAGGCGTACTGATTCAGGACTGATTCAAATCGGCGGACATCGGTGCGGACCGATAGTACCGGCTGATCGCGCTGTCGAGGCAGTCCCGCCAGATCCCGTGTACCGAAGCGCCGCTCCAACTGGCCGGACAACGCATCATGAAACTCATCGCCCAACGGCGCGCCCCAGCGTTCATTTTCGAGGATGGCGAGGCTGCCGCCCCCCTCGCGCAAAACCATTTGGGGCTGGTCGACTTGCACTGGTATCAACACCGGCAGCATTTCAAATTGAAACGACGTTTGCTCACGAGTCGTCAACGCCGCATCTTGGGACGCGATCAGCGTGTAGTAGTGCGTCGGTGGCGAAGAGCAGGCGGCCAGACCGAGCGCCGCCACAAGCAGCATGACAGGGGCACGCAGTTTCATTGTTGAGGCTCCAGGTCAATTTCGCGGGATGAGGCCGAACCTTTGTAGGTAGCAGGCGCCGCGTCGTCGGTGCGGCCTCGGATCAGCGATTCGGGATGGCGGCTCAGGAAGTCGGTGAGTACACGCACCGAGCGGGCCGTACGCTGAACTTCATCTAGGGTTTGCGTCAATCGCTGCTGCGCTGGAGAATTCTCCGACAGCGTATCGTTTGCCGTCCCCAGGGTTGCTTGCGCTTGCTGCAACGTACCGCGCACGTGTGGCAGTACCTCACCGTTCACCGTTTTCATGGTTTTTTGCAGCTCGCTCAAGCTACCGTTGAGGTTCCCCACCAGCGCATCGACAGGCAGTTTACTTAGCTTATCGACGAAGCCCTGCAACTGCTCCTGCAATTTATCGAAACTGCCTGGCACGGTCGGAATTTCCAAAGGTCGCGCGGTAGGATCGAATATTACCTTGGGCGCTTTCGGATCAAACTCCATGGCGATATACAACTGTCCCGTCAGAAGATTACCCGTACGAGCCTGAGCTCGAAGGCCGTGGCTAACGAGTCCGCTAATGATCCGTATGCTCTGCTCTTCGAGATCGCCCTTGCCCGCCAATCCCTGCAACATGTCGTGGGCAGCACCCAAGCGCTGAGGATAGATGACGGCACCGACGACCCCAGGAAACGTTTGCGACTTGGGGTCATACTCAAGATCGACCGACACGACGCGGCCGATCTTCACGCCAAGGAAGTCGATAGGCGCATTGACTGCAAGCCCTCTGAGCGACTGGTTGAAACGCATACGAATGTAACGTGGCTCGCCGTCGGGAGGGGCCAATGCTGTAGCCTGGTCTTCGTAAATCTTGAACCTGGCATTAGCCTCGGCTGACTTGGCGTCAGGGCTGTAGGCGGGCTCACGGAAAGCGATGCCTCCAGAGACGATCGAAGTCAGTGATTGTGTTGCGACTTTCAGGCCTTCTGCCCCTACGGTCAAGTCCACGCCACTGGCATTCCAAAAGCGCGAATCGGTCAGCACGTACTGATCATTCGGTGAATTGATAAAAATCTCGATGTCGACGCCTTTGCCATCCTTTGCCAGTTCGTAGCCCACCACTTGGCCGACCCGGATCCGACGAAAGTACACCGGCGAGCCTATGTCTATCGAACCAAGATCATCCGTTTGCAGCACAAACCGCTTGCCCTTTTCACCGAAGGCGACAGAAGGCGGATTTTCAAGGCCCGTGAAGTTCTTCACGACGCTCTCCGATTCTCCGGGATCGGCATTAATGAACGCTCCCGACAGCAAGGTATCAACACCCGAGACGCCTTGCGTGCCAATGCGCGGACGAACCACCCAATACCGGGTCTCGGCATGGGTAAATAGCGTCGCTGTTTTGTTGAGTTCGATCGTGGCCAGAACATGGCTACGGTCCTCACTCAACTCGATGTCCGTGACCATGCCGATCACCACGTTCTTGTACTTGACCTGAGTTTTATTGACTTCCAATCCTTCGGCGGTGAGGAAGGAAACCGTTACCTTTGGGCCAACGTCGAGAAATTGGTGTACGACCATCGATAGGCCGATCAAGCCGGCGACGATGGGTACAAGCCATACCAACGAGATTCTCGCCTTGCGCGTTCTGATCTCGGGCCTCGCCGAAGGTGAAGGGTCAAGGGTGTTATCGGACATTTTCAACCTCTGCATCCCAGATAAGCCGGGGGTCAAAACTCATGGCAGCGAACATGGTCATTACCACCACCAAACCAAAAAACAGGATGCCCAGTCGGGGTTCAATAGTGCTGAGCTCATGAAACTGAACCAGAGCGGCCACCAGAGCGACCACCAGGACATCGAGCATTGACCAGTAGCCAATCAACTCGATAAAACGAAATAGCCGCGCGCGCTCGCGCTTGGCCCACTGGCTTCGGCGCTGACAAGTCACCAACAACATGCCAAGCACCAGGAACTTGATGCAGGGCACCACCACGCTGGCAATGAAGATCAGGATTGCGATGTCCCATGAACCACTGCCGGCGAATTCGATCACCCCGCTCATGATGGTGTTTTCGCTTCTATTACCCAGTAGCGTGGTGTCCATCACCGGCAGGACGTTGGCCGGTATGTAGAAAATCAATCCGGCAATCAGAAAGGCCCATGTGCGAGCCTGGCTGTTGGGCTTGCGAACATGCACGGGCGACTCGCAACGGGGGCAGGTCTGGACACCATCGGGGCAGACGTAACTGCACACATGGCACAGGCAGACATTCTGATCCCGAGCGTAGGGAATATTGCTCATGAGTGCCCTACCCCAAGCTCTTCCCACAAGCGACGAATGTCCTTGCCCGCAATCAGCAGGATCAACACCATCAGCATCGCCATGGCCCAAAGCCCCGTGCCGGCATGCACATCGAGCATGCCGGCCAGTTTGACGATCGCCACCAGGATGCCCAGCAGGCAGACTTCCAACATGCTCCAGGGACGCAGGTGTTCCAGCGCGCGCATGCACGCCTTGAAGCCAGGAGCTATTTCACCGCGACGAGCATGGAGAAGTACCCAGAACAACAGCGCGATCTGCAGGGCCGGGGCGAGGATGATCGCAAGGCCTACTACCAGCGCGATCAGGGTGATACGACCTTGGGCCAGCGCCTGTACCGAACCCCACAAGGTCACTTCGTTTGTCAGGCCTTGCAGGCTGATACTGATCACTGGAAAAACGTTGGCGAGGACAAGCATGATGGCTGCGGCGACCGTGAGGGCCAGTAATTGCTCGATGCTCAAGCGATGACCGCGATCGAGCACTGCACCGCAACGCAGGCAATAGGCGGATTGTCCGGCCTGCAACGGAATGGCTTCGTAAAGCGAGTCGCAATGCTCGCAAATGATCCTGGCTGAATGTCGTTCGAGCGGCTGCACAGTATTATTTCTGTCCGAAAAAGCACCGGAAAGGAGCAATCAAGATTGGAAGGGGCGACAGCGAGCCATGCGTCGAACTGAATGTCCAATGCAGCATTTCGAGATCACCCTTATCGCAACGGTATCGAAAGTAGAGCTACCCGTCTAGTTTAAATGATCAGGTACTGCCATGATGCGACACAAACGCACTAATAATAGACGATATCGTCTATTGCTAGCTGAATGGTTTGATCTTTCGACGTTCTTCGCTGTCAAGGACTATTCCATTTGCTCGATACACCAACACGGACTCAGGGGAAGGCCCACACAGATCCGCTCCGTCTGATCGGCCCAACAAGGCTTGTCCGCGTCAGAGAACCTTGATCGTGTGGGCAACCAGCGATGTTGCTGGCGCAGTTTGCCAACGCCTTCTGAACTCGACCACAGGCAGGTTTTCGTATGAAAAAACGCTACGCTCCTCTTTTTTTAACCTGCATGCTCAGTTTGACTGCGCTTGCGCCATGGACCGTGCAAGCACAGACGACCCCTGCAACGCAAACCAACGAACAGTCGCCGGACACCGCTCCTGCCACTCAAAAACACGCTGCCCAGGAAACGCCCCGTGAGACGGCAGCCGTCAATGTCGAGCCCCCCGGAGAAGCGCTCCTGACGCAAGCTCCCCAGGCAGATACCGCACCGCTTGAAGCGGACGGATTGATTGCCCGTGCGCTGGATAAATTTGGCGAATGGATCACCCGCCTAGGCGGGCAGTTGCATCTTTTCAAACATTCAGCAGCGGACCTTACCCAGTGGTTGAAGGCCAGTTTTTCTGATGAGGGCTGGCGGCAATTGCTGCTTGAGTCAGCGGGCGGCCTGCTCGCGGTATTCGTGCTGGGCGTGATTGCGCAATCGCTTGTGGGAAGGGGGTTGCGTTACCCTCGCCAGGCGCTGGCCGAACATGCGGGCGATGCGGCGGTCCGCATACACAGAGCTGCGGCGCGCATGCGTGCTGAAGAGTCCGTCGTCGCAGCCACGCAGCAGTCTACCGCTGATGAAACCCAAGCCCAGGCGGCGCTAGCGCCTGAACAAGAAAACGTCGTCTTGGTACAAACAGTTCGCGACGGCGTAGAGCGGGTCGAATCGCTGGTCGTGCAAGATGCCGAAGACGCTACACCTACAACGACGTCGACGTCGCCACTCCCGTCCCCCGAAGGAGTATCTGCACAGCCTGAGCCTCACCCGCCTGTAGCGCCCGCCCAAGCGTCATCCCTTTCCCACCGTGACATGGCCCGGCGCACACTGCGCTTGTTCCCTTTCGCATTCGCCACGTTGTTACTCGACCTGTTGGCGCTGGCGGCCTTTTTCTGTGCCGCAGCGCTAGCCATTCACTTGCTCCCGGCCCTTGATCCGCGCGCATCCTTGGTCGTGCGAGGGTTCGTCAAGGCCTACGTCACTACTTACGTCTGCATGGCGGTGATACGTGTGTTGATTGCACCATACGGTCATGGCGTTCGCCTGTTACGGATCACTCCGCCGTCGGCGCGCACCCTTTATACCTGGCTGCGTCACTTCATCGTATTCGCCACCTTCGGGATTGCGCTGGCATCCGCTGCAGGTCAACTGGGGGCTGGCGAAATGGGCCGCCAAGCGATAGTCAAGCTGATTTCACTGTGCATTCATCTTGCTGGCGTAATGATAATCTTCCGATTCCGCAACCCCATTGGAGCAAGCATCGCCGCTGGAGCAGAAGCCACTGGCTCGCTCGCTTCGTTGCGTAATTGGGTGGCGAAGATCTGGGTAATCCCTGCGGCATTGCTGATCATGGGGCTTTGGTTTATCTGGGCGCTGGGAATCGAGGATGGTTTTCCAAGGTTAATGACCCTTATCGTCGTCACGGCTGCAATCATCGTGGCCGGACGCCTGCTCAACGTTTTTGTGCAGGGGTTGGTAGCGAAAGCGCTTTATATTGGTGACAGTGACACTGCCTCGAACAACAGTGGATCCGTCAGCCTGCGCGGCAGCATGGGGCAGCGTTACTATCCATTGATTCGCCGGCTGATCTCCTTTGTCGTGACGGTTCTTACGGTTGTCGCGCTATTGCAATCCCAAGGGATAAACGCGATCGGCTGGTTTGCCCCAGGCACGATCGGTGCCAGCATGGCATCGGCGGCACTGACCATTCTCACGGCGCTAGTGATCGCCATAATCGCCTGGTACGCGATCGATAACGCTGTCCAGCAACGCATCACCCGATGGACCGGAAATGGAGAACTGACCCGGGCAGCGCGCCTGAAAACGCTTTTGCCGATGATGCGAACGATCCTGCTCATTATCCTCACGCTGGTAGTAGGGCTTACGGCGTTGAATCAAATCGGCATCAACACCACGCCATTGTTGGCGGGCGCAAGCATCGTCGGGGTTGCGTTGGGTTTTGGCTCGCAAAAGCTGGTTCAGGATTTCATCACCGGCATCTTTCTGCTCATGGAGAATGCCATGCAGGTAGGCGATGGCGTTACCGTGGCCGGCGTGACCGGCACGGTGGAAAACTTGTCCATTCGTACCGTTCGCCTGCGAGCGGGCGATGGGTCATTGCATATCATTCCATTCAGCTCCGTCTCGACGGTCAACAATACCAACCGGGGCATCGGTAACGCCGCAGTACGCGTCAGCATCGGCTATGAAATGGACGTGAACCTGGCCACCCGTGAACTTAAGAAGATCGGCGCCGAGCTACGTGCCGACCCTACGTTTGGGCCATTGATTCTGGCCGATATGGAGGTATGGGGGGTCGATGCGATCGATGGTTCCATGTTTACTTTGGCAGGGCAGATCCGTTGCCTATCCAATGGCCGGTGGGGCGTACAACGGGAAACCAATCGCCGTATCCTGGAAAGGTTCCGGGAACTGGACATTCGAATTGCCGATCCGCGCGAGCGCCTGATTGTGCCTGAGGTTGAGAAGTAATTGATGTTTTCACTCCATCCACTTTGCACACTGATCCTCGGCATCAGCTTATTGAGCGGGTGCAGCCTGCCCCCGCTTGAAGGCCGGATGAACTCCAGGGCGCTCCCCCAAGCGCAGGCGGAACTCACGACACTGGGCCGCGCCATCGCCCAACAAACCAGCGCCGAGCCTGATAAGAACAAAAGCGGCATCGTGCCCTTGGCAGACCCTCACGATGCCTTCGCGGCACGAATTCTATTGGCACGCATGGCTGAAAAAACACTGGATGTTCAATATTACATCTGGCATGGCGACATCACGGGTACGCTGCTTTTCGAGGCGTTGCGCGAAGCGGCAGACCGAGGTGTAAAGGTTCGCTTGTTGCTCGATGATAACGGCACAACCGGCCTGGATATCGAACTTGCTGCCCTGGATACCCACCCGAACATCGAAGTTCGATTATTCAATCCCTTTATCGTTCGCTCGCCGAAAGCATTGGGTTATGTCACGGCTTTCAGTCGCGCCAATCGACGCATGCACAACAAGTCATTCACTGCCGACAATCAAGCCACCATCGTCGGTGGTCGCAACGTGGGCGATGAGTACTTTGGAGCGACTGACGGCGTGCTGTTCGCCGATTTGGATGTGTTTGCCATCGGGCCGATCGTCCAAAGCGTTTCCAGCGATTTCGATAAATATTGGGCAAGTGACAGCGCCTATCCGGCAGACCGCATCCTGCCCGCCGTCAAACCCTCTCGCATGATTGAAATAACCGCTGCTGCTGCGAGCCTTGAGCAATCTCCAGCCGCACAGCAATACATCAGTGCCATCCGTGAATCGAGCTTCATGACGGGTCTACTACAGAACACGCTTACCTTTGAATGGGCACCTGTACGCATGGTCAGTGATGACCCTGCCAAAGGTCTCGGCGACGTGGAGACTTCCGGCCTGCTCATCACCCAACTGAATGACATCCTCGGCAAACCGGTTCACACCCTGGACTTGGTCTCGCCGTATTTCGTCCCTACCGCCGCAGGTGTCGATACCTTTACCCAGATTGCCAATAGCGGCGTTCGCCTGCGAGTGCTGACGAACGCACTGGAGGCCACTGATGTGGTTGCGGTTCACGCGGGCTACGCCAAGCGGCGTAAAGACTTGCTCAAGGCAGGCGTAGTTCTTTATGAAATGCGGAGTACAGCCTATAACGGTCAGCGCAACGAGAGCGCCGGACTCTTTGGAAGTTCTGGTTCAAGCCTGCATGCCAAGACTTTCGGCGTCGACCACACGCGCACATTCGTCGGCTCCTTTAACTTTGACCCACGGTCGGCCCACCTTAATACCGAGCTTGGGTTTATTATTGAAAATCCGAAAACGGCAGAAAAAATCGACGAAGCATTCACTACAAGCATCCCTGAACATGCATATGAAGTGCGTCTAACTGATGACGATCAGCTGTATTGGCTAGAGATACGTGACGGCGTACAAGTGCGCCACGATCGCGAACCGGGCGCTACGTTTTTCCAACGCATAGCCGTTTCAATACTTTCTATTTTGCCAATTGAATGGCTACTGTAATGGACATGCGGACCGTGGCGCGGTATTGGGTGCGATGCGCGCAAGCCCCACCAGTGTGAACCCAACTTGCGTTCCCAGCGGATATCGTAGCCACCAATCCGCTGGCTAGAGCAAGACGTTATCGAGATACTCCATGCATCCGCTCCAGGGCTTGCAGATAAGCAGCCAATGCCCTCGGAATTTCCTCGATCAGTAACCGTTTGGATAATTCGCTACTGTTTTGGGCGATCTGAAATCCGCCCAGGAGTAGCGCTATCAATGCCAAGACATACGCTCGACGCGCATCGGCACTGGCATTCGGCAAACGTAGCTCCAGCATTCGTGCGCAGGCGTTTTCGATTTGCAAGCGCAAATCCGGATTATTCAATCGATAGGTACCCTCGAGCGGGTAAATCATTGAAATCAGGTCCCGGTGCCGCTCGCTGTATTGCAGGATCGGAAGGATTAATCGAGCGATAACGTCCGCTGCGCTCTCCTTGATCCAGACACTGTCATCGACGGTCCCCAGTGCTTCGGTAATGACGACCAACGCTTGGATATGGCGCTCGGCCAAGGCATCCAGAACGCTCTGCTTGTCAGGAAAGAAATGGTAAAGCGAGCCGATCGATGTGCCCGCGTCTCGGGCCAAGCCGTGCATAGTCACCCGAGCCGCCCCTTCGACCACAATCAAGCGAGCACACGCGTCTAGTATGGCGGTTACTCGCTCGCGGCCGCGGGCTTGCTGAGGCGTGCGCGGAGAAGAAGAGGAATTCTTGTCGGTCATGGGGGGGCAGTACGCATTCGGTCGTCCATCAGGATTCATTTATACTCCGGCAAATGAACTAATACTAGACTAAATCGTCTAGTACCCTGCAAGCTACCCCGTTGAACCCTTAATTTTTATAGAGATCATTGCGCTTGGCTGAGTATCTTGAACCGACGCCCAAATGGGAAGCCCATGAGCGGCCATCCATGCCCGGTTCTCCTTCCACACCTGCTCACACTCCACTCGTGCGAACAGCCTATGCGCTGGTCGCCATATTGCTGGGGATCACTGGCGGGTTGGGCAATGCGCTTATCAGTGCCAACCTTGGCAATATTCAAGGGTATCTAGGCTTGACGCCTACCGAAGGCGCCTGGTTACCGGCTGCCTATCTGATGGTCAACATGTCGACCGCTCTGCTGTTGATCAAATTTCGCCAGCAGTATGGCTTGCGTCGCTTCGCTGAAATCGGGCTGACTGTCTATGCCGTACTGACGGTTGCCCATGTGTTCGTCAATGGCTTCACCATGGCCGTATTTGTGAGGGCAGCCAGTGGTTTCGCAGGAGCCACTGTCAGCACGCTGGCTATCTTATATATGCTGCAGGCCTTCAAGAAGGCTGACATGGGCAAGGGCTTGGTCCTTGGAATCGGCATATCTCAGCTGGCCACGCCGCTGGCATGGTTGATTTCCCCCGCCTTGCTAGACATGGGCGAGTGGCATCGCTTGTATGTCTTTGAGGCCGGTCTGGCGCTTTGCTGCCTGGCCGCCGTGGTAGTACTCAAACTGCCTCCTGGAGAGCGAATCAAGGCTTTCGAGCCATTGGACTTTCTGACCTTCGCTCTACTCGCCCCTGCGCTAGGCTTGTTCGCCGCAGTGTTGACCCAAGGCCGCGTACAATGGTGGAACACCCAAAACTGGATAGGTTATGCGCTGCTCGTGGCCGTTGTATTGCTAACGGTAGCCATCCTGATCGAGTATTCGCGCAAGAATCCGTTACTGCAAACGCGTTGGCTGGCCTCTTTGGAAACGGTACGCTTTGCCTTGGGCGCCCTGATGTTGCGCTTTATCCTTTCCGAACAAACCTATGGCGCAGTTGGCCTGCTGCAGAACCTGGGCATGGCCGCCGAGCAACTGCAGCCCTTGTATGCAGTCATGCTTGCAGGGTTGTTAGCGGGAATCCTCACCAGCGCGCTGACCTTCAGCGAGAAAGCGGTGATACCGCAAATTCTGGTGTCTATCATACTGGTCGCAGTAGGTAGCTTCATGGATGCCGACGCCACCAACCTGACCCGTCCGCACAACATGTTTTTCAGCCAGTTTCTATTGTCGGTGGCTGCCGGGATGTTTATGGGGCCGCTGTTGCTTATCGGCGTCATGGCTGCGCTCAAGAATGGCCCCAGTTATCTGGTCAGCTTCGCAGTACTTTTTTCTCTGACTCAAAGTATCGGCGGCCTGGCAGGCCCAGCAGCTTTGGGCTCGTTTCAGGTGGTGCGGGAAAAGTTTCACTCGAGCCAGATTAACGAACATATCGACCCCACGGATTCGGTGGTCGCGCAGCGCCTGCAGATTCAAGGCCAAATTTACGCCAGCACTCAAACTGACCCCGCGCTACGCAATGCTCAGGGCATGTCGCAGTTAAGTCAGGCCGCTACGCGAGAGGCCAACGTATTAGCGTTCAATGACGTCTTTCGGGTGCTGGGCATTCTAACGATCAGCTTCCTGTGCTGGTCATTGGTGCATACCGTGCGAGCCGCTCGCGTGGCTCGCAAGACCGCGCCACCCGCCCCTCCTTCTTCCGCAGCCTTGTGACCCTATGAGCCAGACTGATCCAAGCGACCCGAAAAAAACCGCAGCAACCGCAACCTCCTCCGGCGAAGTAGCGGATGCCGGCGACTCCTCTGAGGGCCCGCCGAAGATTATCAAGCCTCGGCGCAGGACCGTCTTGCTGATGGCAGTGGTGGCTGGCGCCGCTATTGTGCTTATCCTCTATGCCTGGCAATTCTGGCCATTTAACAGTGCCATCGAAACCACTGAAAACGCTTATGTTCGCGGACAAATCACCGTTATGGCGCCGCAGGTCAACGGTTATGTAGCCCAAGTGTTGGTGCGTGATTTCGAGACGGTCAAGCAGGGACAGATATTGTTGCAGATTGACGATCGTATTTACCAGCAACGGGTCGAACAAGCGGCGGCGGACCTGGACGCGGGCGAGGCGGACCTGGAAAACTCCCTGCAAACTCAAGCCTCGGACCGGGCCACCCTCGCGTCGAGACAGGCGGAACTGTTTTCGGCCGAGGCAGAGCTTGATCGCGCGCGTGCCGACGAAGCCAGGGTCAATGAACTCGCCTCCCGAGGTTCGGTATCTATCCGCGAACGTGACCAGATCCGCGCGACGGCACGCGCAGCAGACGCGAACGTAAAGAAAGCCCGAGCCGCGATCGACATTGCCAAAGAAACGCTGAAGTCAACCCAGGTTTCCCGAGGCGTGCTGCAAGCCGCAGTCAGAAAATCACGGGCAGCCCTGCACCTGGCGCAGATCGATCTCGAAAACACGCGCATTCGGGCCCCGCGCGATGGGGTGCTCAGTGAAGTATCGGTGCGTCTTGGGCAATACGTCAGTGCCGGCTCGCAACTGCTTTACCTGGTCCCCGACCAGGTCTGGGTGACCGCCAATTACAAAGAAACCCAGGTTCATGCCATGCTGGTCGGCCAAACCGTTTCCCTTGACGTCGATGCTCTGGACGGTATGCGACTCACTGGACGGGTCGAGCGTTTCGCGCCGGCCACAGGTTCAGAATTCAGTGTTTTGCGTCCCGATAATGCCACTGGCAACTTCACCAAAGTCGCACAGCGTATTCCCGTGAGAATTGCCTTGGACGCCGATCAGCCTGATCTCCGACGGCTGCGACCAGGTATGTCGGTGGTGACGCATGTCGATACCGCCGGGCCGGGCGACGAGCGTAGCGCGCCATGAGTCGATCAACCTGCTGCACGTTGCGGTGCCTTTGGTTCATAGCATTGGCCACATTGGCAGGTTGCATGCCAGCCAAGGCACCCATGCCTGTGGAATCCAAGGTTTTTCCGCCTTCGCAATGGCGTGGGCAAACCGAGGTGCCGGGGCCGATCTCCGCGTCTTGGTGGCAAGCCTTCAACGACCCTGTCCTGAATGATTTGGTCGGTGCGGCCATGACGCATAACACCGATATTCTGACGTCAATCGCAAGGGTCGAAGAAGCTCGCCAGCAGACCGGCCTGACCCATTCAGCGCTGTTACCTACGCTTAACGGCTCGCTGGGTGCGCAGACGACACGCAACCTTGGTCCGGTCGGCATTGCCCACAGCCAATCGGTGCAACCCCAAATTCAGATGGCCTACGAATTGGATTTGTGGGGGCGGCTGCGCAACCTCGACCAGGCGGCGCAGTTGCAGTACCAGGCGAGCCGGACAGACTTGGACAATATTCATCTGTCAGTCGCAAGCACAGTTGCACGCGCCTACATTACCTTGTTGTCGCTAGACACGCAGCTCAAGGTCACCCGCGATACCGCCGCCTCGCGACGCGATGCGCTGATCGTAGCGCAGGACCGCGCAAACGAGGGCTATACCTCACAGTTGGAACTGACCCAGGCGCAATCCGAGTATGAGTCCGCCCAACAGATGATTCCGGAACTGGAACAAACGATCCGTCAGCAGGAAAATGCCATCAGCCTGCTCGCAGGAACCCTGCCAGGTTATGTATCGCGTGGCCGCCAATTCCAGCAAATCACACCGCCACGAGTACCCGGAGCGCTCCCTGCCGAGTTGCTGCGGCGCCGCCCCGATATCCAGCAAGCGGAGCTTCTGCTGGCGGCCTCGGATCTGAGTCTGGAGGCACGTCGCGACGAGTACCTGCCTCAGGTGCAACTGTCGGGGGGCATCGGCGGGCTCTATGTCAACTCGCTCAATTTCGACCCAGTCAAGGTATGGGATCTCGGGGCGAGCGTGCTCGCGCCGCTCTACAGTGGCGGTAGACTTGAAGCACAGGTTGGCGTCGCCACGGCGCAACGTGACCAAGCTGCCTACAACTATCGCGCCGTTGCACTCCGGGCATTTGGTGAAGTAGAAAACTCTTTGTCGGGTGTCAAGCGTTTCGAAGAGCAGATCGAACGCACACGCAGCAGAATCCAAACGCTCCGGCGCTCACTGGACATCGCCTTGGACCGCTATCAAGGCGGCTATTCTTCTTATCTGGAAGTCCTGGACGCTCAACGTAATCTGTTCAATACCGAGTTGACCGCTATCCAAGTCAGAGAAAGCCAACTGAACAACGTGGTTTCGCTGTACCAAGCATTGGGTGGAGGCTGGACCGGTATCTAACACAACGTATCAGCTCATCAGGGGTCTGGTTTCTCCAGAGCAGAAAATGGATCGTCCAGGTAGTGATGACCGGCTGTTACTGCATGGCATCTTGTCGATTCTGTGTTCCGGCGCTGCCTGGCATGATCTGCCGGAACACCTTGGCCTTTGGTCCACGGTTTATCAGCGTTTCCGTGACTGGCGCGACGACGGCACGTTTGATCAGGTGCTGGAACGTCTCCACATCCGATTGAATCAGGAGGGGCTGGTCGATCTGGACACCTGGATGATCGACTCCACCGCGAGACGTGAAACCCGGGCCTCTTCAGGCGCCGCGGAAAAGAGGTCTGAAGAAAAGAACCGCTAGGTCATGCCCTGGGGCGCAGCCGAGGCGGCCTGACCACCAAGGTCCACATGATTTGCGATGCCAACGGCGTGCCATTGCGCTTCATGCTTCGCGGCCTACCTCGATTGTTTGATCGGCCGAAGTACCGACAGCGCGACATCATTGAGCGAATGTTGGGCTGGCTGAAAGAGAACCTTCGAATCGGTACCCACTACGACAAGCTGGCTAGAAGTTTCGCTGCCATACTTGCGCTCGCCTGCACGCTGCGTTGCGTGCGGCAATACTTTTCGTACAAAACCAAGTTACCGTTTGTCGCGTCCGCAGGACTACTGTAGCGCTCAGCCGTCCACTGTTGACAACCCTTGGAGGCAGACCATGAACAAAAAACATCTAATAACCCTGGCTTGCGCAGGACTGCTTATGAATGCCCCTTTATCGGCATTCTCTGATTCGGCCAACACCGATCCTGGCAGTAATACGTCTGCGCCAAATGCCACGGGCACTGGGGTCGGTACCAATCCTGGCAACGAATCGGCACTTCCCCCAGGGACGAGCTCCGAAAAGGATGCGAACGGCAGTACGACGGACCCTTCTGCAGACGATTCGCCTGTCGGCACAGATAATCACGACTCCGCCGAAGGTGGGTCAAGTGGCGACGGATCTAGCACTGCCCCTGGCGGCTCTCCCGCGCCAAGCAAGACTCGACCGGCCCAATGAGCTAGGACGGGCCTGAAAAACGGCGGCCTGCTCGATGCAACTGTGCTGCCCGCCCCGCCTCATACGCCAGGGCTGAAACAGCCGGAGACCGTCAATAGCAATCACGGCAGGTGTAACAAAAGGTGCCCATCCAGGGCAAGGAACTATATACTTACCAGGTAGCACCCTAACTGTTAGCTGGCTAAGAGTTTGTTTTCAACAAACTTAGGTATTGAACATGAAAACCAAGAAAGTGGCGTACACCACGGTGTGCGGGTTTGCAGTAGCTGTGGCGCTGCCTGCTCACGCAGAATTTTTCTCACCCCATTCCCGCTGGATGACAGGTGATTGGGGGGGTGTGCGCACTGAGCTGCTCGAGAAAGGCTATGACTTTCAATTCAGCTATCAGTCGGAGAGCGCTGCGAACCTGTCGGGAGGATACGATCACGACCATACTGCGCGCTATACCGACCAGTTCAATCTGGGTGGCGCTTTCGATCTTGAGAAGATCCTGGGGTGGCGCAAGGCAAATTTGCAATTGTTGATCACCGAGCGCAGTGGTCGTGACATCACCAATGATCGCCTGACGGATCCCCGCACGGGGACGATTGCATCTTCGGTGCAGGAAAATTACGGCCGTGGTCAAACTTGGCGCTTGACGACGCTAGCCTACCAGCAAAAATTCTTTGACGACGTGCTCGATATCAAAGTAGGTCGACTGCCGTTGGGCAGCGATTTCGACTCGACCGGTTGCGTCTTCCAGAACAACTCTTTGTGCGGCGGTCTCGTAGGCCATGCCTCGACCGTTTGGTACAACTCGCCTGTTAGCCAGTGGGGTGGGCGTATCAAGGTCAACTTCACCCCCGAAGTCTACGGTCAAGTGGGAGTCTACGAATACAACCCGAGCCTGCTGGAGAGCAACAATGGCTTCAAGCTCAATACCTCGGGCCGGGAAGGAACTACCTACATCACGGAGCTTGGCTGGACGCCGGCCGTGGGCGAGGCTGGCATGCCTGGCAAGTACATGGTGGGCGGTTACTGGAACAGCGCGACGGCCAATGATGTCCTGGAAGACCGCAACGGTAATGTCGCGCAGGCTTCCGGCAATTCGCCCGATCGCCTTGATGGACGATATGGCATGTATGCCTACGCTCGCCAACAGATCACCACAGTCGATGGCGATGTCAAACGCGGCTTGAGCGTGTTTGCGCATTGGGCGCAATACGACAAGCGCAGCAGCACGCTGGATTGGCAAGCGCAGGTGGGCGCAATTTATGCAGGCCCCTTCGACGCTCGTCCACAGGATGCCGTCGCAATCGGCTTCAGTGAGTTACACGTCAACCCGGCACTGTCGAAAAACCAGCGACTGCATAATGAGCTCAACGGCCTGGTCGATTATGACGATCGCGCCTTTCAACCCGTCCAGCGCGCGGAATATGCGGCGGAGATTCATTATGACTTCAAATTGACGCCATGGCTGATGATACGTCCCAATATTCAATATCTTGCAAATCCCGGCGGTGTCTATGAAGTGGACAATGCGACAGTGGTGGGCTTGACCGTCAACACCGTATTCTGATTGCAACGGCCAACAGTGTGGACATGTTGTAGTAACACCCTGGACCTCAAAATAGGTGAATTATGATACTTAGAATTACTGCCATAGTCCTGGCGCTTATAGGGTTTGCAACCTTATATATGGGAGGGCAGCTCGTTGCTGCTGGCGGCTCGCCAGCCTATGCCCTCATTGCCGTCTCCCTGCTGCTGACCGCCGCGCTGCTCTGGGCTCGCAAACGAGTAGCGTTGATATTCTATGCGGCCGTCATGTGGGCCATATTGATATGGATCATATGGGAGGTAGGATTCGACAAGTGGCAGTGGATCCCGCGCGGCAATATCTTCGCGCTGATTGGCCTCTGGCTGGCGCTGCCGTGGGTGACGCGCTCGTTGTACGCGGGCGAGAGCAAGTCCTTCCATCCGGTCTTGGGTGGGACGGTAGCGGTCATGCTCGCGTTGGTGATCGGGGTTATGTTTTATGACCCGTACCCGCAGGAAGGGGTTATGCCTAATGCCGCGACCAGCCAAAAGAGCGATGCGCCGTCCGATGACTGGGTTGCCTATGGTGGCACCAATGAAGGACAGCGGTACTCGAAACTGGACAAGGTAAACGCCAAGAACGTCGAGGATCTGGAGGTTGCCTGGGAATATCACACCGGTGATCTTCGGGATTCGGATAAAGACGCCAGCGAATACACTTTCGAGGCCACGCCGCTCAAGGTCAACAACCTTCTCTATCTGTGCACTGCACACAATGAAGTTCATGCCCTTGACCCAGTGTCGGGCAAGTTGAAGTGGAAATTCGAGCCGGAAAAAGAGCGCTCGTACCTGCAGCAACATCAGACCTGCCGCGGCGTCAGTTATTATTCGGCGGCCAGCAATGAAGCGTCTGCGTCTGCCGGCCAATGCCAAAAGCGTATTATCACCGCAACCGCAAATTCCAAGCTGATCGCCCTCGATGCCGACAGTGGCCAGCGTTGCGCCGATTTCGGCCAGGACGGTGTGGTCGATCTAACCGCTAACATGGGGCCGATTCGACCGCATGCACTGATGCAGACGGCGGCTCCCCTCGTAGCTGGCAACCTGGTGGTGGTCGGCGGCTCGGTGATGGATAACGGCTATCACAGCGGCAACCCGCCCGGCGTGATTCGTGCCTACAACGTCATCACCGGTGAGCTGGTCTGGAACTTTGATCCTGCCACTCCTGATCAAACGGCTCCCATAGACCCGGCTGGCCAGTATCAGCAAGATACCCCCGTCGCTTGGGGCACCCTCAGCGCTGATCTCAAGAACAACCTGGTCTACGTGCCCTTTGGCAATGCCTCTCCTGATGAACTGGGGCTGCAACGCACCGAAGGCAGCAACGTCGAGCGGTTCCGCGATGCGCTGGTCGCATTGGACCTCACGACTGGGGCTTTGAAATGGGAGTTCCAGACCTCCAATAACGATCTCTGGGACCGAGATAACCCGTCGCAACCTTCGATCATGGATCTCGGTCCGCAAGGGCAGCAGCAGCCGGCGATTCTTCTGCCGACGAAGGTAGGCAACATCTTCGTGCTCAATCGCCTGACGGGCGAGCCTATCGTACCTGTGGATCAGGTGAACGTTTCTGACAAGGGGGGCGTACCGGGTGAACGATTCGCGAAAACCCAGCCGGTTTCCCGTCTCAACTTCATTCCGCAGACACTGAAAGAAAGCGCCATGTGGGGCCTGACCCCTTTCGATCAGATGGCTTGCCGAATCGCCTATAACAAGTTGAATTACACGGGTGATCCATGGACCCCGTCCAGTGAAAAAGGCTCCCTTATTTTCCCTGGCAACATAGGCTCCTTCAACTGGGGTTCGATCGCAGTCGATCCCGAGCGCCAGATTGCCGTAGGTGCGCCGGTTCGCCTGGCCTACCAGTACACCCTGATCAAGCGCGAGGCCGACACTCAGCTCAAGCGCCTGTTCACCAAGGAAGACACGCCCTACTGGAACGAAAACTTCGAAGGCGATTACGCCATCCATATCCAGCAATTTGCATCCAGCCTCGGCATTCCTTGCCTCGCGCCACCATGGGGACGCATGGTAGGCGTTGACCTGCTGACCGGTAAGACACAGTGGATGCGACGCATCGGTACGAGCAAGAACTTGAAGACTTCTTTCCTGCCTATGCCGTTTCCTGTCGGTTTCCCAATGGGCATGGTCGCTCATGGCGGCCCGCTCCTGACAGCAGGAGGCCTCGTGTTCCATGGAGCGACTGCCGACAACTTCATCCGGGCCTATGACGTCAACACCGGGGAACAGCTGTGGCAATATGAACTTCCTGCCGGTGGACAAGCGACTCCGTCGACCTATTTGGGTGAGGATGGCAGCCAGTATATTGTCATTTCTGCCGGTGGCCATGGTTCATTGGGAACGACATTGGGCGACAGCGTCATCGCCTTCAAATTGAAATAAGCCAAGAGGAGGCCCTGCGCGGCAGGGTCTCCATAACGCCAAGGCGGGTCTAGCGCTACCGCAGCCTGTCGCTCGACGCTACGAGAACCAGAGACCTTTCCAGACTTCTTGCTCTCGAAACTGGCTTGTTGTAGCCGCCAAAATCATTACAGACCAGCTTGCCCGTCCAGTCTTTCAGGAAGTTGCGAGCATGCTCTCCGGCCCGGCTGGGGCTGAGGTCGTAAACCACCGCTGTCAAGTCCGATAAGTGGCTGTTGGTGTAGACCAAAACATAGGAACGACGGGTTTTCTTCGAGCCTCAAGCAAACATCTGCTCTTATGCGAAAGTCTCTTGGGAATCCTGGCTGTGAGGGAACCAGGCCTTTGCCAGCAAACGCAGCGATTGCTGACGGTCGGCCGGATCGTAGGTATAGGTCACGGTGATCAGTTCATCGGCGCCGGTCTCGTCGACGAAGGCTTGCAACTGGCGGACGGCGGTTTCCGGACTGCCGACCGCCTTGATGCGCAGGAAAGAGTCGGCGAAAGCGTGCTGCGCCGGAGACAACTGCGTGGGGTCGGTCGGTGGCTGCAGCGCCTGGCGGTTACCGCTGCGTACGCCGATGATCATGCGCTGGGCTGTGGTCCACTGGCGCTGCGCCTCGGCATCGGTAGGCGCCAGCACGACATTGATTCCTGCCATCACGTAGGGCCGCTCGATCTGCGCGGTCGGTGCGTTCGGGTTGAACGAAGATCGATAGACCCTGAGCACCTGCTCTACATCGTCAGGGGCGAAATGCGAAGCCACCGCGAGCGGCAGGCCAAGCTGACCGGCGATCGAGGCGCCCTCGACGCTGGAGCCTAAGATCCACATCGGCACGTGCGTGCCGGCGGCGACACCAGCCGAGACCGGAGCACTCTTGCCCATGCCGTCATCGCCGAACCAGCCAGTCAGGTCCAAGATGCTGCGTGAGATGGACTGCGAGTCTGAGCCGGAGCGACCCAGTAGCGACGCGGTCAATCCGTCCGTCCCAGGCGCACGACCGATACCTAGGTCGATCCGCCCCGGGAAGAAGCGCGCCAAGGTACCGAACTCTTCCGCAACCATCAGCGGCGCATGGTTAGGCAGCATGATGCCGCCCGAACCCAGCCGGATGCGCTGGGTCCGCTCGGCCGCCCTGGCGATCAGCAGAGCCGTTGCGCTGGCACCTAAAAGTGGCGTGTTGTGGTGCTCGGCGTACCAAAAGCGTTTGTAGCCCAATGCGTCAGCCAGCTTCGCACTGGCGATCGAGGCGTCGAGCGCCTGATCCAGGCTGTGGCCTTCACTGACACTTACCAGATCCAGGACATTGAGAGGGACACGTGCAGACATGTTCGAATCCTTGCGCTATAGAGGGCGCGGCCAGTTGGGAATGGATGGCATGGGTTGGGCGTTCATGTCCAATATGTAACATTGCCTAGGCAATGGTTGCAAGCGCATGGAAAATTTGAACATCGACATCAGCAAAACAGAGTTGATCGCGATAACGCCCAGTGTCGGGCACAGCTGCCCATGCCAATGCTTTGGCCGGTATCAGCAACGGGGAGGTCCTTGGCGAGCTCTAGCCGTCCGGCACAAGGTGCCGGACGGCATATAGGGTGGTTAAGAATGGACTTGCCTACCGGAGGCAGTGCGCGCTCACTGGCAGGTTTGATTCTTCGCAGATGGAACGGTAAGGAACGTGATACTGCCAGGCTCGAAAGCGAGTTCTCCTGCAGCAGTCGCGGAGCCTTCCATCGCTGGAAGCGCATCGTTGGCACCCAGCCGTAAGGGCGTACCATTCAGCGAGACAGCTTTATCTGTCAGGTTGGCTGCGGCCAACGTGTAGCGGTTTGACGCGACAGGGAGGTTAAGCGAGCGGGTCTTTTGGCGGTCCGTATTCAGGACGAGCATCCCTACACCACCGGGCACGTCGCGCAAACAATGCGCATAAACGTGCATGCCCGCCCGGTTAACAAATCCCGTGTCCAGCACCGTCGTCCCCATCAGGCGGCGCCAGAGCAGCGCACCCCAAAAGTTGGGCTTGGGCTCAAAAGTGTTTTCGTCCAGGAGTCCGTAATCGCTGGCGACCAGTGTGTTATGGAAGATGACATCCACTTCCTGACGGGCGAGTCGACCGAGCTGGTCCAGGTAGCGGAAGGTGTCCAGGAAGGTACCGCCCCAAGGATTGCCACCGCATGCTGCGTCTGCCGTTTCCGTGTTCCAGAAGGGCTTGCCGGGCATGCTCTTGTCGCGCACGCCCCGATAGTAGGCGAGCGTCTGGTCGGTGCGGCCCAGCCAGTCCTCGGATAGCGCCTGATCGGCGCTGGTCTGATGACCCATAGCGGTGCAGCGTTGAGATGCAGCGCCATAGTGGTGATAGGAGAATGCATCGGCCTCCCCTGTCGAAACAGCAAGCTCGGCCGCTGGCAGCACCTTCTGATTTCCGTACCCGCCCATTGCGACGGCCCAGTCAGCATTCGCTTCTCCGACAGAGCCTGGAGCAAGGAGCTTCGTGTCCGGATATTCTTTGCGCATGAATGCGTCGAATACCCGGTAGTCACGGCCAAACGCCGCCGCATCATAGCCTTCGGGGGCGCCGCCCATTGAAGCCATCGTGGGCTCATTCATATATTCGACTGCGGCGACGGTTCCACCATGCGCCTTGGTGAACGCGAGCCAACGGCGGGCTTGGTCGGGCTTCCAGACACCATCCGCCCCACGCGTGCCGACGCCTGTTGGCATCGAAGTGACAATAGGTGCGTCTACTGCCCGTGAAAAATCAATTCCCGCCAGCCACTGCTGACGTGTAAGCACACCACCATAGCCTTGGGGTGGATCCTTGGGCGGCGTGTCTGTGTCGGCGAAGTAGGTCGTGTTGGCCCATGTCCCGCTGATCCGCATGTAGGCCGGCCCAAGGGCCTGAGCCATTGCGCGCAACCGTTTGTTAGTGAGGTCAAGCGGGGGGCGGTACTGATAGAGGCCGGGATCCATTCCAGTAGGTGCATCGTCGTTCTGGATTTCACTGCTCGAAGCAGCGGAAGCTTGTCCAGCCTTCGTTCCAATTTCCTTGTACGGTTTCCAGAATTTGCCGCCGGTCACCTCTAACATCTCGACATTGTATGACTGATAGCGTTCGTCAATCGTGCCAACGCGCTTCATGGCGCCTGGGGTGAGTGGTTGAGCCGAAAGATCCTGCGCCGCCTGCGTCACCTGGGGCATGGCCACCATGGCAGCGAGCACAGCGCTCGTCACAGATGTCTTCAAAAACGGAATCATAAATTTACCTCTGGTGACGGACTCGAAAATTCAAGTGTGGGTGTGACACAGGATCGGCCGTCTCGTTCGCACAAACGATTCCTGAACCTAGGACCTAACTGGTGCTGTAGAGCGCGCGAATTGCGTATGGCGCATAGAAGAGGTCCAGAGCGAAGAGGTGTTTTCACCATAGCACGCCCCCTCCGGAAGACAGTGTTCCCTCGCTACTGAGACTGAACGAAAAACGCACATTTAATTGCTTAAGCAACGATTGCTCTCTAAACTCAATAACCTTTTCCCCTGACCACACTCTGCACGAACACTTTGAACAGGAAAAATACATTGCCGCATTCAGCCGCAGCTCTTTACGCATTGACCAACGCTCTACAGCCCGTCAGGCGCGCCTGGCAACAGGCCGCTGTGGTAGCTCTCGCTGACTCCGGACTTTCAGTATCGCTGGCTACAGCGGTGCTGCTGGTCCATCGCCTCGGCGACGGGGTGCAGCAAAAGGTGCTGGCTGAAGAGATAGGGGTTAATCCGGGGGCTATGGTGCGCACTCTCGATCAAGCAGAAGCAGCCACCTTGCTCCAACGCCGCGAAATACCAGGAAACCGTCGGGTCCGAGCGGTTCACATCCTCCCTGAAGGACGCCGCCTGGCGGTGAAAATGGAGCAAGCACTTGCCGATATGCGTGCCGCCGTGCTCGGAGACATTCCTGCACAGGATATCGAAACCACTACACGTGTTCTGCGACAGTTCGAAGAGCGGGCCTACGAACACCTGAAACAGTCATGGGCCAAACTTCCGTGACTATGGCTCCAGGAGCACTGCTGTTTTCGATAAAGTTGTTTATCGCAGCCATGCTTTCTTTTGTCATTGCCGTAAAAATCGGGCTGCCCCAGCCTTACTGGGCGGTAGTGACCTGTTGCGTGGTCATGAACCCCATGACGGGGGCGATTCGATCCAAGGCGGTGTATCGCTTTAGCGGCACGCTCTGTGCCGGTGTGGTAACCCTCGCCATGGTCGGACTTTTCGCCAGTACGCCACTGCTCCTTATTGTAGCCTCCGGCCTGGTGGCGACCGCCGCCTTCGGCTGTGCTTTTCTCGACCGAACGCCGCGCAGCTATGGGTTTCAACTGTTTGCCATCACCTTGATGTTGGTTGCGGTGGCCGGAGTCGATCATCCAGAAACGATGTTTGACACAGTAATCGCCCGGATCTGTGAGATTTGTATTGGCATCACATTAAGCACCTTGGTGGACAGCCTTATTGCCCCTCGCTCGCTGGCAAATACGTTACGCAGCAACCTGCATCGCTGGCTGGCCGACGTCGAGAGCTGGATCGTCGATGTGCTGGAAGGAAAAACCGGCGACAGCGCCAGCACTGTCGCCCATCATCGGCTACAGACCGTCCGCGACATCACCTCCCTGTCGCTGATGCTCACCCAATTGCACTACGACCCCACGGTCCCACGCCAGGACATCCAATACGCGCTGGCCATCCAACAGCGCCTGTTGCGCCTCGTTCCTCTGTTATCGGCAATCGAAACCCGTATCACTGCCCTCGGCGCTGACGAAGCCTCGGCGCTCGCGCCCTCCCTCGCCGAAGCCCTGAATGCCATTCGAGCGGGCGACACGGCAGCGAAAAACCTGTCCGAGAACATTTACGCGCTTCCCTTGATGGCAGATGAGCAACAGCCTTGGCAGTTGCTTGTTCATGAAAACCTGGCAGAGTTGCTCACCCAATTGCTGGCTATCTGGAGCGAGGTGCGAACTATCGACGCCGCACTGGACGGTGCTCGGACGCTCGATCCGGCGCTGCAAAGGCAGGTCGGCAATACCATTGCTTTTGCGCTAGCCCCGGACAAGGACTTGGCATTGCGCATTGCCGCCGCCATTCTCACCACGTATGTTTTACTGTGCAGCCTCTGGGCGGCGACCGGCTGGCATCAAGGTCCCAATACAGTGTTGTTGGGCACCGTCGCCCTGGCTTTTTTCGGCGGCGGCGACGAGCCTGGACGCGCCATCAGTATGTTCGGACGTTTTGGCCTGCTTTCGCTCACGCTCGTTGGCTTCCTTTGCTACGGGTTGTTGCCGCTGGCCCATGACTTTCCCACCTTCGTGTTGATGATGGGGATTTTCATGCTGCCTCTCGGCGTATGGGCGGCCACCAATCCCATGGCAATTCTGATACTCGCTCTGGGACTTAGCTCGATCAATCTACAGGGCCAGTACACGCCCCTCGATTTCGCCAGTTTTCTGGAATCCGTATTTGCCAATTTGCTCGGGATCTATACGGCGTTTCTCTGTTCCGGCCTGTTCCGCACCCTGGGCGCGAAACATGCGCTATCACGCTTTGTACGGATGGAAACCCTGGAAATCAGCCAACTGACTCAGAAAGCCAGCCAGAAAAAACGCGATGCCTATCTGGCTCGCACCCTTGATCGCATTTCATCCATTACCGCCCGTCTCGCGGCGGCGGGGCAAATTGATCGCAGCGTGAGGTTGCTGACACGCCTGAGCGTAGGTGTGCATGTAGCTGAGCTGAACATGGCCTCCCCCGCACTGAATAGCCGCCTGCGAATCTCCATTGAGCACCTACTTGACCGCGTCCGCATGGAAATCGACCGTCCACAGCCATCGAACGAACTGCTTGCTCTCATCGATGGCACGCTCACACTCTTCTGGCACCAACGGCCAACACTCGAGTGTTCAAACGCGACTCAGGCACTGGTCGGTCTGAGAGTCTCCCTGTTTGCTCAATCTCCCGCCTGGGTACCTGCGCCATGATTGGAGAAATCAACATCGCCGGCGTGTTCATTTCGCCGCTACTTCTATGCTTGGTTGCAGCCTTTTTCGGCCGGCTGATCGTTTCGAAATTACTGGAAGCAATTGGACTCTACCGTCACATTTATCAGCGCGCGATATTCGATACCTCTCTTTTCCTTCTGCTCATCGGTGTGGCATTCATCACGCTACGCGCACTCACGTCACCTTGAAAATCAGTCGGTAACTATGAACCGAGAAAAACTTCTATCGCTTCTGAAAACCACCTTGACGGTGTTCATCGCTCTTCTGGCGGCCCTGGTCCTATGGTATCTCTACAGTTACTACACATACGCGCCGCAAACCCGCGATGGGAAGATACGCGCCGATGTCGTGTCGCTGGCCGCCGATGTATCGGGCCGAGTCGAGGCCGTTTATGTCCGGGACAATCAAAGGGTGCGGCGCGGCGATCTGCTGTTTACCGTCGATAAGGTTCGCCTGAGCAATGCCGTGGAACAAGCGCAAGCCGCCGTTGCCACCGCGCAAGCCACCCTCAACGCCGCAGAACGCGAAAACCGACGGTATATGGCATTGGGAAATGCCGGCTCTAAACAGCAGCGTGACGAACGGCGAACCAAAGCGGAAGAATCTCGGGCCCAAAGTGCTCAAGCCATTGCAGACCTGAACCTGGCCCGCATCAATCTGGATAGAGCTGAAGTACAGGCTCCGGTCAATGGCATCGTCACCAACTTTTCCCTCAGACCCGGCGCCTACGCGACAGCCGGCCAGCCGCTGATGGCATTGGTCGACAGCGACAGCTTTTATGTGGCCGGTTACTTTGAAGAAACAAAGCTGGCACGCATCCAGCCGGGCGCCCACGCGACCGTTCATGTCATGGGTGAGGACCGGTCTTTATTCGGACATGTCGAGAGTACTTCCGCAGGCATTGAGGATCGAGAGCGCACCTCCACCTCGAACACCCTGCTGGCCAACATCAATCCAACCTTCAGTTGGGTCCGCCTGGCGCAGCGCGTACCCGTGCGGATCGCCATTGACGAGGTGCCCCAGGGCTTTGAACTGATTTCAGGACGAACAGTAACCGTGACCCTGGACGGAGCGGATGAGGTAATTGGCCTGGGGCGGAAATTTTGAGGTAGGTTTCGCAATGACGAGTGCGCTCCACCAACGTGCCTACAGACGAGGTGTCGGCCTTGCCCTTGATCAGGCCGCCTTCCCAATGCCCCGGCATCAGCCAGTCCTCGATCTCCGGCGGGGACATATGAATGCTGTCCCTCTCGAGAACCTGGCCGCGTCGACCCACGCCGCCAGGTCGCGATCTGCGCATCGTCTTGCTTTGGCGCAGGCATAGGAGCAGCTCCTTGCGCAGTTCACCGGCCGCCAAGGCATAAAGTAAAAATCGATGCTGTGGCTGATGGCAACGCTAGAGATGGTTGTTCCGGGTTGCAGGAATTCCTGAACCACTTGAACAGCGAGGGCACGCTATTCGTCTCGAACACTGCTGCTCGATCTGGCGGTATCTCGGAGCTCGTCCCTAGGCGCTACTATCGAAAGCAACAGGTCTGGGCTAGAGTCAATGAACCGTTATAAGCCTGAAGCGGAGTGACTTATGAGCGAACCACTTTCTCCTGCAACCATCGCCATTATCAAATCTACAGCGCCGGCGCTGCAGAAACATGGAGTTGAGATCACTACTCGGATGTATGAGCGTCTGTTCATTGATCCGGAAATCAAGGCGCTGTTCGACGAGGCGGCGCACAAATCCGGCGAACAACCCAAGCGTCTGGCGGCAGCAATCCTCGCCTTCGCGAACAATGTGGATAGGCTCGAGGCCATTGACAGTGCCGTAAATAATATCTGTGCCCGCCACGTGGCTACCCATATCAAAGCAGAGCATTATCCAGCCGTCGCTAACGCTCTGTTGCCGGCAATCAAGGATGTGCTGGGTGACGCAGCTACTGATGAGGTTCTAAACGCCTGGGGCCAAGCGTACTGGTTCCTTGCTGACCTTATGATCAGTCGTGAAAAAGCCCTCTATCAAGACGTTTCAGAATAACCGTCCGGCAAAGTCATCTACCCGTTCCCCCTAAGTGTGATGGTGTTCACTTAAAAATAGGTGGACTCCATTGCCTGATCTCTTTGCACAACTTCTCAACCCTACCCTCTCTCCGTCGATCATTTTCTGTTGGGCGGTGGGATGAATAACCAGCGATGGCTGCAGCCAGACACATCCATGAATCTAATAATGGGTTCGCAGTTTTATTCCGGACGCGGATAGAAAGCCTTCATCCCACTAACCCGGGCCGCCGGAGTGAGCATCGCCTTGCTCGATTTACTTACGTCCATAATGTACTTACTACCCGATGAGTTGCTCCCCCCGCTCTGCAGAATGCTACCCGCTAGCTATCTTGCGATTGATCGATGGTGAATACAGCCGAGCAGAGATAGTAGGTTGAGTTAAACAGCACGTCTGCTTCGCCGGACAAGCCAGAACCACCCTATGGGTGGTTCCTCTGCTCAGATCCATTCTCACCCAGGAATGCTTTCGGCCAAAGCGGACGGAGTAACCCGCGCGAGTCCTGTTCATGTGCACGGCCAACAGCTGCCGCAGCATCCTGTCCGAAGCCAGGGACGAATGTTGCCGCGCAGCCTTTGCACGTTGCAGCAAGTCGGTGTCTCGCCGAGGCCCTGTCAGCCTTCGGGCAGGCGCCGATGATTGCTTCGATTCGGGTAAGGCATCAACGCCCAGTCAGCACCGCCTGCCCGGTATCGTTCAAGGGTTGCTCATCAATCTGCGCCATGGTTAGGCGCGAGGTTTCCTTGAGCATCAGCGAGCATATCGCGACCAAGAGCAACGCCCCGGCGCCATATATCGCCACGCCTATGGGGTTGTTGTCAGTGAGGATCAAAATCGCCGTGGCAATGCTCGAAGCCGTACCTCCGCCCAAGGCAGCGCCGACCTGGTAGCTGGCTGAAATCCCTGAGTAGCGCATGCTGCGCGGGAACTGCTCACCCAGGAATGCCGGGATCGGCCCCTGTGTCGCGCCCATGAGGGCACCGGTCAGGCTGTAAGCGAACAGGGCGATGGCAAAGCTCCTCATCTCAACGAGCGCGAAGAAAGCGAACAGGCCAAGGGCCATGATCAAGGCGCCGAATACCATCACTGTACGCCGTCCCAGACGGTCCGACAGATGACCGAACAGTGGTGCCGACAGCACGATAGCGACCGATAACGTCAAATCGAACATCAGCGCCTGGGTGCTGCCATAGCCAACCTGGGTGGCGTAGGTCAGGAAGAAGGTGCTGCCAATGTACGCGATGGTGCAATAGCCGAAGGCAATCCCGGTGCACAACAGCAATTGCCGCGGCCGTTGACGCAACGCCTCGGCCAGCGGTGCGCGTACGGGCTTGGATGTCGGCGTTGCATCTAGCGCTGGAGCCTTGAGTCGAGCATACAGACCGATCAGCACCAGGCTACCGCCCAACCAGAACGGAATGCGCCAGGCGAAGTCCACCAGGTTATCGTTGGCGGCCGCACTGACGATGGCGAACACCGCCGCGCCAAGAATACCGCCGACCCCGATACCCATGCTGGTGAAGCTGCCCCATAACCCCCGCCTGCCAAACGGCGCGGACTCGAGACCAAACAGCGCGGCGCCGCCCCACTCACCACCAGCGGCGAAGCCTTGGACAAGACGCAGCAGCACCAGCAGTATCGGCGCGGCCACGCCGATACTGGCGTGACTCGGCAGGCAACCGATGAGGAACGTGCTCAAGCCCATGAGCAGCAAGGTGGTCACCAGGACTTTCTGGCGGCCGATGCGGTCGCCGTAGTGGCCGAACACCAGGCCGCCGAGGGGCCGTGCGAAAAAGCCGGCTCCGAAGGCGCTGAAAGCCACCAGGGTGGCCGTCAGGTGATCCATGTCGGGGAAGAACACCTGTGGAAAAACCAGAGCGGCTGCGGTGCCGTAGATGATGAAGTCGTAAAACTCCAAAGCCGTGCCGAGGCCGGATACGCAGAAGGTCCGAAACGCAGACCGGAAAGAAGCAGGGTTGGCGGGTTGCGCATGCATTGTTGTTGTTCTCGTTGTTCGGATGCCGCCCCGCACAGGCAGCGGCACCGGGTGGGCTCAGAAACGTTCGAAGCCAGCCTTGGCCAGTTGCAGCGGCGTGCCCGCCACGTACTCCAGACGGCAGTGCTCGGTGTCGATGCCGACGCTGAGCAAGGTCTGCCAACGCTCGGTGTCGGGCATGGTCATGTCCGGGTGGAAGCAGATCGGCGCGCTATCGCCGTCCGCACCGCACATGGCTTCGGCACGGGCGCGCAGATCGGTACTGTCCATCTGGCCAATCACCTGCTCCAAATGGCCCAGACGGCACTGGGTTTCGGCGCGGTCGGCGACCTGCTCACCCAGGCTCAGGCGCGGGTCGAGGAAGTGGTTGGTGTGCAGTAGCCAGCCATCCTCACGCGGCAGCACCAGCTCTGTGCGTGCAGGACTGAGCTCGATACTCGCAGCCCGCGGACTGCTGTCCTCGCGAGAGAACACCGTCAGTACCGTAGAGGCACTGACCCTCGCCGAGCGCGCGAGCTCGATGGCCTCATCGACACTGCTGGCCTCTTCAAGCAGACGCCGGGCGATAGCATGCACCGGCACCCCGCCGCCATCGTTGTCGCTGATGTGGTGGAGGATGTTGAAGTGCAGACCGAGGCCGGCACTGTTGACGCCGAGTTTGGCCAGCATGCCGAATTCGCAGAACAGCTTGACGTGCATGCCGCGCGCGGTATGCAGCGCCAGCATCAGGCCATGTGGGCAAAGGCTGTCATGCCAGTCCCAGGTCTGCAGGGTCTGCGGCGCGCGCGGACCGCGTGGGGCATGCACGGTGGTGGAGCACTCGCTGTGACGGGCGCGCGCCGCCAGCACTTCGGTACGGGCGTTCAAGCTCGCCAGTTGCCACTGCGGCAGGTCCGCGGCGCAGGCCATGGCGATCACTTCGCTGGCCAGGTCCGGGCTCCAGGCCTCCAGCGCTGCCAGACTGTTCTCTCCGATACGCTGTGCCTCGCGCACGGTGACACCTACTCGTGGGAAGAAGTCCAGGTACAGATTGGTGGTGTGACGGATCTGCTCGGCGAAGCGCTCGCCGATCTGGCGGCCGCGCTCGAGCGGGCTGCGGGTCTCGGTGACGAGTGTATGGATCTTCACTGCGGGGGCTCCTGATACAGCGGGCTGTAGTTAGCGACCAGAGCAAGCCTAACCAGTCCCACTCAGCCAATCATCGCCACCCGCCGCACAACTTTTGTGCCTGGGCGGAACAATTGTGTCTCGCGTCCTCGCTCACAGACCCTGACTACGCAGGTGCTCATGCAATAGCGCGATAAACGTCTGCACCTTGCGAGTGCTGCGGCGATGCGGCAGGTACAGCACATGGACCCAGGGTCCAAACGCACTCAACGCCCGCCAGTAATCCGGCATTACCTCCACCAGCTGTCCCTTGGCCAGGTAGGGTATCGCGCACCAGGTGGGAATGAACTGCAGCCCCTGGCCATCGAGCAAGCAGGCCAGCAGGAAGTCGAAGTTGTCGCTGACGAGCTTGGGTGTGGGCTGGCGCACGCGCAGTGTCTGGCCATCGCGTTCGACCCACCAAAAACTGCGGTTGAGCAGCGGATGGCGCAGCAGCAGCCAGTCGTGCTGAGCGTAATTCTCCAAGGTAATCGAGTCACCACGCGGGGCAAGATATTCGGGGCTGGCGCAAAGGATCACGCGGTTTTCGATCAGGGGTTGGGCGATGAGCTCGGGTTGGTCGGTGGGACCGTCACGCAGCGATAGGTCGTAGCCGCCATCGATCAGGTCATCGTTGGCATCGTTGAGGTTCACCTCCAGCCGTACCTGCGGGTGCTCGCGCATAAACCGGCAACAGACCTGATTGAGAAAGGCCGGACCGAACGACGGTGGCGCCGTAATGCGCAGCGTGCCGCGTAGCTCATGCTGCAGTTGCTCCACCTCTTCGGTGACCCGTTGCAAGTGCATCAGCGCCTGGCGGGCGCCCTCAAGATACAAGCTGCCAGCTTCGGTGAGAGCCATACGCCGCGTGGTGCGCTCAAACAGGCGCACGCCCAGTTCGGCTTCCAGATGCGCAACCGCCTTGGTGATGGCCGACGGCGTTTTGCCCAGCTGTTCGGCTGCGCGGCTGAAACTGCCTTGCTCGGCCGCAGCGACGAAGATGGTCAGCGCTGTCATTTTGTCCATGGTGTCTTCCTGTTCGGCACACATTCGAGCCTGCGAGAGGGCGGTGAGTATCGGCGCCTTTTCATCAAGCTGGCAAATCATGAGGATATGAATAGGTGCAGTCCGGACAGACGCTTGCGTCATTGCAATCTTGGATAACGCATTTGTTCCAGAGGGCAAAAAAAGTTGTGCCTGTCTTCGCATTTAATCGCCCTTGCGCCTTCGCTAGGCTGCCGATGAATCACAACAAGAACGAGGCACCGAATGAAGCAGCTGTTGAAAATTGCAATCAGCGCCGGGGTGGCATTCACGTCGCTTCCCGGCATGGCAGCGGTAGATCTGATCTTGCACAACGCCAAGGTCTATACCGCCGAGCCAGGTCAGCCGTTGCAGCAGGCCGTTGCCGTCGAAGGCGAGAAGATCGTCGCAGTCGGTTCCGACCAGGCGGTGCTGCGTCTGAAGGCCGAGGGGACGCGAGTCATCAACCTGGGTGGCAAGGTGTTGATGCCGGGCATGCTCGATTCCCACTCCCACGCCATCAAGGGCGGCCTGCAGATGGAGCTGGCCAACCTGGCCGGCGAGGAGATCCCCCTCGACGAACTGGAACAGCGCCTGCGCCAGTGGCGCGACGATGGCAAGGCACGCCGCGGCGAGTTTCTCAGCATCGGCGGCCTGCCTTCGACCTATTGGAATGACATCCCTGCCCTGGAACAGCGCTTCAACCACGGCGAATGGGCCGAGCAACCGATGCTCTTCGCTGCCTATGACATGCACACCGGCTGGGCCAACCAGGCCATGCTCAAGCGCGCTGGGGTCGATGCCAGGACGATCGCGGCGCTGCCAGTCGAAGCACGCAACACCATCGGCCAGCACAAGGACGGCACCCCCAACGGCTTCCTCGTCGATGCCAGTTACTACCCGGTGAGCGACTTGCTGCCGCCACTGCTCCACGACACACTGATGAGCGCTGGGCGCATGGCTCTGGAACACTCCAAGCAGTTAGGCATCACCGGTTGGATGGACCCCTTGAGCAATGAGTTGCCAGGGGCCGATGTGAAGAACAACTCGCTGGGCGTACTGCCAATCTACAAGGAGCTCTCCGACAAGGGCGAATTGACCGCCCACGTCGCCGCCCTGCTGATGGCTGACTCCAAGGCCCGCCCTGCCGACCTGGACGAACTGGACAAAGTGCGCCAGCAGTTCCTCGGCGTGCACAACCTCACCCTGCCAGGCATCAAGGTGTTCGCCGACGGTGTCGCCGAGATCCCGGCGCAGAGCGCTGCGATGCTCGAGCCCTACAAGAACTCCGGGCAACGCGGCGAGCTGCTGCTGGACCCGAAACATTTTGGCGAGCTGGTCAGCGCCGCCGATGCCCGTGGCTGGCTGGTACATGTGCACGCCATCGGCGACCGCGCGGTGCGCGAGACGCTCAACGGCATCGAACAGGCCCGGCATGACCGCAACAGCGGTATCCCCCACTCCATCACCCATCTACAGATGGTCAATCCGAAGGAGTACGCACGCTTCAAGGGCCTCGACGTGATCGCCTCGATGCAGCTGTACTGGGCCAGCGCCGATGCGTCCAACATAGACCTGGTCAAGCCGTACGTGGACGCGATGGCCTTCATGCACACCTTCCCGGCCCACTCGCTGCTCAAGCACGGCGCGATCATCGCCGGCGCCAGCGATTGGCCGATCACCACCCCGGACCCGTGGAAGGCGATCTACCAGGCCGTCAGCCGCAAGGGCCCCAAAGGCGTGCTCAACCCGAACGAAGCCATCGACCGCAAGGACATGTTCCAGGCCTATACCCTCAATGCCGCCCGGGCTATGCGCCTGGAGCAGAAGGTCGGCTCGCTGAAGGTCGGCAAACAGGCCGACATGATCGTCCTCGACCGCGATGTGCTCAGCGTCGATCCCGAGGCACTGCGCGAGACACAGGTGGTGCAGACCTGGTTCGCTGGCAAGCAGATCTACGCTCGCTAAGTTACCGGAACCGCGCAGCCCTTTTCGCGAGCAAGCCCTCGCCAGCTTGCCTGCGAAAGAAGCTGGCACCGACTGAACACAGCCAGCCGCCCTGATTGATTCGGAAAGCACACTTTCGGAGTCGGCTTTGCGCCACGAGCACGCCAGCACTCCTCCACCTCACCTAAAACAACAATAAACGGAACGTCTCCATGACCCCACGCAACCTCATCGCAGGCGGCCTTCTTTTCTGTGCGCCGCTGGCCCACGCCATCGACCTCGGCGAGCACTTCATCCTCGAGGCCAAGGCCGGTCTCTTCAGTGACTACCGTACTCGCGGCATCTCCCAGACCCAGAACGATCCCGCGCTGCAGGGCTCGCTGACTCTGCTTCATTCAAGCGGCCTGTATGTCGGTCTGTGGAGTTCCAACGTTGATTTCGGGTTCGGGAGCCGCACTCGCCAGGAGCAGGACTACTATGCCGGCCATTTTTGGCAGATCAGCGACGACGTCACCCTCGATACCTCGTACATCAAGTACGTCTACCCGCGACAGAGCGCTCTGAACTACGGCGAATACCATATGGAATTGCGTGCCTGGGGCGTGCTACTCGGTGGCAACTACTCGGACGACTTCAACCGTGACCAGTCGATGCTCTACAGCTACATCGGCTATGTTACGCAACTGCCCTACGACACCGGCCTGCAGGTGCGCTACGGCCGCAACGACTACAAGGACCCCAGCTGGTTCTCCGGCGACGGCGGCAGCCGTGGAGCCTACCAAGAGTGGGAGGTGAAGTTCAGCCGTACAATGCTGTCACTTGACTGGTCGCTGAGCTACATCGACACCGACCTGTCCCAGGCTGAGTGCGCCAACTACATGGGCTTCGAGGATGTCTGCACCGCCACCGTGGTGATGTCGATCGGCAAGGCGTTCTGACCGTCCTTCATACATCAAGTGCAAGGGCTGCCCGTATCACCTCGGCTGCCAACCGCACGACACGGTCGGCCCTCATCTTCTCTTTCCATGATGATTAGTGGCTTCCAGTATTCCGAGGATAGGTCACCCTCATTCCACTAACCCGAGCAGCCGGAGTGAGCACCGCCTTGCTCGATTTATCCACGTCCATTATATGGACGACTCCGACTCCTCGGATCAGCCAGTAATCAGCAATGATCCTTGCAAAGTTTTGAGCGAATGAACAAAAAGTCTGAATCAGTCGCGATAACCCGGCGCCACTCGGTCCAGCAATCTCAACAAAGCCGCCCAAGCCAAATGCATGCCATCCAGGTCACTCAACTCCCCCTCCTTCAACGGCCGCGTCGGTGCATTGAACTGTCGCTCCGTATGCACGCATACCTCATGGGGCGGCAGGATTACCTGCCCGGCCTGCTGCGCTGCAAGCTGTATCTCGCAGGCTTTTTCCAGGTAGTACATGCGCAGGAAGGCCTCGGCCACTGTACTGCCGACAGTCAGCAAGCCATGGTTGCGCAGGATCATCACCGAATTTTCGCCTAGGTCCGCCACCAACCGCTGCTGCTCGTCCATGTCCAAGGCGATGCCTTCATAAGCGTGGTAGCCGACCCTGCCGTAGAACTCCATGGAGATCTGGTTGAGGGGCAGCAGCCCGCAGTCCAGGGCCGCCACCGCACAGCCGGCACGGGTGTGGGTATGCAGCACACAGTGGGCGTCCTCACGGGCGCCGTGGATGGCACTGTGGATGACGAAGCCGGCCGGGTTGACCGGGTACGGGGCCGGCTCCACCGGGTTGCCGCGCAGGTCGATCTTTACCACCGTGGAGGCGGTGATCTCATCGAACATCAAGCCGTAGGGGTTGATCAGGAAGTGATGCTCCGGGCCAGGCAGGCGTACGGAAATGTGGGTGAAAATCAGGTCGCTCATGCCAAAGTGCGCGATCAGCCGGTAGCAGGCGGCCAGTTCCTGACGTAGGTTCCATTCGGCGGGGCTCATCGTTGGTGTCCTGGCTGAGGTAGGTTGGGGGCGCCATGCGCCCCAGGGAAGATCCATATCACCTGCTAGCCCAGGCGTTGAAGCGCTGCTCCAGCTCTTCACCATGATCCACCCAGAATTCCACGTTCATCGCCAGCGCGCCCTCAAGATTCTGAGGCGAAGTTGGCACCCAGCTAGCCAAGGTCGTATCAAGCTTCGCCGCGGCCTGGGTATTGGTCGGTCCATAAGGAATCTGCTCGACATAGCGCACCTGGGTGTCCGGACGGTTGGCATAGGCGATCAGTCGCTGTGCCTGCTCGGCATGCCTGGACCCTTTGATGATCGCCCAGTAATCCATGCCATACAGACTCCCTGGCCATACCACTGCCAGCGGACTGCCCTGCAGAGCGGCGACGGCAATGCGGCCGCTGTAGGTGGAAGTCATTACCACGTCACCCGCGGCCAGCCATTGGGCTGGCTGGGCACCGGCATCCCACCACTGGATGTAGGGCTTGAGTTCGGTGAGTTTGGCGAAGGCACGCTCTACCCCCGACGGCGTGGACAACACCTTGTACACCTCATCCACCTTGACCCCGTCGGCCAGCAGCGCGAATTCCAGGTTGTACACCGCGCGCTTGCGCAGGCCGCGCTTGCCTGGGTACTTTTTCACGTCCCAGAAGTCGGTCCAGGAGGTCGGTGCCTGGGCTAGCTTGGCGCGGTCGTAGGCGATCGCCACGCTCCACACCAGTGCCGCCGATCCACAGTCCTGGGCGGCATCGGGGACCAGCTCGTCGGCATGGTCAAGCTGCTGCCAGTCCAGGCGCTCGTAGATGCCCTCCTCGCACCCGCGCATCAGGTCCGGCCCTTCGATCTGCACTACGTCCCAATCGACATTGCCGGTATCGGCCATCACCTGGATCCGCGCCATCTCGCCGTTGTATTCGCTCTGGATCAACTTGCTGCCGTCCTGGGCGCTGAAAGGCTGGAAAATCGCCGCGTCCTGGGCTTTCTGGCCGGCACCGCCATAGCCAACCACGACCATCTGGGGCGCCGCCTGCGCGCCGCCCAGGCCAAGGGCCAAAAGCACTGCGCACAAACCGGTCCTGCGAGGAAATGCTTGCATCGGTGGTTCCTCCTGCGGTGCCTGCACAGGTGCGGCGCAGGCCCGTTTTCTTGTTGTTGTGAGGTCTCGCCCCTGGCTCAGGGGGTGAATTCAACGCTAGTCGGGCGCCAGTAAAAAAACAAGTTGATTTTTTACTGTGGCTACACTTTGATGAGTAAAACAACAGCGATAACCGACCGGAGCTGCACGCATGTCATCTGCCTTTACCCACCTGTTCGAACCGCTGCAGATCCGTGGCAAACGCCTGAAGAACCGCATCATGTCCGCCGGGCATGACACCTGCTTGCCCACCGACAACCTGGTCAATGACGAGCTGATTGCCTATCAGCTCGCTCGCGCCCAAGGCGGTGCCGGCCTGATCGTGCTGCAGGTGGCGGGTGTGCATGACAGTGCCCGCTACACCTCCCATGTGCTGATGGCCACTGACGATAGCTGCATCGACGGCTATAGACGCCTGGCCGAAGCCTGCCATGCCCACGACACGGTGCTGCTATCGCAACTGTTCCATCCCGGGCGAGAGATCATGGAGACGGCCGATGGCCTGCTAGCAGTGGCCTATTCGGCCTCGGCGGTGCCCAACGAGCGCTTCCGGGTCATGCCTCGGGCGTTGGATCAGGCCATGATCGACGAGATCGTCCAGGGCTACGCCAGCGCCGCCCGCCGCCTGTACCAGGCCGGGCTGGACGGTGTGGAGGTCGTGGCTAGCCACGGTTACCTGCCGGCGCAGTTCCTCAACCCACGCGTCAACCGCCGCACCGACGGCTACAACGGCGGCCTTGAGCAACGCCTGCGCTTCTTACACGAAGTGCTGGCGGCGGTGCGCGCGGCCACCGACGAGCAATTCATCGTTGGCCTGCGCATCAGTGCCGACGAGCGTGATCCTGAGGGGCTGACCGAGGACGAATCCCTGGTCGCCGCCGAGGTCCTGCAACGCGAGATCGACTACCTGCACATCGTCGCTGGCACCTCCGCGTCGCTGGGGGGCGCGGTGCACATCGTCCCGCCCATGGCCATCGAAGCGGCCTACCTGACCCGCGAAGCTGGCACCTTCAAGGCGCGCCTGGATATCCCGCTGTTCGTCACCGGACGCATCAACCAACCCCAGGAAGCCGAACTGATCCTCGCCCGCGGCCAGGCCGACGTCTGCGGCATGACGCGTGCGCTGATCTGCGATCCGCAAATGCCGGGTAAGACCGAACGTGGTCAGGTCGAGAACGTGCGCGCCTGCATCGCCTGTAACCAGGCGTGCATTGGCCATTTCCACCGCGGCCTGCCGATCTCTTGCATCCAGCACCCAGAAACTGGCCGTGAGCTGCAGTACGGCAAGCTCACCCTCACCCTTGCCCCCAAGCGCATCATGATCGCCGGCGGCGGCCCGGCCGGCATGAAGGCTGCGGCTGTCGCTGCGGCGCGGGGCCACGATGTCACCCTCTACGAGGCCAGTCCACAGCTGGGCGGCCAGGTGCTGCTGGCCCAACTGCTGCCCCGGCGCAGCGAGTTCGGTGGCACCAGCACCAACCTGCAGCGGGAGATGGAACTGGCTGGCGTGCGCGTGGTACGCAACACCCGGGTCGATCGTGCCTTGGTCGAACGCGAGCGTCCCGACCTGGTGATCGCCGCCACCGGCGCGACGCCTTACTGGCCGGATTTCGAACGCAGCGGCCAGATGCAGGTGGTGGATGCCTGGCAGGTCCTTCGCAACCAGGCCACCCTGGGCCGCTCGGTGCTGGTGGTGGACTGGCGCAGCGACTGGATCGGCCCAGGCATCGCCGAGCGCCTGGTGCGCGACGGCCATCAGGTGCAACTGGCGGTCAACGGCACCCACTGCGGGGAGAACCTGCCGCTGTACGTGCGCGACCAGCTGGCCGGCGAGCTGCACCGTCTGCGCATCCCGATCACCCCCTATGCCCGGCTCTACGGCTGTGACGACAACACCGTCTACCTGCTGCACACCGCCAGCGGCGAACCGATGATCTTCGAGGGCATCGACACCCTGGTGCTGTGCCTGGGCCACCAGCCCGAAGACACCCTGGCCGAGGAGCTGGCAGGTCTGGTCGAGATACGTCGCATCGGCGACTGTCTGGCGCCGCGCACCGTTGAGGAGGCGATCCATGACGGCCTGACTGTTGCCTGGGCGCTCTGAGGCTGGTCATACTGCCGCTTTCCCGATGGACCGACGCACATGAGCCAGCCCCCCCCAACGCCGCCCGCTACCGAAGACGGGGGCGCGGCACCGCAGTTTCTCGGCACCCGTATCCGCGGCCTGCGTAAGCGCCACGGCATGACCCTGGCGGAGTTGGCCAAGCAGAGCGAGCTTAGCGCCGGCTACATCAGCCAACTGGAGCGTAACCTTTCCTATCCGTCGATCCCGGCGCTGTTCAATATCGCCCGCAGCCTGGGCGTGACCATCCAATGGTTCTTCGCCAGCGAAACCTGCACCGCTGCGGAAGACAGCGGCTACGTGGTACGCAAGAACAGCCGCCTGAGCGTGTATTACGAAGACGGCATCGTCGATCAGCTGCTCACGCCGCAGCCCAACCGCCACTTGGAAATCCTCCACTCGCGCTTCCCGCCGGGCACTTATAGCCAGCAGAGTTACAGCCACGACGGCGAGGAAGCGGGTTACCTACTGGCCGGCAATTTCGAGCTGTGGGTTGGCGAGCGGTATTTTCAGTTGAGCGAAGGCGACAGCTTCAGCTTCTCCAGCCAGGAGCCGCACCGTTACGGCAACCCTGGCGAAGTGGATGCGGTGGTGATCTGGGTGATCACCCCGCCGACATTCTGAGACCTATCCAGGAACCGAACGCATTCGCCGTGATGCGCTTCCCCCTATTCTCGCGACGCCTCACAGCGGACGGCGATCGGAATGGCGTATCGACTCCCCTCCTCCAGCCAGAAATCTGGTAGCTGGCGCGACGAAACGGAGTCGAAGGCGAGCGGCTTCCAGAAACACCGTTGCTCCTCTCGCAACTTCAATTCCATCCACCGCTGCTCTGCCGAATCGAGGGGTAACCACGCAGCGCTTACCGGCACGAGTCGTAGCTTTTCGAGTCGAGCCAGACGTGGTGAGCAGGGTGTAGCCAGAATGACGGCCAGCACTCGATCACCCCCTCGCCACGCATCCACAACGAAAGGATTTTCGCTGAGCGCCTTTTGCCATTCTGCCGAGAGACAGGAAAATGCTGGTATTCCATCAAAGTCAGTCAGCGCAAGCCTGTGGTCGCTGGCTTGCTCTCGTGTTTCACTCCACGCCGCCAGCGGCACGATCGCGATAAATGGACGGGAAGCTTCCAGTGCCTTGAGGGCTTTCGCACGATTGGAGCGCTTCTGTTCCTTTACCCCAGGCGTCCCCACCAGCAGGTAATCCACCAATGGGAAACGCTCCAGATAGATGTCCCGCGCGGCCTCCAGCAGCCGGTCGTTGACATCTCGCACGGTACGCCAGGACTGAGCCTCTGGCGACCAGGCGTTGAGGCCTGCAATCGTCCAGACGAAGTCGAACAAGGCCCGCAGCGAGAACATCGTGGAACTGGCGGAACTGGCCTGCTTAAAACCCTCTAGCGGGCTGGTGATCACCGGGCCTACCTCCAGACACCATTCACCTGGCGTGTCTGCCGCACGAACACCGACTTTGTAGCTAGACATGCCTGACTGGCTCCTGGGAGGGAAGTAGAAAACACACGCAGGCGCATGTTCGAAGCCCTTTCCTGGCTCGCGAACCAGGCGCCCGGCGGTGAATCGCAAGCGTTTATCACCCTGTCTCGGACATTCACAGCTCAAGTGGGCGCCAGTCGTCCACGCACGCTCAAGCGCCAGCATCCAGCGATCACGATCTTCATTGCTTCGTGCCTGGCTCAAATCACAAATGCAGGTGTTTCCGGCCACCTGCATCCGGATGGGAAATTCGCAATCCCTCATGCTCTGGCTCCAGCTATCACAGCGCTACTTCCACGGGCTCTTTGTCCTGTACAGACGCGCTGCCAGGCATTGGATAAGCCCCCTTGCGACCCACCACCAGCCATTTCATCAGCACGTAGTACACCAACCCTGTGAACAGCATGGTGGGTATGCCCGCGCCCAGGTACATAAAGGCGGGTTCGGTACGCAGTGAAATAGGGTTGTACATCCACAGGTAGAAGGTGATCGAGGCGAAGGTGGTCAGCACCGCTACCCAGTTCACGCCACCGGTGAACCAGTACTTACCGCGTGGCGTTGAATGAAACAGATGTCGAACGTCCAGTTGCTCGCGCCGCAGAATCAGGTAGTCCACGAACATGACGCTGGCGATCCCCATAGACAGCAGACCGATGTAGCTGACGAACGCCATCACCTCATCGAGCATCCATTGCGTATTGAATGCCACATAAAGGCCGGGAAGCATGAACAGACCGATCAGCGCAGACCAGCGCAAGCGAGCGAATGCCCGGATCTGCTGTACCGACACGCCGGCCAGGTAGAGCATGATGACCATGGACGGAATGTTCGCCAGCAGTACGAAGACCATGATGGCGCAACCCAGGTAAGGGCCACCCAGCTTGATCATCCATACCGTCGGGTCTGCGGTGCCAGCGCTGACGGCGGCCAGTGCCGCGATGGCGGATATGAACGCCGCGCCCAGCACAGCCAGTCCCCAAATGGCTGGCCCGGCCAGGTGCTTGCGCTGTTTGGCCAGCCTGGTCAGCCCACCCACCATCGGCCACCATGAGAGCGAAGCGGACACACCGAACTCAATGGCATAGATGAAACCGGTGAGCTTGTCCTGGGTATAGGCTTTCTCTGGTGCCACGTTGGTGTCGAGCAGCTCGAAGAAACCGAAGTGGCTGCACAGCAAGCCCAGCATGATCAGCGTGACGATCAGATGACCAGGTGCCACGTAGCGACTGATCCTTTCAAACAGCCAAGGTCCATAAATGGTCATCGCCCATCCGAGCAGCAGGGTCAGGATGGCAATTGCGATCACTACATACTCTGACACTGGCCCGCCGCTTATCTCTTGATAAACATTGGCCGCTCCCCGCGACGTGAGCGCGACCAGCAGGTAACTCCAGCTCAGGTTCACCACCAGCAACACAAACATCGGAAGTATGGAGCCCCTTACCCCGAACGCAGATTTCGTGGCATCAATCGGATCGACACCATATCGGAATGAGGGAAGTCCGCCCGACAGGATCACCGGCACCAGGCCGATGATCGTTCCGATGAAATAGCCAAGGATGCCCAGCTTGGTATCGCCGGTAAATGGCAATATGCCGCCAATCAGAAACGCCCAGGTAGCCGCTGCGAATGCCGTACAGGTCCACAGGAAGGAGAAATAGCCAGTATAGATGCGCTCGCTGCCGGTCAGGGGAAGGCGCCCGGAAACCGATTCCTTGGCAATGTTGTTCAGCGTATCGAAGCTCATGTTGTCAGTCATTTTAGCCGCCTCAGGCAAATACAACGAAGAGTCCGCCGATCCAGAGGATCGCTGCCGCTACCAGCCAGATTGCGCATTCTCGAAAGATCACTGCGGAAGAGCCGTTGCAATCGCAGGCCAGATGCTCGACGTCGCGGATGCGGGCGATCTTCACTGCCAGAGCGATGTTGTACGGGGAATCATCCTTGGCCTGTACTCCATTGTGGAGTTGTCCTCGTAGCGTTTGTGGATGGTTCATGTCGACTACCTTTGTCTTGTCATTGTTGGTCGAGCTTGCATCAGACGGCATGGCTGTAGACCACGCCAGGGTTCAATTGCAGAGGGACGTAGAGCGGTGCCAGGGGCGTTCGGCCGAGGATGAGGTCTGCCGCCTTTTCCGCGATCATGATGGTCGGAGCATTGAGATTGACGCCGGTGATGCGCGGCATGACCGAGGCATCCACCACACGCAACCCTTGCACCCCGTGTACTTTCAGGTCTGCTCCGACGACCGCCTGCCCATCGTTACCCATGCGGCAAGTGCAGGCGGGGTGATAGTCAGTGATGGCGTTCTCACGCACGAAACGCAGCAGTGCGGTGTCATCGCGGCAGGCCGCACTTGCAGAAATTTCCGCACCACGGTAACCATCGAATACCGGCTGGGAAACGATCTCCCGCGTGAGTCTGATCCCCTCGACCATCTCACGGCTGTCTGCCGAGGTATCGAGCAGATTTATATCGATTCGAGGTGGCGCCATCGGGTCAGCGCTACGCAGACGAATCGATCCTCGGCTTTGCGGTCTTGCTTGGCTGATATGGATCTGGAAGCCTTGCTTGAGAACCGTTCGGCTTTCTTCGTAATCGATGGCTACCGGGATGAACTGCAATTCAAAGTTTCCGTAGGGCACCTCGGCATTGCTACGCACGAGTCCCCCCGCCTCCCAGAAGTTCGAGGCGGCCGGCCCTCTCTTGTGCAGCAGCCACTCTGCTCCCGCAGCAGCCATGCGTAGCGGCGAGCCGATGCGGTCCAGGGTCACGGGCTGAGTGCATGCCCATTGCAACGCAATGTCGGCATGGTCTTGAAGGTTTGCTCCGACGCCCGGTAAATCCACTTGCGGCGTGATGCCCAGTCGGCGCAGCTCATCTGCGGGGCCGATGCCAGAAAGCAGCAAGATTTGCGGGGAGTTGATCGCTCCACCGCTGAGGATGACCTCCTTTGTGCACACAGCGTGTCGCACCTTGCCACCTTTGCGGAAGGTCACGCCAACAGCGCGACTGTCGCACAGCTCGATGCGCTGTACATGCGCCTGCGCCTCAAGGTGAAGATTGCTGCGGGACAACGCCGGATGCAGGTACGCGTCTGCAGCTGAACAACGTCGTCCCTCCCACTTGGTCGCATCGAAACGTGCAAGGCCTTCGGCCTGATAGCCATTGAGGTCATCGGAAATCCCCACGCCGCTGCCTTTGCCAGCCTCGACGAATACGTCATACAGGGGGTTGTCGCTGGTGCCACGAGACACGCCCAACGGGCCACTTCCACCACGCCACAGGTTCTCTCCACGGTCACTGCGCTCAGCCTTGCGGAAGTACGGTAGACAATGGGCATAGTCCCAGGAAGGCAGGTCGAAGTCGCGCGCCCAGCCATCGAAGTCCAGCGGGTGGCCGCGCATGTAGACCATTGCATTGATGGTCGAAGAACCACCGACGACACGACCTCTGGGAATCGGGATGCAGCGATCATTCATCCCCTTGGCGGGCTCACTGACATAATTCCAGTTCAGCCCAGGATTGTTGTAGATGCGATGGACCCCTGCCGGGACCTGAATGAAGAAATTCCTGTCCATCGGCCCCGCCTCCAACACCAGCACACTGATGTCCGGGCTCTCGGATAATCGGTTGGCCAGCACACAGCCCGCAGAGCCGGCGCCGATGATGATGTAGTCGTACTCGACCGGATGTTCCATGACTGCTGCACCTCATCTTGTTTTTGTTTGCACTTCGTCAACGCAACACACGATCAACCGTGGCCAAGCATCGCCTTTATCTCGAGGAATTCGTTCAGACCGTATTCCGCGTATTCACGCCCGTTGCCAGATTGTTTGTAGCCGCCGAAAGGCGCCGTCAGATCCCATTCCGGATCGTTGATGTAGACGGTTCCCGCACGCAGGCGCCGGGCCACATGGCGGGCGGTGTCGAGACAGGAGGACTGGACATAGGCAGCGAGGCCGAACTCGCTGTCGTTAGCCATTGCAATGGCTTCATCGATGTCGTCGTACGCCATCAACACCAGTACGGGGCCGAAGACCTCTTCTCGCGCCAGGGTCATCTGCGGGGTCACATTGGCGAAAACAGTCGGTTGCACGTACCAGCCTTGGTCCAGGCCTTCTGGACGCCCTGGGCCACCGGCAACCAGTTGGCCACCCTCCTCGATGCCTAGATTGATCAACCGCTGAATGCTGTCGAACTGCCGACGGCTAACGACCGGTCCGATGACGCTCTCCGGGTCTCGAGGGTCGGCAGCACGGACGGCGTTGGCAGCGGCTTGAGCGCCTTCGATGGCCTCCTGCATGCGCTGACGGGGGACAAGCATGCGGGTCGGCGCGTCGCAGGTCTGCCCTGAGTTTGCAAAGCAGGCCAACGCCCCACGGCGAGCCGCATCGGCTATGTGCACATCTGGCAAGAGAATGTTTGCCGACTTTCCGCCAAGCTCCTGACAGACCCGCTTGACCCCCTCCGCTGCAAGCTTGGCTACAGCAATCCCCGCTCGCGTAGAACCGGTGAACGAAACCATGTCCACCAATGGGTGACTGACGAGAGCGGCGCCTACTTCGGCACCCTCTCCATTGACCAGATTGAAGACGCCGCGTGGTACACCGGCCGCCTGCAGTATCTGGGCAAACAGCAGCGCGCTTAGGGGCGTTTCTTCGCTGGGTTTGAGTACCATGGTGCACCCAGCAGCTAACGCCGGCAGCACCTTGCAAACGATCTGGTTGATCGGCCAGTTCCAAGGCGTGATGAGTGCGGCCACACCAATGGCTTCACGAATGATTCGAGTGCTACCTTTCTGAGTTTCGAACTCATAAGCGCCCAGCGTCTTGATGTACTGCAGAATTTGAGCTTCTGCGCTGGCTACCTGAACGGTGCGGGAAAAAAAGAGGGGCGCACCCAACTCTCGAGAAATGACATGCGCCATCTGCTCGGCGCGCTCACGAAAACAGCACAGGATGCGTTCGAACAGCGCCAGGCGCTCCTCGCGAGAAGTCTGGGAGAAGCTGGGAAACGCGGCGGCTGCGGCGCGGACGGCATGATCGACGTCAGCAGTAGAGCCGAAGGCTATTTGAGCGAAAGGCATTTCGCGAGCGGGGTCGTAGACGGGAAATACCCGCAGTGTGGCTGGAGCGACCCAGCTGCCATCGATGAAAAACGAAAGAGAATGGCTCATTACGATGTACCTGGTCGTATACAGCACCTGATCCGAAAAACGGACAGGCGCGGTCGGGGCGTAGGCTGCCAAAGGCAGTGCCAAGGAACTTCCCGTACAACACGCCCCGAAACGACCGTGTACGGCATCAAGTGCTATCCGCCAAATGGGATAGCGAGATTACGGTATACCAGAATTTCGAATTGCACAATCACCCGGATGTGCCGCTTGTCCCCCGTGTAGCGGTGCAGCGAACCAGGGTAGAACCAGGCTTCTTTGCATCACTCGGACGGCCCCATTTTTTTTCCATGCAGTGCGAGGTCAGTCATCGCGGCTGGATGACGAGGTTACCTGGGGCCGCACAGGCGGCCCTTTGCAACAGCCATTCAGGCAACGGCCGCACTTATCGCGCCACTGATAATGCTCGTCAGCTGGTCGACTTCATCCCTGGACGATGAAGGGGCCTCGCCGCTGTCCCAGAAGTGCAAGCCTTGCAGCATGCCAATGATTGCCCCAATCAAAAGGTCGGAGCGGTGATTGACAGTCGGCCCCTTGGCGGACTGGCCGGCGATCACCGACTTCAGGCAGCGGGCATACTCTTCCACTAGGGACTTGATATGTTCTTGCTGCTCGGTGGAGAGATTGATCATCTCGCGATTGATCAGGGTCATGCGCTTGCGCTCACGCCTCTGGAAATCCAGCGACGCTTGGACGAACAGCCGTAAACGCTCATCACGAGTATTGCCCTGTTTGACACTGGTGCGTGTGTTGACCAGCAGGTCGTCCAGCGCCTCTTCCATCAGCTCGTAGAGCAGCGACTGCTTGTTTTCCATGTGGTTGTACAACGATCCCGCTTGCATCCCCAGGTAGGATGCCAGGTCGCGCAGGCTGGTTGATTGATATCCCTTCTGGGTGAACAGTTCAAGCGCGGCCTGGCGCACGCGCTCGTGAGTTTCGGCGTTGCCATGTGATGAGGTAACTCGAGACATTTGGTTTTCTCCGCTCGCAGCTGGCTGTACGCATGTCGGTTTGAGTTACCTGCGCCCAGCCCTACCGGCCTGTGTGGTGAAGGCAACAGCACCCTGTACATCACCAGTGCCTGTCAGGCTGAAACACGAGGTGTTCCAAGCGCTCCGAATTCGAGATGCCTGTTGCAACTAGAGACGAAGATGACCGCACAAGCGACGGAAAAATTGCGCAGTGGGTAGCGCCTACAGTAGAGAACCCGACTTGCATCTAGGGAGAGCAATCGCTGGAACGTGGAGATCGACCACAAGGTTGTCGATAAGCCGCGTCTTGCCAAGACGAGCCGCGCCCAGAATCACCCATTGGTCGTCATCGTGTGTCGCCGGCTGCAAGCTCCGGGCGTTTCTGACTTCCAGGTACTCAAGCTCAAAACCCGCCGCCTCTAACCGCTCTCGACAGCCATTCAATGGAGGGCCGATCGCCTGCCCCCGCTGGAGCACTGCGGCCAGATCAACCAGGCACGTGTGCAGCCACGGCGCGATCGAACGTTGCTTCTCGCTCAGATAGCCATTTCGCGAAGACAACGCCAGGCCGTCCGGGGCACGCACCGTCGGGGCACCCACAATCAGCGTCGCCATGTTGAGGTCTCGCACCATTGCACGAATGACCGCAAGCTGCTGGTAATCCTTTTCACCGAAGATCGCCACGTCTGGCTGAACACTATTCAACAGCTTGATGACCACCGTTGCCATGCCATCGAAGTGGCCGGGGCGCGAGGCGCCACACAGCCCCTGCGACACCCGCGGCACCCTGACGAGGGTAATTTCCTGCATTCCATCCGGATACATCTGTTCGACGGCGGGCGCGAACAGCACATCGCACCCTGCGGCAGCCAAGCGCTCCTTGTCGACTTGCAGCGTCCTGGGGTAACTGGCCAGATCTTCGCCAGGGCCGAACTGAAGGGGGTTGACGAAGATGCTGGCCACCACGATGTCGGCCTTCTGCCTGGCCAGTTCGACCAGGGCCATGTGCCCGTCGTGCAAGTTGCCCATGGTCGCCACCAGCGCGATCGTGCCGTGCTCGGCACGCACGCGGCCAAGGTATGTGCGAAGCGCCGTTACCGTGTCGACCGTCAGCATCGATTCATGCCCCGCTGGCCAGCTGAGCGTCGATTGCCTCCAGCAGCCGTGGGTCGTCGGCCGCCACATCGGGCGCGAAACGGGCGACGACCTGCCCCCTCCGGTCGACCAGGAATTTCTCGAAGTTCCACAGCACGTCCGTGCGGTTGTCGGACGCGATGCCATAGCCCTTGAGCCGTTCCCTGAAGGGGCCTTCACCAATCGTCTCGGGCTGCGCGGCCGTGAGCTCGGCGTAGAGCGGGTGGCGATCCTCGCCGTTGACCGACAGCTTCGAGAACAGCGGAAACTGGATGCCGTAGTTCAACGAGCAGAACTCGGCGATTTCGGTATCGCTGCCCGGTTCCTGTTCCTTGAAGTTGTTGGCGGGGAAGCCCAGCACCTGAAGCCCTTGGTCTTTCTTGTGCTGGTAGAGCTTTTCCAGCCCTTCATACTGCGGGGTAAGCCCGCATTTCGACGCCACATTGACCAGCAGCAGTACTTTGCCGCGATAGCGGCCAAGGTTGCTGGCGGTGCCATCGATCTGCTGCAAGGGAATATCGTAAAGGGAATTGCTCATGGACCTGCCTCTCTTGCAAGGTTGAATTCAACGGTGGAAAGAATTGGATTTCCAACACAGATAAAGAACCAATACCCCGGCGCTCACTGATATCAGTGCAGACCAGAGGAACACCCAAGCGTAGCCGTAGCCTGCGGCAACCAGCCCCAGCATCGGCCCCGCCAACCCGACCGCGACGTCGAAAAACAATGAAAGCGCGCTCAGTGCCGAGGTTCGGTTGGCCGCCGGAATCACCGCCAGGGTTTCCATGCCGAGCCCCGGGTAGACCCACGACACGCCGATACCAGTCAGGGCCCCGCCAGCGACCACCAGCACCGGCGAGGGTGCCAGCCCGATCAGCAGCAGGCCCGCCGTCTGCACAAGCAAGCACACGGCAACCACGTTGTAGCCCCGGAACCGATGCAGAATGCCCGGCGATGCTAGTCGCGCAACAATGAAACCTGCGCCAAAGCCGCTCAGGCAAAAAGCCGCGCCACTCCAGCCCAGGCTGTCGAAATAAAGCGCCACAAATGCCGTCAGCCCGCCGTACCCCACCGAGCTGCACGCTAGCACAAGGCCGTTGGGCAGCACCGTAAGCAGCACCCGATGAAAGGCCAGCCGAGCACCGGCCACCACCGGCGCCGGGCACTTGCCGAGGGCCACAACCAGAAATACCAGGCCCAGCAGTGCAGTACACAGGCCCACGCTGGCGAGGCCGAACCTATCGCTCAACAGCACCCCCAACGGTGCGCCAACCGCCGTACCGCCATAGGCGGCTATGCCGTTCCACGACATGACCTTTGCAGTGCTGGACGCACCGCTCAAGCCAATGGCCCAGGTACAACTGGGCGTGGAGATCATTGCGGTACCGAGCCCCAGGATGATCCTGGCCAGCACCAGCGGCACCAGGCAAAGCCACAAGGGGGCCTGGAACATGACCGCAAGCCAAGTCAGCATACCGCTCGCGATCAAGCCGCCGAGCCCGCAAACCACCGAGCACCTGGCCCCAAAGCGATCTGCCATAGCCCCTGCCAGCGGTCGCGCCAGCAGTGTCGCAAGGTACTGCACACCGATCACTGCGCCGGCAACAACCGATGTCAGGCCAAGGTCATGCAGCACGAAACCCGGCAGCACGGCCAGCGGTAAGCCGCTGCACACGTAACCGACGAAGTTGAAACAGATGATAGAAAGGATCTGCGCATCGGGGTGCGCCAGCTTACGGTTGTCGGCGCCCACCACTCGGCTATCGCTCATCGATGACGTCGCCCCTGCCAAACGCGCGCCGGCCTATTGATCACTGTAGCAACCCACCGCAACCACATAGCCGTTCACCCGTTGCAAAAAGGTTTTCTTGAACTCGTTCTGCCCCGTGATGGGGTTGCGCCACAGGTAGTCGAGCTCGCCAGTCTCATGGTTTGCCATCTGCCGCAGAATATCCTTGCCAATCGGCTTGCCATCAGAGGAACGCAGCGACTTGAAGTCCGTACCGATCAGGCGCGGCAAGAACCCGTGGGCAATGAAGCGCTGGGTCTTGAGGTCCACCACGAAGGCATAGAGGTCATCCTGGGTGAGCCCCTTGTCGTGCTGGTTGATGAGCACGAAGGTCGCCTTCGGGTCCTTGCTCACCTGCTCGGCGATTTGCCGCATCAGCGCGCGGGCCTGTTCAGGGCTGGAGCGCGGCATGTAATAGCCGACGGAGATCACCCGATCCCCCACCCGCTGATAGAACACACGCTTGCGCTCCACCTTGGCGTGCTGCCAATTCCACCAGCGGTACTCTGCGCTGCGAACGGTGCCGTCGGCAGGCTCCTCGATGGCCTGCCGGAACGCGGCCTTGAGGTCGTCGTCCAGCACACTTACCACCGGTTTTCCGACCAGGGATACCGACGGCCCGCCGCTGGCCAGCATCACACCCGAGGTATCGACCACGTAGATGTACAGCTCGTCATCGACGAAGTCGCCCTGCCGACTGAATTCGGCCAGGGCACTGTCGCCCCTGGCCTGGTAGTGGGCGACGGCTTTGGCCAGCAATGTTCTGGCGCGCTGGCTTTCAGCGTCATAGGCATCCGTCGAGGGCTCTTGGGCCATCGCGAAAGCGGAGGCAAGGCACAGGCAAAAAACCGCGAAAGCTCGATAAAGGCTCATTGTTGTTTTTCCTCTGGTAATCCTTCGGGTGCCACTGTCCCGCCCTGCTTGCCGGCCCCTAGAGCGTGCGGCCAATGATCTCTTTCATGATTTCCGAGGTGCCGCCATAGATCCTCGCAACGCGCGCATCGACCCAGGCCCGGCTGATCTTGTACTCGCTCATGAACCCGTAGCCGCCATGCAGCTGCAAGAACTCATCGAGCAGCTTGCCCTGCATTTCCGAGCCCAGCAGCTTGGCCATGGCCGCCACATCCGCGGGCAGCTCGCCGCGCATGACCTTGGCCAGGCAATCATCGACAAACACCCTCAGCATGGTGAACTGCGCCTTTGCTTCGGCGAGCTTGAAGCGGGTGTTCTGGAAATCCAGCACCGGCTTGCCGAACACTTTCCGCTCGCGGGTGTATTCGATGGTCTCTTCCAGCAGCGTCTGGATCGACTGTGCGGCGCGGATCGCGATGATCAGGCGCTCCCACGCCAATTGGTGAGTCAGGTACTTGAAGCCCTGCCCCTCCTCGCCGAGCCGGTTGCCGGCAGGCACCCGCACATCGTCGAAGAACAATTCGGCGGTGTCCTGGCCCTTCAGGCCGATCTTTTCCAGCAACCGCCCCTTGGAGAACCCCTGGCGGTCTTCTTCGACGCAAATCAGGGTGAGCTCCTTGGCGCTGAGGTCGAGCTTGGTTGCGGTCACCATCAAGCCAGCGTTACCCCCGTTGGTGATGAAGGTCTTCTGCCCGGAAACGATGTAGTCATCGCCCTCCCGGCGCGCCAAGGTCCGCATCGAGCGCAGGTCGCTGCCGATACCCGGCTCGCTCATGGCGATCACGCCAATCAGCTCGCCGCTGACCATCCGCGGCAGCCAACGCTGTTTCTGCTCTTCGCTGCCATAGGCGACAATGTAAGGGGCAACGATCTCGGAGTGGGTAGTAAACCCCACCGCGGTGGCATTGGCCCGCGCCAACTCCTCGATCATCACCGCCGAGTGGCCGAAGTCCCCGCCAGGGCCGCCGTACTCCTCGGGCACGGTAGAACACAAAAGACCGGTCTCTCCCGCCTTGAGCCAGACCTCCTTGGGCACTATGCCGTTCTTTTCCCACTCATGCAGGTAGGGCACGATCTCGCGATCGACAAACCGGCGCGCTTGTTCGCGGAACATGTTGTGGTCTTCACGGAAAACGCCACGCATCTTCAATACTCCAAAATTCCGTCGGTTGTGCCTTTATGCGGTCACCGGTCGAGGTAGTCGGGGTTTCGCTTTTCGACAAACGCCGAAACGGCTTCCTGATGGTCTTCAGTGTGGTGGGCCAGCGATTGATAAGCCGCCGACAGCTCGAGCAGTGAGTCCAGGCGCATGTGCTGCCCTTCGCGCAGCAAGCGCTTGCACAGGCGCAGCGAGTGCCCCGGGTTGCTGGCGATGCGCTCGGCCAGCGAACGCGCTTCGGCCATCAGCGTCTCGTGCGAGCACACCTGTTCCACCAGCCCCCATTCCAGCGCCTTGACCGCATTGATGGTGTCCCCGGTAAAGGACATCAGACTCGCCTTGGGAACGCCGATGATCCGCGGCAGCAACCAGGCGCCGCCGTCGCCCGGCACGATACCCAGGCGTACGAAGCTCTCGGCGAATACCGCCGAGGTGGATGCCAGGCGGATGTCGCACATGCAGGCAAGGTCCAGGCCCGCGCCGATCGCGGGCCCGTTGACGGCGGCGATAACCGGAATGTCCAGGTCGTACAGCGCCATCGGAATGCGCTGAATGCCGTCACGGTAGGTATTGCGCAGCTCATAGGGCGAGCCTGCGAAGATGCCGGCACGCTCGTGCATATCCTTGACATTGCCGCCGGCGCAAAAGGCGCTGCCATTGCCGGTCAGCACCATGACCCTGGCGGACTTGTCGCGACGCAACGCGGCACACAGATCGACAAACTCCTGAATCTGTTCCGGTGTGGTCAGGGCATTGCGGGTGTCCGGGTGGTTCATGCGCACGGTGACGATACCGCCCTCGCGCTCGATCTGAAGAAACGGGTTCATAGTCGATTGCTCGCGAGGCCGGTCAAGGGTTGCTTGCCGTGGTGGGTCAGCAACGGCCAGTACCCGTCGCTGCCACCCTGGCAGATTTGTGCGCCCAGGCGTTGGCTCCAGAGGCTGGCCGAGCCAAATTCGCTACGCCATGCCCACAGCCTTCGGCTGAGCAGGTGAAGGGGGTATTCCTCGGTAAAGCCGATGGCGCCGTGTACCGAATGGGCGATGCTGGCGCCGACACTCGCGGCGTCGGCGGTACTGATTTTCGCTACGGCGATGGTCAAAGCCGCGAGCCCGTCGTCGGACTCGCAAAAGGCCGCTTCAGCGGCAATGCTGGCAGCGGCCGTCTGCTCGGCCAGTACCGCCAGCTGCTGCTGGATCGCCTGGAACGACCCGATGGCCTTGCCGAACTGCTTGCGCTCTCGCGCATAGTTGGCGGTCATGTCCAGCAACGCATGCAGCGCCCCGGCGGTCTGCGCCGAGCGCAGCATCGCGCCCCCAAGTTCCAGGACATCGACGCCGAGCCCGTCTGGCAGGTGCGCGTGGGCAACGACCCGCGCGCCACGGAAGACCAGGTCATCGCGCGGCTCTCCCGCCACGTTGAGGCTGGGGGTGAGTTCGCAGGCCGCGCTGCGTTGCAGCAACACCACCTGCGGTGTGCCCGCATCGGTCGTGGCGACGGCCACCAGGGCTTCTACATTGCGCCCCCAGGGTACGGCGCGGGCGATGCCGCTGACGTGTCCATCGGCCAGGGTCAAATCGGCACAGGCGGCGATGCTCAAGGTGCCCCCGCGCCCTTCAAGGCCGGCCTTGCCCAGCAGCCAGTTGGCCAGCAACGCCTCGCCCAGCGGTGCCGGCACCGAATGGCGCCCGGCGGCGCGGACCATCACATAGATATCCGCCCAGCTGGCTCCCGCGCCGCCCAGCGCTTCGGTGGTGCCCGCCAGGGTGAAGCCTGACTCATCGAGCGCAGACCAGAGCTCGGCTGGCCACTCGCCCCCCTCGCAGCCGAGCACATAGGCCGGGGTGGCCAGGTCGGCAAACAGGCGTTCGATCATCGTCTCAAATAGTTTGCGCATTATCGCAACTCCAGGCCGCGGGCAATGATGCCGCGCAGAATCTCGCGCGTACCGCCACGCAGTGAAAAGGACGGCGCCATCTGTGTCAGGTAGGCCAGCACCCGCGCGTACTCGCCGCCACCCGCCTGACGAGGCTCGACGTCAAGCAGCAGTTGCGCCACTTCCGGCAGTTCCTGTTCAAACACATTGCCCAGGTCTTTCACGCAAGAAGCGGCCCAGGCAGGATGTTCGCCCGCGGCCAGTTGCGCGGTGACGGACAGCGACATATTGCGCAATGTGAGCAGCCTGGCCGACAGGCGTCCCACCTCCCGTGCCTGCAAGGCATCAGGCGCCTTGCCGAGTGCGTCGATCAGGGCGGTGAGCAGCGCCATGCAACTGAGAAAGCGCTCGGGGCCGCTACGCTCGAACGCCAGTTCGGCGGTCACCTGATCCCAGCCCTTGCCTTCGTTGCCGATCAACGCCTCGGCCGGCAGGCGCACATTGTCGAAGAACACTTCGTTGAAATGTTCGCCGCCGGCCAGGTCGCGGATCGGCCGGATGGTGATGCCGGGCAGGGTCAGGTCGACGATGAATTGCGACATGCCCTCGTGGCGCGCGGCCTGCTTTTCGCCGGTGCGCACCAGGGCAATCATGTACTGCGAATGGTGGGCGTTGGTGGTCCAGACTTTCTGCCCGTTGAGCAGCCAGCTGTCCCCCTCACGTACTGCGTTGCTCTTGATGGACGCAAGATCAGAGCCGGAATTGGGCTCGCTCATGCCGATGCAGAAGTAGCTTTCACCTCGGCAGATGGCAGGCAAGTAGCGCTGCTTCTGCTGTTCCGTGCCGAACCGGTTGATCAGCGGCCCGCTTTGCCGGTCGGCAATCCAATGGGCCGACACCGGCGCACCGGCAGCCAGCAGTTCCTCAATGATCACATAGCGGGCAAACGGCCCCGCCGCAGCGCCGCCGTAGGCTTTGGGCAACGCCATGCCGACCCAGCCGCGGGCGCCCAGCTTCTTGCTGAACTCGGCGTCGAAACCCATCCATGAATGGGCACGCAGGGTCGGCGGGTAATCGGCCAGATGGGCCTGGATGAACTCCCGGACTTCGGCACGAAGCGCCTCGGCCTCGGGAGGAATGGAGCTGTAGCTGAATTGACTGATGGCCATATGCGCTCTCTAACTGAACACAGGCGCAATCGCCCCGCTTGAGGCGACCACAGAACCGTCCCCTTGCTTCAGCCGCCGATGCGCGACGCCTGAAGCAAGGTGAGCGACTTACAACGCGGTTTGCGCGTCAGCCTGAGCGAACATCGCGTTGATGTCGCCGGAGGTGACCGGCTTGTTGTCATCGCGTCCATGGTCGGCGCCGCCCAAGCCCAAGGCAGGCTCGATGCTGACGTGTGTGGCCTGGGCTCGCAGCGCGCCCACCGTGCAGTTTTCGCGGCCGTGGATGGAGAATGGGTCGAAGGAAAACTCGCGCATCGCATTCAGGTGGGTGACCTTGTCGATGACGTCCTTGGAGAGGTGCTGCAGCCCTTCCCAGGCGGTTTCCGGCGAGTTGGGCCACGTGCAGTCGGAGTGCGGGTAATCGCTCTCCCAGGTGACCATGTCGGCGTTGAGGAAATCCAGGTTCTTGAGGCCGAAATTGTCTTCGATGAAGCAGGTGATGAAGTGCTTGTTGAAGATATCGCTAGGCATCTTCCCGTCGAAGTTGGAGTTGGTCCAGGCGTTGTGATGGCGGTGAGTGAAGTCTGCACGCTCCAGCAGATAAGGCACCCAGCCAATGCCCCCTTCGGACAGGGCCATGCGCAGGTCGGGGAATTTCTTCCACATTGGCGCCCAGATCCAGTCGGCCGCCGAATTGGCGATAGAGATCGGCATGGACGTGATCCAGGCATCGATAGGCGACATGTCAGACGCGTGGTCCGCTTTCACGCCGGTGCCGATATGGCAGCAGATGACCACTTTGTTGTCGCTGCACGCCTTCCACAGCGGGTCCCAGTAGTCGCTGTGAATCGACGGGTAACCATGGATGGCCGGGTTGTCCGACAGCGAAATGGCATGCACACCCTGCCGTGCCAGGCGCTCGACCTCGGCGGCGGCAGCCTTCATGTCCCACCACGGTACGATCATCAGCGGGATGAAGCGACCCGGTGCGGCGTTGCACCAGTCGTGCAGGTGCCAATCGTTGTAGGCCTGGATCGCGGCCAGCGACACGTCGCGGTCACCGTGGACCTGGAAGCGCTGCCCGGCAAAGCCCGGGAAGGTTGGAAAGCACAAGGAGCCAAGCACGCCGTTGGCGTTCATGTCATCGACGCGGTCCTTGATGCTCCAGGTCCCACGACGCATCTGGTCGTAGCCCAGCGGCTCCATGCCGTATTCCTCTTTCGGCCGGCCGACCACGGAGTTCAGGCCCATGTAACCAGTGGCCTGCTCTTCGAACACCCAGACATCGCGCTCGCCTTTCTTGACGACATGCGGCTCGCGCCCTTTGAAGCGTGCCGGCATGTGGCGGGCAAAGGCATTGGGCGGCTCGATCGCGTGGTCATCGACGCTGACGAGAATCAGATCTTCAACTTTCATGGCTATCCCCTTCGCATTCGGGCTTGTTGTTGTGAATGAAGCATAGTGCAGATTCGACGTTAATTAAACACTTTTTTTGTTTGTGTTCAATTTATATCGTTTCACGTGGCCGTCAGGGCGGCCAGGACCTGCTTCAATCCCACAGCACATGCAGGTAATGCGGGCCGCGCAGCTGCGCGCCGACAATCTGCGGGCCGGGTTTGTCCGGGTCCAGGCGGATGTTGGGCATCAGATCGAGAATCGCGTTGAGCGCGCAGTTGATCTCGGTCTTGGCGACGAACTGGCCGATGCACATGTGCGGGCCGAAACCGAAGCCGAAGGAGGGTTTGGGCTTGCGGTCGATATCGAACGTGTCGGCATGTTCGAAGGCGTCTTCGTCCCGGTTGGCGGAGGTGACAATGCACTGCACCATCGCCCCTTGCGGAATGGCCACACCGCGGATCTGCAGGTCTTTGGCGGCCTGGCGCACCTTGAAGGTGGCCACCGGCTCGAAGCGCACTGCTTCATCGATGGCCTTGTTCACCAGGCTGCGATCATTGCGCACCCGCTCCAGTACATCGGGGTGCTGCAGCAGCAGCGACATCAGGGTGCCGAAGGTGCGGGTGGTGGTTTCACTGGCCGCCGGCAGCAGCGACCGTACGAAGGTGGCTATTTCATGATCATCCAGCGACCGGCCCTGGTATTCGGCCTGGATCAGGCGGCTGATCAGGTCATCGCCCGTACCGCCCTGCGCGCGTCGCTCGGCTACCACGACCTTGACCACGTCATACAGCGCTTGTGCGGCCTGCATCGCCGCGCCACGCGCCGCGGCGGCCTTTTCCGGGTCCACCTGAGGGCCCGCCAGGATCGCCAGGGCCCAGGCCGCATACTGCTCGATCTGCTCGGGGCGGTCTTCAGGGAACCCGATCAGCGAATAGATCACGCGAATGGGGAAATACAACGCGAAATCCATCAGGTCGGCCGACTTGGCCGGCACCATCGGTTTGAGGTACTCCTCGCGAATCACCCGGTCGATCTTGGTTTCCTTCCAGCGGTTGACGGTATCGGGCATGAACACCGGCTGCAGCAGGCTGCGGATGTTCTTGTGCGCCTCGCCATCCATCGCGGTCAGGATCAAGCCATCGAAAAACGCGCCTAGGCCCTCGGCGATAAAGCCGCTGGTGTAGTTGCCGGCATCACGCATCACGGCCATCACGTCGTCATACTTGAACAAGGTGAAGGTGGGCCGTGTGGCATCCAGCCCGGCGATGGTCGGCACCCCGAGGCGTGCCATGAAGTTGTCTTGAAGGACGGGGGAATTGGCGCGCATGTCACGGTAGGTCGCATGCAGGTCGATGTCGCTGGTGCCCCGGTAATTGCTGGCTACATCGGTGAATGCCTTGGTCAGATCGCTTTGTGCCGGTGTGGACATGATCATCTCCGGTTTTATTGTCATTATTTTTTATCAGGCCGCAGCAGAGACCCTTTACACGGGGTAATGGTAGGCCCTATTCAACTATAACTAAACAAATATGATTTTTATGATCATATAATTTGATGCGTGACAGTTTTCAATAGGCCTGCTGTACCAACGTCATGCGCCCGCCTGCCAGCATCAGCGCGCAGTACATGCCCAACTCGGCTATCTGGGCGACAGAAAAATAGGCTTCGAGCCGACTGAAATGCTGGTCGTCGATCGCCAGATAATCGCTGGCGAACAACTCGGCGTAGCGCAGCGCCGCCCTTTCCTCAGGGCTGAACCGAGCGCTGTCGCTGGTCATGCAGGCGATGTCCTGTTCTGTGACGGTGTCCGACTTGCGCGCCAGCTGGCAGGCCTGGCAGGTGGTGATGCTGGCGATCTTCAGGCGCATCAACTCGCGCAAGCGCTCGGGCAGCAGGCTGTCGCTGTGCAAGCTTTCCATCAGCTCCAGCCAGGCCAAAGCGGCCGCTGGACGGTGCGCCCAGACCTGTACCGGGGTGACGGAACTGAGCATGCGGCTGCGCTGCCCACGCTCGACCGCGTCCTGCAACGCGGGCGGCATGTCGTCGAGGGCAACCAGAGGCAGGCGGGCCACCTCAATCAAGCCGTTCGATAAGGGTGGCGGTGCCCATGCCACCGGCACAGCAAATGGCCTGCAGGCCGAAGCGGCCTCCCCGGCGCTCGAGCTCGTTGAGCAAGGTGGTCATCAGGCGCGCACCGCTGGCACCCAGCGGATGCCCCAGGGCGATGGCCCCACCGTTGACGTTCAACTTCTCGTGGGGTACGCCCGTCTCCAGCATCCACGCCAGCGGTACCGAGGCGAATGCTTCATTGACCTCGAACAGGTCGATGTCATTGATGTTCAACCCGGCCTTGGCCAGCACCTTGCGGGTGGCGGCAATCGGCCCGGTCAGCATCAAGGTCGGGTCGGAGCCGACCGTGGTGAAGGCGCGAATGCGCGCGCGCGCCTTGAGCCCAAGTTTTTTCGCCGTGTCGGCATTCATCAGCAGCAGCGCGGCAGCACCATCGGAGATCTGCGACGAGTTGCCTGCGGTGATGCGCCCGGCCTCGGGGCGGAAGCTGGTCTTGAGCGTCGCCAGCTTTTCCCGCGAGGTATCCCTGCGAATGGTTTCATCGCGACGCAACACGCCAGCGGGCTCGGTCAGCGCTTGCTCCTTCAGGTCATCGACCACGACCTGCACGATCTCGTTGTCGAAATACCCCGCGTCGCAAGCGGCCGCAGCGCGCTGATGACTGGCAAAGGCGAAGTCATCCAGGGCTTCGCGGCTGAGCGACCATTGGTCGACGATCCGCTCGGCCGCCTCGCCTTGGCTGGTCAATTCATAGCGTTGCGCCGCCAACCAGCCGAACGCCTCGCCGTGAAGGTCCCGATTACTGCCCATCGGAACGCGGCTCATGTTTTCCGCGCCACCAGCCACTACGACATCCATCGCGCCACTGGCGATCGCGCCAGCGGCCAGGTGCACAGCGACTTCACCCGAGCCGCATTTACGGTCGATGGTCAACCCGGGAATGCTGACCGGCCAGCCTGCACCCAACAATGCGGTACGGGCGATATTGGCGGACTGCTCACCGATCTGCGTCACGCAGCCGAAGATCACGTCTTCGACCCTTTCAGGGGCCACATCGACGCGCTCCAGCAAGCGGTTGATCACCAGCGAACCCAGATGATCGGCCCGCACCCCTGCAAGGCTGCCACGAAACCTGCCGATGGGCGTGCGCACCGCATCAACGATCACGACCTCGTTCATAGTGCACTCGCCTTGAGCCCGGACCCCGGAACCTGCTTGCCATCGGCATAGCGATACACGCCCTGCCCTGTCTTGCGCCCCAGGCGTCCGGCTGCAACCATCTTGATGATCAGTGGGCAGGGGCGAAACTTCTCGCCCAGGGTCTGATGCAGGTAGCGCAGCACCGACAGTCGCGTATCCCAGCCGGTCAGGTCACCCAGCTCCAACGGCCCCATCGGATGATTGAAGCCCAGGCGCAGTGCGGTATCGATGTCTTCGGCGGTCGCGGTGCCTTCCTGGAGCATCCACATCGCTTCGTTACCCAGCAACGCAGACATGCGACTGGTGGTGAGCCCTGGCGACTCATTGACGATGATGGAGGTCTTGCCGATCTGCTCGCACAGCGCGCGCGTGCGAACCACCACCTCGTCGCTGGTGGCCAGGCCACGCACCAGTTCCACCAGCTTCATCTTGTGCACTGGGTTGAAAAAATGCATGCCGATGACCCGGTCGGCATTGTCCACCGACGCGGCAATTTCGGTCACACTCAGGGCCGAAGTGTTGGTGGCGATGATCGCGTCGGCGGCCAGCAGCGGGGCTGCCTGGCTGATGACTGCCTTCTTCACCGCCAGTTGCTCGGAGACGGTTTCCACCAGCCAGTTCGCCCCGCTGGCGGCTTCGTTCAGGTCACTGGTGGTCAGCAAATTGGCCAGTGATTGCTGCGCCTGCTCCTCGCTGACCTTGCCCAGACGTACGCCATCGCCAAGGATCTTTTCGATGCTGACCCGCGCGTGGGTCAACGAGGCGGGATTGGTATCGACCACGACGGTGACGAACCCGGAGCTGGCGAAAGCATGCGCAATGCCGGTGCCCATCAAACCGGCACCCACGACCACTACTTTTTCTTTATTGTTGGTGTTCATGTCTGGCTCTCGATTGGCTGCGGTTTTTTACCGACTACATTTCGCAATGTGCCGATGCCTTCGATGCTGGCTTCAACCACGTCGCCCTCTTTTAGGAACAGGCCGGTCCCCATGCCGACACCAGCCGGGGACCCAGTGAACAGCACATCACCCGTGGCAAAGCTGGAGCGTTGCTGCACGAAGCTGATCAATTGCCCCACGTCCCAGGTCATCTCGGCGGTGGAGCCGTCCTGACGCACCTCGCCATTCACCTTCAAGGTCAGACGCACCCTGGGAGAGCCCTGGTCGAACTCATCCTTGGTGACAATCCACGGGCCCAGGCCCGTGGTCTGGTCCTGGCTCTTGGCGGCAAACAGGTCCATGCCGATGCCGGGCGGCCCGCTGCGCTGCAGGTCGCGCGCACTCACGTCGTTGCCGACGGTGTAGCCCAGTACGCAGGCCAGCGGGTTTTCGACGTCGATCTCGCCCGTACCGATCACCGCCACCAGCTCAACCTCGTGGTCGAGTTCCTCGGTCAAGGGCGGAAAGCGTATCGGGTCTCTGGCGCCGATCAACGCGCCGTAGGCCTTGAGGAATGCCACCGGCTGCGCCGGTGCATTCAATCCGAACTCCACCAGGTGCTTGGCATAGTTGGCACCCGCCACCACCACCCGATTGATCGGCTCGATCGGTGGCAGCAAGCGCACTTTCGACAGCGCCAGCGCCGGACCGCAGAGCCGGACGGAGCTGATGCCCCGCCCCGCCGCCACGCCCGGCGCCCAGTCCCTGAAGTTGCCGGAAATGGGGGTTACCTGGTCCTGGGCGACATCGACCACGGCCCAGAAAATACCGACCGCAGGGTGCTCACAGCGTGCCAGCTTCATCAGGCACCTACCTTGCCTAGCTTGGTGGGATCCAGATGCAGCAGGCGGCAGGCGTTCTCATAGCGGATCTTGCGCAGATCGGCATCCGAAAGCTTCAAGCCATGGGTCAGGTCATGGCGCACCGCATCGCTGCCGCCGAAGTTGCTGCCGTACAGCACATGGTCGGCACCGATGATATCGACCAACGCCTGGCGCATCGGCACTTCATGCAGTTCGACGTCGAAGTAGAAGTTCTTCATGTAGTCGAGCAGCGGCTTCTTGTTGTATTTGACGTCCAGGTTTTCGTTGGTCTTGGCCAGGCGCCCGAGCTGATACGGCACGTAGCCGCCGCCATGGGTGATGTACACCTTGAGGTCGGGGAAGCGGTCCAGTACGCCACCGCAGATCAGGTTCCAGAAGCAGCGGCTCTCGTCGTACTGCATGCCGACGATGGCGGTGGTTTCGTAACGGTCGTCGTTGGCGTTCTTGCCCCAGGTGACCGACTGGTTGTAGCCATGAATGAACATTGGCAGGTCCAGGTCGCAGAGGGTCCTCCAGACCACATCCAGCTCCGGCGAATCGAATTCCAGCCCACCGAAGTTGGCGCCGCCGGCGACCATGCCCTTGGCACCCAGTTCGGTGCAGGCATAACGCAGTTCAGCGGCGGCCGCCTCAGGTGCGTTCAACGGCACGTGAGCCCAGAACATCAGGCGGTCCGGGGCTGCCGAGCAGTACTCGGCCAGCGTGGTGTTGACGGTACGCGCAAACGGCACGGCGAACTCGGCTTCGGTCCAGTACATGTAGCAGTGCGACGGCACCGAAACTACCTGCAGGTTCTGCCCTGCCGCATCCATGCCGGCCAGACGGACTTTCGGGTCTGCCCAGCGCGCGAAATATTCCTCAAGCTTGGGGCCGTTGCCCGAACGCACGGCAGCCTTACGCTCAGGCGACCCGAGCCCCAGAATCCATTCCCCCACGCGCAGCTTGATATCGCCATCGGCGTGCTGTTCGAAGAACGGCCCCCAGTGCGGGTGCTGGTTGTAGTAACCCGGATGGGGCGCATGAGCGTGCAGATCGATAAGCATGTGCAGGTACCTCGAAGTTGGCACTTTTTTGTTGGTTTTCAGCGCGGTGCCTTTGCGTGGTCACGATCAACCGACGCGGGAAGGGGAACAGGAAGGCTCGCTACTAAGACCAGAGCTTAAAATTAATTTGAGCAGAAATCAAAATTCTGTTCATATTATTTTCAGGCCACGCTGAAACCCTTGAGACAGAGCCCTCTACCTGTCTCGGTGGCAGTGCTTGCCAATGGGCAGCAAGAGGGCGAGCGAGGAAGAGGATTTTCGACAGGCCACAAAAAAGCCCCCGATTGGCGGGGGCTTTGGGTGTACAGAACTGCGAGAGAACGTGTCAGCGGCGGGTGCGCGAGGTGGACCCCATGATCAACGCACCCAACAGCTTTTTCACGCGCACCGGGAAGAGTCGGCGCCCTGCGGCTTCCGGCACCAGGATTTCGCTCAACACATAGCGAATGATCATCTCGCAGATCAGTTCCCGGTCCAGGCGCACGCCCAGACGGTCGTCCCAGTCATCGAAGACGATGCCCAAACCATCCTGAAAGCGCACGATCGAGTCGTGGAAAATCCGCCGGAAAAAGCCCAGCGCATAGTCTGGCGCCACCACCAGCAGGCGCCGCGCGCGGCTTTGCTCAAGGTAGTTGTCGAGGTAGGAGAACAATGCGTTCAAGCGGGCTTCCGGATCCTCGATGTGGCCCAGCGCTTGCGAGAGCGAGGTGTGGAAGCTTTCGCGCTTGTGCCGCGAGAACGTGTCCAGCAGGTCTTCCTGGGAAGAGAAGTAGCGATAGAAGGTACCGCGCGAGACACCCGCGACCTGGCACACGTCGAGAATGGAAATGCGGTCAGCCCCCGACATCAGCACCACTTCCTCCGTCGCCTTGAGGATGTTGGCGATGGTTTCTTCCGAGCGGCGGTTCGGCTTGACCTTGTTACCTGCCGCCGTCGGACCGTTGCGCCGCTCAACGGTCTTGACTGCCTTGGCTCCGCTCGCAGGGGCGTCAGGTGTAGCTTTTTTCCTGGATTTGGCAGCGGCCTTAGGCGCTTCTGCCAGCTGGGTAGCGTTTTTCGGCATGGAATTGCAGGCTCGTCGAAAGTAAGGAATAAAACCACGGTATCACAGAATCTGTGCATAAATAACCGTATATGTTCAACTCAATGCTAAAGACAATTTAAGATTTTACATTTAGAATCCAATTCTCCCTTCAAAATAAAAACCAGGCAGACCAGCACTCGCGGGCGCATAAACGGAGAAAATTCATGGGTAGCAGTGGAAATCCAGAGACTTGGGCAGTAGGAGAACGAGACACGGTCATCGATGCGCTAGACCGTGCGGTGGCAAGTAATCCAGACAGAATACTGCTGGATTTCAGCGGGGAGTTATACACATACTCGCAGGTTGACTCACTTTCGACCAAAATGGCCAATGCTCTGGCTACGCTCGGCGTCAGGCCGGGTGAAACGGTGCTGACGATGCTCGATAACAACATCGATGCGGTCATCACCTGGCTGGCCATCAACAAGTTGCGTGCGGTGAGCGTGCCGATCAATACCGCACTCAAGGGCGAATTTCTGCGGCATCAGATCGCCGACACCGGCACCTCGCTGGTGATCTGCGAAGCAGCCTACCTGCAGCGCATCACACCGCTGGCAGAACAGCTGCAAGACGTGCACCACATTCTGCACCGCGGCACGCTCGACACCATGCCCGACTGCCCGATTCGCATCACGACACTGGACAGCTTCCGCGGGCAGGACGCCACTCCGCTCGCCAGCAAGCCGCAGCCTTCCGACCTCGCCTGCCTGATCTACACCTCGGGCACTACAGGCCCATCCAAAGGCTGCATGATCAGCTACAACTTCATGTGCAACCTGGCCCGCCTGCAACTGCGCGCCGGCCCTGCCAGCGCCGACGACGTCACCATCACGCCGCTGCCGCTGTTCCACATGAATGCCCTGTGCGTGTCGATCATCGCCAGCATCCTCGTGGGTGCCCGCGCCGCCATCCTGCCGCGTTTTTCGGTGTCCGGCTTCTGGCAGGAGGTAGAGCGCTCGGGCGCCACCATCGCCTCGATTCTCGGCGGGATGGGAGGGTTGCTCGCCCAGGCGCCGGACAACGAGGCCATGTTGCGCTGCGTGGGGCAGATCCACACCGCTCGCGGCAACCCCTATACCGAAGAGACCAAAAGGATCTGGCGCGAACGCTTCGGCACGCCCCTGGTGGGCGGCAACGGCTATGGCCTGACGGAAGCCTGCGTGATCACCTCGCTGGCAGCCGGCGAATACGCGGCGCCCGGCTCCTCGGGCAAACGCATTGCCGACTTCGATGTACGCATCGTCGACGACCTGGACCAGGAAGTGCCACCCGACACCGCCGGTGAAATCGTGGTACGCCCGCTGCGCCCGGACATCATGTTCCAGGGCTACTGGCGCCGACCGGAGGACACCCAGAAGCTGATGCGCAACATGTGGTTCCACACCGGCGACATCGGCAAGTTCGATAATGACGGCTTCTTCTACTTTGTCGACCGCAAAAAGGACTACCTGCGCCGCCGCGGCGAGAACATCTCCAGCTTCGAGATGGAGGCCGCCTTCGGCGTACACCCTGCCCTGGCCGAAGTGGCGGTACACGCCGTACCGTCCGACAAGGGCGAAGATGACGTGAAGGTCACCGCGGTACTGCATGAAGGCGCCATGCTGCAACCCGAAGACCTGTTCCATTGGGCCGTGGATGCGGTGCCCTACTACGCCCTGCCCCGCTATATCGAGTTTCGCGGCAGCTTGCCGAAGAACCCACAAGGGCGTGTATTGAAATACTTGCTGCGCGACGAAGGCAAAACCCCCACCACCTGGGACCTGGAAACCACTTCGATCAGCGTTGCCAAGAAGTAGCCGCTTCACCCAGCAAGCAAAAAGCGCGGTACTGGCCGTAATGCTTGTCAGTTAAGGGCAATGGGCTGCTTCGTTCCCCTTCGCGGGCAAGCCCGCTCCCACAAGAAGTGCGCAGTTCCTGAATTCAGCGCTCAATTTGTGGGAGCGGGCTTGCCCGCGAAGGGGGTGAAGCAGCCCCAATTGCAGATTGTGGGGCTTAACTGACTGGCATTAGGCACTGGCCGCGCTTTTCATTTGCCGCCTTCAGTACTCGCGCACAGGGATGCCTTTGGGGCGAGAGTTGTAGCCGGGCAGGTGCAGGCCGCCGTCGACGTGAATGGTTTCGCCGGTAATGAAGCGCGACATCTCGCTGGCCAGGAAAACCACCACCGGGCCGATATCGGCTTCAGGCTCGCCGCAACGCCCCAGCGGGCGCATGGAAGCGGACATTTCAGCGAACCCCGGGTTTTCTGCCGCCAGCTTGTGGAAGGTGGCACCCATCGCGGTGGGCGCGATGGCGTTGGTGCGAATGTTGAAGCGTCCCCACTCGGAGGCAGCACTGCGGGTCAGTCCCACGATCGCCGACTTTGCTGTGTTGTAGTCGCCATGCAGCCAGGCACCGATCTCGATATCGATAGAGTAGAAGTTGATGATCTTGCCGCCGCCACGCACCTTCATGTGCGGGAGCGCGGCCTTCATCGCCCACCAGGCCGCCCAGACGGTCGAGCCCAGGGTCTGCTCCAGCATGGCGTCGGTCTTTTCTTCCAGAAGCACGTTGGGCGTGGGCGCGAACGCGTTGTTGACCAGTATGTCCAGACCACCGAATTCGTCGACGGCCAGTTGCACTGCGGCTTCGATATCGGCTTTGCTGCAGACGTCTGTGCGGATGAACACCGCCTTGGCGCCAAGCGCCTTGAGCTCCGCCACCACAGCTTCCCCGCTGGCCTCATCCAGTTCGGCAACCACCACCGCAGCACCCTCCCTGGCAAAGTTCAGCGCGATACCTCGACCGATCCCGCCACCTGCGCCGGTAATCAGCGCGACCTGTTCGTTCAGCAGGGCCATAACCGCTCCTTTTCTTGTTTTTAGTGAACATTATATTGTTTAGTGTTCAAATATAGCTGATTTCAGCGACCTCTCACACCCCTTGCACAAGGACTCCAGGATGACTGTATTTCGACGCCGCATAGATATCATTGCCAACGCAGATCACGTTCGTGCGGCCCTGGAGGATGACTTTCACCACTTTCGCGTGTGGGCCAGCCACCGTGCAGGCAAGGTCACGGCCATCGGTGGCGAAGCGCTGCGCTACCCCTATTCTCTGTGCCCGCAGGCATGCGATCAACTGCAAGCGCTGGTGGGCATGCCACTGGCACGGATTGCGCACTCGGTCACCCGGCAAACCGACGCCAGCCATCAATGCACCCACCTGCTCGACCTTGCCGGCCTGGCCATTGCGACCGCTGCCCGCGGCACCTGCCAGCGACACTACGAGATCCAGGTAGGGGCGCGAATCGACGGCCGTACCCGTGCGATCGTGACACGTGACGACGGGCAGGCCCTGAGCTGGGAAGTGAAGGGCACGATGATCGAAGGCCCGCCGCCCTATGCCGGCGTCAACCTTCGCGAAGGCATGGCACGCTGGGCGCTCAACACCCTCAATGAAGAGACCGCCGAAGCGGCGCTGCTTCTACGTCGCTGCACCCTTATCTCGATGGGCCGCGCCTACAACCTCGACGAGCAGGTCCACGCCGTCAGCAGCGGTCGCTGCTACAGCCAGCAACCGGAACGCGCCGAACAGGCAGCGCGCATGAAGGGCTCGACCCTGGATTTCAGCGACGAGCCGCAGGCCTTGTGCGCCCAGGACCAGGCATGGCTGCATGCCTGGCCCGGCAGCCATACGGCGTGACACGCCGCATGGCCCCACACACGCAACCCTAGAGGAAGATAGCCAGGTTGGGGGTACCCAGCACCGCCTGGTCGAGAATGACTTCACGCCTTGCCAGCTTGAACCCGGTTTCGCCAAGGCGCAGCACATCGCGACGCTCGCCGCTGATGATGTCGACGTGGTGGTCCTTGAAACGGCTTCGTGTCAGCAACAGGTAACTGGTCACCACGAACTCGTCGGATTTCTCCGTCTCTTCCACGAATACGTTGGTCACCAGTCGGCGCGTACGCGAAGGCGGGTCTTCTGCCCAGGCGCTCTTGCCGGACAAGCGCAGGATGCGCCCCATCATCGAGCGGTAGTCGTCGTGGTAGTGCTGCACACTGCGCACAATGGTGGTTTTCAATTCCGAGGCCAGGCGCGTCTGGCGCAGCGGCACGGTGTACACCAGGTCGGTGTCCAGGCGCTCGGCCCAATCCCGAAGGCGAATCTGGTCGAGCAAGGTGGCTTCCTCGTACAGGAAGGTCACCACATCGTTGTAGATCGGCGACCCCACCGGCACTCGCCGCGTACCGACCGGGGAGCCTGGCTGGATATCCTCCACGCCGCGTTGCTGAACCTGCGTCATGAGCAATTCCTCATTGTTATTCTTGTACTTGAATGGTGGCTGTTTGAATGGTGACTACGGGTGAGTAGCAGCGTAGGGAGGGGCGCCAACGATGGCGGCCCTCCACCCCATCCTTATGCCTCGTCCGAGGCGGTCATCAGTTCGTGCCAGTACAGCCACCAGTGCCACTGGGTATCGTCCTTGGTAAAGCCTTCGTTGACGATGCCAGGGCCTGGCCAACCTTCAGGCGCGCCCGTCTCGTAGCAGGCCTGGTACTTGAGCGTGCTCTTGCGCCCCATCGCGCCCTTGGCGGCCAGTGTCATGTGCGGCCAGGTGTCAGAGTCATCCTGTTCGACCATGCCGGAGGTGCCGAACAGCTGGATGGTCTGCTTGAGCATCTTGTCGCGCAGCTCTGGCGGCGCGTCCTTCTCGGCGAACACCCAGTTGACGAACTCCAACTTGTCGGGGCCTTGCGGTACATAGGCATGCAGGGTCATGGAACCCACGACGCTGCCGTCAGGCTGGGGAATGTAGACAAAACCGAAGAGTATGTTAGGGAACATGCCACCCACTTGCGGAGGCATGCTGGTGAGCACCTGGAGCTGATCGTCGCTCAGGTTGCGCGCCAGCTGCTCGACCATCCCGGCGGTCATGCCGGCAGGCGGCAGTGCCTCAAGCTTCTGCTGCACGCTCAGTTCGGCCGGGTCCAGTCCGGTAAGGCGCTTGATCTTGCGGGCCAGGTCAATACAACGCAGCGCGTGGCCATGCGGAGAGCTGATCTCCACACCGATCATTTCCGGGCTCAGGTCGGCGGTTTCGCCCTCTCCCTTCTTCGCATAGTTGCCCACCTCCCCCAGCCAGCGGTGCAGGGTCAGGGTATGGAAGCCGTCGGCGGCCGATTGCTCGCCGGCGGTTTTCCAGTTGGCGTTGACGATGAAGCGCTGCGGCGGGCCAAGCACTTCCATGCCCTTGTCGGAGCGACAGAACAGCATGTCGTAGTACCACTTCGCGTCGCCCAGGAACTCCTCGAAGGACGGCCCTTCAATGTTCCAGGTCGCGAAGACCAGACCGCCATACAGGGTGACCCGCGCTTTTTTCAAGCCCAGTTGCTCTTTGGGCATCATCTTGCCGTGCATGCACTCGCGCTCGACCGGCGAGCCGATGAAGTCCCCATTGGGACGGAAGGCCCAACCGTGGTAGATGCATTTATGAATCTGCGCATTGCCGCAATCGGCGGTGGTGATACGCATGCCACGATGCGGGCAGACGTTCAGGGTGACGAACACCTCGCCCTGCTTGCCACGGGCCACAATCACCGAGTCAGACCCCAGGTCGCGGACCATGAAGTCCCCGGCGTTGGGGATTTCCGTTTCGTGGCCCAGCAGTACCCAGATCTTGCCGAAGATCTTTTCCATCTCCAGCTCGTAGATTTCACGATCAGACAACACGCGCATCTGCACTTCGCGCGTAGTGGGATAGATGAGGTCCGAGACCTTGGTTCCATCAGACAATACGGGGCTTGTTCTTGTTAGCATGATTGCCTCCTGCTCAGGGTGTCACGGCGGGTCCGCAACGAAATATAAGACACTTTATTAATTTTTGTATACTTAATTCACACTACAAAAAGTAGGTCCATACAAGCTGAACGTCATGTCTCAGATGACGCCTTCTGGCCCACCTGGGTGCGCAGCACGCCAATACCGTCGATTTCCAACTCGACCACATCGCCAGGCTTGAGATAGCGCAGCTGCTCGAGGCCACAACCGTTGCCCACCGTGCCGGACCCCAGAAATTCGCCGGGGTACAGGGTCTCTGATCGGGATACATGGGCGATCACGTCTTCGAAGCGCCAGCGCATGTCCCGGGTATTTCCGCGCCCCCACTCCTCACCATTGACCCGGGCAACCATGTTCAGGTCGTAGGGGTCGCCCAGTTCATCCGCAGTCACCAGGCACGGCCCCATGATGTTGGCGGTATCGAAGTCCTTGCTCTTGGCCGGGCCAAGCATGCCAGGCATTTCCAGGGCCTGGGCATCGCGGGCACTCATGTCGTTGAAGATAGTGAAGCCAACGATGTGCGTGCGCGCCGCTTCACGACTGATGTCCTTGCCCCGTTTGCCGATATAGCAACCGAACTCCAGCTCGAAATCCATCGCACGGCTGAAGCTCGGCCATTGGAACTCATCGTCGATGCCGATCACCGCAAAGCGGTTGCCTTTGTAGTAGATGGGCTGCTTGTTGAAGGTCTCGATCACCCGGTCGTCGGCACGGGTATTCATCGCCTTGAGGGTGGCCTCGGGGTCTTCGGTACGCAACGCGCGCGCGCGGCGGGCGGCAGCAAAACTCTGGCGCAGGTGCAACTCGAAGCAGGAGCAATCGCGCATTTGCGGCGGGGGCTGGATCGGTGCTCGCAGCTTGACCCCATCGCGCTCCAGCACCGCGGCCGATGGCGCCCTGACAACGAGGGAACGTGCCAGCTCCAGCGCCGCCTCACCTCCTTCGACCAGGGCGAGAATACTGCCCAAGGCGGCGCTCTCGCGCCCTTCCAGCAAGCGATAGGCCGTGCTCAGGTCGAGCACCTGCTGGTCCTGGTTGAGCAGAGCACCGGCACGGTCTACGCCACTGGCATCGGTATAGGTGACCAGCCTCATACGCGTCCGCTCACTGGCAATAGCGCACCGGTTACCGCGGCCGCCTCGTCAGACAACAGGAACGCGACCACTCCCGACAGTGCTTGCGGGGTCACCCAGCGGCTGCTGTCGGCCTCCGGCATGTCGGCGCGGTTGGCAGGGGTATCGATGATGCTGGGCAACACGGCGTTCACCGTCACGCCGCGATCTTTCAACTCTTCGGCCAAGGCTTCGGTCAGGCGGGCCACCCCTGCCTTGGAGGCGGCATAAGGGCCCATGCCTGCTGCGGCCTTGATGGACGCCAGTGCCCCGATATTGACGATTCGCCCGGCGCCGGACTCCAGCAGAAATGCCAAGGCCGACTGGGCACTGACGACAGCAGTGCGCACATTCATCTGATATAGGCGGTCCCAGGTGTTCAGGCTGCCGCCCTCGAGCGTTTCCCAGGAAAACCCGCCGGCGACATTGACCAGGCCGTCAATACCGCCCCACTGCGCGGCCACCTGCTGGAACGCAGCGCTCGCCGACTCGGCCGAGGTCAGGTCGACATCGCCCAGGCACAACAGGTTCTGCGTATCCAGCAGGTCGGCTGGCGCATCGCTGCGGTCCAGCAGCGCCACTCGCGCGCCACGCGCCAGCAGGTACTTGCCCAGTGTGCTGCCAAAGGCACCGAAGCCGCCCGTGATGACTACCCTTTTGTCCAGCAATGATTGGGACATAGCCAAATCCTCTTGTTGTTGTATCGCGAACGGTCGATCCGTGTTTTCGCCTGCAGCAATATATGACACTTTTCTAAAATATGTGCAAATGGTACTGTGTAACTCCATGTCAAACATACACCTCGGACTGCTGATGCCTAGAAAACTCCCTGCACTGAACGCCGATAACCGCGCCTTCTGGCAAGGCGGTGAAACGGGTCGGTTGTTGATTCATCGCTGCGCGGCCTGCAGTCGCTACTTTCATCCGCCCGCCCCGCTCTGCCCACACTGCGCCAGCTTCGAGGTAGCACCCCAGGCGGTGTCCGGCCAGGGCAAGGTGCTCAGTTTCACCGTCAACTATCAGGGCTGGGCGCCAGACCTGGAGGTGCCCTATGTGGTGGCGATTATCGAACTGGCAGAGCAGGCCGGCTTGCAGTTTGTCAGCAACGTGGTGGGCATACCGGTAGCATATGTACATATCGACATGCCGGTACGCGTCACCTTTCTCAATGTCGAGGATGTGTGGTTGCCCCTGTTCGAGAGGGATCAATGATGTTCGATCATCGTTACGAAAAAGACGTGGCCATCACCGGTATCGGTCAATCGGAAGTCGGCCGGCCATCAGACAAGTCGGCCATGCGCCTGACCCTCGACGCTTGCCTGCAAGCCATTGCCGATGCCGGGCTGCAACGTAGCGATATCGACGGGGTAGCCTGCTGGCCGGGTGACAACAACAACGGCGATCCTTTTTCCCCCGTGGGGCCAAGCGCACTGAAAAGTGCCCTGGGTCTTAACGTCAACTGGTTCGGGGCTGGCTACGAAGGGCCTGGGCCCCTTGCCGGCGTGATCAACGGCGCCATGGCGATCGCCGCCGGCCTGTGCAAGCACGTGCTGGTGTTTCGCACCATTACCGAAGCCTCGGCACGCGCGGTCAACCGGCAGGCCGGCGCACTGACCGGCAAGACCCAGGGCCGGGACAGCAGTTATGCCTGGCAATGGTTCACGCCGTTCAATGTGCATTCGGGTATCAACCTGATGGCCCTGTACGCCCAGCGCCATTTTCACGAGTACGGCACGCGCGCCGAACAACTGGCGCAGATTGCGCTCACCTGTCGACGAAACGCCATTCGCAACCCCAAGGCGGTGTACCGCACCCCCATGTCGATGGATGACTACATGGCCTCGCGGATGATTTCGTCGCCGCTGCGCTTATTCGACTGCGATGTGCATTGCGATGCCTCTACCGCCATCATCCTGTCGCGCCGCGACATTGCCCAGGACCTGCCGAACAAGCCGATCCGCATCGAAGCGATGGGCGCCGCATTGAACCAGCCCTGGTCGTGGGATCAGATTTCTTTGACGCGGATGGCGGCCTTCGATGTCGGCCAGATGATGTGGGCACGAACCGACTACACCCCGCAGGACGTCGGCTCGGCACAGCTGTACGACGGTTTCTCGATTCTGACCTTGATCTGGCTGGAAGCCCTGGGCCTGTGCCCCGTTGGCCAAAGCGGTGCCTTCGTCGAAGGCGGGGCCCGCATCGCGCTGGACGGCAGCCTGCCGATCAACACCAACGGCGGGCAGTTGTCCGGTGGGCGCACCCATGGGCTGGGCTACGTGCACGAGGCGTGCCTGCAGCTTTGGGGCCGCGCCGAGGGCCGGCAAACCCGCGATCATCGCGTGAGCACGGTAGCCGCGGGGGGCGGCCCGCTGGGAGGCAGCCTGTTGCTGGTACGCGAGTAGAGTAGCTGCGGGGCTCAGTAGAGCACGCAGGCCACTTCAGTGCAGAACTCGATCAGGGCCTTGCCTATTTCGGCAAGGCCCTCCTCGTCGCGCTGGCCACGGAACATCACCGCCGAAACCGTGAACTCGATGCTGTTGGAAGGCGAGTAGATCGGTGCCGCCACGGCCAGGATACCGCCCGAGAAATGCCCATCGTCCATCGCCCAGCCCCGCTCGGCGGCCAACCTCACTTCCTCGCGGTAATCGTCCAGCGATAGCGGTCCTGCCCAGCGAATTTTCTCGAAGCTGCTCTCTACCAACGGGTCATTCATATCGATCTGGGTGGCAAACAGTCGTCCGCTGGCCCCCATCAGGATCGGCAGCCGTTGGCCTTCGGCCATGTCGATGCGTACATCGGTGGGGCTCGCGGCCGCACTGACGATGACAATCCGGTCCGGGCTCATTTTGCGCCACAACGTGATGGTGACCCGCAGCCGGGATGCGAGGTTCTGCAACAGCGGCTTGGCCATTTGCACGCGGTGCCCCTGGGTCACCAGCTGCTCCACCAGGCGGGCCAGGCCGGAGCCCACGGAGTAGCGTTTGGACAGAGGGTTGAAATCAACGACATCCTCCTGCACCAGCGTACGCAGAATGTTGAAGCAGGTACTGGGATTGATGGAGAGCTGCCGGGCAATGTCCACAGAGCGCTCGGGTGTGCCACCCTGGCTGAGGTGACGCAGGATGCGTATGGCGTTGGAAACCGGCTTGACGAGGGTTGCATTGGCCGATTTGGCGTTGTCGCTGACGTCTGAAATTTCCATACTGCATCCCGGTAACTAATTATTACCGTCATTCTAGCCTGAGAATTAATCTCGACGTAAAGTTTTACATGGGAATTTTCTGCAGGTTGTAGCGTTATCCTCCCACCGGCGGCTGATAGATCAGCCGTCGGGTTTGCAGGTCTTCACGGCGAAATTGCTGCAAAAGGCTTTCCTGGGCATGGTCGGCCTGGGTTACGCGCACCTGCTGGCGCAAGTAATCAAGCCACGACTCGACGATGAAACGCTCGCTGTAGAGCTGCGGCTCGGCCATATCTCGATACAATCGCCAGTTCTGCGCTCCGTTGCGGCGCCTGGCCTTGCCTACCGCGTACACCGCCAACAGAAAGTCATCGCGTTGGGTCACGGGCACCTGATAGACCACCTCCACCGAGACGGGCCCGTCCGCATGGGCGACCGGCGTCTGTAGCTGCAGGTTGTCGGTCAGCGGCACCTGTGCAAAGTCGGCTTCGTGGCCCAGTTCTACGCGGCCGTTGCGCGTCAGCAACACCCCGGCGAGCAGGCACAGCGTCGATAGCAGCAGGCTCGCCTCCAGCCCTGCATACTCGGCCAGCGCGCCCCATGCAGCGCCGCCGAAGGCCATCGCGCCCATCAGGGTCAATACGTACATCGACGCTACGCGGGCTCGCACCCAGTTGGCGGCATAGGTTTGCACCACCGAGGAGACCGTGGCGTTGACCGCCATCCAGCCGAACCCCGCACTCAGCATCATGGCGCAGACCACGTAGCGATTGGGCGAAAGCGCGGCGGCCAGCGTGGCGGCGGCAAAGGCAACGGTACCGCAGACAATCAGGCGACGAAGGCCGAGCAGACGATACAGGCGGGGTGAGTTCAACGCCGCCAGTACCGCCCCAGCCCCCAGGAACGCCATCAGCAGACCGTAGCCACCTGCGCCCATGCCCAATTCCTGCCTGGCGACCAAGGGCATCAACGCCCACAGGGCACTGGCGCTACCGGTGAAGATCAGCACCTGCTTCAGGGCACTGGACAACACGGCCGAATGGCGGATGTAGCGCAGGCCGCTGCGCATGCCGCCCATGATGGTTTCCGGCGGCAGCCCCTGGGCAGGCGGCGACGGCGCGAGACGACACAGGAAGATCATTACCGCAACCATGCATAGCGCAATCACCACGAACACCGAGGTCGTGTTCCAGTAGGCTATCAACATCCCGGCCAGGGCGGGCCCCAGCGCACGGGTGGCGTTGACGGCAATGCCGTTCAGGGAGACCGCCGCCGGTACCTGATCGCGTGACAGCACGGCGATCATGGTCACCATCCACGCCGACATCCCCAGCGCGCTGCCGGTGCCCAACACAAAGGTGAAGGCCAGCAGCCCCCAGGCTTCGAGGCGTGCGCAGTAAGCCAGCACGCTCAGCATGATGGCCGCGAACAACATCAGGCACTGGGTGACGATCAGCCAGCGGCGCCGGTCCACCAGATCGGCGATCACCCCGCCTGGCAATGCAAACAGAAAGACCGGCAGCGTCACTGCGGTTTGCACCAGCGACACCATCGTGGGTGACGCCGTGAGCGTGGTCATGATCCACGCCGCGCCGACCGTCTGCATCCAGATCGCCAGATTGACCACGGCACCGGCCAGCCATAAGCCTCTGAAGGCCCTGTTGCGAAATGGCGCCCATGCCGAACCATCGCTCATCATCTCTCCTCGGAGCATCTTGCAGAACAGGGTTTATTGATCCAGCGGCAGCCCTAGTCGCCCAACGCCTCGGGATGGGCTAAGTGTGCTGGCCGCCGTAACGGTGTTGCGCAGTTGGCCAATGCCGCCGATGTGCGCCACTACGTGGTCGCCCGGCTGCAAGAACCGTCCACTTTCCAGGCCTACCCCGTGCGTGGAGCCGGTAAAGACCAGATCGCCCGGGCGCAGCTTGATCCGTGCATCCAGGTAATTGAGCAGTTCATCCAGGGGAAAGATCATATGCCGGGTGTTGTCGTGCTGGCGCACTTCGTCATTGACGCTCAGGCGCATCTCCAGCGCGGGCTGCTGATCGCCACAGAACTCGTCGGCCGTCACGATCCAGGGCCCTGCCGGCGTGGTGCGATCCATGGCTTTCTGGGTCAGCAGGTCCAGCCGCCCGATCTGCCGGCCCGCATCGCGCGCGCTGATGTCGTTGCCCACGGTGAAACCCAACAGGCAGGTACTGGCGCGGGGTTCATCCAGCAGTGGCCGGCCCACGACCGCCACCAACTCCACCTCGTAGTCAAGTTGCCGGGTCAGCGGCGAATAGCTGATCGGATCATTGGCCCCTATCAGTGCCGAGTCGGGTTTGAGGTAGGCTAGCGGGTGTGCCGGGGCCTTGCTGCCCAGGCGCTCGAGATGGCTGAGGTAGTTGAGCCCCACGCCGAACACGCGGCTGCCTGGCTCCAAGGGCGGTAGCAACCGTGCCCCTGCCAGCAGCAAGCGTTCATCCGCCAGGTCCAGAGCGTCCGGATGCAGGTTCGCGCCCAGGCCGGCCCAACTGACAAAGGGCGCCCTCACCCGCCGACAGTGGTTGCCGCTGGCGTCCACCTGTGCCCAGAACGCCTGCCCGGCCAGCTCGATCCGCGCCAGGCGCATCTCACTGCCTGGCCAGGTATAGGGGCAGGTACTCGGCGTCGAGCACCTCTTCCGGGGTCTTGACGCTAGGACCCAGGATCGGGCCGACCATCTCGTGGCCCCACAGGCTGAGCTTTTCCGGGTTCAACTCGTAGGGGTCACCTTGCCATGGCTCGATTTCAGCAATGGTTTCGAAGGCAAAACCCGAGGGGTTGTAGTGATAGAAGGACAGGTGCGGGTCCTGTGCATGCTGGCCGAGGGTCATCATCATCGGCAGTTCGCGCTGGCGCACGATATCGTAGGTTTCCCCGACATCCCGCACGTTGCGAACGAACAGCCCTACGTGCTGGACACCCATCCGCCCCGGGCCATGGCCATAGGCAATGTCATGGCTGGTATGGTGGTTGAGCTTGGAGCGGAAGAAGCCGGTGCGGCCCTTGCCCGCCCCTGCGCCGTACCAGCTGAACCCCATGACATTGAGCAGGAAGTCTTCCAGTTCCGGAGTGTAGTCCGGGGTAATCAGCACCACGTGGCCTGCACCGCGCTCGTCGGCCAGAAAGCCGCTGTGGGGCCGCCCTGGCTGAAATGAACGCGGGAGCCATTTCTGTCCATAAAACAGCTCATGCTGGTAGCCGACCGGGTCGCGGAAGCGGACCAGTTCGCGCACGCCGCGGGTTTCACAGAGCTGCGCATCGCCGCGAATGTATTCTATGTTGGCGGCCTCAAGCTTCCTGATACCGTCCTCGAACGCCATGCGCCCGATGGCTTCCCAACCGATATAGGCTATACGGTCAACCTTGCCGGGATGGAACGCGAAGCGGTGTCGGCGATCATCGATTCTGAAATACAACGACTCCGGATCGCCGGGCGGATTCTTGCCGATGCCAAAGCCCATCACTTGCGGGCCGTACTCACGCCAGGCGTCAAGATCAGGGGTTTCGAAGCCCATGTAGCCGATACCAATGATGTCCACGTTGTTCACCTTGTTCTTGTTCGAGATGAAACGATGCCAACCGCCGCGTGCTCTGTCGCCTTAGGGCTAGACCGCCAGCAGCCCGCCGTCTATGACAAAGTCAGAGCCGGTAATGAATGATGCCTCATCGGAGGCTACGAATACCGCCAGAGCCACCACCTCCTCAGGTTCGCCCGGGCGGTCCATCAACACACCATCGAGCAGCATGGCGCGGGCCTCGGGGTTTTCCAGAAACGGCCGGGTGCCAGGCGTGGCAACGAACCCAGGGCTCAGGCTGACGGCGCGAATGCCAAAGGCCGCCCCTTCCACGGCCAATTGCCGGGTAAAGGACACCACCGCGCCTTTGGCCGCCGCGTGCGCACTGATGCCGGCGACTTTCGAGCCACCCCACGCCGCCGTGGAAGACACGTTGATAATCACCCCGCGCTGCTCGGCCAGGTAGGGCCATGCATACTTGGTGGTATAAAACAACAAATCTATCTCGTTGCGCAGGGTGTACTGCCAATCTTCGATCGACAGCTCGCTCACCAGCCCGAATCGTGCCGCTGACGCGTTGTTGTAGAGAATATCGATTCGCCCGTGTTCGGCGACGGCGGCCTCGATCCAGGTCCTGGCCTGTTCGTGATCGCCCAGATCCACGGGAGCTGCGCCATACAGGGTAAAGCCCTCGGCTTTCATCAAGGCATGCGTTTGCTCGTGCCCCTCGGCATTGAAGTCGCAGCCGACCACAATCGCACCCTCGCGGGCAAAGCGCAGCGCCGCTGCCCGGCCCTGCCCTCCGCCGGTGCCGGTAATCAGGGCAACCTTGTCGCGTAAACGTCCCATCAGCACATCCTCAACTCGTTGGTTATCACGCCCAGGCGGGCGCGCATGCAATCAGACGGGTCCGCCTTCAGCGCTGATGGGCTCCAGCCACACCGCTTCGGCCGGGCAGGCGGCAGCGCCCTCGCGGGCTTCCTCTTCAAGCTCCGCAGGTACGCGGGCATCATCGAAGTACACCAAGCCATCGGCATCGAGCTTGTACACACTGGGGCAAATCGCGGCGCATAGGCCATAACCACAGCAACGGCTACGGTCTGCAACTGCTTTGAACTGCGCTTTTTCTGAACTCATCTTTTTCTCCTTATCAGGTCCAGGCACGACAAATTATGAACACTTATTTATTTTATGTGCAATTTATTTTTGGCGGAGATATGCTGACCTCAGCCGCTGGAGCAAATCACGGTTTCGCTGCATCAACCCTCGGAGGGGTGCAATGTTGAACATGGCATAAGCGAGCGTGATTCAACCGCGTGCACAGCGCAGGAAATTCGTTTGTCAGTGAGTCATACGGCATTGCTGGACAAATCGAAAGTTAAGATTTTCATACAAAAAACCGAAGTGCTTGGCTCAACAAAACCTATAAGGAAGCCAACCCATGAACCCTTCGAAAAACGAAGCGGCCATTGATCTGCATGAGTTCCGGCAAAGCTGGAAGATCCTTCTGTTGTCCGTCGCAGGCGTCGCCATCAGCATCAATGCCGCCCTTTTGTATGGCTTTGGCACGTTGGTCGTGCCGCTGGGTGATGCCTTTGGTTGGGGCAAAAGTGAATTGCAGGCATGCATCACCTTCCTGTTTGGTGGCGCCGTAGTGTCGCTGCAGCTGGTGGGCTGGTTCAACCTGCGCTTTGGCATGAAGCGCGTCACCGTAGTGTCCTTGCTGTTGTTGTCGATCGGTTACCTGGCCACCACGCAGGTCACTTCGTCGATCTGGTCGATGTACCTGGCCTTTGCGCTATTGCCCATTGTCGGCATGGGTGCGCTGGCAGTGACCTGGACACAGCTGATAAGCCTCTGGTACGACCGCAATCGCGGCTTGGCGCTGGCCATCGGCCTGTCGGGTACCGGCATCACCGCCGCGACCATCCCCCGGCTGATGGCCTGGAGCATAGAACAGTGGGACTGGCGTGCGGCCTTCGTGATCCTTGCACTGCTCAACCTGCTGGTGCTGCTGCCGCTAATCCTGCTGTGGTTCAAGCTGCCCAAAGCGGCTGACAGTACCCACCACACCGCCAGTGCGCAGTTGTCGGGCATGGGGTTTCGCGAAGGCATGGGATCGTTGAAGTTCTGGACCTGCAACCTGGCGCTCGGCCTGGTGATCTCGTCGATCGTCGGCATGGTCACGAGTACGGTGCCGATGCTGCAGGCCAAGGGGCTTTCAGCCGCGGATGCGGCCACCATTTTCAGCGGCTTTGGTATTTCACTGATCCTGGGGCGGATGGTCATCGGCTATCTGCTGGACCGACTGTGGCCGCCGATTGTTTCCGCGTGCAGCTTGATGCTCCCCGCCATTGGCTGCCTGGTGTACCTCAGCGGCACTACCGACTTCATGCCCTTGATGCTGGCGGCAGTGCTGGTCGGGTTTGGCGCCGGGGCAGAGTTCGATATCGCCGCGTTCCTGATTGCGCGCTACTTCGGCCTGCGTGAATACGGCCGTCTGTTCGGTGTTCACCAGGGCCTCAATACCGTGGCATCGGCACTGGCGCCTCTGCTCTTTGCCTTGCTGCTCGCACGCACCGGCTCGTACACCGCCATGCTGGTATACAGCGCCGCCTGCTGCGTGGTTGGCCCTCTGTTGCTATTGACCCTTGGACAAGTGCCACGCTTTGAAGCGCAGCCCTTGCCCAGCCACTCCTGAGCCCAAAAAAACGGAGCAGAACATGCCCATACTGACCTTTATCGAGCACAACGGCACCCACCATCAGGTCAAAGGCGAAATCGGCCAATCGGTCATGCAGGCCGCCACATTCGCTAGCGTGCCTGGCCTGCCCGCCGACTGCGGCGGCGCCTGCAGCTGCGCCACGTGCCACACCTACGTCGACGAGGCTTGGCTGGACAAGGTACAGGCAGCGCAAGGCATGGAGAGCGACATGCTCGAATACGCCTTCGAGCGCCGTGACAATAGCCGCCTGAGCTGCCAACTGATCATCAGCGAAGACATGGAAGGCATGGTGCTGCACCTGCCTTCTTCGCAATTCTGAATGCGTTGCAAGGAGTATTCATGAGCCTCGCCTCAGTCGTTATCGTCGGTGCCGGTCAAGCCGGGTTTCAGGTTGCCGCCTCCCTGCGTCAGGAAGGTTACGAAGGCCGCATCACCCTGATCGGCAATGAACCTGGCTTGCCCTACCAGCGTCCGCCGTTGTCCAAGGCCTATCTACTTGGCAAGATCCAGGAAAGCAACCTGCTGTTTCGCCCCGCCGAGTTTTACGCAACCCAGCGCATCGAGCTGCTGCACGACCCGGCCACCGCCATCGACCGGCTCAACCGCCGCCTGGTGCTGGCCTCCGGCACTGCCGTGAGCTACGACCACCTGGTATTAGCGACCGGGGCGCACAACCGCCCGCTGCCGGTGCCTGGTGCGGAGCTTGCGCAAGTGTTCGGCATCAAGACCAAGGCCGATGCGGATGCCCTGGCGCCGCTTGCCAAACAGGCGCGCAATGTCGTGGTGGTAGGCGCAGGCTTCATCGGCCTTGAGTTTGCGGCGGTGGCCGCAGCCCTGGGGGCCCAGGTGCATGTGCTGGAGCTGGGTGAGCGCCCCATGGCGCGCGCGGTCTCGCGAGAAATGTCCGAGCTGTTTCGCCAGGCGCACGAGCATTGGGGCGTGCACTTCGACTTCCGCCAGGGCTTGAGCCGCATTCTCGACGACAACGGCAAGGTATGCGGCGTGCAAACCGCCGATGGCCGTACCCTGGCGGCTGACCTGGTGGTGTTTGGCATCGGGGTCATCCCCAATGCGCAACTGGCCACCGAGGCGGGCCTGGACATCGAGAACGGCATCAAGGTGGATGCCCACCTGCTTACCTCTGATCCGCAGATTTCCGCGCTGGGCGATGTGGCCAGTTTCCCGTGCGTGCAAAACGATGAGCATTCTACCCGCCTCGAGTCGGTGCAGAACGCCATCGACCAAGCGCGTACCGTGGCCGCGCGTCTGATGGGCAAACCCTCGCAATACGGCGCCCTGCCCTGGTTCTGGACCGATCAGGGGGATCTGAAACTGCAGATCGCCGGGCTGTCCAACGGTTACGACAGCACGGTGGTACTGGGCTGCGCCCAGGACAGGCAACTCTCGGTACTGTGCTTTCGCAATGATCGCCTGGTGGCTGTCGAGTCGTGCAACCGCATGGGCGACCACATGGCCGCGCGCAAGATTCTTGCACGCCCACCCAAGCTGACGGCTGCCCAAGCGGCTGCCGAGGGTTTCGACCTCAAAGCCTGGGAAGCGGCCAACCGCGACTGACGTCGCCCTGAACGGCAATCCGCCGCGTTCTGCGAACGCGGCTTTGCACAATCTGCTGGAGCGATGCAATGAACAAAGTCTGGTTTGTGACCGGCGCGGGCCGCGGGTTGGGCGCCGCCATTGCCCGTGCGGCGCTGGCGGATGGTGACCGGGTAGTGGTCAGTGGCCGTCGCCTGGAAAGCCTGCAAGGCGTGTTTGCCGAATACGCTGACCGCGTGTTGGCGGTGGCACTGGATGTGAGCAATGAAGCTCAGGCGCTGACCGCCGTCAAGGCGGCCATGGCCCAATTCGGTCGAATCGACGTGCTGGTCAACAACGCCGGGTACGGCCAACTGGCGCCTTTCGAGGAGAACCTGGCGAGCGATGCCGAAAAGCAGTTTGCCACCAATGTGTTTGGTGTGTTCAACGTGTGTCGCGCCGTGCTGCCCGTAATGCGCGCGCAACGCAGCGGCCACGTATTCAATGTGTCGTCCATGGGCGGTGTGCTGGGCATGGGAGGAGCGGCGTTGTATTGCGCCTCCAAGTTCGCGGTGGAGGGTTTCTCCGAGTCCCTGGCCCAGGAAGTGGCCCAGTTCGGCATCAAGGTCACGCTGGTGGAACCCGGGGTGTTTCGCACTGACTTCCTCGATGCCAGCTCTGCAGCATTTGGTGCACGCGGACTGGAGGACTACGCCGCGTTCACGGCCAAGGTCAAGGGCGCGTCAGCCGCCGGCAACCATCAGCAGACCGGCAACCCATCGAAACTGGGCGCAGCCCTGGTGCACCTGGCCAACACCGAGCAGCCACCACTGCGCTACCTGGCCGGCTCCGACGCCTACCAGCAGGTCGGCGAAAAGCTCAACAGGATGCTCGCGCAGATAGAACACTGGCGCGAGCTCTCCTGCTCTACCGATGGTGCGTGAACGCACACGGCAGATGCCGGGTGCTACCGGCGCATCCCCCCGCGCCAGTACGCCCGGTCGTTGCGGCTACAGGTTGATGAAGTAACGCACGAACAACCTCCCCTCTTCGAACCGGTACAGCTCGATCGTCTCTATGCCGCCCTCCTGCTCGCGAAAGGCGTTGAGGTGGTGGCAGGCCGCCTCAACGCCATTGATGATGCACTGGCGCACCTGAACGCGGATTTTCGGCTGCTGTTGCGCCCACATGCCTTCCAGCACCTGCCAGGCGTCGTGCTGCGGCTTGCCGACATACTCGATGTTCAAGCCATTTGGCGACACGCTGCGGTAGTGGGCAAGAAACCCCTCCTTGTCGCCCCGATTCCAGCAGTCGATCTGGCCATGCAGAAAGTGTTCGATCGCGTGTTTGTCCATCGTCATGTGAGGTTCGTCCTTAGGCGGGTTGTTGCTTCAGCTGGCGCTGCAGCGCTTGAAATGCCGGTTCCATTCTCAGCCACAGCAGAATGGTCGGGCCGATGATGGCGCAGCAGAAGCAGCTCACCAGCACCGCGGAATAACTGCCGTACACGTCAAACAGATGGCCGAACAGCATCGGCACCAGCCCGGACACGATGGTGATCAGGCACAGATGCAGGCCAAAGATCCGCGCGTAATCCTTCAGGCCGAAGTAACGCGCCATCAGAAACGCCGCCAGGTCGAATTCGGCGCCGGCACTGGCGCCAATGCACAGGGTGGCCAGCACCAGCAGCGGAACCTGCTGCGCGCCGCCGAAAAAGAAGATCGCGCACCCCAGCGCAGGCAGCGCAAGGCTCACGGCAGCCACCAGCGAAGGGGAATAGCGATCCAGCAGGTAGCCCACCAGCAAGCGTCCGCCAATGATCGAAATGCCGAACGTACTGAAGATCTGGCTGGCCTGCTGGGCGCTCAGGCCCTTGCTTTGCAGCATCGGCACCATGTTGGTGACCATGCCCACGGTCAACGACACCGAAAGAATCAAGGCGACATTGAAACCCCAGTACTTGCCCGAGCGCAGCGCCTGCCTGAAGCTCATGCCGGACAACTGCGGTGTCGTTTGCGGCGTCGACGAATCCGTCCTCGCAGGGTCGACCGGCATGCGCAACCACATCACCGACAGTGGCAGCGTGAACAGCAGCGGCATCGCCGCCAAGGCAATGAACCCGGCTTGCCAACCATAGGCGGCGATCAGGCGGGACAACAACGGCGGCAGGATCATCGCCATCAGCCCGGTCCCGCACAGGATCACTGCCAGGGCCAGCCCCCGGTTGCGCTCGAACCACAGGTTGACCAGCTGCGTCCAGGTGATCGCAATGGTACCGGCACACACGATCGGCATACTGAAGAACGCCAGGTACAGCCAGGCAATCGAGCCTTGGATCTGGGTGATGGCGAAGTAGCCGACGATCTGCAGCATGATCGAGACAATGGCGACCCGGCGCAGACCGTAGCGGCGATACAGCCAGCCGACCACCTGGGTAGAGATCGCCACCCCGGCAAACAGAAAGGAAATCGACGCCTGCAAGTCACCGCGACTCCAGCCAAAGGCCTGTTCCAACGGAATCACAAGAGTGCCAAACGCGTAAAGCAAGGCGGCGGTGATGCTGGTGCAGATACCGAACAGCCCCAGCAGGACCACGCGCCAACCGCGCTTGAATTCTGAAAAATCATTGCCAGCGTGCTGGCGGTTGCGAGTATCTGTAGTCATGACATAACTCCCGGAACAAGCGTGGCGTGGTTACTGGCCCTTGAGAATTTCTTCGACCTTGGGCAGCGCGACCATGGTGGCGCCACCGTCCACCAGCAGTGAGGTGCCGGTGATATAGGACGCCTCGTTGGAGGTCAGGAAGAGCACCGCATTGGCAATGTCGGTGGACTCGCCCAGACGCCCGACCGGAAAGTGCGCCGCGAGCTTGTGTGGAAGCTCCTGCCCCAGGGTTTCCAGCATATGGTCAGTGCCGATAAGACCGGGCTCGACTACGTTGACCAGAATGTTCATGGCACCGAATTCCACCGCCAGCCCACGAGCGAATGCATTCATGAAGGCTTTGCTGGACCCATAGGCAATCAGCCGCGGGGTGTATTTGCGGTTGGCTTCACCGGAAGAGATGAAGATCAGCCGACCCTTGTCGACTGCCTTGGAGAGATAAGGCGCGCTGTCCTTGGCCAGCCAGAACAACGATTGGATATTGCTGCGCACGATGTGGTCGAACGCGTCATCCGGCATTTCGGCGATCAGCCCGTGACGGGTGTCGGCGGCGCAATGCACCACGATGTCCAGGCCGCCGAACTGCGCCACGCCGCCCTCGACCATTGACTTGATCGCCTCACGATCGGCGATGTCGCCGCCTACCAGGCACGCTTCGGTACCCAGCGCCCGAATCTGCTCGACGGTTTCTTCGCCGTACCGTGCAGTACGTGCCGAGACCACCACCCGTGCACCTTCGCGCGCATAGGCCAGGGCAATCGCACGGCCCATGCCGCGGCCCGCGCCGGTAACCAGCACCACTTTGTTGCGAAATTTCATCGCGGTTCCTTATTGTTGTTATTGGTTGAGGATCTTGCCCACGTGCGTGCGCCTGCTCGCCGGCCGGCAGGCGCACCCAGCGGTCTTACACGTCCTTGCCCAGCACGTTGCGCGCAGAGCCGTTGCGCCGGTCCGATTCACCCCAGCCAAGCCAATGCGACGGCTCGCGGGTATCGCCTACCCGGCGCCAGCGCCCTTCCTGCTGCGCCGTGATCGGGAAGCCACCGACAAAGTCGATCATCTCGCCCTTCTCGTCCGGCAGGAACTCCCATTCCTCCTTGCCTTCCAGCACGATTCGGGCGGACTTCAGGAAGTAGCTGCCGTCCTTGTGCTCGGTCTGGCCTTCGATATCGGTAGTGACCCGAACTTCGCCTTTTTCATTGTTGAAAAAGGCATAGCCGAGGTGGTCGTGACCAACCATGAACGAGCCTGTATCCCAGGTGCCGTCGGTGTACACAGTGACGAAGGACCACCAGATCACATGCTTGTTGTTGTTCACCACCAGGTCTTTCTTGAAATGGATGGCGCCTCCTTCAGCCATGTAGAACTGGTCCAGTGCCAATGCGCCCTTGACCGGTCGACCCTCACACACGCCCGCCACATCCCACAGCTGCGAAACGTAGAACGTGCCCCACTCCACACCCGGCAAGTACCACTGCAATCCCGGCCCAAGCAAACGCCCCTCGATATGAAACAGGCCTTCCTCCTTCCAGGTCAGGCGTTCGCTGCTGGCGGTGATTTCCCAGCCGTTGCCCGGCTCGCCCGGTTGGCTGGCCCAACGCGCGGTATCACCCTCCAGGCTGTGCACGGGCATGAGTGTCAGCGCCTGCTTGGCCATCTTTTCGTGGTCCATGCGCAGGTTGATGTTGTCGACGTGATTGTTCAGGTAGAAGAACTTGGTCGGGTTCGGCGTGCCATTGGGGGCCATCAGCGAACGAACGAAGGAATAGATGTTGCCTTGCTCATCGCGCACCGACCCGAACGGCGAACTCTTGCTCAGGTGCAGGCCGAAAAAGCCGCGCTCGGCCGACATCGAGGCACCGCTCACCTTGTGCGGGCCCACCAGTTGTTGAAAGCCGAAATCACCACGCTCTGGAATGGTTTTGAACGTTCTCATAGTGCCCTCTATTGTTTTTGTAAGGCTGCAAAGCTGACTACTGGGTATGGGTATGGGTATGGGTCGGGTGCTGGCTCAGTCCCAGATCACTGGAAGTTTGGATACACCGCGCAGTTGCGCGCCGCCGATCACCGGCAGCGGCTGGCTGGGGTCAAGGCGCAGGTTGGGGAACAGGTCGAGGATGGCGTTGACCGCGCAACTGATCTCGACCTTGGCGACAAATTGGCCGATGCACATGTGCGGACCGAAGCCGAAGCCGAAGGAAGGCTTGGGCTTGCGATCGATGTCGAAGACGTCGGGGGCCTCGAAGGCGTCCTCGTCGCGGTTGGCCGACACCACCATGCACTGCACGAACGAACCCTTGGGGATTTTCACGCCGTGAAACTCGACGTCCTTGGCCGTTTCGCGAACCTTGAACGTTGCCACCGGCTCGAAACGCGTGGTTTCGTCCATCAGCTTGGCGATCAGGCTGCGGTCAGCCTTGACCCGCTCCAGCAAGCCCGGTGTGGTCAGCAGCAAGGTCATTACCGAGCCGAACATGCGCGTGGTGGTTTCGCCGGCCGCTGGCAACAACGAGCGGGTAAAGGTGATGACCTCGTGGTCGTCTAGCGTGCGCCCTTCGTATTCGGCGCGCAGCAGGCGACCCACCACATCGTCGCCCTGGCTGCCTTCCTTCCTGCGTTGCACCACGACTTCAGCCAGCGCGTCATACAACCCCTTTACCGCGATGCCGGCCTGGCGACGCGCCTCGACCATCTTGCTCGGGTCGATCTGATTCCCCCCCACGATGGCCAGTGCCCAGGCAGCGTACTGCTTGTACTTGGATGGGTCGTCGGAGGGGAATCCCATCAATGCGTACATGATGCGAATCGGCAGCTCGAGGCCGAACTTCATCAGGTCGGCTTTTTTCGCTGGCAACATTGGGCGGATGTACTCTTCGCGGATCACCTGGTCGATCTGCGGGCGCCACTTGTTGACGGTTTCCGGCATGAACGCCGGTTGTAACAGGGCGCGCACCTTGCGGTGTTCGTCGCCGTCCATGGCCAGGATGATCAGGCCATCGAAGAACGCGCCCAGGCCTTCGGCGATAAACCCGCTGGTGTAGGTAGCGCCGTCGCGAAGGACGGTCATCACATCCTGGTACTTGAACAACGCATAGGTCGGGCGAGTACCTTGCTGAGTCCCGGCATTGGTCGGCACCCCGAACTGGGTAATGAAATCGCCCTCGTAAATGGGCGATTTCAGCCGTTGTTCACGGCACACCGCATGAATGTCCAAGTCAGTACCGCGGTACATTTCCGACACGGCGTTGTACGCGGTTGCCAGGTCCAGTGCTGCGCTTTGGTTACTCATCAGGGTCTCCTGTGTTGTTTTTATTCTTGCCTGCCGGCCGGTGTTTCGGCGCTTTACGTACGATGCCTCGCCTGCCAACCTATGGTAGGCGCTTGCCTGACTGCGGGTAGCCCGATTCGTTTGACTCCGGGTCAAACGAAGGCAGCCGGGTAAATGCTTCAAGGTGTGAACAACAAGGCCAACACCGGCATGAGGAGTCCAGGGTGGTAGTCAAAGCAGCAGACGGTGGCGAACAGGGCAAACGCAGTACGATGAAGCGTCTGCTCGCGGCTGCACGCAGGGAGTTCGCCAAAAAAGGCCTGGCCGGGGCACGGATGGAAGAAATCGCCAGAGAAGCCGGCGTCACCAAACAGTTGGTCTACCACTACTACGGCTCCAAGGAAGGGCTGTTCGTGGCCGTGCTGGACGAATCGTCGAGCCATATCATGTCCGAACTGGTGAACCTGGACGTCGAGCAGCTGCCACCGCCCGTGGCGTTGCGTACGGTGCTCAATCACTTCTTCGACCAGTACCGGCTTGACCCCTTCCTGGGCAGCCTGGCGCTGGAGGGCATTCGTTACCACGACGCCCACGAAACACCCCGTAACCACTTTCAGGAAATGACCCCGGCGCTGATTGCCAAGCTCGACGCCATCCTGCGCAGAGGGGCTGCCAGCGGTGATTTCCGTGCCGACACCAACCCGCGCCTGCTGCTGGCCTGTGCGTCGTTGGTGACCACGGGCTGGTTCACCAACCGCTACTCGATGTCGACACTCGCTGGCCTGGATACCGATTCCGCCGAAGGCATGATCACCTGGCGCCAGTATTCGGCCGACTTCGTCATTGCGAGCCTTTCATTGGGCGCAGACAAAAAAACCGGCAGCATTTGACTGCTGCCGGTTCTCACCCGCCTGCGACCTCCGTGGGCGGGCGGCGCTTCAGCGACGCGTTTTCTGCAAATACCGGCTGACCCGCCTGGCCGCCAGCCGGCCAGCCATGCCATTGACCCCGCCCCCCGGATGGATACCGGCACTGCCCAGGTAGAGCCCCGCCACCGGTAAGATGTCGCCGCCCAGGCCATGCGCCGGGCGCATGGTGCTGGAGCGCATCGAGGTGGTGTCGATATGCACTACGCAACCGTTCACCGTATTCAGACGCGCAGTGAAATCCGGGGCGGCCTCGATGCGGCGGCCGATGACCTGCCCCTCGATGCCTTCGACATAGTCGTACAGCTGCTCGATCACCTGGTCGGCTACCCGTTCACGCAGCGCATCCCAGCCTTCGTTGGGGTTGACCGGCATCACAGGCGGATAGACGTAGAGTACGTCCTGGCCTTCAGGCGCCTGTGACGGGTCGGCGGCGCTGGGCGCGGCCACGGTGATGTAGGGCAGCGTGGGCACCTCGCCCCGCGCGCAGGCGGCGAAGTTCTCCAGTACGGCCTCTTCAGTGCCGATCAGCAGGCACGTCTTGCGCAAATCGACGCCATCGCCGCGCACCGCTTCGAACCGCGGCAGCGAAATCTGCCCACGCAGTGCGACATCCACTTTCAATGGGCCCGAGCCCTTGGCATTGGCCGGGGCCATGGCGATACGCGTCAGCAGATGCCTGGGGATCTGGCCGGGTGTGACCATTTCCAGCGCAGGCTTGGGGTGGCAGCCGGCAATCACGGCGCGGGCGGAAAACTCACGGCCATCGGCCAGTTTCACGCCTTTGATCTGGCCATCCCTGGCAACGATTTCAGTGACGTTGGCCGACACCAGCACCTGGCCGCCCAACGCCTCCAGGCGGACCTGCATGGCATTGCCCAACTGCTGCATGCCACCGATCACACGCCCCACGCCAAACCGGTGCAGGAACCCCAGCAGGGCGTAATAGATCCCGCCGCCGTCAACGCTGATATCACCCGCAAGGCCGGTGAGTGCACACATCGCCGAACGGGTGATCGGGTGCTCGAACCGCTCGCGCGCCGCCTGCAATGCCGAACCCGTCATCAGCGCCATCAGTTCGGGCTTCAAGGCCTTGTGCTTGATCGCCGTGCCAACCATCCTGAGTTTTACCCCCAGATTGGCCCGGGCCGGGTCGACCCGCATCATCGGTAGCGCGATATCGAGGAACAGGTCGATGATGTTCATGAATTCGAGAAACGCGTCGGCGTCCCTGGGGCTGAAACGGCGAATCTCGGCGGCGGTCTGCTCGCGGTCCCGCCAGAAGATCAGCGACTGGCCGTCCGGGTGCAGGTACACATACCCAGGCGTCAGCTCGACCGAGTTGAAGCCGTATTGCTCCAGGCCCAGCTCCGCCGGCACATGGGCATGCACGCGCATCGACATCATGTCCAGCGCGCAGGGGTGGACCAGGTGCTGCGGCGCTTCAGGTATCAGGTAGCCCGAGGAGGCCATGCCGCCCACCTTGTCCAGGGCCTCCAGCACCAGCACCTTCTTGCCTTCCATGCCCAGGTAGCAGCCGGCAGACAGGCCATTGGTGCCACCGCCGACCACGATCACATCGAAATCAGTGTTTTGCGCGGGTTGCTTCTGGTTCATCACATGCTTCCATGTCGAAGGTCAGCCGGGGCGACGCAGGCACGCGTCGCAGCCCAGGTCACATGCCAGTGCGGCCCATCTGCGCAAACAGCGAGCGCATGGCCACCAATGAAGGGGTGTGGGTACTGAACCCGCCATCGGCGACCAGTGTGCTGCCGGTGACGAAGGATGATTCATCGCTGGCCAGGAATGCCACGACATCGGCAATCTGGCGTGGGGTGCCCAATTCGGCGGTGCAGTGGTTGTCGCGCAGAATGTCCAGCAACGCCGGCGGCATGGCGTGCTCGGAGGGCGCCAGACCGATCTGCACGGCATTGCCGCGAATACCCTGCTTGCCGTACTGCGACGCCACCATGCGGGGCAGCATCATCAGGCCCGCCTTGGAGGTGGCGTACCCCGTCAGGGACATGTCGCCCTGCATGCCCAGCCCGGAGGTCGCGAAAATGATCGAGCCCTTGCCGTGTTCCAGCATGGCCGGAATCACATGCTTGGTGCACAGCACCGCCCCGCGCAGGTTGACGGCGATGGCGCGGTCCCAGGCCGTCATGTCAAGGTTGACGAAGTCGCGGTCCAGCTGGCGCTGCTCGGCATTCAGGATCGCCGCGTTGTTGTGCAAGACGTCGATACGGCCAAACCGTTGCCTCACCTGGGCAACCATCGCCTGGACCTCGTCCTCCGAAGAGACGTCCGTGCGAATCGCCAGCGCCTGATGCCCGTCGCCGAGCAATGATTCGGCAACCGCCGTGGCCCCTTCGAGGTTGATATCGACCACTGCGATGCTCGCGCCGTGAGAGGCCAGCACGCGGGCGCACTCTGCCCCCAACCCGCCACCGGCGCCTGTGATAATGGCCACCCGCCCTGCCAGCTTGCCTGTACTCATGTTGATTATCCTTGTTGTGGTGAGAGTGTCCTTCACTCGCCCGTGAAACGCGGCTCACGCCGCTCGCTGAAGGCTTGGGCAGCCTCGCGGGCGTCATGGGTAGGCGCCAGCAACGCGAACAGGTCGAGCTCCAGGTTCAGGCCACTCTTGAGGTCCAGTTCCAGCGCTGCGCGAGCTGCCTGCTTGACGAAAGCCGACGCGGTGGGCGGCTTGCTGGCGATGCGCCGGGCAAAGGCCCCCACCTCCTCCAGCAGGCTGAGGTTGTCGCTGGCCAATCGGCTGACCAACCCGATACGGTGCGCCTGCGCGGCATCCATCCGGTCACCGGAGAGCAGCATGTCCAGCGCCTGGCCCGGCGCGACCACGCGAGACAGCCGTTGCGTGCCTCCGCCACCGGGAATCAGTCCAAGGCCCGTCTCCGGCAGCGCGAAGACCGCGTTGGGCGCGGCAAAGCGAATGTCGCAGGCGAGTGCCAGCTCCAGCCCGCCGCCCATGCAATAGCCGTGAATGGCCGCGATCACCGGTTTGGCAATGCCATCCAGTGCTTCGATCCAGCGCACCTTTTCCATGCGCTGGCGCACCTGCAGGCTGGATTCGGGGCCACGGCGCTCCTTGATATCGGCGCCGGCGCAAAAGCCCCGCTCGCCTTCACCACGGATTACGATCACGCGAATGTCGGGATCTTGCTGCAACTGTGCCAGCGCCTGCGGCACGCCCAGGCGAACAGCATCATTGATGGCATTGATCTGGTTCGGTCGAGTCAGCACCACCCAGCCGACCCTGGCATCACGCTCAAGACGTACCGCCTCGTTGATCACCTGCTCGCTCTGCGCTGTGCTCATGCAGGGCACTCCTCGAACTCGAACACCTGGCCGTTGAGCTCCTGCGGGTCGACCTTGATCAGGGCCCGGCCGCCCACTGCCTCAGAAGATTCGATCCACTGGAAGCGGGTGCCACGGGCGCGCAAGTCCTCGGCCTTGGCGGCCAGGTCGTTGACGCCGATGCGGATGTAATAAGGGCCTGGGCCCCAGTTGTTGAGGTAATGGCCGGCATCGGTATTCCAATAGGTGGCCTCCAGCACATCGAGGGTGGCGCTGTTGGGTACGTTGAAACCCATGCGCGCGCGGCGGTAGCCTTCGCCACGAATATGCTCCACGGGCCCGCTCGGTTCCCAGTCAAGGTTGGTGGAGACCTTGCGCAGGGTCTCATCCAGGTCACGCACCAGGAACCCACGGGCGGTGACGCGCACCATGTCGCCCGGTTTAAGGTCGCGCGGCTGCACCGGCGGCAACTGGTAGGTTTCCGCTGGCATCTGCAACGGTTCGGTCGGCATGATCTCGATGCACAGGCCACCGTCCACGGACGGCTGGTAATAGGGTTTCTCGGGCGTCGCACCGAGCCACAAGCGATCGAATGGCATTTCCGGGGTGCGTTGCGCCATACGGAACGGCAGGCGGCGGCGCATCAGCTTGTCCACCAGCGCATCGAACTTGTCGCCGTGCAGGGCCAGCACGATGGAGTGGGTAAGCATGGGACGGTGATGGCCCTGGAAGTCCTTCAGGCTCTCAAGGAAATCATGAAACAGCGGGTCACCCGGGTTGGGGCGATCCAGATGCCACTGCGGCTCGATGCGCGTGGGCGACACCGCCAAGGACTTGTGCACGCGCAGAAAATGCGCGATGTAGGGGTGATTGTCGAACGCCTGACGCCAGCGTTCGTGCTTGTAGACACCGAGCTTGTCGACCAGCATTTCCGTCATGCCGTCCGGGTCCGGAACCATCATGTCGGCACTCATCAATAATTCGAACATTTCTCTCTCCTCGAAAGGGTTGGCAAGGCCTGTATCCGGCCTTTTCAGTCAGCGGGCACACCGTGCACGGCGGGCTCGGTCAATGCATGTCGTTTGGCGGCGATCACAGGCTTGTCGGGATGCTGCTGCACGCGGGCATCGTCAAGGTCCAGGGTGGCCTCGGCCTTGGAATTGCGCTTGGGGTTGAGCAAGTAGTGCGACAGGGCTGGGATCAGTATCAGTGCCCCGAGCATGTTCCACAGGAACATGAAGGTCAGCAGGATGCCCATGTCCGCCTGGAACTTGATGGGCGACCAGGCCCAGGTGATCACCCCGGCGGCCATGGTCAGGCCGACCAGCGCGACGACCCGGCCGGTGAAATCCAGGGAGCGACGATAGGCGACAGCCAGGCTGGCACCGCGCTCCTGCACCGCCAGTTGCACGCTGAGCAGGTACAGCGCGTAGTCGACGCCGACCCCGACGCCCACCGCAATGACCGGCAGCGTCGCCACCTTCAGACCGATGCCCAGCCACACCATCAGCGCCTTGCAGATGATCGTGGTCATCAGCAGCGGGATGAGCGCCACCACCGTCGCGCGCCAGCTGCGGAACGTCAGCAGGCACAGCAGGGCCGTGGCGCCGTACACCGCCAGGTACATGGTGATGATGCCTTTCTCGACCTCGATATTGGTCGCGGCCTCGATGCCGGCATTGCCCGCCGCCAGCAGGAATTCCACCGGGTGTTCAGCATCGGCTGCGGTGTTGTTTTCCTTGGCGAAGGCTTCCGAGACCTTCAAGACCCGGTTCAAGGTGTCTGCCTTGTGATCCGCCAGGTAGGCGATCATCGGGGTCACCGAGCACTGCTGGTTGGTGATACCGGGCGCGGAGATCATTGCCGCGTCCACCGCCGAGTTGGTAATGGCCTGGTCGCGGCTGATGCTGAGCCATTTCGGGCTGCCCTCGGCCATGCCCGAACTGATCATGCGCACGGTTTCGGCCAGTGACTGAGTGGTTTGCACACCGGGGGTCTGGTTCAGGCGCCAGGCCAGCTTGTCCATGCTTTGCAGTGCCGGGTAAAGCCGGCAGCTGTCTTCGTCGGTTTTCATGATGACCACGAACTGGTCACTGGACAGCCCGTAATTCTGGGTGATAAAGGCGTTGTCGCGGTTGTAGCGCGAGTCCGGGCGCAACTCGGGTGCGCCGGGGTCCAGGTCGCCTACCTTCAGGTGCATCATCACCGCGCTGCCCAGCAGGGTCACCAGCAGCGACAAGGCAATGACCGCAGTGGCCATCGGACGCTCGGTGAAACGGTCAAGGCCGTGCCAGATACGCCCGAGAAAACCTCGGCCGGCTTCACCGGCCTGGTCCTTGGCAATCGCGATGCGCGCGGCTTTGGCGCTCACACCCAGGTACGACAGCGCTACCGGAATCAGCAGCAGCTTGGTGAAGATCAGCACCGCCACGCCGATACTGGTGGTCAGAGCCAGGTCGCGGATCACCGGGATGTCGATGATGACCAGCACGGCAAAACCGACGATGTTGGTCAGCAGCGCGGTGAGCCCGGTGAGAAACAGACGGCGGAACGTGTAGCGCGCCGCCACGTACTTGTGGGTGCCACGGCCGATGTCCTGGAGAATGCCGTTCATCTTCTGGGTGCCATGGGAGATACCAATGGCGAAGATCAGGAACGGCACCAGAATCGAGTAGGGGTCCAGGTTGTAACCCAGCAGTTGCATCAGCCCCAGCAGCCAGACCACGCCGGCCACTGCCACGCTCACCAGCAGCAGCGTGCTGCGCAGGCAACGGGTGTAGAAGTATACGAACAGGCCGGCGATCACCACCGAGGCGCCAAAGAACAGCATCACCGAATACAGACCATCGATCAGGTCGCCCACCAGCTTGCTGAAGCCGACGATGTGGATGCCGATCTTGTCGCTCTCCAGCGTGCGAATCTTCTCTTCGAGCTGCTTGGAGAACTCGCCGTAGTCCAGCGGCTTGCCGGTTTGCGGGTTGGTATCGAGCAGCGGAGCCACGAGCATGCTCGACTTGCTGTCGTTGGACACCAGGTTGCCGATGATGCCGGCGCGTATGATGTTACGGCGCAAGGCCTGGATGGATTGTTCACTGCCGTCGTAGTCTGATGGCATCACCGCCCCGCCATCGATGCCCTCCTCCGTGACTTCCTTCCAGCGCACGATGGGCATCCACAACGACTTCATCCATGAGCGGTCTACGCCCGGAATCAGGTACAACGTGTCGTTGACCTTCTGCAGAGCCTGCAGATAATCGGCATCGTAGATGTCGCCGGTCTTGTTCTCGACCACCACGCGAACGCTGTTCCCCAGGCCCGGCAGCTGATTCTTGTAGGCCAGGTAGTTCTTGATGTAGGGGCTGGAACTGGGAATCATTTTTTCAAAACTGGCGTTCACCTGCAGCCGTGCAGCAAAGAAACCCAGCACCACGGTGGCGAGCAGGCAGCCAACGATGACCAACATGCGGTTACGGAAGATCACCCGTTCAAACCAGCCCCCGGAGCTTTTGTCGAAGTCCTCCAGGTGGGCAATCACTGGCATCCCGCTGTTGAATTTTTGCTCGACCATGTTTTCTTTCTCGTTGGGGAATCGTGCCGACGGCGTCAGTTAGCCCGGGCGATATCGATGACCTTGGCACCGGCAAAGCGTGCCACCACCAGCCGCCCGGCCTGCTCTGTGGCGCTTGCTGCATACACCTCGCCCACACGCGTCTGTGCCAGCGGGGTAACTTTCAGGCTGTGGCGGTCCACACTGACCAGTTGCCCGCCCTGGCTGACCACCACCAGCGCCGGACCTTGTTCCACGATGCTGACCAGGCTGCCGTCAACGCCGGTTTCAAGCCGCTGCCATTGCTGGCCGCCGTCGACACTGGCGAACAGATTGCCGCGCAGCCCGTAGGCCAACAGCAGGTGCTCGAAGGCGCCGATGCCGAAATACGTGCCGGTGTAGGGCGTATCGATTTTTTCAAAACGTTGTTGCCCGGGTTCAAGGCGCAGCAACACACCCTGTTCGCCGCTGATGTAAAACGTGCCATTACGCTCCGCCAGCCCGTACAGGTGCATGCGGCGAGGGTTGTCGGCACGCTCGAGCCACGGTTGCCATGTGCTGCCGGCATCCTCGCTGTACAGGATCATGCCGAAGGCACCGACGGCGAAGCCTCGGCCGCTGGCATCGAACAACACGTCCAATAGGGGCGCGGGCAGCACATCGGGGGTCGCGGAGGTGCCCACGGCACGGTTGACCTCCTGCACCAGATCGCTGGCCTGCGGGTCACCCTGCTCGGCGCGTTTACCGTAGACACTGCCAAGCAGACTCAGCAGCTTGCGCCCGTCCATCTGCACGGCCCAAGTGGCGCCCCCGTCGCTGCTGTGCAGCACCACGGAATCATGGCCGACAATCCAGCCATTGCGCGCGTCGCTGAAGCGCACTTGAACGAAATCGCTGGATACCGGGCTGGGAACTTGCTCCCAACTGCTGCCATTGTCGCTGGAGCGTTGAATCAAGCCGTGCAGGCCGACACCGACCAGCACGTTGCCGGCGCTGGCCACGCTGATCAACGGTGCGGCCAGCGGCTGCCCGAGCGTCTGCGCCGGCAGGTCAAGCGTGTCGCTGGTGGACGTGGCCGCCTGGCCTGTCCCCGTCATCGCCAGCCAAAGAGGGATCAGAGCCACGCTCAACAAGCGCGTGCTCGAGGATTTGGGTCTTGCAAGGCCTTGGCTAATCATTGTTTTTATCCTTACCACGCCAGAGTCGTCCCGCTACCCGACAGCACACACCGCCGGGCTCAGGAACAACCTTTTCAACTGCGCGTCGCTTTGCAGGGCGCGCAGGTCACAGCAGCACGCCAGGCTTAACGCTGGGTCTCACGCGCGACGATGGCCTCGGGGTTCATGTCCCGTTCGGTGCGTGGCGTTTCGGAGAACTTGTAGCCTCCCTTCAAACCGTCGTTGAGCAGCGCCCACATGCCTTTGTTGAAGTCATAAACGACGTTCTTCACGTTGTACGGCAGATCCTTGTCATACAGCTGCACACCACTCAGGAAGATCGCGCGATACAAGGCACCGCTCTGGTCCCAAGCGTCGTACAGGCCGATACCGAAGGTATCCTCGTCCAGGTAATAGGTGCGCTTGCTGTAGACGTGGCGCTTGCCCGGCTTGAGCGTGGCCTCCACGACCCATACGCGGTGCAGTTCCCAACGCTCGCACGCCGGGTTGGCGTGGTGCTTGAGGAATTGCTCGTCCTGTTTGCAATCGAAGTAGAACTTGTAGGCGTTGTAGGGGATGAACATCTCCTTGCGGCCCACCAGCTTGTAGTCGAAGCGGTCCTGGCTACCCGAGAACATTTGCAGTTCGTCGAACAGCGTCACCCCGCCCTGGCTGGCAACCGGCGTGTCGAACGAGAATTCTGGGGCCAGCTTCACCCGGCGCTGGCCGGGCGAATAACTGAAGGCCCGGCGGGCTTTGGTCGCGGGGTCCAGGTAGTCGTTGAGCACGGTCACTTCACCCGAACGGCGCGCCGGATAGTTGTTCAGCGAATACACCCGCGCATACATCATCGGATCGCGGTCGGCCTGCGTCGGCTGATAGTAGGGCTGCTCCTCGAAGGTGGCTTGCTCGGCAGCCTTGGTGCGCTGGCCATTGGCATCCATCACCCAGCTGTTGGACGAGCTGGTGGTGGAGTACCCGGGGCCGATCTTGTAACGCAGTTGCTGGTTCCAGATGACCTCGTTGCCGGTCTTCGGAATCGGGAACGGCAGCCCGCCACGGCAGGCAGTGTCCACCGCCAGGCCGTCCTTCAGGGTGTTGCAACTGGTAGCGTTGCGTACCGTGGCGTCCAGCACCTCCTTCGGATACGCCGTGGTGCGATGGCTCGGATAGATATCGAAGTAGTACTCCGGGTACTTCTTCAGGATTTCCTTCTGCCCTTCACTGAGTTTGTCGGCGTATTGGGCCATGTTCTGTGAGGTGATGCGGAACAAGGGTTTCTCATTGCGGAACGGGTCGGCCCAGAATCCGCTGTCGGGTTTGAAATCCGCCGGCGCAGTACGCAGCCCGCCGTCATAGGCAGGGATGGTGCCATCTGCGTTACCTGCCTTGATCGCGCCGAAGGAGGTCAGGGTCTTACCTAGCTGTGCTGCCTCTTCCGGGCTGACCGCAGCCATGCTGCAGGTAGCGATGCCGAACAGCGCGAGGGACAAGGACAATTGTCTTTTCATTCGGGCAGTCTCCGTTTTTATTGGATTTGTTCAGAAGGAGGTTTTGAATGTGAATGCCAGCCAGCCACGGTCGGTGTTACCGACGCCGCCATTGCCACCGACGGTGCCATTGGCCAGGTTCTTGGGCTGGGCACGGGTATCGGCGTAACGCAGGCCGAATTCATACTGTTGCTGGTAGGTGAACTTCACGCCGGCCGACCAGGACATCGCGCCTTCACTGCCGCCACCGGCCGTTGCAGCGTTGCCGTGGATGCCGTAGTTGATGGTCAGAGGCACGTCCATGTCCCACGACGGGAAGATGCTCAGGTATTGCGGCGTGTAGTTCACCGCCACCGCATAGTAGTCGCGCGTCGAGCAGCCATCGGACGCGCCGCCGGAACCGGCGACGCCGGGTGTGCGGACGTCAGTACAGGCATCGTTGCCCTTGTACTTGAACAGTTCGTCATGCTCGGTGACCTTGACCAGGTGGCTGTAGGCAAACTCGGTAACCAGGGTCGCGTTGTTGGCAATGAAGTTGCGCGGCATGCCGTACACGGCGTTGGCGATGAAGTGGATGGTGTCGCCGCGAGGCCCTTCGTCATCCAGAGTGCTGACGCCGGTGGCGTTCAATGCGCCGTTCTTGCGGTACGACAGCTCGGTGCCCACGGCCACCGCATCGAACACCCGTGCAAAGCTGATACCGGCAAGCTTGACTCCGCGTGGGTAAACGACGCGGTACTCACCCAGATTGGCCTGGACCTGCGGCGCGAGCCAAGGCTGATAGTCATCGAATTGGCGATAGTAGAAGCCGAAGGTCGATTCGATCGCCTCCATGTTGTATTTGGCCATCACGCCCCAGTTGGCATTGCTGTCGCGGCCATACTTGGAGGAGGCGCGCTTGAATGCCCCGGCGCCGGCCGGCATCTGATCCGGCCCTTCGAACATGAAGTCTGCACCGCCGAAGTAGGTCCCGCCGTAAGGAATGCGAGTGTAGTCCCACTCATAGAAATACTGGCCGGCGATGGAAAGATGATCGGTGACCTGTGCCTTGGCAGAGACTTGGCCAATGGGCAGAAACACTTCTTTTGTCTCGATACCCGGGCTGGTGGCGGCTTTTACGCCGTCGCTCGGCGCCTGGGAGTAGGAAACGGAGTGGGCACCGAACAGCAGGCCCTCACCCCAGTAGTTGGTATGGCGACCGATCTTCACGTTGATCGGGGTGTCGCCCAGCTGAAAGTTCTTCCAGACGAACGCATCGAGGATTTCACCCGATGGCCCCCTGACATAGCGCTTGACCTCATCGCTGTAATGGCCATTTTCGTAACTGGTCTGGCCGCCCACCTGGCTGTGGACACTGGTGTCACGGTAGGCATGGTCATACCAGCCGGCGGCGCTGAGGCGTGCGCCCCACTCGTTCAGGTAGGAGAAGTCCACCTCGCTCAACACATCGATCCGATTTGTAACGATGTCGCCTTTGTCGAACTTGCTGTCGGATTCGTCGTAGGTCGGGGTCCGCATGACCCGGTTGTCTTGATCTTCCATGCGTACGCCCAGGTTGTAGCGCACGGTATTGTCCCAACGCAGGCGGTAGTCAGGGTTGCTCAGGTCGAACGAAACAGCGTGCGCGCCACTCATCCCGCCGAGCACTGCCAGTGCCACGGCGCTGCGGCTAAACACATGCCTTCCATGCTTGGTCATGTCTTTCATACGCCACCTTTTATTTTTATTTTCAGTCGTTTATGTGAGGGCAAGTGACGGTTGCAAGCGTCGTGACGTGCCGCTGCATTGCCCCTTGCCTAAGCGTCTTGGGTGGTCTTGCCGGCAGGTCTACCGGTGAAGCGCTCCCGTGGCTTGAATTCAAATTAACCGAGAAAAAAAAATAATTCCATATAAAGATTTCAATTCTCTATAAAGAATATCGAGCGACATTTTTTTGCCGCTGAACGTCCCTGGTGTCCGAGGTCCTGAAAAAACCTGAGCCCAATACTGCACACAAAAAAGCTAACTGTTCAATTATGTTTTGCTCTGCCTGCCTTTTTCCGGTAAACAGGCCACTGAAGGCACCGGCATGTGCCTGCGCTCGCCCCAATAAAAACCACAAGGAGCTCGCCCCGCATGAACATCGATCTGAGCGGAAAACGCGTGATTGTCACTGGCGCTTCGCGCGGCATAGGCCTTGCCATAGCCCGCGCCTTCGCGCTGGAAGGTGCTCGCGTGGCCATTTGCGCGCGAAGCCTGGAGGCCGTCCGTGAAGCGGCAACGCAGCTGCAGGAAAACGCACAGGCGGTGCTGGCACGGGCCGTGGATGTCACGGACACTCAGGGTGTTCAACATTTCGTCAGCGAAGTGGTCCAGGCATGGGGGGGCGTGGACATTCTGGTCAATAATGCCGGCCAGGGACGCGGTGGCAACCTCGAAACCCTGACACCGGAGGCCATTCTTGAACACGCCAATGTGTTGCAGATGGGGCATTTTCGCTTCGTTCAGGCAGTGGTGCCGTCCATGCGCCAACAGCGCTGGGGTCGGATCATCGAGATCAATGCCCTGGCCGGCACCGTGCCCACGCCCGACGGCATCCCGTCGGTGATCAACCGGGCGTCATGCGTAGCCCTTTCCCGCTCGCTGGGCATGTCGCTGGCCAAGGACAATATTCTCGTCAACAGCCTGAACATGGGCTGGATCGACACCGGCCAGTGGGACCGTCACTACAAGGAAATGGGCCCCGGCGTCAGCCGTGAAGAGTTCGACGCCATGGTCATGAAGGTGGTGCCGATCGGCCGATACGGCAAACCGGAAGATGTAGCGGGGATGGTGCTGTTCCTTTCCAGCGAATACGCCAGCTTCATCAGTGCGGCTTCGATTGACATTGCCGGGGGCATGGGTGGCCAGATTGCCTACTTCCCGACCCTAAAGCGCGATTTTGCCGCGGCCATGGCTGCTCGAAACACCACCAGCCACTAGGCGCCCCTGATGAAGCTGCTGTTTCCTGTGCTTGCCACACTGATCTGGGCCGCCAGCACCGTGGTCAATCGCCTGTCGGTGGGGGTGATAGACCCCGCCGCCATTTCGTTCTATCGCTGGCTGACGGCATTGCTGGTGTTGTCGCCCATCATGCTGCCCAGAACCTGGAAAATACGCCAGGCGATACGGCCGTACCTGCCCAAGCTGGGGGTGCTGGGCTTGCTCGGCATGTCGCTATACCAGTCATTGGCCTATTTTGCCGCGCATACGGTCAGTGCCACCTCAATGGGGCTGATCCTGGCGACCATGCCCTTGCTGACGGTGCTGGTGGCCTTCCCGCTGCTGAACACCCGCCCCACCCTGCCGCTGCTGGCAGGCGCGGCGGTTTCGTTCGCCGGGTTGGCCTGGTTGCTGGCCGCGGGTGACCTGCCGTCCCTTTGGCAGCAAGGGGTGGGTCTGGGTGAGTGGCTGATGTTGCTGGCGTCACTGTCCTACGCGCTGTATTGCGTACTGGTGAAACGCTGGCAGATCCCCCTGCCCACCTGGGAAAGCCTTTACGTACAGATACTCTGCGGCACCTTGCTGCTGGTGCCGCCGTTCCTGCTCACGTCATCGATGGCCCTGAGCTCTCAAAGCCTGCCGCTGGTCCTGTTTGCCGGCCTTTTCGCTTCGGCGCTGGCACCGGGCCTGTGGATGCAGGGCCTGCAACACCTGGGCCCGGAAAAAACCGCGGTGCTGATGAACCTGGTCCCCCTCTTTACCGCAGGCCTGGCGATTGGGTTGCTCGGAGAGACCTTGCACCTGTATCACGCGGTAGGCGGCGGACTGATTCTGCTGGGGATTGCCCTGGCCCAATGGCAGCCCGCACGGGTCACCGCCAGCACCCTGCCCTAAACCACTAGCAGGCGATTGCGCAGCGCGTCCAGGCTGCAACGGTCCATGCCACTGAAGCGCGCCAGGTACTGCTCCAGCCCGCCATATTCAGCCTCGATCACCGCATAAGCCGCATTCAGGTACTCAGGTCGAGCATCCAGCATGACATTGATCGCCGCTTCGCTGACCGGCTGGCCCATCATGCGGCTAACGGCAGTGTGCATGGCCTGCTGGCGCAGGGTGTCCAACTGGCAGAACCGCCGCGCCGAGCGCAGGTAATCCGCCATGATCTGCCCAGGTTCAACCCCAAGCGCATGCAGTAAAAGCGCCACCGCCACACCCGTGCGGTCCTTGCCGGCGGCGCAGTGGATCAGCACCGATGGCTTTGGCGTAGTGAACAGGCTGAGCAGCGCCGGCATATACCCTGCCAGTAGGCCTGGCAACCTTTGGTACACCTCCAGCATCATGCGCTGCGCGCCCTCCACCGCCGAATTTTCGGCCTGCATCGCGGCGATGCCCGGGTCCGCTCGCAGGTCATCACCGATAGCCAGATGAAGGTGTTGCAGGCCAGCAGCCGGCAAGCCGCTCGGATAACACTCGCGCTCGCCCGCACTGCGCAGGTCACACACGGCCTTCAGGCCCAGACGCTGCAATACCTGCCAGCTCGCGGCCGTCAGCCGATGCAACTGATCAGAGCGCAACAGGCTGTGGCCTGCGATCCGGCGGCCACACAGGGTGGGCATGCCTGCCAGGCTGCGAAAGTTGTCTACACCTGGCAGATGCAGTACGTGCGTTTTGACCATGCTCAATCCTCCAACAGGTGTGCATATGCCCGTGTCAGCGGACGCGCGCCCTCGCCCAGCACTGGGGTACGCCGTGGCTTGCGCCCGTGGGTCAGCAAGCGAATGGTATCGAAGTCCTCGGCGGCGGCAAAAAAGCGCTCCACCATCGGCAATCCTGCCTGGCCCCAGTCATCCATGTTCGACATCCACGTCTGCATGCCCCACACCGGCCAACGCCGCAGCTGTTCCCAGGCGGTGTCCTGGTCGAGTACACCAGGCGCGCCCAGGCTGATCAACTTCTCGCGGTACACCTGCAGCAGCCGTTGCGCCTCGGCGCGGCGCTCTTCTATCGTCAACGCCCCGAGCATGAAGTACGCCACATCGCGCCACGGCCGCCCGCGTCTTGCCAGTTGCCAGTCGAGCCAGATGCGTTGCCCGTCATCACGCAGAAAGCTGTTGCCCTGGTGCGAGTCGCCATGGATCAGGCAAATGGGCGAGGTCTGCGCCCGCTCGAAGGCAGCCAACTCATCGAAGGCATGGCCGAACAGCTCCGGCGTCTCGTACATCCACCGGGGCAGCCGCTGCCGGTAGTCGTCCTTGCGCAGGTTGACCTTGATGTAGTTGTACATGCGCAGCAGCCCATCGCTGTCTACCGGGTTGGCCATCGACACCGGAAGCCAGCCCTGGCGGTGCAACTGCGGGTTGGCCCAGGTCGCGGCATGCAGCGTGGCCAGCGATTCCAGTCCCTGGGCAACACCGTCCACCCCCAGGTGATCGGTGCTGTGGCCGAATTGCCCGGCGGCCAGCCCAAGATCCTCCATTAACACCACGCCGCGACCACCACCATCGGCGTCCCAGTCAGTGAAATACGTGGCAGGCAATGGCGCACCGGACCACTCGCGGGCCAGATGATAGAAACGCGACTCCAGCTCACAGATATCGCCGCTCTCGAAACCGTCCGACCAGTTCGATTTCAGGCAGACATGTGACGGTATCCCCGCGCGCTGGCCGACCTCGTTCAACTCGAGCCTGGCGCGCAGCTTGGTGGTATGCCCATTGCGGACCTCCACCACCGCCAACGCCTGCACCTCGATACCGGGGTAGCATGGCTGCAGCAGTTGCGTAAGCCAGGCCGCATTGATGTCGCCAAGTTGCCGCGGCAGCCGCCCGCCACGTTGCGGATAGGGCCGCCCGGCGCTCATCGCCAGCAGGCTGTCCGTCATGGTGTCACTGCGCGACCAGCGCGGGCCGGCACCTTCAGCTTGAGCAGTTCGATCGCGTTGCCGCTGCGGATCCGCTCGCGGTCCTCCGCCGACAGCCCCAGCCCGGCGGTCAGGTCACCGTGGTCATAGGCCCCGCCGAAGTTGGTGCCGTACAGCAGGCGTTCGGCCCCCACCACTTCAGCGACGCCACGACGCAAGCCAGGTGCGTGCACGTCGAGGTCGAAGTAGAAGTTCTGCAGGTAGTCCAGCAGCGGCCGCTGGTTGCGCGTATCGGGCGCCATCGCCTGGTTGAGCTCGCTGAGCCGGCCCAGTTGGAAGATCGCCATGCCCCCGGCATGGGTGATATAGGTTTTCAGGGTTGGAAAGACATCCAGCGCGCCACCACAGATCAGGTACCAGAAAAACAGGGTCTCATCGACGCAATCACCCACGATGGAGGTAGTTTCGAACTTGTCGTCGGTGTGTTTTTCGCCCCAGTAGATCGACTGATTGAAGCCATGCACCATGATCGGCACATCCAGCTGCACAAGCTTCTCCCATACCGGGAACAGCTGCTCGTCATACGCTTGCAAGCCATTGAAGTTGGCACCGCCTACGCATACGCCCTTGGCCCCCAACTGGGTTACCGCACGCTCGATTTCCTTGGCGGCGTTGTGCGGGTCGGCCAGGTTGGCGTGGCACCAGAAGTCGAAATGGTCGGGGTCGGCGCGGCAGAACGCCGACATCTCGTCGTTGCAGATACGCGCGTATTCGTTGGCGAAATCACCCGCCCAGTACATGAAGCAATGCGACGGCGTGGACACCACCAGCTTGTCGACACCCCGCTCGGCCATCAGCTTTCGACGACTGGCGTGGGTCATGCGCGCTAGCAGGTTGGCTTGCGCTTCGGTATCGCTGGCGGCTTTGGCCGGTTGCTTGGTACCGAGGGAAAAATGGCCAACGGTCAGCCCCTGCACTTTCATGAAAGGGCCCCAGAATTCGTGGCGGTTGAGCATGCCCTCGGTCAGCAGATGGGCGTGTACATCGATCAGCATGGCGTTCTCCTTGTTGTAATCAGCCAGCGGGCCGGACGGTCATCAGATACACCGGACGGCAGGTTCGGTTCCAGTACGAATATAAACACTTATATGATTTTTGTTCATTTAAATTCTCTGTGCGCAGCGCAGCCTGATGAACGACAACTCCTGGCAGCACAGGCACCGCCTGCCAAGAGGCTTCACGACGCACACGCCATGATCAGGAACTGCCGGAACGCCTGGGCCGGCTCCGACAAGCGCTTGTCGGGCAGCCAGATCAGCCCAAGCTCCATGGGCGGAATGACATCCACCAGTGGCCGAGCCTCGATCTTCTTGCCCTCCAGAGACCAGGGCCGATATAGCATGTCGGAAAGAATGGTGACGCCGAAGCCATGACCTACGAGGCCTCGTAGCGCCTCCATGGAAGAGGTACGAAACGCCACGTTGGGTGCCAGTCCGCGAGACTCCCAGTAGCGCAGCGTCGAGCTGTCACCTTCGTCCAGGGTCGCAAGAATGTAGGCGTGCTGCGCGACGTCTTCGAGGCTGATTGAAGTGGCCGCCATCAAAGGGTGCTGGCTGGCCAACCAGAGTTGCCGGCGCGAACGGATCAACACCTGGTGCGCGAAAGTGTGCAGGCTGAGGGTGTTGGACACGATCACAAGGCCGAGGTCGAGGTCGCCGTTGTTCACGGCCCGCTCGATGCTGTGGCGATCCATGTCGACAAGGTCGATCTCTACCTGCGGATAGCTGCGCTTGAATCGCGCCAGCAGCGCTGGCAGGAAGTAGCCAAGCACCGTATAGGAGGCGCCCACGCGCACACTGCCCTGCATCGCATGGCTGAGGAACAGCGGCTCGCTCAGGGCGTCCTGCAGCGTATCGAGGATGTGCCGCGCATGCTGGGCAAACTTGTTGCCTTCGGCCGTCAGCGTCACGCCATGGGGCAGGCGATCAAACAGGCTGACGCCCATGGTCTCTTCCAGGTGCAGCACCGCGGCCGTGATTGCCGATTGCGACACGTGCACCTTGAGCGCCGCTTGGGAGAACTGCCCGGCGTCAGCCGCCGCCACGAAGTAGCGCAGCTGGCGCATGGAAACGTCTTTACCCTTGGTCATCTGCTTTGCCAAGCCCGCCGCCGAAACCAATGAAACCGCTTGCCGCTGCAGGCTTCAGCGGCGGATCGTGGCCGTGATCTTGGCGTGCGGCCCGTCTACCTGTGCAGCCCAGGCCTCTGCCGCCTGGTCGAGGGTGAAGTCCAGGTAGTCCACGTGTATCTGCTGTTCCCTGGCGATTTTCAGCAGCCGCAGCCAGATTTGCTCGCGGTCCGCAGGGGGCCGCTGGCCGGTGCCGATGCACGACAGGCTGCGAAACAGCAAGTCGGCGATATCCAGGTTGAGCTGACGGCCCGCACCGGTGCCGATGGTCATGATGCGTGCGCCCCAGTTGGTGGCCTTCAAGGACGTCAGCAGGGGTTGCCCGCAAACCAGGTCGAGCACCACATCGAAGCCGCCACCGGCCGCTTCCTTGAGCGCGCCAATATCATCGCTGCCGCCCAGGGTGACGACCTCGTCGGCGATGCCGCGCGACTTGAGGCGGCTCAGCGCCTCTTGTGAACGCGCGGCACCGACGACCTTGCCAGCGCCCATGCCACGCGCAAGCTGCAGGGCAATCTGCCCCAGGGTGCCGGTGGCGCCGAGTACCAAGACCTTCTCGCCCTTCTGGATCTCTGCCTTTTCCAGCGGCACGATGGCCCCGGTAGCAGCAATGCCCATGCTGATCGCGGTCTTGTCGTCCACCTCATCCGGCACATTCCACACCTCGGCTTGCGGCACCAGGGTGCGCTCGGCCCAGGCACCGTAGGGCAGCACCGAACGCTCACCGAAATACACCCGACGACCATCCGGTGCCCGCCCCACGCCTTCACCGCGGATGACACAAGGGTATTCGACGCCCAGGCGGTAGGCACCCAGCACATCCCAGCCCCCGAGGCCGGCCGTGTCCACGTCGATCAGTACCGCGCCGTCTTGGGCTTGCGGCTCATTGAACTCACGCACCTGTGGCGAGGCATTGCGCTCGGAAATGATGGCTGCACGCATGGCTTTCTCCCTTGTCTGTTTTGTTTTAGAGCATCTGCACGACCGATAATTGAACATTTTTTGATTATTTGTCTATATTTAATTAGCATCACAACCGGGCAGCCTCAGGCTTGAGCTGAAGCGCATACCCAAGGCCGTACCGTGCGGGTATCTGAAATGCCAATACCACGCCGGTGTTTTTGTGATTTTACGGTCGCCCCCCTGCTTCCTAGACTCGGCCCATAACAAGGCATCGCCTGCACCTGGCGCAGCCATACAAGAACAACGCCTGGAGGATGAACATGAGTACCCCGGTTTCGCTGGAAGACAAGTACGTGCAGCACAGTGGGCACGTGTTGCTCACGGGGATCCAGGCGCTGGTGCGCCTGCCCCTGATGCAGCGCCAACGCGATCAGGCCAACGGCCTGAATACCGCCGGGTTCATTTCCGGCTATCGCGGCTCGCCGCTGGGCGGCTTCGACCAGGCCCTGTGGAAGGCACGTGACTACCTCAAGGCGCACCACACGGTGTTCCACCCCGGCATGAACGAAGACCTCGCCGCCACCTCGATCTGGGGTACACAGCAGGTCAATCTGTTCGAAGGCGCCACCTATGATGGCGTGTTCGGCATGTGGTACGGTAAGGGCCCCGGCGTGGACCGTTGCGGTGATGTATTCCGTCACGCGAATGCCGCGGGCACCTCACCCTTTGGCGGTGTACTGGCCATTGCCGGCGATGACCACGGCGCCCGTTCCTCTTCCCTGCCCCACCAGACCGAACACATCTTCAAGGCCGTGATGATGCCGGTATTGGCGCCTTCCGGTGTACAGGAGTACCTGGACTACGGCATGCATGGCTGGGCCATGTCGCGCTACTCGGGTTGCTGGGTCGCCCTCAAGGCGGTGGCCGACACCGTTGAAAGCGCGGCCGTCGTCGATATCGACGTCCACCGCGTACAGCCGGTCATCCCGACTATCGCGTTGCCCGAAGGCGGCCTGAACATCCGCTGGCCCGATCCGCCACTGGCCCAGGAACAGCGCCTGCTGGAGCACAAGCTGTATGCCGCCCTGGCCTATGCCCGCGCCAACCGTCTCGATCGCATCGTCATGGATGCGCCGAATGCACGAATCGGCATCGTCACCTCGGGCAAGTCCTATCTCGACGTCTGCCAGGCCCTGAATATCCTCGGGATCGACGAGGCGCAGGCGCAGAAGATCGGCCTGCGCGTGTACAAGGTCGGCATGGTCTGGCCGCTGGAAGCCGAAGGTGTGCGCCAGTTCGCCGAAGGCCTGGAAGAGATTGTGGTGGTGGAAGAAAAGCGCCACCTGATCGAATACCAGCTCAAGGAAGAGCTCTACAACTGGCGTGAAGACGTACGCCCGCGCATCGTCGGCAAGTTCGACGACAAGGGTGAATGGAGCCTGCCGCACACCGACTGGTTGCTACCGGCCATCAATGACCTGACCCCGGCGATGATCGCGCGAGCCCTGGCCAAGCGCATCCTGCGCCTGCACCCAGGCGGCCCGCTGCAGGTACGCCTGGCCGTACTGGACGCACAGCTTGCCGGCAAAGGCCAGCTCAGCAACCTGATGGAGCGCGTGCCGCACTACTGTTCCGGCTGCCCGCACAACACCTCGACCAAGGTGCCGCAAGGCAGCCGCGCGCTGGCCGGTATCGGCTGTCACTACATGGCCGCCTGGATCTACCCGCAAACCCAGACATTCAGCCAGATGGGTGGCGAAGGCGTGGCCTGGATCGGCCAGGCGCCGTTTACCACCACCCAGCACGTCTTTGCCAACCTGGGCGACGGCACCTACTTCCACTCCGGCATTCTCGCCATTCGTGCCGCCATCGCGGCAAAGGCGCAGATTACCTACAAGATTCTCTACAACGATGCCGTGGCCATGACAGGCGGGCAACCGGTGGACGGCAGCCTGAGCGTGGCACAAATCAGCCGCCAATTGGCGGCAGAAGGCGTTCAGTGCCTGGTGGTGGTCAGCGACGATGTCGAGAAGTACAAAGACATCCATGATCTGGCCCAAGGTGTACCGGTGGTGCGTCGCGACAAGATGGACGAGGTACAGGAACAGTTGCGCCAGTTCCAGGGTGTGTCGGCAATTATCTATGACCAGACCTGCGCCGCGGAGAAACGCAGGCGTCGCAAGCGCGGCAAATTCCCCGACCCGGCACGTCGGGTGGTCATTAACGAAGCGGTATGCGAGGGCTGTGGCGACTGCAGCAGCAAGTCCAACTGCATGTCGGTGGTAGCGGTGGACACCGAGTACGGCCGCAAGCGCGAGATCGACCAGTCTTCGTGCAACAAGGACTTCACCTGCCTCAACGGCTTCTGCCCAAGCTTCGTCACCGTCGAAGGCGGCACCTTGCGCAAGCCGCAGGCCCTGGCAGTCAAGGCCGACGACCTCTGGGATCTGCCCACCCCTTCGACCGTCACCCTCGATGAGCCGTACAGCATCCTGGTGACCGGCGTGGGGGGCACGGGTGTGGTGACCATCGGTGCCTTGCTGGGCATGGCGGCATTTATCGAAGGTAAAGGTACGCTCAACCTCGACATGGCCGGCATGGCGCAAAAAGGCGGCGCGGTCTGGTCGCACATTCGTATCGCCGCACGCCAGGAACAGCTGTTCGCCCCACGAATCGCCGAGGGTGAAGCTGCCCTGCTGCTGGGCTGCGACCTGGTGGTCAGCGCCAACACCGAAACGTTGTCCAAGCTACGTCAGGGGGTGACGCATGCCCTGGTCAACAGCGAGCAAAGCATCACCAGCGCGTTCGTGCGCACCTTCGCTCTGCAGGCGCAAAGTGGCGATCTGACCAGCCATCCTGACCCGCAATTCCATACCCGAGGCATGTCGGAGCAAATTGCCGAAGCCGTTGGCCCTGCGCGGGCGGACTTTGTCGACGCGAGCAGAATTGCCACGGCGTTGATGGGCGATTCAATCGCCACCAACACCTTCATGCTGGGCTATGCCTACCAGAAAGGCTGGTTGCCGGTGGGCGAAGCGGCGCTGGTGCAGGCCATTGAACTCAATGGCACGGCGGTGGCCTTCAACCTTGCAGCCTTTGCCTGGGGCCGACGCAGCGCCCACGACCTGTCACGCGTGCTGCGCATGGTCGAGGCCGGCAAAAAACCAAGCGCCGACCGCATGCTGTCGCAGACCCTGGAAGAAACGCTGGAGCGGCGCATAAGCGTTCTGACGGCCTACCAGAACAAGGCCTATGCTCAGCGTTATCGCCAACGCGTCGAGCACTTCATGGCGGCCGAAACCCGGTTACTGGGCCAGCCGGGCGAGCTGTCCAAAAGCGTAGCCCGCCACTACTTCAAGGTGCTGGCGATCAAGGATGAATACGAGGTAGCTCGCCTGTTCAGCAACGGCGAGTTCCTGGCGAACATCCAATCGACTTTCGAGGGTGACTACCGCCTGCGTTTCCACCTGGCGCCGCCGCTGCTCAACGACAACCACACAGGCAAAGAACCGAAAAAACGCAGCTTCGGACCTTGGATGCTGCAAGGCTTCAAGCTGCTGGCCAGGCTCAAGGTTTTGCGTAACACCTGGCTCGACCCGTTCGGCCATACTCATGAGCGCAAGGTGGAACGCGACTGGTTGCGCAACTACGAAAGTATTCTGGATGAAGTGCTGTCGGGCCTGCGCAGCGACAACTTGCAACTGGCACGGGACCTGCTGGAGCTGCCGGACAGCGTGCGCGGTTACGGGCCGGTAAAAGAGCGCTTCCTGCATCATGCTCACCAGCGTCAGGCGCAGTTGCTGGAGCAATGGCGCAATGGCTCGACCGGACAGTTTCACGAGGCCAGCCAAGCCACCGGCAAGATTGCCATCACTCAACTCTGAACAGGGACAATCATGAACGAGGAAATGACCCGAAACTACCGCGAGATTCTGCAGGGCATCGGCGAGAACCCGCAACGCGAAGGCTTGCTGGATACGCCAAAGCGCGCAGCGAAAGCCATGCAGTACCTGTGTCAGGGCTATCAGCAAAGCCTTGAGCAGATCGTCAACGGCGCACTGTTCGACTCGGATAACGACGAAATGGTCATCGTCCGAGATATCGAACTGTATTCGCTGTGCGAGCACCATCTGTTGCCGTTCATTGGCAAGGCGCACGTTGCCTATATTCCCACGGGCAAGGTCCTGGGGCTGTCGAAGGTGGCGCGTATCGTCGACATGTTTGCCCGCAGGCTGCAGATCCAGGAGAACCTGACCCGCCAGATTGCCGAAGCGATTGCCGAGGTCACCCATGCCGCCGGCGTGGCGGTGGTGATCGAGGCCAAGCATATGTGCATGATGATGCGCGGCGTGGAGAAGCAGAACTCGGTGATGAGCACGTCGGTCATGCTGGGCTGCATGCGCGAGTCGTACAATACTCGCCAGGAGTTCCTGCAGCTGATCCGTAGCCGTTAGCCCTGGCTGATCTTGCGGGAGCGGCATGCGCCGCTCCCGCAAGATCAGCTGAGCATCAACATCCCGCCATCGATCATCAGCGTTTGCCCCGTGACAAACCGCGAACCGTCACCTGCCAGAAATACCAGTACGGGCGCCAGGTCGCGAGCTGGCTCGCCCAGTCGACCACCAATCGGAACCTGCCCCGCCATGTAGGCATCATGCTGCTGCAATTGCTCGGCGCTCATGCTGGCACGAGTGGCCTCGTACATGGGCGTCCACATTGCCGGCGCAATGGCGTTGACGGTAATGCCCAACGGTCCCCATTCCCGTGCCACGGTGCGCGTCCAGGCCAATACTGCACCCTTGCTTGCGGCGTAGTGCGCCTTGCCGGGCTGACCGAGCACACCGGCGGCAGAAGCAAAATTGATGATTCGCCCGCCAGTAGACTTGAGCAGTTCATAGGCGGCGCGGTTGGTCAGGAACGTGCCGCGCGCATTCACTGCAAACACGCTCTCCCAGTCGTCCAGGGTAATAGCATCGGCGCGCGCATTGGGCGCGATGCCAGCGGCGTGCACCAGTACATCCAGGCCTTGCAGTTGCTCATTGGCCCAGGCGAAGGCGCTGTCTACCGATTCGCGCTGCGAAATGTCGCAGACTCGCGTGCGTGCCCAACCGCCACCCTGCCCTTCAACCATGGCGCTCTCTGCGAGGTCGAGGTTTATGACCTGTGCGCCCTGCTCTACGAAGGCCTTGACCACTGCGGCACCGATCCCTCGGTTGCCACCGGTGACAACAATACGTTTACCTGCCAGTTGCATGGGTTGTTTCTCCTGTTCTGACCTAGGGGTAATCGATACGCTGCAGCGCCTGGGCGATCAGGCGCAGGGCCGAGGCGTGGTGCCTTTCGCCGGTTGCCATGGACGCCTTGCCCGCACAGGCTCGGGCATAGCTGACTTCAAGAAAGATGCCGAGCTTGAACCCCGCCAGTACCAGGTACCAGGTGAAATCCGCCAACGAGCGCGGGCTACCGGCCTGGTATCGGGCCACCAATTCCTTGCTGCTGCAAAAACCCTCCCAAGGATGCACTTCGATGGTGCCCGCACCCCGGCCATCGTCATCCGGCCAGGTGACGACCAGCCAGGCAAGATCCAGCAATGGGTCACCTATGGTTGCCAGCTCCCAATCGACCACGGCAGCCAGGTCGCCGCTGTCAGGGCGGAACATGACATTCGACAGATGAAAGTCCCCGTGCTGGATGCCAGGCTGAAATTGTTGCGGGCAATTGGCCTCCAGCCAATCCGCCAGGCGCTTCAGGCCTGGCAAGCCATCCGCACCGGGCCAACCGGGGTATCCCCGAACGCTGTCCAGTTGTGCCAGCCACCGCGCTACCTGGCGCTGATGAAAACCCTCTGGGCGACCGAAGTCCGCCAACCCCACTGCTCGGTAGTCGACTTCACCCAGACGCAACAGCGCATCCACCATCGCCAGGCCCATGCGTCTGCGCAGGTCCGGCCGCAGGGCATGCGGCGCCGGCAAGCCTGCATCGCCAGTGGGGTTGAAGCCCTGCACCGACTCCATCAGGTAGAAGCTTGCACCCAGGACCGATTCGTCGTCGCAGGCGGCAATCAACCCGGCATGAGGGACCCCGCTGCCCGCCAACGCCTTGAGCAGGCGCGCTTCGCGCATGATGGTGCGTCTGCCGACCTCACGCAGCGCCAGGGAGGGCCGACGCAGTACGAACTCACGCGTACCGCGCCGCGCCCTCACCAGCACATTCTGCGTGCCGCCGATCAGTTGTTGCGGCGCTTCAATGGGGCCGCTTTCCAAACCCTGGCTGTCCATCCATTGTGCCAGGCGTTCAAGGTCGACCAACCCCTGCCAGTCGCTCATGCTTCTAACGCCTGTAGGCTGGCCAACGCGGGGGCGTACTTCTCCTGGGCGCGAGCTGCAGCCGTCGGTCGGTGATAACTGGGGAACAAGGCGTCGCAGGCCTCATAGTCACGCAACAGCTGTTTGGCGACGGTGATCTTGTGCACCTCGGTTGGCCCATCGGCCAACCCCATCTGGAACGAGCGCACGATGTGACCGACAAACGGCATCTCTTCGCTGACGCCCAGCGAGCCATGTACCTGCAACGCGCGTGCAGCGATGTCGTGCAGCACTTTCGGCATGGCAACCTTGACCGCGGCGATATCCTTGCGCACGCGCCTGTAATCCTGATAGTGATCGATGCGCCACGCAGTGCGCATCACCAGCAGCCGGAACTGCTCCAGCTCGATCCACGAATCGGCGATCTTCTCCTGGACCATCTGCTTGTCCGCCAGGCGGCTGCCCTGGGTGGTACGCGACAGCGCACGCTCGCAGAGGCAATCCAGGGCTTTTTGGGCCTGACCAATGACACGCATCGCATGGTGCACCCGACCACCGCCCAATCGCACCTGGGCCACGGCGAAGGCCTGTCCGGGCTCGCCGAGCAGGTCGCGGGCCGACACCCGCACCTTGTCGAACGACAGGTAGGCGTGGGTTGCCGCAGGGTCGTCGGCGATCCCCACGTTACGGATGATGCGCACGCCGGGAGCATCCGCGGCAATGATGAACATCGACGTGCCCTCGTGCACCGAGACACGCTTGTCGGTGATCGCCATCACGATGTAGAACGCTGCGTAACGAGCATTGGAGGCAAACCATTTTTCACCGCTGAGCAACCAGCCGTCGCCGTCACGCACGGCCTCGGTGGTGATGACACTCGGGTCCGCGCCCCCTTGGGGTTCGGTCATGGCGAAACAGGAAACGATGTCGCCCGCCAGCAGCGGCTGCAGGTAACGTCGCTTTTGCTCGGGCGTACCGTAGTGGGCGAGAATTTCACTGTTGCCCGAATCCGGCGCCTGGCAGCCGAATACGACTGGCCCGAACAGTGCCCGTCCGAGGATTTCGTTGATCAGCGCCAGGCGCACTTGCCCGTAGCCGCTGCCCCCTAGTTCCGGCCCCAGGTGACACGCCCACAACTTGCGCGCCTTCACCTGAGCCTGCAGCGGTTTGACCAACTGCTTGAACAACGGGTCATGGATGTTCCACGGGCTGCCCAGTACATGCTCGAGAGGCTCGACTTCTTCGCGTACGAATTGCTCGATCCAATCGAGTTCCACTTGAGTTTCAAGGTCGGTTTCAAAGTCCCAAGTCACGGTGATTCTCCCAGCAAATGAACATCAGGCCAGCAGCATGCCGCCGTCGACCAGCAGGGTCTGGCCAAGCACATAGCTGGCCAGTGGCGACGCCAGGAACAGCGCCACATTGGCCATGTCCTGTGGTGTACCCAGGCGGCCCAGGGGAATCCCGCGCAGCGCGCCTTCCAGGCGCTCGGGGTTGCCGGTGGTGACGCGGGTCAACTTGGTTTCCACCAGGCCCGGAGCGATTCCGTTCACCCGGATTCCATCACGCGCCCAGGCCTCGGCGAGGGTTCGGGTCAATCCGAACGCACCGGTCTTGGAGGCGTTGTAGGCCGGGTTGCCGCGCGTGGAATGAAAGGCGGCTGCCGAGCTGACAGTGATCATCGAACCTTGGCTCTGTGACAACTGCGTGTGAAATTTGCGGGCACAGACCATCAGGCTGGTGAGATTGACGTCAAGCACGTGCCTGAAGCCCTCCGTCTCGAACTCCTGGCGCGCGTAAAGCACTGTGCCCTGCGCCTGTACCAGCACATCCAGGCGAGCGAACGGCACCTTCGCAGCGTCAATCTGCGCTGCGTCGGCCACATCGACTTGGGTGTACTGCAAGCCTTCCAGGTCAGAGTCTGGCGAGTCTCGATAAGCCGCGGTATCGGTGCGCGTGCCCCACACATGGACCTCGGCGCCGTGCCGGCGAAAGCACTGCGCAATACCATTGCCGATGCCACTGGAGCCACCGATCACCAACACCGTCTTGCCACTGAAATCCAGCGCGTTCATGTGTAGTCCTTGTACTGGAGAAATGAAATGACAGACCGCTACAGCGCCACCAGTCCGACTGCGGCCAGGCGCTCGAGGTCGTGGCTGGCAATACCGAGCGCTTCGAGAACCTGGCGTGTGTGTTGGCCCAGTGCCGGTGGCGGACGCTGCAGCGACAAGGGTAGGTTGCCGAAATCCCAGAACGCGCCGATCTGTTGCATATCGCCGTACACCGCATGGGAATAGTGAGCATGAAGCCCGGCCGCTGAATGTTCGGGGCTGTCGAGAAACGGCTCCATCTGCGCTTGCATCACAGCCTCTGCTGGAACCTGTGCGGCACGAAGCCGTTCGAGCGCAACCTGCCGGGCAAGGTCGGCGAACCAGGCGTGAGGTTGAGGGCCGACCAATTGCCTGAACCTGTCTGCCTCGTCGGCTTGCAGCGCGGCCACCGCGACCCAGGCATCGTTGCAACGATACAAGCGATGGGTGTCGCCAAGGCCCGTCTGTTGGGCATCCAGGTGCTCGATCGGCGTGATGCTGCCGTCCTGTTTCGCCACGGCTTCACTGATCGTCAACAGTGTGGCCCCCAGCAACGACGCATTGACGGCCTGCCCTTCACCGCTGCGATTGCGTTGATAAAGCCCCAGCAGCAGTGCATACAACGAAGACATCCCGGCAAAGAAGTCCCCGACGCCAAAGCGCAGCCACATCGGCGCCTGGTCCTCGCCGCCCTGCTCCATTTCCCAGCCGCAGGAGGCCTGCATCAACTGGTCGAAGCCTGGCCAGTCGGCGCGAGGACCGGCCGGCCCGTAGGCGCTGACATGGCAGTACACCAATCGTGGGTTGAGCGCTTTCAGGTGCTCGTAATCGACCTTGAGCTTGCGCGCTGCCGGCAGGCGCATATTGTGGTGCACCACATCCGCCCAGCGAACCAGCGCCTCGACCGCTGGTTGCGTCTGCTCGACACCCAGCTGCAACGCTACGCCCAGCTTGCCTCGCTGGGTGCCACTGAACGTGCGCTCCAGCCGGCGCATGGCGTCCCCCTTGGGCGCCTCGACCTTGATGACCTCGGCACCCAGGTCTGCCAGCAGCATGCAGGCGAACGGACCCGCCAGATAAGCGCCCAGGTCCAGCACCTTCACACCCTGCAAAGGCGCCACGGGAGCAAGGTTGCTGGCAGGCTGTTGCGCCATGCCGGCGCAGGCGGCCCGGAGCAGTTGCGCATTCCCTTCCCCGGCGTGCGGCGCGGCGGCACCTATCTTTGCTGGCGGTTGCACCTGCCAGGCAGGTCCGGGCTGCAGGATCTTGCCCAACTGCGCATCCTCGACCTCCACCACGTAGCCATTCAGACGTGCCTGCTCATCGAAGTACACCTCGCCGAATGGCGCCGCGATTTGCGCAGCCACATCGTGTAGCCAGAAGTGCTCTATCCAGGCCTGCGCGGGGCGCGTCGCCATGATCGCCTTGTTGGCACCGAAGTTGGGCGCCACATGGCTCGGTGGCCACAACGCATTCAGGCGCGCCACTTCAGCGTCCCCCAGCTCAGCCAGGCCTGCGGCCATCCACGGGGCTTTGTCCGGTGAATAGTGCACATGCACCCAGCGCCCATCGGCACATTGATGCAAAGGGATGGGGATATGCTTGTCCAGGCCCTTGGCGAACTCGGGGGTCGGCGCCTTCGCTCGACTCCAGTGCATGGTCATTGGCACTAGAGCGGCCTGGGCCAGGCTGGTATGGGCAATGCCGCCGCAGCCATCCCGATTACGCGCCAGCAGACGCGCCATCACTCCGATCGCGCACAACCAGCTGGCCAGCCAATTGGCATAAGGCATGCGCACAAACACCGGGCCGGGGCGATGCCCAGGTTGCTCGTCCAGCAAGCCCAGGCGCGCGAGAATCAAGGTTTCCCGGGGCATCGCATCGGCCAGTGCATGGCCTTGCGGCCAGCCGCCGATCGCCGAGACGACCAGCTTCGGGAACGTCGCGAGAAGCACTGCATCTACCAAGCCCAGGCGTGCGGCAACCGCAGGGGTAAAGTCGTGCAACAGCACATCGGCGCTCGCGAGCAGGTGCTGCAACTGCACGCGAGCGGTCGGGGTTTCGAGGTCGAGGATGACACTGCGCTTGCCGCGGTTGAGTACTGCAAACAGTGCCTGTTGATCCCTGCCAGGGTTGCGGGGCGGCTCGATCATGATCACTTCGGCACCTGCTTGGCCCAGATGCAGACCCGCGGCAGAGCCGGCAATGCCCGAGCACAGGCTGATGACACGTATTCCTTCGAGGATCGATCGGCTCATATAGCACCTTCTGGTGTCTTGTTCTGCTCACGACGCTTTGCAGCAAAGCTGCAGGCAAATCCCATGGCGACAGCCTATCTCATCCAGGTAAATTCCGAATCTAGATCAGAATTCTGAATATAGAACCATAACTCAGGGCATGAACACTTATTCGATGCCTATTCATCGTTCATCCCCTAGCCAGGCGGCTGATATCACCCCCGGTTCGGCGTCTCGGCCGTAAGCGAACTGGCCAGCCTGCGCCACCGATCAGAGGCCGCACTGGTCAGACTTCGCAAGGTAAGCGGCTCACCGCAGTGCATGTCGAATACGTCAGGTGCAAAAAAGGCAACCCGCAGGTTGCCTTTGTCAAAGCCTGGCTTACTCAGCTCTATGGGTTTGCTCTACCAGGCCCAGCTTGAGCACATCATCGGATTGCAGGAACGTGTGCGGGCTGAGCATCTTGCCTTCCTGCTCCACCCATCCCATGAATTTCTCGCCCGCATCCCAGCCAAGCAAGGGCTGCACTTCGCTCGGCAATCCCTTGAGCGTCTCGAAGGGTATGGACAGGTACTGGTTTTCTTCCTGACGTACGGTGTGCGGCCACCCGGATGTAGGGTGAGGTGCGCGCGTGACCGGTTCGCGGCAGACAAAAAAAGGCGCGATCGGGCCAGTCAAGACAACGTCCGCACGCCTCTTCAATACAATCAGAAACTCCAGGTCACAATGGTTTCAAAGAGGTTGGAACGGTTGTTGTCACCATAGATCTGCTTGGCCGCATCGCCGGGCAACGCCACGCCATACACTGCGCTGACCGTCAGCGATGGCGTCACTGTCCAGTTCGCATACACATCCACCTCGTTGGCAAAATCACGACTGGTCACGCCCTCCGGCGCCTTATCCAGGCGGAACCGATAGCCCATCACACCAAAGCCGATATTCTCGCGTGGCTGCAAGGCCAGCTTGAGTAAATCGATGTTGACGTTACTGTTGAACAGCATGTACTCACCGACGATTTCACCTTGGTACCAGGTGCCGTACTCACCGCCATAGCCATAGGTCATCGGGTCGTAGTCATCGGAGTACTGAGTCCGGCGGTAGGTCAGGGTCGGCGTCCATGGCACGTCGGTAAAGGCGTAGCTGGCTTGTGCGTACCAACCGTGGGCGGACTTGTCGGCATCACCCCCCTTCTGCCAGACATACTCACCGGCCAGGCTGACTTGCGGGAGCGCCGTGAACGGCGTGCCTTTGGCGCGCACGTCGTACACATCCACGCCGTCACGCGATGCGTTGTCAGCGTCCAGCGTGTGGTAATAGGTAGCTCCCAGCGTACCCAGGCTGTCACGCCATTCGAAATTGCCACCGCGCAGGCGCAAGTTCTCTTTGTAGTCGGCGTATTCAAGGTCAGCATTGGCCGTCAGATCGAACACGTCCGCGTGGATCTTGCCGGTATCCAACTGGGCAACAAGGGTATTTTTGAATGCAGTGCGTGGGCCAATCCAGGCGGCCGCGTCCTTGCCCTGGTCAGCATGGCCGTCACCGATCAAGAAGCCGTTATCGATCATGAAGTTCTGACGACCGCCGCTCAGCGTCAGCGCATCCTTGCCTAGCGAGGGAAACAAATCCGCACTTTTCCAGCCGATAAAGGCCGTTTCCAACCCAATGGACTCCGGATCGTCATGGGTAAATCCACCCGCGTCACTGTCGCCACGCGTCATCGCGCCGACCGCCGAAACGCCACCGAACACCGTCCCGAACGCGGTTTGCGGCCCGGTGAACTTTACATCGGGCAAAACAAAGCCTTCAAAGCGGCTGGAGGTACGGTCCACCTCCAGGCCGATGCCGCTGGTGCGGCCGCCAAACGCCTGATTCTTGTGATGGAGATATGCCGCGCCCACCGTCACTGAGGGTTCGAACAGCACATCCCCGATTTGAAAGCTGTCGAGCGCAAAGCCGGAACCCGCATAAAGCGCTCCGACACCTGCCGCCACACTGCGAATCAACACTTTCATAATTGCCCCTTCTTCCCAATCACTGCGTGATGCCAATCATGGCGACCTGCTATTGATTGTCTGGTTTGAGGGGGTTGGACTAAAGGCGCAAACGGGTCAAAAAAGGGGACCTTAAAAGACACCTTCCACCGCGAACGCCCGCGCCTCTTTCAATGCCTGACCTGCGAGCGATACTGCGAAGGCGTGCAACCGCTCCAGCGCTGGAACGCCCTTCTGAAAGCGGCTGCCTCGCTGAAGCCCAGGTGTTCGGCGATACGTGCGATAGGTACCTGCCGTATCAACAGCTCTTGAGCCCGTTGATAGCGCACTTCACCCAGCAGCTCGTTAAAACTGGTGCCTGCGGCGCGTAAATGACGCTGCAGGGTTTTGCTTGAACAGGCCATGCTCGATGCAATGTTGTTCAGCGTGGGCGCTGGATCGAACTGCGTGGAAATGGCGGATCTCACATTGGCGAGAAAATCACGAGGGCTTTCCAGGTGGGATTTGAGCTCGGAACAATGTTTCTTCATCTGGTCATGGGAAACGGAGTGCGCACAGGGCAGTGGCTCATCGAGCCAGCGGGCATCGAAAGACAGGCTGCTGGGGCGCGAGGAATCAAATGATACTGGGCAGTCGAAGTAACGCTCATAGGTCTGCGCATCGGCCAATTCCGGAAAGCTGATATTGACGCTCAGCACCGGCAACGCCTGGTAGAGCAAATCGGCCATCAGGCTTTGCACAGCCGTCAGGCAAAACTCGATCGCCAACCCGCGTAACTCATCCTCCACCTCGAAGGTGTCGGTAACGCTCATGGTTGCCACCCCATGCTCTTGCTTCAAGGCCAATTGAAAGCCTGTCCCCAGCGGCAACGGGAACTCGAACAGCAAGCCCAATGCTGATCGCAAGTCACTACTGGAAAGCAGGGTGAAGCCGAAGATGCCATAGGCCGCCAATCGACACCGACTGCCGAGCTCCAGGCCAAGATGCGCATTGCCTGACAAGGCCAGGGCATTGCGCAAGATGGCGTATTCCTGGGAGGGGGTGATCAGCCGCAGGCCCGCCTGCAAATCGTCGGCCTCAAGGTCTGTACCCTGTAGCAGCCCTTGGGTGGTATGACCCGCCTCGATCATCAGCGAGTCGACCAGTGCAATGAAATGCAAGGTGGCCAGCCGATCGATGTCTTCAAGAGTTCCTCCCATGATGCTCACCTCCCATGCTGATTCAGCAGAGAGAATAAACGCAGGTCAGAAATCGGAAACAGGTGCGCGGAGACCAGAAAAAGGGGCGTAGCGGCCTTATAGCATTCGGCTCAGCCAACACGAATCATGTTGACCCACATCGTGCGCATCGTTTCAAGTGTATCGGCCCAGTGCTGCTGGTCGACAGCGATCTGCTTGTTGTAGAACAACAACCCTTCGATTTGCGAAGCGATCAGCGTCGCGTAGACATCGGCCTTGCTGTGGGTCACGGCGGGGTTCACCTCCATGATCAGGCTCGCCAGGATGCGGCAGAACTCGCCGTAGATATGTTTGAGGTGTTCGTTGACGTCCTTGTCGTGTTCGGCCAGCGCCCATGTCTGGAATGAAAACGAAGCAATCCAGGGATCCAGCGTCGCGACCATGTCTTCATCGATGACTTTGATAAAACGCTGCTCTGGTGTCAGCGAAGGTTCATTGGCGATGTCGTGAAAGTGGGTGACAAACACCTCGATTTTTGCCCTGATCATTGAAAGCAACAGGTTCTCGGTGGTGCCGCAGTAATGTTGCAGGTTGCTCAGGCTGATACCCAGCTCATTGGCAACACGGCGCGAGGAAAACTGAGCGTAGCCATCACGCACGAACAACTTGGCGGCGGTCTCGATGATGTCTTCGATACGCTGCACGCGTTTTTTTTCACGGGGGCTGGCTGTTCTGTCGAACAAAGTCTCTGTCCGTGTGGTTTCACTCAACATCGCGTAATGCTCCAAAAGCGGCTCTTTCACTTTCACAGAATGCCTGCTGGCAAGATCGCGATGCAACCTCGCGGACCTCAATACCCCGGGCGTCCTGCCCAACGTAGACAAATTGTAAGGAGGCCACTTGATTTAGGACAATCGACCTTATTTAAAGGTCATATGACTTTCCCCATCAATCCTGGTCGGTCCCTGTCCATTGGAGCGGCAAATCACCGGGACTGGCTGCAATCCGCTGCCCCACAAAACAAAAGGCCCCGACGGTGAGCCAGGGCCTGGTTCTACGAGACTGAGCTACAGCCCTACACTGACCTTCTTCAGGGCCAACTGATCAACGTTACGGTAACCGCCTTTGTCACTCAAGGCGATCACCAGGCGCATGGCCACATAGTACGTCACGATGCACAGTGCAAAAGAAGGCATGGCCGCACCGATATAGCGGAACGAGCCGCCTACTGCCAATGTCATCGGGTTGAACAGCGACAGATAGGTCCAAATCCCGAGCACGATGGTCCCCATCGCCACCCAGTTCACTCCACCCCAAAACCAGTAGGCGCTTTCACGGGTCTTGACGAACAAATGGGCCGGCAGGACTTTCTGACGACGCAGCAACACGTAATCGGTGAGCAGAATCGCAGCAATGCCGACAAACATCGCACCGTTGTAGGCCAGCCAATTCATCACATGAGCGATCAGCCACTCCGTTTCAAAAGCCACGACGATGCCTGGGAGCAACAGAAGCGCAATGATGATGTCCCAGCGCAACCCGGCAAAAAATCTGATCTGCTGGACTGAAACCCCGGCCAGGTAGAAGAAGCTGATCAAGGTCCCCAGGTTCGCCAGTAGCAGGACCGTCACGATCAACGTACCCAGGCCATTGCCGGCCGTCTTGACCACCCACTCGGCAGGCTCGGTGGAGCCTGTGGCCACAGCTGCCAGAGCGCCGACAGCCGTCGTGAAGCCCGCGCCAATCAACCCCGCACCCAGTAGGCAAGGCGTGACCAGGTGTTTACGCTTGTGGATCAAGCGTGCCATGCCGCCAAAAAACGGCACAATCGTCAGCGCATTGGATGCGCCGAACTCTACGCCGTAGGCCAACTGCAGCAATGGGTCGGTGGTGTAGGCCAGCTTCGGATCAACATTGGTATGCAGCAACGTTGTGAAACTGACATCCCGGGTCACCAGGTATAACAAGACGGCCGCAATGATCAGAATCGCAGGTGATGTGAAGCGCGTCAGCATAGCGATCATGGCTGGGCCTTTTCTGAGCAGCAGCCAGATCAGCACCAGCATGGCAATAGAGACACCGGCCACGAACGTATTATCGATACCGCCGCCGGGGTAGAACAATACCTGCTGCAAGCGCCCTGCCGCCTGCCCGGTCATGGCGATCAGCACAAACGACCAACCCAGCGTGGTTACCAGTATCATCACCAGCAGCAGTGACGAGCCTCGAGTGCCCAATACGCTCTTGGCCGCATCCACCGGGTCGACACCATGGCGATAACTCAGCATTCCCGACGCCAGGTACATGGGCGCCAGCGTCATCATCAGGCCGATCAAATAACCGATAATGCCGAGGGACGTGCTGCCGATATAGGCGATCGATGCGCCGAACAAGTAGTTGAAACTCGCCGCGCCGATCGCAATGGCCGCCCCCAACAAGGTGCCGAAACCGTTGTACAGCCGCGCAGAACCCGGCACCGGTAAACGACCTGCCAGAGTTTCCCGAGAGATGAGCCCACTTACGTCTTCACCTGCATTGCTCATGGCAAACCTCTATCAGATGTAAAAGCCCACAAGGGCCCAAAGGACAACACCGGCAACAAACCAACCCGCGGCGGTCAGGATGATCGAGCCAGTCGGCAGACTGGTTTCGTCTTTCAGGTTTTCAGCAGAATTCAAAGCGATCAGGCTCTTGACCAGGTCGAGGTCAAGGTCGCCGATCGCCTCATCGATCAGAAAGGCATGTTCGCCGGAAATATGAAGGCTGGATGCATCACGCATGAGCTGCTCCTGAAACGGTAAAGGGCAGGATGTCTGGAAAATCGTTTTTATTGTGTGTGTGTCAGCATCCCTGTATTCGTGACCTTTCCAGCCACTTCCGCGCCATCCGTGACGCTCCGATTATGAGCCTGGCGACCCTGCCAAACAGGTGCGAAGGGGACATTTTTACGGCCATTGCGTCCCTCCCCGCCGGCCAGACGCTGGAAGGTATCGGTCAATCCAGGCGGCGAAATACCTCAAGACCGCCGGTAACTCATCGGCCTCGTGGCCTTGCGCAGCCGTCTACCGCGCTGCCAGAAGCTCTAGGCATCGGTCGCTCAGCGAAAAGGTGATGTATGGCCAACAAAGCATCCTGGCAGGACAGCAGGCTGGCGTACCCGGCACACGAATCTTGTCACGTTGGAAGGTGGCCGCGCTGGCGTCGAAACTTGGCCCCGTCTCACCTGTTTGATTCCGTCATGACCGCCCTACCATGAGCTCACCGGCAACACAACTGAAGGGGCCTGTGCCTTGCGCAGTTTCCATCTCAACTTGGGCCTCAACTCGCAATGGAGAGTGACCGATGAGCATCATCCAGGCACAACACATCATGTTGAGCGACCCGGGCCATCTCCGTGTCGCCTACGAACCGAAATATGATCACGGCTCGGCCTTCATCAATGGCATCTATGTGGATCTGGACAACGCAGCGATCCCGATGAGCGACCTGGGCTTTACCCAGGCCGATGCCTGCTACGACGTTGTCAGCGTCAGCAAGGGCTATCTGTTTCGCCTGGAAGACCACCTGGCGCGCTTTGAAAGTGCCTGCGCCAAGTTCCAGCTGACCAACCCCTACACCAACGCGCAGACCACCGAGATCCTCACCAACCTGATCAAACAGGCAGGCGCCAAGGAAGCGTACGTCTGGTGGGCTGTCACACGCGGGCGCATGCGCGTCGGTGGAGACCGGATCAATCCCCAGGCTTTCGAAAACCGCTTCTACGCCTTTGTCGTGCCCTACGTCTTTCTTTCCAACGATGAACAGCGCTCGCGCGGCCTCGATCTGCTGGTCAGCAAGCAGTACATCCGCATTCCGCCAGAAGCCGTCGATCCAACCGCAAAAAACTTCCACTGGATGGACCTCAAGCTGTCGTTGTTCGAAGCCAAGGCCGCCAACAAGGAATGGTCGGTGCTCTGTGATGCCAATAGCTATCTGACCGAAGCTCCAGGCTCCAATATTTTCCTGATCAAGGATGGGGTGTTGTACACCCCAGACTCCGGTTGCCTGGAAGGCATCACACGCAAGACCACGCTGGAGCTGGCGAAGGAAATCGGCATGCCGATCCATGTCGAGCGTGTCCATGTCGAACAGTTGATCAATGCCGACGAGGCCTTCCTCACCTCTACTGCCGGCGGGATCATGCCGATTAACAGCGTCGACGACACCGTACTGGGTGGCAAGGCGGGCCCAGGCGCGCTGACGACCCAACTGCACAATCTTTACTGGACCAAACGCTGGGATGGCTGGCTCGGGACTGCGGTGGATTACAGCGTACCCGCCAACGTCTAGTCGGCCGACCGGCCGGGTGTGACAGCCGTTATTCGGCATCGCCCCGTGCCATCATTTCTCATACTCATCAGGTTTCCGTCATGACCAGTGCATTCAAGAAAATCACCCTCGACACCCCGAAAGAAGAAGTTCTGAAAATCCTCAAAGAGGATGCCGGGGTCATCATCAAAGGCATGCTCACCGCCGACCAGGTGGCGCGTTTCAACACAGAAATACAACCTGAGCTGGACAAGATTCCCGCGGGCTCGTCCAAGAGCAACGAAGGCGCCCAGGATTTCCATGGGGCCAACACCAAGCGCCTGACCAACCTGGTAACCCACAGCAAGACCTTCCGCGAGGAAATCATCGACCACGACAAGGTCCACCAACTGGCCCACGCCATTCTCAGCCCCTGGTGCGACACCTACTGGATGGGCACCGCTCAGGTCATCGAGATCGGCCCGGGCAACAAGGCCCAACCGCTGC